>JBDWQA010000013.1:0-176202 GCA_039986835.1 Hyphomicrobiales bacterium
CATGGTAAGCACAAAACGCTTAACTTTCAGGGCCATCAAAAACGCTAAATTACTGAACTACAAGGCACAAGACCCCGTCGCCAGCAGCTCATCCGCTCTCGATGAAGCGCGTTATAGGGAAACCAATATAAGCTGTCAATAAAGATTTCAGGCTCTTCACGACTCTTTTTTGACTATTTGGAAAAATTTATATTTTGCATTGCACAACACGGCAGAAAGCCTCAGGTTTGAGTCACTTATGGCGCTCGAATAAAGTTATACACATGATAGAAAACGCAATTCTTTGTCCGATTTATCGAGAATTTTCCCAAAACCATACACGCTTTCCAAGCGGCGGTTTCAAATGACAATAATTGCGGGCCAGCATAATGCCATAACCGTGCCTTAATTATTGCCTCTAACCAGCGAGCATTTAGTCCTGCGCTTGCAGCTCCAGCATGATCATGGTCTAAAGGCACCACAACACCCAACTCTTTGTATAAGTACCTATATGTCACCAAATTCCTCAGATTTTCGCCGCAAGCGCGAGCAGCAACTTCGTGTTACCGTGGATGTGGGAACTGATGCACCTTTGATGACGAGTGACACGCGATTGCGTGTGCCAGACAGACGCCACGTCAATATACGTTGGTTTGCAGGTACCGTTCTGACAGGAATCACATCGGTTGTTCTAATGGGTGGTGCATTGTTTGCGGCGATTGACGCGCGGCACGAAAGCGCGCAACCCACAAGTGCGCTATCAGGCTCCTTAATACAAAGTGGCAAAAGTATTCCTCAAGCGAGCAAAGGCTTGGGTGGCAATGGCAAAGGAAACAGGTTTCGTCCCGTCGTCAAAGAAAAGCCTGCCCGCCGCATTATTCAAGTTTCTACTGTCAACCGAGAAGGCAATCGAGACTTCATCCGCGTGAAGCCATTTGTGCATATTAAGGCGCCATTGGCATTGGAGACAAGCGAGCTTACAAAAGAAATACCTGCCTTTAATCCGCGAGCAGTCTATACAGAAGATCAGCAAGACGCCCGCCAGGAAGCACTCCCAACGATCACAACAGCAAAGGTGGATGGCGAGATTTCGATTCAGGTGCGTGCTTTCCCGTTAGCAATGGGCGCGGTTGATATGTCCGTTCAATTAGCAGAAGCGGACGCTCTTGATGACATTAATGAGATCGGCCGCTTTTTGAATGGGGAAGATGCAAGCTTAACGGCGGTTGCCCAGACCGGGCCAGACGGAATTAACCTTCCCAACGTAGAAACCTTGCCCGGTGAATTGGCAAACACAGAACTGGCAGATCCGTTTGCGATCACGATCGTTCCCGAAAACGTGTCATTTATCGAAAAATACGACGATACCGCCGACGGCTTTTCATATGAAGAACGTATTGAAGATGTCGCTGAAGGCGACACGCTGGAAAAACTGCTGTTGAAACACGAAGCCACCGATGTCGAAGTGGCCAGCGCGATAGATGCGTTGATTTCAGCTCACGGCATCACACAGATCAAAACAGGTCAGAAAATTCGAATTGCTGTCGCGACAGCAGAAGATGGCAGTGAGCGCGTCCGGCCTGTAAGAGTAAGCGTCTATGAGGGTCGCAAGCACCGAGGCAGTGTTGCCTTGAATGATGGTGGTTTGTTTGTTGGTGCCGCTGAACCTTACCTAGAAGCAAATCTTGGAAGCGATACTGCGGCAAGGCCAATTCCGGGCCAACTACCAACACTGTATAACAGTATCTACGAAACCGGTATGTCGCTGCAAATGCCGCAAGACCTCGTTGCTGACGTCATTCGTATCTTTACCTATGATCTGGATTTTCAAAAAAGAATTACGCCAAGTGATTCCATCGCCGTACTGCATTCTGTTCCTGAAGAAGACAGCAAGGAAGCCGGCCACGTTCTGTTCGCGGAAGTGACCCTGGCAGGAAATACGAAGCAGTTTTATCGTTTCCGCACGCCGGATGATGGCTTCGTAGATTATTATGATGACTCAGGCCGCAGTGCGAAAAAATTCCTGATGCGCAAGCCTGTTGCAAAAGGCGTCTTTAGATCTCCCTTTGGTATGCGAAAGCACCCGATCACCGGTGTATATAAAATGCATACCGGTGTTGACTGGTCCACGGGCCGCGGGACGCCAATTTATGCAGCGGGCGACGGAACCGTTAGCATGGCAAAGTGGAATGGTGGCTACGGTCGTCACGTACGCATCAAACATGCCAACAGATATGAGACAACCTATTCTCATATGACGAAATTCGCGTCTGGAATTAAAGCTGGTACCCGTGTCCGGCAGGGCCAATTGATCGGCTATGTGGGTTCAACCGGGTTTTCCACCGGGCCACATTTGCACTATGAGGTTCTGGTTAACAAGCGCCATGTGAACCCAATGAAAATTAAACTGCCAAGAGGCCGTGTTCTCAAAGGTGAAATGTTGGCAAAATTCCATGAGGAACGGCAGCGCATCACATCGCTCATAGCGCTTGATGAAGAAGCCAAAGTGGCTGCGGCGAGAAACTAAAATTTGATATATAGACATGAAAAACCCCGCTTAATGCGGGGCTTTTCTTCGCGTTCTGCTAGTGTAGCGATGCTACGGTCAGCAACAGTCGATCTGCAACACCGGATACATTCACCTTTGTCCCGTCCACAACTTCACCGGACAGTATTTTTTCGGATAATGGGTCCTGCAGGTATTTTTGAATGACCCGTTTTAATGGTCGCGCGCCATAAGCCGGTTCAAACCCTTTGTCTGCAAGCCAATTAATTGCTGTCTTATCGAGATGCAGCTCAATCTTTCGATCTTTCAACAAAGCGTCGAGGCGCTGCATTTGAATATCAACAATTGACCCCATATCCTGTTGGCGTAGTCGGTCAAACAGAACGATATCATCGATCCTGTTCAAAAATTCAGGCCGGAAATGGCTTCGAACCGCAGTCATGACGAGTTCTTCCGTTTCAGAAGATATTGCTTCGCCAGAATCTGCCAACAGGAATTCGGAACCTAGGTTCGACGTCATGATGATGATTGCATTACGGAAATCAACAGTACGTCCCTGACTGTCCGTCAAACGACCATCATCAAGTACTTGAAGCAAAACATTGAACACATCAGGGTGCGCTTTCTCAACTTCATCGAACAATACCACCTGATACGGCCTGCGGCGCAGACTCTCCGTTAGAGCTCCACCTTCATCATAGCCGACGTAACCTGGAGGCGCGCCGATAAGACGGGCAACAGAGTGTTTCTCCATATATTCCGACATATCCAATCGAGTCATGGCCGTTTCATCATCGAACAAAAACTCTGCCAACGCCTTGGTCAGTTCTGTTTTGCCCACGCCAGTGGGGCCGAGGAACATAAATGATCCGAGCGGGCGGTTTGGATCTTGCAAGCCAGCACGTGCACGCCGCACAGCCGTTGAAACAGATTTGACAGCACGGCCCTGCCCTACAACACGGCCTGCAAGGTCATCCTCCATTGAAAGTAGTTTTTCACGCTCACTTCCGAGCATTTTCTCAAGAGGAATACCTGTCCAGCGTGATACCACATGCGCAATATGGTTGGGCGTCACAGCTTCTTCCAGAAAGCCTTCCTGGCTGGAGTTTGTGTTATCTTCCTGATCTGCCAAATCCTTTTCCAAATCTGGGATAACCCCGTAGGCAAGTTCACCAGCCTTTGCCAGATTTCCTTCACGCTGGGCACGTTCAAGTGCTGAGCGCGCCTCGTCCAGTTCCTCTTTCAGTTTCTGGGAAGATGACAGCTTGTCTTTTTCAGCATTCCATTTGCTGGACAGCGTTGATGATTCCTCTTCCAGATTGGAGAGGTCTTTCTCCAATTTCTGAAGACGATCTTTGGAAGCATCATCGGTTTCCTTCAAAAGAGCTTCACGTTCAATTTTCATCTGTATGATTCGCCGGTCTAACTCATCAAGAGCTTCCGGTTTACTGTCCACCTGCATGCGTAAGCGAGCAGATGCTTCATCCATGAGGTCGATGGCCTTGTCGGGCAGAAACCGATCTGTGATGTAGCGATTGGAGAGATTTGCGGCTGACACCAATGCAGAATCTGAAATGCGAACGCCGTGGTGCAGTTCATACTTTTCCTTGAGCCCGCGAAGAATGGAAATCGTGTCCTCAACAGTTGGCTCGCCGACAGTTACAGGCTGAAAGCGACGCGCAAGAGCGGCGTCTTTTTCGACATGTTTGCGATACTCATTCAAAGTTGTTGCGCCAACACAGTGCAGCTCTCCGCGAGCCAGAGCTGGTTTCAACAAATTTGAGGCATCCATCGCGCCATCGGACTTGCCAGCGCCGACCAGCGTATGCATTTCATCAATGAACAGGATAATCTTGCCCGCCGCGTGTTCCACTTCGTTTAGAACAGATTTCAAGCGCTCTTCAAATTCACCGCGATATTTTGCGCCTGCGATCAGCGCACCCATATCCAGAGACAGCAATGCCTTATCCTTGAGAGATTCAGGCACGTCACCATTGACAATCCGCAGGGCAAGACCCTCTGCGATCGCAGTTTTACCCACACCTGGCTCACCGATGAGCACAGGGTTATTTTTTGTACGGCGCGACAACACCTGAATGGCACGGCGAATTTCATCATCGCGGCCAATAACTGGATCAAGACGCCCCTCACGGGCATCTGAAGTTAAATCTCGCGCGTACTTCTTAAGCGCATCAAAGTTACCTTCCGAATTGGCAGAATCCGCCGTGCGTCCCTGACGCAGAGCATCAATCGCTTGCGACAAGGCCTGTGCAGACACGGAGCCATCAGACAGGCTTTTCGATGTGCTCGCCGCCTTCACCATTGCCAATGCTTGCAGAACACGTTCAACAGTAACAAAAGAATCACCAGCTTTCTGCGCGCTGTCCTCACCCTGTTTGAAAACTTTCGCCAACGCCGGTGCAATGTAAAGCTGACCAGACCCTCCGGTCACCTTTGGTAACGCCGCCAACGCCGCATCATTCGCAATGCGCACACGCGTGATATCTCCGCCAGCTGACTGGATGAGGCTTGCTGCAAGGCCCTCTGCATCGTCCAGAAGAACTTTTAGAAGGTGTTCGGGAGAAAACTGTTGATGGTCTGCTGCCATAGCGTTGCCTTGGGCAGACTGAATGAAACCGCGCAGGCGGTCGGAATAACTATCAATATTCATAACAAACTCCGCAATAGCGCTGCACCCAAAAGGCATACAACGATAGCTTACAAAGAGACGGACCCGCCAGGCAGCGTCCGCACGACAGGATTTGCCTGATCGCTCTGTATATATAAGAAGCTAAATTTGCCGCGAAAGAGGAGGATGTAATTCTCTCAAACAAAAAACGCGCCAAAACAACTCGGCGCGTTCATATTCAGTCGGCAATCAGAAATGAAAAACCACTATTCAGCGGCATCAGGTTGCGGCGCTGCGTCTGTGTCCACAGCCGCGGGTTTAGGGCGCCTTGCGCGCGGCTTACGCGCAGGTTTTTCGCTTGTGGCATTTGCCTCAGCGTCAGCCTCAGCGGCAATTGTCGGCTTTGCATCAGCTTTGGGACGCCGGGCCCGTTTAGGCTTTGCCGGCACGGCATCTTGCGTTTCGGTCTCGGCCGCATCAGGGGCCCCACTATGCTCAAACGCGCTTGCCACAACAGGTTCTTTCGCGCCTTTTTCCTCTTGCACAGCAACAGGTTGTGCAGCATCCGATTTTGGCTGTTCTATTGTTGGCTGCGGGCCAGAACCGTTGACGTGTTCGCTACCAGCTGTCGTGGTAGGTTGAGGTTGGTTCTCCTGTGCTTGCTGAGCTGCCTGCTGTGTTTGCTGATTTGCAGCTTGAGCTGCGGCAATGATACGCGTGTAGTGCTCCGCGTGCTGCATGTAGTTCTCAGCCAGAACGCGATCACCGGACACCTGCGCATCGCGTGCCAGTGTCAGATATTTTTCTGAAACCTGCATGGCATTGCCTCGGATTTTAACGTCCGGACCGTTACTTTCGTAGCTACGCTGTAGCGGATTAGGGCCACGACGATTATTGTTGTTGTTACCCCGTCCACGATTACGCTGACGGTTGTTATTGTTCCGCGAAGACGCGTCTCTGTTAGAAACCCGATTCATTCCAGAGCTAACCTCCAAGTGTTCCAATTACTTCGCCGCCATAACGACAATGCGAAATTACACAGCCAAATTCATCAGATCGAACTTCTGCCAAACGTTACCAAGTGTAACGGGGTTGGCGACATGCATGATGTATAATCAGCAATCGATCCATTGAGGTTCAAATAGGCTTTGTTCCTGCCTCAAATCAGACATCAATGTTTCCAGTGCAGTGCAGGGGAAGGGTACGTAATGAAACAGAAATGCTTCGAGAACCCGCCTCGCACAATCTTGCCAGAAGCAAGATCGGCACAGTTTCTTCCTAACCCCAACCACTTGAGCCACAGAAAAACCAAAGACTGTCGTCTGAATTGTTCTTTGGGCGACCAAACATTGTTCGCCTCTTAACATGTAAGACATAGCCATTGATTTTTGTAATTTTCAAGACTTTTCCTAAGAAAACTCGCTTTAAAATGAATTTTTCAGGCGTTTGCCGAAATTTTATGGCCGACCAACACCCTAGGTTGGTTGCCAAGGTCAAATAACAATTCAGATTCATAGCCAGCATCTGTCAGTAGCTCAGCGACAGAAACACCCTGATCAAATCCTATTTCGAGAATTAACACACCATCAACCGCAAGATATTGGTCCGCCTGCTGTATGATTTTCCGATATATATCCAGACCATCCATCCCGCCATCAAGCGCCAAATGGGGGTCGTGCACCCGGACTTCAAATCCAAGAGTTGGAATAATGTCACTGGCAATATAGGGCGGATTTGAGACAATCAGGTTAAACTTTGAACCAAGCGGAATTTTTGCGAATAAATCGCTATGCAGGGGGAAAAATCGGTTCGTCAAGTCCAAGCGCACTGCATTGCGTTGCGCCACAGCCAAAGCGCCTGCGCTTATATCCACACCTGTACAGCTCGCACTCTTTCGTTCTGATAGAATTGACAAGGCCAGACAGCCGGTACCCGTACCAATGTCCAGAACTGACAACGGCCCCTCTGCAAGATTATCCAGTGCTGCTTCCACCACCCTTTCGCTATCTGGACGTGGAATCAACGTCTCATCCGACAGGTAAAACGGCAGACTCCAAAACTCAGCCTCCCCAACAAGGCGTGCAACAGGAACCCCTGACGCCCGTTCCATCGTAATCGTCGTAACTCTTCGAGCCTCCTGCTCTGTCAATTGTCGGCCAGGTTCCGAAATCAAATCGTTTTGAGATATGGGAAGCGCAGACATGAGCAACAGGCGTGCGTCAAAAACAGGATCGGCAACAACATCAATATTTCCCAAACCGACAGAGATGAGCGTTTGCATCTTTGTCCGGGCAATACTCACGCTGTCCCCGGCGGCAATTAAGGGTGGAACCGATAGATTGAAGGCGTTAATTTTCGTCTCCAAGACTGGCTAACAATTCTGCCTGGTCTTCGGTGATCAGGGCGCTGATTAACTCATCAAGCGCTTCGCCAACGATCACTTTGTCCAGCTTGTACAAAGTCAGATTGATTCTATGATCAGTCACCCGCCCTTGCGGGAAGTTATAAGTACGGATGCGCTCAGAACGGTCTCCCGAGCCGACTTGCCCCTTGCGACTTTCAGCACGTTCTTCGGCCAGTTTCTGGCGTTCCATATCATAAAGTCGGGCACGTAGAACTTCCATGCCACGCGCCCGGTTCTGGTGCTGCGATTTTTCAGCTTGAACCACCACAACGCCCGTTGGAATATGAGTGATGCGAACGGCTGAATCGGTTGTGTTGACGTGCTGTCCACCGGCGCCAGATGCACGCATGGTATCGATTCTTAGGTCCTCATTACGGATTTCAATATCAACTTCCTGAGCTTCAGGCAGCACAGCAACTGTTGCAGCAGATGTATGAATGCGTCCACCAGATTCTGTTTCCGGAACTCGTTGAACACGATGCACACCAGACTCAAATTTCAGCCGGGCAAATACCCCTTTGCCCGCAACCTTGGCGACAACCTCTTTAAAGCCTCCGACATCGCCTTCGCTTGCGGAAATCAATTCAACTTTCCAGCCATGCAATGCCGCATAGCGTTCATACATACGGTACAGTGTGCCAGCGAACAACGCAGCTTCATCGCCGCCAGTTCCTGCCCTGATTTCGAGCATGGCGTTCTTCTCATCGGCAGCATCTTTAGGCAACAACAGCAGGCGCACTTCATGGGCCAGCAACTCAAGCTTTTCTGCAAGCTCCCGCTGCTCGTCTTCCGCCATCGCGCGCATATCAGAATCCGTTTCGGGATCTGATAACATTTCATTGAGATCAGAAAGTTCGTCTTCCGCCGATTTCAGGATCTTGATTTGAGCCACAACAGGCTCAAGTTCTGCATATTCCTGCGACAAGCCCACAAAGGTCTGCGAATCAGGATTGTGAGCCATTTCTGCTTCAACCACACTAAGGCGGTTAACAAGCGCGTTAAGCTTTTCCTGGGGTAGAGATACAGACGACATGAATTCACTTAAACTGTTGGGACTGAAACGAAGACGTTCACTGCACCCCTAATACGGCACCTGATGCGCTTTCGCAAAGTCTTCCAGCAATCCGCGAAGATTCCTGCCTTCAAGACCACCGTTTAACCAGCTTGAGAACTTATCTTCCAACGCCTTAACGGGCAGAGCGCGCAACATTTCTTTAACCGGACCAATTTGCGCCGGCGACATGGAGATTTGACGAAACCCGATGCCAATCAATGCCATGGCTTCCAATGGTCGCCCAGCCAGATCGCCACACAGTGAGATTGTCTTACCTGCATCTTTAGCAGCGATCGTTGCGCGCTTCAAAGCCCGCATATAAGCATATCCCAGCGGGTCAAAGCGCTCTGCAACACGTGTATTTCCACGATCGCTCGCTGTCATAAATTGCAACAGGTCATTACTGCCAACCGAAACAAAATCAGCCACATCAAACAGCTCTTCCAGCTGAAACAGCAAGGACGGCACTTCAAGCATGGCGCCAAGTTGAAGCTTTGGCGGTTCAACATCATAGTGGCTTTTCACATGCTCAATCTCACGCGCAACAGCAGTCCGCGCTTTGCGAAGTTCTTGTACTTCCGTGATCATCGGGAACATCAAACGCAGCTCGCGATCCTTAGCTGCGAGCAATAAAGCGCGCAATTGCGCGCGCATCAAACCAGGTCGGTCCAAACCCAACCGAATGGCACGCCAACCCATGGCAGGATTTTCTTCAACATCCATGCGCAGATAGGGCAGAACTTTATCACCACCCACATCGATGGAACGGAATGTTACAGGCTTTCCGTTCGCATGATCGAGGACTTGCTCATAAAGCGCTTGTTGTTCCGCCATTTTTGGAAAGGATGACGCCACCATAAACTGGAGTTCTGTCCGAAACAGGCCGATACCGACAGCGCCAGCCTCTTCCAGATGATCCATATCTACCAAAAGGCCCGCATTCATCAGCACTTCAATCGGCACGCCATCTTTGCTGACGCTTGGCAGGTTTCTGTTTTCACGAAACCGCTCCATGCGCTTAGCACGGAATTTGACTTTTTCGCCATAGGCCTGAACGACCTCGGAAGACGGTCGCAGATGCACCTCTCCTGCATCGCCATCTATTATTATGTCGTCCCCGGCTTCAGCAAGGGCAACGACGTCTTGCGCGCGGCCGATACTCGGCAGGCCTAACGCACGAGCGACAATGCTCACATGACTTGTCGGAGCGCCCTCTTCTAGAACCAGACCGCGCAAATTTCCGCGATCATAGTCAAGCAATTCCGCTGCACCCATTGTCCGAGCTACCAGAACCGCATTTTCTGGCAGCTCTGTGTTCATATCTGTTTGCGGCTTGCCCATAAGAACACGCAACAGCCGATTGGCAAGATCTTCAAAGTCATGCAAGCGATCCAACAGATATGGATCATTTGCCTGCCGTTTCATCCGCACGCGGGTCTGATTTTGCACGCGCTCAACAGCAGCTTCAGCGGTCAAACCGGACTGCACTGCTTCTTTAATGCGGCGCACCCATCCCTGGTCATTTGCAAACATGCGATAGGCTTCAAGCACATCACGGTGCGCGCCACCGGTCGCCATATCGCCGCGCGCCAACATATCGTCTACCGATAGTCGTAGGCTTGCGATAGATGCATCAAGGCGTCGGAGTTCCGTATCAACGTCTTCCGCAATGAGGTCCGTTACCACCACACGCTGCTCATGCAAAACCACTGTGCCAAGGCCTATTCCATCACACAGGGTTGTTCCGGCAAAATGATGCGCCTGACGAATATCAAGATCACCGCCTGCACCTGAAAGACCGGACAATTCCTCCGAGGCAAGGACTTCCGCAATGACCATGGCGGTCGTCTGTAGCGCCTCAACTTCGTCTTCCTCATAGGACCGCTGTGTTTCGTTCTGCACCACAAGCACGCCAAGTGTGCGTCCTGCACGCAAAATAGGCACACCCATGAAGGAATGGTACATATCCTCCCCAGTTTCAGGGCGATACGCAAACTGCGGATGATTGCGTGCTTCCGGCAAATTCAGCGGTCGAGCATCGGCCGCTATGAGACCGACCAAGCCTTCGCCTACACGCAATGTTGTTTTATGAACCGCGTCCTTGTTGAGACCTTCGGTGGCATATAACTCAAGGGCTCTGTCAGCCCGCAACGCATAAATTGAGCACACTTCCGCAACCATATTGGACGCGATAAGAGTCGCGACTTTGTCCAGCCGCTCTTGCGCCCCGATTGACTCCGCCATTGTCGCCCGAAGGCTGCGGAGCAACAGGCGCGGACCTGCCATTGCTCCGGGCATCCGCTTCATCCTTTTGGCTCGTAGCTCATTTGGGACTCAACACTTTCAGGTCTGTTTCTCAAACGTCCTTGTCGAGCCCATAAAGACTATGCAAGGACCGTACCGCAAGTTCTGTATAAGCAGCGTCAATCAAGATAGATATCTTAATTTCCGATGTCGTGATGAGTTGAATGTTAATGCCCTTTTCTGCCAGAACACTAAATGCCTGTGCCGCCACACCAGCGTGAGAGCGCATTCCGATGCCAATCACGGACACTTTGACTACGTCTTCTGACCCGGAAACCAACTCGCAAATTACCTCACTGCTTTCACGCTGATCTTCGATCACTTTGCGGGCACGCGCATAGTCACTTTGAGGCACAGTGAAGGTTATGTCGGTGGTCTTACCGTCTTCGGAAATGTTCTGGACAATCATGTCCACATTTACATTGGCATCTGACAGCGGCAAAAAGATCGCCGCGGCAACGCCGGGTCGATCGGCAACGCGACGCAAGGTCACTTTGGCTTCATCCTTACTATAGGCAATGCCAGTAACGAGTTGTTGTTCCAAAAGAGCCTCCTCATCGCAAATCAGTGTGCCAGGCGGCGTTGCACCCGGGCTTGAATCAATACTGTCCGGATCGTCAAAGCTTGACCTCACGAACAAGGGTACGTTGTGTACCATAGCCATTTCAACTGAGCGGACCTGCAAAACCTTCGCACCCAAAGAAGCCATTTCCAGCATCTCTTCAAATGCAACACGCTCCATCCGCCTTGCGCGCGGCACCATGCGTGGGTCCGTTGTATAAACACCATCAACATCGGTATAAATATCGCAGCGATCAGCACCTATCGCAGCAGCAATTGCAACCGCGCTGGTATCTGAGCCGCCGCGTCCCAATGTTGAAATACGATTGTCCGGCCCAATACCCTGAAAGCCCGCAACCACAGCAACCTGATTGATTTCCAATCGCTCCCGCAGCAGCGTCCCGTCGATATTTGTGATCCGGGCAACACCATGTGCACCGTCGGTCTCAATCGGAATTTGCCATCCCAGCCATGAGCGTGCCTCCACTCCCATATTCTGCAATGTCATAGCCAGCAGGCCAGCCGTGACCTGTTCGCCAGATGCCACCACCGCATCATATTCCCTTGCGTCATGAAACGGGCTGGCCTCACGGCACCACCCAACGAGCTCATTGGTCTTGCCAGACATGGCTGACACTACAACAGCTACTTGATGACCAGCATCGACCTCGCGTTGCACGTGACGCGCCACATTGCCAATGCGGTCCAGATCGGCGACTGATGTGCCACCAAATTTCATTACAAGTCGGGACATTCTTTCAGAACTCTTCATTGCGGCTACTTCACCCAATACACCGGCGTCTCCAGCAGTGAGCGGGGCCTTCATAAACGTTGGAGTAAAAGGACGCAACAGCGCTCTGATCCCAATTGTGACAGCATTTGTGATCGCATTTCCTTGACATAAAGCTTATGCCAACCACGTTACATGAGACGCACAAGTTCCATGACCCTGCGACCAACGAGATTTCCATGACCGAGACTGCTGAAAATTCACACACCGAAAAAACCACCATTGATGATGCCGAGGTAGAGCGTTTTTCTAAAATGGCGACTGAGTGGTGGAGTCCAACTGGCAAGTTCAAACCCCTGCACAAATTTAACCCGGTTCGGTTGGCGTTTATAAAAGAAAAGGTCAGCGCGCATTTTGGTCTGGATGCAAACGCCACAAATGCGTTCAAGAATTTACGGTTCTTGGACATTGGCTGCGGCGGCGGTTTGCTGTGCGAGCCCATGGCGCGGCTTGGCGCTGATATTGTGGGAGTGGATCCATCTGAGACCAACATCAATGTCGCATCGCTACATGCAGAACAGAGCGGACTTTCTATAGATTATCGCGCTACATCTGCTGAAGCCCTAGCGGCAGCGGGCGACAGTTTCGACGTTATTCTCAACATGGAAGTCGTGGAACACGTCGCCGATGTACCCCTGTTCCTGTCAGAATGTTCCAAAATGGTGCGCCCTGGTGGGCTCATGTTTGTTGCAACGATCAACCGCACCATGAAAGCATGGGGTTTAGCAATCATAGGAGCAGAACACATTTTGCGGTGGCTCCCCAAAGGCACACACCAGTACGAAAAACTGGTGAAACCAGAGGAAATTCAATCTCCGCTGAACGCCCAGGGCTTACAGATACTGGAGACACACGGTGTCTTTTACAATTTTTTGAAGGACAGCTGGCAATTGTCTACGGATACGGATGTCAACTATATGATGCTGGCCGAGCGTCCAAAGGCCTGACACTTTAACTTGCAGCTTCTGACCTGCTGCGGGCGATTGCCAGACCCACCAATCCAATTGCGATCATCGGAAGAGCCATAAGGCACAGCGCTGTCCAACTGACAGCGGACAACATGGCACCCGAGCCAAATGCTGCCAACGTGGACGCAAGCGCTATCAAGGTGTCATTGGTACCCTGAACAGCACTGCGTTCGTCAGGCTGCACAGATTCTGCAAGCAATTTTGTGGCACCGATAAACCCGAAATTCCAGCCAACACCCAGCAGAACCAACGCGCCATAGAAATGGTGCAGCGACAAGCCGGCAATAGCAATTCCAACCGAAATTGCCAGCATAGCAAGGCCAACTGCAATAACTTTCTTGACGCCGAACCGGTCTATTATGAAGCCGGTAAAAAAGCTTGGTGCAAACATGGCAATCACATGCCATTTGATCACGCTACTAGCATGCGTATCTAAGAAGCCTTCACCAACCATGGCCAGCGGCGTCGGCGTCATAATCAAAACCATGACAGCTTGGGATATTGCCCCGGACAAGATGGCAATCGCGACAGGAGGTCGTTGCAAAATTGAGCTGAGAGGCATTGTCTTTTTATTTGGAACCGTTCCTTTAGAGGCTCGTGGATCAAGCCTCAGCAACAACACCGGTATAATTCCTGCTAGAGCAATGACTGCTATAGAAAGATAGGCTCCAGCGAACGGCACGCCTGTAACAAGATCTTTTGTCCTGTCAAAAATTTCCGGACCAAGAAGCGCAGCGAAAAGACCAGCGCCAAGCGTAAACGAGATTGCAACAGAACTGAGTTTAGCAGGAGCAACTTCGACGGCAGCAAACCTGAAATAGTTGAACCCTACCAACGCTGCTCCCAGAGGAATGTGAGCCGTACAAAGCATCCAGAAGTTACCGACACTGATGGCCCATGCACCTAAAATACCACCAATCAGAACAAAAGCTGCTGCAATTGAGAAGCCTATTTTTCGTCCAAAACGTCCCATCAACATCGACATGGGAGCTGCTGCAAAAAGTCCCGACAACACCTGAATGGAACTTGGAAGAGTTGCAAAAGCTTCACTGGGAGCGAGCAGCACACCTGCCAAACCGCCTAAAATGATGAGCATGGGCATCGGCGCACCCAAAATGGCATTGCCAAGCAATATCAGAAGCAAGTTTCCTGTGTTTTGTTGATTGGTTTGGGTAGCGCGCATCAGAATTCCGTTGTGAAAAGACGTTGACGTCTCTCAATCTACGAGTTTATGACTTGTCTTAAATGTAAATTTGACGTCAAATTAAGACAAAAATCCCCATGGCTTTCCCGCGTAATATCGACATCTTGATGTTTGACGATGTGAACATGCTTGATGTGATTGGCCCCAGTGATGCTTTTGACTTGGCCAGACAAAAGAACAAACGCGCGTATATCATTCGCTATATCTCTCTGGATGGCGCACCAATTCGCGCATCTTGCGGATTACGTGTGGCTGCCGATGGTGTCCTCAGCAGCGCGTCAAAAGCGCATGATCTTTTGGTCCCGGGCGGTGATGGAGTTGATGTAATCCGGGGCAACCAGCAACTTCACACAGTTTTGAAAGACTGGGCGGCGCGAACAGATGGCAGCCGTCTAATCTCTGTTTGCTCTGGTTCGTTACTGCTGGCTGCTGCCGGTGTTTTGGATGGAAGGACAGCGACAAGCCATTGGCGGAGACGAGATGAAGCACTTGCAGACTTCCCCCTAGTCAAATGGAATCTCGATGCCCTCTATACTCACAAAGAAAATATCTACACATCTGCCGGAGTTTCAGCTGGAATCGATCTGGCGCTTGCAATTATCAAAGAAGACTGCGGTGCCATGAACGCGCTTGATGTGGCGCAAGAGATGGTTGTGTATTTGAAGAGAACCGGCGGACAGAGCCAATTCTCAGATGTCTTACAAGCTCAGTTTGCCATGGAAGAGCCTCTCTCTCTTTTGCTTGAAAAAATAACCAACAATCCAAGCTATGATTGGACTCTGGAACGTATGGCCGAAGATGTGAATATGAGTTCGCGAACCCTCAGTCGGAAATTCAACAAGAATATTGGTGTAGCCCCTGTGCAATTTGTAGAACGCATTCGCGTTAAATTCGCATGCACTTTACTGAGCGAAGCCACATCCATGAAACGCGCTGCGAGCTTAAGCGGCTTTGGTGATCTGCAACGAATGCGCCGTGCCTTCCAACGCAATTTGGGCGTCAGCGTAACAGACTATGTGCGTGGGTTCGGTTCGTAACACTATGACTTGCCGACAACCGGCAACAATGCCCCGTACATATCATCGCTTTCCGAAGACGCCAGGAATGCAATCACATCCGCCAGACGCTCTGGAGAAACCCAGTTTTGCGGATCTGCATTTGGCATTGCGGCACGATTTTCCGGCGTGTTGAGCACAGTTGGCAGCACTCCGTTTACGTTGATCCCATAGCCTTTCAGCTCTGCAGCACTGCTTTCCGTTATCCGCATGACAGCAGACTTTGCGGCGGCATATGCGCCCATACTTGCATTGCCCTTCAGGGCTGCATAGGCACCAACAGTAACAATCTTACCCTGACCAGCATTGATCATTCTCGGCGCAACTGATGCCAGCAAAGGCAACAAGGTGCCCACGTTCATATCCTGCATTTTCTGCCAGTCTGCAGCGCTCGTCTCGTGAACTTTCGGCCCCATGGTGAACCCACCAGCCATTGCCAACAAGATATCTATGGTACTGAGCTCTTCATTCACGTTATCAATCGCAGCTGTCACAGTCTCATGGTCCAACAAGTCAACGGCATAGTTCAAATGTGAACCTGGAAGGGCTGCGCTCAGAGATTGCAGCGCGCCCCTATCTCGCCCCAAAAGAACGAGTTTGGCACCATCTTGTGCCATGCGGGCCGCAACGGCTTTCCCAAGGTTTCCCAACGCACCGCTGACGACAACGGTTTTGCCTTTAAATTCGCTCATATATTTCCACGCCCCGGTACCTTTTACGCAGCACTTTGATCAGAAAACTAGCGCAGAGTGCCCTCATTTAAAGCTAACATTTCCCATAATTGGGTTCTGGAACAAAAAAGCAATAAACTTCCGCTTTATCAGCTAGGCTCTTACAAACCGCCAAGCTGCAAACAAGCCAATAGCCGCCAACGGCAAGCTGGCTAAAAATATGGTTTGGGCCGCCGCTTCCAAGTTTCCAGATTGAAGCCCGCTGTCAATTCCGGAAGCATTTGCCACCATCCCAATATAGACCGCGCCAAGTGCAAAACCGATGCGTTGCACTGTTGGAACAGCTGCGGCGACACGCTGTCGATCATCTGTTTTCACGACCATGGCCATGCGTCTTAGAATAAAAGTCCAAGCCATACCAAAGCCAACACCTTGCAGCCCAGCACTCACAACGATCATCCAGACCGGGCCATAGGGAACACTATACGCAAATCCTGCAATGCTGATCGCAACGACGCAGATACCTCCAAAAATCATTTTCGGATCTTTTCGCTCGTGTAGCCCGGATAAAATTGCAGCAGCGGTGGACCACGCTATCGCTTCCAATGCCATGATGTAACCGGCAGCTAAAATTGGTAGACCGTGCAACTTCGTCACCAGCAATGTTCCATACACACTGAAGGCAATCGTCGCGGCCGCAAAACACAAGATCATCGTCAATCCCGAACTCACGGAATTTCCAAAGCCAAGGGGATTGGCAGGCAGCAACCTGTTTTCCGAACTACGTGTATCAAGTCGCAAAAATAGAAACAGGCAGGTAAGGCCAACAACCACAAAGGTTCCGGTGCGCGGGAAAGAAATATCGGAACCGCCGAACGCGATCGCCAGAATACCGGTAGAGAGCAAAATGAGCCGCCGCATTGGAAAACGACTGAGCGCGACAGTTACCGGCGCATTTGCCCTGTCATTTGGTTGTGTAGTCAACCAGCCCGTCAAAATGATTGCTTGAACTGCAAAAAACAAAAACCCGCCCCGCCAGGACAAATGTTCCGCAAACAACCCGCCAATCAATGGTCCTAAAAATGCAGAGACGCCCCAGAGTGTAGAAATTGCACCCATCGCGCGCGCCATTAGGTGTTTTGGAAAAAGAGTACCAATTGCTACGAAAGAAATAGCTGTAAGGCACCCTCCACCCAAGCCTTGGAAAAGCCGCCCGATCAGCAGGATGTTCATGTTTGGAGCCACTGCACTGATGAGGCAGCCACCCGCAAAAATGCCCGCAGCAATCACCATCGGCAAACGAATTCCATAACGATAAGCAAGAAGCCCGCTCGTAACGCCAGCTACGATGGAGCCGACATCGTATAAAGCAACGGTCCAGAAAATAAGACGCGCGCCTCCGATCTCCGCAACAATGGCAGGAATCATGGTTGCAACCAGCAAACTGTCTGCCGCATGTAACCAGACACCCATGCACACCATGAACAGGCTGGCTGCATAGTCGCGCGTCAGAAGGTCCGACCAAGATGCAGGCCTTGATGTTGATGCCATATTGGGTGCGTCTTTTGGCGTATCCAAAGTAGCCTCTTTCAATTTCAAGACAGATAGCTGACCACTTCAAATTCTAAGCCATCGGAATCAAGGAAGTAGAAACGACGCCCTGGTTCATAATCCGCATGGGAATGTGTTTGAAAACCGGCTGCGGCAACTTTCTGCTCGATCAGATCCAGGTCATCCACGACCACCGCAATATGGTTCAATCCGCCAACAGTTGAGTATGTATCATCCCGGCCTTTTTTCATTTTGCCCATTGTATAAATCGCCAGATAGCTATCGTCAGCGCCCACATGGATGCTGGTACCTCCATAAATAGAATCACCTTTCCAGCGCACTTGCCACCCAAACAGATCGCAAAGTATTTTTGCTGTTTTGTCCGGGTCACTAACCGTGACATTTACATGTTCCAGCCGAACGGAATTCTTCGGAACAGTCTGAGCAACGTGGCTGTCCATAGTTGTACTTTCCATATCAATCTCCATAGTCAAATGTGATGTATTTCAACCCAACAAATTTTTAATTCCTAAAGCTTACTTGAGGTCAAGTATTTTATATGATAAATTCAATTTTGATTTAGTTCGTTGTTTTTTATGGTGAATTATCTAAGATGAAACCGACAGATAGGTTATCAATTGGACAATTAGCGGATAGATGCGGATTGTCTGTTTCCGCAATTCGCTACTATGAGACTCAGAATTTGATTGAGTCAGAGCGCAACACCGGAGGACAAAGACGGTTTCTGCGATCTGACATAAGGCGATTATCCTTTGTTCAAATAACCCAGCAATTCGGATTTTCGATTGAACAGATTCGCAACCTTCTTGAAGATCTCCCTGACGGACGAACACCCAATAAAGCAGACTGGCGGCAGATCAGCCGGACCATACGAAAAGAGCTGGACGCCAAAATTCAAACCTTGGAAAAACTCAGGGATAATCTGGATGGCTGTATTGGTTGTGGCTGCCTGTCACTTCGCAATTGTGCGCTGTACAATGAGAATGATTATCTGCGCAAAAACGGTATCGGGCCGCGTCTGCTATTGGGCGACAAACCCGAGGCAAAGCACCAACAACACGAATCCAAATGATTGTCTGCAAAAAAATGTCCACGCAACACATCAAATGCTGCGTGGGTCGAGTGTCACTGATCCCTGTGTTTAGATCAGCCTTGCGGATATACCCCCATCAGCAATCATAGGACTGCCCGTGACGAAGGATGCTTTCTCGGACAGCAGGAACATGGCCGCTTGTGCAATTTCAACGGGGTCTGCCATACGTTTGAGCGGGTGCAAATTGGCAATAAAATCGTGGGTAGCAGGGTCATCCCCGGCCATTGAAGTTTTCGTTCCGCCCGGCAAAAGGCAGTTGATCCTGATTCCTTCTGCCGCATTGTCTGCCGCCAAAGACTGCATCAACCCAATAAGACCTGCCTTGGATGCAGCATAGGCACCCATGCCCGGCATTCCGCCATTGCTGAAGCCTACAAAGGATGAAGTAAAGACAATCGACCCGCTGCCGCGTTTCTTAATGGCTGGGATTTGCGCCTTGGCCGCCAGAAATGCACTGGTGAGATTCGTGGCAAGAATTGTACGCCATGTGGCGAGTTCCATTTCGGAAACTGGGCTTGTTTGGCCAAGCATTCCAGCATTGTTAAATGCTCCATCAAGGCCGCCAAATTCCTGTATCGCCAAATCAACCAGCGCCTTCGCATAATCTTCATCACATACATCGCCTACCAAATAGGTTGCTGAGCCTCCTGCTTCTGAAATCTGCTTTGCCAGCGATTTCAGCTCAGGCTCTCTACGGGCACCTAAAACAACTTGTGCGCCCTCTTTGGCAAACAAAAGCGCCGAAGCCGCTCCAATACCACTGCTTGCACCTGTAATTATGATTATCTTATCAACAAGTTCCATATCGCATTCTCCTGTGTTGCGTATGGGCTTAATCAATCAAACCATTCGCAAGGCCGCGACCCGATTCTTGCTGTCAAACGAAATAGATATGAAAATAATGAGTGGGGTCTTGATGCAGCGTTTAGCCAAAGACAGCGCGAATTGGAACGTGATCTGAAGGTTTCTCCCAGCCACGAGCTTCACTGAGAATATCAACCGATGATAACTGTTGAGCGACATCAGGGTGCGACCAAATATGGTCCAGGCGACGACCGCGATTTGATGAAGCCCAGTCCTTGGACCGATAACTCCACCAGGAATAAAGCAGTTCAGGTTCTGGGAAATGCTGACGTACCAGATCCACAAAATTCCCACTGTCGAAGACCTTTGCCAAAGCGTCGACCTCAATAGGTGTATGACTAACCACTTTTAAAAGCTGCTTGTGTGACCAGACATCATTTTCGCTCGGCGCAATATTCAAATCACCCACAACGATATTCTTGTCGCCTTTGAATTTCTTGCCAAAATGCCCGACCATCTCGTCCAGAAATTTCAGCTTGTGATCAAACTTGGGGTTCTTGATAACATCCGGCTCGTCACCACCTGCCGGCACATAAAAATTATGCAGCAGAACGGGGTCGCTCACACCCGGAATACTATGCCGTGTGGAAATATGCCGCGTGTCGCCCATTTCGCAGAATTCGAGCCACTCTGGCTCTTCAACAAATGGATGTTTTGAGATGGTCGCCACTCCGTGATAACCCTTCTGTCCATGCATCGCGATATGATCGTAGCCCAGCTTTTTAAGGGGCGCGGTTGGAAACTGGTCGTTGGGGCATTTCGTTTCCTGCAGACACAAAACATCTGGCTGCCACAGCTCCAGCAAATGCTGAACAATCGGCATGCGAAGCCGAACTGAGTTGATGTTCCAGGTAACGATTGAGAATGCCATGCGAAGGTCCTGTTAAAACGGATTGCTTCAGATGGCCGGATTCGGTGCTGTAATACAAGCATTGATTAATGTAACGCAGCCAATGTTTGTCAGCAGCGTCAGTCGAGTTTGGGCTTTTTACGACCTTGTTTGATGCTACCGCGTTTGGTTTTGCTCTCAAGACGTCGCTTCTTGGAGGCCAATGTGGGACGTGTTGGTTTGCGAAATTTTGGCCGTTCACTGGCTTGTTTCAATAATGCGAATAAACGGTTACGTGCATCCTCGCGATTCTGCTCCTGTGTACGAAACCGTTCCGCCTGAATGATGATCTCACCCGTTTTCGTCAAGCGACTTCCAGCAAGCTCTCTTGCCCGGTTTTTCGTGTAACTGTTCAACGTCTCACAGCCTGAAAGGTTGAATCTAAGCAAAACGGCAGTAGATACTTTGTTGACGTTTTGCCCACCTGGTCCAGACGAGCGAACGAATTGCTCGGTCAAATCGGCATCAGTGACATACTGCGTATTCGTGATGGGAAACTGTTCCATGGCAGGCTCATATCACATACCCTTCCAGGAATAAATTGCACTGCAGCAACACGCCGCAACTGCCGGAACTTGGCAGATACTGCATTTTGAGCATACACTTTGAGCGCCGGACTATTCCGTCCGGGTTTAAAACAGGAGCTTGCCCACCATGAAAACAGCAAGTCTTTTGGTCGCCGCAGTATTAACTGTTGCCTCCAGTGGCATGGCCACCGCCTGTGAATGGCAAAAGAATATGGCCGCTATGAGTACCCCGCATACTGCTGAACAAATGACAGCGGTAGAAGTAGATAGCGAGAAAGTTCTTGAAGAGTTGAAAGTCGCTATGACAACTGAAAAATGCGAGCCGGGTGACGAAGCCTGCGCATCGGCTGAGTAAAAGCGGCCCTGCAAAGCGGACTAATCATCAGATACAAAGCCCGGATGGTTCGCCATCCGGGCTTTTGCATCGTTACCAATCAAATTACATGTGAATGGGTTTAGCAAAAGTGGCCAAAGCCGCTTCACGCACTGCTTCCGACAATGTCGGGTGAGCATGACAGGTGCGGCCAAGATCTTCAGACGAGCCGCCAAATTCCATCAAAACAGCAGCTTCATGGATCATGTCACCTGCACTGTGCCCAATAATGTGCACGCCAAGAACACGATCCGTTTTCTTATCAGCCAGGACTTTTACAAAGCCGTCCGTGGCCAACATGGCACGTGCACGGCCATTGGCGGAAAATGGAAATTTACCTACTTTGTAGTCGACACCATCAGCCTTCAGTTCTTCCTCGGTTTTGCCAACCGACGCCACTTCCGGCGCTGTATATACAACGCTTGGAATAACATTATAATTCACATGACCGGCTTGGCCCGACAAAATCTCCGCTACAGCCATGCCTTCATCTTCCGCCTTGTGCGCAAGCATCGGTCCGGCCACAACATCGCCAATCGCGTAAATGCCATCGATGTTGGTTTTGAAATGTTCATCAATAACCACTCGGCCACCTCGGTCCATTTGAATACCAATGGTTTCGAGACCAAGCGCATCCGTAAACGGGCGCCGTCCGGTTGCTACAAGCACCACATCCGCATCCACAGCAATTGGCTTGCCACCAGCAACCGGTTCATAAGTAACCTTTGCCCCGGTATCGGTGGATTCAACACCGGTCACCTTAGATGACAGTTTCATATCCAGACCTTGTTTTGCCAACATGCGCTGGAACTGCTTAGACACATCACCATCCATGCCACCAAGAATCTTGTCCATGTATTCAACAACGGTGACCTTGGCACCAAGGCGCTTCCAGACGGAACCCAGTTCAAGGCCAATGACACCACCACCCACAACGACTAGATGCTCAGGCACCTTCTCCAGCTCCAGCGCGCCGGTGGAAGAGACGATGACCTTTTCATCAAATTCAATATCAACACCCGGAATACCAGCCACATCAGAGCCGGTTGCAATCACAACATTCTTTGCTTGCACCATTTGCATGGTGCCATCATCCGCGGTCACTTCAACTTGCCCGGCAGCCGCTATACGACCCGCACCATGAAACGTATCAATTTTGTTTTTCTTGAACAGAAACGCCACGCCATCCACGTTAGATTTAACCGTATCGTCCTTGTGGCTCATCATCTGAGGTAAGTTCAATTTGGCCTCGGTAAGGTCAATGCCTAGGGACTTCAGATTATGGTCTGCCTCATGTAACATTTCAGAGGCGTAAAGCATGGCTTTGGACGGGATACATCCAACATTGAGACAGGTGCCACCAAAGGTGGATCGTTTTTCTATAACAGCCGTTTTCAATCCAAGCTGCGCAGCTTTAATGGCGCAAACATAACCGCCCGGTCCGGTTCCGATAACAACGAGATCATATTGGTCAGCCATAGTTTGATCCTTGTAGCTTGGGCTATCGCCCGCCTGAGACGTCCAGAATTGCACCCGTTACATAGGATGCTTCGTTTGATATGAGAAATAGCACACAATCTGCGATTTCTTGCGCAGTTCCAGGCCGTTTCATCGGAATGGTGTCGGCCAACCGGTGCGCCCTGTCGGGTTGACCACCACTTGCATGAATGTCCGTATCGACAAGACCGGGACGAACCCCGTTAACGCGAATCCCGCCCGCAACGACTTCCAATGCCAAACCTTTGGTCAGGGCATCAATTGCGGCTTTGGATGCTGCATAGTCTATATATTGGTTAGGCCTACCGCCATTGGCGGCCATAGAGGAGATGTTCACAATCGAGCCGCCTTTACCGCCAGCCTCGGTGGACATTCGGTTTATGGCTTCGCGGGCGTAAATCATCGGCCCAATCACATTAGTCCCCATCATACGCTCAATACGATCAACCGACATATCCTTGAGTGGAGTCGCTACATCAACGACACCCGCATTATTTACCAGCGCGGTCAGGGGAATACCGCGTGCATCAATCTGCTCAAAGACTTTCAATGTATCGGCTTCTGAAGCTGCATCGGCCTGAACAGCAAATGCAATTCCACCACCAACGGAAATTTGGTCAACAATTTTGTTCGCTGAGCGTTTATCCGTCCGATATGTCAGACAAACATCAAAGCCACATTTTGCTGCACCAATAGCAATCGCTGCGCCTATACCGCGACTGCCACCGGTAACAAGAAGGAGACCAGACATGGCTCCAATCCGCCCTATTTAGAGATCCAGTACCAAACGCTGAGGATCTTCGATTGCATCTTTTACGCGTACCAAAAATGTAACGGCTTCTTTACCGTCCACAATCCGGTGATCATAAGACAGAGCCAAATACATCATTGGACGAATTTTAATCTCGCCACCAACAACCATTGGGCGCTCCTGAATTTTGTGCATGCCCAGGATACCGGACTGTGGTGCGTTCAAAATTGGCGTTGACATGAGCGAGCCATACACGCCGCCATTGGAAATAGTGAACGTGCCGCCCTGCATTTCAGCAATGGACAATTTGCCATCTCTTGCTTTCTTACCATATCCGCCAATGGTTTTTTCAATGCCAGCTATGGACAGTTCATCCGCATCCCGCACGACAGGAACAACCAAGCCCTTCTCTGTCCCAACGGCAACACCTATGTGATAGAAGTTTTTATAAACGATGTCAGTGCCATCAATTTCGGCGTTCACTGCGGGAACATCCTTTAGCGCCTGAATAACCGCCTTTGCAAAAAAGCCCATAAAGCCCAGTTTGACGCCATGTTTTTTCTCAAAGAGCTCTTTGTACTCTTTGCGAAGTGCCATGACATTTGTCATATCTACTTCATTGAAAGTTGTCAGCATTGCAGCAGAATTCTGAGCATCCTTCAAACGACGCGCAATTGTCTGGCGTAGCTTGGTCATGCGAACGCGTTCTTCGCGCGACGCATCGTCGGCAGGGCTTGCCGCACGTGGCGCAGCAGCGGACGCGGGAGCTTCTGCTGGTGCCGCAGAAACAGCGCTGGCAATGCCCTTATCAAGTGCTGCCATCACATCCTCTTTAAGAACCTGGCCGCGTTTGCCTGACCCATCCACCTGGTCACCAGACAGATTGTTCTCCGCCATCATTTTGCCAGCGGACGGCGCAGGCGGCATTTCCGATGTCGCAGCGGGAGCAGCGGGAGCTGCTGGTGCCTCCGATGCAGCAGGAGCAGCAGCCGGAGCCGAAGCACCCGCCGCATCCAGAGCAGCAAGCAATGCGCCAACCTCAACGGTTTCGCCTTCTTGCGCGATAATTTCGCTTAGAACGCCGGCACTCGGCGCAGGCACTTCCACAGTGACTTTATCGGTTTCCAATTCCACCAGTGGCTCATCAGCAACGATAGCATCGCCAACTTTTTTATACCATTGACCAATAGTGGCTTCGGTCACAGATTCGCCCAGTGTCGGGACGCGAATTTCGGTTGCCATTTTTGAACTCTTTCGCTTGCGTAATTTCTTTAATATTAAGTTCGGGCGTTACGATAATGCCTGATCAATGAACTCGTCACGTTGTGCTAGATGTGTGGACATAAGGCCGGTAGCCGTTGCTGCCGATGCTGCACGCCCAACATAGATAGGACGCAGACAAGCAGCACCAATATGGTTGAGGACCCATTCAATGTAGCTTTCTGAAAAGCTCCACGCGCCTTGATTTTTGGGCTCTTCCTGACACCAGACCATCTCAGCTTGCTTGAACCGGGACAACTCTGTCACCAATGCCTTGGCCGGGAATGGATAAAGTTGCTCCAGACGCAGCAAATACACATCGTCTATCCCGCGCTTTTCGCGTTCCTCGTAAAGGTCATAATAGACCTTACCTGTACACATGACGACGCGGCGAATCCGTTCATCCGGAAGCAGTTTAATTTTCTGATCAGGCAGGTACTGGGCATCGTCCCAAAGTAGACGGTGGAACGCAGAATCCGGCCCCATCTCTTCCAAGGTGGATTGTGCACGCTTATGGCGTAGCAAAGATTTCGGCGTCATGAGAATGAGTGGCTTGCGGAAGTTTCGGTTTAGCTGACGCCGCAAAATATGGAAGTAATTGGCAGGTGTAGTGCAATTTGCTACCTGCATATTGTCTTCAGCACAAGCTTGTAGGAAGCGCTCTGGTCGCGCAGAGGAGTGTTCTGGCCCTTGCCCCTCATAGCCGTGTGGCAGCAGCATAACGAGACCACACATCCTCAACCATTTACGCTCACCCGCTGACAGGAACTGATCGATGACGACCTGTGCACCATTTACGAAATCGCCGAATTGAGCTTCCCATAAAGTCAGCGCATTTGGCTCTGCGAGGGAGTAGCCATACTCGTATGCAAGGACTGCCTCTTCAGACAGCATTGAGTTAATGACATCGTAATTCGCCTGCGTTTCCGACAGGCTGTTAAGCGGAATGTAGCGATCTTCAGTTTCCTGATCATACAAAACAGAATGGCGTTGTGAGAATGTTCCGCGCTCGCAATCCTGTCCGGATAACCGAATGGGGTGACCATCTTCCGCAATAGTTCCAAATGCCAGAGCTTCCGCCATGGCCCAGTCAATACCGGAACCATTTTCCATCATTTTGGCGCGGTTATTCTGGAAGCGTTGAATTGTTTTGTGGACTTTGAAATCTTCAGGCACGTGTGAAAGCTGTTTGCCGATGGCACGCAGCTTTTCAATATCATAACCCGTTTCGCCAACGCGTTTTTCATCACCGCTATCGGCTTTACTCAAACCGGACCATGCGCCATCTAGCCAATCGGCCTTGTTCGGCTTGAAGGAGTTTCCAATCTCAAATTCTTCATCGAGATGCGCACGCCAAGATGCTTTTTGACCATTCACATCTTCCTGAGAAAGCAAGCCTTCATTGACAAGCTTGTCACCATAAATTTGAAGCGTGGTCGGATGGCTGCGGATTTTTTTGTACATGATCGGCTGTGTAAATGCCGGTTCATCACCTTCATTGTGGCCAAAGCGACGATAGCAGAACATATCAATCACAACGGGTTTGCCAAAGTGCTGACGGAACTCAATTGCGACTTTTGCCGCATAAACAACTGCTTCCGGATCATCCCCGTTTACGTGGAAGATCGGAGCTTCAATCATTTTCGCCACGTCTGAAGGATATGGTGACGAACGTGAGAAACGCGGATTTGTAGTAAAGCCAATCTGGTTGTTGATGATGAAGTGAATGGACCCGCCAGTGCGATGTCCTTTCAATCCTGAAAGACCAAAACACTCAGCAATAACACCTTGGCCAGCAAAAGCAGCATCGCCATGCAGCAACAGCGGTAAAACAGCACCGCGCTCATGGTTATAAACTGTATCCTGCTTGGCACGGGATTTACCCAGAACCACCGGGTCTACAATTTCCAAATGAGACGGATTTGCTGTCAAAGACAAGTGAACATTATTGTCGTCAAACTGGCGGTCAGAAGAGGCACCAAGATGATACTTCACATCGCCAGAACCTTCCACATCATCCGGCGCAAATGAACCGCCTTTGAATTCGTGAAAAATAGCCCGATGAGGCTTGCCCATCACTTGCGAAAGTACATTGAGGCGGCCACGGTGAGCCATGCCCAAGACAATCTCCTTCACCCCAAGCTGACCACCACGTTTGATGATCTGCTCAAGAGCAGGAACAAGAGACTCACCGCCATCCAGTCCAAAACGCTTGGTACCGGTGTATTTTACATCAATAAACTTTTCAAAGCCTTCAGCTTCAACAAGCTTGTTAAAAATGGCCTTACGGCCTTCTGGCGTAAATGAGACCTGCTTGTCGGGACCTTCAATACGTGTCTGCAGCCAACCCTTTTCTTCCGGATTGGAGATATGCATGAATTCCACAGCCATCGTCGAACAATAAGTCCGGCGCAGAATTTCGATCATCTGAGGGATGGTTGCGAATTCCAGACCTAACACATGATCAAGGAAAATCTTGCGGTCGTAGTCTGCTTCTGTGAAGCCGTAGGAAGATGGGTGTAGCTCTTCGTGATCTTTTTCTTCGGCAAGACCCAGCGGGTCCAAATCCGCATGCAGGTGACCACGCATACGGTAAGCACGGATCATCATGATGGCGCGAACGGAATCTCTCGTGGCGTCGTGCACTTGAGCGTCTGATAGATCGATGCCATTTGACGCAGCTTTTTCGGTAATTTTTTCGCCAACGGCTTGGGTTACTTTGGCTGGTGGGACTTCGCCCCAGTCTCCATCAAGCGCAGAAACCCACTCTCCATTTTCCTTAACGGGCCAGTCGGGGCGCTTCCAGGACGCGCCGCGTGCATTGGCTGCCACATCCTGTGGGGCGTCCTGCAACTTAGCAAAAAAGTCTTTCCACTGTGGATCAACTGATGCGGGATCAGTTTGATATTGTGCATATATCTCTTCGATATAGGCCGCATTGCCCCCATATAGGAACGACGTACCAGCAAAGATCTCATTCGCCTCTTCACGAGCCATTTTCGCATTTCACGTAAGACTCTCGCCCCCGTGCCTTTTCCTCTTTGATCCTACATGTCAGTCTGTTCTTTTGCCGCCGAACCGTCAACAGCCCGGCGACCCAAGATTACGTGATAGTGACGTTAGCCGTTGAGCAGTGCCACAAGTGTTTCACCAAGCTTTGCTGGTGATGGAGATACGCGGATGCCAGCAGCCTCCAGCGCATCAATCTTGTCTTCAGCACCACCCTTGCCACCAGAAATCACAGCGCCAGCATGTCCCATGGTCCGTCCTGGAGGTGCGGTGCGGCCCGCAATAAAGCCAACTGTCGGCTTAGAACGGCCCTTCTTGGCTTCATCAGCAAGGAATTGCGCGGCATCTTCTTCAGCTGAGCCACCAATTTCACCGATCATAATAATGGACTTGGTCTCATCATCAGCCAGGAACATTTCCAGCACGTCGATGAACTCAGTGCCCTTCACAGGATCGCCGCCAATACCCACCGCTGTGGTTTGACCAAGATTTTCATTGGTTGTCTGGAACACAGCTTCATATGTTAGTGTGCCGGATCGAGAGACGATACCCACATTACCTTTTTTGAAAATATTACCTGGCATGATGCCAATCTTACATTCATCGGGCGTCATGATGCCTGGGCAATTAGGACCAAGAAGACGTGATTTGGAATTGGCCAACCGCTCCTTCACTTTCACCATGTCCACAACCGGAATGCCTTCGGTGATACAGGTGATGAATGGAACTTCCGCATCGATCGCTTCGATGATGGCTGCGGCAGCGCCAGCAGGCGGCACATAAATAACGGAAGCAACCGCCCCAGTTGCGTCCTTTGCTTCAGCAACACTGGCAAAAATTGGTAAGCCCGTGCCAGCAGCGGAACCGGCACCATCGCCAGCAGTCCATGTTTCGCCACCCTTTTTCGGGTGGACGCCACCAACCATTTGCGTTCCGTGATAAGCCAATGCTTGCTCAGTATGAAATGTACCGGTTTTACCAGTCATGCCCTGAACGATGATCTTTGTGTCTTTGTTGACTAGAATGGACATTATGCGGCCCCCTTCACAGCTTTAACGATCTTCTGTGCAGCGTCATCCAGATCGTCTGCTGCAATGACGTTAAGGCCGGATTCGTTGATGATTTTCTTACCGCTCTCAACATTGGTGCCCTCAAGACGCACGACCAGTGGTACTTCCAGACCAACGTCTTTTACGGCTGTCACGACGCCTTCAGCGATCACATCACAGCGCATGATACCGCCAAAGATGTTGACCAGAATACCTTTGACATTCGGATCGGCTGTAATGATCTTGAATGCTGCCGTTACTTTCTCAGTTGTGGCACCGCCACCCACATCAAGAAAGTTGGCTGGTTCAGAACCGTAGAGCTTGATGATATCCATCGTTGCCATGGCAAGACCGGCACCATTGACCATACAGCCAATATCTCCATCCAGCGCCACATAGGCCAGATCATATTTGGAAGCTTCGATTTCTTTTTCATCTTCCTCGGTTTTGTCCCGAAGTGCCATGACATCATCGTGGCGGAACAGCGCATTACCATCGAAAGACATTTTGGCATCCAGAACCCGCAGGCGACCGTCTTTCATAACGATTAACGGGTTGATTTCCAGAAGGCTCATGTCTTTTTCAACAAACGCCTTGTAGAGAAGCGGGAACAGTTTGTGCCCATCTTCACGAGCGGCCGTATCCAGTTCAAACGCGTCGCATATCTTATCGGCCAAAGCCGGGCTAACACCTTCGCTGAAATCCACATCGATTGTGTGAATTTTCTCTGGTGTTTCCTCGGCAACAGCTTCGATATCCATGCCGCCTTCAGTAGACGCCACAAAAGAAATTTTTCCGGTTTCACGATTGACCAAAAGCGAGAGATATAATTCCCGCTCAATATCTGCACCGTCTTCAATATAAAGACGGTTGACCTGCTTGCCCACAGGACCGGTTTGTTTCGTAACCAATGTGTTGCCAAGCATTTCCTTGGCGTTGGCTACAACATCTTCCAGCGAGAAAGACAGGCGAACACCTCCTTTGGCATCAGGTCCCAGTTCTTTAAACTTACCTTTGCCGCGACCGCCTGCATGGATTTGTGATTTCACAACCCAGAGCGGACCGCCCAGTTGCTTTGCAGCCGCTTCAGCTTCGTCCGCTGAAAAGATCGGCACACCACCAGCTACCGGCGCACCGTATTCTTTCAGCAACGCCTTCGCCTGATATTCGTGGATGTTCATGGATCAATCTTCCTTCGTGATTTCAGGATCGGTGATTACTTGAGAGCCGGAGCAATTTTTTTGCACGCCTCAACCAGACCTTTGACAGAAGCGACAGATTTGTCGAATTCAGCCTGCTCAGATTTATTCAAGTCGATTTCAACAATGCGCTCGATGCCATCAGCGCCGATTACAGTTGGCACGCCGACATACATATTCTTTACGCCGTACTCGCCATTCAACGCAGCCGCACATGGCAATACGCGTTTCTTGTCCTTCAAATAGCTTTCAGCCATGGAAATGGCAGATGCAGCAGGCGCGTAGAATGCAGAACCTGTTTTCAAAAGGGCAACAATCTCTGCCCCGCCGTCACGTGTACGTTGAACGATCTCGTTCAGCTGCTTCTTCTCCATCCAACCCATTTTGACTAGATCGGGAAGCGGAACGCCCGCAACAGTCGTATAGCGTGTCAAAGGAACCATAGTGTCCCCATGCCCACCCAGAACAAATGCGGTTACATCTTCAACGGAAACGTTCAGTGCTTCTGCTATGAAGTAGCGGAAACGCGAGGAGTCCAGGACACCAGCCATGCCAACTACTTTGTTTTTCGGCAGTCCAGAGAACTTTTGAAGAGCCCAGACCATGGCGTCCAGGGGGTTGGTAATGCAGATCACAAACGCATTTGGTGCGTATTTTTTAATGCCAGCACCAACCTGCTCCATAACCTTCAGATTGATTTCCAGAAGATCATCGCGGCTCATGCCAGGCTTGCGAGGCACGCCGGCGGTGACGATCACCACATCTGAACCAGCGATATCTGAATAGGACTGAGTACCCGACAGATGGCTGTCAAAACCATCAACCGGAGATGATTCAGCGATGTCCAGTGCCTTACCTTCAGGAGTGCCTTGAGCAATGTCGAACATCACCACATCACCAAGCTCTTTCAAGCCAACAAGATGTGCGAGTGTTCCGCCAATTTGACCGGAGCCGATGAGTGCAATTTTATTGCGTGCCATGAGATAGTTTCCCTTTACGTAAGATAGAGATAAAAGCTTGCTCAATCAGAGAGTTAACCGTGATGCATTCCGCCCTGCCTAACGCAACTTTAAAGAAAGAACAAGTCAACCAATGGCACATCCCTGCCAATCTTAATCAAGAAGTTGTTAGTATGTAGTAAAGACTACGAACCAAGAATTACCTGACGTATACGTCAAGCGATTTTGACTTCATGAGCTGTACTGACTTCGACCGGAGAGCCATGCGGCTGCGCGAGATAATCCATCGATTGCATTTCGATCAACCGCGAAGCGGTGCGATCAAATGCAAACAGCTCGTTACCAGATTTGGCGCTGTAGAGCATATCTGGTGTTTCGGCTGCGGAAATGACCAGTTTGGTTCTATGATCGTATAGGGCGTCCACAAGATTGATGAAGCGCCGAGCTGCGTTTGCGGATTCGCGTGACAGTGTGGGAACATCATCCAAAATCAGTGTATGAAAAAGCCTTGCGATAACCAGATAATCGCTTGCGCCCAATGGCTTATTGCACAAATCATCAAAGCTGGCACGGGCCACGCCCTGGCTCACCTGCGGCACTGTAAACGTGCGGCCCTTCATTTGGATTTGCTGATCAACGCCCGGCGTGATGCTTCCCGTCAGTCCGGACCAGGCTAAATCAAGACCCTTGGACGCATCATCTCCCAGCGGTGTAAAATAGGTCTTGGCTTGGCTGAGTTTCTCAAGCCGGAAATCAGTGCGTGCTTCCAGCTTGACCACATCCACTCTCTCCTGAAGCAACGAAATGAAGGGAAGAAACAGCTCCCGGTTTAATCCATCAGGGTAAAGCTCGTCCGGCTTAACATTTGAAGTCGCGACCAGAGTCACACCATTTTTAAAGAAACGTTCGAACAAACGCCCTAAAATCATAGCGTCCGCGATATCAACCACATAAAACTCGTCGAAACAGAGCAACTGCAAATCCTGCGAGATAGCATCTGCGACGGGTGGAATCGGATCGCCATCCTTTGCATTTCCAGATTTGGCATCCTGACGCTGCTTATGGATTCGATCATGCACATCAGCCATAAAGGCATGAAAATGAAATCGCTTTTTTTTACGCACCGGAGAGGTGTCATAGAACAAATCCATCAACATGGTTTTGCCCCGGCCCACTCCACCCCAGATATAAAGACCCTTAGGATTCTGTCTCGGAGCACTTTTGGCGAACAGCCAGCCCAGAGAGCTCTTCTTGGACGCCAGCTCCTGGGATTTCAGCTGCTCGTTTAAAGCAACAAAGCGTTCAAGGAGGAGTCGCTGGGCAGGGTCGCTTTCGATCCTGCCGTCTTCTACCCAGCGATAATAACGCGTGCAAACTGTGTTTGGCATGAGAAAGCCAAGGCCCGACTTAAGCTGTTAGCGACTAACTGATACGGGTGCACCGCTTTTAGTTTGTCCGGAAAAACGATTACCACCCGCAGGTGTAAGATTAGCAACTTGTGACCCTGTAGCGCCAACAAGAACAACCTGATTATTAGACAAATCCCAAGCAGTGATGTTTGCAAGCTCGACGGAAGAACAACCCTTTGTTGTTGCTCGGTACCCACCAGTCCAGGTTGTAAGTGTCATAAAGAGTTGGCAATTATCTGCTGCCGATGCGAGCTGCCAGGCACCCAGCATATCTGCGCGACTTAGCTGAACAGCAGGAACGGCTGGCTGCAGTGTTTGTGCGGCGGCAGGTGCGGCAGGCGCTAGCGCAGCAGGTGCTGCCTGACCGAATTGCTGGGTTTGTGGTTGTACAGGGGCGGCAGCGGCAGCGGCAGCCGGATCAAACGGCGCTGAACCTGCGGCTTGGCCAGCTTGCTGCGTGGCAACTGGAGCGGGCGCATTTGGATCAAAAGGTTGTCCTGCCTGTGTACCATCGGCAGCAGGAAGCGGCGGCAGATCACCCGTTTGAACTTCACCACGCGGAGCACGAGACAAAGGGTTGGGAAGCCGTGTCTGGCACGCACCAAGCACGAAAGTTGCGGTTAACAATACTATCGCACTGCGCCCCAATGGAGAAACACCATTTTTCCGACGCTTACCGGCAGCGGTGACGCATCCACCCGACGAAACGGGCGTCGCTTCAAATTTCCATCCGGACATTACTCTTCCCCTAAAATACGCATACGCTACGCGACTAAACCGCTAAGCTGGTTACCTGCCCCTATCAATGGCCTGAATATGCTGAATATTTTATTGACGTTATAATTAAAAAATCAATGGCATATAACACGGCATACTTACCACTTAAGGATTACAGGTGTTTGAAATGTGGCAGGTCAGCTGCCGTATCTCCCAAATTAGCATGTTCCTCACCCTTTACACTCGGGCAGGTAGCAACATCTTTTCTTTTGCCGCAAAAGTGTCTAATGATCGTCACAAATGCTTGTTAAGAGCTTTAACCGAACTAAGAAGCATGACTGAGGAAAACTTCTTCGACGGTTGGTCCGTTTACAGGTCAACAAACTTCGAAGGCAATAAAACGGGGTCAAAATGGCTCTTCACGCAAATTCAACTCTGAAAAATCGAATCTCTGACGCCACGCTTGCTCATTCACGGGCCGCTGTGAAGAGACACGATCATGTTGTAGATGTCCTTATCGCAGAACGAGCAACCAAACTTGCTTCGCATTGGTCATGGCCGGTTGTGCGTCCATTTCTCTATCCGCTTTTAGGATATAAGCGGGCCGTGACAATGGCCGATGTCGTCTCAGAACTATCTGGCGAAGACACAATGAAATTTGTGACAGGCCTGCTTGATCTGAAATTGCAGATTACTGGCCTGGAACGGCTGCCAAAGTCGGGTCCCTTTATCCTGGCGGCCAATCATCCTACAGGCATTGCGGATGGTGTAGCCGTTCATGCGCTGGTGAAATCTGTGCGCCCAGACATTGCGATTTTCACCAACCGGGACGCTGTCCGCATCAATCGGCGGCTAGATGAAGTTCTCATTCCGGTCGAATGGCGTGAAGAGCACAAGACCCGAGAAAAAACCAAGGAAACGCTCGTAAGCACCGCAGAGGCGTTTGACGATGGTCGGGCAGTAGTCATCTTTCCATCAGGACGTATTGCGTATTGGGACAATGACATGCTCAACGAACGGCCTTGGCAAGCGACTATGGTGACACTGGCTCGGCGTTACAAAGTTCCAGTAATTCCGGTGCATGTCAGTAGCAGAAACTCTGGCCTGTTCTATCTCTTCAGCCGTATCTCCAACGAATTGCGTGACATGACTGTTTTCTATGAATTGCTGAACAAATCCGGGTCACATTTCGGGCTGACAGTTGGCAAACCAGTCGACGCCGACATGCTGACTGGCGACATCAACGAGGCAGCATCTGCCCTTCAAAACCATACAGTTCATACATTGGCTAAAAATAAAGACGTTGACTTTCTGCGTTAAACAATGTTCCAGAAAACATAGCCAAACCACGCGTAAAACAGCACCCAAAGAAACAGCGTCAGCCGCAACAAGCCGACGCGGCGCAATTTGTTGTAAAGCAGCGCGCGGAGCAGACCAAACACTGCAAAGACAACAACAAGCCGGGCAAAACGCGCAATGGCAGCAGGTTCAACAAAGGCGGTTAACGGAGCTATGCCTGCTTCAAACGCGGTTGCCGCAAACAGCTTGAACGGCACTCCGGTAAAGCCACCAAGGACAAGCGCTTCGGTAGGTTCCGCAGCCATATCAGTAGCGGTTGTCCGCAGCAATTCATTAGTAATTCCGGGCACAGTGAGCAAAAGCTCCCGAACCGTTTCCGGATTCACCTGCGCCCATTTATACAGAACAATCCCACCAAGCAGTGCCCCAACAAACGCGGCGAATGCTGGAACCGCAGCTTTGATGACACCGAAGCGCATGATGGCAAGGCTAACCAGTACATCAACGATGATGAAAAACCAGATAGCTTCCGCAAACGCCCAAATGAATGCCACGAGTGACCAAACCAGCAACCAGCTGAATGTCAGAGCATTTCGGGGTGACATGGGACTTAGAGTAAATAAGCCGGCCATGGGCTGTCTAAAGCGCTAGACGCGCCTCTCCACCATCATTTTTTTGATCTCTGCAATCGCCTTCGCCGGGTTTAGTCCCTTGGGGCAGGCTTGCGCGCAGTTCATGATTGTATGGCACCGGTAAAGCCGGAAAGGGTCTTCCAGGTCATCCAGACGTTCACCCGTCGCCTCGTCGCGGCTATCAATCAGCCAACGATAGGACTGCAGCAGAACAGCCGGGCCAAGATAGCGGTCACCATTCCACCAATAACTCGGGCAAGAGGTTGAGCAGCACGCGCACAAGATACATTCATAAAGACCATCAAGTTTTTCGCGGTCTTCCTTGCTCTGTTTCCACTCGCGTTGCGGCTTTGGTGTCGTTGTTTTCAACCAGGGTTCGATGGAGCGGTGTTGCGCATAAAAATTCGTTAGATCTGGCACCAGATCTTTCACAACGGGCAAATGCGGCAGTGGATAAATTTTCACATCACCGTCAATTTCATCCATGCCTTTTGTACAGGCCAACGTGTTTGTGCCATCTATATTCATGGCACAGGAGCCGCAAATGCCTTCACGGCAGGAACGACGGAACGTCAGGGTCGGGTCTATATTGCTCTTGATCCAGATCAGCGCATCCAGCACCATTGGACCGCAATCATCCATATCCACATGATAGGTATCCACCTGCGGATTGCCGTCTCCGTCCGGATTCCAGCGATAAATACGGAATTCGCGCAAATTCTTGCCAGTTGGCTTTTCCCAGATCTTTCCGGACTTCATTTGCGAATTTTTTGGCAGTGTTAATTGAACCATGTCTAAAAGGCTCTCTTTGCTTAAGCGCGACTAGTAGACGCGTGCTTTTGGTGCAATTTTCTCAAGTGGAATTTCGTTCGACAACGGATCGGCATGCACTGGACGCGAATCCAATGTTACTTTTCCATCGTCGGAAACCCAAGACAGCGAATGCTTGCGCCAGTTCACATCATCGCGATCTGGACAATCTTCTCGGGCATGCGCACCACGGCTCTCTTTTCTATCTTCGGCTGAATAGACTGTCGAGATCGCGTTCACCATCAGGTTTTCATATTCAATGGTTTCTACCAGATCTGTGTTCCAGATCATCGAGCGATCGGTCACACTCAAATCATCCTGTGCATCCCAAATTTCTGAGACACGCTTACAGCCACTTTGCAGTGTTTCTTCTGTACGGAACACAGCTGCATCTTCCTGCATGGCTTTTTGCATTTTTAAGCGCAGATCAGCGGTGCGCGTACTGCCATTTGCATTTCGTAACTTATCGAAACGAGAAAGAGCTTTATCAAGCGATGCCTGGTTCAGATTTTCGTTAGCCGATTTTGGATCAACCACTTCGCCAGCGCGAACCGAAGCCGCCCGGCCAAACACAACCAGATCAATCAATGAATTTGAGCCAAGACGGTTGGCACCATGCACAGATGCGCAGGCAGCTTCACCCACCGCCATCAGGCCGGGAACGCGTGTATCAGGATTGCCATCCTTCAAGGTCATCACCTCGCCCCAATAGTTGGTTGGGATTCCACCCATGTTGTAGTGCACCGTTGGCAGAACCGGTATCGGCTCCTTGGTCAGATCAACGCCGGCAAATATACGAGCAGATTCTGAAATACCCGGCAGGCGCTCGGCCAATGTTTCCGGCGGCAAATGGTCAAGATGCAGATGAATGTGATCCTTGCCAGCACCCACGCCGCGCCCGTCTTTTATTTCCATGGTCATGCAGCGTGACACAACATCGCGCGACGCAAGATCTTTATACGTAGGCGCATAGCGCTCCATAAAACGCTCACCTTCGGAATTCGTCAGATAACCGCCCTCACCACGCGCGCCTTCTGTGATAAGACAGCCCGCTCCATAAATGCCGGTTGGGTGAAATTGTACAAATTCCATATCCTGCAGAGGCAACCCAGCGCGCGCCACCATGGCATTGCCATCGCCGGTACATGTATGTGCTGATGTCGCAGAAAAATATGCCCGGCCATAGCCGCCGGTCGCAAGCACTACCATTTTAGATTTGAACGCGTGCAGCGTGCCATCATCCAGCTTCCAGGCCAGAATGCCCTGGCAGGTACCTTCTTCAGACATGATGAGGTCGATCGCCAGATATTCAATGAAGAACTCGGCGTCATTTTTCAAAGACTGACCATAAAGCGTGTGCAAAATGGCGTGGCCTGTCCGATCAGCCGCCGCGCATGTACGCTGTACGGGGGCACCTTCACCATATTCAGTAGTGTGTCCCCCAAACGGGCGTTGATAAATCTCGCCTTCCTCCGTGCGAGAAAACGGAACGCCGTAATGCTCCAATTCATAAACCGCTTTCGGAGCCTCACGAACCATGTATTCAATCGCATCGTGGTCGCCCAGCCAATCAGACCCCTTTACGGTGTCGTACATGTGCCATTGCCAACTATCAGGCCCCATATTGCTCAGGCTGGCAGCAATGCCACCTTGTGCCGCAACAGTATGGGAGCGTGTTGGGAAAACTTTGGTGACACAGGCTGTCCTCAGGCCTTGTTCAGCCATGCCAAGCGTCGCACGAAGACCAGAACCACCAGCGCCAACAACAACCACATCAAATGTGTGTTCCGTTACGTCGTAAGCTTTGCCATTTGCTGCAGTTACCACGAATTAACCTCCAAAACTCAATTTCAGAACTGCAAACACCGATATCAGCGCAATCGCAGCAGTGAAGAATGTATTGCCGATAACCAGCAACACTTTCAGACCTTCTGAATGGATATAATCTTCAATAATAACCTGCATACCCAGACGCATATGCCAGGAAACAGACAGGATGGTTGCAATCATTATAACGGCGCCAAGTGGCGAGCCAATGGTTGCAATAAATTCAGCGTGCGATGCGTTGGACAGCATGATCACCAAAACAACAAACGCAATTACAAGCGGAACGTTGGCGACAGCCGTCAGGCGCTGCTGCCAGAAATGAGTTGTGCCGTCTTTGGCAGAGCCAAGATGACGAACACTTTTGAGGGGCGTGCGCATGGACATATCTATTCGCTCCTATCGCGCTGCATAGCCAATGATCCAGACAATAATTGTCAGAACCACAGAACCGACGAGTGTTGCTTTGGCTAAAGTTTCCCGCTCGACTTTCCCAAAACCTCGACCCGTGTCCCAGATAAAATGTCGCAATCCGCCAAGCATGTGATGCAGGAGAGCCCAGGTGAAGCCCAAAAGAAGCAAACGCCCAAACCACGATCCGAAGAAACCCTGCACCCAATTGAAATAGGCCTCTCCGGTTGCGGCAGATATAAGCCACCACGCTACAAAGAACATACCGAAGTACAATCCAACACCCGTGATGCGGTGCACAATGGACATCATCATTGTGAAAAGAGGGCGATAGATCTGGATATGAGGCGACAAAGGTCGATTTGCACCTGTTCTTGGTGCCGAACCACCGGCACCACTATTGCCGGAGTGAGTTGCTTCAGACATTGAAAAGCCTTCGTTTTCGTAAAATCGGCGCGCATGCGAGCACCGCTCAGTCCTTGTATAGAGCGTATCTGTGCAAAGACCAATTAATTGTGTTTAGGAAACTTCCAAGCCAACGTCAAAGTAACCTTTGGACGCATATGCACAATTTTTATGAATTGGGAAATAATTCAATAGTTTGAGAGCGTAATGTCATCGGAGTATTTGCCCTCTACATCTTTCGTGACGGCTTGGCCGCACATCATGGTTTCTGTTTGTGGGTTGTGAGTGAGCGTTGGACTACCGTGCAAATTCCAACCTGCGCTAATGGCTTTGGAAACGCGTTTGCAAAAAGACGAATCATCTGGGCCGGTAATATAGCGGTAAAGTTTCATGATCATTATTCTCCGATAGGGCTGTATTTGGTTAGAATGCCCGCCTTGGAAAGCGTTCTGCGAGCCGCTTTCAAATGAAGAAACTCCACCATTTTGTTTTCAACGGTTAAAACCGCAATACCCGCATTGGCGGGATCATCAAACGCTGCGCAAATAGCTTTTGCCTCCGCAATAGCCTCGGCATCAGGGGTAAATGCTGCGTTGCAGACTGAAACTTGTTTGGGATGAATAAGGCTTTTGCCATCTAGCCCCAGCTGAGCGCCCTGCAAACACTCAGCTTCAAACTCTGGGCCGTTTTCCAAAGCGGTATAGACCCCATCGACAATACTCAAACCATAAGCACGAGCTGCCGCTACACATTGCATGATCCATGGTAAGTAAGCAGCGCGCCCCGCGGCAAGAGGTACGCCCGTCGCCAAAGACAAATCATTCGTACCAAGCATAAGGGCCTCCAAACGCCCATTGTCTGCTTCTGCACGAGAAGCAATTTGCGCAAGGTTTAAAACAGCCATCGGGCTCTCAATCATGGCCCACAAGCGCAAACTTGACGCAGCATCACTGGCTTCGCAAGCGCTCAAGGCTGCATCGACATCGCCAGCACTTTCAACTTTTGGCAAAACAATCGCATCGGGCGACATGGCAAGTGCAGCCAGAAAGTCTTCCGTTCCCCATTCACTATCCAACGCATTGATACGAATCAAAATGCGGCAGGCTGGGCGTTTGGTCTTCAGAACATTGCGCAAAGTCTCCCGAGCAGTACGTTTTTGTCCTGGCGCAACCGCATCTTCCAAATCAAAAACCACAGCATCTGCATCCAGAGCGGATGCACTAACGATAACTTTTTCCACTGCGCGTGCATTATTTGCCGGAACATAAAGAACGCTGCGTAAGGATGTCTGGTCTGTCACGGAAAAATCCAAAAGTTATGTTTTGCATGTTAATGCCAAGATCGGGCATGCTTGTCAGCAGCCTTTTGGCGGCGACCCTAAATTGTTCCTGTAAACGTAACAGACATGTTCCAGCGTGAGTTAATAGTGAATTCCTGTGCAAACCAGCTTTGACGTCATCATTATTGGAAGCGGTATTATTGGCGTTTCCACCGCGTGGCACTTACGCGCTCTTGGATTTGCAGGATCTATCGCAATTGTGGAGCGTGATCCAAGTTTTATCCACGCCTCCACAACCCTGTCTGCATCTGGAATCCGCCAACAGTTTTCATTGAAAGAAAACGTACAGATGGCTCTCTATGGAGCGAAATTCGTGAAAGAGTTCGGCAAAGAACAAGACATAGATCTGGGGTTCGAAGAACACGGTTATTTGTTACTCGCCAGCAGCGATGGAGAATCGGCCTTGTCCGACAATGTGAAGCGTCAAGGTGAGCTGAAGGCGGATGTTGCCCTCCTGACACCAACTTTGCTGAAACAACATTTTCCGTGGCTTGCAACAGGCGACATGGCGGCGGGAGCGCTTGGGCTTTCAAACGAAGGTTGGTTTGATGGGAAGATTCTCCATAGCACCATGCGGCGGGCGGTTCGTGATTGGGACGTAAAACTGATCAAGGGCTATGTGGCCGACATGAATCATTCAGATACTGAGATAAACGCTATTACCCTGGATGGCGGTAGACAATTGACATGTGGTCATTTAGTGAATGCGACCGGGCCGAATGCAGGCACATTTTCACGCATGATGCGGGTCCGTCTGCCTGTGGAACCGCGTAAGAGAACGTTATTCCAGGTTCATTGCCAGTCAGCGCCGACAGAAATGCCGGTGGTCGTAGACCCAAGCGGAGTTTACGTCAGGCCCGAGGGCACCTTTCATCTGTGCGGTTACGTCCCACCGACAGAGGAAGACAAGCGCGCCGATGCGGCTGATTTTAGACCGGACTATCAATTATTTGATGACATCATATGGCCCACATTGGCCGCGCGGGTTCCTGCTTTCGAGGCCTTAAAAATGGTCAATGCGTGGGCTGGACATTGTGACTTCAATACGTTGGATCAAAACCCCATTTTGGGACCGCACACTAGACTTGCAAATCTCTATTTTGCAAATGGATTCTCAGGATTTGGCCTGCAGCAGGCGCCAGCTGCCGGACGCGCTGTTGCAGAATTGATCATTCATGGCGCATACCAGACCCTTGACCTCACACGGTTTGGCTTTGATCGCATAGCGGAAAAGCAACCGCTTTTGGAAACCAGAATTCTCTAATGGATACCACCACAAAACCCTCGATTCTTGTCATTTCAAGCATGGTAGCAGACGGTTCTGTGGGAGGCCGCGTGGTGAGTTTTGCGTTGGAGCGGCTGGGCTTTCCCACATGGTTTGTGCCAACAGTCACCTTGCCACGGCACCCAGGCCGAGTACCCTCTGTGCGAACAGATACACCAGAGGCGTTGTTTGAGGGTCTTCTTGCGGACATGGTGTTGCTCTCGAAAAGCAGGCCGGTTGCAGCGATACTAACAGGCTATATTGGGTATCCACGGCAGGCTAAACTCATCGCCGATGCGATCGCTGAAATCAGGAAAACTCATCCCGATCTGCTACATCTTTGCGACCCGGTTTTGGGCGATCAGGTTTCGGAAGAAAAGGCGGGGCTTTATATAGCTGAAGAAACAGCCAAGGCCATTCGCGAAAAGCTCTGGAATATATGCGATATTGCGACACCAAATGTATTCGAATTGAATTGGCTTTGCTCGACTGGCCTCGCCAATATCCAAAACCAACCAACACCTGACACGATCAAATCCTTGGCGGCTAACGCTGCGCCAGACACCATTGCAGTAACCAGCGTCCCAGGACTTATGAACAATCACATCGGCAATCTGATGGTGCGTGGTGACAATCCAGCTTTACTATTTGAACATTTGGCGATGCGCCGCGCGCCTCATGGAACGGGTGATTTGTTCGCCGCACTGCTTTTGGGTCATTTGCTTCTAAGCGACAACTTGGAAGTGGCCATGGAGCGTGCAAGCTCCTGTCTGTTCGAATTGACAGCACGAGCCGCAAAGTCTGGCCTGGACGATTTACCCATCATCGCCGAACAAGCCACATTGGAACGACCTATGGCAATGATCGCAAAACGCATCATCGGCGCTGCAAAGCCCAAACCGATCGGCACAAAGAAGCGTGTGGTTTTTAAGCCTAGCGCACTATAGGCTGCCGAAACCACGGATCACAAATTTTGGAACATACATGATCACGCCCCATGATATCGAAGAAGCTTACGCGCGTATTCAACCTCATATCCGCAAAACACCGGTCATAGAGTCCAATGGTGATTTTACTAATCACGACACACCGATATCACTAAAGTTAGAACTGTTTCAGCACACTGGTTCATTCAAGCCGCGCGGCGCATTCAACAACCTGCTTAGTCAGAATGTGCCTACTGCTGGTGTTGCAGCTGCTTCGGGAGGGAATCATGGGGCCGCCGTCGCGTATGCAGCACAAAAACTAGGGCACAAGGCCAAGATATTTGTTCCAGAAATATCAACAGCGCAGAAAATCCGGAAAATCAAATCTGCCGGTGCTGAATTGTTGGTGGAGGGCAGACGCTATGCAGAAGCCCTTGCACTTTGTGAAGCCTATCAGGAGCAAACCGGTGCGTTATCCATTCATGCTTTCGATTCAAATCTCACAATAGCGGGCCAGGGAACTGTTGCTTTGGAATGGTTAGAGCAGGTTAAGAACCTCGACACAATTCTGGTGGCAGTTGGCGGAGGTGGCCTGATTGCGGGGATCATCACAGCAACAAGGGGTATCTGCAATGTCGTTGCGGTAGAACCGGAAGGTTCATGTTGCCTTCATACAGCATTGAAGGAAGAGGCTTTGACTGCTGTCACAATTAATTCTATCGCCGCTGACAGCCTTGGCGCAACGACACTCGGCTCCCTGTCATTCGAAATCTGCGGAGACGCTCTACATAAGTCTTTGATCATTCCAGACAGCGCGATAAAACAAGCCCAATTGGCTCTTTGGGACAAGTTCCAGATTGCCAGCGAACCAGGAGGTGCTACCAGCCTTGCAGCGCTCATGACAGGCGCCTATCAGCCAGCTCCAGGTGAACGCGTGGGTGTTCTACTGTGTGGCGCAAATGCAGATTTGGGCGTATTTACCCCCTGAGAACGGGAAAATCTGCGCCAAAATCCACAAAATTGATGAAAGAGTCTTGAAACTGTAGCGTTTCAGGGCTTATTTTCAAATTGTAGATGATGTAAAGCATCTACAATTGTATGGAGCCGTTCACTCAAACGAGATCGTATGTCCGTTTACCGTGTGGCCGTTATCATAGAACCGATTTGCCATGAAAGCCGATGCTTTGATGTGGTTGACCTGTTTGGGCCAACGCCTGACAGCTTTTGCTGTTCTGCGGCAAGTAAGAGGGAACATGGAGCGGTTGGCTTTTTTGAAAACACAGAAGGATTAACACTCTGACCATGCCATTACAGGCTTCGTCCTCTAAAAACGGAAACGCGCAACCGGCGCCCACTGTTCTAGAGGCATCAGCGGACACCGAAATCAGCTCGGAAGATGCTCTTAAAACCGTCCTTGCAAGTTTGGATGACTCCAAGGCTGAAGAAACGCTCCCGATTGACATTTCAGGCAAGTCACCGCTGTTTGATCATATCGTGGTCACCAGCGGGCGCTCGCACCGTCATGTCAGCGCAATAGCGGATCACCTGCTGCGTGATTTGAAAAATGTTGGCCTTGGCCGCGCTTCAGTCGAAGGTTTGCCCACCTGCGACTGGGTACTCGTCGATGCTGGCGACGTGGTGGTACATATTTTCCGCCCGGAAGTCCGCGAGTTTTATAACATCGAAAAGATCTGGCGCGCTCAAACTGATGATGTGACCGACAACGCGCCTGCTAACGCATAAAAGCGCGTGAAACTGGTAATTGCCGCTATCGGGCGGATGAAACGTGGTGCAGAGCAAGAACTCTGCGACCGCTATGTAGATCGTGTTGGCAAGGCCGGCAGAGCATTAGCGCTGGGCCCACTGACTGTTGTCGAGTTTGCCGAAAGTCGCGCGCAGCACGCGGCTGAGCGCAAGGCACAGGAAGCGGAAATTCTATTGAACGCAGCGCCCGCAACCGCCACAAAATACGTACTTGATGAGCATGGCAAGAACTTCACTAGCCGCAACTTCACCAACCTAATTGCAAAAGAGCGAGATGATGGCGCGCAGGAAGCGTGGTTTTTTATAGGTGGTGCCGATGGCCACGGCGAAGCGTTGCTGCAGGCTGCCACGCGAAAGATATCTCTCGGAGACATGACCTGGCCGCATCAAATTGTGCGATGTCTTCTGGCCGAACAATTGTATCGTGCAACAACCATCCTTTCAGGTCATCCCTATCACAGAGATTGAAATCTTCGTTCAGTGCATTTGCATACTTTTGGATAGCAACACTTTGCGCTAAACAGGTTTCATGATCCGTGCTGTATTTTTCCGCTTAGTCATTCTGCTTCTACCATGCATTTGTGCCCATGCTGCTAGCGCAGAAACTCCAAGAGAGGTCAAGCTGCGTCTTGAAATGCAGCAACGCGCCGAAGATCTGGCCAATTTGCAGGAAACAATCGAGGTTACTGCAGAGCGAGAAGCAGAGCTTGCAGCAGACGTGAAAGCGCTGGAGCAAACCCGCGCCACACTTAACCGTGAGCTTATTGAAGCAGCTCAACGTGCAAGAACTTTGGAAAACCGAATTTCCAATTCCGAAGTCCAGCTGGATGCGTCTTTGGAAACCGAGGAGGTTATTCGCCTTTCTCTGATAAAACGCCGAGCGCTTTTAGGAGAAATATTAGCCACCCTGCAACGCATGGGGCGCTCTCCACCTCCTGCACTTCTCGTTCGACCTGAAGATGTCACCAGCGCCATCAGAAGTGCAATGTTAGTTGGGGCTGTCCTTCCTGACGTGCGCTCGCAAGCAGAAAAACTGGCCAAGGATCTAGAAGAATTGGTCTCTGTGCGTGCCGAAATTGAGGATGGCGCGCAAAAGCTAAGGGATGATTATCAGGCGCTGAGTGAAGAGCAAACCCGCCTTGCACTATTGCTGGATAAGAAGCGCGAAGAGGTCAGTGAATCAACCTCAGAATTGGCTCTTCAACAGCAAAAGGCGTCAGAACTGGCAGAAGAAGCGGAGAGTTTGAAGGACCTCATCGGCTCCATGGAAACTCAGATCGTAGCGGTGCAAAAAGCCCGCGACGATTCCATAAAAGCGGCAGAGGAAGCCAGGCGCAAGGCGGCGGAACGCGCGGCAGCGCAAACCACAAAGTCAAAGCTTCAAGCGTTGGGTGATCAGGGCAGAATTGCGCCTGCAATCCCGTTTGAAGCAGCACAAGGCTTGCTCCCACTTCCCGTTTCGGGTGCCTTGGTAACGGGTTTTGATGAGAAAGATTCAACCGGCGAGAACTCAAAAGGCATTACGCTGGCAACAAGGTCTGGAAGTACGGTCATTTCTCCGGCAGATGGTTGGGTCGTCTATGCCGGTCCATTCCGCACATACGGGCAGTTGCTGATTATCAATGCAGGCGACGACTACCACGTCGTGATAGCCGGCATGGAAAGCATAAATGTTGAGCTGGGCCAATTTGTTCTGTCCAGCGAACCGATTGCCACAATGGGGTCACGGAAGCTTGCCAGCCTGACAACAACGCAGTCTTCTGATGCTACTTTAACAGATGAGCAATCCCTAACGGATAGTAATGTGACAGGTAGCGCTCCGGTCCTATATATTGAGTTTAGAAAAAACGGCACATCTATTAATCCAGCACCCTGGTGGGTGGTGAACGCATCAGCGGAAAGTGATTTGGGTGGATGAAAATTTACGCTACACTATTTGTTTAAGTGATATTGAATCGCCGAACGAAGTTTGAAGGTCATAAACATGATGAATAAATCAGCTCTTTCTCTGATCGCAGGCGTTTTACTTGGCGCTGCTGGCGTGGTGGGCTTGACACAACTACCGATTGTCGGCGCGCCTGCCGAAGCTGCCAGCAGAGACACTTACCGTCAGTTAAATCTTTTTGGCGATGTGTTCGAACGCATTCGCAATGATTACGTCGAAGAACCAGGCGATGGCGATCTGATCGAGTCCGCCATCAATGGTATGCTCACGTCACTTGATCCGCATTCCAGCTTTATGAATGCAAAAGCCTTTCAAGACATGCGTGTGCAGACACGCGGCGAATTTGGCGGTCTGGGCATTGAAGTGACCATGGAAGACGGCTTGGTAAAGGTTGTAACACCTATTGATGATACCCCTGCGGCAAAAGCCGGAGTTTTGCCTGGCGACCTGATTACACATCTTGATGGTGAACAAATTCAAGGCCTGACACTTAGTGAGGCTGTTGAAAAGATGCGCGGAGCCGTTAAGGAACCTCTGACGGTTACAGTACGCCGCGGAGAAGGCGCACCTTTTGACATTACAATCGTACGCGACATCATCAAAATTCGGTCTGTGCGTTTTCGCCAGGACGAAGATATCGGATACATCCGCGTCACCCAGTTTACTGACCAAACCTTTGATGGGCTGAAAAACGCCATTGAAGACATTCAGGAAAATCTGCCAGAAGACGAGCTGAAGGGCTATGTTCTGGACTTACGCAACAATCCGGGAGGTTTGCTTGACCAAGCGATTTCCGTATCTGATGCATTCCTCGAGCGTGGTGAAATTGTCTCCACACGTGGGCGTCACAACAATGACAGCCAACGCTACAGCGCACGCAGCGGTGATATGGTCAATGGTAAACCGGTCATTGTGTTGGTCAATGGTGGCGCAGCATCCGCATCTGAAATTGTTGCTGGCGCGTTGCAGGACCACCGCAGAGCGACAATTTTGGGAACCAGATCGTTCGGCAAAGGCTCTGTTCAGACAATTATCCCGCTAGGTTCCGAAGGCGCTATTCGTCTGACGACAGCGCGCTACTATACACCAGCCGGACGTTCTATTCAGGCTAAAGGTATTGTTCCAGACATTCGAGTGGTTCAGGAGCTGCCAGAAGAGTTGAAGGGTCTAGATCAACCGCGCGGGGAAGCTTCTTTGCGAGGCCACCTTGCCACGGAAGACGAGGATGGCGAGGAAATTGAGGGGTCCTCAGCCTATGTTCCGCAGGACCCAAAAGACGATCAACAATTGAACTATGCTTATGACCTTCTGCGTGGAACACAGGTTCATGCCATGTTCCCGCCAGATGCATCCCAGGGCATTCCAAACTGATAAACAGGCACAATCTGCATGCTGCAAACCCGCTGACGATTGTCAGCGGGTTTTTTTATGGTCAAAAGAAACCAAATCTTCACCACGTTGGCGTTAAAAATGTCGAGAAACTGGGGTCTAAGCTGAAAAAGAGCCTAAATTCGGGACCCGACCTTTGAAGGTATCTGACCGAGAGTAACCTTACGTGACCGACTTTTCTGTCCCACTTGCTGTGCCCGACAAGGGAAACAAAGACGATCAGTCCAGCTTGACATTGCCGGTCATGGCAGGTCTGTCCATGTTGAGTGTCAGCGTCATCATGGTCCTTATCATTTGGATTGCATTTGTCTCAGATCCATTGGGCGGTCAGCCACATGCAAGCGTATTTATTGAAGACAAGGGCATCACGATAGATCCAGGGCTTGTCGGTGTGGGCGGCGTGCGTCCTAGCATTACGCCTAATCCAGACGACATAGCGCAACTGGACAGAGTCAAACAGCAGGACACTAATCTCACTGCAAATGGCAACACCTCCAGCCAAAAAAACCAAATAAATGCGCCACCGGAAATTGAAAACCAGTTCAAAAGTGTGCGAGGTGTTGAAGCAAAGCGGTTGTCAGTGTTTCCGCTGGATACGCTTGTAGAGCGTACAGAAGCTGGTCTCATTCCAAAACGCGGATCTGATGGCAATACGCCGTTTGTAGCGTATTCGCGCGCTAAGGACTTTGTGCCGGACGGCCCCAAGATTGCGATCGTAATCGGGGGTGTTGGCTTATCTGACAGATCCAGCGAAGAAGTCATTCAGGAAATGCCAACCACCACGGCGCTGGCATTCTCCCCATACAGCCGCAATCTGGAAAAATGGAACCAAAGTGCCCGTGAAAACGGGTTTGAGTTATTGCTTCAGGCGCCGATGGAGCCATTCAATTTTCCGCAAAATGATCCTGGTCCGCACACTTTACTGGTAGACGCAACGGAGCTTGAGAACAGACCGCGCATCGATTGGTTGATGTCACGTTTGACCAATTACATTGGTATCATGCCATCTATGGGAGGACGCTTTACATCCAATGAGACAGCATTGGGTAAGTTTTTGACCGAGTTGAACGATCGCGGGTTGGCCTTCCTCGATCCATCAAAATCTGTGCGCAGTGTTGCAAAACGCGTCTCGGCGAACGTGTCGTCAGACGAGTTAGGGCGTCTGCCCTTTCTGAAAATCGACATTGTTTTGGACGTACAGCCCAGCCGGACCGCAATTGAGCAACATCTGACACAATTAGAGGAATTGGCCCGAACACAAGGGCTGGCTGTTGGCTATGCTGACTTGAAACCAAGTACGATTTCCACCATCAGCAGCTGGGCACATTTAACGGAACAGCGTGGCATTACGCTCATACCGCTCAGCACTGCTATTGGCCTTTCCCAATCAGGTATTTAGCTCCGCCAAATCTGGTTTTTAAGCGACGCGAACGGTTGCTCCCCTATGAGCAAAGGGCTAGAGTTTCGACAGAAAAGGAGTATTCCTTTGAGCCTCATCACATCAATTGCAGATTTGGAAACGCTTTATGGAACGCCATCTGAGGCGTCTGACATCAAAGTCAGCGACAGGTTGACCTCACACTATAAAAGTTTGATTGAAGCATCGCCCTTTGTAGCTTTGGCAACCAGCGGACCCGAAGGTTTAGATTGTTCCCCACGGGGCGATCCCAATCAGGTCATGGTGGTTCAAGACAACAAAACTCTACTGATGCCTGATCGTCACGGAAATAACAGGATCGATTCGTTACGCAACATTGTACGCAACGGTGAAATTGCTTTGATGTTCTTGATACCCGGCAGCAACACAACTCTAAGAGTTAATGGCACAGCTGTGGTGAGTGTAGATCCAGAACTTCTGAATGCTCACACAGTGGCGGAGAAGAGCCCTCGTTCCATGATCATTGTAACCATTCGAGAAATTTACTTTCAATGTGCAAGAGCGATCATGAGATCGGGCCTTTGGGAGCCGGACAAGTTCGTTGCAAAGGATGATCTGCCGACAACAGGCCAAATCATGCAAGAGCTAAAAGAGAGTTTTGATGGGGCCACCTACGACGCAGAATGGCCTGCACGTGCCAAAGAGACAATGTGGTAGAATTGATGAATGACACAGACACACTGAACCTGCCCTACCGCGCCAATGTAGGTATTGCGCTTTTCAACCGGCTTGGACAAGTTTGGGTAGGCAGACGTGCTGGAATGCCGGAAACACTGCCAGAAGAAGACGATATGAGCTTCGCCTGGCAGATGCCACAAGGAGGCATTGATGAGGGAGAAGACCCGCTACCCGCCGCCAAGCGCGAATTGTTTGAGGAAACCAATGTCACTTCCATTGAGCTTTTGGCAGAGGCTGTTGACTGGTTCACCTACGAATTGGCGCCCGACATCATCAAGAAGGGTTGGCGCAGCAAGTATCGCGGTCAACGTCAAAAGTGGTTTGCCTTTCTGTTCACTGGAGATGAAGGTGAGATCAACGTGCTGACCCCAGGTGGCGGCAAATTTGACGCCGAATTTTCACAGTGGCGCTGGGTAGATTTGAAAGAAACACCAGACATGATTGTACCTTTCAAACGCGAAGTGTACGAGCAGGTGGTTGGAGAGTTTTCAGACACTGCTGACAACCTCAAGCTCGATTGACGCGGCAGAGGCACGTAAGCAGGTAAGAAAAAACCCGGCTTGAAAGCCGGGTTTTCTAATTCACAAATATCTCAATTCTAAAGAGACAGATCGTGTTTCGCTTGAGATAAATCAGCAAGACGGAGCGCTGCAATATCTTTTTGCGCGCCATCAGCAGATGCCGCGGCGTCTTCAGCAGCTTTGATATGCTTGGAGAGCGTATCCGCATCCATTTCACTAGACGGCATAGCAACCTCAGCCAAAAGGCTCAAACCATTCGCGTTAATGTCGGCAAAACCGCCATCGACAAAAATTGTCTCATCCGAACCATCGACTAACTTCACAAACACGACACCTGGTTTAACGGTTGTCATAGTAGGAGCATGATCTTTCATGACAGTCATTTGACCATCGGACGCCGGAATACGAACCTCTGTCGCCTCTTGCGACAAGACAAGACGCTCAGGAGATACAAGCTCAAAGGGGAAGGACTCAGCCATTAAACTGCCTCTTTCAAATTACTGAAACGTCAACTAAGCCGCTTCAGCTGCCATTTTCTTGGCTTTTTCCAGCGCATCGTCGATAGAACCGCACATGTAGAAAGCAGCTTCTGGAAGGTGGTCGTAGTCGCCTTCAACAAGACCTTTGAACGAGCGGATCGTATCTTCCAAAGACACAAGTTTACCGGGTGAACCAGTGAAGACCTCAGCCACAAAGAACGGTTGGGACAAGAAGCGCTCAATTTTACGTGCGCGTGTCACTGCAATCTTATCTTCCTCGGAAAGCTCATCCATACCAAGAATGGCAATAATATCCTGTAGGGCTTTATAGCGCTGCAAAATTTCCTGCACACGGCGCGCAACATCATAGTGTTCCTGACCAACAATTTGTGGGTCAAGCATACGCGATGTGGAGTCAAGTGGATCCACAGCCGGGTAAATACCCTTCTCAGAGATTGCACGGTTCAACACGGTTGTCGCATCCAAGTGAGCAAACGATGTTGCAGGTGCTGGATCAGTCAAATCATCCGCAGGAACATAAATGGCCTGCACGGATGTTACCGAGCCTTTTGTTGTTGTCGTAATGCGTTCCTGCATCTGGCCCATGTCTGTAGCCAATGTCGGCTGATAGCCCACAGCAGATGGAATACGACCCAACAGAGCCGACACTTCTGAGCCGGCCTGTGTAAAGCGGAAAATATTATCCACAAAGAACAGAACATCCTGACCCTGATCACGGAAGTGTTCCGCAATAGTCAAACCAGACAGAGCCACGCGTGCACGCGCTCCAGGAGGCTCATTCATCTGGCCAAACACGAGAGCACATTTTGAGCCTTCGCCGCCACCTTCTTTGTTCACGCCAGATTCAATCATCTCGTGGTAAAGATCGTTACCTTCACGAGTACGCTCACCAACACCGGCAAAAACAGAATAACCACCGTGCGCTTTCGCAACGTTGTTGATCAATTCCTGAATGAGAACGGTTTTACCAACACCAGCACCACCGAAGAGGCCAATTTTACCACCCTTCGCATAGGGAGCCAGAAGGTCCACAACTTTAATACCTGTTACCAGAATTTCAGCTTCTGTGGACTGCTCGACAAATGGAGGTGCGTCCTGGTGAATTTCGCGTTCACCTTCAGCATCGATTGGGCCTGCTTCATCAACAGGCTCACCGATTACATTCATGATGCGACCAAGCGTCCCGGCGCCAACTGGCACAGTAATAGCCTTGCCATTGTCGGTAACTTCCTGGCCGCGAACCAAACCTTCAGAAGTACCCATAGCAATGGTACGAACAGTGTTCTCACCGAGGTGCTGTGCGACTTCCAGAACCATACGGGTATCGCCATTCATGGTCTCAAGACCGTTCAAGATCGCTGGCAAACCGCCATCGAACTGCACGTCGACCACAGCGCCGATCACCTGTGTGATATGCCCTACTTTTTTGTCAGCCATGACTTTTGTCCTGTCCTTACGTTCTAGAGCGCTTCAGCGCCCGAAATAATTTCAATAAGTTCTTTAGTGATCTGCGCCTGACGTTGGCGGTTATAGCTCATTGTCAGTTTGTCGATCATTTCGCCAGCATTACGTGTCGCATTGTCCATGGCGCTCATACGCGCGCCTTGTTCAGATGCAGCGTTTTCCAGCAAAGCCCGGAATACCTGAACCGACAAATTGCGAGGCAGCAGGTCGCCAAGAATTTCTTCTTCACTCGGCTCATAGTCATAAATCGCCGAACTTGCAGCTTCATCTTCAGACAATTCCGGAGCCGGAGCGGGGATAATCTGCTGAGCAGTTGGGATTTGTGTTATGACAGACTGAAAGCGTGAGAAGAACAATGTGCAAACGTCAAACTCACCGGCATCAAATTTGGAGATTATGTCTTTGCCGATGCTTTGCGCGTTTTCAAAACCGATATTCTTGTACTCACGCAAATCGACCACATCAATGATCTGACTCGCAAACTCGCGTTTCAAAGCATCGTAGCCTTTTTTGCCAACACAAAGAATTTTTACGGTCTTGCCAGCAGAGTTTAACTCGCGAATGTGAACCCGGGCCAAACGTGCAATGGACGAATTGAATCCACCACACAGCCCACGCTCCGCGGTGCACACCACCAGCAAATGAGTTTTGTCATCACCCGTGCCACTCATGAGGCGAGGCGCATCATCACGGCCTGCCATAGCTGTCGAAATGTTTGCCAGAACCGCATCCATACGCTCAGCATAGGGACGCGCTGATTCCGCGGCCATCTGCGCACGACGCAATTTTGCCGCCGCAACCATTTGCATGGCCTTGGTGATCTTCTGCGTTGCCTTAACCGAGGCAATCCGGTTTTTTAGGTCCTTAAGACTTGGCATATCCGCCCCTGTTGCTCACCCGTTTGCTCAACAATCGACTTACGCGAAATTTTTCGCGTAAGTGTCGAGAACTGATGTCAGTTTGGACTTGATATCGTCTGTCAAAGCCTTTTCGGTACGGATCGCATCCAGCAATTCTGCATTGTCATTGCGCAGAAGTGACAGGAGACCATCTTCAAATGGACGCACCTGACTAAGTTCCAGCTTATCGAGATAACCGTTCACACCGGAGAAGATCACACAAACCTGCTCTTCCGTTTTAAGCGGAGAGAACTGAGGCTGTTTGAGCAATTCAACGAGGCGCGCACCGCGGTTCAGGAGCTGTTGTGTGGATGCATCAAGATCAGAACCGAACTGAGCGAACGCTGCCATTTCACGGTACTGGGCCAATTCACCCTTAATCGTACCGGCAACCTGCTTCATAGCTTTAATTTGAGCTGCAGAACCCACACGAGACACGGACAGACCCACGTTCACAGCAGGGCGAATACCCTGATAGAATAAATCTGTTTCCAGGAAGATCTGGCCATCGGTAATGGAAATCACATTGGTCGGGATGTAAGCCGACACGTCATTCGCCTGTGTTTCAATAACCGGCAATGCGGTCAGGGAACCAGAACCATTGTCTTCATTCAGCTTCGCTGAACGTTCCAGCAAACGAGAGTGAAGGTAGAAAACGTCACCAGGATAGGCTTCACGGCCTGGTGGGCGGCGAAGAAGAAGAGACATCTGGCGATAGGCAACAGCCTGCTTTGACAAATCATCGTAACCGATAAGCGCATGCATGCCGTTGTCGCGGAAATACTCGCCCATCGCACAACCGGCAAAGGGTGCCAAGAACTGCAAAGGTGCAGGGTCGGAGGCGGTCGCCGCAACAATGATGGAATATTCAAGCGCGCCGCGCTCTTCCAGAACTTTCACGAATTGCGCAACAGTGGAACGTTTCTGACCAACCGCAACGTATACGCAATAGAGCTTTTCACTCTCGCTGCCGGTTTCATGCATGGATTTCTGATTCAGGATCGTATCCAGCAAAATGGCTGTTTTACCAGTTTGACGGTCACCAATCACCAATTCACGCTGGCCACGGCCAACCGGGATCATCGCATCAATAGATTTAAGGCCAGTCGACATCGGCTCATGCACAGATTTACGCGGGATAATGCCAGGTGCCTTTACATCCACCAGGCTGCGCTCATCAGATTCAATTGGACCCTTACCATCAAGTGGATTACCGAGAGGATCAACAACGCGCCCAAGAAGGCCCTTGCCAACAGGCACGTCCACGATAGCGCCGGTCCGTTTAACGGTGTCGCCCTCTTTAATGTCGCGGTCAGATCCAAAGATCACAACGCCCACATTATCGGTTTCAAGGTTCAGAGCCATACCACGGATATTACCGGGGAATTCCACCATTTCACCGGCTTGGACATTGTCCAAACCGTAAACGCGAGCGATACCATCACCCACAGACAGAACCTGGCCAACTTCAGAAACTTCAGCTTCAGCGCCAAAATTCTTAATCTGGTCCTTGAGGATTGCGGAAATTTCCGCGGCCCGAATGTCCATCAGCCAACCTCTTTCAATGCAATTTTAAGGGAGTTAAGTTTGGTACGCAGAGATGTATCAATCATTTTTGAACCAACCTTTACAATCAGCCCTCCCAAGATCGACGGATCCACACGCACATTGAGAGCAACGTCCTTACCAAGGCTTTTTTTCAAAGCCTTCTTAAGATCGTCCATTTGCGTATCTTCAAGCGGCTGAGCGGATACAACATCGGCGGCCACTTCGCCACGATGCTGTGACAACAGCTGATTGAAAGCAGAAATCATATTCGGCACTGCAAAGAGCCGACGGTTTTGAGCAGCAATCTTGATCAGATTTGCAGCGGGCCCAGAAAACTTGGCCTTGTCAAACAACTTGGTCAGGGAGGCCAATTGATCATCCGCTGAGAAAACAGGGCTTTTTACAAGGCGTTGTAAATCATCACTGCTATCAAGCATCTTGTTGAAGGCACCAAGATCTTTTTCGATCTGGTCGAGAGACTTTGCCTCAACTCCGAGTTCAAAAAGAGCTGTCGCATAACGCCCTGCAACACCGGACAGGGCTGTGCCTGTAGATGCTCCGGATTTAGCACCGGAATTGTCTTGAGAAACTGTCTCGGTCACCTTTGCGGGGTCTCCTAAGGATCAAGAATCTGGGTTCGTTGCCGCCTGAGCGGCAGACCGGTCGTTATTCCCGTGTCTTTTCAACGCCTTATAAAAAGGAGAAGATATCCTCACGAAAACAATACCGGTGAAATCGAGGTTGACCTATCATATGGTTTGGCGCGGTGCAATATGGCTTTGTGCGTCTTTCGGCTTAGTAACAGCTAGATTCGACCATATTTTCGATTTCAAAGGCATCGATTCGCTGTTTTTCAGCCATAAATGGCAGCAGGCAGCACCGCCAACCCAAGCACAAATTCGAAAATGATGGACCCAAAATTGAAACGGGTCTTTCCATTGTCAAGAAGGATCGAGACACCTCTCCCAAATCCGGTAAACAACCAGCCTAGTGCCAAAGCCCAATAGGCACCGCTAGATGGCACAAACAGACAAAGCAGACCTACTCCCAGATAGAAGCCGGCCAGTGTTCCGCGTCCTTCCGCCACAGCTTCAGGCCGTTCCGACTTGGTTCGCAGATGAATGAGGCCAAGAGAATAGCGCGGCTTGAAAAAGCACAGCAGGCCGAAGCCTACTGTAACAATAGCTGAAAGGTTCGCTAAGAGAATCACGGTTTCATCCAACATGTTTTGCACACAACATGATACGAAAACCGAACCCATCTGGTTCATGCCAATCGTCAGAAGAAGCTGACGGGATCCATATCCACATAAACCCTGGTGCTGCCACGCGCTTTCGGCCCGGCCTTTAACCATTCTCGCAAATAACGCGATAAATCTGAGTTTTTTGGTGCGCGCGCCAATAATCTGAAACGATGCCGCCCGCGCACAAAGGCCATGGGCGCTTCTGCCGGACCCAAAACCCGAATTCCCTCCGCCTGCGGTGCACAACGCGACAACGCTGCTGCATGTGCAGCAACAGCCGCCTTGTCCTCCCCGGATACAATAATGCCCGCCAAACGGCCAAACGGCGGCAATCCACCTGCGCGGCGTTCGGCCAATTCGCGCTCATAAAACAATTGCGGTTCGCCACGAACCAAAGCATCAATCACCGGATGATCAGGTTGATAGGATTGAATGAGGCCCAAGCTTTCACCACCCGCACGACCTGCGCGCCCTGTTACCTGTGCCAATAATTGAAAGCACCGCTCTGCAGCACGTGGGTCGCCCTGGCCTAGAGCAAGGTCAGCATCCAGTACACCCACCAGCCGCATCAACGGGAAATGGTGTCCCTTTGCAACCAGTTGCGTACCAACAACAATATCCACATCGCCCTTCGCAACCGATTCAAGTTCCAACCGCAAGCGTTTAACACCGCCAAGCATGTCTGATGACAGCATAAGTGTGCGCGCTTCGGGAAACAGGGATTCCACCTCTTCTGCTATGCGCTCTACACCGGGACCGCAGGGCACAAGGCTCTCAGTGCTGTTACATTCCGGACATGCATCAGGCTTGCGCTGAGAATGTCCGCAATGATGGCAAGCTAGGGTTCCACGAAACCGGTGCTCAACAAGCCAGGCTGAGCAATTTTCACATTGAAACCTGTGCCCGCATGTCCGGCACAGCGTCAAGGGCGCGTATCCGCGCCTGTTCAAAAACAGAAGGCTTTGTTGCTTGTTCTGCAAAGTTTCGCGAATCGATGCTATTAGCTTGGGAGCCAGCCACTGACCACGTTCGGGCCCGTCATGGCGCATATCAATGGCGCTCAAAGTTGGAAGTTCCGCCGCTGCGTAGCGTTCACCCAACTTCACGTGCTTGTAGCGACCGGTTAGTGCATTGTTTAGTGTTTCCACTGACGGCGTTGCCGACGACAGAATAATCGGGAAGCCAGCGCGGTGCGCCCGAACCACAGCCATATCTCGGGCGTGATAAATTGCTCCTTCTTCCTGTTTGTAAGCCGGCTCATGTTCTTCATCGACAATTGCGAGACCCAGTTCTTTGAAGGGCAAAAATAGTCCAGACCGCGCACCAGCAACAGCACGGACTGTGCCATCCGCAATGCCGCGCCAGACTTGTGCTCGCATTTTGGGAGGCACATCGGAGTGCCACTCTGCAGGCCGAGTGCCAAATCGATTGGCAAACCTGTCCAGAAAGCTCGTAGTCAACGAAATTTCTGGCAACAGAATCAGAACCTGTTTGCCATTGTTGAGGACTTCCGATACGGCCTCGAAATAGACCTCTGTTTTGCCTGACCCGGTTATGCCCTCCAGCAATGTCGCTTGGAAGCCACCTGCACGGACTGATGCAACCAATTCGTCAGATGCAGCTTTCTGTACATCGCTCAGAACCGGAACGCCAAAAGAGGCATCAGGCGCGAGCAATGTGTGTTGAGGCGGTAGCAGCACTTTTTCAACAGCGCCAAGCTTCTCAAGGCCAACAATTACGCTTGTCCCGACACCTGCAGCTTCCGCCAGTCCCGGCTTCGTCCAAGAGAAACCTTCTTCCAATACCTTGAGAACTCGCCGACGCGCTGGTGTCATTCTACTCGGCGTTTCAGACCCAATACGGTATCCGAAAATCGGTTTTTCAGGTTCAAGTGCTGCTGGCGATCTCAAAACCATCCGCAGCACCATCCCAAGCGGCGCAAGCGTATATCCCGACAGCCATTCGACAAAATCCAACAGATCGTCCCGCAAAGGAGCCACATCATGCAAGCCGACAATGGATTTCATTTTTGCTGACGGCACATCTGCAGATTTATCGTCTGATGGCCATACAACTCCTGTCACCTCACGCGGCCCAAGTGGCACTCTGACCAGAGATCCTGGCTGCACAGCCATGCCCACAGGGACTTTATAGCTGTAGGGGCGATCAACGGCGACAGGGACAAGCACGTCAACAATTGCGCTGTCATTAATGCCGCTGTTATCAAGCGAGAGGGATTGTTGCACTACCATTGCGTTTTCATAACCGATTCGATTGCAATTCCGGCTGATTTTGATGGCAAAGCTTCGCAAGACATCAAACTTTCATGGCGCACACGCTCAGAATGTGCGATTGAACCGCAAAGATAGAAATGTATCAACGAAGATGAGGACTCCCACATGAAATTTTTTGTCGATACGGCAGATATCGCTGAAATCGCCGATATGAACGACACTGGCCTTCTGGATGGGGTCACAACCAATCCATCACTGATCATGAAATCCGGCCGTGACATTATGGAAGTCACCAAGGAGATCTGTGATTTGGTCGAAGGTCCGGTTTCTGCAGAAGTCACAGCAACCGAATATGCTGAGATGATGAAGGAAGCAGCAGTTCTTGCAAAAATTGCAGACAATATCTGCATCAAACTTCCACTGACGATGGATGGGCTGAAGGCTTGCAAAGCTCTTACTTCTGAAGGCCACAAAACAAACGTCACTCTTTGCTTTTCTGCCAATCAGGCATTGCTGGCCGCTAAAGCAGGTGCAACCTTCATATCTCCTTTTGTTGGCCGATTGGACGACATGAGTGTAGATGGCATGGATCTGATTGCCGACATTCGCATCATCTATGACAATTACGATTTCGATACAGAGATCCTGGTTGCGTCCGTGAGGACAGTTGAGCATGTGAAACAGGCAGCTTTGATTGGTGCAGATGTTGTGACAGCGCCCCCAGCAACGCTTAAGGCACTTGTGAAACACCCGCTAACCGATAAAGGCCTCGCAGCATTTCTTGCTGATTGGGCAAAAACCGGCCAGTCCATTACCTAATTCTACGCTTTGAGGACGGCTCGAGAATGTCGACGAGCCGTCCGCTTACTTTGGCAGCGCTCTGGACCCGAGAATGGCGCTACCAACACGCACATGCGTCGCGCCCATCATAATGGCCATGTCGTAGTCGCTACTCATGCCCATGGACAGTTTTGAAATTTCCAATTCCTGTGCAAGCTTGCGTAACAGTGCAAAGTGAGGTGCGGCAACTTGGTCTACTGGTGGGATACACATAAGACCATTGATGTTGAGCCCAATTTGATCACGACATTTCTCAACAAACGCTACTGCATCGGTCGGCGAAACTCCCGCCTTCTGCGGTTCATCCCCGGTATTTACCTGAACATAAAAGCGGCGGCTGACACCAAGTTCCTCTTGTGCCTTTTTTAGTGCTCTTGCGATTTTTTCACGATCAACTGTTTCAATCACATCAAACTGCGCCACCGCATCTTCAGCCTTGTTTGATTGCAATGGCCCAATCAGGTGCAACTCAATATCTGGAAATTCTGATTGCAGGCCCGGCCACTTTCCTTGCGCCTCCTGCACACGGTTTTCTCCAAAAACCCGGAGCCCTTCTTCCAAAAGTGGCCGAATCGCTTCTGCTTCAAATGTCTTTGTTACCGCAACGAGCTGCACATCATCTGGCTGCCTGTCATACCGTGTGACAGCCTGTGCAATATCGCTGCGTACCTTTGAAAGCCTTGCTTTTGTAGCTTCCGGGTCGGGTGTTGGTGATGGGGCCCATGCCATGAATTGGTCCTGCTTAACTGTCACATCTGTCGGGTTTTAGCGCTCATGCCTTTTATTGCAGTTGACCGCCGCTGTCATTTCTGGTGTTTGTCTCGCCGACGACCCAGCGGGTCAAATCCTTATATATTGAAGCCCAAGATATTCAGGCGACCACAAATGACTTCCGCCAAAGTGCAGACAGAACGCTATAATCCGCAAGCAGTTGAAACAAACTGGCAAAAAGTTTGGAACGACAAAGATCTGTTTAAAACAGACAATGCAGATCCGCGCGAGAAATACTACGTACTGGAAATGTTTCCCTATCCATCCGGCCGTATCCATGTAGGTCATGTGCGCAATTATGCCATGGGCGATGTAGTTGCCCGTTTTAAACGCGCCAAGGGTTTCAATGTACTGCATCCAATGGGTTGGGATGCGTTTGGAATGCCCGCTGAAAACGCGGCTATGAAAAACAAGGTCCATCCGAAAGATTGGACTTACGAGAATATTGCTTCTATGCGCGGCCAGCTGAAATCCATGGGCCTCTCGCTCGATTGGACACGCGAGTTCGCTACATGCGATGTCGCGTATTATCACCAGCAACAAAAACTTTTTCTGGATTTTTTGAAAGCTGGTATCGCTTACCGCAAAAAATCAAAAGTCAATTGGGACCCGGAAGATCAGACGGTCCTTGCCAACGAACAGGTTATCGATGGCAAAGGCTGGCGCTCGGGCGTAGAAGTTGAACAGCGCGAGTTAACTCAGTGGTTTTTCAAAATCACCGACTATGCCGAAGAATTGCTGAAAGGACTGGAAGGACTGAATCGCTGGCCGGACAAAGTCCGGTTAATGCAGAAAAACTGGATCGGAAAATCTGAAGGCATGTCTGTACGCTTCGCATTTGATGGCGAAGATCGCGACCCGCTGGAGATTTTCACGACACGTCAGGATACCTTGTTTGGCGCAAGTTTCATGGCACTTTCACCAGACCATCCTTTGAGCAAGGAGCTGGCAGAAGGTAATACCGACCTTGCTGAGTTTGTTGCGGAGTGCCGTCGCCATGGCACAAGTGTTGTTGCCGTAGAAACCGCCGAGAAGCGCGGATTTGATACTGGCTTGCGTGTAAAGCATCCACTGGAAGATCGTACACTGCCAGTCTACGTCGCAAACTTTGTTCTAATGGATTATGGTACAGGTGCTATTTTTGGTTGCCCCGCACATGATCAGCGCGATCTGGATTTTGCAAACAAATATGGCTTGCCGGTTACACCGGTTGTGCTGCCATCAGATGGTGATGCACATAACTTCAAAATTCTGGAAGAAGCCTATACGGGTCCTGGTACGATCTTCAATTCAGACTTTTTGAACGGCTTATCCATTGAAGACGCGAAAAAGACGGTCGCCGATAAGTTGGAAAAAGCACAACTTGCAGGAGCTCAGCAAGGCACTCGCCAGGTTAATTATCGCCTGCGCGACTGGGGCATTTCCCGCCAACGCTATTGGGGCTGCCCCATACCGATCATTCACTGCGATGCCTGCGGCCCTCAGCCGGTACCGGAAGATCAGTTACCTGTGGAACTGCCAGGTGACATCGACTTCGAAAAGCCAGGCAATCCGCTTGACCGCCATGCAAGTTGGAAACATGTGGAATGTCCTGCATGCGGTAAAGATGCGGTTCGCGAAACTGATACCATGGATACTTTCGTGGATTCATCATGGTATTTTGCGCGCTTTACTGCTCCTGATGCCCCAACGCCGACGCAGCCTGATGATGCCAATGGCTGGTTGCCGGTAAACCAATATATTGGTGGCGTTGAGCATGCGATCCTGCATCTGTTGTATTCGCGGTTTTTTGCGCGCGCCATGTCACAATGCGAACACATGGAAATCAGCGAACCATTCGAAGGCCTTTTCACTCAAGGTATGGTTGTGCATGAAGCCTATCATGATGGCCAAGAGCGCATCTGGTACGCACCTGCCGAGCTTCGCTTTGAAGGAGAAGGCTCTGACCGCAAAGCGTTCCTAGTCGATAGTGGCCAAGAAGTGTCCATCGGCAAAATTGAAAAAATGTCGAAGTCCAAGCGCAACACAGTGGACCCTGATGACATTATCCGAAGCTATGGCGCTGACACAGCGCGCTGGTTTGTGCTGTCTGACTCACCTCCCGAGCGCGATGTTATCTGGACAGATGCTGGTGTTGAGGGTGCCCATCGTTTCGTCCAGCGGGTTTGGCGTCTCGCACAGGAAGTCGCGGCACTTGGCGAAGGCACATCCGCTGCAGATCATGCGTTGACGGCGATAGCACACAAGGCTCTGAACAGCATAGAAACCGATATTGACGGTCTGCGATTTAACCGTGCTGTTGCCCAAATTTACGAGCTGGCAAATGGTATTTCATCTAGCCTTGCAAAAAAATCAGATGGCGACACGGGTGCAATCCGTGATGCGTTTGGCATGATGCTTCAGGCGTTGGCCCCTATGATGCCACATTTGGCGGAGGAATGCTGGGCGCATCTTGGACATTCTGATTTGCTCGCCAGCCGTCCGTGGCCTACAATTGACGAAAGCCTTCTGTCTGAAGACACAGTTACTTTGCCCGTTCAGATCAATGGCAAACGTCGTGCAGAAATTTCTGTTGCCGCTGATGCTGCAAAAAGCGATGTTGAGGCGGCTGTACTTGCAATGCCAGCAGTGCAGAAAGCACTGGATGGCGGAGCACCGAAAAAAATTATTGTCGTCCCGGGACGCATCGTGAATGTGGTGGTTTGATTAACCAAATAATGAGATGTTGCGGCAGTGTATCATGAGTGAGACCAAAGACATGCAGTGGACTTTGCGAATCCTTAAAAGCCCAATTTTAGCTATACTGACCTTGGGGTTGCTGCTTGCAGCCTGCAACATTCGTCCTGTTTATGGCCCAAACAGCGGCTATGGCGTCAGCGATGTTGCGCAGGAACTGTCTGCAATTGCGATTGATCAAGCTCCAGATCGCGTCTCTCAAGAGCTACGCAACCGGTTGATTTTTACCTTCAATCATGGCCGTTCGGTCGCGCAAAAACGATATCAACTGGCATTTTCTCTGGCGCAGTCCGATGATGCGATTGCTATTGAAGAGCAAAGTGGTGCTCCGGCCTCTTATCGCCTGACGGTCACTGTGAAATTCCGTTTGATAGACAGCGAAACGAATACGGCTTTGACCGCGGGTACTGTACGCGCCAGCGCATCTTATGATCGCTCAACGCAAAGCTTTGCCAACATTCGTGCGCGCCGCGATGCGGAAAACCGTGCAGCGATTACTGCTGCAGATGACATTACCGCACGTCTGTCGACCTTCTTCGCATCACAGCGCTAACTGCCATGGCGGTTCTGCAAAGAGGCGCACTCAACAACTACCTGAAGGAACCCACAACACGTTACCGCGTTGTGCTCATCTTCGGACCTGATCGTGGCCTTGTTTCCGAACGTGCCGACGCCATTATGTCTGGTTTACAGGCTGCCGTTGGCGCTGGTGCTGATGATCCGTTCGGCATAACACGCATTGCCGCCGACGAAATGAACAGCGATCCAGACCGACTGGCAAATGAAGCTTACACAGTGTCTTTGTTTGGCAGTGCGCGTTTCATTCACGTCAAAGGCCAAGGCGCACGGAACCTTCCGCAACAAATTGCGCCCATGCTCAAGAACCCGCCTGAAGACGCTTTTCTGGTCATTGAAGCTGGGGATTTGAAAAAGGGTGCTGCTCTGCGCAAGACCGTGGAAAAAAGTGAGGAAGCACTTGCAGTCCCCTGCTATGCGGATGATGCAGGCAGCTTGAATGATTTGGTTTCCGAAGAACTTGCAAAATCCGGATTAAGCATCAGCAAGGATGCCAGAATGCGGCTTCTCAGCCAACTTGGCGGAGACCGGTTGGCCAGTCGCGGTGAGATCGAAAAACTATGTCTTTATGCAGCCGACAAAGGCAACATTGAGGAAGAAGATGTCATTGCCTTGTCCGGCGACAGCTCTGTCTTATCTGCAGACGCGCTCAGCGATGCGGCCGCGCTTGGTCAAATGCCAGCACTAATGGACGCACTCTCACGGATGGATGCAGGAAGCCTCAGCCCGGCGGCGGCAGGCCCTCAAATATTACGCAATTTTCAAGTGCTTCACAAAGCCAGCATAATGGTGGAACAAGGTGTCCCGCCTAATCAGGTGGTTGATCGCATGACACCACCCATTTTCTTCAAACGCAAAGACGCGGTGCGAAAGCAGTTAGCTCTCTGGAATGTGACGCGGCTGGATCGTGCATTGGGGCTTTTGTCCGATGCAGTATTGAAAAGCAGACAGCAACAACATCTGGCAACTGCACATTTAGGAGATGCGCTCATTCGTATTGCCGGAAATGCAAGACGGAGATAAGTGAAATTGTTAATCATTTACTCCGCTAAGCCTTAGAAAAATTTGTCAATAAATCTGCCATATTTGATCAATGTGACGTCGATTGAAGTATGAAAAAAATACAGTCTTCTACCAACACAAATAACAAGGCCGCTTCGCACAATGACCTTTGAGCAGATGTTTCTATTCGGCTTGTTTGCAGCTGTTTTCGCCATGCTTCTATGGGGTAAATTTCGCTACGATCTTGTGGCATTCTGCGCGCTTGTGCTTGCCCTTATTGTTGGTGTCGTACCCTACAAAGACGCATTTTCCGGCTTTGGCCATCCAGCAACCGTTATTGTGGCACTGGTCCTTGTGGTCTCCCGTGGGTTGATTAATTCAGGGGCAATAGACTTGATTACACGGCGTTTGCTGGCACAAGATCGCCCCGTCCGAAAGCACATCGCAATCGTTGGCAGTGTCGGTGGTATTCTTTCGGCTTTCATCAACAATGTGGCGGCACTGGCAATACTCATGCCTGTAGATATGCAGGCAGCGGGTAAAGCAAAACGCATGGTGGCAATCACCTTGATGCCGCTGGCTTTCGCCACGATCCTAGGAGGCATGATCACCCTCATTGGCACGCCGCCTAATATTATTATCGCAGCTTATCGCGAAACAGTACTGGGCACACCGTTCAGCATGTTCGATTTCGCGCCCGTCGGGATTGTTTGTTCAATCGCTGGCATCGCATTCATTGCATTTGTCGGCTGGCGACTTATTCCCATCGATGAAAGTAAGCAGGAAGCTGTCGATGCGATGGCCTCTCTCTCCGGTTATGTGGCTGAACTTGTCGTCGGCGAGGACAGTCCAATTTTGGGACAAATGGTCCGCGATCTCGACGAAGCGGCAGATGAAGCGGACGTGGCGGTACTGGGTCTGGTGCGTAATGGCCGCCGTCTTCCCGGCAGGGCGCGCACCAATGAAATCCGCATTGGCGACATGCTCGTTCTGGAAGCGCCACCCGCATCCATAGATAAATTCCGCGCGACAATGAAGCTAACCTTTATTGGCGAAGAAAAACACGCCAGCGCACAGTCGGATGGCATGGCACTGATGGAAGTAGTTGTGCCGGATGATAGCCGCATTGTGGGTCGCTCAGCCAATGACATAAAGCTCCTCTATCGCCAAAACACAACGCTTTTAGGTGTTGCCCGTAAAGGTAAACGCTTCCGCGATCGTGTCCGACGTTTACCCATTGAAAGTGGCGATGTACTTTTGCTGTTGGGAGCATCTGAGCATCTGCCAAGTGTGGCGAGCTGGCTTGGTGTGCTTCCGCTGAAGGAGCGTGGCCTCAACGTCACGCAGCACAAACAGGCTGGGCTGGCCGTCGCACTATTTGGCGCGGCGATTGCGCTTGCTTCTTTTGGGCTTTTGCAACTGGCCGTCGCTCTGGCCGTTGTGGTCATTTTCTATGTCTTGCTCAAAATAGTTCCCATTTCCTCTGTCTATGAGCAAATCGAGTGGCCGGTGATTGTGCTGCTTGGCTCTATGATTCCTCTCGGCTCGGCGTTGGAAGCGTCTGGAGGAACTGAACTTATCGCGAACGGAATTGTCTCCGTCACCTCGGGCTACTCAGCGCCCGTGATTCTCACTGTATTGATGGTGGTGACAATGTCGCTGTCAGATCTGTTGAACAACACGGCAACTGCCGTGATTGCTGCGCCCATCGCGGTGAACATCGCAAATACATTAGGTGTCAGCCCGGATCCGTTTTTGATGGCGGTTGCGGTGGCAGCATCCTGCGCATTTCTTACGCCCATCGGGCACAAGAATAATACATTGATCATGGGACCAGGCGGTTATCGCTTTGGCGATTATTGGCGTATGGGCCTGCCGTTGGAAATTATTGTAATCGCAGTATCAGTGCCAACCATTTTGCTGGTTTGGCCACTGTAAGGTTGTGCCAAACTATCGGCGAAACAATTTTGAGAAAAGACCTTTTTTCTCTTGCTCAGGCTCCACCCATACTGGCGCTGCTGCACTGGTGGCCGGTTCCGGATTGGCTTCCGGCTTTGGTGTAGTGACCGAATTGGCAACGACCGGAGCGGGCATATTTTGCGCGACTGACATCGCCGGCGCTGGTGCATTGGAACCAAGTACTGCTGGAGCCAATGGCGTCTGAGGCACATAGGCCTCGCCGCGATACTTGGCGACAGCGCGTCCAATTTGTTCTGGCACGATATGAGCAGGGCACGCCTCATCAGCGATGAACCTGTCGCCTTCCGCCGTTTTTGCGTTGAAGACATATCGCCTTTCGCAGACATCAACTTTCGGCCGCTGTTTGGTGGCTTCAAAATGATCGTACCCATCTTTGAGCATGCGCCAAAACTCAATGTGTCGATTGCCTGCATGCTTTGACAGGTTCGCCTTGGTCATGCGGAACGGAAATGCCTGAACCTGGAAAGAGCGCTGCCCAGCGCTAAAGCTCTCACGGCCAAGTTGGTAAATCTCTTCGATCTGGTCATCTTCCATCGCGTAACAACCGCGCGACGAACAAGACCCATGCACCATCAGATGCGAACCGGTGCGCTTGTGCGCCCGATCGAAAGCGTTCGGAAACCCCAAATTGAATGCCAAATAATAATTGGATTTTGGGTTCATCAAACCGGGAACGATTGTGTAGAAACCCTCCGGCGCCTGACGGTCACCTTCTTTTATCTTCGGGCCAAGCTCACCGGAATAAGCACAGATATCATATTTCTTGTAGAGCGCGTATTTGCGATCAATTTTGCGCCACTTCCAGACTTCCAACTGGGCTTCTTCTTTGAAAATCCGCACCACCATAGGCGCACCTGGCTTCATCTTTAAATTTTCAAGCCTTGTTTTCGTAGCGCTGGACAAGGGTTTGGTGTGACGGTCGTCAAAATCCAAATTGGGATTGCAGGCTGCCAAAACGGCGTAAAGCGCAACACCAGCCGTCAAGCGGGTGAAGCGGGAGCCATGTTGAGAAACACTATCTAAAAACGCCAAGGGTGCTGCCACCTGAAAAACTACGATCTCGATCAGATGAACGCAGAATATGGTTGATATTTTGTTAGGGCAAATCACGGATTCGTGGGTTGCAAGCTGATAGGGAAAGAATACGGCAGAAAATAGCTCAAACAGATCCGTGATCGCAATTGCGTCTTTCGCACGCACCGGTTAAGGCTGGCAGTATGACTTAGTTATTTTAATTTACTTGTTCACTATGCTTTTTAATCAAATGCCAGCAGCTCTCAGGCTGGGCATCGGGACACCCCTTCGTATTCTTGCGAATATCGCCATCATGCTGTTTGCAACACAGCTATCGAATGCGACGGATGGGATCGCTGCTGCAACAGCAGCATTGAATAAATGTGGCCTGTCCGCTACGTCGTCGGCGCGAATGACATCGATAGATCATCTTGGGTTGGTGTCGTTGGATGATGGCCGAAAAATGCGACTATCTGGAATTTGGCTCGCATCACAAAACCTTACAGCTCGACTGCCATCCTTTGTCGGACGAAATGTGATTCCATTTCCAGCAGCGTCAAGACCGGACTACACAGGTGCAACGGCAGCGCATTTTATTCTTATGCCGGCACAGAGTACGCCAAGGGAAGAGAATGCATGGCTCCAGGCCAATTTTTTGTCTAGCGGCCAGGCCTTCTTATATGTGTATCCAGACAGGGAAAGTTGCGCAGCCGAATTGCGCAGATTTGAAAGCAAAGCACGAGTGGAGAAGAAGGGTATTTGGTCACAAGTGTTGCGAGAAGACATCGCAAAGACAGTCCAAGAGCAAAATGTCGCAATAATCGTTGGTGAAGCGGGGAATCTTGCGATAGAAAGCGCAGATGGCCGTTACGGAATAATTAGTGGCCGTGTGTTAAGTACAGGCGAAAGCGGACGTTGGCGCTATCTAAACTTCGGCGACAATTTCTCCCGCGATTTTACAGTAAGAATAACAACGCGCGTAGAAAAACGTTTAACTGAACAAGGTTTGACCATAAAAGGGCTGATAGACAGACGGGTGGAAATCCGCGGCGTGATTCAGTCACGGGACGGGCCAATGATAGACGTATTTGATACGGCGCAAATCGTGATTATGGAGTAGGCAGACTTGCCAAAATGACAAGTCGGATGTTTCAAAATTGGCTCAGGCCAGTTCTGCATGTAGAGCTACCTGCCGCACGCTTCCGTGCCCAGGTAAGTAATTTCGTGCGACCTGTTGCACCTGTTTTGTTTCTGGCACTTCTCCTCCCGATTTTATCAGCCTGCAACACGTTTGGTGGCGCACCGAGCCTGTCTGGGTTTGGTCCAAATGCCGGCGCATCAGTCGGCAAACGTGAGCACCCACGTGTTGTAGCTGCTTATGGCGGCATTTACCGCGATAGAAAAGTAGAGGCGTTGCTGGACGAGGTCACCGCAAAACTGATCGCCTCATCTTCGACTCCACGCCAGAACTATCGCCTTACCGTTCTCAATTCGCCAGTTGTTAACGCCTTCGCGCTGCCAGGTGGATATTTATATGTTACGCGCGGATTGCTTGCCCTGGCAAACGACACATCAGAGGTTGCGGCTGTTTTATCTCATGAAATGGCACACGTCATTGAGAACCATGCGTTTCAGCGCCAGCAAAGAGCGCGTCAAGCCAAACTGGTGAACAAGGTTGTGACAGACGTGATTGCAGACGAGCAAGAGAGCCAGATTGCCCTCGCTTCCAGTCAGGTTTCACTTGCCAGCTTTTCGCGCGGGCAGGAACTTGCAGCGGACCGCATTGGTGTGCAGATGATGGCGCGTGCAGGGCTGGACCCCTATGCAGCGGCGCGCTTCCTGACGAGCATGGGACGCTACAGCCGCTTCCGCGCTGAAAGCCTGTCCAGCAATGCCAACAGCCCGAATTTTCTGGCCTCGCATCCTGCAACACCTGCTCGCATCTCGCAGGTCACCGAAGCGGCCCGCGGGTTTACGTCCCAAACAAACCGTGCACAGGAAAGGTCTCGCTATCTGGATGCGATTGACGGGATGACATTTGGTGATGATCCGTCCGAAGGTTATGTGAGAGGGCGCTCCTATCTGCACCCCAAACTTGGCTTTTCATTCGAACTGCCAAAAGGATATACGCTGGAAAATACGTCAGAAGCGGTGCTCGCTGCTGATAAAAAGGGTACGGCGGTGCGCTTCGATGGTGTGCAAATCCCGGCACGCCAACCGCTGACAGATTACATGGCATCCGGCTGGGTCAACGGTTTGGATACATCAACCATCGAAGGAAAAACTGTCGATGGGCTGGAAGCCGCAACGGCTGATGCCAGGGCAAAAGGTTGGCGTTTCCGAATTGTCATCATTCGTCACAAAGGCGCGACCTACCGATTTATTTTTGCCAATGCGGACAAAGGAACAAATTTGCGATCTGATGCAGACCGAACCCTGGCTAGTTTTCGAAAACTGGGACGGATTGAAGCAGCAAGATTGAAGCCGCTCTCGCTGAAAGTTGTACAGGTCGGCAACGGTGACACCGTTGCATCCCTCGCCTCACAAATGCGCGGTGTCGACCGGAAACGAAACCTGTTTTTAATTCTCAATGCGATTCAGGATGGGGCATCACTTCGCCCTGGAAGTCTGGTAAAAGTCGTCGTCGACTAGCCCACATTCTAAGCTGTTACAAAACGCCGGCGATTCCATCCCACAATAGCTTAAACCCTGAGAGCAGCAGGAAGCCGTAGGCGACACGGGTGAAAACCGTTTGGCTAACAACCTTATGCAGATGAAATCCGATAAAAATACCCACCGGAACAAAGGGGGCGAACGCCAAGCTAATTTGAAGACTCTCTGTCGTGAGTTGCCCCAGAAATACATATGGAATGACTTTCAGGCTGTTCACCAGAAAGAAAAACACGCCATTTGTTCCGACAAATTGGGACTTCTCTAAATTCTGGCTCAGCAGATAACCCTTTACCGGTGGCCCACCAGCGTGCGCAATAAAGCTTGTAAGGCCAGAAATCATACCTGCCAGCGTAATGGTAATACCATTAAATGAACGTGGTGCAGACGAACGCCGCCCCTGCAGCAGAAAATTTGCGAAAAACCAAAGCGCCAGCAAACCGATACCGATTTTCAACATCGCTGGATTAAACAGATGGAACGTCGCCGCGCCGATTCCAATCCCTATAATTGCGCCGGGCACAAGCAAATATACTGCACGCCGCACCCAATCTCTCCTGTAGCGCCAGACATTTGCAATATCCATCGCCACCAGAATAGGTAGTATGATAGCGGCGGCCATTTGTGGCGTCACAAAAAGCGACATGGCCGGAACCGCCAAAACTCCCAAGCCACCGGCAAAACCACTTTTCGAAATGCCCGTCATCAAGACAGCAATCGCGCCGATGATGTAAAACTCCAAAGCCATATTCATCATGACGATTCGCCTCTCAACACGCGCGAGCCTTAGCACCAGTAATCACACACCGTCGAGACCGCAGGAGGCTTAACAGGATGTTGCTTGATTGATCTCTCATTTAATACGGCAGCAACTTTATTAAGCCGTTTGGAATTGGCGCTTTTCTCCGGCTTCATTTTAACCGATAAGAGGCGCTTGATTTGACACCATTTAGCAAGAGCGACCAGCATGACATCTTCTGCCATTTCGCCTTTGGCACCAAAATCCACGCCTGAGCTATCAGGTCTGCATGGTATTTCGCTTTCGACAGCCGAAGCCGGCATTAAGTATCGCGGCCGCGATGATGTATTGCTTATACGTTTTGATCATGCTGCCCAAGTCGCTGGCGTCTTCACACAGTCACGCTGCCCATCAGCTCCGGTTGAATGGTGTAAGGCGCAATTAGCGCGCGGCACGGCAAGCGCCCTGCTGGTTAACTCTGGCAATGCAAATGCATTTACCGGCCAAAAAGGCCATGAAGCGGTCCAAACGTCTGCTTCGCTGACAGCCACGGCAGTTGGTTGCACCCCTGAAGACGTGTTCCTTGCTTCAACGGGAGTCATTGGCGAGCCGCTACCTGCAGACAAGTTCGGCTTGGTCATAAAAGATCTTGCAAGAACGGGAAATGCGTCCTCCGCCAATTGGGAAAATGCCGCCCGCACGATCATGACCACAGATACGTTTCCAAAGCTTGTTCAAGAGGACTTTGAGTTGGAGGGACAGTCTTACACTATTTGCGGCATGGCCAAGGGTGCCGGGATGATACAGCCGGACATGGCAACGATGCTTTCATTCCTGTTTACAGATGCGCCTCTGCCCGCAGAAGCATTGCAAGCCTCTTTAAGCAAACATGTGGGCGGCACATTCAATGCGATTACCGTCGACAGCGACACCTCAACCAGTGATACGATTCTAGTCTTTTCATTGCCAGGCGATCGTGAACTCATAAGTTCAAAGGAACTAAGCAGTTTCGATGAAGCTTTACAACGAGCACTCAAAAATCTCGCATTGCAAGTCGTGCGCGACGGGGAAGGCGCCCGTAAGCTCGTTAAAATCACAGTCACTGGCGCCGAAAGCGATGCATCGGCAAAGAAAATCGCGTTCTCAGTAGCAAATTCACCGCTGGTCAAAACGGCCATTGCTGGCGAAGACGCCAATTGGGGCCGTATCGTCATGGCGGTTGGCAAAGCTGGGGAACCGGCAGACCGGGACCGGCTGGCAATCTATTTCGGGGATATTCGGGTTGCCGAAAAGGGCATGCGTGATGACGATTATTCCGAGGACGCCGCGAGCCAGACCATGAAACGACAGGAAATATCAATTCGTGTGGACCTCGGCTTAAGCCATGGCAAAGCAACCGTTTGGACCTGTGATCTCACTAAGGAATATGTGGCGATAAATGGCGACTACAGAAGCTGATCCTTCCATAAAAAATCTTGAGCTGGCCGGATTTGCGTCGTGGCCTGCTGAACATGTGCATAAAGACGGCACCTGGCTTACCCGCCTGTCCCCCCAATTGCCCTATAAGCGCACAAACTCCATCAACTGCTTGAGACACTCGGATGGAGAGGACACAGCCGTGCGTCTGGAGAAGGCACTTTCCGTATTCCGCGCGGCAAACGTTCAGCCCACCTTGCGCACTACACCGCTTACGCCTCCTGAGTTGCTTGCGGCAACTTCTAACGCACACTGGACCGAGCCCTTCTCAGAAAGCATCGTCATGACTGCACAACTGGCGGCGGGAAACGGTCGGCAGTCATCCCTGAATATCCAGACCCTTGAAGAACCTGTGTCAGAATGGATTGAAAATTTCATTGGCTTGACCATGGACAAGACCAAGGACCGGACAGCGATTACTAGAACACTGAACAGAATTGAAAAGCCAGTTGGATTTATCCGCGCAGTAACTGAAGGTGTTTGCGCCGGGGTTGCCGTTTCAGTCGTTCAAAACGATTTGGTCGGGTTGTTTGGTCTGGCAGTTTCCAAAGCAGTGCGACGACAGGGGCTTGGCCGTGCACTCAGCGAATGCGCGCTGACATGGGGTGCTACTCAAGGTGCAAAGACAGCGTGGCTGCAGGTGGAAGCAGACAATATACCGGCTCGCACACTTTATGATTCACTTGGCTTTGCCGAGCGCTATCGCTATGCCTACCGAAGTTTGAGAGCCTGAGTAGTTTCATGACAGACAAGAATATTCTTCTGGTAACGGCTTGTGCATTGCTGGATGCAGACAACCGAATTTTGTTGGCCCAGCGCCCAGAAGGCAAATCCATGGCCGGACTTTGGGAATTTCCAGGCGGAAAAGTCGAGCCAAGCGAAACGCCGGAAGAGTCACTTATCCGAGAACTGGAGGAAGAGTTGTGTGTGAAGGCCACCATTCCCTGTCTGGCACCACTCACCTTTGCCAGCCATACCTATGAAAAATTTCATTTGCTGATGCCACTTTATGTCTGCAGACGTTATGAGGCACCTGCCGGTCTTGGTACAAGTCTTGGACAGGAGAATCAGGCATTGAAGTGGGTGCATGCCAGAGACTTGCGCAACTATGATATGCCCGCCGCCGATATACCGCTCATTCCGCATTTGATAGATTTGTTAAACTAGAGCTATCTATCTGATTAACTTGGTTCTCCGCTCACTCAGAACGCAAAACATTTCTGACGACTGCCAAGCAAAAATTTTACGATGATTTCAGGCCCATGCCCAACTTAGTTGTGCATGGGCTTCTTTTTACACAATTAGCCAGAACTACTTGAACTTCAGTTTTGAACCATCAAAGGTAGTGACCTGCGCATACATAAAGCCATCTTTTGTAACGTAGGCGTCGGCCCCTTTATAAGGTTCAGCCAAAAATTCGGCATCAGCCTCCCAAATAACGTTCAAGGTACCTTCTACGGTAAAGGTGCTCAGGGTCGTGAATTGCAGTCCGTTCAGGCCGCCATCTGCTTTTGATTTGCAAAACCCTTCAAACAACTCTCCCACGGCTTCGCGACCACGAAATGATACACCATCAGCGATGATTATCAGTACTTCCGGAGGGTATTGCGCCATAAGGCGATTCCAGTCGCACTTATTCAGCGCATCTAGATGCTCATCGACAACCTGTTGTGGACTTGGTTGAGGTACAAGCGGGGGCAAATCCGCTGCCCAACCCAATGTTATTCCGAACGTACTTGCAGTAATAGCCAATGCAATTGAGATTGATTTCATATTCCTACCCTCTTTTAAAAAGCAGGGTATTTTGAACCAGCTCTAATATATTTCCATAACGCTGTGTATCTCAGAAATACTTACCATCTACTTTTTACTGCTGATGTTGAGCGTCATTTTATCCTTAATGATATGTTTCAATTTCTGAATTTGTTGAAGTTGTAAATTAATAACTTACTGTAGAGCCATCCACCCCAAAAACTTGTTTGAAATTGAAAGCACGTTCAGTTGGACCATGATCATGCAGATGTTCAAAACGCGCAACGCCTTCAGCCCAGTCTGGTCGGTGATCTTTTTCAACCCACCACAACACGTAAGGCGGCCAATCTCCACGGATCATCCATTGCTTACCGCGTGCAAAGGCTTCCTTATGCACGCCAGAATATGTGAATTTGAAAAGTGATTCAACATCTCGCCATAGTGACAAGGTCGCGGGAGACCAGCCGTCTCCACGTTCTTCATAAAAGCGAGGCTGAACTTGCTCACCCCAGCTATCAGGCCCAGGTTCGCCGGTGTATCCTGACCGGGCGATGAATCCAGGCGCTTTTGCAACTCCCTCCATGATGGGGTCGTGGCGAGCCCGCCAATCATCATTTGCTGGATCATCGGCTAATTCAGTAAAGATACCAAAATTGTAGATAGCCAAATTATAGGACATTGCTCTAACCTCACTTGAAGCCATCTCCATCGAAAATGTATATCAAATCCAACGGCGAACCTTGGCAGAGTAGGCCCTATAGGCTGCTCCAAATGTTTTCTCCAGAGCCTCTTCTTCATTAACAATTTGAATGTGGGTTATCAGCCACACAAATACAGGCAATACGACCAAGGTTAGTAGCGAGCCAAGACCAACGCCGATACCTGCTATGCACACCGCCATGCCGACATACATCGGATTGCGGCTATAGCTATAAATGCCATCGGTCACCAGCACGCTTGTATTTTCTGGATGTACGGGAGTGATAGTCGTCTTCTTTTGCGCGAAACTACGCAGTGACACAGCAGCGATGAGAAGACCAGAGATTACACATATAGCTCCAACTAACCACTGACCCTGTGGATGAATAGACAAGCTTGGCAGAATTTTGTCGCCGCCATACAGGATAAGTGCAGCACCAAGTGCAAACACCGGCGGAGGAATATACACGCTAAATCGCCTCACCCTGCAAGAGTTTTGGCTGAGATACGAAACCGGCAGCTTCTCCGATAAATCGCTTTTTCAATCCCGGCATACGATCAACAAGGCCAAGGCCAATTGTGCGCACCAACCGCAGTGGTGGTAGATTGTTGGAGAATAAGCGATTCAAAACATCTGTCGTTGCGGCCATTTGAACCGTGTCGGATCGACGCCACCGTTCATAATTTCGCAGGATATCCAGTGCGCCAAAATCAAGCCCCAGCCGAGCCGCATCAACAATGGTCTCAGTCAACGCTGCAACATCACGCAACCCAAGATTCAGCCCCTGTCCCGCAATCGGGTGAATGCCATGGGCAGCATCTCCCAACAAGGCAAAGCGCGGTTGCACAAAATCCCGTGCTACCATCAGTCCAAGAGGAAAGCACTGACGCGGACTGGCAACTGACAGCGTACCAAGTTCATTTCCGATACGGCGCTCCAGCTCCATCCGAAATGTAAATTCGTCACCATCCGCAAGGCGGCGAGCATCTGTGTCCGATTCTGTCCAGACAAGCGAAGAGCGATGTGTGTCGCCATCATCCGGTAGTGGCAGGATGGCAAAAGGGCCGGCAGGCAAGAAATGCTCCCACGCCTTGCCGTGATGTGGTTCTGTATGGGCAATCGTGCACACAATTGCGCTTTGCCCATATTTCCAGCCAACGGTTTGAATGCCCGACAGCTCCCGCAAGGCTGAGCGCACACCATCAGCTGCAATGAGTAGACGGGTTTGAATTGTAGCGCCGGTTTTCAGGGTGATTGTTTGGAGCGATCCATTGTCCGCGTAGTGCGTTGCACTGTCTGGCGTGAAGAACTCCAGACCAAGTTTTTCAGCTGCAGCAGAAAGCGTCCGAACCATGGTCTGGTTTGGCACCATATGCGCAAACGGCTCTTCATCTTCCAGTGTTCCCTCAAAGGTCAGAAATACAGGGCGCACAGCATTGCCGGTCTCACTGTCCGTCACAATCATCTCATTGATTGGCTGAGCGTCCGCAACCATCGGCTCCCACACTCCAAGCGCACGAAATAAATTGCGCCCGGACGCCGCGATGGCCGATGACCGCTGATCTTTGGAGGGCGCGCGCGGATCTCTTGGGTCAACAATACCAACACGAAGTTCCGGCAAGGATGTTTTCAATGCCAACGCCATCGCAAGGCCAGCATAACCTGCGCCGGCAATAACCGCATCAAAATGTGGATTTTCTGCAGACGTATTTCCTGCACTTACCATGGCAAAAATCCTGTGTGACTCATCAATACAACAAACATGGGTCTTCTATCACGACATTCAAAGGAACGAGTCGGTTTTGTTGGAGAAATATAGTTCTTGATCTACCCTTGCGGCACTATTGACACAATCTGGCGCATTGCGCAGCCTAGTCTGAATTTGCGGCCTTCTTGGAGAAGATGGCTCATTCCTCACATCATTTCGCTATTTTGGAAACATCTCCATGGATAAGACCGTCTCATCACAATCTGATGCGAAGTCAGGCAATTACAATGCAGTCGACAGGATGATGAAAATCCTAGATCTGGAACAAATCGAAACAGATCGATATCGTGGTGAAAGTCCACAAGATGGCTGGCAACGCGTCTATGGCGGTCAAGTGATAGGACAGGCATTGGTTGCTGCATCACGAACCGTTGACGGGCGAGGTTTGCACTCTTTGCATGCTTATTTTTTGCGCCCTGGAGATCCAAGTCTACCTATCAACTATCACGTAGAGCGCGTGAGAAACGGGAAAAGTTTTTCCACACGGCGCGTCGTTGCATATCAGCATGATATGGAAATTTTCATGATGTCAGCGTCGTTTCAGGTCGATGAGGCGGGGATGGAGCATCAGATTGAAATGCCTGACATCCCCGGCCCGGACGAGCTTGTGAGTGAGGCTGATATGAAAGCGATGATGCTAAGCCAGCCAAATGTTCCAGCACCCGTCAAACGCTACTGGGAGAGGGACCGCCCTATTGAGTTCAGACCTATCAGCCTTAAGCATTATGTCAGCCAGGATAAACTTCCGCCTCAGCAACATGTTTGGGTGCGCAGCAGCAGCCCACTCCCCGATGACCCAGCACTACAAAAGTGCGCCCTTGCTTACATGTCGGACATGACGTTGCTGGACACATCCCTCTTCGCGCACGGCATGAATATGTTTGTTGGCAAGTTGCAAATGGCGAGTTTGGACCATGCAATGTGGTTTCATCGTCCCTTTGCGGCACATGAATGGATGCTCTACACGCAAGATAGCCCAAGCGCTTCAAATGCAAGAGGCTTTTGTCGGGGGTCGCTTTATAAATCGGATGGCACTTTAATCGCCTCAGTGGCCCAAGAAGGTCTCATTCGCAAGAATGATTAAATTTTAGGCATTATTTGAATACTGTCTATATTTTAGTCTTTGCTAATTTTTGATCCTTCATCTGCTTCAGCAGTTTGCGTGCTTCACCTCGGCAGGTTCAAGCAATAAATACCTTAAAAATCTATTAAAGACAGATATTTGTCGAATAAATTAGCCTATTTTCCGAGTCTGGCACGATGCTTGAATAGCACTGACCAGCCGTGCCTTGCGTGCGTATTACGTAATGCACTGCCCGAATTGAACAGGTGTCAACCAAATGGGGCGAATTGAGGTCTTTGAGGCAACAATAGGCACCACAGAACGGGAAGCGAGTATATGAAAATCATTATGGCAATCATCAAGCCGTTCAAGCTCGATGAAGTACGCGATGCGCTAACAGCGATTGGCGTGCAGGGTCTTACAGTGACCGAAGTAAAAGGCTATGGCCGACAGAAAGGTCACACGGAAATCTACCGTGGAACCGAGTACGCGGTAAGTTTTTTACCAAAACTGAAAATTGAAGTGGCCGTTGGCAATGATGTGGCGGAACAAGCCATTGAAGCTATCGCAACCGCTGCAAAAACCGGCCAGATCGGCGATGGTAAAATCTTCTCCTACTCGCTTGATACAGCCGTGCGTATCCGCACAGGCGAAAGCGACTCCGAAGCGCTCTGAGTTTTGCGCGGTTTAAAGAACGAGACCTAAGGAATGAGTAAAATGATGTCTTCGATTTTCAAAAAAGCAAGCGTGGCTGTTGGGGCCCTTGCTTTGTGCTCCGGCACTGCTTTTGGTCAGGATGCGGCCGCGGAATTCGCGACTGTCGCAGACACGGCCTACATTTTTAATACACTGCTGTTCTTGATCGGTGGTTTTCTTGTCATGTGGATGGCCGCTGGCTTTGCTATGCTGGAAGCAGGCTTGGTCCGCAGTAAAAACGTCTCCATGCAGTGCCTGAAAAACATTGGTTTGTATTCAATTGCTGGCCTGATGTTCTGGATCATCGGATATAACCTGATGTATTCCGGCGTTGATGGTGGCTATTTCGGTTCTCCAACTCCAAAGAGTATTGACCCTGTAGGCGGAAATGATCTTGCAACTGGATACTCAGGCGCCTCTGACTGGTTCTTCCAGATGGTATTCTGTGCAACAACAGCGTCTATCGTGTCCGGCACACTCGCCGAACGCATTAAGCTGTGGCCTTTCCTGATTTTCACGGCAGTACTCACTGGAGTTCTGTATCCGATCACTGGTTCATGGGAATGGGGCACAGGCTGGCTCGACGTCATGGGCTTTTCTGATTTTGCTGGTTCTACACTCGTACACTCTGTTGGTGGCTGGGCAGCATTGGCTGGAGCGATCTTCCTTGGTGCACGTAAAGGCAAATACGCTGCGAACGGTCAGGTCATTCCAATGCCAGGTTCTTCCATTCCGCTGGCAACGCTCGGCACATTTATCTTGTGGCTCGGCTGGTTCGGCTTTAATGGCGCATCCCAGCTTGCGATGGGAACAATCGGTGACGTAACCGACATCTCCCGCATTTTTGTGAACACAAATCTTGCTGCTTGTGGCGGTGTTGTGGTGGCGATCATCCTGACGCAAATCATCTACAAAAAAGTAGACGTGACAATGGCGCTCAACGGTGCTCTTGCCGGTCTGGTATCAATTACGGCTGAGCCACTTGCTCCAAGCATTCTTCAGTCCGTGATTATCGGTGGTGTCGGTGGTGCAATTGTAGTCTTCGCTGTCCCAATGCTCGACAAGTTCAAAATTGATGATGTTGTCGGCGCTATTCCAGTTCACCTGCTTGCTGGTATCTGGGGAACAATGATTGTTCCGCTGAGCAACAGTGACGCATCATACTGGGTACAGTTTGTAGGTGTCGTATCAATCGGCGTATTCACATTCGTAGCATCCTCCATTGTTTGGGCTCTGCTCAAAGGAACGATGGGAATTCGTGCCAGCGAAGAAAACGAAGTGATGGGCATGGACAAAGCAGAGGTTGGTATCGAAGCCTACCCTGAGTTTGGCCAAGGTAGCCAACGTCTTTAATAAAACCACCTAATAGAAAACGCGTAAGCATCCTCCCATGACTTTCGCATAAAAGGCCCGGATGAACACCATCCGGGCCTTTTGACTTTCCCAACAGGGGCCCAAGATCATCGTTAAATTACACGAAAGCGGCTTGGTTAAAGGGCGCTTAACCAAAACCGCTTAATGTACCCGTCAAGTTCTGCGTATTTCCGGGTATTTTTTTATGAGTTCGGCATTGTCCGATGGAATTGTTTCAAGCAGCAAAATCGGTAGTCCGGCATCTCTATCCCTGCCTGGCTCGCCGTTTCAGCGCTTGGCCACCCTGCTGCAGGACATAAAGCCTGGCATGTCACCCATTGAATTGGGCGTTGGCGAACCACGGCACGATATGCCAGCCTTTGTTGGCCGTGTTCTTTCAGAGAACCTCGCGGATTTTCAGCGCTATCCCCCGATAAAAGGAAGCCGTGCTTTTCGCCAATCTGTTAGCAAATGGCTGGATAGACGATACGAACTGAAAGGTACAATTGACCCCGAAAGCGCAATATTGCCTCTCAATGGTTCACGAGAAGGCCTTTTCTTTGCGTTGTTTGAAGCGCGCCGGCGGAAGCCAGTGGCAAACCCTCTCGTCTATTCACCCAATCCGTTTTATCAGACCTATGCAGCAGCAGCAGGCTCAGCTGGATGTCAATTTCTATCTCCCCCCGAATTTGACGATCCGAGATTTGAAGGCTTGCCGGATTTCAACAGAATTGAGGATGATGCTCTTCAAAACACGGTAGCGGTTTACATTGCGTCTCCGGCAAATCCGCAAGGCAATTCAGCATCAAGTGATTATTGGACCAGTCTGATCCAGCTTGCCCTCAAACATGATTTCATGATTTTCGCGGATGAGTGCTATTCGGAAATTTACCGCGATGCCCCTCCTTCGGGCATTTTGGAAGCAGCGCAGAATTCCGGTTCGTTTGCAAACGTGATCTGCTTCAACTCATTGTCCAAGCGCTCCAATCTTGCAGGATTGCGTGCCGGGTTTATGGCGGGTGATCAAAAGTTCATTGCCAACTTGACTAAATTTCGAAACATGGCTGCCCCTCAGGTGCCATTGCCGGTTCAAGCTGTCGCTGCTGCTGCTTTCGAAGACGAGGACCACGTTGTAGCGAGCCGCAAGCTCTACAACAAGAAATTCGATATCGCGACAGAAATTTTGTCAGATGTGCTCCCCTTTGCGACACCTGAAGGCGGGTTCTTTCTCTGGTTGGATTGTCAGAAATATGCATCCGGCGAAACAATGGCATTGCATCTTTGGAAAGAGGCCGGGCTTAAAGTGGTGCCCGGCTCCTATCTCACAGCTGACGATACAGACGGAAATGGCCGCCAACACAACAAAGCACACAAAAAAGTGCGCCTTGCGTTGGTCCACGACATCAAAACCACGACAGAAGCATTAACACGCTTCAAGAGCTGTCTGGACAACATGCAACAAGACATGTCCATGGCAGCCGACCCTTTTGAACAGGCAGACAGGTAAGTTTATGCGTAACGCTGCGACATATCAGACACATACGGCAGGGCCGCTCAACTACGTAGATTTTGATGCGGACCAGCAAATTGCTGAGCAATTAGCCTATGCAAACCAGGCACCGTCTATCACGGCGCAAAAAGGGTTTCGTTATTGGCTACGGAGGAACCTTGCAGCAGCTCTTGGGCTCTTGATGATCGCCACAGCGGCGGCGGCGGCGGCGGCATTGGCAACTTGGTCTATTCAAGATCCAAGCCTGAATTTTGCATCTTCCGGACCAACACAAAATGCACTTGGTGTAGCCGGCGCAATCGGATCTGACATCATGATGCAATTTTTTGGGCTGGGGTCGGTCGCCCTCTTCCTGATATTTGCGGTTTGGGGTTGGCGCTTGCTCTTTGATCAATCTCTGCCGCGCCTGAAACGTCGGCTAGGCTGTGCGGCTTTGGCACTCATTTTTGCTGCAGGAGCGGCATCCGCATTGCCGGTGACAGATGGCTGGCCTTTGCCAATGGGTATGGGTGGAGTTGTGGGAGATATCATGATCTGGCTCCCCGTGGCCGCGTTTGGAGATTTGTTTTCAGGTATTATTTCTTCCATAACAGTGCTCTTGCTTGGTACGATCAGCATTGCCAGCTTTGTATTCTCGGTTTGGGCAAAATCCGCCGCAACGTCGCAGGCCACTATGCCTAATGTTGCTGCCCAGCCTCCATATGAACAACAATTTGCTGAATACGAAGAATTCACCGAAGAGTCGGGATCAAGGTTTGGCTTGTCTTCACTGGCAGCATTTTCGGTGGGTGCCGTGGTGCATACAGCTCTGACCTTGAAGTCCTTTGGCACCAGAACCGCCCGTAAGCTCTCTAAGCCAAAGCCGCAAAAGCCTATCGTCCGAGTTGCTCCAGAAATGCACTCCTCCTATCAGGAAGAAACGGCCGCCGCTTGGGAACAGCACAACCAACAAACCCCTGATTGGGCGGATGGTGAATGGGCAGCCTATGAAGACCAACACGAAGAATTTCATACCTCAAACTGGGAGCAAGAGCCAGATACATGGCGTGAGGAGGCTTATGATCGGCCCTACGTAGAAGATTTCATTACGCCTGAAATCGTACGACCCGCCCCAGTACAAAGACCCGCGGGTGTAAAACCGCAACCAGTCGCGAGAAAAGCGCCTTCCAATGCACCCGCTCCACAAGCACAGGTCGCTCCCAAAAGTAGGGTTCTCAGCCAAAAGGCAGCGCCCAAACCAGGTCGCCGAGCCACACGGGAAGCACAACCGGACCTGCTGGGTGGTGAAGACTACGAGTTGCCATCGCTGCATCTTTTGTCCGAGCCAGTACAGTCTAGTGCTGCAACACAAGTTAACATGGATGCTCTGGAACAAAATGCCCGTCTGTTGGAAGGCGTATTGGAAGATTTTGGAGTGCGCGGCGAAATTATCAATGTGCGCCCGGGACCAGTTGTCACCTTATACGAATTGGAACCTGCACCGGGCATTAAATCCTCGCGCGTTATCGGGCTTGCAGATGATATCGCCCGTTCCATGAGTGCGATCGCCGCGCGTGTGGCGGTTATCCCTGGCCGCAATGCTATTGGTATCGAATTACCAAACTCCAAACGTGAAACCGTCTACTTGCGAGAGCTGCTCGATTCCACTGACTTTGAAAAAACCAAAGCCAAACTTGCTTTATGCCTTGGCAAAACCATCGGCGGTGAAGCTGTGATTGCCGATTTGGCAAAGATGCCTCATTTGCTGGTGGCAGGCACGACCGGTTCCGGTAAATCCGTTGCGATTAACACCATGATCCTTTCGATCCTGTATCGCATGACACCAGAACAATGCCGTTTGATCATGATCGATCCAAAAATGCTGGAATTGTCTGTTTATGACGGCATACCGCACCTTCTAACGCCGGTCGTGACCGATCCGAAGAAGGCAGTGGTTGCTCTCAAATGGACTGTGCGGGAGATGGAAGACCGCTACAAAAAAATGTCCAAGCTTGGTGTGAGAAACATTGATGGCTTCAACAGCCGTGTCACGCAGGCCTCTAAGAAAAAGGAGGTGATCACGCGGACAGTACAAACCGGATTCGACCATGAAACAGGTGAGGCAATCTACGAACAGGAAGAACTGAACCTGGAACCAATGCCATACATTGTTGTCATCATCGACGAGATGGCCGATTTAATGATGGTGGCCGGCAAAGAGATTGAAGGCACCGTGCAACGCCTGGCACAAATGGCACGAGCAGCCGGCATCCATGTAGTTATGGCCACCCAACGCCCATCCGTGGACGTTATAACCGGTACCATCAAAGCCAACTTCCCAACGCGTATCTCATTCCAAGTGACATCGAAGATCGACAGCCGCACAATTCTGGGAGAACAGGGTGCAGAGCAACTGCTTGGCATGGGTGATATGCTGTTCATGGCAGGTGGTGGACGCATTCAACGTGTTCACGGTCCGTTTGTGAACGACAATGAAGTTGAGGAAATAGTGGCCCATCTGCAAACGCAGGGCGTGCCGGAATATCTAGAAGCCATTACGAACGAGGATGAAGTTGAAACCTCAGCCGTATTGGATGCTATGACAGGTGGAGGCAGTGATGGTGGCGAAGGCGATCTTTATGATCAAGCCGTTGCAATTATTCTGCGCGACAAAAAAGCATCCACCAGCTATGTGCAACGCCGTCTGTCAATCGGCTACAACAGAGCCGCTTCCATTATCGAAAAAATGGAGCAGGAGGGTGTTATCAGCGCACCAAACCATGCCGGCAAGCGAGAAATTCTTGTCGGAAACTCAGAAGATACTATTTGATAGAATAAAGCCGCGATTTTGCCACACTGCGTTCCTAGCTGAATCATGGGTGCGAAAACAACTGTCTGATTGGAACACATTATGGATCGAAACATCACTTCCAAGGCAATAGCCGCAAAAGCAGGTTACGCTTATGGGCTGTTGTCGCTCTGGTTTCTTGCAATGCTGGCGGTCACATTGCTGGTGTACCCTGCAAAAGCTCAAACCAAGGGTGAGGTCATCCAACAGATTGGCAACACGCTAAACGACATGCGCACCATGGGCGGTGATTTTGTTCAATTTGGTCCAAATGGCGAAAGATCAGAAGGCGTTTTTGCCCTGGACCGACCAGGTAAAATTCATTTCAGATATGATGCACCTTCCAAAGTTCAGATCATGTCAGATGGCAAATCTGTCGTCATCCATGATCGCGCCTTGCAGACCTGGGATTTGTGGCCTCTTTCCAAAACACCGCTGCGTTTCCTGCTAACCGATAAAGTCGATTTTCTAAACGATCCAAAGGTCAAGCAGATTGCCGTTGAGGCAGATATTGTGTCCGTCACAATGGTGGAAGAGAGCATGTTTGGCGAAGGTAAAGTGACCTTGCTATTCGACCGTGCCAGCAATGAATTGCGGCAATGGACTGTGACTGATGCTCAAGGGCTCGACACAACAGTTGCAGTTTACAATCTCAAGGGTGGCATGGACTGGAACAAGAATCTCTTCAAAATTCCATATGGCCGCATTGCGATACAGGAACGCCAATAAAACCGATTTAACGTGATGGCATCATACGCGGATGCGCGTTTTGATAAACCTTTAGCAAATGACGGGTATCAACCTGCGTATAGACCTGGGTCGTAGACAGGCTGACATGACCTAAAAGCTCCTGAATGGTCCGCAAATCGCCGCCGCCTGCCAGTAAATGGGTCGCGAATGCATGACGTAGTGCATGTGGTGTGGCACTTTGTGGCAAGCCCAACCTGTACCTCAAATCCACAACTGCCATTTGAATAATCCGCGCACGGAGAGGGCCACCCCGAACTCCATAAAACAAAGGTCTTGTGTGGTCAGCATCACCCATAGCGGTAAATGGGCATATGCGGCAATAATCGCGCACTGCATCTACAACAGCTGACAGGACGGGAATCATACGTTCCTTGCCACCCTTTCCCAACACACGGATCATACCTGTTTCAAGTGCCGCAACATCACAGAGTTGAAGTCCGAGTGCCTCGGAAATACGCATGCCGCAGCCATACAAAAGCCCAAGCACTGCTGCATCACGGGCACCGACCCAGGGCTCTGTCTCCGCGTTTGGTTCCAGGGCTTCCTGCAGCATGGTCTCTGCCTCCACCGCATCCACCGGGCGCGGCAATCGCTTCGGTCTTTTAGGAGTGGTCAGCGCATTTGCTGCGGTAACATCGACAATTTTTTGCTTTCGCAAATATGTAAAGAAGGAGCGCAAACCAGCTAAACTGCGCGCCAATGAGGTCGCGCCAGAGCCTTCATTTTTGCGATGAACCAGAAAGCTGCGGATGTCTGTGATTTTCAATTCGGCGAGCGCAGTGACAGCCACCGGTTCACCGGCATGATGTGCCAGAAAGCCAAGGAACTGGCGTACATCCCGCTCATAGGCTTCGGTTGTTTTAGGTGCTAGTCGCCGTCCATGCTCCAAGTGCTGAAGCCATCGCCGTACATGGTGCAGCAATTTCGTATCTGCGAAAACCAATGGCTGAGACATATGGACACCTGTTTAAAACGACGTAACAGCTAGCACATTCAAATTACACTTGCGTTAAGCTTACAAAGATTAACGCCCATCCACGACAAAGCCACAAAGCAATGATTCAAGTTTTCGCAAGTGAAAAACACCCCACATGAATAGCATGATCTCCAGAAAAATTATTATCGGCGCCGGCATAATTATCGCAATGGCGATTATTCTCCTTCTAATGGGCCGCGTTCCTATTTGCGAGTGCGGCACCATCAAATTGTGGCATGGTGATGCTTTCAGCTCTGAAAGCTCACAACACATCGCAGATTGGTACACGCCCTCGCACATGCTACATGGCATGTTGTTTTATCTGGGTTTGTGGGCTGTCTGGCGCAATGGAGCCATCGGTGATCGTGCAATTGCAGCAATAATTCTGGAGGCAAGCTGGGAAATTGCTGAAAACACAAATTTTATCATCCAGCGCTATCGGGAAGTAACCATCTCACTGGATTATTTCGGTGATAGCGTTTTGAATTCGGTCTCCGACGTTTTCGCAATGCTTGCGGGGTTTTACCTGGCTAGGCGCCTGCCAGTGCCAGTCACGATAGTCCTGGCACTCACCTTCGAAGCAGTCGCCATGTGGGTCATACGAGACGGCCTCGCCCTCAACATCCTCATGCTCTTGTGGCCTATTGATGCTGTTAAGGATTGGCAAATGGATGGGTGATTTCGCTAACACATTTCTAAGAATTGCTCCATCAGTGGTGCCGCTTGAGACTGACTTGAGTTAGTTCTACGGACAAGTTATCACCGCTCCCCCACCAACTGGTATTAGCTGAAAGTTGCCTACAGTCCCAGCGCCGGTAACCCGGCAATCCTGAGCTCCTGCAGCAACCCCAGAGGCATCGTTTAGGGTATTAAAAGCTGGGCTTAAAAAATCCGTATCGTCTCCCACAATGTTGAATACACTTCGATTTATCGATCCTAAAAATGTATTGTCGGCAACAAAGGAAAATGTGTTGTCGTCATTAAGAACCAAAACTGCATCACCGTTTGTTGGCGTGGTACCTGTCACATCGGTGATCGTATTGTTAATTAGTGCAACGGTCCTGTTTTGCCGATTCAGGAAAACCCCTGCCAGTTCACTATCAGTGATTTCATTCCTCTGAATCGTAATGTTGGTATTACCTCTGTTAGCATTTGCATTCCCCTCGAGTCGGACGCCAATCCGAGTTTCCTCAATACTATTGTTGGTAATCTGTAGTTCATTGTTTCCTTGGCCAACAAACACACCGCCAAGACCGGCTCTTAGAATCCGATTAAATCGAATTTCGTTGTCCTGATTTACACCGTTATTCGTAAGGTTCGTACCCAAAATCTGAATGGCATAATTAGTTACGTCGAAAATCTCGTTGCTAAATTGATTTCCGGCATTTGGTGTTCGTCCAACCCTGATGTTTCTGTTGCCACCAGATCGAATAGTTATCCCGTTATCTGTAAAAGCGACCCCATTCGATGAACCCGAAGGTGTAACTGCGCCAGTCCAATCGGTTCCGTCAATCAAATTATTGACAATATCAATATCATTATTTGCCCCAGTAATGACAATCGCATTTTCTTCGGGCCCAAAAATTCTGTTTCCGTCAATATCCCACTCACCATTACTGGAAATGAGTGAGATACCACTTGTCATTCCAGGACCGCCATTTACGATGTTATGAATGCGGTTATTACTTATGATGTTTTCGTTCATAAATGCGATGTCGGAACCACTCGTAATGGCGATGCCGCTCGCACCAATGTCCCAAATATCATTGTCATCAATAAAGACATCTTTGGCATTATCGGCAACTCGAATACCACTGCCTTGCCCACGGACAATGTCGTTGCCAACAACATTTAAGCCAGTGAGGTCATTACCCAACCAAATACCAGCCGTAGTTACAACACTACCGTAGTCAAAAATGTTATTTCCAGAAACGTCTATAAAATCAGAAACTACCGGCGTTACAGGGCTGCCGTTGCCATTTACCCGAATGCCTTCTTCTCCAACGCGATCAATGTCATTGTTTAGAATGTCTATGTTTGTATTGGCATTTGAGAAGAGGACGCCCGCACCAACGATATCAAATATTGTATTTGTTGTTATTTGAATGTCGTCATTTTCGTCCAGAAATAAGATTCCATCGCCCACGGTGTTAGCTATATTGTTGCGTCGAATGATCACGTCACTGTTTGAGCCACCAAAACCGATCCCATCGCCGCCTATCGGAGCGGGGACGCCTGGGGCCGCATTCAAAAAACCAATATCATTGTCTTCAATCGTAATATCGGTGTTTTGGCTTTCAAATTCGATTGCATTTTCACCGATGTTACCAAATTCATTTAGATTGATAGTGACATCTCTATTACCGGTCGTGAATTCGATACCGTCTTGCCCGACGTCTGAAAAGACATTGTTAAAAACCCTGACATTAAAAACCGGTCCCTCAGTATTTATTCCATCTGCTGCAATGTCAGAGAACACATTCTGCTCAATTGCAATATTCGAGCTTTGAGAACCTGGGTTTGTTTGGATAAACAAACCATGGTTGAAATCTAACGAACCGGAGATTGGAGGAGATGCATTTAACTCCAATCCGGCAATGTGTATGCCTGTTCCATCCAATGTAAGGGTGGGTCCGGTTCCGCCGAAATCAAACAGGGGTCGCGCGCCAGCCACCATGTATTGGTAAGATGTTCCAGAAGAGCGCCCTATGAGTTCAATTTCCGTTCCTGTGCCGAGCACTGTCGTATCGGAATCCACAAATCCAGCGCCATAACCTCCGGGCGGCGTCGCATCGCCATCTACTACGATCAGCACCTCAGATGTTGCAGCAGTTGCATCGTTTAAGGCGTTGAAATTCGAAGGTGTGCCTGGAATGGGTGGGGTTCCGAGAACCAAGCTGCTATCACCATCATTCACCGTTACAACCGTCAACATGTTAACATCGGTCTCAGGGTCATAGAGAATTTCATTCTCAACGATTGTGTTATCACCCCGCGTGCGTCTTACGACAGCGGCATCCATGCGTCCGTTTCGTGTTGGGCAGTCAATGGTACGTTCATCGGGATAGCGGTTAAAGCAACGGGCGCGTTTACCGAGTGGGAATCTTGCGCGAATGCCGCCACCATAATCAAAGTCATCCACATTATTCCAACTTGCGTTGGCGATGAAGCTTAGCCGTGAACCAGGATATTCCTCCGTCAGTTTGTTGATGCGCCACTCAAAACGCGCATCCGCGCCATAGAGCTCTTCGGTATTTTCATGATCATAATAGTTGGCCCCACCATAGAGCCAAAAATCGTGGAGCTTCTCTTCACCGATTTCGACCGGAAGCCGGAAACCAATCTCGCCATCAATCCCTAAGAAGTTGGTTTCATACTCCAGAAGGCCGGACATACCGCCGCCACCGCCGACAGAGACGGAATTGCCAACCAGATATTGATCTTCTCCAATGGGAATATACCCATTGATGCGCGCTTCATAGTTCAGCCCAAGCAATTCGATACCGGGTGAAACACGCCAGAATGTATTTCCGTTTTCGGTGAACGTCACATCGGTAAAGCCATAGACACCTAAAATGGCGTCGCCAATGACATGCCTGAAACCAATACCGGCAGACCCCTGCAGCCCATCAGTTTCAAAAAATCCACCTCCAATTGTCGTGTGGACAATCCAGTCCGGGTTCTGAATCAGGGGGGACCATAGACGTAAATTTCCGTTGCTTGCAGCCTTATCCCAGACAAACCCATCAGCCTCGACATACGGTTTCCAATACCCATTTGGACCGTAAGTAGTTTGACCATCAACAAGACCATCAATTTGGTCTGTACTGGCGGGTTCAAGCGCTTCAGCAGGACTGTTGAAGCCAAAGGTGCTGAGACAAAACACCGCTAGAGAAACCGTCAGTGAAAACTCACGGAAATTCCTAATAGAAAAAATAAACACGGTGAAAGCCGCCGAAAATTAAAAGAATAAAGAAATGATTCTTCATTCCTACGCGCGGTTTCGCAGCGCACAACAATTTTTTGGTTAATGAATTTCTAAAACGAAATAAAATTAGAGTTATTACTATTTTTAGGCGAAATTTTTGATTTCAAACCAAAATAGTATTGTCAATTTTAACTAGATTCACTCTGCAAGAAATATATATATTAAACTCTTAGTTTGCGTTGTGCGCGCTTTAGTTGAGATATTGTATCATCCAGTCGACCACGAAGGCTTTGCTCCAAGCGCACGGCAATATCTGGATACTCGGTAATAAAGCGGCGGAATAGTGAACGGCGGATTTTAATAACTTCGCTTTTCTGTGTCGCCACTGCAGTGGCAGGTCGTAGTGTTTCGCTTATCAAGGCAAGCTCATTGACTACGGAACCGGCCCCTAATCTACCAACCGAGACGGTAGAGCCAGCACTGCGCTGAACAAGTTGAATTTCACCCTCGGTGACAACGAAGCCAGAGCCGGCAACATCGCCTTCCTGAAACAAAATCTCATTAGGGGACAGGCGCACGGTTTCAGCGCTGAATGCAAGCAACCGGAGCTGCTCACTGTTCAATTCAGAAAACATCATGACCTGGCGAAGCGCCTCAATGTCGCGCTCAATTGTCACGGCACATCTTTCCGTCGTTTCGTCTTACGGAACCAGTTTATAGCCACCGTCTTGAGTTACGAGGATCTCCGCGTTTGACGGATCCCCCTCGATTTTCTGACGCAGGCGATAAATATGAGTTTCCAGCGTGTGGGTTGTCACGCCAGCATTATAGCCCCAGACCTCATGAAGCAAGACATCACGTGTCACTACCTTGTCGCCAGAGCGATGAAGGTACTTCAAAATTGCCGTTTCCTTTTCTGTCAGCCGAACTTTCTCACCACCATCAGTAGTGAGTAGCTTTGCGCTGGGACGGAAATGATAGGGACCGATGGAAAACGTCGCATCTTCGCTATGCTCGTGCTGACGGAGCTGCGCACGAATGCGCGCGAGCAACACAGCAAAACGCAATGGCTTGGTGACATAGTCGTTCGCACCAGCTTCCAATCCAAGCACCGTATCGGCATCAGTATCATGACCCGTCAGCATTATAATAGGCGCGCGGAACCCGTTTTTACGTAAGAGCTTTACGGCTTCTCGTCCATCCATATCGGGCAGACCAACATCCATAACCATCAAATCAACCCGGCCGTCCTTAGCCGCCGCCATGCCAGAAGATGCAGAATCAGCATCAGTAATTTCAAACTCTTCATACAGAGCCAGTTGTTCAACCAATGCTTCACGCAAATCATTATCGTCATCAACAATGAGTATTTTACGTTCGTTCATAAGGAGCCTCTTGATGGTGTCCGGCAGCAGAATGGCACGCTAAATCGTGGATTTAATTAACAGTCTTAGAACATTGTTTGAAATATGGCGCAAGCGAGGGAAGCCCTGTGTTGTGCTGACGTTTTCTCAACTTGGCGTGAGTGAAATGTGAAGACAACACACGCCGCCGCAAATTGCTTCGTGGGTTTTGCTTGGAATTTCCGGTGTTGCCTCTGGAATTTTTGACTATAGTGGGTTTGGTTGGAGTAGCAGTCGATGTCTAAACTGGATTTCTGGGTCAGAAGTACAAACCGTTCAAACACCAAAGCGGTCTTGCAATTTGGTTGCCGATCTTTCAGCTGTGCGTTGGGTGAAAGCGGCATTACATCGCAAAAACGCGAAGGCGATATGGCAAGCCCGGCAGGTGCTTTCCAGATGTTAGGTGGCTTTTACCGTGCAGATAAAATTCCCAAACCTCAGAGTCGATTGCCGCTGCAACCCTCCAGTCCCACGGATGGCTGGTGCGATGATCCGCTAAATTCCCGATATAACCAACTCGTCAAATTGCCGTTTGATGCATACCATGAAAAACTCTGGCGGGATGACCAGCTATACGACATCGTAGTGGTGCTTGATCAGAACCTGCACCCGCGAGTTCCAGGCGGTGGCAGCGCGATATTTTTTCACATTGCTGCACCGGACTTCACGCCAACTGCAGGATGCATTGCCGTCACACATGCGACAATGCGACACGCATTAGCGTTCGCCAAACCTGGGTCACGAATGCATATTTTGTAGTTAATCAAATTTGATAGATAAGCTGGGCGTTATCTGCGCTCGATGATGGTTTTACGAACCGCGTCACGAATGGTTTCATTGCCGGCAATAACACCGCCAGTTTCCATCATGCGTTCACCGCCTGATATATCGGACAGGAAGCCACCGGCTTCACGCACCAATATCAATCCTGCGGCCATGTCCCATGGCTGCAGGGAATGCTCCCAATAGGCATCCAGCCGACCAGCGGCAACGTAAGACAGGCTGAGTGCTGCAGAGCCCAGACCACGCACAGCGGCTGCATTTGCGCTGGAAGCTTTTGCTTCTTCCAAATAACGCCCTAGTTTTTGAGATCCAATATGCGGAATAGCCGTGCACAACACAGAGTCAGCTAGTTTACGACGAGCAGCCACACGCATGCGGCGGTCGTTCATAAATGCACCGCCACCTTTTTCAGCGGTGAACAACTCTTCGGTAATTGGGTTGTAAACAACACCGGCAACAATTTTGCCCTCACGTTCCAGACCTATCGAGACGGCAAAGAAAGGCAGTGAGTGCAGAAAGTTTGTGGTACCGTCCAGAGGATCAACAATCCAGCGATGCAAAGGATCAGTGCCTTTTATCTCGCCGCTTTCCTCCATCAGGAACCCCCAGTCAGGACGCGACTTCGAAAGAGATTCATGAATGATCTCTTCGGCTTTGCGATCAGCGGCTGACACGAAATCCCCAGGACCTTTTACAGAGACCTGAAGATTTTCGATTTCGCCAAAATCCCGTGTTAGGCTGCGACCAGCCTTTGTCGCGGCCTGCACCATGATGTTGAGAAGCGCACTGCGTGCCATAATGTCTGAACCTTATTCGCCGCGTCGCAAGTAAATCAGCTCATTTGTGTCCACCACAATGCGCTCACCCACCGTAATGAAAGGCGGCACCATGACACGGGCACCATTATCCATGATGGCCGGCTTGTACGAAGACGAAATCGTTTGCCCTTTTAGTGCAGGTTCGGTTTCCGACACTTCCAGAGTAACCTGATCTGGCAAAGCCACACCGATGGGGCGTTCCTCGTACATTTCCACTGTAACTTGCATTCCGTCTTGCAGGAACACAGCGCGGTCGCCAACGAATTCAGCCTGCAGTTCAAGCTGTTCATAGGTATTCGTATCCATAAACACCAACATCTCCCCCTCAGCATACAGGTACTGAAAATCTTTTTGCTCAAGGCGGATACGCTCAACAGTTTCTGCAGAGCGGAAGCGTTGGTTCAACTTGCGCCCGTCCAACAGGTTCTTCAATTCAACCTGCGCAAATGCGCCGCCTTTGCCGGGCTTCACATGCTGCACTTTCACAGCCGCCCAAATCGTATCTTGGTGCTCAATTACATTGCCCGGGCGAATTTCATTGCCATTGATTTTCATAACAGATGTCTTTTGCGGAAAATTGTGAGTGATATAGGGGGTCTGCACCACATTTGACGATTTAATGCAAGGGGTGAGCACAACAGAACAGGGAAATGCAGGCGTTTCAATTTACCAAGACGATGGGCGAAACGGCTCTGGAGGACCCAACTTGTCGTGATGAAAAATCATTGCCAGCTTTGAGAAAGATCGAAAGCGGCAGCTTTTTCTTCATCCGGTAAATCCTCAAACCAGCTGCTGAGCCATTCATCTTCAAGGCCGGTTCGGCGAGCATTCAAATACCATTTGCCCGCTTCGAGAATATTCTTTTCTGCGCCAATGCCAGTTGCCATTAATCGGGCAATACGGGTCTGGGCAACAGCGTTGCCAGCTTTAGCAGCTTGCAAAAACCAACTGGCCGCATTTTCACGATCCTGCTCGATACCGCGCCCCTCATAAAGCATGGTCGCCAGATCAATCTGCGCCTCAATCAGGCCTTGTCGCGCAGCCTTTTCATACCACTCAGCAGCAACGGCTTCGTCACGCGCCACACCTGAACCTTCATCAAAGGCAGCGCCCAGAGCATATTGCGCCTTTGCGTGACCTGTAACAGCAGAGCGGCGTAAATAAGCAGCAGCTACGCCAACTTTTCGTTCTATTTCATCACCTTCAAGGTGAAGCAGCGCCAAATTGTAGAGAGCATCCGCATGGCCTGTCTGTCCGGCCTGGAATAACATTTCCGCAGCTTTTTGCTTGTCTGGTACAACTCCATGCCCACGCAGGTGCATCATGCCCAATGCAAATTTAGCTTGAGGGTCTCCTGACGCAGCAGCAAGTCTGAACCAATCTGCTGCTTCACGGTAGTTCTTGGCAACACCCTCGCCTTGATAGATGATTTGCCCAAGCAATGTTTGAGACGGCGCATCGCCTTGCTCGGCCTTGGCAAGGGCCAACTCAAAAGCTTCCAGATAGTAGCCGCGTTGATATGCGCCGAATGCAGGGTCAAGGACAAAGGGAATGCGCTGCGGCGTTGTTTGTGTATCTGCCTGTGATGGCTGCGATATATTGTCTTGTGTGGTCGCCAAAGCAGTATCTTGCGCCACTGCAGTTCCCGCACAGGCAAGCAAAACAAATGATATGAGACAACAACGTAACAAGGCGGTCTTAACTCCTGGAAATCCAGCCCTAACGGGCTGACAGCAGTTTATGAACAGCCTTTATGGCAGCTTCTGGGCCTTCTGGATGCTGCCATACAAATGTGCGCACACCAACGAAATCGATACCTGTTGCAATTGTCTCTTGAAGGGTGTTTTCGCTTGTGCCGCCCATTGCAACACATGGCACTTCAAACAGGTCAGCCCACCATGATGCCAGTTCCACGGCTTCATCCCGATTGCTGCCTTCGCTCTCAAATGGATCGCCAAAAAAGAGGTAATCAGGTAGTGCCTCACCCATCTCCATAGCATCGTGCTTACTGTGGATGGCACCAGCGCCCACTATGCGTTGCGGCTGAAAGCGCGACGCAATCTCTTTGAGTTCCTTTAAGTTGCTGGTCAGGTGAATACCATCAGCATTGGCCCGCCCGCTTACTTGGGTGTCATTCATTGTTAAAACTGCAGCGCCATGCTTTTGGGCAATGGGCGTCAGCAATTTACAGTCATTCTGGTAAGTGTCAGATGCGTCGCCTGCGTCTCGCGGTGCAATCAGCACAGCAGCGACAGGAACGGATGACAACGCAGCCTCAAACAGGGATGCAAATGCATCCCTGTCGTCAAACTGAGGTGTGATCAGATAAATCTGAGCACTATTAGCAGGTTTGTTGGACACTAAGCCTCCAGAGTATCGGACCACTTACCAAGCGCAGCCAGACCGTTCATTTTAGCGCGATGCGCAAACGCCACCTGAGCAGCAGGAACGTTTTCCGATTTGCCGCACCAAGCCTTCAATGCAGCAGCTTGCATGGCCCGTCCATAAGAGAACGTCAATGCCCATGGCATGTCATAGCCAGCGTTCATGGCATTGAGATGTGCCGTTGCTTCAACATCTGTTTGACCACCAGACAGGAATGCAATTCCTGGAACTGATGCAGGAACCTCAGCCATCAAACAAGCAACCGTTTTCTCTGCGACTTCTTCAACACTTGCACGCTTTTCACAGTGTTGTCCTGGCACTACCATATTTGGTTTCAAGATCATGCCTTCAAGATCAACCTTGGCTTCGTACAGTTCATTGAAAACAGTGTTCAAAGCCCAGCGTGAGACTTCCGCACAAGTGTCAATATCATGCACCGCATCAGGGCCGTCCATCGCGACCTCCGGCTCGACCATCGGCACAATACCGGCTTCCTGGCAGAGTGCTGCATATCGGGCCAAACCATGTGCATTTGCTTTAACAGCGGTCCAGCTTGGACGCCCGTTGCCGATAGAAATAACAGCGCGCCATTTAGCAAATCGAGCCCCTTTTTCATGGTAGGATGCAAGACGTTCGCGAAGCCCGTCGAGACCCTCTGTAACCGTTTCACCAGGTTGGCCAGCAAGTGGTTTTGCACCCTTATCAACCTTAATACCCGGCACTGCACCTGCGGCGGTTATCAGATCGACAAGACGTGTTCCATCAGCAGCGGTCTGGTCGAGTGTTTCTTCAAAAAGAATAACGCCGGAGACAGCTTCTTTCATCCCTTCGCTACGAAACAGCATTTCGCGATAGTCACACCGATTGGCTGGCGTGCAATCAACGCTGATGCTGTCAAAACGCTTTTGAATTGTACCGGTGCTCTCATCGGCGGCCAGGATTCCCTGTCCAGATGTCACCATTGCAGCTGCGATTTCTTGAAGTGTCGTCATTGAGTTTTTCCTGTTTTAAACAAATCTATCGGGCTTGGCACCGATATGATTTTGCCCCTCAACCGATTTTCAACGCATCAACTCCTGGAAGGGGTTTGCCTTCCATCCATTCCAGGAATGCGCCGCCGGCGGTAGATACGTAACTCAGCATCTTACCCACTCCGGCATGATTCATTGCAGCGACCGTATCGCCGCCACCAGCCACAGAGGTCAAGTCCCCCTTTTGGGTAAGGTTACCAGCATGTTTTGCTGCGGCGACAGTAGCGGTATCAAATGGCGCTATTTCAAAGGCTCCGAGCGGACCGTTCCAGACAAGAGTTTTCGTTTGGTCCAGTTTTTTCTGAATGAGAGCAACCGATTGCGGACCAACATCCAGCATCATGGCGTCTGCCGGAATAGCGTCTACTGAAACGATTTCATGTGCTGCATATGCTTTGAACTCGCGCGCAACCATCGCATCAACGGGTAGTATAATTTCGCATTCATTGGCTGACGCAGTTTCCATGATGCGCCTTGCAGTATCTGCCAAATCATGCTCGCAAAGCGACTTGCCAACATCTTTGCCTTGGGCCGCCAAAAACGTATTGGCCATACCACCACCAATCACAAGCATATCGACCTTGGTCATCAAGTTTTGCAAAAGATCCAGTTTGCTCGAAACCTTTGCTCCGCCGACAATCGCCATAACCGGCGCCACAGGGTTGCCAAGACCTGAAGCAAGTGCTTCCAATTCAGCCTGCATGGTGCGTCCTGCATAAGCCGGCAACAAGTGAGCCAAACCTTCAGTAGACGCATGGGCGCGGTGAGCGGCAGAAAACGCGTCATTGACAAACACATCACCCAATTGCGCCATCTGCTCCACATGCGGTTTGTTATTCTTTTCCTCACATGGATGGAACCGAGTATTCTCAAGCACAATTACATCGCCCGGCATGAGACTCTCAATCGCCTGTTTCGCCTCAGAACCAACGCTGTCATTGGCAAAAGCGACCGGTTTACCCAAAGATTCTGTCAATGCCGGAACAACCTGTCTTAGTGACATTTCCGGCACCACCTGCCCTTTGGGACGCCCAAAATGCGCCAGAAGAACGACTACGGCACCCTTGTCACTAAGCTCTTTGATCGTTGGCAAAATACGCTGGATACGTGTGGCATCGGTCACCTTCCCATCAGCCATTGGCACATTCAGATCAACCCGAACCAAACAGGTCTTGCCAGCTGCATCCAGATCATCAAGGGTTTTAAAGTTAGGCATAGATTGAATCCTTAAAACATAGAACCACCGCGCTCGGCGATGTAGTCAATTTCTTGTTGTGTTGAGGAACGACCCAGTGCTGCGTTACGCATTGGAAATCGGCCAAATTGTTCAATAACTGCGCGGTGTTTCTCCGCATATTCCAGCAGGTCCGCACTATTAAGCCCGGCAAAAACCCGTAAGGATTCATCCTGAACGAGCAGGCTTTCGGAATGCATATAGGGCATATAGAGAAACTGCCGCTCTATGACGCTCAAAGGGTGGTCATCGCCTTGAAAAACAGCTTCCTGTGACAACGCAAGAGCCAGTGGGTCACTCGCAAAGGCCGATGCATCGTTGCGAAACAGTTGCCTGGAAAACTGATCGAGAACTATGATCTCTGCCAATCTGCCTTTTGGCGTATCTCGCCACGCGAACAATTCACTTTGCCGGGCACTTTCCAGCAATGTGCCAAAATTTTCCCGGACAGCATCATCAAATTCAGCCTTTCCACCAAACCAGTCAGCGGACGTGTGTTCGTCAAACCAGAATGTCAAAACTCTGTCGGGTGACATGAGCAACCTCACTCTCGAACTGTTTCTTGCCAATAAAAAAGGCTGCCGAAGCAGCCCTTTGAAGCGTTAAAGCAATTTGCCCATGGCAACTGCCGTATCACTCATGCGGTTGGAGAAACCCCATTCATTGTCGTACCAGGTCAGAATACGGCACATGGTGCCTTCCATAACTTTGGTTTGATCCATGTGGAATACAGATGAATGGCTGTCATGATTGAAGTCGGATGACACCAACGGCTCGTCCGTAAAGCCAAGAATGCCATCTAACTCGCCATCCGCAGCACTGCGAATTGCATTGTTGATTTCTTCCACGCTGGTTTCGCGAGATGCGACAAAGGTCAGATCAACCACAGACACATTCGGCGTTGGAACACGAATAGCAACACCATCCAGCTTACCATTTAATTCTGGAAGCACGAGGCCAACGGCTTTCGCAGCACCAGTAGATGTCGGGATCATGGACAAGGCCGCAGCCCGCGCACGGTACAGATCCTTATGCATTGTATCCAAAGTTGGCTGATCACCCGTGTAAGAGTGGATCGTTGTCATAAAGCCTTTTTCAATTCCAATAGCATTGTTCAGAACATACACGACCGGTGACAAGCAATTTGTGGTGCAGGATGCGTTGGAAACGATTTTGTCTTCTGCAGTCAGGCTGTCATCATTCACACCATAGACAATGGTTTTCACATCGTTACCGCCAGGTGCCGAAATCAGAACTGATTTGGAGCCATTTTCCAAGTGAAAACCAGCTTTTTCACGGTTTGTGAAAATGCCAGTACATTCAAGAGCAACGTCAACATCACCCCATGGAAGTTCTTTTGGATCGCGGATAGCTGTGACTTTGATTGGGCCTTGGCCCACATCAATTGTATCGCCATCCACTGTGACTGTACCAGGGAATTTACCATGAACGGAATCATAGCGCATCAAATGCGCATTTGTTTCAACTGGGCCGAGATCATTGATAGCAACAACTTGAATGTCATTGCGACCAGACTCAATAATGGCACGCAATACGTTACGGCCAATGCGCCCAAATCCATTGATGGCTACTTTAACAGTCATTCATTTTTCCTTTCCCAAACGGGCAACATATCCAATTATTCTGATTACTTAGTCAGCAAGCTTCGCAATTGCCAGATCAGCCACACGTTCTGCCGTGATTCCGAAATGTGCATAGAGTTCTTTATAGGGTCCTGATGCACCGAACCCTGTCATTCCAACGAATTCGCCATTGTCGCCAATAAACCGGCGCCAGCCCATTTCAATGGCCGCCTCAACCGCGATCTTTACCGGTGAATCACCAATGATTGCTGCCTTGTACTCTGTGCTCTGCGCTTCAAACAGTTCAAAACACGGAACAGATACAACTCTTGCTGTATGGCCTGCTTGAGTGAGCAACGTGCTGGCGGCGATAGCAATTTCAACCTCTGAGCCAGATGCAAACAGCGTCACATCTGCCGCATCGCCTTCTGCAGCAACAACTTCATAAGCACCACGTGCACACAGATTTTCAGTATCAAACTCAAAACGGGCAGGCTTTAGGTTTTGCCGTGTGAGAGCCATGGCGCTTGGCGTGGCATCTGCCTCCAACGCCAATTGCCAGCACTCTGCAGCTTCCACCGCATCGCATGGACGGAACACATTCAGATTAGGTATTGCACGCAAAGCTGCCAGATGCTCAACCGGCTGATGGGTTGGACCGTCTTCGCCCAATCCAATGGAATCGTGCGTGAGAACATGAATCACCCGAATACCCATAAGAGCTGCCAAACGAATGGATGGGCGGCAGTAATCGGAGAAAATCAAGAAGCCACCGGAATACGGTATCATGCCGCCGTGAAGCGACATTCCGTTCATGGCTGCGGCCATTCCGTGTTCACGAATACCAAAGTGGACAAAACGACCAGAGAAGTCGTCTGGGGTCCACGCGACCATATCTTTCGTGCGCGTATTGTTGGACCCGGTCAAATCTGCGGACCCGCCGATGGTTTCCGGGATTGCCGCATTGACCATTTCCAACGCGGCCTCAGAAGATTTACGCGTCGCCATGGTTGGCGGATCCAAAGAAAGTTCTTTTTTGTAATCCAGAACGGCCTGGCCAAACCCTGAAGGCAGAGCCCCCTTCATGCGACGTTCAAACTCCGAACGCACATCGGAATCCAGTTCTGCAAAACGCTTTGACCACTCCTTGTGGGCCTGTGACGACTGAAGCCCCGTTATCCGCCAAGCATCAAGAATATCACTTGGAATTTCAAACGGCTCATGTTCCCAGCCAAGCTGCTCTCTTGTCGCAACAATCTCATCTGGGCCAAGCGGCGATCCATGTGACGAAGATTTGCCGGCCTTGTTAGGTGATCCGAACCCGATAATCGTTTTACAGGCAATGAGCGTCGGTTTGTCACTTTTCTGAGCCGCTTCAATGGCTTCTGCGATCGCTTCTGCATCATGGCCATCAACAGCGATGGTGTTCCAGTTTGCAGCGTCAAACCGTTTTAGCTGATCGCCGCTTTCTGACAGTGTCAGCGGGCCGTCAATTGAAATACCATTGTCATCAAACAGGACAATCAACTTGTTTAACTTCAAGTGACCCGCGAGAGAAATCGCTTCGTGACTGATGCCTTCCATCAGGTCACCATCAGATGCCAAAACGTAAGTGTAGTGATCAACGATATCCGTCCCGAACTCATCGCCAAGCTTTTTCTCAGCCATGGCCATGCCAACAGCCGTTGCAATACCCTGGCCCAATGGGCCGGTTGTGGTTTCAATGCCGGAGGCATGGCCATACTCAGGATGACCTGCAGTTTTAGAACCCAATTGGCGGAAATTCTTGAGCTCTTCCACCGTCATGTCTTCATAACCAAGAAGGTACAGCAAGGAATACAGCAACATTGAGCCGTGACCGGCAGACAGAACAAAACGATCACGATCAGCCCAATGGGAATCAACTGGATCAAATTTCATAAATTTGGTGAACAGGACAGTCGCAATATCGGCTGCACCCATCGGCAAACCGGGATGGCCAGAATTCGCTGCCTGAACGGAATCCATGGCAAGAGCGCGGATGGCATTCGCCATGCCTGTATGTTTTTCACTATTTTTCATTGAAATTATCTCTTTGTTCCCGTGTGGGTCGCGTTTGATCTTCTGTTAATCCAGCATTGTTCATAGAGTTTGCGAATGGAGGGCATCTGGAATTTTGTGACGCCGCAGATTTCAGCACTTTGATCTCCATCAAACCATGGCATTCTGGGCAAAAGGAATGCCCAGAATGCAAGAACGGCTAATTTGCCGGTGAGACATACCACCTCTTTCAGGTTAGTCAATTCCTCAACATCACCTGTTCTTCACATAGGTCTTGTTTGGAAGGTCACAGATGCAGCTTTAGGTGCCGCAGCCATTGACGCGGTGTTGCAGCATAGCATAACAAAGCTTCAACAACCCCTTGTCATAAAAGGACTTGTGCGAATCCACTTATGCGGGCAAACTTTCATAATAATGACTTTATCACGAACTTGATTGGTTCACGCGATGATAAGGGTGCGGCGTACTATCAAAATTTTTTAGATATTTCCGTCAATGGACAGATTTTGAAACGCTGATTTCAGGCCTTGATGCGTCGACAGAACAATTATTTTATCGGCTTGGTCGAAGGCCTATTGAAGGTCATCAAGCCCAACACATCTGGTAGCTCATGGCTCAAAAACCTAACTCAGGATCTCGAAATCCCACTCCTCAGGCAAATGCGTCCTCGCAAGCAGTTGCAAACCAAGGCGTTAGCGCATCTTTGGAAGCATTGGCACAATCCGTCAAACATCTCGGCGAGGCTGTGGATTACAGGCTGAAACTTGATGAAAGTCAAAGTGATCTGCGTTCTGAGTTCAACCGGCTAAATGACGAAAGAAAACGTCTGGCAGCACGGCTTGATCAATCGGAGGGGCGCTCGCAGACGGTGCAGCAAATTACGACCGATGTGTCACATAGACTAGGAAATGCAATGGAAGTTATCCGAACCGTTCTGGAAAACCAGGCACGGTAGGACGTAGGTTTTAACCTTGCGAACAAACTGGCAAAGGCGACATGGCCCAGATTACCGTTAACATAAATGGACGCAATTACCGCATGGCGTGCGAGGATGGCCAGGAGGCACATCTGCAACAGCTTGCCGGGCAATTTGACGATACGGTCAAGCAGCTCCGTACATCCTTTGGTGAAATTGGCGACCAACGTCTCACTGTTATGGCCGGCGTCATGGGCCAGGATGAAGTGTTTGAACTGCGCAACAAAGTGGCCGCACTGGAACAAGAACTGGCTGGACTGCGCACCATGCGGGATCAGGCCATGGAACGCATACAACAAACTGAAAGCCAGCTGACAACGCAGATCGATGAGGCAACACGCCTTATAAATGAGCTTGCGGAACGCCTCGGCGGAGTGTCCAACTGAATTAGCGACGCATCTATCCACGCAAGGCTATAGACGCATTAATAATTGAGCGCTATCTGACGCAGATGTCATCTGTCCCAAACCTGTTCAATCACGCATTACTTGCCAAACGGCGTGCCCGTGCACTTGCGCGACCGGACATGTTCGCAGATGCGGATTTTTTGAGACAAACCGCAAATCTGGATGTTGTCGAACGCTTGGGAGCGGTTAGCAGAACCTTTCACAACGCATTGAATATCGATGCGCCAGACGCCACGCTTACAAATCAATTGCTTGCGAGCGGGCAGATCAGCCAAGCTGAAAACAGCACAGGTTTTTGTGACGCCAAGATTGATGCGCCGCGAACGCCACACGGGCAACGCCTTGGCGAGATCAAACAAAATGCGGCAACATATGATCTCATCACCTCCGTTCTATCACTTCATTTTTCAAATGATTTACCCGGAACACTTATTCAGATAAAGCGGGCATTGGTACCTGACGGGCTTTTTCTCGGGGCTCTACTAGGCGGAGATACGCTTGTGGAACTGCGTCAGGTCCTACTCCAGGCGGAGGTTGAAATTACGGGTGGTGCCGCACCCCGCGTTCTACCATTCGGTGAGGTCAGGGACATGGGCGCGTTGCTGCAACGTGCAGGCTTTGCACTACCAGTTGCGGATATAGACACTTTAACTGTGCGCTATAGTAACCCGATGCGTCTGCTGTCTGACCTGCGTGCAATGGCGTCAACAAACATCCTGATATCTGGCGCGAAACAACCGCTGCGCAAAGATGTTCTTATGCGTGCCATGGAGCTTTATACAGCGAATTTTGCCGAAGCAGATGGCAAAGTGCCAGCAACTTTCCAGATCATCTCCTTGTCAGGCTGGGTACCACATGACAGTCAACAAAAACCGCTGAAACCGGGAACCGCCAATTCGAGACTAGCAGATGCTTTGGGCGTTGAGGAGATTTCTACCAACCGGGGAACTAAATCAGACTCATAGCGGATCATCAGGGCAACTAACCGAGCACCAGGCGTTGCGGTTTGACGCCGTCCAGCCGTTTCAATACGCCCCTAACTTCAAGTTCCAGCTTAACAGTCGTGACGTGCCAACCAAGAGAGCCCATCTTTTCAAGCGCATCAGAACTTAGTTTGTCACGCACATTTTCAGGCAGATCAGAAAACAACAAGCCTTCATGGCCCGCCTCGTCAACCGTTTGCAAGATCGCAGTTTCAAGCACTTCGTACTTCCAAGTCGGAATGGTGGTTGAGCTTTTATCCGGTGTCGGTGTCCGACATTCTGTTCGTGGCTCTTTTGCCATACAGCACTCCACAGCGATTCAATGAGACCGCAACAGATTACGAAATACATCGGGTACACTCAAGCCTACTGGCTTGTGTGTACCCAGTGCATACCGAGTCAGGATTTCTGGCGCGCCAGCATCAATTCAACCCTTTTGACCTCACGGATAACACGATCCGCTTGCATTTGCGGCGTGAGACTCAGTTTAATCTGGGTTGCAAGCACAAGAAGGGTTGTTGCGGACAGGCCCCATTTCAGAGCAGGTAAAACTTCTGTGCTGCCGAAGAAACGCACAGCACACCAAATTGCGACTACAAACATGACGGTTTGAATTATCATCAAAAGCCATGTTACCCAGCCTAGCTTTCCTTTGAATTGACTAAGACCAAGCTCAATGAAACCAAGTTCTTCGGTTTCATTTAGAATGTCATGATCTTTACCCTTCAGGGCGTCTTCAATCATCTTGTCCAACTTACTCATCTGTGTCTCCTTTCAACACATTTTTGAGTTTTTCCCGTGCATGCATCAGCCGTGTCTTAACGGTGCCGCGCGGTACATCGAGCGCCATGGCAATTTCGCCAACGCTCATATCTTCCAGGTAGAACAACGCAATCGTTGCGGCTTGCTTGGGAGGAAGTGCCGAAATAGCTGCGCGCACCTTTTCCGCATCATTTGCGTCTGGTGGATGCTCAATGGCATCAAGTTTAACTTCCTGCGTCAGTTCGGCTTTTAGAACCCGTTGTTTTTGTTGCGCTTTGATAAAACGCGCACAACGACGGGTAACAATGCGGGTTGCCCAAGCCGGAAATGCCGCCGGATCACGCAGTGAGCGTAGACTGCGCAAAATGTCGAGCCACGCTTCCTGTGTAACATCACGCGCTTCCTCACGGTTTTGAAGCAAACGCGATGCGTGCGCCAAAAGCCGAGGGCCGCGTAGTTCAACCAGCTGTGCGAAAGCAGACTTGTCGCCAAGCCGTGCAGACGTCACAAGGTATTCTTCCAGGACGCGGCTCTTGTTGCGCATTTTGCCTCACTTCACCTTTATGTCTGTATATAAGGTGTCAGGCTGGCCGCATCCGGTTCATTTTAAACGCAACTATTTGTTGGATTGAGATTGCTGCAAAATAATCGTATTCAAAAAGCCCTTCAGCGCTGTCATGGCATCTTTGCCAATAATTTCCGCATATTCAGCCTCAATATCTCGCTTTACGTCATTGGCAGCTGACATGGCTTCAATGCCAAGATCGGTGAACTGAACAAGCTTCTTGCGGGCATCCTTAGGGTCGGAAATTCGCTCTAATGCACCATCTCGCACCAGATCATCAAGCTGTTGTTGAACAGCCTGTTTGGTCATACCTGCGCGTAGAACCAGTTCATTTTGTGGAATACCATGGCGACCGATATGTTGAATGAGATTGCCGCGCGCCTCACCAAACCACGCATAACCGCGCCCAACCATGTCGGCGTGGAAGCGCTGTTTCCATCCTTGTGTTACACGCCAAAGATCCCAACCAATATGGTCGATTAAATCCGGTTTTGTATCCAGATTTGATTGTACGTCGGCAGGCAGTGTCGACATTTAAGCCTCGATATTTGTCAAGTTACTTGACAGAATGATGCGCTCCGCTTAATTGTCAAGAAACTTGACTATTTTATACGGGATCGCATTTTTATGAACAAGCGACAATTCCTGTCACTCGCTGCGTTTGCTCTTGGTACACTATCCAGTGGGCTGTCCACAACGGCCAACGACGCACGCAAGGTGCAGGCGGCCGGCGCCCAATTTCGATGGTCCCACAAAAATAAACGTCTTACCGGGCACCTATCTGCGCCAACGAATGGATGGATCGCTGTCGGTTTCAATCCAGATGCGGCCCTGCGCAATACCCGTTTTGTAATTGCTCACATCTCCAGGACGCATGTGCGGGCAGAAGAACACATCGCTCTCGTGCCCGGTCATAGAGACGTATTGGAGCTTGGCCTCACCCCTGCCTTATCCGACATTCGAGGCATCTACGGCAAAAACCTGTCCCACCTCCGTTTTTCACTGCCGCATTACATTCCAGGCCATGCTGATCCAGATCTGCCAGCATTGTCTCTGTCTCCCGGCTCGCAAGTCCATCTCATGCTTGCCTGGTCCCACGCGCCTGAATTCGAACATCACTCGGCCTGGCGCAAACACTTCAACATCACTCTCTAATCAGCAAAAAGGAAAACCAATGGTTCTCACTGCCAAAATTCTGGCCGTTCTCATGATCGGCTCAACGCATTACATCGATATCGGCAAAGGCACCGATGCCGTCATCTACTATCCATCAGAGACAGTCGCTCACATGACGCTGCCTGATGGTCCCACCTGGAAAGGCAAACTGGAATTGAAACAGGAAGGCTACTTTGTAATTTGGGATGGCGGCCCTGCTGGTGACTGGTCCATTAAATATGAACCAGGTGCATTCACTTATCACGGACCGGACGGCGAAGCCGTCGGTACTGTTTCGAAAATCGTTCCGGGCAATCCGGAAAAATTCTGATTGTCATTTCCAAACTCAGGGTCCGGTTGTTATAGCTGGATCCTGATTTCGCACTTATATGAAACAATTCTGGCCACTACTTTTGAATTTGTCTTCACCAGTCTATAGATCGCAAACTTTAGATTGGCGGAAGTAATGGCATGAAGCAAAAAACGGCCTCATACGACGCAATAGTTCTGGGCGCAGGTGGGGCAGGACTGATGTGTGCTGCGGTCGCAGGCCAACGCGGAAAGCGCATATTGTTGCTGGATCATGCAGAAGCACCGGGTAAAAAAATTCTCATTTCCGGTGGCGGGCGCTGCAATTTCACAAATATACACACTGCTCCCGACCGGTACCTATCGGCAAATCCGCATTTCGTGAAGTCCGCACTTGGACGTTATACCGCCTCCGATTTCATGTCGCTGATAGAAAGTTATCGCATTGCGTGGCACGAGAAAACGCTAGGACAACTTTTTTGCGACGGATCGGCCAAGCAAATTGTCTCTATGCTTTTGACGGAATGCGAGAAGGGCGATGTAGAACTGAAACTTGGTGCGCATCTGGGTGACATAACCCAAAGTGACGGCGAATACCGCGTTGCCTATGGCTCCCAGCAAGCATCTGCGCCGGCACTAATCGTGGCGACCGGTGGACCTTCCATTCCCAAAATGGGCGCAACCGGATTCGCCTACGATCTAGCGCGACAGTTTGGTCTCAAAATTGTCGACCCCCGACCAGCATTGGTACCTTTTACGCTGGGCGCCAATGAAACCCTGTTCCGCGAATTATCGGGCGTCTCCGCCGAGGTGATTACGCGCTGCGGCAAGACTGAGTTTCGAGAGGCCGCGCTTTTCACCCACAAGGGATTATCTGGCCCCGCAATACTGCAAATCTCATCTTACTGGAAACATGGTCAGCCTATTAGCGTCAACTTTCTTCCAGATAAGAGAACGGGTTGGCTGCTAAACACAAAACGAGACCGTCCTCGCTCTGGCTTGCGTGGTGCTTTGGGCGCACATTTATCGGACAGGTTGGCTGAAACGCTGGCTGAGAAACTATCGGCACAATTGGCAATCGGAGGTGAACTTGCCAATCTGCCCGACAAAAAATTAGCGGTGGCAGAGCAAAGTCTTGCCAATTGGCAATTTTCTCCAAATGGTACCGAAGGGTTTGCCAAGGCAGAAGTTACGATTGGTGGCGTTAGTACGAATGAACTCTCGTCCAAAACGATGGAAGCCAAAAAGGTGCCGGGATTTTATATCATCGGAGAAGCAGTTGATGTGACAGGTTGGCTGGGTGGATACAATTTCCAATGGGCATGGGCCAGCGGTTGGGCTGCAGCACAAAGTCTGTAAATCAATAGTCAGCCAGACTCGCTCCTTTGGCTTTCACGCATGTGTCCACACGGCCAGTTCATAACCATCCAAATCGGTGAAATGGAAACGCCGGCCGCCCGGAAACTCAAAAATTGGCTTAACAATTTTTCCGCCCGCCCCTTCAACGCGTTTCATCAGGGCTTCAAGGTCATGGCCATAAAGAATGACTAACGCGCCGCCATCAGATGATACAGGTCCAATTTCAAACCCGCCCTTCATTTCGCCATCTGAAAATTCACAATATGTCTCTCCGTAGTCGACAAAGGTCCACCCAAATGCCGAACCATAAAAGCCTTTTGATCGCTCAATGTCGGACACGTTAAACTCAACATAGTTGATACTGCGATCACGTGGCTGGCTATCAATTGTCATATTTTATCCTATCCAATTGCGCGTAAAAGCAGATCTTTCTGTTCAGCGCATTGTCTCATCAAAATTTGCGGATCGCCCGCACCATGAGCCAAGACAATCGCGCCTTGCCACAAAGCTATGGTCTGTTGTGCTGCAACCATACCGTTTGGATGACCGGCGCGTACCAGTTCGCGCCCTAGAAAAGCTGTTAATATGGTCAGACTATCGGACGCCTTGGAAGCTGCATCCGGTGCAGCAATAGAGAAGTCAGCAATTGCACGCGCTATTGGACATCCGGCCTTGGCGCGACTCATATGAGACTTCTCAAGCATATCAAAAAAGGCCGCGATTCGCTGCTTTGCTGCAACCCTTGGGTCGATGCCAGATGTGGGAACCTGTTGTTCAATATCATCCAACGCAGTTTGAGAACCACTGGCAAACATGTCTGAAACCGCATTTGCCAACGCTGTTTTACTCTTGAAATAATAGTACACATTGCCAATAGGTACATCAGCTTCTCTGGCCAGATCAGCAATGCTGGTAGCCGCATATCCATTAAGCCAGAACAATTGGGCCGCAGCATCTTCAAGTCGTTGGCGTTTCGATCGTTGGGCCATGGGCGTCCTCATTTGACCACCAAAGTTAGTTGATCAACTAATGAATTGCAAGCCTAGGGAAGTTGTAACTGCTGCTCTTCAATTGGCTCCGCCTCATCAAGCAGCATAATTGGAATTCCATCGCGCACAGGAAATTTCAACCTAGCCTTCTGGCTCAACAACCATTCTCCGGAATCGTCTAGTTCCAGATTGCCGCGCGTAATTGGACAGACCAACAACTCCAGAAGTTTCCGATCCGGTTTAGACATTTCGCGACACAGTGCGGCTGAAACTGCACGCTGGCAATTGGAGAAAGTATTCTCGACACTTCATGGCCAAGACTTCCTCATTTTATTGAAGCGGACTGGTACCGTCATCCCCGCGCGCTAACTCCATCTCAGTGATAGCTATGAGAGTTTCGGCACGCGTTTTTAAATCAGGCGCTTCCAAAAGCGCTTGTTTTTCCGCAGGTCCATAAGGGCTCATCATCGATAACGCGTTGACCAGAGATTCTGTTGAAGCCTCGTTGATGCTTTCCCAATCTGCTTCCATATCGTTGGCGTCGAGATAGTCGCGGAACGTGGCGAGTAACTCTTCGCGATCTACTTCAAGCTCCGCCACCTCACCATCGATATCACCAATAAACGGCTCTACTGAAATCCTTGCCTGCCGATAGGCAGTCATAGTTGTTAGCTCTTGCTCCAACTGAAAACGAGAGATGCCCATAAGCGTGATCAGGTATCGGCCATCACCGCTTTCTGACCAGGAAATTATGCGGCCAAGACAACCACTTTCACACAGTTTGGTTGGGCCGGACTCTTTTGTGCTTTCCAACGCGGGCTGAATCATACCGATAATTCGGTCTCCGGCCAACGCCGCGTCCACCATGGCAAGATAGCGTGGTTCAAATATGTTCAGCGGCATTTGCCCCTTAGGCAAAAGCAACGCTCCGCTCAAAGGAAAGATAGGAACAGAAGAGGGAAAATCCTCTCTGCTATTGAAGGCCTTGTTGCCGATTTGCACAGACATGTCTGTCTCCGTTGCTGGACCAACCTACGAAAACAAAAGAGCCGACAATTTGCGACGTCCCGATTTCGTTGCTGGCTCCTTGGCGCCCCAGGTTTCAAAAAACTGCAGCAATTGCGTACGGGCTGCATCTTCATTCCACTCGCGATCGTTCTTGATGATATGGAGCAGATTATTAGAAGCGCCAGCCCTATCCCCGCGTCCATTTAGCGCAAGCGCCAAATCAAAGCGCAATTGATGATTTTCCGGATCAGCCTCAACCTGTGCCACCATCTCAGCCGTATCACCCAGTGCTTCGGCCTGCTTGATCAATTCGATTTTGGTATCCAGTGTGGCCAAAAGCGCATTTTCAGCAAGCTCCGGCATTTGCTCGCGCACCATGGCAATCAACTCTTCAGCTTTTTCCAATTGATCCGTTCCAAGATAACATTCAGCCATACCGACAATGGCCTCCACGGTCTCTGGTTCTGCCTGCAAGATTGCGGCAAAAGCCTGAGCCGCGCCAGCGTAGTCTTCCGCAGCAAGAGCCGCTTGGCCTTGTTCCAACATTTGATCAATGGGTGAAGGGCCGCCGGGGCCTGCAACTTTGTCAATGAATTCCGCAATCTGACTTTCAGGCACAGCCCCCATAAATCCATCAGCAGGTTGGCCATCCTTAAACGCAACAACAGCTGGAATGGACTGAATACCCATCTGGCTTGCCACCTCAGGAAAATCTTCAATGTTCATCTTAACCAGCTTCACACGGCCACCAGCCTTCTGAACAGCTGCTTCGATAAGCGGCGTCAATTGTTTACAAGGCCCACACCAAGGTGCCCAGAAGTCAACCAACACCGGTTGAACCTTGGATGCCTCAATAACATCGGCAACGAACCCTTGCATGGTAGTGTCTTTGATCAACTCGCCAGCGGCGGTCGGATTGCCAGGCATTGCAGGACTGGAAGCAGAAAATCCGGTACTTTGACCTGACATCGATCCACCAGAAACCGAACCACCCATTTGAAACTTATCATCCATACCGTTCAGGCCTTCATATATAATGTGTTTGCTTCTCCCCAAAGTGGGGCTTTTATCTTCCAATGACAAGCATTGCGCCTCGGCGTGATGCCTAATCCAATACTGTGAAGTCTATTTGATTGGCGGCAAAACCAATACTTTCCAGAAACCTCAGAAGATCAGCACTCTTAAGCGTGGTTGTAGATGTATTTTCCAAAGGATGAAAGTTTACCAACTCGTGGGAAATCAACGCCTTGTCCAGCCATAAGGTGCATCGCTTATCAGTGTCGTTCATCAATGAAAACGGATTAACAGAACCAGGTATCATTCCCAATACCTCCATCAATAATTCCGGCTTACCGAAACTCAACCGTTGCGCGCCTATGTGCTTATGCAATGTCTTTAAATTTACTTGACTGGATTGCTCGGCAACAACCAGGAACAAAGCCCCCTTCTTATCTTTCAGAAAAAGATTTTTGGAATGACCGCCCGGCATTTCACCATGTAGTTTTTGGCTGTCAGCAACCGTAAACAGGGCCGGATGTGATCTGGTGCTGTATTCGATGCCCAAAGCATCCAACTTTCCAAACAATTCATCTTTAGTAATCACGCAGTGTCGCCTCAATCTGGATCAGATCATTGTACTCAAAAGCATCATCTACATCATCTTGTAAAGTATGGGGATTGTTTATTTCATTTGGGCAAAATGGAGTTTACCGTCTGGATGAATGCAAACGCATGAATGCAGGTTAACCAAACAATCATTTGCTATACAGCCAGCCCCTTGAGGAGACAAACACGCGGAATGCAGCGACCACCAACGACTACACCCAAACGATCCACATTTTTGACCAAAAAGCTGAATCTTTAGCTTGCTTTTCCATTTTTCTTGCGCCATATGTGCGTTCGCAGCGGAGACGTTGCCATTACCCAAGGATGCGGGCGTAGCTCAGGGGTAGAGCACAACCTTGCCAAGGTTGGGGTCGGGCGTTCGAATCGCCTCGCCCGCTCCAATAAATTATCAGTACATATTGGATAGGAATTAGCGCAAGCTCTTAGCTTGCCGCCACACTTATAAATGTCTGAAGCATAATAGGCAGCGCCACCGGGAAGCTATCCGCCTATAAAACTTCCTGCAACAACACTCCAGCGGCACTGATAACATTCGATAAATTTCATTGCTTGCAAGGGAGGGAACAGCCTAAGCTTTAAGCATGCAGAAAATAGTGTTTGAGTGCTGACTGACGTATGATCAAGGTAGCAAACAACTACACACAGGCAGACGGTATTCTTGCTCGGCAAAGCACTTCTTAAAAAAGTGCTGACCTTGCCGACCGAAAGAGCGTAGAGATTTCTGGGGAACTATATTCTTGCACTATTTGCAAAAAATGACTGACAATTTGAGCCAATGGCTCGCTTGGGCAGCAGGCGCTGTAATTTTGTTTGGATGCGCTGTGCCCATTTCTATCGATGTCTTGTCACGCGCCATCGTTGGCCGCACACTTTTGGAGAGCTTTGAGATTTCTGGCTACGCGCTGGCGGCCTGTATTGGCTTGGGAATGGGCTATACCGTGACCAGCAAAGCCAACATTCGGGTTGATATTTTAACCGCGAAATTACCCCGTAGCATAAGGTTGTTTTTTGATCTGACGGCGTCAACCGCGCTGGCGATAACCGCATTTGCGTTTGCTTGGTATTGCTTCTCTGTACTCGAAGAAAGTTGGCGGCTTGGAGCTCGCTCGCAATCCACCTTGCAGGTTCCACTTGTGGTACCGCAGGGTATTTGGTGGCTTGGCTTCGTCTGGTTTGCCACCGTGGCTTGCCTGACGCCACTGCTAGCAGTCATACGACTGCTAGCCCGGGATGTTGATGGCGCGGCGAGCCTTATTTCCAACCCAGAACTGATTGATGAAATAGAAGACATTGGCATTGAGACCGGAGCACGCAACTGATGATCAAGGTCGCACTGCTCTTGCTCGTTGGTGGGCTGGCCGTCAGCCTTCCTGTCGCAGCCGTTCTAGCCATAGCTGGCTATATTATATCCGACAATTATGCCTTCATTCCAATGACGGGAGCAGCCGGGCAGCTGGTTTGGAGCCATTCCAATGATTTCATTCTCATCGCTGCCCCTATGTTCATTATGATGGGCGAGTTAATGCACAGATCAGGTGTGTCTGAGCGATTATTTAGCGCACTTGCACCCTGGTTCGCGCGCGTTCCAGGACAGCTCATCCATACCAATATTGCGTCCAGCGCGGTTTTTGCAGCCACATCTGGATCGTCACTGGCGACGGCTGCCACCATTGGCACAGTGGCTGTGCCCAACATGGATAAGGGTGGCTACAACAGGCCACTTTTTCTTGGCTCAATCGCAGCGGGCGGCACGCTGGGTATTCTCATTCCGCCTTCTATCAACATGATTGTCTATTCTGTATTATCGCAGACATCGGTCGTCGATCTTTATGCAGCCGGCCTTATACCAGGTATCCTGTTAGCATTGCTATTTTCAGGGATAGTACTTGTCTCTGTACTTCTGTTCCCAGCTTTAGTGCGAAAAGAGCCCGTCTTTGGCTCGCTGTGGCACGCGCGGCTGGCCGGTCTTCCGCACCTTTTGCCGCCACTCGGATTGTTTTTTGTGGTTGTAGGTTCCATCTATGTAGGGCTTGCAACGCCGACAGAAGCTGCAGCGTTGGGCTTAATTGCCACGCTCGGCCTTGTGGCAGCAAATAGACAACTCTCTGTGCAAGTTCTGTTGAGTGCGTTTGAAGGCACGGTACGGACGACCTGCATGATCATGCTAATTGTGCTTGCCGCCTTTTTTCTCAATCTGGTTATGGTTTCCACCGGCCTGGTTGATTCTATTACATCTGCACTTCTTGGCATCGGATGGCCACCGCTGGGCATGCTATTGGCGATTATCGCGTTTTATCTTCTACTAGGTTGCTTCATGGAAACCATCTCCATGATGATTGCTACAACACCCATCATGGTCCCTGTTATCGTAGGATTGGGCTATGATCCGGTGTGGTGGGGTATAATCTTCGTTATTCTAATCGAGGCGGCATTGATTACACCACCGGTTGGCCTGAACCTTTATATCGTGCAAGCTGTTCGCAAATCAGGCTCAATCTCAGATTTATTCGTCGGCTCAATCCCATTTTTGATAGCCATGTTGGCGATGATAACGGCCCTGATCGCATTTCCGGGATTGGCCCTGTGGCTTCCCGAGTTTGTGAATCCCAAATAGATTAAAATCAGACCACAGGACAAATTGGAGACACCTATGAAACTCACGACATCACTGGCAGCGGTTCTCGCGCTTGGGCTGACAACAAGTCTTTCCACAGCGCAGGACATCCCCAAAACTGAATTGAACGTTGTGGGCTCCATTGGAATCCTGTCCATGTACAAGGATATGGAAGCACCATTTTGGAACAAGACTGTTGTAGACAGCAGCGGCGGTGCCATCACTGCGAATCTGAAACCATTCAATGAATTGGGCTTCAAGGGTGGTGAATTGTTCTCTCTGGTCTCAAACGGCACCGTGCAAATGGCACATCAGGTTCTGGCCTACACATCTGGCTCAGTGCCGGTCAATGAGGCGACTGACCTTGTAGGGGTGGTAGAAGACGTGGCAGCTGTCCACAAGGCGGCAAAGGCCTTTCGCGATTACCATGCCGACTATCTGGCAGAAAACCATAACATCAAATTGCTGGGCTACGGTACTTACCAAAGTCAGGTGGTTTATTGCCGTGATGAATTCAATTCAATTGCAGATTTAAAAGACAGAAAAGTGCGCGCATCTGGTGCATCACAGCAAGTGTTTATCAAGCATCTTGGCGGCTCTCCGATCGGTATGGCATTTGGTGAGGTCCCAACTGCAATGGCCAATGGCACAATTGATTGTGCGATTACAGGTGCCTTGTCAGGCTTTCTGGCAAAATGGCATGAGCCAGCAAACTTTATCTCAGCACTGCCCATTAATCATGGTGTGATAGCGCACATTGCCAACATGGATTGGTGGAACGAATTGGATCCGGCGGCACAGACCCTCATTGAAGCGGGATTGAAAGACCTTGAAGACAAGATGTTTGCACTTGCTTCCACCGAGACTGCAGACGGATTGGCCTGCAACACCGGTGGAACCTGCCAGTATGGCGATGCTGCTGATATGACGCTGGTTCCTATTTCTGATGCGGACAAATCATTACGAACTGAAGCGGCAAATTTGGCTGTTTTACCAGCGTATAAGGAACGTTGTGGCGAGACTTGTGCAGGCGCTTGGAATGATACAATTGGCGCTGCTATGGGTTTTGAAATCGAGTAATTTGACTGCTGATGAGCGGGTATGCCCGCTCATCTTGCATCCGCCAATCGCACTATCGCAGAGCAATGGCTACACTCACTTTGGTTTACGAAAGCGTTCTGTCAGGGCTTTGAAGATAGGCGGGGCGCCCATCAAGGTGATACGCCTGCGCTAATTCCGGACCAACACGTGTTAGATAAAAGCTGTTGGTTTCGCCATTTCTAAAAACGTCATAACGCGTCCAATAAGTATCCTCCAAGAAACCATATGTGCCTCTGTCATTTGTACCATTTGCAAACATGACCACACAGCGTCCATCAGACCCATAGGTCACTTGCGCTATTTTCTCGCGGGTCACCGGATCGTAGGCATAAAGCTCTTTGCCTTGAATGAAATTTTGCAGATCCACTGCTGCCATTCGCATCATAAAGCACCTGTTGCTGCGCTGCTGGGGTCCGGCCAATCTGACCGGAAGAATGAGCTTCCATTCAATGGTAACAAACCAACTGGCGTTTTGATAGGAATTCGACCCTCACTGTAGTATGCTAACTTTTGACAAGGGTTTTTCGGTATTTTTGAACCAATGACCATTTGACAAACATCTCTGGAGGAAAAGTTCATATGCATTCCCACAAATTTTTGGCGTTCTGCTGCGCAGCGACAATTTCCGCCTACAGCACTGTCACAATTGCCGCAGATGTCGTCATTGGCGTGCCCAACTGGCCATCGGTGCAAGCAACAGCACACATTCTGAAAGTCTCGATTGAGAACGAACTTGGTCTAGAGGTCGAGCTGAAAAAAGGCACAAACAAGACAATTTTTGATGCAATGGATGCCGGCTCCATCGATGTACATCCAGAAGCTTGGCTTCCTAATCTCGACAATCTCAAGCGTCGGTATGTTGATGCCAAGAAAACAATTAAAATGAACCCCAATGGAGCAACCGGAACGCAGGCAATGTGCGTAAGCAAAGCGACGGCTGAGAGAACTGGCATCACTGAACTAAAGGAACTAGCAAATCCGGAAATGGCTAAAAACTTTGATTCCGATGGAAATGGAACCGGTGAAGTCTGGATTGGTGCAGAGGGATGGGGATCAACACCGATTGAGAGAATTAGAGCGCGCTCTTACGGCTATGATACTTCCATGACTCTTAAAGCGCTGGCAGAAACTGAGGCCCTTAAAGAGGTTTCAGACGCGATTGAGCAAGACAAGAACATCGTCTTTTTCTGTTATACTCCGCACCACATGTTTACCGAGTTTGATTTGGTTGTCTTGAAAGAACCAGCTTATGACCCAACCAAGTGGACGATCGTGCAACCGTCTCCCACACCTGGTTGGCTGGAAAAATCCAGCGCTGGTGTTGCCTGGGATGACGCATCTCTCCATGTCAGTTATGCCACTGCCTTGGAAACAAAGCAGCCAAAGGCAGCGGCGATGCTTTCAAAGGTTACACTAGACACAGATACGCTGTCTGCGATGACCTATGCGCTGGCTGTAGAAAAACAGGAACCAGCGGCATTCGCAGCCAAATGGGTTGAGGAAAACAAAGCTATTGTAGACAGCTGGTTTCAATAGCCGAGATTTGGACGCCAATGCTAAGTAAATCGGGGCTCACTATTTGTGGGCCCTGTTAATTCATCGTTGAAGTATTGAGACAAATTCTCATGACCATACGCATACTTATCTGTACTGCATTACTTAGTTGCTTTGCCGTTAATACAGCCACAGCACATGGGCCTGCCGTACCCGCAGAGACCGTATTTGGCATATTAAATTTCTCAAAACCCGATGCTCACGCTGCTGATGAATTTTTCACACAATTGGAGACAAATACAGGAAAAGTCATTCAGTTAAATCTTGAAATCATCCCCCGGCAAGGAGGAGACGATGTCGGCTATGAACTTCTTTCCAAGCAATTGGAAACCGGAGAGAACAGCATAATCTGCGGCAACGGTAGATACGGCCTGGTTGACAATGAGGGCTCGGGATTTACACTCACTTTCAATCATCCTCAAAACTTTCACTCCCCTACCAAGATTAATATTGGTGACAGGCACTCATTTCCGTTCCAGTCTGTTCATTGCGGCATTGAGAACTATACGTCTCAAACTTACACAAACCTTGAAGTCTCCGGAACCTTCCTTGTTTTCTCCGCGGAAATACCCACTGCCATGGAGATCGTATTATTTCCTTTAGAAGCGTTGCATAGCCACTGACCTACAGTCAGTAAGGCGGCGGAGCGAGAAGGCCAGATGAAAACCGACATTACCGCGTCATATAAACAAGCTGTGCTGTATGGTAGGAAACACTTTCAATACCAATGGAATGACGGACCAAAACATGAAGAGCGATACGATACTGACCCTGAATGCCGGGTCCTCTTCCATTAAATTTTCTATCTATTCAGTTGCTGATGAACCTGTTCAACAGGTGCGCGGCCAAGTGGAGAATTTGGGGCCTACCGCCCGCTTAATTATCGAAGAAACCAACCAAGCAAAGCGAAAAATTGAACTGGGTGCCGCAGATCATATGTCCGCGCTGAAGGCAGTACTTGAACACAGCAAGACAATTCTGACAGATACACCCATTGCTGGTATTGGCCATCGTATCGCGCATGGCGGAATTGACTTCACACATCCGGTCCAGCTCACCGAAGTTAATCTTTCAAAGCTTCACGTATTAGCGCCTTTGGCACCTCTGCATCAGCCACACAATCTAAAAGTTGTCGCGGCGGCGAAGGCTGCTTTTCCAGAAGCGATGCAAATCGGATGCTTCGACACATCGTTTCACCGTGATCATCCCTGGGTCAATGACACATTTGGTCTGCCGCGCAAGTACTACGACAAAGGTGTTCGTAGATATGGATTTCACGGGCTGTCTTATGACTACATCACCAGTGAACTAAAAAAGCGCGAGCCTAAACTTGCAAACGGCCGTGTTGTTATTGCGCATTTGGGAAACGGCGCAAGCATGTGCGCCGTAAATTCCGGACATAGTGTTGCGTCAACCATGGGCTTTTCCGCCCTGGATGGCCTTCCTATGGGCACCCGATGTGGTCAGTTGGATCCAGGTGTTTTGCTCTATCTAATGGATCAGGAGAACATGTCATCAGATCAGATCAGCCATCTCCTTTATCGGGAAAGTGGGCTCAAAGGTCTGTCTGGAATGTCCAACGATATGAGGGAATTGACCGCGTCAGATAAGCCAGAAGCAAAGCAGGCTCTCAACTACTATGCTTTCCGTGTGCGCCGGGAACTGGGCGCAATGACTGCCGTTCTGGGTGGTATTGATGCTTTTATATTTTGCGGTGGCATTGGCGAAAATTCAGCGCCAATGCGGGCACAAATTTGCGAAGGTATGGAGTGGATTGGCATTGATATTGATGCTGCAGCCAACGATACCAACGCATTCGACATTGGGATTTCAGATACACGTGTTCTGGTGATTCCTACGGATGAGGAACGTGTGATGGCACGTGCCACAATTGAACTTGTGAAAGCAGCTTGATTGAAAAGAGCTATATAAGCCCCTTAAATCCCGCAGATAATTTATCGACAATTTCGTCTATGTGCTCATCTTGAAGAATGAATGGCGGCGCAAGGAGCACATGATCGCCATGGACACCATCAACCGTTCCGCCCATCGGATAACAGACCAAACCAGCTTCAAAACACGCTTTTTTCAGTTTTGTATTGATGCCGAGAGATGGGTCGTACGGCTTCTTACTGTCCCGATCTTCTACAATTTCCAAGCCTCGAAAAAGGCCACGTCCGCGAACATCGCCGATGTGTTCGTGTTGACCAAACGTCGCCTCAAGCGCTGATTGCAGTTTTGTTCCCATGGTCGCGACCCGCGCAACGAGATTTTCATCCAGAATTGTTTGAAGAACCGCCAGCGAGCCAGCACAGGCTACAGGGTGCCCGATGTAAGTATGACCGTGCTGAAAGAAGCCCGACCCCTGTTCAATTGCATTGTAAATCTCTTGAGTGCATAACATCGCGCCAATCGGCTGATAACCAGCACCTAGCCCTTTCGCAATACACAGAATATCTGGTGCTACTCCGTCGTGATCGCAGGCAAAGAGCGAGCCGGTTCGGCCCATGCCACACATGACTTCGTCAAGAATCAGCAGCACACCATACTGGTCGCAAATCTCGCGAATGCGTTTGAAATAGCCATCAACAGCGGGCACAGCGCCCAATGTTGCGCCAACCACCGGCTCGGCTATGAATGCCATCACATTGTTTGGTTCAAGACTTAGAATTTCGGCTTCAAGCTCGTTTGCAACCCGTTGCCCAAATTCAAATTCCGTCTCATCTGCAGTACGTTCGCGATACGCATAGCAAGGCGCAATATGGCGCGTTTCGATCAGAAGGGGCGCAAACGGTTTCTTCCGCCAAGCATTTCCACCCGCAGCAAGTGCGCCAAGCGTATTGCCATGGTAGCTCTGTCGACGCGCAATCACGTGCTTGCGATTGGGCTCGCCTTTCTCGATGAAATATTGACGAGCCAATTTCAACGCCGCTTCGACCGCTTCAGACCCACCAGATACAAAGTAGACACGATCGATCTTTTCAGGCGCATTTGCAATCAGTAAATCCGCAAGCTCTTCCGCAGGTTCCGATGTAAAAAAACCGGTATGCGCGAAAGCGATCTTGTCCAACTGAGATTTTATCGCCTCGGTAACAACGGGATGTCCGTGTCCAAGGCATGACACAGCCGCGCCTCCTGACCCGTCAAAATAGCGCTTACCTGTCGCATCAACAACATGACATCCAGTTCCTGCCACCGCAGTTGGCAGATTGCCTTTGGTCGTTCTTCCAAAGACATGTCCTTGGCGGGCGGATTGTAACGTCATGGTGTTACCAGATGTTATTTTCTAGTTCTCACTACCAAAACCGACTGAACGGCATGGCGAACCACGCGAGCGGCATTTGGGCCTAGCAAATAGTCTTTTAACTTGGGCCGATGAGAGCCAATTACAATCACATCCGCATCGACCTGATTAGCCGCCTCAATGATTTCCTCATAGATATTACCATGAGCGATAATATGCTGAACCGGTATGCCAGCAGGCACATGCTTTTTCGTTAGAAGATGCAACTCCTCCCGTGCTTTCTCGATGGCTTCCTTCTCGTGTCCTTCTGGAAAGAAGGAACCCACCACACTCAAACCATAGTCCGGCACCACACAAGCGACATGTAAAGTGTCACCCGCATCAATCAGCTCAAGAGCACCTGCAATAACTGACGAGGAAGAATCAGGGTCGCCCAAATCTACTGCTGTCATGACTTTTTTGAAAATGCTCATGCTGCTGCTCCTTGGGCTGGTGATCCCATGATCGTTTTACGTCGGCGTTGAAGCATGTAGATGAATCCAAGAAGTGCTAGTGCAGGAATGTACAGCAACTCCTTTGGTGGCTGCGAACTTGGCAGGAGAACTTGAACAATCTCCTGGTCGAAATCAAAACCAGCTTCCTGAGCAGGAGAATCGAAGGTTGCGTTATCAACCAGAATTTTTCCATTGTCCTCAAGAATTTCCAAACCATAGGCTTCCAGTCTCTCTTCACCTGTTGGTTCATCACCAACATTTATGATCATCGTCAGTGAGACCGGGTCGCCGACGTCATCAAGGCCGTTGACCAACGTTCGTACCTCAGCGCCTGGCTCGACCGATCCAATCGATTCAACAATATTAGCCGGATCAGTTTCGGTGTATGGCGGCACAATCATATCCATCCAGAAGCCTGGGCGGAAGAGTGTAAACGCAATGAGGATGAGAGCGAGAGATTCCCAAATGCGCGACTTGGCAATAAAGAAACCTTGCGTTCCGGCGGTAAAGACAAGTATCGCCGCCGTTGCCACAATGAATACGAACACACCTTGCAACGGCGTCACATCAATCAGCAGGATATCTGTGTTGAAGATAAAGAGGAAAGGCAGCAACGCGGTTCGTAGCGAATAAAAGAATGCTATGAAACCGGTGCGTATAGGGTCGCCACCCGATACGGCCGCCGCGGCAAAAGAGGCAAGTCCCACCGGGGGTGTCACATCCGCCATGATCCCGAAGTAAAAGACGAAAAGATGAACGGCGATCAAAGGCACAATCAAGCCATTTTGCTGTCCGAGCGCCACAATGACGGGCGCCAAGAGTGATGACACCACGATGTAGTTGGCAGTCGTAGGTAGGCCCATTCCAAGGATAAGACTCAAGATCGCAGTGAAGATCAAAATCAGCATAATTTGACCTTGGCTGAGGAACTCCACTAGCGCCGCCAAAACGGCACCCACTCCTGTTTGAGAAACAGCACCCACAATAATACCAGCTGCCGCAGTGGCAATGCCAATACCAATCATATTGCGCGCTCCCGTTATCATCCCGTCAATCAGTTCATTGAACCCCCTGGCCCATGTACCGCCGGAATTTTCTCCGCGGAATGATGCAAACAGCGGACGCTGTGTAAGCAAAATGAACATCATAAGCATGGTTGCCCAGAACGCAGACAGGGAAGGTGATAAACGGATAACCATCAGGCACCAGATCAAAACGCCCACTGGCAGCAAGAAGTGCAAGCCGGACTTTATGGTTGGACCCGGCTCAGGTAAGCGCACAACCGGTTCGTTTGGATCATCCAGTTCTAACTCAGGATAGGCTGCGCAAAACCGGACAAGAATGATGTATGCAGCAATCAACAGAGCACCAATCACCCAAGGCGTAGCATCGCCTGCAAAGTTACCGATGATCTCTACCAGGTAGAAAATAACAAACGCCGCCACGACGGCAACGCCCAACACCATTGCACCGATGGAGAAGAATTTCATCGCAATATCTTCACCGCGCGTACGCAGGAATTGCAGCGCGGCAATGACAATTGCCAACGCAATGGCAGCGGCCAGAAGGCGCGGACCAGCAGATCCCAGAGCCTGGAATACTTCAAACAGGTAATAAGTTGCGCTGGCGAGCGCCATGACGACAGCCAGAGTAACACCAAATGAGATTAGGCCCCATTTCAACGGTTTTGGCTCAGTGGCACGTGGCAAGCCAGCCATGCCCAGCTTTGCCGCTTCCAGATGCACAATATAGACTAGCGCAATGTAAGAAATCACAGCAGGTACGAAGGCGTGTTTCACGACTTCGAAATAAGAAATTCCGATATACTCTACCATCAGGAAGGCTGCAGCACCCATAACAGGTGGCATGATCTGCCCATTCACTGAGGACGCAACCTCTACAGCACCCGCTTTTTCTGCACTAAAACCAACCCGGCGCATCATGGGGATCGTGAACGTTCCGGTTGTCACAACATTGGCAATGGAGGAGCCAGAAATAAGCCCGGTCATTCCAGATGCGACAACTGCCGCCTTGGCAGGGCCGCCACTGAAGTGACCCATCAGGGAAAATGCGACCTTGATGAAGTAGTTGCCGGCGCCAGCCTTATCCAAAAGCGCTCCGAATAACACAAACAGAAACACCAGATCGGTGGAAACGCCCAAGGCAATACCAAAAACGCCCTCTGTGGAGAGCCACTGGTGATAGGCGACAGCGTTGAAGCTCGCGCCCTTCCAAGCCAGGAAACCTGGTGCATAGGGGCCGAGGAATGTATAGCCAAGGAATATCGCAGCAACCACCATCAGGGGTGGGCCAAGCGCGCGCCGTGTAGCTTCCATCAGGAACAAAATACCAGCAACTGCAATCAGAACATCCAGTGTGTTGGGATTGTTGGGTCGATCTGACAGCTGCGAGCCGGTTAATGACTTGATCAGGCTGGTATCAAACAAAAACAGGTAGAGTGCACATAGGGCACCTGCTATCGCCAATGCCCAGTCCATGGTGGGAATATGGCGGCGCGGTGATGACTTAAATGCGGGAAAGACGAGGTAGGCGAGAAAAATCGCAAAGGCCAGATGTATGGGTCGCGCTTCGCGGCTGGAGAACACGCCAAATCCAAGCGTATATGGCAGCGGTGAGGCGATCCAAACCTGAAAAATTGACCACAAAAGTGCAGTGCCAGCTATCAGCAATGCGATCTGATGGTTCGAAGGCGACCGGCCCCCGGTATCTGTAGAGGCAACCAGATCTTCAAGTTCCTGGTCACTCAATTTCGTATTTTGTTCAGCGGTCATGCCGTGCTCCCTACCTGTCTCCCCCAGGAGACATCGCCCTGATATATAGTGCCTTTGGACAACCAGCTCGTTCAACCGTAGAATCCCCGACCACGGTTATGCTGCACCCAAGGGCCTAAGTGGTGTGAACCTAAGTTCACACCACTCTGATTGATTGGATGTTGCTTACATCCAGCCTTTTTCTTTGTAGTACTTTGCCGCGCCATCATGAATTGGTGCAGACAAGTTATTTTTAATCATCTTAGCTTCTTCAAGATTCTCAAAGGCAGGATGCATTTTCTTAAAGCGGCGGAAGTTTTCGAAAACAGCTTTTGTGATTTCGTAAACAACATCATCAGGTGTCTCTGTAGAGGCTACGAAAGTCGCTCCCACACCAAAAGTTTCAATCGCTTCATCCGTACCGGTGTACATGCCACCAGGAATGGTTGCCATTGCATAGAAATCTGCACTGGAAGCCAAAGCTTTAATCTTGTCATTGTTGACGTTGATCAACTTTGATTCGCAAGATGTTGTCGCTTCTTTAATGGTGCCTGCTGGGTGGCCAACAGTAAACACGATCGCATCCACTTTATTATCACAAAGCGCTGCAGCCTGCTCGGAAGACTTCAATTCTGCTGCGAGGGAGAATGTGTCGTTTGTCCAACCCATTTCCTTCATGACAACTTCAAACGTAGCACGTGCGCCAGAACCCGGATTACCAATGTTCACGCGTTTACCAGCAAGATCTTCAAAGCTGTTGATGCCGGAATCGGCACGCGCTACAACTGTGAATGGCTCTGGGTGAACTGAGAAAACAGCACGTAGAGCTTCAAATTTCCCGTCGGGGAATTTGTCTGGCGCGGTTCCGTTATAAGCGTGATATTGCCAGTCGGACTGTGCAACGCCAAGATCCAGATCGCCCGCCCGAATACCATTGATATTTGCGACAGAGCCACCGGTTGTGTGCGTACATTTAATATCGTGATCGGCAGTCCCGCGATTTACCAACCGGCAAATGGCGCCACCTACCTGATAATAAACGCCGGTCTGACCACCGGTACCGATTGTTACGAATTTCTCCGCGAATGTCTGAGTGACAAACCCGCCAGCCGAAAGGGCAAGCATGGTGCCAAGTACTAATTTTTTCATAGTGCGTCTCCCGTGTAATTCCGCACGACAAAGCGTGCGACCGGGCTTAGTGACACATGTCTTTCCGCAATCGTCAACCGTAAAAATTGTGCAGGAGCTCAGGAAATACAATCACACACATATTACGCCGGCTCAACATTTCAACGGTCTCAAAAAAGCGTTGACTGTGTCTCAATAATGCCTTCGTGCCTCAATAAAAACTCTTTAATTTCAACACCCCCTCCAAATCCCGTGAGAGATTTGTCTGCTCCAATAACACGATGGCAAGGAATAATGATTGGGATCGGATTTGCACCATTGGCCGCCCCAACAGCTCTGCTCGCGGTCGGTCTTTCAATCTTTGCAGCAAGCTGTCCATAGGACCAAGTCCGTCCATATGGTATTTCTAACAGGGTAGCCCAGACTGTGTTCTGAAACTCTGTCCCTTTGGGATGTATCGCCAGTTCGAACTGGGTCAGCTCTTTGGCAAAATACGCCGACAATTGTTCAAACACATTTGCAAATACGGTGTCGTCGCGCTTCCAGTCTTCCTTAGGTTGTTTCGTGCGGCTTCCACTTGGGAAACTGACGAAGTGCAATGCTTCTCCATCACCAGCCACCAGTAAATGACCAACCGGGCTGTCAAAATACCCATATGCCAACGGAATTTTTGTCATACCTCACCTACCATCAAGATCTGCCCGCTCGGGGTCTTCAGGTCTGGGTCTTAGTGTACGTTTGAGTTGTGTTGGTGAGCGTCCATACAGTTCAAGGAACGCTGCATTGAATCGGCGCAAACTTTGAAATCCGACTTTGATTGCGACCTCAGCCATCGGCAAATCGCTATCACTTATAAGGCGCTTGGCTGCCTGTAACCTTACAGTCTTTGCAACTTGGGAAGGACTTGCACCGATATGTTTTTTAAAGAGCCGCGACAGTTGGCGTGAGCCTAGACCCAACCTGCCTGCCAGATCTTCAACCCCTGCATTGTTCAGATAGCCTTCTGCAATTAGTTTCAGCGCACGTTCAACCGTAGTTTTTGTGCCGTTCCATGCCGGGCAGAATGGAGCCGTTTCCGGTCGGCACCTCAGGCAAGGCCGATACCCTGCCCCTTCCGCCGCGGGAGCATTTGGATAATAGACAACATTTTTGGACAGCGGCTGTTTAACCGGGCAAACAGGCCGACAATAAATCTTGGTTGTTTTTACAGCCGTAAAAAACTTGCCGTCAAAATTAGCATCACGGCGATATCTTGCGGCTTCACAGGTTTGAAAATCTAACATGCACGAATGTTACAAAACCCGACATTGTCAGTCGAGGCCAGAAAGATGATGAAGTCCGATTCCGGCTACCGCACGTTTAGAGGCACCTGAAAAGAGACTTTCCAGGTGACCCTCAAATGTCTTCTAGCTGGAGTAAAAAGCCTGCATGCATGCGTGTTTCTCTGCTAGTGATTCTTTCAATTGCGCGGCCTATGGCGAACCAATACCGGCACCACTACCGTCACTTGGGGTATCTGAAGGGGTACTGCCGCCGCCGATGCTGTCAGATCCTCCACCGCCGGACCTGTTACTGCCACTATTGCCAGTGCTGATCAGGCTAAGACGTTTACAACTGAAGCAATCGATACCTTGATAGACATATTTTCTGCTTGATGGATGAAATAGACATTGCGCGGGCACTTCAGCCAAAAAGCTACCCGCAGAGCGGGCCTTACACTCTTCCAGAAAATCTAAGGCAAACGCACTGCTACTTACCATCACTGCCAAGCTGGCTGTGATGCAAAGCCTAAACATCTGATTTGAAAAATTCATCCAGTTCTCCACTTGTCTAAATTGACCTGTGTTCGGTCTGGTCGGCAGAACACAGGTCAATCTATAATTGCGCCCCCGGCCGTGTGGACTACATCAAACTCAATCAGAATGAATCATCCGAATAGATGATTTTCCCCCTTAATTTTGCTGCAATAAGATTCTGTGTCAGTTCGCTAGTCCATTTGGATGAAATAGGGCGAGACCGATCTGTTAAATGCATTATTGGGAGGGGCGCAATTTGCATGACACTATGCTTTCGGCAATTGATACATTCTATGATTGTGTTGGTGAGGGATATCAGTATGAACGTGCCACGGAATCTTTCAGTGAAGCAACCGAGGGCACTGGCTTTCTGCTTTCAAGAAAATGGCCTCTTTTAAACGGGGAAAGACCTCTCGCCTTTTGTAATTTTCCTGATGATTCAATTGACGCGTTTGTAGATGCAAAACTTGAGGTAGAATCGCACGAATTTTTCAAACACTTCCTCTCAATCCCAGAGTTGGTGCCTGTCCTACGGCGCAGCCTAATTTGTGATGAAGAGCACTTTCAAACACAAGCATACCATCAAATTATAAAACCTTGGGGCTTTCATTCCGAAGGGGTAAGCATTCTACGCAAAGACATGTATGACGGGTTGTCATCTTGGTTTGCTAGACATCCAGGCCAAGGTGAAATTGGCTATGAGCTTCTGGCAAAAATTGCAATCCTGAACAAACATCTCACCCGTGCAATTGGGTTACAGGGTCGCATGGATTTTCTGGAGCAATCCGTTTTACGAGCAAACAGCGCGCTGGACTTGGTTGATTTTGGCCTCATTCTATATGGCGGAGATGACGTACCACTGTTCATCAACAAGCTGGGGCAAACAATCTGTGATGATTGTGATGGCATTCAATTTGGAAAGTCAGGACTTATCATCAGAGATCGTCAGGCACAAAAGACTTATAGGGAGCTGCTAGGCAAGATATTTTCATCGAAGACTCCCAGCCATTCTCAAACTGGTGGTATCATTCGCGTACCCAGAATTTCCTCCCGGAAACCTTACAGTCTGATGGTGGTGCCGCTGAGCCAAGGCAACAAGAATATGCAGTACAACGCAAATGCTGCTGTTTTGATTTTTGAACCTTATATGAAGAAAAATACGACAAGCGATTTATTCAGATCTTCGTACGACCTCACTGCTTCAGAGGCGAAACTGGCATTGGAATTGACCAATGGCGTGACCTTGGCAGAGTACTCCCAAAAACGAAACATCAGCATTAACACCGCAAGAACACAACTCCGGTCAATTTTTCGAAAAACAGAAACCTCTCGACAACCAGAACTGGTAAGCCTGTTGATGCGCACAATCGTTGGAATGAACCTGAATGTCTAAGGCATTTCTTGCCACATCAAAGAGCGAAGTCATTGATGAGCAACGACCATTGTGCTGCTGCTCAATCTTATCGGTACAGCAATGACTTGCCATTACTGAACAGGTGCAACTTGCTTGGATCTCCGGTCATACGAAGCAGAGTTCCGCGTACATCGCGATGGATACCGGGCAGCTTTGCAATCACAGGATTATGGTCAGGTGCGGATTTCTCGAAATAGACCTGAGTGACCTCACCAAGCGCTTCACTGATTTCTACCTTGGCTTCATAGGCATAATTTTCATCTTTGGTTGGCACCATGTCTTCAGGACGGATACCAACATTCACCTTTCGGCCTTTGTCAGATTCTTGCGTTGGAATATCGACCATGATGACACCCTTGCCTTCAGCAAGGCGAACACCGGTTTGTGCACCTGTGCTTTCAATCTCGCCAGCCAGCAAGTTCATTGCAGGTGATCCAATAAACTGAGCCACAAATTCATTTTCTGGCTTCTCATACAATTCAAGGGGCGAACCGACCTGCGCAATACCTTTATTGGCAAGAACCACAATTCTTGACGCCAGCGTCATGGCTTCCACTTGATCGTGCGTCACATAAACCATGGTGGAATTTGGCATGGATTCTTTAAGTTGAGCAATTTCAATACGTGTCGCAACACGCAAGGCAGCATCCAGATTGGAGAGCGGTTCGTCAAACAGATACACCTTCGGATCGCGCACGATAGAACGTCCAATGGCAACACGTTGGCGTTGCCCGCCAGACAAAGCTTTCGGCAAGCGATCCAGATATTCCGTGAGTTGCAGTGTTTTGGCAGCCTTCTCTACTGCCTCATTGATTTCCAATTGCGGCTTCTTAGCCAACTTAAGCGCAAATGACATATTATCCCGAACTGTCATGTGCGGATAAAGCGCGTAGGATTGAAACACCATTGCAATACCGCGTTGGGCCGGCGGCACATCATTCATCAACTCACCGTCAATGAAGAACTCTCCGGCACTGATCTTTTCAAGGCCGGCAATCATACGCAGGAGCGTTGATTTTCCGCAGCCGGACGGCCCGACAAACACAATCAACTCGCCAGTTTTAATATCAAGATCAATATGCTTCAGGACTTCAACTGAGCCGCCATACGTTTTGGCAACATCTATCAGTTTCAGATCGGCCATGTTTTCGCTCCCAATTATTTGTTTGTTTTTTGTGCCAGACAGGGCTGCCAAGGCCCCAGATGTAATTTTCCATCGGCAGATAAAGTTGCACTACCCAGCTCCGCACCAACCTGTGCCCAGACACCGGCAGGCATTTCAAGCTCGGATGGTGTGTTGCTCAAATTGAATGCGCAGAATATTTCTTCTCCACCATGCTGGCGGATAAACACCAAAACATCGCCAATTGCTGTGACGTGAGCATGCGTACCCTTTGCCAGCGCCTTGTAGCTGGCGCGCAATGCAATAGCTCTGCGATAGTGGTGCAACAAAGAGGTCGGGTCCTCTTCCTGCCGCTCCACACACAGCGGCAAATGCACAGAGGATACCGGTAACCATGTCCGGCCATCTGATGCGCCTGCATTCAGATTGGATTTGTCCCAGGTCATCGGTGTTCGGCAACCATCGCGACCTTTATATTCTGGCCAAAACTCCACACCGTATGGGTCCTGCAAGTCATCAAACGCAACGTCAGCTTCAGGAAAGCCCAGCTCCTCACCCTGGTAAAGACAAACAGAGCCACGCATACACATCATCATGGTTGCATAGAGCCGAAGCGCTGCCGGCGTTAGGTTCCACCTAGAACTGTGGCGCATCACATCATGATTTGAAAAAGCCCAACATGCCCAACCCGTTGCAGCAACACTATCCAGCTTGCTGAAAACTTCCACGATACGCGCCGCCGTCAGACGTTCTTTGGCCAAAAATTCAAAGGCATAACACATGTGAACATGATCATTGCCATTTGTGTACTGCCCTAATATATCCAACCCAAATTGCGCGTCTCCAACCTCGCCCAAGGATGTGGACCCGGGATATTCATTCAGAACAGCGCGGAAACGCTCCAAAAATGCCAAGTTCTCTGGTTGGTTTTTAGAATGAATATGCTTCTGATGATTATAGGGGTTTACAGAAGGTGCGATGTTTGAGTTGCGATGTTCGGGCGGGAGAGCGGGATTGTCACGCAATTGTTTGTCTGCAAAGTAAAAATTAATCGTGTCCAGCCGAAAGCCGTCAACCCGGCGCTCCAGCCAAAACCGTGTCACATCCAAAAGCGCATCTTGCACATTCGGGTTGTGGAAATTCAGATCAGGTTGGGACGCCAAGAAATTGTGCAGGAAATACTGCTCGCGGCGCGCATCCCATTGCCATGCAGGCCCGCCAAAGATTGAGAGCCAGTTGTTTGGTGGCGTTCCATCCGCTTTTGGATCAGCCCATACAAACCAATCAGCTTTGGGATTGTCTTTATTCTGGCGGCTTTCCGCGAACCAGGGGTGTTGGTCAGACGTGTGACTCAACACCAGATCAATCATGACCCTAATGCCCAGATTATGCGCTGTTTCAACAACAGCATCAAAATCGGCCAAGGATCCGAACATAGGGTCCACATCACAATAATCGCTTACATCGTAGCCAAAGTCTTTCATTGGCGATGTAAAGAAAGGGGATATCCAGATGGCATCCACACCGAGTGAAGCTATGTACGGCAAACGCTTTACGATACCTGCCAGATCACCAATGCCGTCCCCATTGCTGTCTTGAAAACTGCGCGGGTAGATTTGGTAAACAACAGCACCGCGCCACCAATCACTATCGACAGCGGGGTGTTGTTGGGAAGCGATGTCGGTCATGACATTCATCTTGTCCTGGTCCTATTTGACCGAGCCGGCCAACAGGCCGCGCACCAGATATTTTTGCATCGCAAAGAACACCACCAGTGGCACTGCGATCGACACAAATGCCGAGGTCGCCAGGATTTCCCAATTGCCGCCGCGGGTGCCAAGTAACTCAACGATTTGCTTTGTCATAACAGTGGTCTCACCGGTGGAGTCGATCAGGAACACCAAGGCCACAAGCAAATCGTTCCACGTCCACAAGAATTGGAAGATCGCAAAGGATGCAAGGGCCGGGAAACTAAGCGGTAGAATGATTTTGACAAAGATCTGGAAATCCGTCGCACCATCCACTTTGGCATTCTCAATAATATCTCGCGGTAACCCAACCATGTAGTTTCGCAACAGATAAATCGCGAGCGGAAGCCCGAAGCCGGTATGCGCCATCCAGGCACCCAAATACCCCTTTCCAATTCCGATTTCATTGTGGAATTTCAAAAGTGGAATGAGCGCCAACTGCAGCGGTACGACCAGCAGACCAACAACGGCAGCGATGAGCAATGCGCGTCCCGGAAAATCCATCCAAGCCAATGCATAGGCCGCAAATGCCGCTACCAGAATTGGAATAATTGTTGCCGGAATAGTCACCGTCAATGTATTGAAAAAAGCCTTTGCCATGCCCTCCTGATTGGAGGGGTCAAATAGCACATTTTCATAGTTACGAAGCGTAAATTCAGGTGGTGTTGTTGCAGTGACAAAAACGCGCGAACCGCGCTTGCCGGTTATTTCTTCAGTACGTTCGAGCCGATAGTCGCCATTGGCCTGTACTGTAACCTTTGAGCCATTTCTCAGTTCTGCCGTGTCACCCGCATTGAAGGCATCAATGTCACGGGAGGAAATTCCAAACACAGAAATTTCTGCTTCACCGGCTTCACCGAACAAGTTTCCCTCAATGACAAACAGATCACCTTCCTGCACCTGCGCATCAGGCGCAGCGGTACGAAGCGTGAGGTTTTGTTCAGATGGAAAACCCGCCTTCCACCATCCGCTTGTCGCAATTTGATCGCTGGTTCTAAACGAAGATACCAAAAGGCCCACCGTTGGAAACAGCCATAAGGCAACCAGAAGAACCACGGACAAATGAACTGCCCAAGTCAGACTGGATTTCGTTCCTGCCATACTATCCATAACAGCCTCCCTCAGCGCATTTCTTTGCGGGCGTTGTAAACGTTCCAGACAAGGATCGGCGTCACCAGAAGCATGATGATCATCGCACTTGCTGACCCGACGCCCCAATCATTCGCGCGGAACAATTTGTCGTACATGTAGTTTGCCAGTACCTGCGTTTCCCACTGTCCGTTGGTCATGGCGAACACGATATCGAACACCTTCAGCACCACGATGGTAATGGTTGTCCAAACCACAACAATGGTTCCCATAATCTGCGGAACCTTGATTTTGAAAAACACCTGAAACGGATTGGCACCATCCAGAATGGCAGCTTCAATGGTCTCTTCCGGGATACCGCGCAGTGCAGCGGACAAAATAACCATGGCAAAACCCGTCTGAATCCAGATCAACACAGCCATCAGGAAAAAATTATTCCAGAAGGGTATCGTCAGCCATGTATTGGGTTCGGTCCCACCAAACCAGAGATAGATAGCATTCAGGATACCAATCTGCTCCTGATCAATCGGGCGCGTGTCGTAGACAAGTTTCCAGATCACTGCCGCACCGACAAAGGAAATCGCCATCGGCATAAAGATCAGGGATTTCGCGATGTTACCCCATGAAATTCTATCTGTTAGCTGCGCTGCCAAGAGGCCAAATGCCGTCGACATTGCGGGCACCACCAGCAGCCAGAAAAAGTTATTTTGAAGGGCTTCCCAAAATTTGGATTCGCCAAACATCTGGCTGTAGTTATTAAGTCCAACAAATTCGGACCCGCCTCCGGGCAACCTTTCTGTCACCGACATCCTTAGTGTTTCGACAACCGGATAGGCAAGATAAAGCCCAAGCGCCAACAGGGCGGGGAAGAGAAACAGCCATGGACGGATCATATTGGCGCGGTTGATATTGCGACCGGCATGCGTGCCTTTGGCCGGAAACAGAACCTTGTCCAAAAACTGATTTGAAAAATAATAGTAGCCGACACAGCCGCCGACGCCGACAACAATGGTCAGCACTGCCTGAAATGCAGGATGCATGTTCCCCTCCTCAATTTTGTATAATTTTTGAGGCAGGAGCCCGGTTGAAAACCGGGCTCCTGCAGAGCTTTCTAGCTCAGCTGATTATTTCAGCGCGTCCCAAGAAGACTGTATTTCTGCGGCAACTTCTGCGGCAGATTTACCACCTGCGTAGTCAACCATACCTGTCCAGAAGGAACCCGCACCAACACCACCTGGCATCAAATCAGATCCATCGAAACGGAATGTTGTAGCACCTAGAAGAACATCACCTAGCGCACGCTGTGTATCATCTGCATAGATACTTGTGTCGACACCCTTGTGAGGTGTCAGGAAGCCTGATTGTGCCATCCAAAGTTCATGAGCGATCGGGGATTTCAAGAATTCAACAAGCGCGTGCGCACCGGGGCTGTCTTGAGTGATCGCCCACAAGGTGCCCGCACCAAGAACCGGGCTACCCAAATCCTTGCCTTCGTAAGCAGGGAAGTAGAAGAAGTCCACGTCTTCACCAACACTTGTACCTTCTGGGAAGAACGCCGGAATAAACGAAGCCTGACGGTGCATGTAGCACTGTGGCGGAGAAGAGAAGAGGCCTTTCGGGCTGTCCCGGAAATCGGTTGATGCAACAGCGCCAGCGCCGCCAGCTACATAATCATCATTGCGAGCGAAAGCACCAAATTCATCAATTGCTGCAACAACACGCTCATCAGTAAACGGAATTTCGTTTGCAACCCACTGATCGTAAACATCTGGTGTTTGGGTGCGAAGCATCATGTCTTCAACCCAGTCTGTTGCGGGCCAGCCTGTGGCACCGCCTGAACCCAAGCCAATGCACCATGGTGTTCCACCATCCGCTACGATCTGGTCAGACAAGGCTTTGAGGTCTTCCATACTTTCTGGCACGTCGTAGCCAGCATCTTCAAAGTTTTCAGGAGAATACCAAACAAGAGATTTCACATCGACCTTGTAGAAGAAGCCGTAGTGATTGTCAGCACCATTAGCATCGCCATACGTGCCCAGGTCCACCCAGGATTGGCCAGCTGCATAGTTGTTACGAACCCAGTCAGCGGTGCCATCTTTTAATGGTGTCAGGAAACCGCGAGATGCCATGTCGGAGGCAAGGCCTGGCTGAGGAAACACAGCAACATTCGGCGCAGAGCCTGCTTCAGCATCAATCATGATCTGCTGTTCAAAGCTGTCAGATCCAACATATTTCACGTCGGCACCAGTTGCAGCGGCGAAGTATGCCAAAACACTTTCAACTACTTTTTGATCGGGTCCGAGCCAAGGACCAAATACTGTGACCTGTTCGCCATTCAGCTGTGTCGATTTCAATGCTTCGTAACTATCCCAGTTAAAATCACCGGATCCTGGCGCAAACATCAGTTCTTGAGCGCCAGCCGTACCGGCTGTCAGAACCAACGCAAGCGCGCTCGAACAAAGTATTTTCTTCATGAATATTCCTCCCAGTTTGCGTGATTCGCACGCATTCATGACCGTTTGAGCGCTTTCATGCAAATTTTTCAAAGCGCTTTGAAAATAGATATAGCTCTTTTTGACGGTAATTTGTCAACCGTAATTTCCTTGCAATGTGAAATTCCTTCTGGTTTTCTGCCATTCTAGCGCATAGAATAATTTAGATTATGGCTTTCGCTGTTAAAACGAGCGCAGCTAGATCTGAAATAAATTGAAGGCGCTTTGAATGTGATCGACCTATGAACCTGAAACAATTGTCGAAGAAAATCGGTCTGTCACAAACGACAATCAGTCGTGCCCTTGGTGGCTACCCTGAAGTGAGTGAAGCAACCAGAAAAAAGGTTCAACTCGCTGCTGAACAGAACAACTATCGGCCAAACACGCGCGCGAAAAGTCTGGCTACTGGACGGGCTATGGCAATTGGCCATGTCATTTCGTTTAATTCCAAAAAGGAAGTCGTAAACCCAATTTTCTCCGAGTTCATGTCAGGAGCCAGTGAGACCTATGCCAACAATGGTTACGAGCTCATTCTCACAATTGCTCACGAAGAAGACGAGAGTAAAATCTATTCCGAATTGAAATCAAAACGCTCGGTTGATGGTATCATCGTTCATGGACCTCGCAAGGGTGACTCTCGCCTCGAGCAACTTCAAGACGTCGGATTACCGTTCGTGGTACACGGCCGGGTGTCCGGGTCGGAGCTCGAATATTCCTGGATTGACGTAGACAATCAGCAATCTTTCAAACGAGCGACCAAATTTCTCATCGAGCTTGGTCATGAACGTATCGCGCTCATAAATGGCGATGAGACAATGGATTTCGCAAGTCGACGAAGGGCTGGATATCTGCATGCATTTGCAGAACACGGAGTTCCTGAAGATTTGTCCCTCATGCGATCTGCCGATCTTACAGAGGTATATGGCTACCGTTCCGCCATGGAACTTCTGCCTCTACCAAATCCACCAACGGCATTCGTTGTGTCATCCTACATTGTCGCGATTGGAGTACGGCGGGCCATTCATGAAGTCGGCCTGAAATTGGGTGAGGATGTATCTGTGATTACGCATGATGATGAGCTGTCTTATTTTTCTGACAATGATGACATTCCACAATTCACAGCAACTCGCTCTTCTGTATGGTTAGCCGGAAGACGTGCTGCGGAAATGTTGCTGGACATTATTCAAAATCCTGAAAAGCCTCCACAGACTAAATTGCTGAAAACGAAGCTGACAGTGGGTGCATCAACAGGACCAAATCGGAATGTGACCCTGGCTGCCAAACGACGAGCGGCGGGGGAATAGGCAAGCCTGCGCATAAAACGCGCAGGCTTTGTTTTCGTGCTATTGCTGCGGTGCCATGGCCGCAGCAGATTTTGCCAGGCGGACAAGATTGATAAACTCGCTGCGATAGCCGAACTCATCGGTTCCCTTGGCGGACTGAGCGAGAGCGATTACATCATCGTAGGAATAGTTACCCGTATAACGACCTCCCGCTAGCAATTGCCCAAACGCTGCAACAGATGTGGCAAATTGTGCATCGTTAGGGGCTTCCGCAAGATCATCAACTTCCAACGACATTGTAACGGGTACTGAAATAAGTTCACTTGTCTGGCTCTCTGGCAATTTATAGCGAATTTTCAGGAACCCGTACTCATTGACGGAACCCGCTGCGGTATCCAACGTCTCAGTGCCATAACGCAACTCATCAACCAGCTTGGCGGGTGAGCCAACAGGTGTCAGTTCATACAAAGCGGTGACCGTATGACCGGCTCCAATATCCCCCGCATCAATCTTGTCATTGTTAAAGTCTTCGCGATTGAGAATACGAGTTTCATAGCCAATAAGGCGATACTCATCCACCAAAGCCGGGTTAAACTCCATCTGAAGTTTTACATCTTTTGCAATAGTGAAAAGTGTCGAGCCAGCTTCTTCAACCAGCACTTTACGAGCTTCACTTAGAGTATCGATGTAAGCCGCATTCCCATTACCGTTCTGTGCCAGCGTTTGCATCAATTCATCATTGTAATTGCCTTGACCAAATCCCAGCACAGACAAGGAAACTCCTGTTTTGCGCTTACGTTCAACAAAGCCTTTCAACTCTTCTGGGTTTGCAAGACCTACGTTGAAATCACCATCGGTAGCCAGAATAACGCGATTGACACCGCCCTCTACCATCTGGCTTTCTGCCAATTGATAGGCCTGGCGAATGCCTTCAGCACCGGCCGTCGAACCACCGGCATCCAGTTGATCCAAAGCAGCCATTATCTTGTTATTATCGGCAACCTGTGTCGGTTCGAGAACTGTGCCGGCACTGCCTGCGTAAACCACAATGGAAACTGTGTCATCCGGCTTGAGAGACGATAGCAATAGCTTGAATGAATTGCGCAATAACGGCAGTTTGTTTGGCGCCTCCATAGAACCCGATGTGTCGATTAAAAACACCAGATTGGCGTTCGGTGCCTCTGTCGGCGGCAGCTCAAAACCTTTAATGCCAATACGAAGGAGCTTTGTTCCTTCATTCCACGGAGTTGGCATGATCGACATATGCGTTGAAAAAGGCTGTGACGCATCAGTTGGTGCCGTGTAGTCGTAGTCAAAATAGTTGACCATTTCCTCCACACGCACTGCATCCTTTTGCGGCAATTCACCACGGTTCAACGCTGCCCGCGTAAAGGCATAGGAAGTGGTATCTACATCAACGGAAAATGTAGAAACCGGATCATCAGACACCAATTTTTGAGGATTTCTCTCAATTTCAGAAAACTGATCGCGCCCCTGAGATCTAACGCCAGCAGGTATTTGCTCCTGCCCACTGGTTAAAGCCCTGTTTTGTACGATACCCCCTGAAAGTTGGGCGGGACTCTCCTGCCTCATAAAGGCAGTCCTGCCGTTGCCAAGTCGTTTACCAGGCGCTGGCGGCTGTACCTTCAACAACGCACTTTGATTTCCAGCGCCGCTCCGATCGGCATCCATGAAAACCATAGGCGCGTTGCTTGGAGCGGCCGTCGATTTGTCGGCAGACAACTGCCCGCCCAAATCGGGCTTGGACGGCGCGGAAGAAACCAGTCCCTCTTCCAATGTGGGTTCAGCCTCAGAAGTCGGCAAGGTGTGTTCACGCACCAAGGCGCCATCGCTGTGGTCATACGGTAAAGTCAGATTCACATTTATCATCGCGGCTGCAAGCACTGCCAAACTCACACCACCAGCGGCTGCATAGGCAAATTTAGGTTCCAGAGTTTTCATCAAACGTCTCCAATTGAACAATTGGGCAACCACGCGTGACTTTTCGTTGCCCTTATTGGTAAGACGTGGTTCAGCGGGATTTCCTTGGGTGGATGTTTGATTTTCTTTCTCAAAGGCATGCATCGCTGCAGAAAAAGCGGCTTTACGCGCAGCATCGCTGGGCTTTCCAGGCTTTTGCGCCTCAAACATTTTTTCCATTTTTTTGAGTTCATCGGTCATGCGAGTGCCATTTGTTTCAGGTGTTTGCGCAATTCATGCATGCGCCAGGACACAGTCGATTCCTTGATATCCAATACGTCTGCAGCTTCGGCATGGTTGAAACCTTCCGCCAGAACCAAAACCGCTGTCTCCTTCAGGTCAGTTCCAACCTCTTCCAGGGCTTCATAGAGCCAGGCCGCATCTTTATCCGCCGCTACCTGTTCGCCCCGCTCCAACTCGGAGACTTCGCCATAAGCTTTGGCAGCCTTTACAGCCGTAGCACGCTTGCGATGTGCATCGCGTGCAGCATTCATCACAACCCGGTACAACCATGTCGAAAACTTCGAATCCCCGCGAAAACTGCGAATTTTTTGCGCCAATGAGGTGCACACATCCTGCGCAAGGTCCTCTGCATCCTCGCGCTGGCCAGAAAATCTGAACGCAATGCGGTATACGCTGTCATAGTGCCGCTCCAACAAAAGTTGAAACGCCGCCGCATCGCCCTTGGCAGCCTGTGCTGCGAGTTGATTATCGTCGATCTTCATGTCCATGCTTGTCCATTAGACGCATGAGAAAATTATTTCCTTGGTGCCGCATTAAATAAATCAAATAAAAAATTCGTGCATAAAAAAACGGGGCCAAATGGCCCCGTTAAGTTGGTAGGCTGTTTGTAAAGATCTAACGCTCGAGTGCACCAACGCCTGAAAAACGAAATGCCTCTTTTTCAAGAGCATCGATTTCTTCCAGGCTCATCTGATCATGAGCAACGGTGATCCGGCCAAGGAACACAAGCGGAAGCTCTTTTTCACGACCTTCAAGATGTGCTTTGATGGCCTCAGCCGTTGCCGCACCTACATCATCGCCCATACGCATTGGTGTTGCGTCCAGCTCACCGCGGCGGATTGCGTCCAGCTCAAGGCCAGTGCCACCCCAACCGGTCGAGAAAATTTCTTTCTCTTTGCCAATGGCTATTTGAGCTTCGACGGAGCCCATGGACATGGCGGTGTTCGCATTGTGGATGACCTTCGCTTCAGGATAAGCCTGAAGGATCAACTGAGTACCTTCAAATCCACCTTCACGCTGGTATTCACCATAGTGCTCATAAACCGCATTCCAGTTGCCTTTTTCTGCAACGCAATCTTTAAAATCACCAGAACGCTGGTTGTCCGTGATACCCGGGATGCCACGGTTCATGGCGTAGGTCACGTCCTTGCCTAAGCGATCAACCATGTAGTCACAAATTTTCAACGCACCATAAGCGGATGAAAAGTCAAACCATGCTGCAGGCTGTGTTTTCAGGTACTTCAAAGGCGTGTGAAACGCCCAGACAAATGTTGTCAGATCAGGATTACTCGCCAGTTTGTCAATGTTGTCCGCTTGTGTTGCCAGCTCAGATGGTCCGAAAATGACAAAGTCATAGATGTCGGCATCTTGATCAACTTGCGCCGCATAGGTTGCTTGTAGAGAGTGCTCCACTTGACGGGATGCGAATTCACGAGTTTCGTATTTTATACCCAGCTGGTCCAATCGTTTTGTCAGAGCCAGGTAGTTGCGAGCCCAGAAGTCAGACACGTCCGCTGATGGATAGATCAAGGCAATCTGCAAAGGTTTTTCTTGCGCGCCAGTATAGGCAACTGCGGTTTCACCGGTTGCGTTTTGCAGAGCTTCCAACGCTCCATCCTTGTTGACCTGACCTGGCAACCAGTGATCGCGATCCGCGTCACCAGGCAGCTCTTTCAGTGGCAGTGTGTCGACAGCGAACACTGCTGTGCTGGCCAGAAGCGACCCAGCGAGTACAAGTTTAAAAAGTTTCATATGACTTTCCTCCCAGAAAATATGTGGCACACGCCACGGCTCGTAGTTAAATTATCCACTTGGATTTGCGGGGCCGCCAAAGACGACACTGATAAGCGCAAGAACCGCCAACCCACCGACAATAAATGCCGTGAGTTTTGCAAGCTTGCGATTGTCGGGGTTATTGAGCGCTGACAGCATGCTTCCGCTGCCGTCACGGTCCTTCTTCTGGAGCCATGTATAGGTGGCTACAGACACAATAATCACAACACCTGAGGCAACCGACTGCCAGAAAAACTCGATCCGCAGGGTCACAAGCGCGTTGATCATCATTGACAACAGCAGGACACCGGCCAGTGAGCCTACAATCGATGCACGGCCGCCAAACAACGACGTTCCACCGACTACCACTGCCGCAATAACATGCAGGTTGAAGTAGGGCGCTGATGTTGCCTGAACAGCATTCAGTTTACCGGTCAGAAGAATACCTGCCATAGCGGCCATAGTACCCATCAAAATATAGGCGTAGACTTTGTGACGATCGACCGCGATACCTGTCATTTCTGACGCCTCGGGATTCGATCCGATAGAAATCGTGTAACGTCCGAAATGGGTTGATTTCAGCAGGAAATACCCAAGCACAATTGTGATCAAACCAATTACAACCGGTGTTGGTAATATCTGAAGCGATTGGCCTCTTCCGATTTCGGTGATGAGGTCCGGAAAGCGCGCCAAAACCAAACCCTTTGCCAACACAAGTGCAAAGCCGCGATAAACAAGATCCATTGCCAACGTGCCGATCAAATCTGGCACCTTAAACTTGGTGATCACCAGACCATTGATGAGCCCCATCAAGGCACCAAGGCCAAGTGCAATTAACGCCGCCGACCATGCCGGAAATCCATATTGCTTGATAAGAAACGCCATAATGATGGCGGATAGCGCTGCAATTGAGCCAATGGACAAATCGATACCGCGCTGGGTGATGACAAATGTCATTGCCATGGCCATGGGCATATAAAGTGCCGCGTCCAACAGGATTTGATTCATGTTGGAAAGACGGAAATAGCGTGCTGGCTCAACCGCCCCCATAAAAGCCGCAATCAACAGGATCATCGCCAGCGGACCAAGGAAACTCATATAGGGTTCAAGGCGCTCGCTAAGGGTTGCAGGTGCGGAGGAAGTGGTATCTGAATTTGTCATAGTCATTTCCTCAAGCCGCAGTTTTCGCGCCGACAATCATGCCGAGTACGTGTTCATTTGTTGTCTCGCTAGTCTTCACCACACCGGCACACTGACCCCGTCGCATGACGTGGATGCGGTCAGAAATTTGAAACACATCATCCAGTGAATGAGAGATAACAATAACCGCTAGCCCCTGTGCTTTCAGGGTCTGAATCAGGCTAAGGGTGCGAGCGGTCTCTTGCGGCCCAAGCGCTGCGGTTGGTTCATCCATAACCAACACACGCAAATCATCATGACGCACGGCGCGCGCAATTGCGACGGCCTGTCTTTGACCGCCAGATAGGCTCTCCGTCGCTACGTCCATACTTTTTAGTTGGACACCAAGACGGTCCTTCAAAACGCGCACTGCGTCATCATGCATGCGCCGATTATCGAGAACGTCAAAGCCAAGAAATTTCTTGGTCAATTCAGCACCCAGAAAGAGGTTTTCCGCCGGTGTCAGATGATCCGCTATCGCCAAGTTTTGATACACAGCATCAATGCCGTTTTCGATAGCATCGGAATGGCTGGACATAGCAAATGGCTTCCCATCGAGCTCAATCTTTCCTTCTGTCGGCTGATAAACGCCTGTCAGAATCTTGATAAGTGTGGATTTGCCAGCACCATTGTCGCCAACTATCGCAAGCACTTCGCCCGCATAGGCTTCAAGGTCAACATTATTTAATGCCACCACACCGCCAAAACGTTTCACAATGCCGCGCATGGCAATAATTGGTTGTTCAACCGCCACTTGGTACCTCCCAAAAGACAACCAAAAGCTGCTCTCGAAATGAAATACCATTTCAAGATGATTCAGTTTGGTGTCGAATTCAAAACTCAAAGTTACAGCACTCCCGTTGCTGCAACCTGGACAGGCTATTCACCTGCAATCTTCTATAAAGCATATTCGACGTTACCGGTAACGTACGTCAAGTGTTATCGATAACTATTTTATAAGTATATGATTTATATGAATAAAATTCACAGTCGAATTTCCTTGAATCGAAAAATCTTGGAGCAAACTACTTTCACGAATGAAGTTGGAGTTCTTGCGGCACAGTCTTCTTCGTTCCTGAAACTCGTAAACGCGATTCGATAGCATCACGCCTCTATGGTGATTCTGCCATATTGAAGCATCGTTCAATTCACGCTTTCTTAGTTAGTCGGGTGGGTCATGATGGAGAAGAACGATGTTCAGCACCTTATCTCTGAAATCCCGGACACACCTGCCTTTTGTATTCTTGCTGGCGGCTCTAATAATACCAACCACTTCTGAAGCAGAAACGATTGTCGATGCGGCAGTCTACGCGAATAACCGGACTTATCTCTTCAAAGGCATCGGTTATTTTAGACTGAAGGGCAATACGGTTGAGCCCGGATACCCAAAGCTGATGGGACAGTGGAAGGGATTGCCTGATACTTTCCTTGCGGGCATCGACGCCGCCTTGTTCACACCGAACAACAAGAAAATATATATGTTCAAGGGCAGCCAATATGTCCGTATCACCGGATCGGTGGTTGACAAAAATTACCCGAAATCCATCGCCAAGGCATGGAAAGGGCTGCCCAAAAGCTTCTACGCCGGTCTTGATGCCGCGATCTACCGCGCGGGCCATACTTACTTTTTCAAAGGTAACCAGTATGTCCGTTTCACAGGCACAAAAATGGATAAGGGCTATCCGCGAAAACTCCCTGGTGGTTGGGGTTTGCCAAGCGGCTTTAGCAGTAATATCGACGCAGCACTGAACCGTCCAAAGCCAGCAAAGAACTACTTCTTTTCCGGCGATAGATATGTTCGATTGAGTGATACAAAGCTTGACGCCAACTATCCTGCCTCAGTTGAAAACTGGAAAGGCCTGCTCGGGTCAAAGAGCAGCAGCAATTCAGGCTCAAAGGATAAGAATTCCCCAAGTACCGAAGCAGAGCCCAAGCCAAAGCAATCTGCAAAAAGCCACCGGCTGCAACTTCATGTTGTGCCTTTGGCGGATGATGACGGCGTTACCAAAGGCACAAACATCACCCCAACCCAATTTGCCGAGCGCATCAACACCGTCAATTTGATGTATCGCGGCACCGGCATTCAATTTGATTTTGACCCCGCCACAGACTGGCATCCGCAAAACAACACGCAGGCCAATTCTGATGCAACCATTTGGGAATTTGGCAATGAACTTGCGGCACGTATACCAGGGAAAATTGTCACCATTCTCAGGTTTGGAAACGCGGGCATCAATCCACAAACCGGGCTGCCGCAACCCACTGGAAATGGAAATGCCTATCCACCGCCCAACCCGGCGCTGAAACCGCCACATGTGAATGACGCAGTCCAAAATTACATCGCGCTGCCAAATGACCTGGGAATGCTCAACCAGAGTGACGGTTTTGTGCCTCACGAGTTCGGTCATTATTTGGGTCTTTACCACACCTTCCCAGGATGGACAGACCGTTGCGGCCCCATATTTACAGACAGCAGTTGTAATCCATGGCCACCAAAAGATTTAACAACTGCCGATGTAACAACAAGCGTCCTGGATTATTTTGCAGATGAAAATAATGGCGTCGGCCTGAAATCTTTTGATGGTGATGGATTAGCGGATACACCTCCTGACCCCACACCTATTCCACATCTCGTATTTGGAGTGGATATCTGTTCGCAGCCTCGCATAAGCTTAAATGGAACTGACACTACCGGGGCTGAGCGCACTGTTGAGTTTAACCCTATGGTTACCAATGTCATGAGCTATTTCGGTTGTTCAACGCCAGACCGTTCAAGCCGTGAATTGTGGACACGCCAGCAAATCAACCGCATGCATGCCACCTTGCAGGGAACCGTTCGTAATCATTTAATAAAACGCCCCTGTCCGCCTGACTTTGTCGCGGTTGCTGCAGATGCTTTTCAAAATTGCTTTAACTATTGGGTCAATCGGGGATTTTGGCCAACAACGCTTAGCATCGACGGTACTGGGAAGCAGCTCGTAGCAGGCTCATTCCAAAAGGGGCCAGAGCGCCCTGTCCGCTCTCGGCTGACGTCAACACAGTATCAGACTGCAGTCGACACGCTCGCCAAGCAAGGATTTCGACCAGAGCAAGTCAGTGTCAGTCAAAGCGAAACCGGTCCGAAATTTACGTCAATCTGGGCTCCGATTGATGGTGAGTTCGAAGCGCGGCACAATTTGACATCTGCAGAGTTCTCGCAAATTTGGAAAGACAAAAGAGCACAAGGCTTCGTACATATTGATATGAGTGCGTATCAAACCACAAACGGGCTTCGTTTTCATTCCGTTTGGGTTAGAAAACCATCACGAACCTACGCGTCATTTTATGACATGACCAAAGCGAGCTACCAAAAACAGTTTGATGAATTTTGGGCAAAGGGCATGCGACCAACCCGTTTCGTCGCCTACCCTTCGAAAGGAAACATCCGATACGCAGTCATCTGGCAGAAAGTTCCCGGAAGCTGGGCACATAATTTTGATATGTCTTTGCAAGGCTTTCAGCAACGTTACAATGCGTTAGCAAAAAAGGGTATGCGCTTGCATCAGGTTCAGCTCTACGGAGGTGGCAAAAAAGTCTCGGCGATCTGGACCAAACCCTAATCAAACTCATAGCACCTGATTACACAAAGCAAATGAAACCTGCTTGGCTCGACTTATGACAGGCTCGCCAGAGCATCCCTTTGTGCTAAGGTATGGAACGATGTCCATGCCGGTGAATTTCCAAGGTGTTACGCAGCAACAAACTTAAACTTTTGGTTTGGCCCTTGGTGGTCGCATGTTTGCTTGCCATTTGCTTACTTGGTGGTGTGACCGCAGAGCGCATCGCCATTTCTGGCATCCGCGCAACAGCTGCAGAACGTGTGTTGCTTTACAAAAGCACACTTAACAATGCGATAAATCGCCTGCGCCATCTCCCTATCGTTATCGCTCAGCATCCAGCAATCTCAGACCATTTGGAAGCATCTTCTGATCAAGCTCAGTTACTGGCTGCAGCGCATGCATATCTGTCCAGTGTCAACACAGCATCCGATGCAGCTGTTAGCTACGTCCTGGATCTGGAGGGTAATACGATTGCTGCCAGTAACTGGCAGGAAGAGGAAAGCTTTGTAGGCCGCAATTATAGTTTTCGCCCCTACTTTCAAAATGCACTGTCCGGACAGGAAGGTCGCTTTTTCGCTATAGGCGTGACAACTGGGCGCGCAGGTTATTTCACATCGAGACCCGTATTTTCGCACACCGATCCGCAGCAAATCATCGGTGTTGTGGTGGTCAAGGTGGAAATGGAACAATTGCAGGCTGACTGGCGCGAAGCAGGAGAGCTGGTGTTTGTAACCGACACAGATGGTATTGTCGTTTTTACAAGCGTTCCGGATTGGGCTTACCGCACACTGAAGCCACTCAGTGCTGAAAAGCGAAAGCAGATCGAGACAAACCGCGCTTTCATCGGGCAAGAATTAGATGCGCTTTCGGTAGAAAAAATATCAGCTCTTGGCGGATCACAAGATGTCGTCAAAGTGGAAGGTCAAAATGTCCAGATCTCCCAGGCGCAAGTTGATGATACCGGTTTCACAGTCTCTTATCTTGCCGAAGTAAGCGCAGCAAAGACAGCAAGGTGGTCCGCTACGGTCCTGCTTCTGGCAGCTTCAATCTTGTCGGTGGTTTTATTTCTTTATCTACGCGAGCGGCGCCGCAAACAGGCGCTCGATAATGAAGCAATTGAGGCGCGCAAAATACGCAAGATCAACCAACGCCTGGAAGCTGAGATCAACACACGCCGGCAAGCCGAGAATGACCTGCGAAGTGCGCAGGAAGAATTGGTTTTAGCCAGTAAAATGGCCGCGCTGGGGCGCATGTCTGCAGCCATTGCGCATGAAGTTAATCAACCCATAGCCGCCATCAGGACTTTTGCGGCCAGCGGCAAATTGTTGCTAGAACGCGGCATGACAAGTGATGCCACTCATACGTTGGAAGATATTAAAAACGTCACTGAGCACCTGGCCACAATTACATCTGATCTGAAATTATTCGCGCGAAGTTCTAGTGAACCTCATTCGCTTGTCTCGTTGCAGGAAGCTTTAGGTCACGCTCTGAAACTGTTTTCAACTGAGCTCATTGATAAAAATGTTGAGCTCATATCCCATACGCCCCAGCATGATATTATGGTTTCCGGAAGCCTGACACGTATCGAGCAGGTCTTGACGAATCTTATACGAAACGCCTTGGATGCGATGGCGCATAAGCGCGATGCAGCCCTATTGAAGGTGACCTTGGAAACAGAAGATGGAGAGGCTGTTCTGAGAGTTGAAGACAATGGCAGTGGCCTCAGTGCGGAAGTATCAGAGCAATTATTTGATCCATTTTTCACGACAAAACCGTTTGGCGAAGGAACTGGCCTTGGGCTGGCGATTGCCTTTGGTATTATCGATGAAATGGGTGGTAAACTGCGCGCCAGAAATGTCGAACCAAACGGGGCAGTGTTTTCCATACGCCTTGATGTGGCAAAATCCGCGGCGGATGATCAAGAAGTCTTGGCCGGAGCTGCGGAATGACTAATCACGTCGTTTTAATCGATGACGAAATCACCATGCGGCGTTCGCTGGAACAATGGTTGGCTTTGTCTGATCTCAAGGTCTCAGCCTATTCCAATGGACATGACGCGTTGAAGCTCCTTGCTCCAGATTTCGCTGGCATTGTGGTGAGCGATGTAAAAATGCCACAAATTGACGGCATGGAACTGATGGAGGCCGTTCATCAGATCGATCCGGAAATTCCTGTCATTCTCATGACAGGACACGGGCAGATCGCCATGGCGGTTGAGGCCATGAAACGCTCTGCTTATGACTTTCTGGAAAAACCATTTTCTCCTGAACAGCTTTTGGATACTGCAAAGCGCGCTTTGGAACATCGCAACCTATTGCTGGAAAACAGAGCCCTGCGACAGCGTTTGGCTGAGGCATCTGGTCTATCAAGACGGTTAATCGGCGATAGCCCTCAAATTAAAAAATTGAGACATGATATCGCCGATCTAGCGTCCACCAATGTAAGCGTCCTACTTTCGGGCGAAACCGGATCAGGCAAAGAAGTTGTGGCAAGAGCACTTCATGATTTCGGAGATCGCAGCGGTAAATCCTTTGTGGCCATCAATTGCGGCGCAATTCCCGAGGCATTGTTTGAAAGCGAGCTGTTCGGTCATGTCGCTGGCGCATTTACCGGTGCTCAATCCGCCAAGGAAGGTGCGTTTGAATACGCAGATGGCGGAACCTTGTTTTTAGACGAAATCACCAGCTTGCCACAAGCCATGCAGGTTAAGCTGCTGCGGGTTCTTCAGGAAAGGCATGTGATACGAGTTGGAACAAACAAACCTGTGCCCTTTGATGTACGCATTATCTCGGCAAGTAATGAAAACATCGCTGATGCTGTCCAAGCGGATCGGTTTCGAAGTGATCTCTATTATCGCATTAATACTATTGAGCTTCAGGCCCCTCCGCTGCGAGACAGGGGAGATGACATTGAGTTACTGTTCACCCATTTCATCAAATTAGCTGAGCAGGAATTCGGAAGAGTTGCCCCTGAACTTCAAGCTGCGGATCACGCCGCATTGCGAACCCATAAGTGGCCTGGAAATGTACGTGAACTTAAGAATGCTGCCGAACGTTTTACGCTTGCCCGGCAAACAGGAAGACGTGGCTCTTTTGAAATTATGAGTGGCACGTCCACATTGAACAACATCAACCCAACTTCTTTAACAGATCAGATGAATGAATTTGAAAAGAACGTGATCTCGCAAGCCTTGGAAAAGTGCGGTGGTAACATTGCAGATGTTATGACGTTGCTGAACATTCCTCGCCGGACCCTTAATGAGAAGATGTTGCGGCATGGACTTAGTAAGGATGATTTTAAGGCATCGAACTCACAAAAATCAGCGGAAATCCGCCTATAAACTCAAAATGATTGGCGAAATCTGGCCTATTGCCAACGAGCAATCAATTGAGTTCAATAAATTATTTCATAGATTCAAATAGTTACCTTTCCTCTCGAAACTGGCATAGACATTGCTTATGAGAAAGCAGAGCGCCATCGCGTTCGACCATTAGATTTGTTCTGGGAGGAACTCATGAAAATTTTATCGCTTGCAACGGGCCTGGCCCTTGCAGCCATCACCACTGCATCCACGTTTACAGCTCCAGCAAGTGCTGCAGATGAGAAGAACTACATTCTAGCTACGGCTTCAACGGGCGGGACTTACTATCCTGTTGGCGTAGCAATCGCGACGCTGACGAAAGTTAAGTTGCAGCCAAAACAGAAAATCGGTATGGCCGCCATCAACTCGGCTGGCTCTGGCGAAAACGTGCGCCTGCTGCGCGAGAACGAAGCTCAATTTGCTATTCTACAAGGCCTGTTCGGCTACTACGCTGCGACAGGGACCGGCCCAGTGGAAGCTGACGGTCCACAAGAAAATCTGCGCTCTGTTACAATGCTTTGGCAAAATGTGGAGCAATTTGTTGTAGCCGCAGATATGGCGACTACAGGCAACATGGAAGACTTTGTGGCGCTTGGCGGCAAAGCAGTTGCGCTTGGACGTAAAAACTCCGGCACTATCGGTTCAAACACAGCTCTTTTGACCGGCCTTGGCGCGAACGTTGCCAGCTACGAAATGGTGCATGGCGGCTATGGCCCATCTGCTGACGCGGTTCAGGATGGCAAGGCTGTTGGTATGGGCACACCTGCAGGCGTGCCAACAGGTGCCGTAACCAAGCTGTTTGCAACAGCGGCTGACAAGGTGAAAATGCTTTCTTTCACACCTGAGCAGGCAAAAGCTGCGGACGATGGGAAAGAACTATGGACACCATACCTGATCCCTGCCGGAACGTATCCAGGTCAGGACTATGATGTGAATACAATCGCACAGCCAAACTTTCTGGCGACAAGTGCAGATATCGATGAGGAATCCGTCTATCTCATCACTAAGACCATCTACGAAAATCTGCCGTTCCTGAACGCAATTCATCCGGCAACGAAAGCCATGGCAATCGAAAAAGCCATTGCAGGCCTTCCACTGCCGCTACACCCTGGCGCGCTGCGTTACTACAAGGAAGTCGGCGTCGACGTTCCTGCAAAATTGATGGCTCAGTAGGCCATCATCTTGTCCCGGGTTCGGCGATCCGTTCCCGGGATTTTTTTATCTTCATGCAGGGGCAATGATGATGCGCGCCGAGACCCTAACCCAGAATGATGTTCCAGCCGAGATTGAAAACCCAAATGGCAATGCCATGAAATGGGCAATTTCTGGTCTGGCAGTCACATTGTCAATTGGTCACCTGTGGATGAACTCCATCGGTAACGTTTCCACCCTGTGGCAAAATGGAATTCATTTTGGCGGCTTTGCCCTGCTCTGCGCATTGGTTTCACCTGTTTCGCAAAAGGCCTGGTCCAATAAAAGCCTTGTTCGAATTTTGGACATAAGTTTTGGATTGGCCGTCGCGGCGTCAGCGCTTTACCTGATCTATGCTGAAGACGGCGTTTATGCACGTGGCGTACGCCTCATAACTCTGGATTGGATTGCCGGCATCATTGTGGTTCTGGGAGCCATTGAGTTTACCCGCAGAACAACCGGATGGATTATTCCGGTCCTCATCATAGTTGCCCTTACCTATGTGGGTTTTTGGGGCGCGCACATTTCTGGCATTTTTGCATTCCGTGGCTTGTCTGCGGAAACACTCATGTTTCGGTCGATCTATGGCGATGACGCTCTATTTGGTTCCATCGCGCGTATTTCCTCTACCTTTGTGTTCATGTTCATTATCTTCGGTGCGTTCTTGCTGAAATCTGGCGCTGGCGAATTCATTATCGACATTTCGCGAGCCGTTGCGGGCCGCACAGTTGGAGGCCCGGGCTTTGTTGCTGTGATTGCTAGCGGTCTAACTGGGACAATTTCAGGTTCTGCCGTTGCAAACACCGCCTCAACAGGTGTCATCACCATTCCGCTCATGAAGCGCGCTGGCTTTTCTCCGAAATTTTCTGCCGGGGTTGAAGCTGCGTCATCGACAGGTGGTCAATTGATGCCCCCGATCATGGGGGCTGGCGCCTTTGTTATGGCTGCCACCACACAGATTGCCTACACCCACATAGTCGCCATGAGCGTACTGCCTGCCCTTCTTTATTTTGCAACCGTTGCATTCTTTGTACGCATTGATGCCAAACGGACCAATGCCGCCCCTATTTCCAGCGAAGATGCGCCCGCATTAATGGATGTCCTGCGGCGCGGCGGTCCATCATTTGTCATTCCGGTTGGGCTGCTCATTACATTATTGGTCCAGGGATTCACTCCCACATACGCCGCGGGTTACGCAATTTTGGCCTGCATCGCAGCTTCGTGGCTGACCCCAAACCGAATGGGCCCGAAGAAGATTTTTGAAGCGCTTGAACTGGGCGCACGCAACATGATCATGACGGCGGTATTGCTGTGCGCTGTTGGTCTGATCGTCAACGTTATTGCAACAGCCGGCATTGGCAATACATTCTCGTTGATGATTTCCAGTTGGGCTGGTGGCAACCTGCTCATCGCGATTGTGCTGGTCGCATTGGCATCACTGATTCTTGGCATGGGCCTCCCTGTAACGGCGGCCTATATTGTATTGGGAACATTATCAGCTCCAGCCCTTTACCAACTCATTCTCCAGTCTCAGATCACAGATTTACTCATCGCCGGACAAATTCCGGAAACCGCCAAAGCCATTTTTATGATTGCGGTGCCAGATCAATTGGCCGCGCTTTCTGCACCTATGACACCCGAAGCAGCCGCAGGCATTATGGCGTCCTTGCCATTAGAAACGCTTAGCCTGCTCTATGATCTACTGTTTGATCCAACCATTCTTATGGCCGCGCTGTTGTCAGCGCATATGATCGTCTTCTGGCTCAGCCAAGATTCAAATGTCACCCCACCTGTTTGTCTGGCAGCTTTCACAGCAGCCGCCATTGCAAAATCACCTCCTATGAAGACAGGATTTGCAGCCTGGAAAATCGCCAAGGGCCTTTACTTTGTGCCTTTGCTGTTTGCGTACACCCCACTTCTGGCAGGGGAATGGGCGACCATGCTGGAAATAACTGCGTTTGCGTTATTTGGGCTTTGGGCCTTGGGTGCAGGCATTGAAGGGCATTGGGAAAACCCGCTAAATCTCCCAATGCGAATTGCGGTTTTCTTTGTTGGCGCCGCACTGCTGTGGCCGCTACCGACCCTCTACCACCTTTTGGCACTTGCAGCGTTCGCAATGTTGTTTGCCGTTAATATTGGTGCCTTAAAATCCCGAACGACCTCTGCAACCTCTTGAAACGTTTCAAATTAGAATGGTATGGGCAAATGTAAGCAGTGCCGCATAAGCTGTTTGTAGTTTGCCTTTTCCAGCTAGTGAAGCTGCCGGTCAGCAACCATGTCGGGTTTTGCATGCACCATGCGTCCTTGAAGGATAACATTGAGGGGAAACACGTATATGGATTACTCAATTCTGATCTACGGAACAGAAGGCACCTATGACCGACTGCCTCAAGAGCAACAGGAAGAGGTGATGGCAGGACATATCGCGCTACAGGAGGCCCTGCGGGAAAAAGGTGCGTTTGGGTCCGCGAGGCTTATGCCAACCAGCAACGCAGTGACACTCAAAGCGACTTCCGAAATCGGTCAAAAACCAACGATTATGGATGGGCCATTTGCTGAAACCAAGGAACGCTTCTTGGGCTTTTATGTTGCAGACTTTGATTCACTGGAGGAGGCGATCTCTTTTGCCGAACATATTGTCTCACCCTATGTTACACTTGAGATCAGGCCTGTTGCTTGGGCAGGCGGAACACTTGGTGGGCCGCCAAAATGACAGCCCATGCCTGGTTAAAAGCCAGGTTCGGAAGCATACGTCCACAAGCCGTCGGTGCCTTAACGCGTCAATTCCGAGACGTTGAACTTGCTGAAGAAGCATTTGCGATTGCCTGCGAACGAGCCCTGAAAGCTTGGCCAGAAAATGGGCAACCAGACGATCCTTTGGCGTGGTTGCTTAAGGTTGGGCGCAATGCGGGCATTGATATCATACGCAAAAATGCCCGCGCCAATTCCCTAGAACCGGTTGCAGAAGAAATCTCAAATATTGAAATGTCTTACGCCGAACAGCTCGACAATGATGGCCTGCGAGATGATGTCTTGCGGCTTCTTTTTATCTGTTGCCACCCTTCTCTAGCGCCGCAGGACCAGTTGGCAATGGCGCTCAAAATTGTCGTTGGCATGTCGGTTGATGAGATCGCGCGAGCATTTCTGGTGAAACCCAAGACAATGGAACAGCGCATCACCCGCGCAAAAAAGACAGTCGCCAAGGCTGACACACCATTTGAAACGCCAGATATCAACGAGCGGACAAACCGACTGCGAGCTGTCTCTTTGATGCTCTACCTGCTGTTCAATGAAGGTTGGTCAGCCAGCTCCGGCGATATGCACATCAAGGTACCTCTATGCGAAGAGGCCATTCGGCTGACTCGATTATTACTCGGGCTGTTCCCAGGTATGGGCGAACTGATGGGACTGCTGGTGCTGTTCCTGTTTCAGCACTCCCGCCGCAATGCCAGGCTCGATGAGCAGGGAAATCTGATACCATTAGACGTGCAGGACCGTACATTGTGGGATCGATCCATGATTGCCGAAGCTCGTGCGCTTTTAGAAAAAGCACTGCGCCGAGGCCCGTTTGGCCCATTTCAAATTCAGGCCGCCATCGCCTCTGTTCATGGCCTTGCCACAAGCGCGGAAGACACCGATTGGACAAAAATCTTGGAACTTTACACAGCACTTTATGCCATTGAGCCCACCCCTGTCATCCGTCTGAACCAAGCCGCCGCGCTTGAAAAAATTAAGGGACCAGAGGCGGGGTTATCCATGCTAGAGCCTCTAAAAGATGAGCTGGCAAACTACCGTTGGTATCATACCGCCTGTGCCGCCTTTCTTTACGATCTTGATCGATTTGCAGAAGCAGAATTGGCATATGAACGCGCTTTACAATTGCAACCAACCGAAGCGGAACAACGCATTCTTTTGGAAAAAATTGCCATTTGCCAAAAATAAATTGTAGGGGCTGTCGGATTCGCTATCGCAGCCTCGTCCTTGGGTTATCTGCAACATGCAGACCAACTTTCCAAGGAGGACACAATGAGCGAAATTTCAATGACAACACCGGGCAATGCAGGCTGGATCGGACACTCGGGGCCAGACAGCGCAGCCGCCAAAAAATTCTATAGCGAAACTCTTGGCTGGACCATCGGCGATATGCCCATGCAGGATGGCTCCGCCTATTCAGCAATCATGGTCGGCGATCAGCCAATTGGCGGTTTTTCCCCCATGCCTGAAGACAATGGTGCCTGGACAATCTTCATCACCGTTGAAGATGTCGATGCCAGTGTTGAACGCGTAAAAAAGGCAGGTGGTTCTGTGATCTCTGAACCAATGGATATGCCGGGTGTGGGCCGCATGTGCACAATTGCTGATCCACAAGGCGCTCGCATTGCGCTCATCACCTATGAAAGCATGCAGGGCTAAGCCCCTGCATATCTGAAGCCGCCACCAAAGCGGCTTCAATCCTTCTACACGCAAGAAAGCTGAGATAATCACATGCTATCAGTAACGCTGGTATTTGTCGCCATTCTGACACTTCTCCAAATTCCTATGACAATTGCCGTTGGCGTCAAGCGCCTTAAAACCGACATTCATTTTATGGACGGAGGTAATGAAGATTTGATGTGGCGTATGCGCGCCCATGGCAATTTTACGGAAACCGTCCCCATTGCACTTTTCTCGCTGGCAGGCGCGGAACTAGTTACTACGCCAGTGCCAATCCTTTGGACGCTCGGCGCGCTCTTGATAGCCGGACGTGTTTTGCATTACGGCACAGTTCGCAGATATGGTTGGGCCAATGGGCGTGCAGGTGGCATGGCCATGACGATGGCTTCTATGGGCGGGTCGGCGCTTTGTATATTGGCAGGAAGCTATGGCTTCTTCGCATGATGAGGACACGAAATGGCAATAGATGATAAACTAACCCAGAGATTCCGTGCTGCAACCGATGGCCTCGTCGGCATCAAAGAACAGAAGATGATGGGCGGTGTGTGTTTCATGCTTAACGGTAACATGCTTGGCGGTGCTCACAGAGAGAAAGCCGGAGAAGGGCGTTTCATGTTTCGCGTTGGAAAAGAGCTGCAGGCAGAAGCCTTACAGCGACCTGGAGCCAGAACTATGATGCAAGGACAGCGCCGCATGACCAGTATTGTCTTCGTTGATGAAACCGCGTGCGATGAGGCAGCCTTACGAGACTGGATATCCTTCACACTTACATTCGTTGGCTCATTACCTGCAAAATGAATTCAGGATAGAAATCATGACAACACAAGAATTTTCCGGGTTTGCCATGGAAACCATCGACTTCATGAAGGAGTTGAAGGTCAACAATAATCGTGAATGGTTTAACGACAACAAGAAAGTCTATGAGCGGGATTACAAAGCGCCGGCGCTGGCATTCGCAGACATGATGGCCAGCGAATTACATTCACTTACCGGGAGCATTCACACGCCAAAGCTTTTCCGCATCCATCGCGACGTGCGGTTCTCAAAAGACAAAACGCCTTACAACACACATCTGCATCTTTCGTTCACGCCAGAGCATGGAGCTGAATCGCCGCCTTGTTGGTTCTTTGGTCTGGACACAACTTCCTTGTCACTAGGCGTCGGCATCTTTGCTTTCCAGCCCACTGAGTTGGACGCATTTCGCAAACGTGTAGCATCTGAAAACGGCGCAGACATTGCTGAAACATTGGCAACATTGACCAAGGCAGGTATGCGCATCAGTGAACCTGCCTTAAAGCGCGTTCCTTCTGGCTATCCTAAAGATCATCCCAATGAAAAGCTCTTGCGCCATAAGGGCCTTGCAGCCTGGAGCGACCTGGGTGACGAAACAAAAGCACTCGACAGCAATCTTTTTGAAACCTGCAAACGTGAATTCAAAAGCTTAAAACCAGTGTTTGATTTACTGCGCGCATAGAAAAAGGGCGGCCCCTTAGAGCCGCCCTTCTTGCTGCCAGCTTCTGAAGTCTATTTGCCCCAGATTTTTTTGTATTCATCCCGGTAGCCATTGCCCGGATCAAAAATGTTCTTGTCACCACCATCGTAGCTGATGTTATCAGCGGTTACGACGTGCAACGGTGATGTATAGCCAGACCAAGGCTCACCCTGCATGGCGCGGTTTAATTCATCTACTAGCTGCCAGCCTTGAAGGTTGAGCGGCTCAGCAACAGTAACAGCCTGATACTGGCTGGAGCGAATACGCTGATACGCACTTTCAGATCCATCACCAGCGGCCACCTGAAGCGGTTGTTGATCACCTTTGATACCTGCTGCTGCAAGCGCCGGGCTCATGAAATCAAAGTAAATGTCATTAATCGCCAGGCTGTGTGTCCACTTGTCACCATAGCGTTGCAGCAGCGCTGTTGTGAGTGTTGGCATACGGTTAGACGTATCTGCGATCGGAGTATCAACATATTCCAGAACCGTGCCACCGAGAGCCTCAATGGTTTCTTTGATGCGGTCAGCTTTTGCAATTGCGATTGAATATGTGGAATCGGTGAAGATGATCACCCCTGGCTTCCCGCCAGCATCTGCAAACGCCCATTGTGCGGCAGCTTCTGATACTTCCATGGCATCGGTCGATACATTTGCAAAGAGACCACGTTCTGGATCAGCGCCAATTTTCGGAGATGAGTGCCAGCTTACCAGTGGAATACCAGCAGCTTTTGCCGCATCCATGCCAACTTGTTGCTCAACTGAGTCAAACCCATTGATCACGATACCATCTGGCTGCAACGCAAGCGCCTGACCAAAAGCGGCTGTGCGGCCAGAAACCGTTCCCGCGCCATCCAGCACACGAACCGTCCAGCCCATGACGCCTGCTGCTTCTTCGACACCATTGGTCGTTCCAAGAATTCCACCATTTTTCAAATCGCCCGCAAGAACGACAATGGTCTTGCCATCAGCAGCCTTTGGACCGGTGGTTGGACCATCCCATTCAACTTTTTGGCCGGCATGGCGTTTTACCATATCCATAGCATCAGAAATTTTGTCCGCATGTGCTGGCGCGGCAACGCCCAGCATCAGCACACCTGCAATAAATGATCTTCTCAGCATATCTTCCTCCAAGATAATCAAGCTTGTTTCAAAGCTTGGTATTTAAGATGCCCTGACCGGACATCCATGTTGTAGACGTGCCCGCAGACACCCCCGGTTTCTATTGCGAAACTACTTTTTGGCAGCGCCCTTGCGCCGTTGCGCATAGCCGGCAATTCCAATGGCCACGAGCAACGTCACACCGTTGAACATCGGCTCTACCCAAAAGGATCCGCCGATTTGTTGAATGCCTGAAATACCTACCGCCAGGATCGTGACACCAACAATTGTGCCCCACACATTCACGCGGCCAGGCTTGATGGTTGTGGAGCCAAGGAACGCGCCAACCAAAGCCGGCAGCAAATATTCTAGGCCAACACTGGCTTGCCCAATCCGCAGTTTGGATGCCAGCAAGACACCTGCCAATGCTGCCATCAGGCCCGATGTTACGAATGCGCCAACTACAAATTTTCGAGTAGGAATACCATTCAACTCTGCGGCACGTGGGTTTGCACCGATAGAGTAAAGATATCGTCCGACCGGGGTGTATTCTAGGATCAACCACATGGCGAGTGTAATGCCGAGCACATAAAATCCGGTGATTGGAAGACCAAACAGGAAGGTTCCGTTCAGGGCGTAGAATCCGTCCGGCAAAACACCTACAACCTGCCGACCGCCGGTGTGCCACAGAGCCAAAGCGTAAAGAACAGTGCCCGTTCCAAGGGTGGCAATAAAGGAGTCAATCTTAGCTACTTCAACCAGCAGGCCATTCAAAAATCCAACCGCCGCGCCAAGCACCAGAACGATGGCCACGGCGATCGGCCATGGAATTCCGTAAAGGGTTTGCAGTGAAATCGCGAGGATGTGCCAAAGCACAATACCGTAACCAACCGTCAGATCTATACGGCCGGCCACCATGGGTATCATGGCAGCCAGACTGAGCAGCGCAATAATGGACTTATCCGATACGATTGCACGCAAATTCAGGACCGTCGGAAAAGTATTTGGAAGCAGGATTGAAAACAGAACTATCAACCCGAACATCAAAATCACAAGGCCGTAAACGGGCGCTAGACGGATCAATCGTGCTGAAAGTGATTGACCAGCCAATTCCGCTTTAGTTGGTTCCAGTGCATTTGATTCAATGGACTGCATGGTCGGCCACTCCAGTATTCGCTTCGCCGGTTTCTCCAGCAGAGGCTGCTTGAATTAGGGATTCGGTAGACAGTTCAACGCCTGACAATTCGCTGACAATTTTACCCCGACTGAAGACAACAGCTCGGTGGCAAATTGCAGCGACTTCCTCAAAATCTGTAGAGACGACAAGGACGCCCATTCCAGATGCGAGCGCATTGAACAACAAATTATAGATCTCTGCTTTTGCGCCCACATCCACACCAGCAGTGGGATCTTCCGCAATAAGAAATTTTCTATTCGTACCAAGCCACCGTCCAACAACAATCTTTTGCTGATTGCCGCCAGACAGGGCTTCGATCGCCAGGGAGGGATCGTTAGGACTCAAGCCCACCAATTCGCCAAGCTCTTTCGCCTGTAACGTTTCGGTTGATGGTAGAAGCAAACTCAAAGGTGTACGGCCAGAGGCAGCAGGATTGATAAAGGCGTTTTCGCGGATGCTGAGGACCGGAGTTATAGATTCAACAACCCGGTCTCGCGCCACAAACCCAAACCCAGATTCCATCGCACTACGCGGAGATGTCAGATCAGGCTCTTTCCCGTCCAACAAAACAGAACCTTCATGCTCCATGACACCAAACAGGCTGCGCCCGACATCTTCATGACCGGCACCGCGCAGGCCAACAATACCGACAAGCTCACCGTGACTCACTGACAGATCAACGGGACCGACATTTTCGGTTTTCAAGCCAGTAACGGTTAGAATTTCTCCGCCACTTTGAACACTCGGTTTGGCAATTTCGCGTGTTTTACGCCCGACGATTAGACTGACCAGTTCTTCGGGAGTTGTATGCGCTACATCACGGACACCAACCAGGTTTCCGTCGCGCAAAACAGACACACGGTCAGCAATGCGAAACACTTCATCAAGGCGGTGAGACACATAGATCATGCCAACCCCCTTTTGGCGCAATGGACGAAGCGCCGCAAACAAGCGCTCTACTTCATCTGCTGGCAGACTGGCGGTTGGCTCATCAAGCACTAGAAAATCACACTCAACGGCCAAAGCGCGGGCAATAGCCACGAGAGACTTTTCTGTACGGCTCAGGCTGGCAACACGGGCAGAAGGGTCAAAATCGCAATCAACCAATTTCAGGGCAGTTGCAGCGGTCTGTTCGGCTTTTTTCCAATCAACCAAGCCAAACTTACGCGAATATCCAATCGCTAGAGCGATGTTCTCGGCAACACTCATCCATTCAATAAGACCTAAATCCTGGTGAATGAATGCAACTGCCTGTTTTTCATTCAACTTACCAGGTGCATGGGCATAGTTGACCCCGTCAATTAAAACGCGACCGCTATCTGGCTTATGAATACCACCAAGAACTTTGATGAGAGTCGATTTACCCGCACCATTTTCCCCAAGCAATGCAACAATCTCGCCGCGATCCACATGCATAGAGACACCGCCCAGCGCTTGCGTGCCGCCAAATGATTTTTCGATACGGTCAAAGAAGAGGCCGCTATCCGGTCTCATCGTATTTGCCTCATGATGGCAATTCCTCCATAGAAGTTCCGGTAATTCTTTGTTACGTTACCGGTAACCTACATTAACTTTCCTCACAGTGCTTTCAGAGTCAAGAAGAAAATGTTATCGATAACGTAACAATATCCATGGACTAAACATGTCGTCTAAAAAGATAAGCAAATCGCCCAAGAAAATCGGCGCTAATCTGGCACAGGTCGCAGATGCAGCCGGTGTATCCAAGATGACAGTCTCGCGCATTCTTCGGGACAGCGGAGGTTTTTCTGAAAACACGCGCGCGCGCGTGATGCGGGAAATCGATCGTTTGGGATATGTTCCCAACCGCTTGGCCGCCGCATTTGGTTCTGAAACGTCATCGACACTGGTCGGCGTCTGCGTTCCCCGCGTGACCAGCCGACTTTATGGTGAAGTACTTGAAAGTATTGATAGAACATTGTTCAGGTTTGGCTATCAAACACTTATCGGGGCCAATGAAGAACTGCCGGATGTAGAAGAAAAATGGTTGCGTGGACTGCTGTCCTGGCGTCCTGCAGGTGTCATTTTGTCAGGCCGAAATCATTCGGCGGCCACGCTGGAGTTATTGAAAGCGAGCTCAACGCCCGTGGTCGAAATCTGGGATCTCAACACAAGCCCGCTCGACGTTTCTGTTGGCTTCAACCATTTCGACTGTGGCTACGAAATGGGTCATTTTTTGATCGGGCGTGGCCGCCGGCGAATTGGGTATGTTGGTACTTTGCCAACAACAACTACCATGGGGTCCACCCGTTTTGAGGGCTTCAGTAAAGCACTAACGGCAGCTGGACACCCACTTGTTGCAACTGAATTACTCCATGATCGATCCAGTTTTTACGCGGGATATTACGGCACAGAAAACCTTCTGAGCCGTGAGAACAATCTCGATGGCATCTACTACCAGGACGATGAAATGGCGATTGGGGGCCTGTTCTTCTGCAATAGCCGCGGCATTGATATTCCGGGCCAACTAGCCATCGCCGGATGGGGTGGCATGGAAGCCGCCTCCATTTTGCCGCAACGCCTGACGACAACTATGGTCTCCACCCATGGGGTCGGTAAACAGGCCGCGGAAGTTTTGGTGGCTCGCCTCAGAGACGAGCCATGCAAAGAAGTCGTCGTAGTACCAACAAGATTGGTACCCGGTGCAACTGCCTGAAACTGCTATACGCCCTGCCTGTTCAGTCTAATGGAATAAACACTTGTCGTGGCAGTCATAAACAATTGATGCTTTGAGCGCCCGCCAAAACAAATATTGGATACCAATTCAGGGGTCAGGATTTTGCCAATCAGATCTCCCGCTGGATTGATGCAATGGACGCCATCACCAGCCGATGACCAGACATTGCCATCTGTATCCAGGCGTATGCCATCCGCGCAGCCCGGATTGATGCTATGAAACACATCGCCGCCACTCAGCTTACCATCAGACGCCACGTCAAACGCGCGGATATGGCGCTCTGCGGTCTCGTCAAACATGGCACCAGTATCGACAACATAGAGCCGATCTTCATTGGGAGAAAACGCTAAACCATTGGGGCCTGCAAAATCGGTCAAGACCACTTCCATCGTACCAGCAGTCATATCTACCTTGTAAACCTGACAAGGCAACTCTTGCTCGGATTTGAAGCCCTCATAGTTGGTCATAATACCGTAATGTGGATCTGAGAACCAAATCGCTCCATCGGATTTCACCACAACATCATTTGGGGAGTTCAGTCGCTTACCTTCAAAGCGGTCGGCAATCACCGTTATCGAGCCATCATGCTCCGTCCGCGTCACCCTGCGCGCACCATGTTCACAGGAAATGAGCCGTCCCTCGCGGTCTCTGGTGTGGCCATTTGAATAATTGGAAGGTTCACGGAACACACTGGTTCCGACACCCGGTATCCAGCGCATGATCCTGTTGTTTGGAATATCTGAGAACAGCAGACAATTGGCATCTCCAAACCAGACCGGTCCCTCGACCCAATCAAAACCGGTAGCAATTTGCTTCACAGGTGCATTGCCGAGCACAAAATTACCAAAGGATTTGTCCATAACTTCAAAAAAAGACATGATTCTCAACCTGCTAAATTCGTATTGGTCATTTCAGATAGAATTATGTTATCGATAACATATATTTCGTTTGTCGCAAGGAACCTACCATGAGTTTTACCGCAAAAACACAGATGTTGACCCATGAAGGCGCGATGGTGATGCTCAGTGCTGCGATTGCAAAGGCGAACAACATTGGCCAACCCCAATGCATCGTCATTGTGGATGCCAGCGGTGAGTTGATTGCAGAGCTAAAAATGTCCGGTGCAAAATTCCTGAGCCGTAAAAGCGCGCTCGCAAAGGCTCTGACAGCGGCCTCAATAGGTGGACCCAGCACAAATATTCCAGATGCCGTACGCCCCGCTATTGGGGCCGCAACAGATGGCTGTGTAACTGGATTGCCAGGTGGTTTACCTATCCAAATTGATGGCATTCTACTTGGGGGCATTGGCATTGGGTCTGGCAGCGGCGATCAGGACATCGCCGTTGCCAACGCAGCACTTAACGCAATTGGCGCAAAGACATTTGCCTAAAAGAGTGATTCAAGCACTGTCAGCGAATTGAATTTGAGCTTTCATGGATTTGTTCCTGTCAGAGGCAGTTTCAAATGCCTCAACTGCATCATCAATGCCAAATGTGTGCGAGATCAGAGGCTTCACATCAATCTGACCATTTTGCATTAATTGTACCGCCATTGGGAATTCTTCATGAAAACGGAAAGAGCCACGCAGATCGAGTTCTTTCGCTGTCAGCATCATCATTGGAAGTTTCATATCCCCTCCAAGACCAAGCTGCATCACCACGCCACGTGGCCTCATCGCACCAATTCCCGCAGTTAGTGCTGGGGCTGCGCCGGAGCATTCAAATAAGACATCGAAATAACCTTTGTCGGGCTGATAGGCGGTTAGTGCATCCGGCTCAGACATGACATTGATGGTGCGGTCTGCACCGACACGCTTTGCATAGACAAGCGCTGGATCGGACAAATCGGTTACAACAATTTCAGCAGCTCCAGCCGCCCGTGCAGCGAGAATGCTCAACGTCCCGATGGGGCCACTTCCTGTAATCAGCACTTTTTTGCCAACCAATTCACCGGCACGACGTGCAGCATGAAGAACCACAGACAAAGGTTCTGCTGCTGCCGCTTCGCCTGGTGTTAAACCTGTGGCTTTCACGCACTGATTGGCATCTGCAATCAGACTTTCTTGAAAGGCACCTTGAATATGCGGAAACGGCATCGCAGAACCATAAAAGCGCATATTGAGGCAGTGATTGCGAGAGCCTTCTACACAGTATTTGCAATGCCCACATGGGCGCGAAGGCGACAAAGCGACCAAGTCACCCACTGCCAATCCGTCTACACCTGAGCCAATCTGACTGACAAAACCCGACACTTCGTGACCAAGAACCATTGGTTCTTTAATCGTGATGGGTCCAAACCCACCATGATTGTAGTAATGCAGATCAGATCCGCAAATACCCCCGGTGGCCATGGTGATAAGAACCTGGCCAGCTCCAGGCTCTGCAACACTACGCTCTTCAACCCGCAGGTCTTTGGCATCATGAATTACAATTGCACGCATGTTTTCAACTTTCTATAGAACGGGTGTTACAAGGTCTTTGCCAGCAAAATGCGCAACCAGATTATCATAAACCAGCTTGCCCATTGCTTTCCTTGTTTCGACCGTACCAGAGGCGTGATGCGGTTGCAGCAAGACATTGTCGAGTTTGAGAAATCTTGGATTTAGCTCCGGCTCACCTTCAAACACATCCAGTGCTGCAGATCCCAGGATTCCGGTTTCCAACGCATCCAGCAACGCATCTTCATCAATGTTTGAAGCGCGGGATACGTTTATCACCATCCCCTTTTCACCGAGTGCAGCAATAACCTCCCGGTCGACAATATGATGGGTATCAGCAGACGCAGCCAGTGTCACAAATAAATAATCAGAACGCCGCGCCAACTCCACGGCATCAGCCACAAATGTCCAATCTGGCGCATACGGTTTTGGTGCAACATCCGTATAAGCAATATCCATGTCAAAAGCCGCCAGACGTTTGGCCACTTCAAATCCAATACGTCCAAGGCCAAGTACACCAACGCTTTTTTCATGAACCCGACTTTGCAACCCATACATGCCTTGACGCGCCCAGCTGCCACTGCGCACCCAGCCTTCTGCACCTAGAACCCCGCGGGCTTGCGCTAACATCATTGCAACACCTAAGTCAGCCACATCCTTGGTTAGGACATCAGGCGTGTTAGTCACGCGAATGCCTCGCGCACCCGCAGCTTCCAGGTCGACCGCATCATAGCCAACGCCATACACACAGATCACTTCCAGATTTGGCAGCGCATCGATGAGCGCTTTGTCCGCGCCAAGGTCGCCGCGCGTCGCAATAGCCCGAATGCCATCCGCATGTGATGTGACGAAAGCGTCCTTGTCAGCGACTTCGAAGTAACGATGCATGGTGAAAGCTTCGTTCAACGGACCCTCGTCCCATGTTGGATAAACGCCAACCTGAAGAATTTCTGGTTTACTCATTTGCTACTTTTCCTGAGGATTGTGTTGAAAATGTTATCGATAACATATACAGATGATCTGGAAGCTGTCGAGATGAAAAAGGACCTTTACGCGTGACAGACAGAAACAACCTATTTGACCTGACCGGGCGTACCGCCCTTGTCACCGGATCCTCACAGGGAATTGGTTATGCACTTGCAAAGGGTTTGGCGAATGCCGGCGCGAGCATCATCATAAATGGTCGTGACACCAGCAAGATTGCCAATGCTGCCGCCGAGTTAGAAGCAGGTGGCGCAAATGTCCATCAGCTGGCTTTTGATGCAACAGACCATGGCGCTGTAAAGACCGCAGTCGATGGTTTCGAAGCGACCAATGGTGCCATTGATATTCTGGTTAACAATGCCGGCATGCAGCACCGCACACCGTTGGAAGATTTTCCGGCAGATGCTTTTGAAAAGCTGCTGCACACCAACATTTCTACTGTTTTCAACGTTGGCCAAGCGGTCGCCAACCACATGATAAAACGCGGTGCAGGCAAGATCATCAACATTGCATCGGTACAGACCATGCTGGCACGCCCCGGAATCGCACCATATACCGCAACCAAAGGCGCTGTGGGTAATTTGACAAAGGGAATGGCAACCGATTGGGCGCAGCATGGTATGCAGGTCAACGCCATTGCGCCGGGCTATTTCGATACGCCGTTGAACGCAGCTTTGGTAGCAGATCCTGAGTTCAGTGCGTGGCTTGAAAAACGCACTCCGGCTGGACGTTGGGGCGATGTAGAAGAACTGGTTGGTGCCTGCATCTTCCTCAGTTCCGCAGCATCCAGCTTCGTAAATGGTCACACGCTCTATGTCGATGGAGGCATCACTGCCTCACTCTGATCAAGATAAAGCTGACGATGTCCGTCTCTTAGTTGTGATGGGTGTTGCGGGGTGCGGAAAATCATCCATCGGAGAGGCGCTGGCCATCAAACTTGGTGGTCAGTTCCTTGATGGAGATACATATCACCCGCCTGCAAACGTCGAAAAAATGAGCCGGGGCGAACCTTTGACAGATAACGATCGCTGGCCTTGGTTAAAACGTTTCGCCACAGAAATGGCCACACGCAAAGGCATCGTTGTCGGCGGCTGCTCCGCATTAAAACGTGTTTATCGTGAAACCATCACGGAGGCCGCAGATGAAAACACCTTGTTCATACACCTGTCAGGCAGTCGCGCGTTGATCAGCGAGAGAATGGGTGCCCGCACTGGGCACTTCATGCCAACAAGCCTGCTGGACAGCCAGTTTGCAACTCTGGAATTGCCGACCGCTGACGAAAATGCGGTGACAGTAGATATTGATGCGCCCATTGAAACGATCATTGATCGCATACTGGCCGCCATAAAGGAAAGATGAAATGTCAAATAAAGTCGCTTTAATTGGCGCTGGCGTTATGGGCAGCGCAATTGGAACACGTCTTGCAGAAACTAGAAACAATCTTGTCGTTTTTGATCTGGATGATAAAAAAGTTGCAGCACTTGTTGCCAAGGGTGCAACAGCTGCCGTCTCAGCTTCCTCTGCGGCAGCCGCCTCAGATTTTGTTATCCTCAGCTTAAATTCACCTCACATTGTTCGTTCCGCAGTATTTGGGGACAACGGCGTTGCTGCCGGTGCTAAAGCAGGCACGCTGATTATCGATATGTCATCCATTGACCCAGAATCCACAAAAACACTTGCTGCCGAAGCCGCAGAAAGAGGTCTAAGGTGGCTTGATTGCCCTCTGTCAGGCGGTGCGCCCAAAGCACTGATTGGCGAGCTGGCGGTTATGGTTGGCGGAGATGCAGGTGATTTTGAAAAATCCAAAGCCGTTATGAACCATCTATGCGCGAACTACACATTGATGGGACCAAGCGGGGCAGGCCAAACTACCAAACTTATCAATCAGGTGTTGTGTGCATTGAACTTTGTCGCTGTTGCGGAAGCAACTCAATTGGCGTTGGACGCCGGTGTCGATGCAACTGCCATTCCAAAGGCAATTGCCGGAGGACGCGCAGATAGCGCGATCCTGCAGGAATTTATGGCAAAAATGGCGCGCAAGGACTACACGCCAACCGGTAGCATCAGCAACATGGTCAAGGATCTAAATGGCGTTCAAGATTTGGCGCGCATCACCGGAACATCGATGCCACTTACGGCAGTCTGCGCAGAGATACACCGGGTCATGATGGCAGCGGGTCTTGGAAATGCCGACAACGCCGCACTGATGAAATATTTCGAAGGTCCAAAGGCCTAGTCAAAATTTCACTGCATTCAACAACCATCACCCCATCGGAGAACCAACTATGTTAACACGCTACGCCTTGTTCGAAGGCACGGTCAAAGACGGCCAAACACCGGCATTTCGCGCGTTCGTCAACGAAAACTTGGTGCCACTTTGGACCCAATTTGACGGCGCCTTGGAAGTACGTGTGATGTTTGGTGAAGACCGCGACGAAGGCGCGCCTGAATTCCCTTTGATCCTCGCCATCAGCTACGCAAATATGGCAGGCATGGAAAAAGCACTCGCATGCGATGCACGCTTTAAATCACGTGAAGTTACGGGAGAGCTTGTGGAAAAATATTTTGACGGCCGTATCCACCACCACGTCACAGACGCAACCGATCATCCCGTAAAGTCTTAAAAATTATTCGCCGGCTTCCTTGTTAAGCCGGCGAATTCCTGGACCAATTGGCTTCATCCGATTGCCGGGATGAACAGGGTCTGGCCCCCAAATTGCCTGATACGTATCCATCGCCTTGCCTTTGGATTGCAGGTAGATGAAGACTGCAGCCAAGATACCCCACCACGGCACCAGACAAATCCACATCCATATTGCGGCATTGACGGTCCAAAGACCGCTGACAATTGTTACGACAGACAGCAACAGTGCCAGATAACCGATGGACTTATGCAGATACTCGAACGCGAGTCGGCGCGGTGTCATATCGTAGTGGTCACCATGCAGAGAACCATCGGCCGCCGGTTCCGTTGGACCCCCTTTGGTCCCGCGCAAGAACCCCGCAATGAACTGAAAAAGGCAAAAAATGACAACTGTCCATCCCAGCATTGTGTGCGTACTGAAATGAAACGCCCGGCCAGGATTGGTCAAGATGAAGTAAAGCGCTCCAAGGACGACGAAGCCTCCCAAAGTCTGAAACACCAGATGGCAACGCCACCAAATCAGATTGTCCACGACACGCGGCCAATCCTGACCGGGCATGATCTTGTAAAATCGAGCGATAATCACACCGATTGGAAACAGGAACGCCCAGGCGACTACCATCAAGCGGGCATGCCAGGAGACGTTAAAGCCAACGTCGTGCAGGCGTGAAGGATCAATTGGAAGTAATAACCAATCGAGCATTAGCCTTTGACCGCTCCTGCCGTCATGCCGGTAATAATTTGTCTTGACGCAACAAAGGTAAAGATAATCGGAGGTACCGCCAGCAGCATACCCGTCGCCATGATGACACCCCAGTCAATGTCGTATTCCGTCAGGGAGTTCACAATGGTAACGGGCACTGTACGCGAGTTTCGATCTGCCAAAGCATTGGCAAGCAAAAACTCATTCCAAGCAATACGGAAAGTAAAGATCGACGCGGCTGCCAGGCCCGGCTTGATAATTGGTAAAACAACCAGGAAAAATACCTGGAATGGACCAGCACCATCCATCCGCGCAGCTTCTTCGAGCTGGATTGGAACCTGCACGATGAAGCTTTGCAAAATCCAGATCACAAACGGCAAATTCATCGCAACATAAACCAGTATTATGCCGATCTTGGTGCCATCCAGCTGGAATTGGAATGTCCATATGCCAAACACCGGCACAAGCAAGACCGCAGGCGGAACCATTCGCATGACAAGGGTTGTGAGCGAGACTGTATCGCGGCCCATAAACCGGAAACGCACAATAGCGTATGCAGCCATACAGCCGATGATCAAAGTCAACGCTGTCGAGATAATTGCAATTGTCAACGAGTTGACCAGCGCACGTCCAAAAGTCGGATCACAGTAGTCCACATGCGCCGGCGCATACCACAGCATATCGCAAAGTGCAGTTTCGTAATTGCGCAAAGTCGGCATGAAGATGAGGCTGGCCGTGTCGGACATGATATCCACATTCAGCTTCAAAGACGTCATTAACATCATCAGGATGGGCCCGATCGACATAACCACCAGCGCGACAATCAGGGCGTAAAAAGCTGGGTTTTGCTTATCGTAGGTTTTGTCAGCCATTACGCATCCCCCTCTGCCGCCGCTCTCAGTCGCGCGGCCCTTACCTCGACGATTTTATTGTAAAAGAACATGGCCAATGTCAGTATGAGCAGCAGGATAAGCAGATAGTTCGACATCGCCGCTGCTTCACCCAATTCGCGGAATTCTGACGCCGTACGTGATATGCGCAGAGACAGGATTTCCGTTGATAGCCCCGGACCACCATTCGTTAACACCAGCACCACCTCCAGCACTTTAAAGGCGTCAATCAAGCGCAACAGGCATGTAACGATGAGAACCGGCATCATCAAAGGCAGTTTGATATGAATGATTTGTTGCCATCCGGTAGCGCCATCGATGCGGGCTGCTTCCAGTGCAGAACGAGGCAAAGATTGCAGAGCTGCCAATGAAAGAATGAAAATAAACGGCGTCCATTGCCATATATCGGCAATGATAACCGATGCAAATGCCCAATCACCATTGGAGAGCCATGGTATCGGCTCAAATCCAAGCGACTTCAGTGTGCGGTTAAAAATGCCCACCGTTGGGTGATACATGTAGCGCCACATTAAACCAACAACGATCGGGGCAATCATCATTGGCAAAATAAAGAGTGTGCGTAGCAGGGACATGCCACGAATGTTTCGATCCAACAGCAACGCCAAACCAACACCAACAATCATCTCCACCGAGACGACAATGGCAGCAAATTTCAAAGTGACAGACAGGCTCTCTCGGAAGCTGTCGTCACTCAGGAGATTGATATAATTTCGAACACCAACAAATTCCGCTTCGCCAATGCGCTGGCTTGGGTTCCAGTCCAGAAAGCTGGCGTAGATCATGTAACCGATCGGGTAGAGCAGCGCGATGACCAGGATCACAACGGCCGGCGCCAAGAACATATACGGTGTGAGCCGATTGACGTTTGCTACTTGCATGAGAGCCGCCTGAGGTTTCCCAGAGTTTATAAAAAATCAATGGTGACGGACCGGGGAATGTGCTCCCCGATCCGCATCTTGGGAGTTAGTTCCAGGTGTAGTACCCGGCTTCATCCATAATCGCGCGTGCGCGTTCGGCAACACCGTTCAATGCTTCCTGAGGGTCCAGGCCTTCAGTCAGAACTTTGGACATTGTTGTACCAATATCGGCATTGATTTTACCCCATGTCGGGATGATCGGACGCCAGTCTGGATCAGCATATTTCAGCGCTTCACCAAATGTTGCTGAGTAAGGAAACTTTTCGTTCAATCCAGTATCCTGGTAGGTGGAGAAGCGTGATGGGTTACCACCAGCCATAGCAACCATCAGATCACCTTTTTTGGATGTCAGCCACTGCATCAACAGAAAGGCAGCTTCCTTGTTCTGTGCATTCTTTGGAATGGCGATACCGAAACCACCCGTTTGGGAGCCACGACGAACACCTTCTGGATGCAATGCATAGCCTACTTTACCGGCGACTTTGGACTTGGATGGATCTTCAAATCCAGCGGCGAATGCAATGGAATCCATGAACATGGCAGCTTGGCCTTGCGAGAATGCAGCAGCAGCCTCGGCTGGACCGAATGTCTGTGCACCTTCTGGACCACAATCAACGATGGTTTTCAGAGCATTTGCTGCAGCAACACCCGCTTCATTGTTGATGATCGGGTTCCACTCACCGTCAAATACACGACCACCCAGCGGTGCAAGGTGCAGCAAGAATGCGTGACTGGCCTGGTGGCCGGACGCCGCACGTGATGCCATGCCGCCAACACCAGACTCTACTTCTGGAATTTTGCAGGCTGCAGCTAAAAGCTGGTCATAGGTTTCTGGAACAGCAATACCGTGCTTTTCAAAAATGTCTTTTCTGTAAGCAAGAACAGATGTTTCAGATCCGAATGGAATACCGAACAAAGATCCGGTTTTGCCAGGCAGATAACCTTTTGTACCACCAGCAACGCCAATGTTCTGAACGTAGCCATCGATAAGATCATCCGCATCATACTTCGGATCAGACAGCTTCGGGTTCATGAAATAGCGCGCAAGGTTTTCCAGCTGATCCGCAAATACATAGTCAGCTTTGGAAAACACAACGTATGAAATCAGATCATAGTCACCTTCATCCTTGGTCAATTCGAGCGTCTGGCGCTCACGCATTTTCAGATACTGAAGCTGATCAACTTCAACGCGGATACCAGTTTCCTTGGTGAATTCAGGCAGGACCTTCATCACCGCATTATAGTGTGGGTGTGCCGGAAAGTTCACGACCAGTGTCGTATCCTTGTAGGGCGCATATGGATCGGCAAATGCAGTACTGGACAGCAAAGCAATCCCGGCAGCAGCGGCCGTTGTATATTTCAGGAAATTCAGCATCAATGTTCCTCCCTAAGTGCTGAGTGTATGCTCAAAGTCGCTTTCCAGACGCGTTGTCGAAAAGCATGATTTCATCTGTGCGAACGCCAAAGACATTGGTTTCGCCAGCTTTGACAGGTGAAGCACTTTCATACTCCACAAGGACTTCCGCAGCGCCGCAGCGGGTTACAAGAACCGACTGAGCTCCAAGGTATTCTGAAACAATGATGCGCAGCTCTATGGGCGCACCTTGCGTGGCATCTGATGAGAAGGAAGACGGCCTGATACCGACAGCCACTGAGCGGTCTTTATGTGCACCAAGTCGGTTGCTTTGCTCATCTGTCAAAGGCAGAGAATACCCATCACCTTTGATGGTCAGCTGACCATTGTCCTGTTGCAATTCACCATCGAGAAAATTCATGGTCGGGCTACCGATAAAACCCGCTACAAATTTGTTTGCTGGAGATTTGAACAGTTCTTCCGGTGTGCCCTGCTGTTGAATAATGCCTTCTGACATAACGACAATTCGGTCACCAAGTGTCATCGCCTCGATTTGGTCATGGGTAACATAGACCATGTTTTTATCGAGCGTATTACGCATTTCCGCCAGTTCAGTGCGCATTTTTGCGCGCAGTTTGGCGTCCAGATTGGACAATGGCTCATCAAACAGAAATGTTGACGCATCACGCACCAGCGCACGACCCATTGCGACACGCTGGCGCTGACCGCCAGACAGTTCGGCTGGCTTACGGTCCAAAAGATGATCAATGTTCAACATGGTCGCAACGCGCTTCACTTTGTCGTCAATTTCAGATTTGGGTGCACGTTGCAAACGCAGCGCAAACGACATGTTCTTGGCGATGTTCATATGCGGATAGAGCGCATAATCCTGAAACACCATCGCCAGATCGCGCTCTTTCGGCTCCAGGTGGCTTATGGGTTTTTCGTCAAAGTAGATTTCCCCACCGCTGAGATTTTCCAAACCAGCAAGAATGCGAAGGGTGGTGGATTTACCACAACCTGAGGGACCAACGAGAACTGTAAATTCGCCATCAGTCAGTTCAAGATCAAGCGGTGGCAGTACGCGAACACTACCGTAGCTCTTCTCGATTTTGTCGAAACGGATATTCGGCAAGCAACCCTCCCCAGTGTGCTTCCTTAATTTTGTTAACGGTAACAAAGCCGGATTTGTGGGCGGGTATCAACGCATTTCGTAAAAACCTACGTTAGCGCTAACGTAAAATTGCTGATATAGGCATGGCCAGCGGCACCGGCTGGGATCAAGATAGGAATATGAACGAGACCGAGAAAAAAGCGGGCACAGCCAAGATTGAGGATGTCGCCAAGGAAGCCAGCGTTAGCATCATGTCGGTATCTCGCGTCATGCGTGGTGTCGAAGGTGTATCTGCGGCCAAGCGTTCTGAAATTCGCCGAATTGCCAGACGGTTAGGTTATTCACCCAGCCGAGTGGCTGGCTCCCTTGCAGCCGCAAACTCAACATTAATTGGAATATCTGTCCCCACGCTTTTTGAAGCTGTGTTCGCTGAAATTCTGGATGGAATGCGCAATATTTTTAACAGGGCCGGCCTTCAGACAATCGTCGAAACAACAGATTATCTAGAGAGTTTTGAGGAAAAATGGGTCGAGCGCATGATCTCCTGGAACCCGGCAGGATTAATCTTAAGTGGGGTCTACCACAGCAAAACAACTATGAAACGCTTACGGAATGCAGGAATCCCTACTCTCGAAATTTGGGACCACACCGAAACTCCAATTGACATGTGTATCGGTGTAAACCATCTCAGTGCAGGATATGATATGGGGTGCCATCTCGTGGCGCTGGGCTACCGTAATCCCGCCTATGTTGGTGTCAGCCTCAACAGAGATCCACGCGCAGAAGACCGGTTTGAGGGGCTCACAAAAGCCTTTGCCGAGGTTGGAACCAACATCAGAGCCAACTCACGTTTGGCAACAGCAGCCTCTTTTGAAGGCGGCATGGTCGGGACAGCAGACATCTTGAACAATGCCGACGAACAACCGGATGTTCTATGTTTTCTAAACGATCACATGGCATTTGGCGGTATGATGGAGTGCGAGCGCCGCACGTTGCGTGTACCTAAGAATATTGGGGTCGTTGGCTTTAACGGTCTCAACATCAATGAGGTCCTGCCGAAACAAATCACTACCTCTGTCACACCCCGTACACTGATGGGAGCCACTGGCGCACGTATGCTTGTCTCTAAAATTTCAGGCGCAAAGACAGAACAAAGTATCCTCATGCCTGTGGAAATATTTGCAGGAGATACAACCCGGAAAATAGAACCCACGTAATGCAAATTAGCGCACTGGGACGATTAGCAATCCGACCAGCTTCGTGCTAAATGATATCGATAACAGTTTAAAACCCACTTCAACTTGATCCATGGCCAATCACACAAAACAACCAACAATGATGGATGTGGCGCATCTTGCCGGGGTCTCCCCCATGACGGTCTCCAGAGCGCTGAAGCCGAATACCTCTGTGAGCGAAGCAACACGCAAGAAAATACGCAAAGCGGCTGATGAACTTGGTTACGTGCTGGATAGCACTGCAGCCGGCCTCTCTTCCAGACGTACCGGATTTATCGCGGTCACCATCCCATCTATTAACAACGCCAATTTTGCAGACACATTGAGTGGTCTCAGTCAGGTTCTGCGGGAAACAAGCCTTCAAGCCTTGTTGGGTTATACTGACTATGACGTGGCGGAAGAAGAACGCTTGGTTGAACAATTTTTGCGCCGCCGACCTGAAGCAATCATAGTGACGGGGGAAGCACATACTGATCGATGCCGCAAAATGCTTGAGAATTGCGGCGTGCCCGTTGTTGAAATGTGGGATATTCCCAGCGCACCCATCGGCCAAGTCGTCGGATTTTCAAATGCAGGCGCCGCCAAGTTGATGGTTGATCATTTTTACCAGCAAGGGTTTCGTAAAATCGGCTTTGTCGGTGGCGATCCATCACGCGATACAAGAGGTCAGGATAGACGCAGAGGTTTTCTTGACACCATGAAATACTATGGCTTGGAAACACACCGCATGATCAACCAAGAACTGCCACCCATTACCATGCACGAAGGTGCGGCCTCCATGAAAAAAATGCTGGAGACATGGCCTGACACCCAAGCTGTCATGTGCGTCTCTGATCTATCGGCGTTTGGAGCAATGATGGAGTGCCAGCGTCAGGGGTTGAAGATTCCAAATGATATGGCAATTGGCGGCTTCGGCGCCTATGATTTATCTGAGCAATCGGTGCCACCGATAACGACCATAGATGTCAGCGCCAACGAAATTGGCAAAATAGCCGCCAATGTCATACTGGATATGCTGAACGCAGATGTCCAAACATCCGTCCAACAAATCAACGCAATAGAACCAACGCTTCTCATACGTGACAGCACGATGATGAAGCCTAAGTAACCGCGTCCATTGATTCCCGGCGAGCCCGCAAACACTTGATTTGCGGAAAAGTACATTAAATCCCATAGTCTGGTTCAGCGCTATTCTACACAGTCTAAGTGCGAAGAAAGATCGGGGAGAGGTATGAATAAAGTCGTTATTTTCAAGCTTGATAGTCTAGCTGATAGGACACCAGAATACGCGCTTGTTGGAGAAGTAGATCTGGTTGTCGTGCGTTTCGACGAGGAGATTTCCGTCTTCTATGGCCGCTGCCTTCATCGCGGTGCATTGATGTCAGATGGTTTTGTGCGGGGAGACAATCTGATCTGCGGATTGCACAATTGGGACTACAGACTGGACTCAGGCGTTTCTGAGTATCAAAATTCCGAAGTGCTCCCCAAATTTAGAAACTGGATTGATGGCAACAACATTCTCGTCGATGCAGACGAGATTGCTGAATGGGCATTCAAGAACCCGCAACCATTCAATAGAAAGGCCTATCTTGGGACTTTTGCCGATACCGGCCATGGCACGGACGAAGAGCCCTATAACGGTCTCATCCGAAATTACGCGAAAAGCGGACTGTCCAAAACCGGTCATCATGGACAGGTGGATTCCATGGGCGTCCCCCGCAACCAATTGCCAAGCTGGGATGATATTCAGCTTCTAACTGCGCAGCTACATAAACCACCCTTACTAGATGATGATGCGGTCGGTACGCACACAATTATCGGACCAAATGCACAAAAACCGCTGCATTTGGACATTCCACTCTTCGTTTCAGACATGAGTTTTGGCGCACTGTCAGAACCTGCAAAAATTGCACTTGCAAGAGGTGCAGAACTGGCAGGCACCGGAATTTGTTCAGGAGAAGGCGGTATGCTGCCGGAAGAACAGGAGGCAAATTCTCGCTATTTCTACGAGCTGGCTTCTGGTCGTTTTGGCTTTGATTGGGACAAGTTGAGCAAGGTTCAGGCATTCCATTTTAAGGGCGGTCAAGGCGCCAAAACCGGGACGGGTGGACATCTGCCCGGCAACAAAGTCAAAGGAAAAATTGCAGAAGTTCGTGGCTTGGAAGAGGGTGAGTCCGCAATCTCACCACCACGTTTTCCTGAATGGACAGAAGTCAGCCAGATTAAAGAATTTGCTGATGAAGTCCGAGACCGCACCGGCGGCATTCCTATCGGATACAAATTGTCGGCACAACACATTGAAAAGGACATTGATGCGGCGCTGGATGTTGGTGTCGACTACATTATCCTGGATGGCCGGGGTGGTGGCACTGGGGCAGCACCTATTATCTTTCGTGACAATATTTCCGTTCCAACAATTCCTGCCCTCGCCCGTGCCAGACGTCATCTCGATAAATCTGAGCGCAAGGATGTGACACTGATTATCACAGGTGGCCTAAGAAAACCTGTCGATTTCATAAAGGCTTTGGCACTGGGCGCGGATGCAATTGCTGTCTCAAATTCAGCCATGCAGGCAGTTGGCTGTATCGCCATGCGCGCATGCCATACCAACAATTGCCCTGTGGGTATCGCCACTCAAAAACCGCATCTGGTCAATCGTCTAATTGTTGAAAAATCTGCCCAGCAACTGAAAAACTTTTTTGAAGCATCTGTGGAACTCATGCAGGTTATGGCGCGGGCCTGCGGGCATGATCATTTGTCCCATTTCAACCCAGATGATCTCACCACATGGAAAAAGGAAATGACGGATCTTTCCGGTATTAATTTCGGCGGTATCGCTTAAAAATGCCTAGAGGCGTCACCTAGTCTTTTTTGACAAGTAAGGAAACAGCAGGGCCCTTGGATGGCAGACGACGGATGTTGCTGACATGCGAATGCGTCAGCGCCATTTCCATATCTTCTACGTTCAGGAATTTACCAGATTTCCGGATTTTGACTGCCCATTTCATAAAACGACCAAACCATCCCGTGCAGCTGACATCTGCACAGAACACAACGCAGATATACCCACCAGACCGTGTCACGCGAATGAGCTCAGAAAGCGCTTTTCCGGGGCGATTGGTCGTTTCCAATGCCCACGCACACGTCACCAGGTCAAAAGATTCATCTGCAAATGGGAGATTTTCCAAATTGCCTTCCAGCTTTTCAGCCCGAATAACCGGTGTCTGCGCCAGCATTTCAGGGCAAGCATCCACCAATGAAAGCTTTATCTGATTATTGGTATGCTGCAGCATCCGACTGGCAAATGCACCGGTTCCACAGCCTGCGTCAAGAACGTGCATTCCCGATTTCAACAAAGCTACTACAGCACCTTCAAAAGCACTTTGCGCTTCGCCACCTGCGTAATTTAGCCAGCGCTCATGCAACGTCTCATAGCGTCGCGCCAACTTGCGGTAGTCTGTCAAGGTCGCTGCAGATGACATCATGTCACTCTTTCGATTGGCGGTAAAAATTCAGGCAAAGAGATATTGTCGGTTCAATCGACGACACGTCATCGATTGAACCGCAATATCAAAGTCAAACTGAACTGGATCTGAAGTCTTGGTTCAGGCAGCCTTTGCGCGCATGAGGAAATTCTTGTTGACCGGGCTATGAGGCTTAAGAGTCAGCCGCTCATTGGCCAGAGCCTCGGCCATATGACTGAGACCACCACGTATAGTTGCTTCCGTCAAAGTCAGATCAATAATGTCGCGTTGGGCATGACTGCCACCAAATCGATTTGTAATGAACCTTGCTTGGTGAAGATTCTCCGCAGCCTCTGCATAATTTCCACGCCAGAAGGCAGAGAAACCTTTGATGAGCAAGGTGCCGGTACCTGCAGCCCAACTGCCAACTTCCACACGTTGATAAGCGCTGTCTTTATATGCCGTTAGAATGGTCTCTACCGCGCTTTCCTTTCCAGCACCTAGATATGCCATAGAGGCGTGCCAGTCATTGAAAGGGTAGAGCTTGCCATCTGCGTGCTGCTCCCAAGCTGTTGCCAACTCGCCCCAACGATTGCCAACATCATGCCCAGCCAGGTGCAAACGCCACAAAAGTGCTGAAGCATCCACAAGGTCCAAGGCGAGCGCACTTTTACCATCTCGCACGGGTCCATCATAAAGAGCAATCGCTTCATCCATCTGCCCAAGATCAATATGAAACAAAGCTTTGTGCCACCAATTGTGAACCTGGAAAAAACTGTCATCGCCAGCCCAATGCGGTGCGCGTGCCTGCATCCATTCAATACCATCATGGGCACGACCCTGCATTTCCATAACGTGGGCTACTGCGTGATGAGACCAAGAATCTAGCGGCTGCAAGTCAATCGCTGTTTTTCCGCTCTCTTCGGCAAGGGCGTAATCACCACATTCCTCCAGACCAAATGCGTGCATTCCAAGCACAAGAGAATAACCCGGAATTGCCTGCGACCATTTTGGTAGCGCCCTCCCAATACGGTCACGTAAGTTCACCGCATTTGCTCGGTAAAAATCCATCAGATGTCCAACCTGCAGCGCTGCAAGATCAAACGGCCAGGTCATGTTATGATAATCCAGAGCCAATGCGGCGGCCGTCCACTCGCCTGCAATCAGCTTTTCAAGCGCTGCAAGATGCGACCGCTCACGGTCATTCATTGAGAGTGCTCTCATCTGCGGCATAATCTGTTTCACAAAGGCTGTTGCCTCTGGCTCTGTTGCCAAAGCAAACATATATGCTTTGAGAATATGGGCCATGGCAAAACCTGGTGCGAGCTTGATAGCTTTATCCAGCAAATCAACCGGATCACCGCGATAAAGACTGAAAGCTTCAACTGCCTTGTCGAAGAGTTCGACAGCGTCAGGATTTGCACCACTCAGGGCATTACCCTGACGATCTTTGTGTGAAACAGACGCCCAAGAATTGAGGGCAGGGGTTTTTTGATCTTTTTGTTCATGTGTGTGCGACATGTCAGTCTCCATAACTTCAGGAATCTCAACTACGCAGTCATCGGAATTGCAACACTCATGCAAGCGCCCGAGCAAATCCATGTCAACAGGACAGGAATTCGCTCAAAGCTAAACGTCAGGACCGAGTAGTTTTCAACTTTTAAAATGAGACTTGCCAACCATAGTAACCGCCACGCACTGATAGATGCGAGTGACACACTTTACGGTGTCTACGGCAAAGGTTTGTGCAAATCATTCACAGCTTATCACCGAGAACAAGACTGTTACGTGGCAACTCGAATAGATGTTTCAGAACCAGAAATTTTTTTGTTTTCCTGTGTTTCAAGCCACTTTCGCCCTGACCAATCCCCGCATTTTCCGCATATTTTCAATAACAAGAGCGTCACTGTGGAACACACACGCGTGAGCTGTGTTGTCATTTTCGTGAGGTGGAAATTGGCGAATGGCAGAGTTCTGCGGTTTGGCTCGGATGAT
>JBDWQA010000014.1:0-32613 GCA_039986835.1 Hyphomicrobiales bacterium
TCAATCTCATCATAAGCCTTGAAGTCACCAAAATATTTCGTAATCGCTGCCGTCAATGTCGTCTTGCCGTGGTCAACGTGACCAATCGTGCCAATGTTCGCATGCGGCTTATTGCGTTCAAACTTTTCCTTGGCCATCGGACCGGATATCCTTGCTCGTGCGGACTCGCCGCAAAATTCTTGTTCAGTGGCCTTAAGGGCCGTTTGTCCCAAACCCTGAACCGTGTGTTTCAAGACCTGGAGCGGGTAGCGGGAATCGAACCCGCGTCTTCAGCTTGGAAGGCTGTTGCTCTACCCCTGAGCTATACCCGCCGATATATTTGCATTTGATGGTGGAGGGAGCTGGATTTGAACCAGCGTAGGCATAGCCAACGGATTTACAGTCCGCCCCTTTTAACCGCTCAGGCATCCCTCCGAAATCAAATCGTGTCTGGGTTGGCTTACCAGCCCAAACAAAAACGCCCACAATCTCTCGCAGGTGCTCTGGTTCGCGAGGTTATGCAGATGGAAAAGCAACATGTCAACGCAGGAATTTATGTCGGCTTCGCTTTTTTGTATTTTGATAAATTTTAGTCCGGAGCCACGGAGTAAACTCTTAGGAATGAATTGGGTGACTGTGTTGGTCACAGGCGTTCCAAGACTGCAATTCAACCCTGGTTTGTTCAGCTCGCTATTTACACAATGCAATAAATTAGCGACAGAGGCCGGAAGACATGAAATAAACCGCTCGCCGATAAAACCTCGCCAAGATCCCATTTAAAATCAGGCCCCCAAATACAATGAGTAAGCCATTCCGCAGTCGATCCAACAAGCCGCAGCGAAATAAGCTGGCGCGCGGTGAAAAGCATGCTCGAGATGAAGAGGGGCCAATCTACCTGTACGGCTTTCATGCATGCGAAGCGGCACTTAAAAATCCGACCAGAAAGGTCATATCGGCCCATCTTACAAAAAATATGGCGGATCGCCTAACTGGCGAAGGTGTAAATTTACCCGATAACTGGACGGAATGTCGCCCGCGAGAGATGGATGGGTTGGTGGAGCGCGATGCGGTGCACCAAGGTGTTATTCTGGAAGTTGACCCACTAGCGCAACCGACTCTAGAAGGGGTACGCCATCACAACTTAATCCTCGTGCTGGATCAGTTAACTGATCCGCACAATGTAGGCGCTATCATAAGATCGGCCTGCGCAATTGGCGCAGGTGCCGTGGTCACAACCAGACGCCACGCACCACACGAAAGTGGACTTTTGGCAAAAACCGCTTCGGGGGCGTTTGAGCACACACCTTACATTCAGGTGACAAATCTTGCGCGTGCGGTCGACGAAATGCGTGCTCTGGGCTTCTTTACCATTGGCTTGGATAGTGACGGCGAAAATGACCTTTTGGACACCGTCGCCCAAAACAAACAACGCGATAAAATTGCGTTGATCCTGGGTGCTGAAGGTAGAGGCTTGCGGCGCCTTACGCGCGATCTGTGCGACGCGCTCGCGCGTTTAGATATGGAGGGCCCAATAAAGAGCCTTAACGTCTCAAACGCCGCTGCTCTCTCGATGTTTATTTGTCAGCAAAGCCTAGAAGGTTCGTAAGAGTTAAGTTTGAGCCAAGTTGTAGCAAGAGAGTCGTTGCCAATCACTCAGCAGGAGTGCTCGCCACGATAAAGGCCTTTGTCGCCACGGATAGTTCATCACTTAACTTGAAAGCGATCGCATTTGCATGTGACTTTTCGCGTTCACGATAAATCGCAATCACAGCGTTTACGTGCTGTTCTATTAGAATTTTTGGAACGATGCTAAGCGCACTTTCGTTTTCCAATATCATGCACATACTGGCCGCAACAGAAGCGATGTAAGGCTGGCCAAATGTTGCCGCCTGCCCTTTCAGATCATGCGCTGCATGAAACATATCTGCCACTAATTCAGAATTGACCGAAGCGCCACCTTCTACTGCTTCACTGAATGTATCCCACCCGCTTTTTAAGCGCTTGATGTCTTTTTCCATCCATATTTCGAACTGCGGCTCAAGTTTTTTCAACTCGCGTTCTGCACGCGCAACAGGGTCTTCAGCTGGCTGGCCGGGACGTTGGCGCAAAGGCTTGACCTTTGCTTTAAGCTTGTTAGGTGGCGTTATGATCTCATGAGCAGTCTTACCCGCCCCAACCTTAGTGGTACTGATGGCTTGATCGGTCATATTACCCGTCCGTTTTCTCTAATTGATCCTGAATCAGGCTATCAATTTGTGTAAATTGCGCATCAGTGGCGTCGTTACCACGGCGTTCTTCGCCGCTGAAATTACTAACACCTGTAAATCGTCTGCGGTCAGGGCCAAAAAAAGTCTTGGTTCTGATGAAGGGTCGAGGCGAGACAACCGACAGAACTATGCGCTGATACAAGGCCTTTGCTGACAAAGGTTTGCAAACGAATTCGGTAATTCCCGCATCTCGTGCCTCGACAACACGTTTCTTGTCGGAGTGCCCAGTGATCATAATAATGGGAACATAAGGGTTTATACTGCTTTCCGTATTCCGCAGCATTCGGGTCAGCTCCAACCCATTGAAGATTGGCATTGCCCAATCAACGATCACAAAGTCGGGAACGTTTGTCTGGAACATTTCCAAACCGGAAGCGCCATCCTCAGCTTCAATCACCTCTCGGATGCCGTAGCCATGGAGAAGCATCCTTACAATGCGTCTCATATGTGAATTGTCGTCCACTACCAAACAACGTAGGGCGGACAGATCTATCGAGTTCATAGGTGCTTCGGTTCCAAGTGTTCCTTACACAGCGTTGGTAAAATTACTGCAAAACGTTTTAATATTTCGTTAGACCATCAAAACGTGTATTTTCCTCGAGCACCACTCAATGATGCCATGTGGCCGCCATGCCGTAATTTGTCATGTGTATTTGCACCTATTCTAGGTGTTTTGAATGAACTTTCGAATATCTTCGTTTGACACTCATATACTTTCGTTTTATGAAAAATTGAACCTCAGAGAAGATATTAATGACCCTTTCCACGAGCGCGCCAGACCAGCATATAAAACAACCAGAAGCGCAAAAGCCATATGATGTTTTCGTTATTGGCGGCGGTATAAATGGGGTTGGAATCGCTCGCGATGCCGTTGGTCGGGGCTATTCTGTTTCACTTGCAGAAATGAATGATCTCGCTTCTGGAACCTCCTCATGGTCGACTAAACTGATACATGGCGGGCTTAGGTATCTTGAACATTATGAGTTCAGGTTGGTACGTGAAGCTTTGATGGAGCGCGAGACCTTATGGTCAATGGCACCGCATATTATCTGGCCTCTTCGCTTCGTTCTGCCGCACCACAAAGACACCAGACCGGCATGGCTCATTCGTCTGGGTCTGTTTCTCTACGACCACATTGGGGGCCGAAAGAAGCTGCCCAGCACCTCGGTCCTCAACCTGAAAAAAGACCCGGCTGGCCTACCTTTAAAATCACACTTCAGCAAAGCGTTCGAGTATTCGGATTGTTGGGTAAACGACGCTCGCCTGGTTGTTCTCAACGCACGTGATGCGGCAGACCGTGGCGCTGATATCAACACCCAAACCAAGGTCGTATCTCTAAAAAGAGTGACCGACCTTTGGCAGATCGAGCTGAAAGATCAGCGCAATGGCAATGTCAGAATTGTCCATGCGAAATGCATCGTAAATGCAGCTGGGCCTTGGGTGGATCACATCCTGACTGGCGCGCTTGGCCGCAATGATGCCAAGAACGTTCGCCTGGTTCAGGGCAGCCATATTGTTGTGACCAAAAAATTTGATCACCCTCGGGCCTACTTCTTTCAGAATAATGATGGCCGCATATTCTTCGCAATTCCTTATGAACAGGACTTCACTTTAATCGGCACCACTGATCGTGACTACGAAGGTGATCCGAAGCTGGTCGCAATCAGTGAAGAAGAGACAGAATATCTGATCAGTGCTGCTGCAGAATATTTCAAAGAGCCGATTCACCGGAACGATATCGTTTGGACATATTCTGGCGTACGCCCGCTTTATGATGATGGCGCGTCAAAGGCTCAGGAAGCAACGCGCGACTACGTGCTCAAAACCGAGGGCGGTCAAAACGAGCCAAAGCTGATTAATATTTTCGGTGGGAAAATAACGACTTATCGCAGATTAGCTGAATCGATGCTTGAAAAGATTGAGGAAACAATTGGGGCCAAAGGTTCAGCATGGACAGCTGGTGCAAAATTACCCGGTGGCGACTTCGAAGTAAACGAATTTGAAGCGCAAGTTAACTCTGTTCTGGCGGACTACCCGTTTCTTGCCGCTGAACACGCTTGGCGTCTGGTGCGCCTCTATGGGACACGCGCTCGAACACTTCTGGGAGGCGCAAAATCCCTAAAAGACCTCGGCCATAATTTTGGGGCCGATTTGACGGAAGCGGAAGTCGTATATTTGATGGATTATGAGTGGGCCACCACGAGCGAGGATGTACTTTGGCGGCGCACCAAGCGTGGCCTGACAATTCAGGACAAAGGTCTGATTGCCAAATTGGAAGACTTCATGCAGCAGCGCTTGCAAGCCTCTGATAAAATCAAATCATAATGCTTACTAGTAAGGGTTACAGCCACACGCCAGTTTTTCTGGTCCCGGAACAATATTGGAAAAATTAGGGCTTCGGCAAACACGTTTGACCTGATACCAGCGTTGTACACGAGATAACCCATAGGGCTGTTCAATGTTAATATCTGCCTCCGATGCAGTATCATCCGAGATAGAAACGGAGCGCACAAAAATGCGCCCGCACCACTTAACAGATTTCGAAAATTGTGCTCGGATGTGGGCAAATATGGCCGTGACGAAGCACATTACCGGAAGACCCAGCACAAAAGCTGAGTCCTGGGCTCGTCATCTTCGCCATATCGGTCACTGGAAGGCCCTTGGATTTGGTTATTGGGTGGTGCTGGACAAGGAATCCAATGCTTTCCTCGGAGAGGTTGGTTTTGGTCTGTTTCACCGCGATATGGAACCAGCTTTGGGCGAGTACCCTGAAATTGGTTGGGTACTTTCCCCAACAGCACATGGCCGAGGACTTGCAAGCGAGACAGCGAGGGCTGCAACGCTTTGGGGCGATACTTATTTCACAGTTCCAAAGACAGTTTGCATCGTTGCGCCAGAGCACACTCCCTCCATTCGCGTCGCTGAAAAGCAAGGCTATAAGACGGTTGGCACCAGTGTTTACATGGGCGGGCCAACCTTGATACTGGAGCGCGATATTGCCAGGAGCTAACTTCTGACAACAATTCGATTCAAACCCTAGTACTGGAATTGTTCCGTTAGAATGCGTTCATCCCATGAGTGATCCGGATCGAAAAGAATCGCACAGCGACTCTCAGGGTCTTCCCAGGCGACAACCTGTTTTACAGACTTAAATTCTGTGTGGTCTGCAACTGCATTAACTGGGCGCTTGCCCTCTTCCAGAACATCGATGGTAAGTTTGGCTCGATTGGGTAACAGCGCCCCACGCCAGCGCCTGGGCCTGAACGGACTTATGGGCGTCAAAGCAAGCAGCGGTGCATTTATTGGCAAAATTGGTCCATGTGCTGACAAATTATACGCTGTGCTGCCTTGGGGTGTAGCTAGCAAGATACCATCGCAAATTAGCTCTTCAAGCCTGACGCGGTCATCAATTGTGATTTTCAGTTTCGCTGCTTGATAGGATTGGCGCAGCAACGACACTTCATTGAGTGCAAACGCACGCTCGCGGGTTCCATCAGTTTGTGTCACTTCCATAAGTAAGGGATGTACAGTTGTCGAGACGGCACGCTCAACACGTTGTACGAGATTATCTGCGGAGAACTCGTTCATCAAAAACCCGATAGTGCCTCTGTTGAGGCCGTAAAGCAGCTTTCCGGAGTTCATGAAATCGTGAAGTGCCTGCAGCATTCTGCCATCACCGCCTAAGACGATAATCACATCTGCCTCATCGGAGGGAACCGAATCGTATTTTGATTGAAGCATTGCGAGCGCTTCCTGCGCATCACCTGCCTCGCTCGCTTCAAAGGCGAATTTCATACCGCTTTGCCTTACTCAGTCACTAGACGATCAAGCGGCATGACACAGAGTGCGACGACATTTGTCAATCGCAGTATTCATAAGTTTTGCTAGAGTAGAACCGTAGCGATTGTCATTGCGCTCCAAAGCGCAACCGCAAAGCCAAATGCCAGTGCATAGCGGCGGTCAAAACAATTTTCTGATTGAATGCAATTCATGGTGTATGCCTCCTTTTTTGATGATCTCAAACTACAAAAGACAACCTTCAATTGGAAATCAATTGGATGTGAGCGGCCCGTCATCGCGCGGAAACATCACATCAGGTTATGACATCCGGCTGCGTCCTGCCAGTACGAACAGAAATTTCAGCCAGACGATTTGCCAGCTTGGATAACTCAGACAATGCCTCATCTGGATCCGCATCAAACAGATCTGCATTTTGGGTATATTGCTCCAAATAAACACGTAAAGTCGCGCCGCTTGTACCGGTTCCAGACAAACGGAAAACCATTCTGGAACCATCTTCCCTGATGATTCTGATACCCTGCCCTTGCGTCATACTGCCGGTGACCGGGCTCTCATAGGCAAAATTATCTGCCGAAACGACGCCATCTGCTCCGATCAAGTCAGACAATTTACCTTCAAGGTCCGCCATCAAACTAGCTGCTTTTTGTGAATCCAACCCTTCAAAATCGTGACGTCTGTGAAATGTGCGCCCATACGTGGCAAAATGATCTTTCATGATGTCTACCACGCCAATTTCGCGCTTTGCCAATACGTTGAGCCAAAACAATACAGCCCATGGCCCATCTTTCTCACGAATATGATCGGCACCTGTTCCTGCGCTTTCTTCACCGCAAATGGAGATCCGGTCCGCCTCCAACAGTTCTGAAAAATATTTCCATCCCGTCGGCGTTTCAAAACACGGAAGCGATTGTGCTTTAGCAACGCAATCAAGGGCGCTGGATGTTGGCATTGAACGCGCAGCGCCTTTTAGGCCATTCTCAAATGCAGGAACATGTTTGGCGTTGGCCGCTAAAACCGCCAGAGAATCGGACGGGCTTACATAGCAATGGCGACCAATAATCAGGTTTCGATCACCATCTCCGTCAGAAGCTGCAGCAAAGTCCGGCGCATTTGGGCCCATCATCGTGTCATACAACTCTTTTGCATGAACAAGGTTTGGATCAGGAGACAAACCACCAAAATCCTCCCTTGGATCACAGCGCAGCAGATTGGCAGAATCAACGCCCAAGCGTTTTTCAAATATTTCCATCGCATAGGGGCCTGTCGCACCATGCATGGCGTCGAACATCATAGAATGAGTTTTAAGCCACTTTCGGATCGCTGGAAAATCGAACAGGCTCTCTTGCAAATCCGCATAAGTGGAAACCGAATCGACAGTTTCAATTTCCATCACGCCAAATTGGCGGCTGCCTACCTGATCCAGGAACCCTTCCGGCAACTCCGCTTTAGCCAACTTGATTTGGTCTAGAGTTTTCGTACGCTTAAAAATGGCAGACATCACCTCTCCAGGCGCGGAACCACCATCAGCGGAGTTAAACTTAACTCCGAAATCACCATCCGGCCCGCCAGGGTTATGACTTGCCGTTAACAGAATACCGCCACCCGCCCTATTTGTGCGAATGAGGTGAGACGCCGCTGGAGTTGCCACCAAACCATTGACCCCAAGGATGACACGCCTCACATTGTTTCCTGCTGCAATTCTCAAAATAATTTCAATTGCTTCACGGCTAAAGTACCGCCCATCTCCACCAAGAACAAGGGTTTGACCAGCCAGGCTTGGAACCGCGTCAAATATTGATTGAACAAAATTTGCAAGATAGCTCGGCTTGGAAAACACTTTCACCTGTTTGCGAAGACCGGAAGTGCCTGGTTTTTGATCATCAAAAGGTGTTGTCTTGACAATGCTTACACTCATTATGCTGTGCCTTGATCTGAAGATTATGGTTATGAAGGTAACGCGTGACTAACGCGCCAGTTCGTTGAAATTCAAAACAAATCGCGTCCGAATCCTGAATGACGAGGTATTTGCTACGCACTCAAAACCGAAGTTTTGACGAACCTTGCAAAAACTCCTTAGCAAACTCCAAACTGTTGATGATTTCCAAACACAAATGCGAATCTTAGAAGTGATCGGCGCACTTTGCGCGAACAAGTCTATGCAGACCGCGATAGGTAAAGAACAATCCATTTTTTGAGAGAGCCCGAGGGCAAACCCTATGCCATTCCACACGCCACCTGTGTCAAACTTGGGGCAGAATTGCAGTCGGAGAAAAAATTCAGAGAACAGGTCAGCCCTAAAAACCTATACAATAGCAAATATTGTGATACTGGAAGTTGGGGAAACTAAGTAAAGCCCTTATGTTATCAAAGGGTTTGTGGCGCCAGTACCAAAATTCGAACCCAGAACCTACCTGGCTTACAGACGGTGGCCAACATTGTTTTTATCCAATTGGTACAGACATTTTGGTTGAGCAATGCCGGCGGTGGTTTGATGCAACACTTGCCGCCCGCGCCTGTTATCGCCCAAGCTATAGAGATAAGCCTTAGAGAGGCGTTTCTTCGGCACACAACCAAACGTGTTGACCCACGCACCATGGAGAAAACGGCCACTCCTTCTATGACTATCTGTCCACCCTGAAAAATTACGCTGACAAGAACGGTGAATGGCTTGACGTGCCAAGCGACCAGATCACGCGCACAATGATCAATGCCCAGATGAAGGCAATGATGGTGCGGCCTTCCCGAGCGACGGAGCTTCTGCGCATCAATTTAGCTATCTACCGCAATGAAATGCTGATCCGCGACAACGTTATCGACGACCCGATTTTTCTGGTCCCGGCTTACCCTTCACAAACAAAGAACTTATGTTCGATCCGTCCGGGAGATATAGCCGCAGTGCAGACTTTTAGATCAAGTAATCGCTATCACTGGATGAGCAGGTTTGGCAGTGTAAGCGACAATGCTGGTATGAATGTTATCAGCATAAGCGCTGCGAAGATTGCTAGATAGAACGGCCAGATCGTTCGCACTGCGTCTTCTATCGGCAGCTTGCCGACAGCACAGCCCACAAACAGACAGGTGCCGACTGGTGGAGTGCAAAGGCCCAGCCCTAAATTCACCAGCATCATGATGCCGAATTGATGCGGATCCATGCCAAGGCTGTGGGCGACTGGCAGGAAGATTGGCGTGCAGATCAATATCAAGGCGGCCATGTCCATGATCATTCCGAGGATCAGTAAAACTGCGTTGATCATCAGTAAGATCATGATCGGATTGTCGGAGATGCCAGTGACGAGTTCGACGGTTTTATCCGGCACACGGTAGAAGGTTAGCATATAAGCGAATGCTCCGGCGCAGGCGATCAAGATCATTACCATGGAGGTTGTTCGCACCGACGATACGACAGCGGTTTTGAAGCCGTCCCACGTCAGGCTGCGATAGACGAATAGCGTCACAAACAACGCATACATCGCACCAAATGCACCGGATTCTGTAACCGTGAAAATGCCGGACAACACCCCGCCGACGATGATGACTGCTGTCAGAAGACCAGGAACCGCAAATAAAAAGGTCATAAAGAGCGCGGTCAGGCCGGGAAATTTTTCGGCCTTATAGCCCCGTTTAACTGCCACAAGATAAGCGGCAAAAGCGAGACAAACGCACATCAATATGCCAGGCACAACGCCAGCTAGAAACAGTTTGGATATGGAGACAGATCCTGCAACACCTGCTCCTGCCGCCAGCGCGTAAATGATCATGTTGTGGCTGGGTGGAATGATGATACCGGCTATAGAAGACGTTACCGTCACGTTAACGGCATAGTCAGCGTCGTATCCCTTGTCCTTCATCACAGGCACGAGAATTGATCCGAGCGCCGAAATATCCGCGATAGCCGATCCGGAAATGCCGCCAAACAGCATTGAAGATAGCACGTTCACCACGCCAAGACCGCCGCGCACGGCACCTACGGCTGCTTGGGCAAACCGGACCAGTCTGATTGCAATCCCGCCGTGGAACATGAGTTCCCCTGCAAAGATGAAAAACGGGATGGCCATAAATGCGTAAACATTAATCCCTGCGATGATGCGCTGAAAACCGATGAGAAGTGGCAGCCCCTCAAACCAGAATGCGAACAACGCCGCGATGCCCAGCGCAAATGCAACGGGCGTTCCAATGATCACGCAAAACGCAAAGACGCCTAGAAGTAGTAGAATACCCATGTCAATCTCTATTCAATGCTGTCTTCGCGCTCGTCGCGCCCAAGAAAAATTCGGAGTATGTGACCAAAGGAAAACAGGAATATTAACAGACCACAAATCGTGAGAGGTATCGAACGGAACCCTTCCGACACTTGAATCAATGGGATAAGCGTATTCCATTTGAACTGGGTGAGTTGCATGCCGTACCAGAACATCATGCCGCCAAAGACCATCATCAAAACGTCGGAGGTCAACACGAAGCAGATGCGCAGCCATTGCGGGACGATGCTTCGAAAAATTACGACAGATAGATGCCGGTTTTGGTTCACGCCTACGGCAGCACCAAAAAAAGAAATGACCATGATGAGGAGCAACGAGACTTGCTCAGCCCAAGTCGGTGTATCGTTCAGGATGTAGCGTCCAAAAACTAGCCAAGCGAATATTGCGGTCATAACCACTAACGCGATGCCAGCGATGACAATACAGACACGCGAAATCAGGTTGTAAACACTAGCCATTTTCTGCAAAAATGCAGGTGGTTCCCCCGACTCGCGCATTTCTCATCTCCCCTGGAAAAAACGCCCGGCACCAACAATGGATGCCGAGCGCATTGTCTGTTTTCTAAACCAAGGCTTAGTCTGTAGACTTAGCCAGATCCACTAGCTTCTGCATGTCTGGGTTAGCTTTCAGATAGTCAGCGTAAACCGAATCCATTGCGTTCTGGAACGGTGCTTTGTCGGCAATCTCGTTGACCTTGATGCCAGCAGCTTCAACGTCTTTACGAGCCTGACCAGACTGAACAGACCAAAGCTCACGCTGGAATACCGCAGCTTCTTCGGCAGCCTTACGGACACTTGCCTGTAACTCAGGTGACAGAGCGTTGAACTTGGCTGTGTTCACGCAGATACACTCTGGGATGATCAGGTGTTCGGAAAGCGAGTAGTTCTTAGTCACTTCAAAGTGGCCGACGTTCTTGAACGATGGGAAGTTGTTTTCCGCACCATCCACAACGCCGGTTTTGAGCGCTTGTTGAACTTCCGAGAATGCCATTGGAGACGGGTTGCCACCCATCGCGGAAATCATTGCCGTGTAGAGGTTGTTATTCATCACGCGGATTTTCAAACCCTTAACATCGGCAGGTGTTTTGATCTCCTTTTGAGCGTAAAAAGAACGAGCACCAGCATCGAACCATGCGATTGGCATTATGCCTGCATCTGCCATGGCTTTCGCCATAATGTCACCGGCTTCGCCGTCAAGCACGCGGAACATGTGCGGCACGCTTTTGAAGATGAACGGAAGGGAAACGAGGTTGGCTTCTTTGACCATCGGACCAATCGGACCAAGGTTAAAGTTACCGACTTCGATTGCACCGATACGAACCTGCTCAATAGCATCTGGCTGTGAACCAAGCACACCTCCATGGAAAACCTGGACCTTAACTTCGCCAGAAGTTTCTTTTGCAACGAGTTCTGCAAATTTATTCATTCCGCCGAAGTTTGGGTGACCTTCGTTGTGAATGTTCCATGCGCGCCAGTCTGCGGCGGAAGCTGAAACAGCCATCATCGTAAGGGCAGCTGCTGCTCCGAGCAGTTTTGTTGAAAGTGATTTTAGCATTGTATTCCTCCCTAGGGTGTTGAAGTCGTATATAAATTCATAAGCGCGAGCTTATCACGAAAAGAGCACTCCGCCGTTGATGTCGACGTTGGTGCCCGTAATGAATGAAGCTTCATCAGAAGCCAGATATGCCACTAAATGGGCTACATCTTCAGATGAGCTAGAATGTTGATCTCTCCGTTAGTTTCTTTTGCGGTCCGTTCAACCAGAGCAGCAACATCTTCCGCGGATGTCATGTCGCCTCGCATGGCAAAGGTTGTCTCACCTGAGGCAACAATTTCTTGAACCGAACTGTCAGCACCTTCTCACGAGCTATGGTCGTTGATCGCCACGGCTGACCACAAGCAGCGCGACTCAAAGCGGTTGCCCGTCCAATGTCTCTGCCAGTGCCTGTTACAATTGCGGCCTTGCCAGCGTGATTGTGAGCGCCTTTTGCCTGTATGGAAGTCATTTGGGAATCGGCTCCTCCAGAGAATTTACGTAGCAACTTGCCAAATCTTCGCTCCAGCATGTGTGTATGTAATATATTAGAAGACTAGTATGCTAGTATTGTCAATAGTTCTTTATACGGCTATCGTCGTGAGGAGTTTGCGGATGAATGCAGTCAATATGGCGCAGTTGAATGGTGAAAATAGGCCACAAAACTGGGTCGAATAAGGCGGAATCATCCTATATGTCATTGCTAGGTCAATGTGAGATTGTGAGAACACGACATGCAAAATGCAGCGGAAACATTTGAACGACGCACCACCACGGATGTCGTGTTCGAAAAGCTGCTCGATGACATTTCGTCTTTGACATTGCTCCCTGGCGCAAAGTTATCAGAGAGCGAAATTGCACAGCGCTTTGGCGTCTCTCGCCAGCCTGTTCGTGATGCTTTCAACCGATTGGAAAACTTGGATCTGCTGCTAATTCGTCCGCAACGAGCAACTGAAGTTCGTGGATTTTCCATGAAACACATTGCTCACGCACGATTTGTCCGACTGGCGGTCGAGATGGAAGTTGTCCGCACCGCTTGCACGGTTTGGGATGCCGAATGCGCAGATATTCTTGATGATAATCTGGCTTTACAAAAAAGCGCAGTTGAAAATGAGCAGCCAGAACAATTCCATACTCTGGATTATCAATTTCACAAGTTAATCTGCGACTTGGGCGGTCTTCCGATGGCCTTCGATACGATTGAAGAGTGCAAAAAGAAAGTCGACAGGCTATGCATTCTGAGCCTCGACCGTAGGGACAATTTCGCAACTCTGCTGGATGATCACAATAAACTTGCAGATGCGCTGAGACGTGGCGACTTGCCAGATGCCACGTCAGTCGCTCGGCTGCACTTTTCAAGGCTAGATGAAACAATCAACGACATCCACAAAACCCATTCCACCTATTTCGAGCAGGAACGGCCCAAGCTGGTCTGAATTCCATTTCACCTTCAGGAAATCAAAATGACAAATGCAAAACCGCGCGTTGGCGCGATCATCGACAAACTTTCTCTTGCTAGAGTAGACGGCGAAGGCAGCATCACCCTGGGCGTCCCAACAGGCCGCTGGACGATTTTGTTTGTCTACCGCGGCAAGCATTGCCCGCGTTGCAAAAAGTACTTGAACAAACTGAGTCACGCGCTGCCTCAATGGAGCGAAGCGATGGACGTAGTTGTGGTCTCTGCCGATACCAAAGAAAAAGCGCTGGCCGACCAAGCAGAGTTCGGGTGGAAATTTGATCTTTGTTATGGCCTCACGGAGCCGCAGATGCGTTCCCTTGGTCTGTATGTTTCTGACCCGCTTTCAGACGCGGAAACGACAACACGATTTGCGGAGCCGGGAACATTTGCACTGCGCCCAGATGGCTCGCTGATGCTTGTTGATATTTCCAACGGTCCAGCCTCACGTCCCGATCTTGAGGAATTGCTGGATGGAATGAAGTTCAACATTGACAATGACAGACCTGTTCGAGGAACCGCATGACCAATTTTCCCGTCGTAGACACTAATCCTGGCGTGACAAGGCAGGTACTCGCAGACCACAGCGAACTGATGGTCGTTGCTTTCCGGTTTTCGCAAGAAGGCGCTGAAGGTGCGCTGCACAATCACCCTCACATTCAGTCGACCTATGTAGAGTCAGGGCGCTTTCGGTTCTCGATAGCAGGAGTCGAAAGTGAAGTGAAAGCAGGAGACAGTTTTGTGATCCCAACAAATGCAGTGCATGGTTGTGTGTGTTTGGAGCCTGGAACTCTGGTGGACTGTTTCACACCACGCCGCGACGACTTTCTTTAAGCGAGTTTATTGTTGCATGACTAATTTACTGGGGCGACCTACTTCGTTTGGCTGCGCTTGGGTTAGGCCTGCGGTCGTCGAAGTCGAGACCGTATAATCCAACCCAAAAGTTCACTAGCGCTGCCAAGCTTACGCAACAACTGATCTACGGAGGAATTTCCAATGCTGACAATCAAACGGCTAGACATACAAGATGCCTATGAGTTGATTGCGGGTGCGCGGGCAAAAGCGGAAGAAATTGGTGTACCTATGTGCATCGCAATCACAGACGAAAGCGGTAACCTGGTCGCTTTTGAACGGATGGATGGAGGCAAGGTTACCAGTATCAATCTAGCCATCGACAAGAGCTTTACCGCAACCGGCATCAGGAAAGGCACCCACGTGCTCGGAGAGGTCAATCAACCTGGCAAACCAGCGCATGGCATTTCTTCCGCATTGGGCGGACGTATGGTTGTCGTGGCAGGCGGGCTTCCAGTGCTTAGTGATGGCGAAGTTGTCGGCGGCATTGGAGTCAGTTCCGGTTCACCTGAACAAGACTTGAAGGTGGCTGAGGCTGGCATTCAAGCACTGAATCAAAATCAAACATGAAGAAATTATCTCAGGAGCTAAAAATGAAAAAACCAGTCATTGGTTTCATCGGTCTCGGCCTTATGGGTGGAAATATGGTCGATTGCCTACAGTCCAACGGTTTTGATCTGGTTGTCATGGGTCGCAACAAAGATGCTGTGGCAAAAACCAAAGCGCGGGGCGCTATTGAGGTCAATACGCCCAAAAAACTTGCAGAATCCAGCGACATTGTGATGCTTTGCGTAACAACATCCGACGTTGTTGAAAGTCTGATCTACGGAGATAGTGGTATTTTGGCAGGCATCAAAGAAGGTGCCACAGTGATTGATTTCGGCACATCTATTCCAGCTTCCACCCAAAAAATTGGCACTGATCTTGCGGCAAAGAATGCAGGCATGATCGATGCGCCACTGGGGCGCACGCCTGCTCATGCAAAAGATGGTCTGTTGAACATCATGGCAGCGGGTGACATGGCAACCTTTGACAAAGTTAAGCCGGTTCTTGATGTTCTGGGCGAGAATGTCTTTCATCTTGGCGCACTCGGCGCCGGACATGTCACCAAACTAATCAACAACTTTATGGGCATGACAACGGTTTGCACCATGAGCCAGGCTTTTGCGGTAGCAGAACGCGCGGGCGTTGATCGTCAACAGCTTTTCGACATCATGTCGGCAGGACCATCAAATTCACCCTTCATGCAGTTCTGCAAAAATTATGCGGTAGATGATGTGAGCGATCTCGGGTTTTCCATTTCAAACGCCAATAAGGATATCGCGTATTTTATCCAAATGATTGAGGACATGGGCACGCGTGCACAGATAGCTGAAGGTACGTCCTCTAACCTTCAAGCAGCCATGGATGCTGGCATGGGTGATAGCAACGTACCGGAAATATACGACTATTTTCGCAAGCTGAATAAATGATGCAGGAGACAAACAATGAATCCCTGGGCGGTTTTCTGGAGTCTTCTAAATTCATTGGCTGTTAGACTTGATATGCGCGTATGTCATTGAGGTGTGTGAATAACCGCTCGCTACATCAAGCTTTTAGTGAATAGGACTATGAGCCAACTATGTCCTTAATTGTGATAACATATTACAGCAGGTGACATTACGCCTTAACCCGATTTGGGCCGTTTGAAGGTCATTTTTCTAAAATAGGCTTGAGTCAGCTAGTTTGATATACAGCGTTTTCAGCAACGAAGAGCTACTTTCTGGAAGTTGGTGGGAACTTTACGAAATTGATCAAGTTCCGCTTTCCGTGTGATGATAGATGAACTGAAACTTCGGCATTCGGCCATTCCCGTAAAGTGACTGCACACTCACCCAGCCTATTTGCGACATGTTCAATTTTGGGAATTGAGGGCTCTTTGCAGCCTTTCGCGGTGGGCGACAACAACGAACCGCATTTGCATGAAATTAAGCTATGCGTCCCTAGATGGATTACAGCAATACCAGATACTGGTATTGAGCATAAGGAGCTGAGGGCATGCCACTGGTTTCTACATATTCAATTGCCGAAAGTGATTTCGCATAGCGGCTGAAAGTAGCGCAGTAACCGGCCCAATGACCGGAGAGCAGAACTTCGCTGCATATTGAACTAGCGACAGCAAACTGGACCAAGCGGACCCTTAACTGGTTTCAGCAAAGGTCCGCTTTCCCCTGCGGATGCAGGAAGGTGAGCGCCCATAGAGTTTCGCAAAAGCAGCATTAAAGCGTCGCACACTGCCAAAACCTGCTTGGAAAGCGACTTCAGTAATAGGAAGTGTCGTGGTGTCCAGCAGCTTCTTGGCGCGTCCAACACGAAGGGTTTGAGCCGTTTGAAGTGGCGATGCGCCTATATGTTTGGCAAACAACCGAGATAAATGTCGTGCGCCGACCCCTAACCGATCAGCGAGATCCTCGACATTGCCCGTGTCCAGTGCCCCCTCATCGATCAATCGCAGGGCGCGTTCAACGGTTGTTTTTGTTCCATTCCACGCAGCACCAAATGGTGCAGTCTCCGGACGACAACGTAGACAAGGACGATAACCATCACGCTCCGCCGCAGCAGCGGTTGGGTAGTAACTTACATTTTTCGTAAGTGAGTGTTTCGCGGGGCAGACCGGACGACAGTAGATTCTTGTTGTTTTAACAGCAGTAAAGAACTTTCCATCAAAGCTTGGATCGCGCCTTAGTCGCGCAGCATTACATGTGTCAAAATCAAGCATGACAAGGATCGTAGCAATTCACCTGACGTGACACCAGACCGGCAGGCCGTACAGGTCCGAAAACGGCCAGTCCCTAAATGGCGAACATAGTAAATCTCTGTCTAACATATGATTCACCTTTTGCAGGACTAAAGAAGATGAGCGAATATCAACTACATTGTTTAGCTGAATCCGGTAATGCCTATAAGGCAGCCCTGATGCTCGAATTGTGCGGTCTGGACTGGTCATCAATTTTGATCGATTTTCCCAATGGTGAGATGAGCACAGAAGAATTTCGCCGAGACATTAACCTGTTTGGCGAAATCCCGGTGCTCGAGCATAAGGATCTGAGGTTATCGCAAACAGGTGTCATTCTAAAATATCTATCAGAAAAAACCGGGCAGTTCGGGCCGGCCAACAAGCTGGAAGAATACGAAATCTTGCGCTGGATATTATTCGATAACCACAAATTCACCAGCTATATGGCAACGCGCAGGTTTGCCCTGCGGTTTATGAAAACCGGCGACACCGAAGTAACCAACTACCTGCACGGAAGAATAAAGAAATCACTTGAGATTGTCGAAAAACACCTGGCCGACAGAGATTTCATTGCCACACCAACGCTCTCAATCGCTGACATTTCTTTGTGCGGATATCTCTATTATGGCGAAGAATTGGAGCAGAATTTGGGAATCTACGCAAATATCAATGCTTGGTTAGATCGCATCGCCGCAACAGATGGGTGGAAACATCCGTATGAGTTAATGCCGCGCGCTTATCCAGTTTAGAGCATTCACAAGCTTTCCGATTGAGAAATTTCTCAGAACTATGCCGAGGGAAGCGGTTATGCGGATAACGTCTTCCTGATAATCAGCCTTTCGAACAACGCGCAGCATCGGTCACGTCGGGCTCAAAACCAGTCACTCATTGTAGATTACTTCAAGGCTCGCTAAGGGCCGTTAGCGCCGCTAACCGAGGAGCTTTTATGACCTGCAATTGGCAGCTCTGAGCCCACATTGACTGATGCTGGACAATGCGTGAATGGCGGCTATTCAGACAGGCCTTCTCGACTGCTCCAGTCAATCTCTGGCTGTTGCCCTATGATTCCGCTCGGGTTGTGATCGCCATCGTTCACATAGTAGCCATATCTAATTTCGTCAAAATCTACTGTTTGTTGAACACCGGGCATCTGAAAAATCCGGCGAGTAAATCGCCACAATCGCGGATATTCCACAAGCCTTTTGCGCGTGCAACGAAAATGCGTGGCATAAACTGTGTCAAACCGCACAAGAGTAGCAAATAGCCTGATGTCAGCTTGTGTTAGATCGCTTCCGAACAAGAATTTTTGATCGCCCAACCTCGCCTCAAGAGCATCCAGCGTGCCAAATACACTGTTTACTGCTTCATCATACTCGTCTTGTCTCTGAGACTTGCCTGCTCGGTAGACGGCGTTGGACAGGCCGTCAAAAATGTACTGTACCAGTTCGTCGATTTCGTTCTCTAACCCTGCTGGTCGAAGATTGGTTGTCGAACTTAGTCTATCAAATGCCAATATAATGTCTGCAGATGAGTTGGAAAGAACCTTTTTCTGTATGGCATCCCAAAGTATCGGTACCGTTGAACGGCCCGTGTAATCGGCAATCGTTGATGTGTAGAACTGATGAACATGTTGGAAATCAGCGCGATTAGGTAGTGGTCCGCCAGGTAGCAAACCATATCCTTCGAGACGTTCTCCGCCGGCCCATTGAATTTCAATAATGTCTCTCAGACCTGAAAGGACAAGCGCGATGACCGCGCCGTGAGACCATGGACAACTTGCAGAGGCAATGAGAAAAAAACGACTTTTAGCCATGTTGGCATCGTTCAACACTTCCGCATCAATTGATGTTGGAAGTGCGCTTTGCTCACGCCGATATCTGCCAGAAACCATCGAACGGTCAGCTGCTTCATCCCACTTTCCGTCAATTAGCATACCCATGCCTTCACCTTCCCTTGTTTTAAGTTCAAAAGTTATCATCGAGTATGGGAGACCGAAAGCGGACCTTGGTTCATATGTAGCGAACATCTGTTTTATCCGCCAAGCCGAAGTTCGTTTCGAGCCCATATCTACCTAGAGCTGTATGACCCATGGGCGTGTTCCATCAAGATACTTTGGTCGCCGCCAGTTCAGCGGCGGCGACGCTCGAAGGCTCTAGCCTACAGCTTCCCTCAGGACTCTAGAAAAAATGACAGTTGTTCAAGGAACCCGTATTTCCGCATCATGGCGTCACCTTCTGACGTGCGGGTCGCCTTTCGCAAACCTTCGAGGTCGTGAACATCGACGACAACGGCGATTTGGTTCGGATCGTTGGGGTCATCCAAAATTTTTGCTGGTCCGGCGTAGTCGCCCAACAAAGCGTTATGTTCCGCATGGAATGCCTCAAGCTCTGAAGCGTCTGGTTTGTGAGAGATGCGCGCAATTGAAACCATCAAAGTCATGATCCTATTTCCTTTTTCTGTGTTACCTGCTGCTTGTTCGCGACTTCAGCAAGGATTGCGCAAAATCAACTGTCGGATAAGATATATATTATCCGCTTTATAATTCGATTGGATCGAACAATGATTGACCAACTGCGCGCGATGGCAATTTTTCAGGCAGTGGCTGAGCTAGGCTCATTCCGTGGGGCCGCCCGCAAACTGAATTTGTCTCCGTCGGTGATTAGCCACCATATTACCCAGCTGGAGGGACAGCTTGGCTTGCCGCTTCTTTATCGTTCAACACGACGTATGTCGCTGACCGATGCAGGCACAGACTTGCTCGCCGCCAGTCAGCGAATGACCTCTGCGGCTCAAGAAGGTCTTGCCGCAATTAATCTGCGTGTGGAGCAACCTGTTGGTACACTGAAAATCACAGCGAATGCCTCAAGCTCTGAACGTCCATATTCAGAGCTCTATGCCGGTTTCGCTCGCGCCTACCCCAAGGTGCAAATGACCCTTCACTTGTCAGACGAGAATGTCAGTCTGGAGGGATCTCACTATGACGTGGCCATACGCGGTCGTATGACAGACCTCGACGACAGCAGCTACAAAGCGCGTAAACTTGGCAGTCTGGAGTTCTGCATCTTTGCGTCTCCCGATTATGCCCGAGCGCGGCCGCCACTTAAGACCATCGATGACCTTGCCGATTGGGACCGCATCGCTTGTCCCGCGATCCCATGGGCTAGTATCGCAACAACTTTTGATGGATCAGCTCCCACGCGCGAACCGCGATCGATTGCGACCTGCGACAATTTCGCGATGGCCCGGACCTTTGTAGAGGATGGTATGGGTTTTATGATCGAAACATACCCATTGGTTGCCGATGCCTTCAGGACGGGAAAACTGATTGAATTGCTACCAAATGTAAGACTGAGACCCGTCGATGTCTACGCGGTTTATCCGGCTAACGCGCCACGTGACAGTCTTGCCAGACTTTTTGTTGATTATGCCCTTGCACAAAAATGGCTCTTCGAAGGTGGAGGAATACAAATGTGACTGACTGCGAAAAACCACGATGCCATAGAGCCTCACACAAGCAGAAAGCAGTCGTTGGCGTAACGGAAACGAAGGCCCGAAAGGTCCGCATTGCTGTCATCGGAACTTGCTCGGCTCGTTGCTTTGCAACGAATGACTACTTCGCACTTCTGTCATTTGCGTTGACGAAAGGCAGATCGGACCGACATTGAAACCGGCACAAGTCTAGATCAGATCTCGACGCTTTCTGAAATTGCAAGTGCGTCTTCTAGATCAACGCCGAGATTGCGGACGGTGCTGTCCATCATTGTATGGCCAAGCAGCAATTGAACGGACGTAAGGTTGCCGGTTTTGCGGTAGATTTGAGCAACTTTGGTCTGCCGCATTGAATGAGTGCCGTATGCATTTGGCTCCAAGCCGATTGATTTCACCCATTCTTTGAGCATGCGAGCATACTGCCGTGCGGAAATATGAAGTCGATCATGGAGCCGGCCTAGCCAGAAATAGTCATGGCAAACATTGTGGGTGATGGATCCAATTAATGAATAATGTACGTGTCCCCCCCGCAATTTCGAAACGCACCGGTGTTTTGCATTTGCTCTGTAAGATGGATGCTCATTCTTTATTGATCCCGCCGAATAAACATCCGACACCTTCACGCCCACCAAATCGCAGCCCCTTCACTTGCCATCTATGGTCAAGTTGAAATGCGCCAGACACCCACTGCTTCAGCTAACTTTAGCCACCCTCTGATTGCCCAGACATGCTTAGGTAAAAGCGGCCTCTTTCGGCCAATTACTCGACCTCGGTTCCAAGCTCAATTTGAAGGTATAATCATGGGAAGGTTGGAAGCAGACATACAAAGTCTCCTAAACCATACCCTCCAACCACAGCGCTCCGACACTCAGCATAAACATTGCAGCACGGACGAGTTGTTGCCGCAATCCGCTTCGAGCCCTTTCCAGTCGGTTGCCGATTAATTCTGAAAAGGCAATTCCAGTCTAGAACGCACATACTTCGTTCTAACGTTATCGCTTGTTGCGGAGAATTCGACACTCGAATTTGAATACCACGCGAAGTGACAAAGCACCAAAGACAGGAGCGCAGCTGCGACTGCATATGCGGGATCAACTATGAAGTTTCTCCCTCGACCAATTCAAACTTCAGATCCAGCACTTTCTTAGGCTGACGGTTGGCAAGTCTGGCCAATACCCCTCGCGCTGAAAGACGGCCGATTTGATATCGGTTTGTTTGGATGGTGGTCAGCCTCAATGGCAAGTGTTGACTACTTTCAAGGCCAGTAAAGCCGGCGATCGCTAGACTCTTGGGCACAGAAATATCATGTTGAAGACAATGCATCAGACCGCCCATCGCCGCGGTATCATTAGAGAAATAGACAGCATCAATGTCTGGCGAGAGCGCTAGAAGGTTGGCGAGACCAAGCTTTCCAGTTGCCAGATTCGGCGGTCGCTCAAACTGATTTGGTGCAACAATGGAACATCCTGCTTTTTTCAATTCTGCTTCAATAGCGTCAAACCGTGTTGCGGCGGCAAAATCTCGTTCATTCCATCCAACATAGCCAAATCTGTGATACCCTCGTTTGAGTAAATGCAAGGCAAGAGCACGGCCTGCTTCCCCATGATCAAAACCCACACACATATCAATGGGCCTATCTGTGATATTCATCATTTCCACAACCGGCACACCGGCATTCAACAAGACATTCCTTGCCCTTTTCGTGTGATGGGTATTGGTTACGATAATCCCAGCTGGGCGCCATGACATCATAGAATAAATGAGCTCTTCTTCCTTCTCTAAACTGTAGTTGGTGATGCCAACCACGGCTTGATAGCCTTCTCGGTCGAGCTCCTCCGATATGCCGCTCATGACCTCGTTGAAGACTTGATTTGAGAGAGACGGAATCAGGACGGCAACTTGATTGGAACGGGCGTTTGCCAAGGCGCCTGCCATACGATTTTGAACATAGCCAAGGTCGTCAATAATGGCCAAAACCTTTTTCTGCGTCCGCTTGGAAACAGTATCCGTGCCCCTCATTACGCGCGATACGGTCATCTCCGAAACACCCGCAACCTGAGCTACATCCTTTAAAGTAATACGTTTTTTATATTGAGACAATCTTACTGTCCTAATTGTTAGGCGCTAACAATCTAACAATAGAATGGCTCTGAAATTTTGTATACGCTTTTTGAACGGGGCAACGCCAAGGAGGAGCGAGCGCAAACAATGAGCAAGGTCAGCAATTTGAAAATCGGTCTGGTTGGCGGCTCTTTGTCCGGTTGCATTGCTGCCATCCTATTAAAACGCGCAGGCCATGACGTTACTATTCTTGAGCGCTCTCAGCGTGGCCTTCTTGGTCGAGGCGGTGGACTGACAACATCGCGTACCGTGCTGGAAGAACTTAAAGCCCTCGACCTTCTTGATGCCAACTTTCCGGCCTCTCCTTTCCACACATTGAAGATGTCCAAAATCTCGGATGATGATTCATATGTCGGCCGATGTCCTCTCACGAAGCCCTTAGACATGCATTGTGTCAATTGGGGTGGTCTTTGGGAGAATTTGAAAAAACGTGTACCCGACAGCAGCTATCTGCGCGGTACAACTGTAGTCAATGCAATGGATACGGGCGACGGGGCTGATTTGGAGCTTGCTGACGGCCGCACATTGACATTTGACTTGGTGCTTTTTGCAGACGGATACCAATCTACCGGACGCAAGCTTATCTTCCCAAATGCCGCACTAAGCTATCGCGGCTATACGGTATGGCGTGGCGTGTTATCAGAAAACCAAGTACAGGACTTTGATCCCCTACGTGATCATCCTCGCTATTCCTACAAGAACATCGACGGCAGTTTTGTTTCATTCGTAATCCCAAATCGGAACGGATCCATGAAACCCGGCGAGCGCGTCATCAATTGGGCTGCTTACATTCCCATGCCAGAGCATGAACTTGAACAATTCATGCTGGACAACGAAGGAAATCGACGCAATGGCAGCATTCCTGCGGGTGCCATGCGCGCTGAACAAGACGCCGAACTGAAAGCGATGATGGCGGAACAATTGCCATCCTACTATGGCGATATTCTTTCCAAATCGACCGACAATCAGATCCAATTGATCTACACCTGCGCACTGCCCGCCTATCGAAAGGGCCGCATATGTCTCATCGGCGATGCGGGCATGATGGTGCAACCCATGACAGGATCTGGCGTTTTCAAAGGTTTTTCCAACGCTAGGGATTTGGTGGCAGCGCTTGCAGGCGAGCAGTCGTTGGACAACGCATTGGAAGGCTGGTCCGTTCATCAAACCCGTGTGGCCCACCGTATGTTGGAACTAGGCCACGAAATGGAACAGGCCTTCATCTGGAACACAATCGATCTTGCGAACGCCACTAAAGAAGAGTGCGAACAATGGTGGGAAAGATCGATCCGTGTGCCTAAGGAATTCTCTTACTTTGCCGCGTGAACAGACGCGGGAAAGGCAAATTTAGCATTGGGAGGTGCTTAAAGATATGAGCGGTGTGCAACTGACCAATGTGGTGAAGTCTTATGGCTCCACAACCGTTATTCCCAACCTCAATCTAGATATAGCGGAAGGGGAATTCGTGGTGCTCGTAGGGCCTTCCGGCTGCGGTAAGTCTACGACGCTACGCATGATCGCCGGTTTGGAAAAAGTCTCCGAAGGCCGCATAGACATAGCTGGCCGGGATGTGACTTGGGTTCGCCCAAAGGAAAGAGACATCGCTATGGTTTTCCAGTCCTACGCACTCTACCCGCACATGAATGTTGCGCAGAATATGTCCTTTGCATTGCGGTTGGCGGGGCGACCAAAATCGGAAATTGACGAGCGGGTTCAAATTGCAGCAGACATGCTGGAACTTGGGCCTTACCTCAACCGCAAGCCTAAAGATCTCTCGGGTGGCCAGCGTCAGCGCGTTGCCATGGGTCGTTCCATTGTACGCGACGCCTATTGTTTTCTGTTTGACGAGCCACTTTCCAATTTGGATGCGAAGCTACGGTCCTCCATGCGCACAGAACTGGCGCTGCTGCACAAAAAACTTGAGCGCACCATGGTCTATGTGACCCACGACCAGATCGAGGCGATGACCATGGCCGACAGGATCGTGATTATGAAAGATGGTCTTGTGCAGCAGGTCGGATCACCGAAAGTTGTCTATAACAATCCGGTCAACACCTTCGTTGCCACGTTCATCGGTTCACCATCCATGACTTTAATGCCGTGTGAGCTGAAAGAAGAGGCCGGAACATTGCAGGTTGCAGGACAAGGCTTTGCGCTTCCGGTTCCAGAGCGCCTAAAGGCCTCTGCCAACAAGCACTCCAACAAACACATCATAGTGGGACTGCGTCCCGAACACTTTTCGGTCGAAGCTCGCAACGACGCTTTTGCACCTGTCGATCTCGCGGTGAAGGTGTCCGAATACATCGGTTCCAGCCAATATCTTGCCGCCAATCTCGGTGGACAGGATGTCACTGCCGCTGTCGAAGTTGGTCCGGAATCAGATCTTTTGCGCGATGGACAATATTTCTTCGACACATCACGGCTTTATCTTTTTGACCAGAACACAGGAGAAGCTCTGGCCAACTAGGCAACTCAATTGGGCGTTCCCTAGAGCGCTCCTTACTGCGCATGAAATGCAACTAACGGGAGGAAAATATGACATCCATACTCAAAAAAGGACTGCTTGCCGCAGGCGCTTTGGCGCTTTTGGCCACCGTGGCGACAGCCAATCCTTACGAAAAGTACAAGGGCACCACGATTGTGGTTTCCTGGCCAGCGTTGAGTCACTTCAAAAAAGCTGAACAATTGGTGGAAGAATTCACCGAAGAAACTGGCATTGAGGTAGAAATCGACGCCCTGCAATACCTCAAACTGCGCGACCGCCAACTTTTAGAAATGTCCAAAGATGAAGGCGAGTATGACGTCGTAAGCTGGGTTGTTATGTGGAAGGGTGAATATGTCTCTAAAGGTCTTTTGACACCTTTGTCTCAGTTCCACACCAGCGGCTCGCTCGTCGACCCTAACTACGACATTGACGATATTGCTGATGCATACTTGCAAAATGGAGGCATTGTTGGCGGTAAAAAAGGCTACATGCCCGGCAGTTCAGGCGCCATGTATGGTGTGCCATTTGGTGCTGAAACCTCTATCCTCGCCTACCGCAAAGACATCTTCGAAGAACAAAGCATTGACGTGCCAAAGACTTATGATGACCTTCGCGCGGCGATGAAGAAACTAGCCGATGCTGGCATTCCGGCTTTGACTTCTCGCGGTAAAACAGGTCATCAGGTTACGGCGGCTTGGCTTCTACACCTGGCACCCCTCGGCGGTAAAATTTTTGACGACCAGTGGAACCCAGTGATCAATTCACCAGAGGCGGTAGAAGCAGCACAAGTTTTGCGCGAAGTTGCACAGACTGGGCCAAAGGGCATTCCAACCTTTGGCTTCGGTGAAGCAGCTGCTGCTTTCTTGCAGGGCGAAGCGGCGATGCATCTCGACACATTGAAAATCGCAGCTATGTCACGCGATCCGAAGCTTTCCAAGATCGATGGCAAAGTAGGCTATGCACTGCATCCGGTTGGTTCGCGGTGCGGCTCTGAAACCGGCGGTTTTGCGGCAGGCATTCCGGCCAACGCACCGAACAAGGAAGCAGCCTTTCTGTTCTTGCAATACATCACCTCCAAAAAAGGTGACCAGCGCATGGTGGAACTGGGCGGCGATCCTGTGCGGATTTCAACACTGAAAGCCAACACCAAGGGCTTTGATGATTTCCCTGTCGTGGCCGAGCAACTGCCATGCGCGGACCCAGATTGGCGCCCGCTGATTCCAGAATGGAATGAGTTGAACATCGATGTTCTAGGCCAAGCCCTGACTGAGGTGATTACCACAGACAAACCCATCCAACCCATCATGGATGCAGCTAACGAAAAGGCGCGCGCCATTATGGAACGCAACGGCTACTACCTCTGGAAGTAACTCCTCCGGAAATACCGAGATAGTGGGCATAGCATCTGCTATCTCGGCATCCTCAGCAAACCATTTCAGGCAAGTCTAAGTCTGGCCTTGCCTGAAACTCCTAACGCGCTATTCAACCGTAGGCAGATTTTCAATTGACCGCAGCTCCATCGCCCGTATTGTCGAAAAAGCCCCGCTTTGAATCTGACATGATGACGCCATATGCCTTCATCACGCCAGCGGTTTTGGTCATGCTTGGCGGGTTGCTTTATCCCGTTGTGATGGCATTTTATCTATCTTTTTACGATTGGGAAATTGGCCGAAAATTAAGTGAAGCACCCTTTGTTGGCTTCGAAAATTTCGTGCGCATGGTGCAAGACCCGCAGGTGTGGGAAGTCATTTGGGTAACATTGCGCTTTGGTTTCTGGACCATAAGCATAGAGATGATCCTTGGTATTGGCCTCGCACTACTGCTAGAAAAGCCAATTCGTGGTGCATCCCTTTTCCGTACAATTTTCATCTTGCCACTTATGGTGTCGCCCGTGGTGGTTGGCCTAATTTGGCGCTATCTCTTCGATGCCCGCATTGGCTGGATCAACTACTATCTCGGTGCTTGGTTTGGAATTGAACCCCAAGTCTGGTTGGGTGATGCCAATCTTGCATTCTTCGCGATCGTCTTCACCGACATCTGGCAATGGACACCCTTCATTTTCATCATCATCATTGCCGGGCTTCAGGCCCTACCATCAGAAGTCGTGGAAGCTTCCACGATTGATGGCGCAAATTGGTGGCAACAGATTTTTCTCGTTAAATTACCGATGATCAAATCGATTATCGTGATCGCGCTTCTAATGCGCCTCATTGATGTATTCCGCGGGATGGAAGTGATGCTCATAATGACCGGAGGCGGCCCTGGCCGGTCCACTGAGCTCTTGTCGCTGCATATTTACAATCGGGCGTTCGACACCCAGCAATTGGGCTATGCCTCGGCCATTTCCGTACTCCTGATTTTGATCGTGTTCGCAATTTCCATGTTCATTTTGACTGTAGCGAACCCGATGAAAAGCAAGTCCGACGTATAAGGTAAGAGCACATGAACGACACTTTCCAACGTCAACTTTTTCACTACACCGCGCTTGTGTTCCTTGCCTTTTTCGCGCTTGCGCCAATTTGGGTCATGGTCGCCACGTCCCTTAAAGACGATGTTCTGGTGCAGGATGCGACACCTCTTTGGTTCTTTTTCTACCCGACAATTGAGAACTATGAGTACATTGTTACGCGGGGCAAATTCGACCGCTATTTGACCAACTCGATCATAGTCGCTGTATCGTCCACATTCCTTACGCTTTTGCTCGGCGGCTTCTGCGCCTATGCTCTGGCTCGCCTTGACTTTGCAGGGCGAACCGTCATGGCCAATGCCACACTGCTTGTGCGTATGGTGCCCCCGGCGGTGCTTGCGGTGCCTGCCTTTGCCTTTGTCACACTCACAGGTTTCAACAGCGATTTGACGGTGCTGACCTTCTTCTACACGGCACTTAATCTGCCCTTTGCTATCTGGTTGCTTTTCGGCTTCTACAAGCAAATACCGGTGGAGTTGGAGGAAGCCGCCATTGTGGATGGTGCCTCCCCTCTCCAGGTTTTTTTCAAAGTTTTGTTTCCGCTCATGAAGTCCGGCTATGCTGTCGCAGGGATTTTCACCTTCCGAATTGCATGGAACGAGTTTATCCTCGCACTCTTGCTGACCGGTCGCACGACACGCACCTTGCCAGTCGGTGCTGCGGGCTTCATCACCGACACAGGGGTTGAGTGGGGACGCATCATGGCAATGGGTACCCTTATCGTTATTCCGCCGCTTCTCTTCACCTTTTTCGCTGCTCGTCAGATAATCGCTGGCATGACAGCAGGTGCGGTTAAAGGCTAGTGCCTGAACTGGCCGACACCACCCTGTCGTGGCTTCTCACCCCTATGGATACGTCCCAAGCACACGCCATTGCCACCCATCAAGCGTGGCATGGACGGTTGATGTTTTTGGCGTGGGGTGTGCTATTGCCACTCGGCGTATTGATTGCACGCTACTTCAAGATTACCCCAAGGCAAAATTGGCCAGAGGAGTTGGACCATAAATTCTGGTGGCATTCCCACTTGCTGTTTCAGCATGCGGGAGTCCTGCTGATGCTTGTCGGCTTTGCGATCATCATAACCAACAAGCCATTCGCTTGGCCGGATGAGTTTCACGACTATTGCGGTTGGTTCCTGATCCTTGGCGGCCTCTTTCAATTTGTCTCAGGCTATCTTCGAGGCACCAAGGGTGGTCCCACTGATCCATCAGCTGACGGAGGCCTGCACGGCGATCATTTCGACATGACACCGCGGCGCATCTGGTTTGAAGGAATACACAAGGCGTTCGGCTACATATTGCTGCTCAGCGGCTTAGTGGGTGTTGTATCGGGATTGTGGTTCGTCAACGCCCCCAAATGGATGTGGCTCACAATTGCCATCGTCTGGACGGCGTTCGCAGGAATAGCGATCATTTGCGAACGTAAAGGGATGCAGACCAGCAGCTATGAAGCCATCTGGGGCCGCAAACCTTAGGGCAGACTTTTGGGTTATTTTCTTTACTCAGCTGCTACGAAATTGAATGGGCAAGGCTTAAAAAATGCACTTAGTTCAACCTCCGCCTCTAAATTGACTACAAAATTAGAAAACCATACGGCAAGATGCATTTTCTACGCATTTGAGACCGAACATCAAATTCAATATCTGGTTACTTTATCCGCATTGCGGTCGCCTGACCCAGTTATTGTTCGCAAATGCAGCGAATGACTGCAATCGGGAGAGCCGATCCTGCCCGACGAACGGCAGCAAAGGGCTGACATCGAAGCCAGCCCAAGCCTAAATCAGATCTCGACGCTTTCTGAAATCGCAAGTGCACCTTCTAGATCAACACCGAGATAGCGCCCGGTGCTGTCCATCTTGGTATGTCCAATTAGCAATTGAACTGCTCTCAGATTCCCAGTCTTGTGATAGATCTGAGCCACCTTTGTACGGCGCATGGAATGGGTGCCGTAGGCACTCGGTTCCAGACCAATCGACTTGACCCATTCTTTGAGCATCCTCGCATAATGGAGGCTCGATATGTGTAGCCGATCATGAGAGCGGCCAGACCAAAGATAATCATGTCCCGTCATCAGCGAAAGGTGGGCCCATTCCAGAAGCGATTTTCGAGTGCCGTCTATGGTTTCAAAGCGAACTGGTGTTTTGGTCTTGCTCTGCAGAATTGTTGATCGCTCTTTGACTGAGCCTGCGGAGTAAACATCAGATACTTTCAACCTGACGAGGTCGCATCCGCGAAGCCTGCTATCAATGGCCAGATTGAAGAGCGCCAGATCGCGAACAGCATCGGCCAATTCTAGCCGGACGCGGATTGCCCATATATGTTTTGGAAGCAGCGGTTGCTTTTGTCCGATGATGCGACCTCTGTTCCAAGCGCGTTTAGAGGGGACAATCATAGGGAGATTCGAATTGGACATAACAAAGTCTCCTCACCATTCCCTCCATCCGCAGCACTCCAGCATTCAGCAATAAGATATTCGTTCGGAATTTGGTTTCGAGACAAATTTCGCTTCGGGCTCCCAATGCTCAATTTCCAAATCAAACCAATCCCCTGCTTCGGCTAAGTGGGGCTTTGTCAGCCGAGGTAACTGAGAGACAATTCCTATCTATTGGTTATCGCGCTTTTCGCTATCAACCGACATGGTTGCTTGCATGTAGGTTGCTCATCTCACGCAGCACATCTGGAAAATGGCTGAATAGAAGCAACTGGCCTGCACTTTTGGCGGCTATAAATTTTGTGTTTTCAAAGCAAGATGCAAATCTCTCCACCCCTTTGATAAGTACGACATGATCCTCAGTTCCATGAACGAATGATACGGGCATTTTAAAGTCTCCCACTCTTTTAGACCAATCGCCAGAAACAAGCTTGATGTCGTGGACAAACGCTGTTTCTCCCTGACCGGTGATAAAGTGGAAACGCTTGAAAAGGATATTTCTCAATTCGCTACGCTCTGCAAGAGCGCGATCTTTAGGAGAATCATGCAGGAATAAATTCAACATGAATTTTTCACGACCAGTTTGAAGAAGGCGTATCGCGCCTCTTGTCAGCATTGACAGAAGTTTCGGTGAGTGCCGTGCTGTAAGACCTGCAATCCGGTGTCCTTTCGACATACCGGAAAATTGCCAGTGTTCAATCATAGGAACCGCGCCAGCAACCGAAACGAGGCCAATCACGCGATCTGGATATCGTTTCGCAAATTCAAATCCGTAAACTGTGCCAGCCATGTGGCCACAAAGTACAATGCGACGAATTGAAAGGTGATCAAGAAGCTCTGCAGTACACTCGGCAAAAAACGCACAAAAGTCTTCTTCGCCCGGTTTGAGCTTTGAAAATCCGTAATGGGGCCGAATGGGCGCGATCAGTAAAATGTTCTGTTCGGCGAGAAGGTGTTGAAATTCTGCTGGGAAATCGAGGGCATCAATCATGCCGTGAAGGTAGAGAACTGGGCGACCGCCGGGCGGACCAAGCATGAGATAGTCAAGTGTTTGTCCATTATGAAGTCTCAGCGTATGCCAAGCTCTTTCGGAACCCCGTGCCGAGGCTGCTGATCCAACAGCAGAGATTGCATTTGGTGACTGGAAATTGTGTAGAAAACACATGTGTCGGACCAGGTCTGTCTGCGACGTAAAGCCAGTTTTTCCAAGAATAAACTTTAGTTGCGTTCTTACGGTGTGGATGGACGTGCCTCGGTTTTCACTGATCTGTTTTAAAGTATCTCCATTGACCAGGTTGCCGATGACTGAAGTCTCTGCATCAGTTAGTTCGAACTGCTTTTGAACCGCATCCAAAGTTTTAGCGCTCGCGGGACCTGACAATGTGCGCAAAAGCGCCCGCACTCTGTGGTCGACAGGACATCGGGTTGTTAGCAGCACCATGAAAACCCGGTTTTCTTCGTCACAACTGTGAATATGAAAAAAACCTATCACCTCTCCATGGCCATCCGCATTTTTAAGTTGTTTGAGGAGTTCGCGACCTTTCTCTTCAGAAATCTCGGCTGATATGAATAGGTCAGTGAGCGACATTTTCATTTTTGGTTCGAAAAAAGCTTCACTCCACAAATTCCTCGAAATTACATCTCCATCCGCATTTAAAAGAAGCGCTGGATTCCGATCTTGCTCAATCCGCTCTGACATAGAAACAACAGGCGTTGATGGAGCGATCAGGTCGAGCTTGCTAAGAATTTCTGTCGCCCGCTCAGCATGCTGATCGATCACAGATAAGTCGAGTTGAGGGGGCTGATCATCGGTTGAAGTAAGAAGTGCCCGATCCCATTCATTGAGAAGACTTTCAAATGAAGCCGGATCCAAAGCTGCCTGATAGAGGTCGTTTATAAGTCTCAGCTCGTCAGCAAAATCATCCACTAGGTAACTCCTGCAAATTCGCTCTAGATATTACCTTCATGGCCAACTCAATATAGCGCTGCCCAAGGGATTACCCGCCATTTTTTTACTTGCTATTAAAATGTAAAACTTCGTTTTAAAGATTTTTCGAAGTTAACGGGCTCTGAATCAAAAGTATCTACCGTCACTAAAACTGACGCATACCTAACATTAGGTATTCACGAAAAAAATATCAATGTTACTGGTTGAGTCCTTCTCGGCATCAAGCAGAGAGATGATCTCAAATCCTCTTAGAGATGCCCGCCATTTTTGAGTCCAATACATGGAGCTGTACGAATGAAATCAACGATGCATATGATCAAGATGTCTTTGGCTGGTATAACCGCATTGGCCGGAGCACAATTCATAGATGCGGCGAGCCATTCTGCCGAAGCGAAACAATGCGTCTGGAACAAAGCAGGCTTTGTTCTGAAAGTTGAATGGTACAAGACCAATCAGGTTTTCAGGGATAAAGGCGGAACGCTTTACACGAAACCGGATGCACGCCCGACGCAGACTGATATTTTTCCGGTTGCTCAAGGGCGTTGCCTGAACAGGAATGAACTGCATGTGGCAGTCCTTAAAATCGAGGGTGAGGAGTGGGTGAAAAAAGGCCTGCAAATCGGCATTTCCACAGCTACTGCCGTTGGCTCTGGAATAGCCGCGGCCGTAGTATGTGCAGGCACAGTCGGTGCTGGATGCCCTGCGGCGGCGGCCGGGGCTGCGGCCGTCGTGGGTGGCGTGGCGACAGCC
>JBDWQA010000015.1:0-130197 GCA_039986835.1 Hyphomicrobiales bacterium
AAAGCCGCCACTCTTGATAAATTTATTTTTTGGGCGCCTAGTCGAATAGAGCGTCAATGTCATCCTGATTGGCAACATCAATATCTGTTTCCAAAGACGGCCCGTTCAACAATGCCGCATCACCTTCAGGCTTGGCCACACTTGATTCAACATCTTTGAAGCTATCCATTCCGCCCCAAATTTCCATCATGCTGCCAACACGATCCTCAATGAACTCAAGAGTACGAACGACTTTGGTAATACGTTGCCCAGTGAGATCCTGAAAGTTACAGGCTTCAAATATTTCCACAATCTTGTCCTGAATGTCCGAGGCCATAGCACTGTGAGGTTCACTTAGGGCCGCACTCAGATTTCCGGCGAGCTCATCAATGGATTCAGCTGCGGACAAAATAGATTCTGTTGCAGCTTCTGTGCCTTCAACTACTGCATCAAGCTCGTTTGTGACACGGCCCAGATTATCATCCTGAAATCCCCCGCCATGTAGCGCGGCAATTTCCTGTTTTGTGGAAACAATGGCATCCTGCATTGAACTCAATTCGCCATTCATAGCGGCAGCCTTTTCAATGTCGCCACGAAGAGCGTCCAGATCATCGGAATTCGACAAAGATTTTTTGATATCGGCAATTGCTGCCAAAATAGTGGTGGTGTCTGCGCCAGAAGGTTTTGCCTCTGGCTGAGAAGTTTCAGGCGATACCACCTCCATTGTCAGTGCACCGTTCTCAGTACCCAGAAGTTCCGAACTCAATCGCTCAATTCGGAATGCGCGCCGTGTCGCCATTTAGATATTCCCCTTCACTTTATTGCGCGCAATCTACATTGTGATTTTTAACAGTTTCTTTCCAACGGAATTGTTTTCGTGAACAATTCAATCATGGTTAAAATTGCATTTTCATGCCTGCCTTGGTTCCGTGTGTGCGTTCTTCTCCCGACACAGTAGCGCTACTGTTAAAATAAGCACCAAATCCATTGTCAAAGCGTGCCTGTATACCAAGATTGAGTTCAACCTTATCACGAGAAGGTTTGGCTGCCCTGACTGTAAACATGTCACTTCCTTCCTCAAAGCTCTGTGTAGAAGCACCCACTACATCACCAAATTCATGATGCCACGCTGCCTCAATTTCCGTCGCTACTGTCGCACCGCGTGTGCGATATTCGCCTACAATCTTTACACCTACTGTCGATTTCAAAGAGTGACTGTCTTCAGCTTCTGCAACCAGATTTGCCGCACCCGCGCCTGTTTCCGCGAAATCGTCACGATGTTGCCATGTGTAGTTCAGGCCAACGAATGGATGCAGGAACATCTGAGATAGCCGTGCCGTATAACCAACCCGACTTGCGATGGACAAATCATGCGCTTGATACTCTGCCTGTGCGGAGCGATTGAAACCTGGGAAGACAATGTTGCGATTAGTTTCAATTTGGTGGAAGGCGTAGGAACCAACCAAACTCGACTGCCAATTCTGCCGAAGATGCGTCAGGTAAGCGGCGCTTCTTGCTGTCTTCACTTTTGCTGTGCTGTTGCGGTCATCAAGATCAAGTTGCATCCATGAGTAACCACTGACCATGCCCATCGATAGATTGTTGTTGCTGGTCACGTCCGTTGCTACCAGCATATCGAACGCCTCAGTCTGTTGCTCGGCGCCATTGCCGTCTGATGCTACCATGCGCCACTCGCCAGACCCCTGCGCCCAAAAACTAAGTGTGTTTTGGTTCAGAAGATCAGAATATGCCGCAGCCTCCTCCTCCGGAGTGCTTTTGTTGTCGCGAACGGTGGCCGCCAATCTTTCATTATTCAACAATGCTTGGTGTCGACCGGTGATAACCCATGCGTTAGCGATCCGGTCTCCAATACTATCCAGAACACGGCCATTGCGCTCTAACAACGCGCCTCCGACACTGGCATGTATTTCTCCGGACAGTTGATCATACGCATCTGCAGCCTGAGCTGCTGTGAGGCCGGTAATTGCGTTCACGATAATATTCGAATCCAGATTCGAACCGTCTAGAGTGGAAACTCCGCCTGCCGTCGCAATTTGATTTGGGGTTGTGGCCACCGATGTAAACGCAGTGTTGTTGCGTGTCAGTGTCAGAACTACATCATTGCCGTCCCCGCCTGCGTAATCCACGGTTGGGTCTAGAAAGGCCAACATGTTGCTGACACTAGCGAAGGCGCCAATTACACCATCATTTTGATCATTGTCGATGAGCGTGTACATATTGTTACCGTTCCACGCGCCCGGCAGTTCATTTATTGCCAAATCACCGGCAAGAGACACATTGCCAACAACGCGAATGACATCACTGTTGCCAGCATCATCCAGATCAACGTCCAGCGTACCATTCATGATGTAATCGCCATTTACATTATACGCACCAATACCACCCACAGTGCCCGCATTGTGTACGCCATTGACGCCAATTGTCGTCTGGCCAGATGCGCCGGAGCCCGCCAATGTTCCTGCATTGATATTAAATGCTGACATACCAAGGTCGGCATTGTTGACCAATGTGCCGCCAGAAACGTTTGTGGCGCCTGTAAATGCGCCATTGTTGTTGCCGCTCAATGTCCAAATGGATGTTCCTGTTTTATCGAATACTTCCCATTGTCGATACTTTGTGGTGCCGCCATTTCCACTCAGTTCAGCCGCGTCGAAACTTCCCGCTGAAGTTCCCCCAAGTATCAAACGATCTGTTTCATTTGCTGCACCAAAATTTGCGTTATTCCCACCGTCGGCCATGCCTGTTGTGGTCGATCCTCCATGAATTTCATAGGAATCATTGTCATCACCCAACCCGAGAGCCAAACCGCCTGCCCCTTGCGTGCTCTCAATTATTCCTCCGTCATGATTGACAATATTTTGCACACCTCGCGTTGTCGTTGTTGCACTGGATTGGTACTCTCGGATTCCAACTTCTGCACTGATGGTTCCGTAGTTGTCGACCTGCAGAACTTGTCCTAAAAGTGTAGACGAAACTTCGATAGCTTCATTCCCGGAAGCAAGGGTTTGAATGGTGCCATAATTCGTAATTGAGCCGCTATAGATGTCGACACCATCGGCATCGCCGCTGTTCGTTGCCGCACCATTTACTGTCCCACCACTGATCGTGCCGTAGTTTATAACTTCGCCATCATCTCGAAACAGAATTGCATCGTCACCACCAGAAATATATGCAGCTGTATTGCTCGCACTGCCATTGAAAACCCGTGAATTGTTTTCCAGCCATAACCCTTTCTGGTTTGCCCGGTTCGTCATCTGTCCAAAATTGTTGATAGTAACATTGCTTTGTCCGGACGCATTGACGATGCGGTTGTTTGCGATCACCGTTCCATTGTTGTTGATGGTTGAGCCAGCATTGACTTCAATTCCGTTACGGCGCGCATCAACCAGACCATCATTATTGATGGTCGTTCCTGTTCCAGCATCAATGGCTTCTCTTGAGTTGCCCACAAGGTCGACCACTTGCGCGCCCGACTGTATGTTAATCGTGTTTCCATTGCGGACGAAAATGGTGTCGTTCCCGCCCGCGCCGTCCTCTTGAGCGCCAGACAAAATATTGATGGTACCGTTGTCGAATGTATTGTTCTGAAAACCTGTGCCCAGACCGGAACAAGTGACTATTGAGACGTTTACAACACAGTTCGCCTCCGCTTTTGTGGTCATCAACTCCAAAGAGCCTGTAATGATTGCAACTGTTGATACTGAAGAAAATAAAAATGCACTACGTGCAAATACTTTGGGAAAATACATAAAAATCATTCCGGAAATAATTTGGGCTTAAAACGACTGGCCCAATTCAAATTTTCAGGCCTTCAAATCCGGAATTTCACGAAAAATACTTCGATAAAATTACCCACATCAATTTTGGGCGGGCACGCTCTGTAAATTTCAGCTAATGAGCACAGACTATTGCGAGAAAGACACAGAAATCACAAATTTACACTGTTAAATTAGACAATTATGGTGACGCAAATCTGGTAAGTAACTGTGTTTCAAATGTCACAGCACTCTTTCACATTGCCGCTCAGGACAGAATGTCAATTTCAAGACAAGCGGTTGTGTAGCGTTTTGCAAAGAATTGTGTCAGGCAGTTTCGCAGGCGGTGTTTGCCGCACGTCTTAAACGATACTGAGGACTACCTATGAAACGCCTGATTATTGCGTTGGCCGCAATCAGTTTGATGCCACTGTGGATATCTGCTCCCGCCTCTGCCCAGCAGACTGAGATTTTCAATCCTTCAACCCGCACATACATGAAGGTAAATGCCTTCCGCGCTCGCCAGGGGAAACCTGCGCGCAAATATAATCGCCGGGAAGTCCGTTTCCGGACCAGCGAAGCACCAGGGACGATTATCATTGATCCGAAGAAAAAGTACTTATTTCTGGTGAAGGAAAACAAGCGCGCCATTCGTTACGGCATTGGCGTTGGCAAGGAGGGCTTTGGCTGGTCAGGCGTTGTCAATGTAAAACGCAAAGCTGAATGGCCAACATGGCGCCCGCCAGCAGAGATGATTGTTCGCGAACGCAAGAACGGCCGCAAGCTGCCTGCTGTTATGAAGGGTGGCCCCAAAAACCCTCTCGGTGCACGCGCGCTGTATTTGTACAAGGGCGGCAAAGATACGCTTTATCGCATTCACGGAACAAATGAGCCTTGGTCCATTGGACACAATGTGTCGTCGGGCTGCATTCGCATGCTCAACAAGGATGTTGAAGATCTTTACACCCGCGTTAAACTGGGTGCGAAAGTTATTGTGAAGGGCTAATTTGCCACCGCAACAAAAAACCGGCGTTGCCTTCAAATGCAACGCCGGTTTTTTTGTATTCAAATGCTGCGAGGAATTACTTCCGTTCCAAAGTCTGACGTACACCACGGGCCAAATGAGTTGCCTGGGTTTCATCAAATCCAAAATCAACATACCCACCATTTGGAATTTCAATACGCAGAAATAAACTCCGTTCGCCATCGGACCGTGTTGCAGCACCAACTGCAAAGGTTTTGACTGGCATTGCGCCAGCGGGAGAGAAAGCACGTTGGCCGGATGTTTCGCCAGCGGCAGCTGCACGGTTGTTCTCGGCAACTGATTTTGCAGTCATAACCGCAGACAGCAATGTTGATGCCTGCTCCTTAGGCACTACAAGGCGAACATTGCCAGCACCCGCCACCTGCAGAGTTACGTAGGATAGGTTGCCATCGTCGCTTGCGCCGACATTGATGACTTTTTCTAGTTGGTTGCCTTCGATCATGACAAAGCTCTCTGCTAAAATCGGTGTTTTCTATTCGTAATGTATTTTGCGCGGGTTTAGCAGAGTGTCCGCAAAGTTTCGACCCCTTATTCCGCTGCTTGGAATAAAGCGATGCGATTTACACTTTTGCCACTGCCCAATGCCAGATTTTCAAAGCCGTTATCGCGCAGTTTTTCGGGTATTTCACCACCGTATGCCCAATTCAACAAAGCAACCGTATGAACTATGGGAAGGTCCGTTCCGCCGCCAATTTGCGTCATACAGCCAATATTGCCCGTTGCAATCAGGTCTGGTTTCATACGCTCAATGTTGGCAACCTTTCGATCACGCAATTGTCGTGCAATATCCGGTTGCAAGATATTGTAAACTCCGGCAGACCCGCAACACAGATGCCCTTCTGGAACCTCCACCACCCCAAAACCGGCATCTTGCAGCAGTTTTTTGGGCTGCGTTTTTATCTGCTGCCCATGCTGCATGGAACAAGCAGAGTGGTAAGCCACCGTCAAATCAAACCCACGCTGCGGCACGCCCAGCTCAATTGTAGACAGATATTCTGTTACATCTTTTGCCAAAGCAGAGATTTTTGAGGCTTTCTCCGCATAGGCCGGATCGTCTTTAAACATGTGGCCGTAATCTTTTATCGTTGTTCCACAGCCAGAAGCAGTGATGATGATCGCATCAAGCCCTTCACTTTCATATTCATTCCACCATGCGTCAATGTTGGCTTTGGCTTGCGCATGGCTTTTGTCATCCTTGCCCATATGATGGACCAATGCTCCGCAACAGCCCTCGCCCTTTGGCAGAACGATTTCAACGCCTACCCGTTTCAGCAGTTCAACTGCGGTTTCATTGATTCCTGGGTTTAATACGGGCTGAGCGCATCCCGTCAGAAGCGCAACGCGCCCATTTCGCGCACCCACCGGGCTGAAAACATCACCAGATTTCATGTGTGTGCGTGGCTCCATGCGCGAAGGCGCAAGCTCCAGCATGGCCCCCATCTGGCGCAGAGGCCCGCCTGCCTTTTTGAGCAATGGGGCAAACGGTTTGCCAAAGAAAGCGCCCGCTAAAGCCAGTCTGAAGCGGCCCGGATATGGCAACACGCTGGACAAGACATTCCGCATCAATCGCTGATGCCAAGATCTGGTGTAGGTTTTTTCAATGTGAGAGCGTGCATGATCCACAAGATGCATATAATTCACGCCGGATGGGCATGTAGACATGCAGGACAGACAGGACAAACAACGATCTATGTGTTTGACAACTTTGTCATCCGCCGGGCGATCATTCTCCAACATGTCCTTGATGAGATAGATGCGTCCGCGCGGACTATCCAGCTCATCTCCAAGCAATTGATAGGTTGGACAAGTAGCTGTGCAAAAGCCGCAATGAACGCATGTCCGCAATATCTTTTCAGATGATGCAACTTGCGAATTTTTGAGTTGTTCTGGCGTAAAATTGGTTTGCATGAAAAAGCCTTATACGCCGGAGTACATGAAGCCGGAATTGAAAATGCCCTTCGGGTCAAAGGTCGCTTTAATGTCAGCTGTCAGTTTCATAATCGGTTGTGACAAGGGCTGAAAGACGTCAATACGGGATCGCAACTCGGGTGTACCTCGGATAAGTGTAGCGTGACCGCCCAATTCTGAAAGAATTTGCCGCAAGGAACTGGCTCCAGCGTCTCCATCGATTGAAGAGTCCAATGCGACCCAGATCAACCCACCGCTCCAGTCATAGAAGGCACGTGCCTCCTTATTTGTTGAAAAACGGCGAACCAGTTCTGCTCCTCTGGTGGGCGCGACTGAGACTTTCCAGACCGCATGTTCTTTCGGCTCTACAAGCGGTACGGCATCACGCACATCACGCCACAATTCATCGCTGTCCAGTCCGGACACTTCTTCCGCCTTACCAAATTCAGCCAGATGCTTGGACATCTGATCGAAGCGGTATCGCAACTGACTGTCGAATCCTTCCAATCGAATAATGGTTCGCGACTTTGAATCGGACAGTCCTGCTGGCAAATGCGCCGCGCCTGTTGGTTCAAATTGAGATGTCATCGCGTGGCACAAAGCCATCGTGCCAGCCTGATCATCCAGGCCGGACAGTTGTAATGTTGTCGTGTTTACTGGCTTGGGCAGAACCTTAAACGTCACTTCGCTCAAAACCCCTAACGTTCCCCAAGAACCTGACAAGAGCTTCACCAGATCGAGCCCTGTAACATTTTTCATGACGCGCCCACCGTTCTTGATGAGCTCAGCTTTGCCGTTGACAAGACGAACACCAATAAGGCTATCACGCGCAGCACCTGCAGCGATACGCCTTGGGCCTGATATATTGCAAGCGGCCACAGCGCCGATGGTTGGTTCACCCTGAGTGCCCAAGAGCCGACGGTGATCCATTGGCTCAAATGTAAGCGCCTGGCCGTGCTTAGCCAAAGCGCGCTCAACTTCCACGACGGGCGTTCCTGCGCGTGCAGAAAACACCATTTCCGCCGGTTCAAGCAATGTGATGCCCGACATCTTTTGAGTACTTAGATTTCTCTTGTCTTGCGTCGCGCGCCCAATACTCGATCTGGAACCTCCACCCTTCACAGAGATAGAGGTTCCCCCTTTCAAGGCTTCTTGGACAAGTGCAACAAGTTCTGCCTCATCGGCAGGCATTAATGTGGTCATGCTGCATTTGCTCCCACACGGCCTTCAAGCGGGAAGACTTTGGCAGGGTTCATTTGCCAAGATGGATCAAACACGGCTCGCACCAGCATCTGCTGGCGTAAATCTTCCTCCGTAAACTGAACCCGCATCAAATCCCGTTTTTCTATGCCCACGCCGTGTTCGCCAGTCAGGCAGCCACCAACTTCAACACATAGTGTCAGGATGTCATTGCCGGCATCTTCCGCCTTTTGCCGCTCTTCCGGGTCGTTCACATCATATAGAATCAGGGGGTGCAAATTGCCGTCACCGGCATGAAATACATTCGCCACCCGCAATCCATAGTGATTGATGATTTCTGTCATCCGAGACAGGACGTGCGGCAACTGCCCAGTGGGAATAGTGCCGTCCATACAGATGTAGTCAGCGACGCGGCCAGTCGCTCCAAATGCGGACTTGCGTCCTTTCCAGATGCTGGCTGCCTCCATAGCAGACTGACTTTCCCTTATCGTTTTAACGCCGTGCTCCTTAGCAATTTTGACAATCTTGTCCAATTGTTCACGCATCTCGCTATCTGAGCCTTCAACCTCTATAATTAGAAGGGCATCCACATCCATCGGATAACCAGCCTTGGCAAAGGCCTCGCAGATCTCGATTGCCAATTTGTCCATGAACTCCATTGCGACAGGCACAATGCCGGCTGCAATAATGCTGGCCACACACGCGCCGGCACTTGCTGCCGTTTCAAATCCAAACAAGACGGGTTGAGCGCCTTCAGGCTTTGGAAGAATGCGGACAACGGCCTCTGTGATAATACCGATCTGCCCTTCTGATCCGCAAATCAACCCCAGAAGGTCATAACCTGCAGCATCAAGATGCTCTCCGCCAATGTCCAGAATTGTTCCATCAAGCATCACCATTTTCACGCCAAGAAGATTGTTCGTGGTGACACCGTATTTCAGGCAGTGAGCGCCGCCAGAATTCATTCCGATATTGCCCGCAATTGTACAAGCCAGCTGCGAAGAAGGGTCAGGCGCGTAGAAAAAACCATCGGGGCCAACATGGTCTGAGACCCGTAAATTTGTAATTCCAGCCTGAACCCGAGCGCTCCTGTTTGCATAGTTCACGTCTAGAACCTTGCTCATTTTGGCTATGCCAATAACAACAGCATCTTCTTGAGGGATTGCGCCACCGGCAAGAGACGTACCCGCGCCTCTTGGAATAACTGGGACTCCTGCCTCATGGCAGTATTTCAAAACCGCCGATACCTGCTCAGTGCTCTCGGGAAGCACAACAGCCAAGGGCACCCGCCTGTAAGCGGTAAATGCGTCAGTCTCGTAGGGCACAAGTTCCGTTGGGTCACTAATCAGACCATCAGCCTGAACAAGCTTTTGCAGATCCCGAACGATCTCCTCCCGCCGATCCAAAATACCCAAATCTGGCTCTGGAATCGCAATAACACCCATGGCTTTCTCCTTATTGCAATTATAAGTGCCAGAAATCTAAACATTGGTCAATTTTTTTTACCAGTTAGCGATTGAAATAATTTATGCCTGATTACCGCCACGACAATTTCATGAATTATTGGACGTTTGGACACGTTGGTTGGGGTTGACGTCCTGCCGAATAGCATTAACAAACAGCGCGGGTGCGCCAAACTACCCGGCATATGTGCCGGGCATCTATCTGAGTAAGGAGAGACAATTTGAAAAAACTTATTCTCGCAGCTGCACTGGTGGCCTTTACACCGTTTGCTGCATTTGCCGAAGGCGATGTCGCCGCAGGTGAAAAAGTCTTCAAAAAATGTAAAGCTTGCCACATGGTAGGCGACGGCGCCAAAAACCGCGTTGGGCCAATCCTAAATGGAATTGTAGGTAGTCAATCTGCAATGATCGAAGGCTACAAATATTCTAAAGCCATGAAGGCAGCTGAGCTGACATGGGATGAAGAAACATTGAAGCTTTATTTAGCCAATCCGCGGAAAACCGTGAAAGGCACAAAAATGGCGTTTGCCGGCCTCAAAAAAGATGCTGATTTGGCTAATATAATTGCTTATCTCAGCCAATTTGATGCTGACGGCAACATAGCTGAGTAACGGTCTTATACCTTCTAGAAGCCGTGTTTTCAGTGAAAGCACGGCTTTCTTGTAGGCACTTGTTAAATCCGCTGCAGACTAACTGTCGTCAATGACAAATATCTGCAGAGCTCTTGGACCATGTGCGCCAAGAAGTATTGTCTGCTCAATGTCGCCAGATCGAGACGGGCCGGTAATCATGTTCACGGTTCTTGGCATCTGTCCTTTGCCATGCTGTTCGCGAACAACTTGCCATGCGCTTTCGTAATCCCCTGAAATGTCTGACGCGTTGATAACAACGCAGTGAGTTTCGGGTAGAAAATTCAAAGTGCTGGGGTTGTCCGCTCCAGACTGCAGCATCAACGTCCCCGTCTCTGCAACGCCTGCAAACGCATGAGATAAGCTCACAAGGTCTTGTCCATCAGACGGTCCCCTAAAAACCTCCAAATTGGGCGTTTTCTTCCAATTTGGCTTTGCCAAAAGCGGATCATCTCCCATACGCATCTTCTGCGGCAGATTTCTGCCGCGCAAATACTCACTCAATGCATCCGGCAAATCTCTAATTGACGAAATTCGTGTCACCGTAGCCTGGACCTTAGCGGCCTGCTCGCAAAACAGATCAACACGCTTTGTTTGAGGCTTGCGGCCGCGTGCTGGGATAAGACCTACGGTGTTTTTAGCCAATCTTTCACTAACGGTTGTTTGCCGCTTAGGATCGTCCGCATTTGGAATATTCTTGCGGATTTTCGCCAGTATCCCAGCACGTCCGCTACCTGCCGAGCGGCCATTTACACCAGAACGTGATTTCATGCCGCTCTCCCGACTTTGGAGTTTTTATGGCGATCGGCCCATTGCTGCTGGAACGTTTGCCCTTGCGGTGCCGGTAAGTCCCTGTGTTTCGTCCATCCACCAGCGAGTGGCAACCGTTTAAACGCCCCGCCTTTACCTGCCAGCTTGCCAAGCACTCCAATCACAATCCGACTTCCTGCATGATAAAGTTTTGGTCGCTTTGCCATAAAAGCCCATAAGCCAAGACCTCGCCTCATACCACCGGGAGTTATGTGTCGCTCGAACTCCTTTTCACGCCAATGGCGCATCATCTTAGGCAGTGGAATTCGCATGGGGCACACACTCTCGCAACGCCCGCAAAACGTTGAGGCATTTGGCAGATGTCCGCCCTTTTCAACACCGATTAAAGTTGGCGTCAGAACGGCACCCATTGGGCCTGGATAGACCCATCCATAAGAATGCCCGCCAACAGCATGATAAACCGGACAATGGTTCATGCAAGCACCGCAGCGGATACAACGCAACATATCCTGAAATTCGGTTCCGAGCATGTCCGAGCGCCCATTGTCGAGCAACACCACATGATACTCTTCCGGCCCGTCTGGATCCTCTGGACGCTTGGGACCGGTAGAAAATGTTGTGTAAACAGACATGTCCTGCCCCGTCGCAGAACGTGCAAGCACGCGAAGAATTTGACTGACATCTTCCAGCGTTGGAACAATTTTCTCGATAGATGCAATTACAATGTGAACTTTCGGCAGAATTTGTGTCAGATCGCCATTGCCTTCATTAGTCACAATTATTGAAGTGCCTGATTCCGCCACAAGAAAATTTGCGCCTGTAATGCCAACATCGGCGGCCAGAAATTTATTGCGCAGAACAGAACGTGCCTCTGAAAGAAGGCTTGTTGGATCTTCCAGGTTTCTGCCTGGAGGCAGGTGTCTGTGCGCTTTTCGAAAATCGGCCTCGACTTCTTCTTTATTCACATGAACAGCAGGCGCAATAATATGGCTTGGCGGCTCGTTGCGAAGCTGAATGATGTATTCGCCCAAATCTGTCTCAACCGGCTCAATACCATTCTTCTCAAGGTGTTCGTTAATCGCAATCTCCTCAGAGATCATCGATTTGCCTTTTGTAACTGTTTTGGCGTCGGCCCGTTTGCATATCTCCAAAATGATATTTCGCGCATCCTGCGCCGAAGCAGCCCAATGAACTTTGCCGCCACTATCCTGAACCTTAGCTTCGTAAGCTTCGAGGTAGTGGTCAAGATGACCAAGGACATGGTCTTTAATGTCGCGTGCACGATCCCGCAGAGCTTCAAACTCAGGCAAATTAGCCGCAGCCTTTGCGCGCTTGTCGATAAATCCTTTTTCGACGTTTCCGAGCGCTTTTTGCAACTGCTTGTCTTCAAGTGCCGCGCTTGAATTCTCTTTGAAATAAGGTGATGTGATCTGCATATGCGTCGCTATCCCTTCTTATCAGTTTTGCCGCGGCCAATGGGGGGGGTGTCAGTCATACCGGCAAGCACTTCTGCAACGTGTCGAACTTCGATATCGCTGCCTTCTCGCTTCAGCTTACCGGCCATGTTCATGAGGCAGCCTAAGTCGCCAGCCAAAAGTGTGCCAACATCCGCTTCATCTGTATTTTTGGTTTTCTTTTCTACAATCGCGTTGGAGATATCAGGGTACTTAATACAAAACGTCCCCCCAAAACCGCAACAGACATCACTATCCTTCATTTCCTTCAATTCAAGACCAACAACCGAACGCAGCAATGCTCGTGGTTGTTTTTGAACACCCAGTTCCCTGAGGCCGGAACAACTGTCATGATACGTTACAGAGCCTTCATAGCTTGCAGTAACGGGGTTTTGGCCTAAGATATCTGTGAGGAAACTAGTGAGCTCAAATGTCTTGTTCGCCAATGCCTTGGCGCGATCATGCCAAGGAGTTCCTTCTTCAAAAAGCTCCAGATAATGCACTTTAATCATTGCCGCGCAGGAACCGGAAGGAGCAACCACGGCATCATAACTTTCAAATGACTTGATGACTTGCATGGCGATGTCACGCGTGTCCGCCTTATCACCAGAATTATAGGCTGGCTGCCCACAACAGGTTTGCGCAGGTGGCACCGAGATTGCGCACCCGGCGTCTTCCAACAATTTGACGCTCGCAAACCCAATCGATGGCCGAAAGAGATCGACCAAACAGGTAACAAAGAGACCAACATTTTTGGGTGTCACGATTTCCGAAGATTCAATATCTGCAGCGGGATTTTGCTCGTTCATAATCTACTTTACTCTGGCCGGTTTTACGGTTTTCTTTTGCGCTGTCATTGTGTCGTGTTGTGCAAGACGCATGCGGGAAACGACTTCGCGCTCTCCCACAGTCTCTACCTCTCTGGCCTTTTCCGCCACAAAGTCCATATGCGCTTCCGCCGCATGTTTTGCGGCCTCTGGATTGCGCTCCATGATGCCTTCATAGATGGCAAGGTGTTGAGCTAACAAAGCATCTCGCGATCCTTTGTGAGAGTAAAGCCGACTGCGATTAAAGAAGACGCCTTGCTCCAACAATCGGTAGCAAGAACGCAAAGTGTGTAAAAGCACAATATTGTGGGCGCATTCACCAACCGCCTGATGAAAGTTAACATCAACCGCTGCTTCGGCTGAAAAATCTTCAATGCTATGTGTTTCCCGCATCTGGCCAACGAGTCGCGTCAGCAATTCTCGATCAGAATCTGTCGACCGTGATGCGGCCATCGCGGCGGCTTCACCTTCGATTTGGCGGCGAAACTCTACATAGTCAGCCGTCGCCTTGGGATGCCTGCGAATAAGTTCCACAATCGGCTCTTTAAAGACAGTCCCAACAACATCGGCGACCATGGTCCCCTCGCCCTGACGGGTGGTCAGCAGTTCTCGTGCTTCAAGGTCCTGAAGCGCATCGCGCAGCACTGGCCTTGAAACGTTGAGCGACTTCGACAAAGTCCGCTCGCCCGGAATTCGATCACCAGGTTTCAAAACACCTTGCAACACCAGCTCTTCAATTTGATGTGCAACTTCATCAGCCGTGCGTGTGTGGGAAATCTCAGAGAATATCATTTGGCTCGCTTTAAATCTGGCCGTCGTCAGCACTCTACCGCGACACATTGCAGGTGGTCAATAAAATTGCCCAATCTAGAAGGAAACTTCCAATCCTGCTGGACCTGTGTTTTGCGAAGGTTTGACCTTTCCTTTTTTACCGATGGTGACAATGATGAGAGCAAGTTCAGAGAATCGGGGCTCGACATGTCATCTATTATAACTACGCACCCAGAACGAGCTCGTGTCTTGGGAGAGGTGCATGCCAGGCCATTTGAGCCCATGTCCACGCCCAGAACTGTGCGTCATGTGGCGCTGATGACGAACTCCTCCGAAGCAGATGCCTTACATGCAGCCATTTCTGAATGCGCAGTGGAGGCCGGCGTTGCCCCACCGGCGGACCAGGTGCGGTATTATGTGCTTAACGCATTTGGCGGGCGCTTGCGTTGGGAGCAACACTCAGAATTCGGCTCTCTGACCTGGGATGCTCCACCCAAAAACAAGCATGATGGTCTGGCACTCATCATTGAGCGCGCCAAAGACCCGCTTGGGCAAATCATTTCAATGACCCGAATTGATGTGGTTGAACAATCCGATGATACAGATTTTGAAAAAACCTATGACGGGCGCTCGCTGTGCGTTTCGGAAGTAGAAAATGGAATAGCCCTCATCGCAACCGATTTCAGACAAACGGACGATGGCGCGACCAGTATGACCGTGGTCAATAAAGATGCAAATGATGTCGGAATTGGTGGCGTGGTCCAACGACTGCTCGAAATTGAAACCTACAGAACACTTGCGCTTCTTGGGTTGCCTTTGGCTCAGGAAACCGCGCCTATCGTCGGGAAAATCGAGGATAATCTTGCCACCATCACTGCGGACCTAAGCAATAATCCGCAAGGTGTACATGAACGACTATTGGACGAAATAACAAGGCTTTCAGCAGATCTGGAAGCAAATGCAGCAGCTTGCCTGTTCCGCTTTGGTGCGAGCAGAGCCTACTATGAAATCGTCCAGATACGGCTTCATGCAATTCAGGAAATGGCTTATGAAAACCATTCCTCTCTGGAAGCCTTTCTCATACGACGCTTGCAACCTGCCATGCAGACAATTCAAGCACTGGTAGAACGGCAGGCAAATCTGTCGCGCAAGCTGTCACGCGCAGCGAATCTCTTGAGAACCAGAGTTGATGTAGAACTGGAACGGCAAAACAGAGACTTGCTACAATCAATGAACCACAGGGCCAAGTTGCAACTACGGCTGCAACAGACTGTTGAAGGTTTGTCGATAGCTGCGGTCAGCTACTACGTCGTTGGCTTGATATCTTATCTATTGAAAGGCATTGAAGAGCCTCTGAAAAGCCTATTCGGATTTGAACACATCACCGCCGTATTAACAGCGCTTTCCGTTCCAGTTGTGATTGGAGTGATGTGGTATATTGTGCGACAAATTCGGCAAGGCCACACCGAATAAGCTTAAAACAAACTGCCCTGAGTACCCTTTGGTTTTTTCGTCGCTGGCTTCTTGGCCGAAACCACTTTTGCAAGGGGTTTTTCTGTTGGTGGCGGCGCATCGCCAATTACTGCATCGACTTTGCCATCAGAAAATTCCAGAGATATGGCTTGGCCACTGTGTGTTGCGCTAGCTGACCGGATCGGTTGCCCGTCATCATTTCGTACCAAACCAAATCCGCGTTGCAACACGCTCTGATACGACACCAGATTCAAAATTTGTGCCTGTGCATCCAGCGAATTTCTTAGCTGCTTGGTATTGGCTGAAAATGCCCGGTCAAATCGGGAAGCCCGCTCTGAAAGCAGCGTTCCACCCTGAATCACCTGCCTCGATAACACTTCTGGTTTCAATGCGCCGATTCGCCTCCAGTCCTGTCGACGGCGTTCAATGATGAACGCCAACGCCTTGCCAAGACCTTGTGTTGCTTGAATCTTGCGATCGTTTGCGCGTTCCAGACGCGCTGTTAAAATTCTTGGCCGCATTTGGCTGCGAAGAGCAATCAGACGCGTCTTGTGCACGGCAGTATTTGCGGAAAGCGCCGATGAAAGCCGTTGTGCGACTGTATCGAACCTTTGGCGTGGCATGCCAAATAAAGTGTCTAGGGATGGCATTGCCCGACTTAGGCTTCGCAGCGCGCTTCGTTGTTGCTCAAGATTGCGGCGCATTGCTTGTGCATTGCGCAAGGCAAGAGCCTGCACCACACTCTCAAGTTCGTGGCGTACGGGCACAGCGCGCTCGGCAGCCCCCGTTGGCGTCGGTGCGCGATGGTCCGCTACGTGGTCTATCAGCGTCCAATCCGTCTCGTGGCCAACAGCCGAAATCACTGGAATATGAGAGGCAGCAACAGACCGCACGACGGCTTCATCGTTAAAACCCCACAGGTCTTCCAAACTCCCGCCACCGCGTGCCACAATCAACAGATCGGGCTTAGGCAGCCTATTGCCCTCCAGCTGATTGAAACCATCAACCGCATTTGCAACTTCTTGACCGCTGGTTTCACCCTGCACGCGAACAGGCCAAACCAAAACATGAGTTGGGAACCGATCTCTCAAGCGATGCAAAATATCGCGTATGACAGCGCCAGTTGGTGAGGTCACGACACCAATAACTTTGGGCAAAAAAGGCAGCTGCTTTTTACGTTGCTCATCAAACAAACCTTCGGCAGCCAGTTTTTTGCGGCGCTCTTCCAGAAGAGCCATCAGGGCACCAACACCGGCTGGCTCAATCCTGTCGATCACAATCTGGTACTTTGAAGAACCTGGATATGTGGTCAACTTGCCAGTCGCTATGACCTCCATTCCTTCTTCCGGTTTAATTTTCAGCTTTGAAAAGACACCACGCCAGATCACCGCCTCCAAGCGTGCACGGTCGTCTTTCATGGAGAAATAGGCATGGCCTGAAGAATGCGGCCCGCGATACCCGGAAATCTCGCCGCGAACTCGCACATAGCCAAATGTATCTTCCACAGTGCGTTTCAGCGCGGCTGAGATTTCCGTTACAGAAAATTCAGCAGCATTTGTTTCGCGTGATGCGTTTTCCGTGTTGCTCATAAATTACCTGGCGGCGATTCGAAATTATTGACCAATTGGGTCTCTGTGTGTCACCCAATCCTGCAATGCGTCAAGCAAGCATGGTGTTGAGGCGAGCATATGAATGAACGATATGATTTTCGAACAAAACGGCTCTTTGTCAACGACGCTCTTGTCCAAAATCAAGCGATTACAACAGACCGTGCGCAAGCAAATTATCTGCTAAATGTGCTCCGTCTTAAAGCAGATGACAGCGTACTCTTGTTTAATGGAAGAGACGGCGAATGGCGTGCCTCTATTGTCCCAACAGGCAGAAAAGCCTGTAATCTTGTTCCAATTGAACAGCTACGCGTTCAACCCCAGCCTTATGATTTGCTTTATTGCTTCGCGCCACTAAAGCAAGCCCGGCTTGACTACATGGTGCAAAAATCTGTTGAGATGGGTGCGGGACAACTTCAGCCTGTCATCACGCAATACACCCAGGTTCATAAACTCAATGAAGACCGAATTTCGAGTAATTTAGTTGAGGCGGCCGAACAGTGCGGTATATTATCAATACCCACTCTAAGTAACGCTTTATCGCTGGAAGCACTCTTGGAGAATTGGCCTGAAGACCAGCCGAGCCGAGCGTTGATATTTTGTGATGAACTGGCAGACGCGTCGGATCAAGTACAACGGCTACAAACAATGTCAGCCCAACCACTTGCAGTCCTCATTGGACCCGAAGGTGGTTTTTCCGAAGCTGAGCGTTTGCTTTTACGCAGCAAGCCGTTTGTTCATGGGCTTTCTTTGGGACCACGAATCCTTCGAGCTGATACTGCCGCTGTTGCGGCTATGGCAATCATTCAGGCATTTATCGTTGATTACCGATAAAGGCTTGCCATTCGCCATAATCGCGAAGTAAGGTCGCGCCGCTTTGGCAATTAGGATTTGCATTTATGGCTCGCGATACAGCTAACGATACTCCCCTTGAAGGGCGCACTGCGCTGATCGAAGCGTTGAGCGACGGCTGCAAACCGAAAGAATCTTGGCGCATAGGAACAGAGCACGAAAAGTTTGGCTTTTACACGGACGATTACTCACCGGTTCCCTATGAGGGAGACAAAGGTGTGCGCGCCTTGCTTGAAGGTATGAAAGCCAATATGGGCTGGGAAGGTATCTACGATCATGACCGTATCATCGGTCTGGCTGATCCAGTTGGCGGCGGAGCCATTTCGCTGGAGCCAGGCGGGCAGTTTGAATTGTCCGGAGCACCGCTGGAAACGCTTCATCAAACGTGCAGAGAAGTTCATGGCCATCTGGCACATGTAAGAGAAATCGCGGATGCACTTGGCATAGGCTTTCTTGGTTTAGGCGCCAGTCCGAAGTGGGCTCTGGAAGAAACGCCGCAAATGCCGAAATCGCGCTATGATATCATGCGCAACTACATGCCGAAGGTTGGTAAAAACGGCCTCGATATGATGCATCGGACCTGTACCATTCAGGTTAATCTGGATTTTGAAAGCGAAGCAGACATGGTGCGCAAAATGCGTGTTGGTTTGTCGTTACAGGCGGTTGCGACAGCTTTGTTTGCAAATTCACCTTTTCTCGATGGACAACCTGTCGGGCGGCTATCCTACCGCGGCGAAATCTGGCGTGATGTGGACAACAACCGGGCTGGCTTACTACCGTTCGCTTTTGACGAGGGCTTTGGTTTTGAAGCCTATGTTGATTATGTTCTTGATATCCCGATGTATTTCATTAAACGCGGCGCAGATTACATCGATGCCACCAGCATCACCTTCCGTGAATTTATAGATGGAAAACGGCCGACTGGCGCTGAAGGTACGGCAGTTACCGAGGGCGATTGGCAGAACCACCTCTCGACGGTTTTCCCTGATGTGCGCCTAAAGAGCTTTCTTGAAATGCGGGGAGCAGACGGAAACCCATGGCGTCGCATTTGCGGTTTGCCGGCCTTCTGGGTTGGTCTTCTCTACGATGAGGATACCTTGGCAGAAACAGAGAACTACCTGTCAGATTGGACCAATGAAGAGCGACAGGCCATGCGTGACAGCGTGCCTCAACACGCACTCAATATGCCTTTTCGGCGTGGCACCCTTTTGGACGTCGCAAAACGCGTTGTCTTGCTGTCTCATCAAGGTTTGAGGAGGCGCAACCAGCTCAACGGTGCTGGGTTTGACGAAAGTCAATATCTGACACCGATTGATGAGACTGTAGCATCCGGTCAGACACCCGCTGAGCTCATGTTAAAAAAATACCATGGCGAATGGGCCGGTGATATAAACCGTGTTTTTGACGACTTTGCATATTAAGCAAAGCTATGTCAGCACTAAGCCACATTACTTTCATTGTCCGGAATTTAGACCGGATGCAAATGATCCTTGAGCAAGTCCTTAAGGCAAAATGTATCTATGACAGCGGTGTCGATACATTCTCATTGTCAGAAGAACGTTTTTTTCTGGTTGGTGATGTATGGATCGCGATTATGCAAGGCAATGCTCTGCCGGAGCGAAGCTATAATCACATTGCGTTCAAGATAAAAGAAGCAGAATTTGACGAACGACTGGCAGCCATTGAGACGCTTGGGCTGAATATGAAACCGCCTCGTCCTCGCGTGGAAGGCGAAGGCAGGTCTATTTACTTTTATGACGACGACAACCATTTGTTGGAATTGCACACCGGAACGCTTGAGCAACGGCTTAGGCGTTATTCTGAAAAGGGCAATTCGTGACATTTAAGGCTGAGACCGTACACGCAAACCTCGGACCAGACTTTTTTGATGCGGTATCAGCAGCGACATTTCCGAAACATGTTTTGCGCTATCGAAATCAAAGATGGGATGAGCGGGTTGGGCTAGAATCTTTGTCGGACGCAGAGTGGCTTGCATATTTTGGCGAATTTCAACCGCTGCCCGGCAGTTTTGAGCAGCCCCTGGCGTTGCGCTATCACGGCCATCAATTTCGGTCTTACAATCCCGATCTTGGAGATGGACGCGGATTCCTCTTCGCCCAAATGCGAGATCTGGAAGATCAACGTCTACTGGACTTTGGCACAAAAGGAACAGGGCAGACGCCCTGGTCCCGCCAGGGCGATGGAAAACTGACCCTGAAAGGTGGTGTAAGGGAAATTCTTGCAACTGAAATGCTGGAAGCTCTTGGCGTCAACACTTCCAAAACATTCTCAATTATTGAAACAGGTGAAAACCTGCACAGAGGCGATGAACCATCTCCAACGCGTTCTGCAGTTATGGTTCGCCTGTCACATAGTCACATCCGTATCGGCAGTTTTCAGCGTCAAGCCGCATTGAAGCGTGCAGACAATATTGAAAAACTGATGGATCACACCATTCAGCATTATATGCCACATGTATGGATGGATAATCTTGAAGAGCGCGTTATCGCGTTCCTGAAACAGGTCACGGAAAACGTAGCCCGAACAGGCGCGGAGTGGACTGCTGCCGGTTTCGTACATGGCGTTCTCAATACTGATAACATCAATGTCACAGGCGAGAGTTTTGACTACGGCCCATGGCGATTTTTACCCAACTATGACCCGGCATTTACGGCGGCTTATTTTGACAGCACCGGGCTTTACTCATTTGGCCGCCAGCCGGAGACGCTGCTCTGGAATTTGGCGCGTCTGGCAGAATGTTTTTTGGAATTCACCAACTCTGAAAAACTTGAAGAAGCGTTGTCCGAGTTTTGGAGAATATTTCAGATCCGGCTGGCAGAACGACTTTGCAGCAGACTGGCTATCGATCCAAAACGTGGCGCTGACAAGACCGAACAATCCATGGCTTTGCTGCGTGCTCTCATTGAGTTTTGGACTGAGACACAGGCGCCATTTGAGCAAACACTATTTGACTTGCGCGGTGCTTATTTAAACTCTGATAGGCTCGCAAACAGCCTAATCTCCGCGCACTACGACTCCACAAAGTTCGAACCCGTTCGCGCGCTTCTAGCCAATGATTTTTCGCGGCGAAACGATGACTGTCTTGAACATTCCTATTTCCAGCGTAAAACGCCAAGAACCATGTTGATAGATGAGGTGGAAGCAATTTGGGAACCAATTGCAGCAAATGATGATTGGAGCTTGTTCAACCAAGCCATGGAAGACATTGCAGAAATGCGGGCCGCTTATTCAAATTGACAAACACCGGATGCTTAAACCGCAGTTTTCTGCCATTTTCACATTTGTTTCATTGATCAATAAGTCAATTCTACTGACTGGACCTATCGGAATTTGAGGCTCATTCTGGGGTCACAAAATTTAGAGATCGGTATGACAATTCAAACCAACCCGGCCATGCCTACAACAACACGTTCCGGCTTAAACCTTCACCCTGCAGACTTTGGTCTTTACGCCGCCATTGTATTCTTTTGGGGTGCAAGTTGGTATCCCTTGAAGTTGCAGGTTGGCATTGTCGCGCCTCATGTTTCACTGACTTGGCGGTTCATGATTGCCGCCACAATCATGATGGTCATTGTCGCGCTAACCAAGCGTCAGTTGCGGTTTTCTGTGGCCAATCATTTGCGCTTTATTGCGCTAGGCATTTTCCTGTTCTCCAGCAATTTTGCCTGCTTTTACTATGGCGCGCTGTATATCCCTTCTGGATTACTGTCCGTTGTGTTTTCGCTCGCATCCATCATCAACATGGCGCTTGCTCTATTGATTTATCGCCAGGCTCCACCAATTCGGGTCCTAGTGGGTGCAACATTCGGGGTTGTGGGTATTGCAGCCTTGTTCTGGCCGGAGATTGCAACCGCGGAGGCCAGCTCACAAACCTTGTTTGGTCTTACGCTCTGCGTCGCCGGAACGGTGTTTTTCTGCATTGGAAATCTGTTCTCCGCCAGCGTTCAACGCAGCGGAATTTCTGTTATGTCCGGCAATGCATGGGGCATGGTCTATGGTGCCTGCTTCAGTGCTCTTATTGCTTTTGTCAGCGGTGCAGAATTCATCATTGAACCAACAGCTTCGTACATTCTGTCGCTGATCTGGCTTGCCGTAACCGCAACGGTCTTCGCATTCTGGTGCTATCTCACACTATTGGGGCGTATTGGGTCCGCACGCGCAGGTTACGCCACCGTCATGTTTCCAATCGTCGCTCTTTTGGTCTCAACGGTTTTTGAAAGCTACCAATGGAGTTTACTGGCAGGTGTCGGCGTTGCTCTGGCACTGGCAGGCAACGCCCTTGTTTTATCAGCGCGAAAGTAACTTGGTTACTCGGCTGCCTCAAGCGGCTTGGCAATGCGCATGGTCTCTTTCACGGTTACGTTCCCAAGACTTTCGCTGATGTGGCACGCAAGCGCATCCATCAATGGACTCCAATGATGCCAAGACCGCAGTAATCCAATGTTGCAAGATGGCAATTCTGGAAACCCTTCCGCTTCTGTAAGAATTCGCATGCCGGGTCGAATGGCCGACTCGGGCAGTACAGACACCGCCAAACCAGCCAAAACCGTGGCGCCTACCGCCGTGGAGTTCCAACTGGAATATAGTACACGGTGGGGATGTCCCATAGCTTCCAATGCGCTTATAGCTGACCCACGCCATTCGCAAGTTGAACGTCCCAACGCGAGAGGTAAAACTTCTTCTTCGTGCTGATGATGACGGCTTGAAGTAACCCAATACAAAGGCTCGCGTCGGATCATCTCCGCCGGCCCCTTCTCCGGTATATATGTGATGATAGCCAGGTCCAGATCATTGGACTTCAGGCAATCTACCAGCATCGGAGTTGGTGCGCAAACTACAGTTACTTCTACTTGCGGATTAGATCGGGAGAATCTGGCCAAAATTTCTGGCAAAAAACGATCTGCATAGTCATCAGGCGTTCCCAGGCGCACGTGACCAGACAGAGCCGCATCATCAAAGATAGCAAGTGTTTCGTCATTCAACCGCAACATTTTTCTGGCATAACCAAGCAGCTTAACACCTTCTTCGCTTAACCGGCTGTTACGTCCGTCTCGTACAAAGAGCGGCTTGCCAACCCGTTCTTCAAGTCGCCTCATTTGCATGGACACTGCTGATTGAGTCCGAAACACAGTACTGGCTGCGCGGGTAAAACTGCCAGATTCTGCAATTGCAACAAATGTCCGCAGTTGGTCCAAATCCAGTAAAGCCGCCATGTTTCACCTATCAATCATCATTTCTTATGGTTTAGATTAGAAACATTCACTGGTCTTATCAATCAAAAAAGCTCATTGGTATTTCGCCGGACGACATCTGAGGATTTTCCGCCGGCTTCTTTTTTCTGGTCTAGCAAAGGAGACCGCCATGACTACGATACCAAGACAGCCAATTGAAACGATTATCCGTGCAGCAACTCCGCGTACGACAGTCGGTGTGGCATATCTCGTCAAGCGTATGGCAAAATCCTGGAACACCTGGAAAAATCACCGGATGATGACCAAACTTGCCACGCTTGATGACCATATGCTGAAAGATATTGGGCTTACCCGTGGTGATGTCCGACTGGCATCCGCTCTGCCCTACTCTGATGATCCCACAGCGCGCTTGCGCGTGCTTGCCGTAGAACGCAGAGCATCAGAACGAGCATGGGCGAGAGAAGTACACCAAAGGCGTAAGGCACTTACTCGTAACACCATGGACAATACGTCTGAACCATATCGCTCTTCGGACAATCGGGATGCCGCGCACTGCTAACTGATTGTTTGTTGAAGGTTGCGTTTAAGCGGCACAGAGCCCCCTCATGAGATGTTGAGGCCGTTCCCTACCCGAGCCAATCGACGTCGCTGCTTGAACAATACCTTGACTTGCCGCCCGGCCGCCCGCCGGGCGGTTTTTTGACATTTATTCAGCAAGAACCCTGGTATTTGGAAATGTAACGCGTATGAGCGTGCCCTTTTCCGGGGTGCTTTCAATCGAAAACTCTGCACGGTTTGCTTCCACCAACGCCTTTGTTAGCGGAAGACCTAACCCGGTTCCACTACCTGTACGATGATCGTGACTGCGTGGTGCTGGTGCATTTGCGCTATCCACTTGTCGGAAAGGTTCCATCGCTGTTGCGATATCGATCTCATTCATACCGATGCCGGTATCGCGAATCCGCAAAACCAGATCGCCATCTTTTTCCAAGACCGCAGACACAATCACCTGACCACCCTCAGCAGTGAACTTTATAGAGTTGGACAACAGGTTCAAAGCGATTTGCCGAATGGTCTTTGCATCCGCAACGACTCTTGGCAAATCGTCACTCAGGCTGGTCCGAATGATGACCCTTGCCTCATTTGCCTGGGGCTGCATAAGCGCAACGCATTCTTTCAGGACGTCGCCAAGATCCACAGCTGCAAAACTTAATTCCAATTGTCCCGCTTCAATCTTGGATATATCAAGCATATCGTTCACAAGATTGATGACATGTGCGCCCGATGTATGGATATCGTTTATGTAGTCTTTGTAACGCGGGTTGCCGATTGGGCCGAAACGCTCTTCCATAATGACTTCGGAAAAGCCAAGGATAGCATTTAATGGTGTGCGAATTTCATGGCTGATCTTTGCGAGAAAGTCGGATTTCGCAGTGTTCGCCTTCTCGGCATTGTGACGTGCGGCAATCAGGTCATCTTCTGCACGCTTCCACTGAGTAATATCGCGCAGCACGACACAAAGCCGCTGGTTATCAGTGTTCTCTTCCAATTGCTGATCACCAACGCGGCCCATGGTCATGAAGAGGGGCATATAACCACCCTGCGGTGTGCGTCCAATAACGTCGCGGCCATCATTCAAGACGGATGCGACCCCTGCACCCAGAATGCTTTGCAGATAATCCAGACACACTTTGTGACTTTCCGGAGCAAGCAAATCTATCAGCTCGCGACCTTTCAAATGCTCTTGACTTTCGCCAAATAACGCTTCAGCGCCATGATTGAGCGCCAGAACTCTGCCGTTTGCATTGATCATAAGAACACCCTCTGTGGCGGTGTTCAAAATCGCCAGTAGCTCTTCAGCATTCCAGGCCTCGCTGCCTGTGGCGGTGCTCTGCGCAAGAGGAGGAGCAGTCTGCTCCGGAACTGGATCAACAAGTAAAAGACTTGCCGGCTTTCCCATCCAATCAATTTTGCCAATGGTAGCGCGCACAGAGTGAGTGACGTTGTTCATGCCTGTGAACTTCATCACGCCGTCGCTATTCTCAACCGGGTCCAACGCAAACCCACCCATCGATGCGGCGGCCTTGGCAGATAAGTAACTCTCAGTGTCGCTGTAACCCGCCAGGTGAGCCAAATGCTTGTTTGCATACAAAAGCCGATCATCACGCACCACAAGCACACCAATGTTCAATCGATCAAGGATGGAGCGTAATTCGGTTTCGGCGGATGCGTTTGCGACCAAGTGCGGGAAAACCGTTTTTTCTGCTTGAGGTAAATCGCTAACATCTTCATGTTTTTCAGATGCAACGACTTCAATAGTCTTTTGGTCGTGTTCGGCGGCCCCCAACTCCGGCTTGAGAGGTTTTGAGTCTTCTGGCTCCTCTGAGACAATGGCTTCAGGTTCTTCAGCACTTGCGACAGCTGTCTCGTCTTGCAAAGGAGCTTTAGTACCAAGCTCACGGCCAATTTCTTCAAATGCCTTGCGTTCGTCTGAAGTAAGGCCACGCAAACTGTCTGTAGTTCCTGATGCCAAGGGCTTCTTTGGTGTTTCGGGTGCTTCTACTAGTGCTGGGTCGGCCTGTGTTTTCTTGTCAGCAGCTGGTTTAGGCTCCTGCGGAACATCCAAGGCCGTTTTGGTTTCAAAAACATCTTGCTTTCGTTCTTGCATCTCGACTTTGTCATGCACGTCAACATCGCCATCCAGCACCAGACGACAGGAGCCGAAACCGCGATAACCCTGAAATTTTCGATCATCGTCAAAAACAGGCATTGCCGACAGTTCAATTTCGGCGCGGGCTTTGCGCTTTCGCAACAACCACGTTACGCGTTGTCCGCCCCACATATCCTTTGAAGATATGGCAGCCTGAATTTTCTTATCTGGGTCCAATTGATAGTCACCGGCCAAGTCTTGCCAGCTGCGCCCCTCAAAAGCACCGCGTAACCCCACAAGCATTTGAAATTCAGGTGAAACGAATGTGAATTTGAAGTTATCGTCCATACGCCACACGAAACGCATGATTTCCGAGTTTGAGTTCTCGGTTTCTTTACGTGCTATGTTTTTAGGCGGTTCAGCGCGCTGTTGCTCTGTATCGATATCAACTTTTGAGCCCACTGCATTCTGGATCGCATCCTGCAAATCCTCCAGAGTTATCTGGGCGTTCTGCTCTGTTTCAGGTAGATCAACATCTTCCGCTTCCACATCCTCTCTTTTAACAATCGTCGGCTTTGTATCATTTGCCGGTATGGGTACAGACAACAAATCGCCGGACATTGGCATGCGGCCAATATTCTGCCTCAGAGCAACTTCTTCCGCATCAACCAGCAGCAAAAATGCTTCATCATCGCCAAAGGGCATTTTATATGCCGTCACCAAATGTCGTACATTCGGCTCTAAATGGAGACGCCGCGATACTGGAACGGCACTGTCATAGGTTGCATCCAGAAGGGCTTGAAGGTCTGCAGCAGCTTTACGCAAATCATGAAATGCGCCAGATGCTGAAATCACATTGCCATCGGAAGACAACAAAGCCGCATATTGATGCCCTGACGCCAACCAATCTGTCAGAACGCCTGGGTCAACATTGCTGGATGCATTAACTGCATCCGCAACAGGTCGAAGCAATACACCCGAAATCCCGTCTAAGTTCCGTAGCTTTCGAACCCGCACCATATCGAGCGGTGTTGCCGCACTTCGGCCAAGGCGAAGTCGTTGCACCTGTTCCTGCTCGCCACGCAGCCAACGAAACAAATGCGAAATCTGTCGGCGAAGCGGCAGAGCTTCAGGAAATTCTTCCTGCAAAAGGCTTTCAAGGTTTCCCGCACCCAACCGCGCAGCGCCACTTGGATTGGCCCACAGCATATGGGCTCCGTCCGGCGACAGCACCAGCGCCGGCGCATCAACCAGCAAAAGCCGGTTAAGCGGCTCGCTGGCCGTCCAAGCCATAAACGCTGTGTTGTCTCGTCGTTGTGACAAATTTCAATCCATTCTTCCGTGTTGCGGGCAGGCCCGGTGGCGAATTTGGGTTAATAGTGTGTTAATACAAAGGCATGGCTGGGTCTATAATTTGTGGCAATTGTGGCCAATAGATTGCAAGTAACGTTAATTTCGACGGCCAATACACAGGTTCCACAAAGTACACACAGATAATTTTTTGTTTGATTTCACTTTTTTCTACGGAAAATGTTGCAGTGCAGCATTTTTATATTATATTGCAATGCAACATGAGAGACAGACGCTTCTAAAGGGAAAACCAATGAGCAAGAACTACGATGTGACAGAACAAATGCGCGCTTTCGCTGAACAAGGCATGGACCAAGCGCGTAAGGCATTCGACACCTACATGGACACGATGCAGAAAACGATGGGCACCATTGAAAGCTCAAGCAGCGAATTGCAGGCGAAAACAAGTGATGCCAACAAAAAAGCTATGGGAATGGCTGAAAAACATATGAGCGCGGCTTTTTCACAGGCTGAAAAGCTGGTCACAGCCAAAGACCCACAAGAGGCTCTTGAGTTGCAAGCCGCTTATATTCGCGAACAAATTGATGCGATGAACAAACAGGCGAACGTAATTGGCGAAGACGCCGCCAAAATAATGAAAGACATACAGAGTTCTTTCAAGGCCTAGCCAAAAATGGTGCATTGCAAAAAATTGTTGCAATGCACCATAACCTCTCTATATATACACCATCAGGCTTGCCGAGACATGATGTTTGCGCAGCAGGCCACCTAGAACCTGGAGTTCAAAACATGACGACTGCAAAAACAACTCGCACACGCGCCGCCAAACCGGCTGCTGCAAAACCAACCGCTCAGAAAGCAAAAGCTGCTGAAACAAAAGCCATCCCTTCAATTCCTGGAATGCCAGATTTTGAAGCATTTAAAGTTCCTGAATTTTCGTTCGGTGATACAAACATGTTCGACTTGTCAAAATTTGACGTCGCCAACATGGAAGTTCCAACAATGGTTCGCGATATGGCTGAAAAGGCTGTCTCCCAAACCAAAGATGGATATGCTAAAGTGAAAGCTGCGGCCGAAGACTCTATCGATGTTGTTGAAGAAACACTCGAAACTGTTCGCGAAAGCACATTGGAAGTTCAGCAAAAGTCTGTCGACAATGCAAAAGCGAACACAGACGCCGTATACGACTTCTTCAAAGACATGTTCAGTGTGAAGTCAGTCTCTGAAGCCGTTGAGCTGCAGACATCCTTTGCGCGCCAACAGTTCGAAATGCTGAGCGCTCAGACAAAAGACTTTTCTGAACTGACCGGAAAAGTTGTTACCGAAACTTTCAAGCCAGCTAAAGACGCTGCGGAGAAAGTCATGAAAGCTGCTTAAGCTTTCTCAGTATCTATATCTAGAAAACCCGGCTTAACGCCGGGTTTTTTTGCGTTTGGTGGGAGGCTTCGAAACACCAGACAATCCCGTTCGGCAGCGCATTCTGCCAGAAATCATGTAGAGGTAATTCTGGTAAAGTTTTCACTTGAAATACCAACCACCTGGCCTTAAAGACAGTTCTACTGTGCGTAGCTTTGCTACGCGGGAATATGCAGCTGTAGCTCAGTTGGTTAGAGCGCCTGATTGTGGATCCGGAGGTCGGTGGTTCAAATCCACTCAGCTGTACCATTCTCCAAAACTGATTTCGTGGACATGCAAGACAATTGCGTTGTGGGCTTCCAAGCTAACTGACGTTAGTTGTTCGCCTGTTTTTTCTTTGCCTGTTGGCGCGTAAAATATGACGCGATCAGGACGCCAGATGTCACCAGAACCACCAATATTGTACATATTGCATTGATTTCTGGTGTCACACCAAGCCTTACCTGACTATAGATTTTCATGGGCAATGTGGTTGCGCCAGGACCGGTTGTGAAACTTGCAATTACAAGATCATCCAGTGATAATGTAAATGCGAGCATCCAACCCGCAATGATCGCAGGAGCGATCACGGGCAGCGTGATCAGAAAAAAAGTTTTAACTGGTGGACAGCCAAGGTCTCCGGCGGCCTCCTCCAGCGATTGATCAAATGTAGCCAAACGAGACTGCACGACAACTGCTACAAAACACATTGCAAACGTCACATGTGCCAGCGTTACTGCCCAGAAACCGCGCGCAAAATCTATTGCGACGAACAACAAAAGAAGTGACAGACCTGTTATCACTTCCGGCATAACTAAAGGCGCGTAGATCATACCGGAAAACAGCGTTCTTCCGGTAAAGCGTTTGTGCCTGACCAACGCCAATGCCGCCATGGTTCCCAGAACCGTAGCAATTGTGGCTGACAAAAACCCAACCCGCAGCGTCACCCAGGCTGCATTCATCAAGCCTTCGTTTTTCCAGATTTCGGAGTACCACTTCGTGGAAAATCCGCCCCAGACTGTTACCAGGCGAGACTCGTTGAACGAAAAGATCACAAGCAACAAAATCGGCAGGTAGAGGAACGAAAAACCGAAAACCAATGACGTTGCATTAAACCAACTAGCGCGCTTCACGAGGACCTCTCCTCCGCCCGAACCTGTGCATTTTGGAACAACACAATTGGAACAACGAGGATCAACAACAAAATGACTGCCACTGCGCTAGCAACAGGCCAGTCGCGATTGTTGAAAAACTCTACCCACAAAGTTCGTCCGATCATCAGCGTTTCTGAACCGCCGAGTAAATCGGGTATCACAAACTCCCCCACCGCCGGAATGAAGACCAAGAAGCAACCCGCTACAATTCCCGGCATGGAGATCGGAAACGTGACCTTCCAAAATGCCTTGATGGGCGTACATCCTAGATCTGCCGCAGCTTCCAGCAGGCTTTCATCCATGCGCTCCAAGGACGCGTATAACGGTAGAACCAGGAATGGGAGATAAGAGTACACAATCCCGATATAGACGGCTGAGTTTGTATTGAGAACGGTCAGCGGCTCTGAAATCACCCCCAGCCAAAGCAGAAACTGGTTTAGCAATCCCTCTTTCTTTAAAATACCGATCCAAGCATATACGCGAATGAGAAATGACGTCCAAAATGGCAATATTATTAGCATGAGCAATGTTGGGCGCCATGCTCTCGGTGCGCGTGCCATGGCATAGGATAACGGATATCCAATGAGCAAAGTTAGGAAGGTAGCAACGGCTGCAATCGTAACACTTGATAAGTAGGAGCGGTAGAAGAGCGGCTCATCCACCAAAAACGCATAGTTTTCCAGCCCAAATTGCTTGAGTTGAGCCCAGAGCCCTCCAAAGCCATCAGCAAAGCCAAGCTTGGGACCATATGGCGGTATCGACACCATCGGTTCTGACAGTGAAATCTTGAGCACAATTAGGAAAGGCACCAGAAAGAGCACCAACAGCCAGATGTATGGCAAACCAATCAGGAGTCTTCGACCAGTGAAAAACTTACCGACTGCCCGCATCACTAGGACGCAAGGAGAATGCCAGCATCCTCCTCCCAATGCAGCCAAACCTTGTCTTCCCAAGAAAGTGGGCGCTCCACGCGCCGAGTGGTATTTGCAACGGTAGCCCTCACAATACTACCATCAGAAATTTTCACATGATAAACCGAGATATCACCCAGATATGCAATATCATAGACGATACCTTCAACCGCATTTACTGGATTGTCTGGATTAACAGTCGGGGGTGCTTCTTGCGATAAACGTACTTTCTCTGGCCGAATAGCGAACCAATTTGTAGATCCGGGTTCCAACCGAGCCTTCTGTTCGCATCGCACCTGAACCTGCAAACCATCTGCATTCGCGCCAATATTTGCACAACGCAATACTGCAACCTCGCCCCTGAAAGCCTCCAATTTACCCTCGAGCAAATTGATATCACCTATGAAATCCGCCACATAGCGTGATGCTGGTACTTCGTAGATTTCCGCTGGAGTGGCGATTTGTATGATCTTGCCTTTATCCATGACAGCGATCCGGTCCGCCACAGTCATGGCTTCCTCCTGATCATGCGTCACAATCATGAATGTCATGCCCAGGCGTTCCTGCAGATCCATAAGCTCAAACTGAGTTTCTTCCCGGAGCTTTTTGTCCAAAGCTCCCAAGGGTTCATCCAGTAAAAGGACCTTTGGACGTCTTGCCAAAGATCGCGCCAAGGCAACACGCTGACGCTGACCACCTGACAATTGGTGAGGTTTACGTCTGGCAAACTCTCCAAGCTTGACCAACGACAGCATTTCGTCAACACGCGCTCTTATCTCTGGCTTGCTGTGACCATCCTGCTGAAGTCCAAATGCAATGTTCTTCTCAACACTCATATGAGGAAACAAGGCGTAAGACTGGAACATCATGTTGACCGGACGTTTGTAGGGCGGCGTTCCGGTAAGGTTGACCCCGTCCAGTGCTATCGTTCCAGATGTTGGTGCATCGAAACCTGCGAGCATACGCATCATGGTGGTTTTACCGCAGCCGGAAGGCCCAAGAAGCGCGAAGAACTCCCTTTCGTAAATTTTGAGTGACAACTCATCTACTGCGGTAAAATCACCAAATCGTTTGGTAACGTTTTCAAATGAAATGAACGGCTTAGCCGCGGGGTCATCCCAGGGTGCAAAGTCTCTACGAACAGGCCCTAGAGTTTTCGCCATGCAATTGCTTTCCGCCTGTTATGCCAAACAACAAACCCGGCTTTGGGGCCGGGTCTGAAAACTCTTTTTACTGTCCGGTTTTTACCTTTGTCCATGCTCTGGTCAACACACGCTGCGCACGGGGTGGAAATGCCGTTACTGTAAAGAGGTTCTCGGTGGCCTCTGCTGAAGGGTAAATTGCAGGATCATCAATAACTTCCTTGTCCAAAAGTGGCTGCGATGCCTTGTTACCGTTCGCGTAGTAGACATAGTTTGACGCCTTCGCGATTACGTCGGGGCGCATAATGTAGTTTAGAAACTCATGTGCTTCGTCCACATTTTTTGCGTCAGCCGGAATTGCCATCTGATCAAACCACATCAGAGCACCCTGTTTTGGTATGCGATATTCAACAGTCACACCATTGTTGGCTTCAGCAGCGCGGTCACGAGCCTGCAGCACATCTCCCGACCAACCAATCGCCAGACAAATATCGCCATTGGCGAGCCCATTGATGTATTCAGATGAATGAAACTTTTGCACAAATGGGCGAATGGACAAAAGTAACTCTTCTGCCTTTTCTACATCCTCTCGCTTTTTGGAGTCCGGATCGATACCAAGGTAGTTGAGCGCTGCCGGCACCAACTCAGTCGGGGCATCCAAAAAGTGGATTCCGCAATCCTGGAATTTCGAAATCATATCTGGATTGAAAATGATTTCCCAACTGTCAACCGGTGCATTCGCCATGCGTTCTTCGATCATGGCAACATTATACCCGATGCCAGTCGTACCCCACATGTAGTTGATGGAATGCTCGTTGCCAGGATCGTATTTGGTCACACGATCCGCAATCTCCTGCCACATATTGTTGAGGTTTGATAATTTGGGTTTATCAAGCTTTTGGAAAACGCCAGCCTGAATTTGACGCTCTAGAAACGTTCCGGTGGGAACCACAACATCGTATCCCGTACCACCTGCCAGCAATTTGGTTTCCAGAACTTCATTGGAATCGAACACATCATAGACGACCTTGATGCCGGTTTCCGCCGTGAAGTCTTTCAGGATACTTTCGTCAATATAATCTGACCAGTTAAAAACGTTTACGACACGTTCCTGCGCGTAAGCAGCGCTCGTTGAAAGCGCCAGTGCCATTCCAAATACGCCCAGCTTAAAAACCCTGTTGGACTCACGCATCCAAACCCCCTAAAAAATGTGCCGCACCAGAACAGCAAAAAACATTATCACCTGGCCCCGGTAAAACGATAAGTGGGAATGGGCTCCATCTCAAGATTTTTTTGAATCAAATCAGATGCATACACAAAACGCGGCATGAAACTTCTTGCGGCTAACGGCCGTAGGTAAGGCGCTCCAGTGGCGTAATCTCCGCGGCGAACTCATCAATTTCTGAGCGTTTCAGAGCTGCAAACACCTTGTGTCCGGAAGGCGTAAAAGCTTCTTTTGCAAATACACTTGTTCCAAACAACGCCAATGCCTCGTGCGGCCGAGATGGAAGTTGCTCAGCTGCCCCGTCATATGCGTTCAACTCGATTGCCGCAGGTGGCTCCAGTTGATCCTTCAACCCTTCGCGTACTGCAGCAATAATCGCAGTCATAACCATGTACGGATTGGCATCGGCACCTGCAATCCGATGTTCAAAACGTTTGGCATGATCTGGAGATGCAGGCACGCGAACTGCAACTGATCTGTTGTTCTCACCCCACACGGCCCTTGTAGGCGCGTATGATCCGGGTTGCAGCCTTCGAAATCCATTTATCGTGTTGATGAATGCAAGTGTGCATTCCGGCATGCGCTTCAAAGTGCCAGCAATAGCATGACGCAGTTTGTCAGCACCGTTGTCATCGGAAAAGACATTCGCGCCTTTTCTATCCAAAAGGCTCAAGTGGACGTGCATTCCGTTGCCAGCCCTGTCATTAAATGGCTTCGCCATGAAGCTGGCATTCAAACCAAAATCCTTCGCGCATCCTTTGATGATACGTTTTAGCAAAACCGCTTCATCGGCAGCTCGCAGCACATTGCTTCGGTGGTTTAAGTTAACCTCAAACTGCCCAGGTGCAGCCTCCGACACAATGGTGTCCGTTGCTATGCCCTGCAGTTTTGCTGCGGTGGTTATGGCTTTAAAAACACATGAATACTCCTCAAGCTCTTGAAGGTCATACATGTTTTGAACGTGCGGACCGGATGACACCGGAGATTTTTCAGGAATAATTTCAATATCTACCGCTTCCCGTTTGAATAGAAAAAACTCCAGTTCAAAGGCTGCACACGCCGTTAGCCCCTCGGCAGCCAATAACTCAACTTGCCGCGCCAGTTGTTGCCTTGGATCGCACATGAAAGGCGCACCGTTCTCCTCATGCATGGTGAGCATCAACTGCGCCGTATTCTGCGCGCCGAAACCGGTTTTCGTTAAAGTTCCAGGCACCGCAAAGCACATGCCATCTCTGTCGCCGGTTTCGATGTGAAGGCCTGTATCTTCAACTTCGCCTCCCCATACATTCAATCCGAACAAAGAAAATGGGAAATTTATACCCTCGCTGAATGCCTTCTTTACAGCATTTATTGGCGCCCATTTCCCACGCAAAACGCCATTCATGTCTGTCAGAAGAAGCTCAACGGTGACGACATCCGGATTTTCATCCAAGAACAACGGAAACGCATTGGAAGGCGAATTTTCTGGCTGCGATTTCATAGCAAATCTACATGGACTTTGTGGTGATAATTCACTTCGTTTGTGACTACTCCTCATGCTAAGCTTTGGCAATCTCACAAATTGCTCAATGAGTTTTTATGACAAGGCCTGACAGTTCTGGGACGCAAGACATGCTGCGCGGCGTTCCAAATATACAGTTGGCGCGCCAATGGCTTGCAGAACGGCAGATTGAAGACCTTGAATGCATGACGTGTGATCAGGCAGGCGTTGCAAGAGGTAAACTCATGCCTGCAGAAAAGTTCTTCAACGCACCTGATATGAACATTCCTAGTTCAGTTCTCACACAAACCATCACCGGTGATTATGCGGATGATGATGATAATTTTCAGCACGATCCCATCGATAGCGATCTGATTTTAAAACCAGATCTATCGACACTGACAGTGGTACCATGGGCAAATGACCCGACCGGCCAGATCATTCATGATGCCTATTACAAAAATGGTGATCCGGTGGATATTTCACCGCGAAATGTCTTGAAAAAGGTCCTTTCAGAATATGATACCCTTGGCTTGCGTCCTGTCATCGCGCCTGAACTGGAGTTTTATCTCGTTAAGCCAAACACGGACCCGGATTATCCCCTTGAACCACCAGTGGGGCGTTCGGGTAGGTCTGAAAGTGGGCGCCAGCTTTACTCGATTTCAGCGGTGAACGAGTTTGATGATTTGTTCGACGACATCTACGACTATTCTGAGGCGCAGGGCTTGGAAATTGACACTCTGGTGCACGAAGAAGGTGCTGGCCAGATGGAAATCAATCTGCGCCATGGTGATCCTCTAACCCTTGCCGACCAGGTATTTCTTTTCAAGCGCACCATTCGCGAAGCGGCGTTGCGACACAACATGTATGCAACCTTCATGGCAAAACCGATTGAGGGTGAGCCTGCCTCCTCCATGCATATTCATCAATCCCTTGTGCATGCGGATACAGGAAATAATGCATTTTCTGATGCTGTGGGCGCGCCAACCGATCTATTTTACAATTTTCTGGCTGGCCAAAACAAATTCCTGCCGGATGTCATGTGCATTATGGCCCCATATGTGAATTCCTACAGGCGTTTGGCCCGTAATACGGAGGTTGCGGTAAACGTTAACTGGGGCAATGACAACCGCACCGTTGGCCTGCGCATCCCAATGGCTGGGCCAGAAGCGCGGCGCGTCGAGAACCGGATTCCCTGCTCTGATGCAAATCCATATTTGGCAATCGCATCCAGCTTGGCCTGCGGTCTGATTGGCATTAAAAAGCGCCTCACTCCGCCACCGGCGCACAATAGCTCTGGTGAAGATTTACCCTATGGTGTTCCGCGTGGATTGCTGGAGGCTGTCGATAGGTTTCAAAAATGCCCCGAGCTGACAGAGATATTCGGCAGTCGGTTTGTGGGAACATACTGCGCGATTAAACTGCAGGAGTATGAGACATTTATGGCTGTTATCAGCCCTTGGGAACGCGAATACCTCTTGCTGAATGTGTGAGTTTTTATGAATAAGATTTCCAACGAGTTTCCTACCGCTCAATTGCAGGAAGCGGATGCTGCACATCATATTCATCCCTTTAGCGACCATGCGTCACTGAACCGTGAAAAAAGCAGGGTAATTGTGCGCGGAGATGGTGTGTTCCTTTGGGACTCCGACGGCAATCGATTTGTAGATGGCATGGCTGGGCTATGGTGCGTTAACGTCGGGCATGGCCGCGATGAAATTGCAGATGCTGTCCGCGATCAAATGCAGCAACTCTCCTACTACAATACGTTTTTCAAAACCACACATCCGCCAGTTGTCGCGCTTTCCGAAAAGTTGGCGGAATTGTCACCTGAGGGCTTTAACCGGGTGTTTTTTGCTGGCTCCGGCTCGGAGGCCAACGACACGGTGCTCCGCATGGTGCGCCATTTCTGGGCGACGATTGGGCATCCCGAAAAGAACATCATTGTTGGACGCCAGAACGGGTACCACGGCTCCACAGTTGCTGGTTCCAGCCTTGGTGGAATGAGTGGCATGCACGCTCAGGGCGGCATGGTTGAAGGTATACGTCATATTCGACAACCCTATTGGTTTAACGAAGGCGGCGACCTCGATCCTGCAGAATTCGGCTTGCTTTGCGCCAAAGCACTTGAGGATGAAATCCTCGCCATAGGTGCAGATAAGGTCGCAGCATTTATTGCCGAGCCTATACAGGGGGCTGGCGGTGTTATCATTCCGCCTGAGACCTATTGGCCTGAGATCAACCGTATTTGTAGCGCCCAGAATATTTTATTGATTGCCGACGAAGTGATATGCGGGTTCGGACGCACTGGTCGTTGGTGGGGAAGCGATACGTTTGGAATCAAACCCGATTTGATGCCCGTCGCCAAAGGCCTTTCGTCGGGCTATCTGCCTATCGGTGGTGTTCTGGTCAACGATCGTGTTGGAGATGTTATCACTTCCGGCGGCGGCGAATTCTATCACGGCTATACATATTCCGGCCATCCAGCCGCATGTACAGCGGCGCTGAAAAACATTGAAATCATGCAACGCGAACAACTTGTTGAGCGTGTTAGAGACGATATCGGACCCTATCTGCAGCAAAGGTGGCAGGCTTTGGCAGGTCATCCCATTGTCGGAGAAGCCCGTATGACAGGTTTAGTTGGCGCCCTGGAGTTGGTTCCGAAGAAACCATCTCGCCAGAGATTTCCCGATGAAGGCAGGGTGGGAACTATTAGCCGCGACCACTCGTTCAAGAACGGATTGATAATGCGTGCAGTGCGAGATTCATTAATTATCTCGCCGCCATTGGTTATTTCCAAGGAAGAGATCGATCTGATGATCGCGCTGGTTGAGAAAACTCTTGATGATACTGAAATGACCGTTCGCAAAGAAGGCTTGATGCCTTGATGAGCAAAACGCTCGATACAGGAAATGATTACCCGCAAAACAGTTACTACACTGCGTCAACAAATATCCCTGCAATAGATAAAGTGCCGATGTGGCAGTCTGATGTCGATGTTGCAATTATCGGCGGCGGCTATACAGGCCTGAGTGCGGCACTTCATCTTGCAGAAGCAGGCCAGAATGTCGTGGTTCTGGAAGCCAATCGTATTGGTTGGGGCGCGTCTGGGCGAAACGGTGGACAGATTCACTCCGGCCAAAGATTAGACCCTGAATGGTTTGAAGAGCGCTATGGTTTCGATACGGCAAAGACTTACTTTTCACTTGGTGAAGAGGGCAAAAAGCTGGTTCACAGCCTTGTTTCAAAACACAATATTGATTGTGAGTTGAAGTCGGGCCTGCTGCATGCAGCCCACAAGAAATCATATACTCAGGAGTTTCGCGACCATGTGGCCGTAATGAACGATCGTTTCGAACACCCCCTTTCATGGATTAACCAAGAAGAGGCCGCGGAACGTTTGGGCACATCTGGCTATTTTGGTGCGATTTATGACCCCACTGCGGGTCATCTGCATCCGCTGAAGTTCGCTCTTGGCCTTGCAAAGGCAGCGAAGGCAGCTGGTACAACAATTTTTGAAAACACGCGCGTCTGCAAGATTTCAAATTGGCAGAATCCGGTTTTGGAGACCCCTAAAGGGACCATCAAAGCAAAAAATTTGTTGCTGTGTGGCAATGGTTATTTGAGTGGCATTGCTCCAAAACTGGAATCAAGAGTGATGCCAATCAATAATTTCATTGCGGCAACACGCCCCTTGTCTAGTGCCGAAGTGCCGCTGCCAGGAGATGAATGCGCTTCCGACAGCCGGTTTGTGATTAATTATTGGCGTATGAGTTCAGACAAGCGTCTGTTGTTCGGAGGCGGTGAGAATTACTCGTCCAAATTTCCAAATGACATTGAAAGCTTTGTTCGAAAGCCTCTGTCTCAGATTTATCCACAATTCCGAGACATTGAAATTGACTATGCCTGGGGTGGGACGCTTGCTGTAACGGTTAATCGCCTCCCGTGTTTTCAACAATTGGGATGGGCTGTCTGGGCTGCGTCCGGCTTTTCGGGACAGGGCGTTACAATTGCTCCTTTGGCGGGACAAATCCTTGCTGAAACAGTCTTGGGCAACACTGAGCGGTTTGAGCTGTATTCCAGATTGCCTACTCCCGCATTTCCGGGAGGCCCATTCCTGCGCCCCGCATTATTGGCGGCAGGTATGAGTTGGTACGCTCTGCGAGACCGGATTTAAACGCTGAGGTGGAAGATATTTTCTGGAAGGCCCGGGGTGCCAACCTGCATCGCAAACAAACTTCCAGATCTAAGTTCACCAGGCTTGTGAGCACTAGTGACGAACAGGGTCTTTAGATCCGGACCGCCAAAAGTACAGCAGGTCAAATTGCTGACCGGCATATCAATCACACTGTCAATTGACCCGTCCGGCGCAATGCGCACGACACATCCGCCATCGTAGCGGGCATTCCATAGATAGCCTTCACTATCTACCGCGGAGCCGTCCGGGCGACCACGCTCAAAGCCTTGAAAGAAAACGCGTTTGTTGGAGATATCTCCAGTCATTGCATCATAATCCCATTGGAAAATGGTGTTTTGCAGCGTGTCTCCAAAGTAGAACTTTGTATTATCTGGAGACCAACACACCGTATTAGAAATCCCCAAATCTGTGTCGTACGTGACGACACTCCCGTCCTTGGCAACGCGATACAACGAACCCAGGTGGTGATTGTCGATTTCCAGTGCCTGGCCATTTGGATCAACATTGTTTTGCATTGAGCCTACCCAAAAATCTCCAAACGGGCTTGGTCGACCATCATTCAACCTGCTTTGCGGTAAATTGGTCTCTGGCCAAGAAAAGTCGGTGCGGCTGTCATCAGCGCTGTCCCAGATAATCACACGTGACCCAAGCGCGATAAGAAATTTTCCGTCAACATTGGTGAGCGCTGTAGCGCAAACCGGCTCATCAAATATCCAATTATGGGTCGCACCTGTCTCCGGATGAAAACATTGCCACAAGAACTGATTTATATCTGTCCAGTAAAGCGCTTGCTCCTTGTGGGACCAAACAGGTCCCTCGCCGCAAATATTGGAAGCTGGCACCGCAATACTAACTGAACTCATAGTTTGTCTGTCTCTGATTTGGTGAAAATCTGGAAGCAAAATGCTAACCTCATTTGACCCGATTTCCAATCCGATTCTCGACGTCAGCACTCGAAATAACACCTATAACTCAATTTTCCCTCATAGCGTGTTTCACAAAGAAATTTACCGTACGGTTTAGAGGACCTTAACGCATCCAGTGCTATTTGTTACAAGCCGCAGATGTTTGTGCTTAAGTTTTGCGTATAACCACATATCTAACGTGACGCAATTTCATAAAAGTCAGGCCTTTGCTGCGCAACAGTCTACAAACTGGGATGAGCAAAGACGGTGGACGCAACTGAACAAATTCAGTCGAATTTGGACACGATCTGGGTTCTGGTAGCTGCCGGGCTGGTTCTGCTTATGCAAATCGGCTTTATGCTTCTTGAAGCTGGTATGGTGCGCACACGAAATTCCATCAATGTTGCGCAAAAAAACATGCTGGACTTTATGTTCTCTGCCTTTGCCTTCGCGGGCATCGGTTTCATGTTTGCATTCGGGCCCACGGCAGGCGGGCTTATCGGGTTAGATACAGGTCTGCTATTTATAAACGGGCTCAGCCCGGAGAATAACGCGTTCTTTGTTTTCCAGGTTATGTTTTGTGGCACAGCCGCCACTATCGTATCCGGTGCCATTGCTGAACGCATGCGCTTGTCAGCTTATGTCATCTCCGCTGTCTTTATGGCGATTGTGGTATATCCCATTTTTGTGCATTGGGCCTGGGGGTCGGCGCTGGGCCGAAATGATGGCGCTCTTCTCGAAAACTTAGGATTCATTGATTTTGCAGGAGGTACCGTCGTACATGGAACCGGTGCCTGGATCGCACTTGCGGCTTGCATAGTGCTGGGGCCGCGTATTGGAAAATATGATAAAAATTCCAAACCCATCCGTCTTCAGGGAAACAGCCCCGTTCTTTCAACAGTGGGCGCTTTGCTATTGTTTGTCGGATGGCTTGGCTTCAATGGTGGTTCAACGCTAGTTGCCAATAGTTTTGTGGCTCACATCATTGCCAACACAATCATCGCAGCCGCATCTGGCTGCATTGCCGGCTATTTGCTGGGCTGGTTCCGAGATGGTGTAATTTATCCGGAGAAGACCATCTCTGCTGTCCTTGGCGGCTTGGTAGCAGTGACTGCCGGCTGTATGGTTTTGGATGTCATCGGGGCAGCGATCATAGGTGCAATGGGCGGCATGACAGCTGTCGTCGCCTCAAAGGTACTTGAAAACCGTTTCCGCATTGATGACCCTGTTGCAGCTGTCGCCGTCCACGGATTTGCTGGCGCTGTAGGGACCATGGGCCTGGCCTTTCTAGCACCTGCAGACCAATTCGCAACGGGAGGCAGACTGGCTCAATTCTGGGTGCAATCCTTTGCAGTCACCCTTAACTTTGTTTGGGCCTTTGGCCTCGGCATGTTGTTCTTTTCAGTTCTTGTTAGCATCATGCAAGTGCGTGTGCGAGAGGAAGAAGAGCTGATTGGCCTCAATGAAACAGATCATGGCTCGCGATTTGGACTTGAACATGTTGAGGATGCATTTAGCAGTCTTGCAGAAGGCACTGCGGACTTAAACATGCGCCTGCGAGTAGATCCCGGCGGCGATGCAGAAGAACTGACGCGGTCGTTTAACCGGCTGATAAGCAATATTCAACACGAAGAGCAGAACCGCACCGAGAAGGCTGATAAGCTGCGCAATGAAGAGGAAGCAGAACGTTTGTCTGCACTCGCAAATGCGACCTTTGAAGCGATTATCATTTCTAAAGATGGTATAATTTTAGATGGCAATGTGGCCCTGCAAAGATTGTTGGGGTTGCCAATTGAAAAAATTCGCGGCTGTTCACTGTTCGATTTTATAGTTGAGGAAGATGCCAATTTTGTCTGGTCGCAGCTGGGCAATGCTGAAACAGCGCCTTACGAAATCCGAGTCACACATAGCAGCGGCGAACAAATACCGATTGAAGTCAGAGCCAGAGAGATTACTCACAAAGGCGAAGTAAGACGCGTATCAGCCGCAGTGGACTTGCGAGATCGAAAGGCAGCCGAAGAACAAATTCGATATCTGGCACAGCACGACCCGCTGACCGGTCTGCCAAACCGAGCGGTTTTTACGACAAACTTGAACGAAGCAATTGCCGAAGCTTCGTCAGACCGCGTTGAATCTGATGGAGGAGCTCTTGCGGCGGTTTTTCTTCTCGATCTAGACCGTTTCAAGGATATCAACGATGCGTATGGTCACGCTGCTGGCGATCATGTGCTTACGGTAACAGCGGATCGTCTTCGCAGTGTTATTGGCGAAAGCGAAACTGCCGCTCGCTTAGGCGGTGACGAGTTCGCCCTGATAGCCAGAAATCTGGACAGTGAAGCGGATGTCTTGACGATTGCAGAACGGCTCCAGAATTTGCTATCTCAACCTATCAGTGATGCAAATGGAATTGAGTTGATAACCGGTGTCAGTATTGGCATTTCAACGTGTCCCACCCACGCAACTGACGCAGAGCTTCTGACCCTACAGGCGGATACAGCGCTTTATAAATCGAAGAGCAGCGGGCGAAATCAATACTGCCTGTTTGAAACAGGAATGGACAGCGAGGCGCGCGAGCGACGCGAAATAGAATCGGGTCTGGCGCAAGCAATTGAAAACGAAGAATTTGAGCTATTCTTTCAACCGCGCCTGTGCTGCAAAAAGCAAAAAATTATTGGCTATGAAGCCCTAATACGCTGGAACCATCCGGAAAAGGGACTGATCCCTCCCAGCAGCTTTATCAACGTCGCTGAGGAGACTGGTAAAATCATTTCAATCGGCGATTGGGTTTTACGCACCGCCTGCCGCATTGCTCATGAAACCTTCCCAACACAGAATATAAGCGTGAATGTCAGCACAGTTCAGTTCCGAGAACGTAACTTCACTCATTCGTTGCAAGAGATTCTCGAAGAAACCGGCATACCTCCCGAACGGCTGGAAATTGAAATAACTGAAAGCGTCTTGGTAGATGACGATGAGCGCGCGCGAGACATTTTGGAAAAACTGAAAGCTATTGGTGTCAGGGTTGCGCTTGATGACTTTGGAACCGGATACTCTTCGCTGAGTTATCTCAGTCGCTTTCCGTTTGATGTCATTAAAATTGATCGCAGCTTTGTGAGTGATATTCACTCAACGGAAAACGCTTTGGCAATCGTATCAACAATCGTGCGCCTTGGTCGCGCTCTGGGTATGGTAATTGTTGCGGAGGGCGTTGAAACCAAGGAAGAACTGAGCTTACTGACCAACGAAGGCTGTGATGAAATTCAGGGACACTTCGTTGGTGTCCCCGCCCCCATCAATGCTCTTCAGGTAGAAGTCCCAGACAGTGTGTTGGAGACACTTTCGTCAGTAGCGCCCTCCTCAGAGGTACTCATTGCTCAGCTAAAGAAAGCCGCAGAAAGGCTTGGTGCAAAAGACAAGCGAAGTATGGCTTCTAGACTGTCCTCTTGATGGCTGTGAAATATACTATTGTTCCCAGACAGAAGGCCGCTCTAATCTCTCGTTCAGAGCGGCCTGGAATATCTAAGAAACGCTATTTCCAGGTCGTATAACCGATAGTTACTGTTTTGGGAGACCCCGCCACACGGTTAACCCGGAATTGACTGATGCGCCCCTTATCAGTTTTCACACATACATATGATCCGACAGGTATATCTCTCAATGACACGCGTTCTGTTGTGTAGCGGGCCGTTGAACATCCCCTAAATCCGCGGTTGGAGCGGTTCCCAACGCCAATTCTAGCGCCATTTCTCGGGGAAAAATAGAGTAGGTCCCGTGTTTCGGCACGAAACCAGATATCCGCTCCTGCACCTGTTAACCGGCCACGATCTAAGTCAACAGAATAGGTCTGGGGAATGTTCACTTCACCTGTTGAAAATGTTTGCGGCCCAGCAGCTACCCGCACCTCGCAGCGAAAACCGCTCGCGATCGCCTGGCATCTGGCATTTGTAGGTGCATAGCGTTGAATCTTCCCGGCAGAACCGTAGTTACATTGCAAGGCATTCTTGCCGCCAATTCTGACTATTTTTGTACTTTGGAGCGTGTTTACGATGGGCGTATGCCACCAGCCATCAGGTAGGGCCGTGGTAACAGTGCGGCGAATTTTTTCTACCGGACAAGAGATAGATTGTACGGCCGCTTCCGCCGCTGTTCCAGAGAGCAACACCGTGCTGCCTGCCAATCCAACTGTGATAACCGCCGCAGCACTCGCTGTTTTTAAGCCAACCGATGCAAACTTTGAAATAAGATGTTTCATTTTGTCTCCCTCAAGCGTTTTGAATTTTAACAGCTGCACAAGGATAATTCCAACTGAGCGCTGCATTCTAGGAAAAGAGCGTACTCAAATGAATTGGAATTTTTACTGAACAATCTGTTCAGATTGTATTCATTGATCCACTATGTCAACGAGGACCGAACAAGATTTGAAGGAGAACAATATGGGTCTTTTGGTGGACGGTGTTTGGAAAGATCAATGGTATGATACCAAGAAATCTGGCGGCAAATTTGTTCGTACCGACGCATCCTTCAGACATTGGGTAACCTCGGACGGATCTGCAGGACCCAGCGGCTCCGAAGGCTTTAAGGCTGAAGTCGGACGCTATCATCTGTTCGTGTCATATGCTTGCCCCTGGGCACACCGCACACTGATTTTCAGAGTTTTGAAAGGTCTTGAAGACATGATTGACGTGTCAGTCGTGCACTGGATCATGGGCGAAAATGGCTGGACTTTTCAGAAGGACGACGCTGGTATTGTTGGCAATAAGCTTTTTGACGCCTCCTACATGTATGAGGTTTACTTAAAGGCTGATCCAAGTTTTTCGGGCCGAGTCACTGTTCCGGTTTTATGGGACAAGCAGCAGCAGACAATTGTCTCCAATGAATCATCAGAAATCATTCGCATGTTCAATTCGGCCTTTGACGAAGTGGGCGCGAAGCCGGGAGATTTCTACCCTGACAAAATGCGTAGCGAGATAGATGCACTGAATGAGCGCGTCTATGACACGGTTAACAATGGCGTCTACAAATCAGGTTTTGCTACAAAGCAGGAAAGCTATGAGGACGCCGTTGTCCCCTTATTCGACACTTTGGAAATGCTGGAAACAAGACTAGCAGATCAGCGCTTCTTGTGTGGAAGCAATCCAACCGAGGCAGATTGGCGCTTATGGCCGACGCTTCTTCGGTTTGACGCCGTTTATGTCGGGCACTTCAAATGTAACCTAAAGCGCCTGATTGATTTTCCAAACCTGTGGGCTTACGCGCGCGACTTGTATCAATGGCCTGGGATCGCAAATACCGTTCACATGGACCATGCGAAAAATCACTATTATCAAAGCCACGAAACAATAAACCCGACCGGAATTGTTCCGCTCGGGCCAATTGTAGACTGGGATCTGCCGCACAATCGCATATAAATAATATCACGATTCTGCCAGAAATTGATCGATCTAAGGCTCTAGCTGCTCAGGCATTCTTTGAAACTGCGCGCCATATTGGTCACCAGCTCAAAATAGAGATCTGGACCTTTTTCAATTTTGGCACCTAGAGGGTCAAGCACTGCGGTGGCGGCTTTCGTTTCTTCAGTCAAAACTTCCACGATGCTGGCTGAGAACTGAGGCTCTGAGAACACACAAGTTGCGCCTAGATCATTTAGTTTGTCACGCAGTTCGGCAATCCTTGCCGCGCCTGGCGCAACTTCTGGATTAACGGTTATGGACCCTGCTGCCTCAAGACCAAATCTGTCTTCGAAATAGTGGTAGGCATCGTGAAAGACAACAAATGGTTTGTCCTTGACTTGCCCCAGCTCGGTGGCAAGCGTGCCACTTAAATCATCCAAACGTGCAGCAAGTGCTTCGGCGTTGGATGCATAGAGCGCAGCATTTGCGGGATCTACTTCTGACAGCGCTCTTTTGATTTCCTCAACCATAACCTTTGCGTTTTGGGGATCCAGCCAGACATGTGGATCAGTTTCGCCATGATCACCGTGTCCATGTCCGTGTTCATCATGGTCGTCATGGCCATGTTCTTTCTCATGATCATGGTCTTTGTCGTGATCATGTTCGCCCTCATGGGCCGCAGACTTTTCATGCCCATGATCGTCGTGGTCATGCTTTTTCTCATGATCGTGATCTTTGTCGTGATCATGTTCACCTTCATGAGCCGCAGATTTTTCATGCCCATGATCATCGTGGTCATGCTCTTTTTCATGATCGTGATCTTTGTCGTGATCATGTTCACCTTCATGGGCCGCAGACTTTTCATCACCATGGTCGTCATGGTCATGCTCTTTTTCATGATCATGTTCGTCTTTATGGGTATCAGCCATTTCATGACCGTGATCGTCATGGTCACCGTGCTCGTCGAATGCACCGCCTTCGCGGAACTCGATCTTTTTCAAGTTTGGCGCATCCATCAACTCGATAACTGTGGCTTTTTCACCCAAAGTTTCGACTGGTTTAGTGAGAAATGTTTCCAAGCCTTCACCTACCCAAAATACGATCTTAGCATCTTGCAAAGCACGAGCTTGCGACGGTTTAAGACTATATCCGTGCGGCGACGATGTGCCATCGACAATCAATTCCGGCTCACTAACACCTGCCATTACTCCGGCAACCAACGAATGGATCGGCTTAATAGAGACCACAACCCCATCAAGCCCATAGGAAAGAGATGCGCTTGACAATAAGAGGGCCGTGCCGCCCAAAAGTGCTTTCAATCGGTTCATGTTAACAACGCCTGAAATGTTATAAAGTTACATATGGTTCGTATATCCATCCAAAGACCTATTGGCAAGCCATCGACCGGAGTTATTTTGCGATCACAGGCCCTTCATGATAGTTGCGAACAAAGTAGCTTTATCAATCTAGTTTGTTTGACCTTTGAGCAAACTGCAAATTCCAGAATACAGGGTATCAGGACATGGCTTTGAAGATTTATCTATCGGGTGAAATTCATACGAATTGGCGCGAAGAAATCATGCAAGGAGCAACGGGGCTGAATGTTGAGTTTTCCGCACCTGTGACAGACCACGCAGCATCTGATGATTGCGGTGTTGACATAATGGGCTCCGAAGAGAGGAAATTCTGGCATGATCATAAAGGCGCAAAGCTGAACGCCATCCGCACGCGAAAAGGCATTGAAGAGGCAGATGTCGTCGTCGTGCGTTTTGGCGAAAAATACAAGCAATGGAATGCGGCTTTTGACGCTGGTTTTGCAGCAGCCCTTGGCAAGTCACTGATCATTTTACACGGTGATGATCATCAGCATGCACTCAAAGAAGTGGATGCGGCGGCACTGGCAGTAGTTGAACACCCATCTCAAGTCGTCGATATACTAAAATATGTTTTGAGTTGATTGGGCCATGCCTGCAGTTAGTGCAGGGTTCTGGATTGAGGCTCCGGTAGGGAGTTGATTGCTCTGCCTTGGGCCGACAAAGTGATAGCGTTTGAGATTACTTGCAATGGAATAGGCACCAGCAAATTATCTAGTGCCTTCAAAGTCAAGGCAAAGTTTGCAGCAGCTACAGAAACCTCTTCACATCTGGTGGCGCAGGACAGATGCTTTAAACAAAACTCGGTGGTTACCTCATCGCCGTGTTGAATAGCAGATATGAGCCCGAGCACCAATGTTTCATCTCGGCATATATGCGGTGACCCTTGCTTGAACATGCGTAAGGGGCATGCGGCACAGGTACCAAGAGTCTTAACAAAATTTGACAAGGCATCCAACGCAGCACGCCCGTTCCGGGTGCCCAGCATTTTTGAATAAAGACCCCATGCTGCTTGCCAGGAATCCATGTCACCCGCCATGAATCCGAAGGTCCAATGCCTGTATCCATCCAAAACCAAACGCTCAGGGGGGCGATTGAAATAGCGCTCTGCTTGCTCACAATTGCAGCCGGAGTGGTCGCCCATTTGCATCTCCATAGTATGATCCGCAAGGGGATCGCATAAACATGAATTGAAAAATCATATTTATGCGAACATAATACTTGTGTCAAATAGTCATATTTACGGGCAACTACCTTGCGGGACGGATAAGACTCTCGATACCTGCAGGGCAGCGCCCAACACACGGGTCCAAACACGTAAGCTCCATGTGAATTTTCGTAGCTTTGATGCCCAGAATGCACCTAAGCACTTTCATCCAACACTAATTCGAGGCCAGATATTTCACGAGATGGTGAACGATGGGGTCTGGATTTGCGGGGTAAATTTCGCTAAAGAAGCTGAATGAGAAAAGTGATTTGTTTTTTGCTGTTGCTTTTATTCGTGGGACATCATGGTGTTTCGGCGAGTAATTTCTCATTTCCGGACATTATGGATCAAAGCACTGAGTCGTCTCTGGAAACAAGCGACCAGACGTTTGTGCGGGCATTTAAAAGATGTTGTAGCGGCGACGAAGGCAACAACACGACCAGCCGCACGGCTCCCTGCAGCAGTGCTGATTGCAGCTTCACAAACACCCAATTTGAGTTGGTTTTCAAAACGCATCAACAAGTTCCTGTGTTTGAAACTCACCACGCCGTAAACGCGACTTTTAGACACGCGCTATTTCGCCCCCCAATTGCCTGAACCTTCTTAAAATCGGCACGCCTTCATTCCTGAGAGCGTGCGAAGGACAACAGACAATTTATGGGGCATATCATGCTTTCAAGAAGAAACTTCATGCTCGGCATTGCGACCGTAGCCGTTACAACTTCTCTTCCAGCTCTTGCTGCGAGACCAAAAAATTTCCGCGTCAAACGCAAATACCTACCCAAGAATGTCCGTTTCAGAGGCCGCCATCCCGTTGGAACAATCGTGGTTGATGCGAGGAACCACTACCTCTACCTTGTTACAAAACGGGGCCGTGCGCGTCGATATGGCGTAGGCTTGGGTAAATTGGGCCTTGCGTTTAACGGATCAGCCGTCATTGGCCGCAAAGCCAAGTGGCCACGTTGGACACCTACTTCAAACATGATCCGACGCGATCCAAAACGGTACAGGAAATATGCAGGCGGCTTGCCTGGCGGTCCTAACAATCCTTTGGGAGCACGTGCCTTGTATCTGTTCCGCAACGGACGGGATACTTACTTCCGCATTCACGGCACTACCGAGCCATGGTCGATTGGAACCAATGTTTCCAGCGGCTGCATCCGGATGATCAATGAACACGTAGAAGACTTGTATGAACGCGTCAAAATTGGCGCTAGAGTGGTAGTAATATGACAATAAAAGAGCAGCCAGATCGCTTCACTTCAAGACGCGGTTTTGTGCTGGGAACTGCGAGCCTTTTAGGGCTCGCAGTTGCCGGATGTACGACAGCTTCGCCTGATGGAGAAGTAGATGCGGATAGCTTGCGCAGCTACAAATCGATGTATGGGCCTCTTCCTTCAGAGAAGTTCCCGATTGATGCAATTGATATCAGCAAGGTACCGACCAAGTATCGCCGCAAGCGGGTAAGTTATCGCACAAGCGAGAAGCCAGGCACGCTGGTGGTGGATACATCATCACACTATCTTTATTTGGTAGAACCCAATGGCAAAGCCATGCGCTATGGAGTTGGGCTTGGCAAAGCAGGCTTCGAATGGTCAGGCCGCGCCAATGTTGCATGGAAACGTCCTTGGCCAACATGGACGCCGCCGGAAGAAATGATTGCAAGACGTCCAGAGCTGAAGAAATACAGCGCAGCCAATGGGGGCATGCAGCCCGGCCTTAAAAATCCATTGGGTGCCCGTGCACTTTATATCTTCCAAAATGGTGTCGACACCCTTTACCGCGTCCACGGCACGCCAGAATACTGGACTATCGGAAAGTCTGTCTCCAGCGGTTGCGTGCGTATGATCAATCAGGACGTGATCGATCTATACAAGCGTGTGAAGCCAAAAGCGCAAATCGTGGTCGCCTAGTTTTCCACTCAAACGCTGTGTCCGGCGGCGCATCTTGGCAGTTTCACTTACTGCCAAGATGCCGCCCGACACATTTTGCAAAAGCTACTAGTTGCTTCGGTTAACCTCAGCTCTCGGATCTAGCAAGGCGGACAAAACACTTTCCTGAGTGATTTCACCAATCACTTTGCCATTCTTTTCCACGCCCACGCTGGCACCATTCGTTTTCATCTGTTCCATTACGTTCTGGATCATTTCATCACCAACAACTGTAGTTTCAGGAACAGCACCTGCCAGCGGCCTCATTACATCCTTTGCGCAAAGCACGTTAAGCGGGTTCATGTGGGCCACAAAGTCGGCAACATATTCATTAGCGGGGTTTGAGAATATCTCCTGAGGTGTACCACACTGAATAATGCGCCCCCCTTCCATAATCGCGATGCGATCACCAATCTTAAAGGCTTCATCCAAATCATGGCTGACGAATATGATAGTACGCTGAAGATTGGTCTGCAGCTCAAGAAGCTCATCTTGCAAACGAGCACGAATGAGAGGATCAAGCGCAGAAAATGGCTCATCCATGAGCAGGATTGGCGCTTCCGTGACAAAAGCCCGCGCCAAACCAACGCGCTGCTGCATACCGCCGGAAAGATCTCCCACAAGGCGATCGGCCCAGTCCGTTAGTCCCACCAACTCCAACTGTTTGTCGACTTGCGCGTTGCGTTTGGCCAACGGCATGCCGCCAAGTTCCAATCCGAGCCCCACATTTTCGCGCACGCTGCGCCACGGCAGCAGCCCAAATTGCTGGAACACCATGGCGATGCGCGACAGACGCATTTCGCGTAGCTTCTTGGCATTAGCACCCGTAACGCTGACCATTTGCGTGCCATCGTTCACGCGCACTTCACCGCGTACAACCGGGTTAAGGCCATTGACTGCTCGCAACAAAGTAGATTTACCGGAACCGGACAGGCCCATTAGCACAAGGATTTCACCGTCCTTCACCGATAGCGAACAGTCATGGACTCCCAAAACCTGATCAGTTGCGTCTTGTACGTCAGCGCGCGTTTTTCCTTCATCCATCAAGGGCAGTGCCGATTGAGGATTGGTACCGAAAACGATAGAAACCTTGTCGAACTCTACTGCGTTACTCATTTGCGGCGCTCCACTCTCAGCATTCTATCCAGCATGATTGCGACAACAACGATAATAAACCCGCTTTCAAACCCGAGCGCTGCATTCACCTGATTCAGTGCACGAACAACAGGAACACCAAGCCCATCCGCGCCCACCAGCGCAGCGATAACGACCATGGAAAGAGACAGCATAATAGTTTGGTTTAGCCCGGCCATAATCTGGGGAACGGCGTAAGGCAGTTCAACTTTCCAGAGCTTTTGACTTGGTGTTGCTCCAAACGCATCTGCAGCTTCCAGCAGCGCTTTCGGCGTGGATGACACTCCTAAATGCGTTAATCGAATTGGCGCAGGCACAACAAATATTACGGTTGCCATCAAGCCGGGTACCATGCCGATACCAAAGAAGACGATGGCCGGTATGAGGTACACAAAAGTCGGTAGTGTTTGCATGAGATCAAGCACAGGGCGCATGGCCTTGTAGAGCTTGGGTCTGTGTGCAGCAGCAATACCAATGGGCACGCCAATGGCCATACAGACAACGCATGCCGAGAGCACCAATGTAAGGCTTTCCGTGGTTTCCTCCCAATAATCCTGATTGAGGATGAATAGAAAACCGAGGAAGATCATCAGGCAGGTTTTCCAGGACCGCTGCAAAAACCAGGTCAGAGCTACAAAAAATCCAATAACAATAAGGGGATGCGGCGTCTGAAACAGCCATAAAATGCCATCAATCAACGCTTCCAGACCAGAGGCTAAACCATCAAAAAACCAAGCACCGTTGGCTTGCAGCCAATCGAAAATATTTCGGGCGGTTTTTCCCACCGGAATCTTAGTTGCTGTTAGCCATTCCATGGAAATCAATACCCGCCCTTATTGAAAATAATTTGTCACTGGCCGGTTTTAGCCCACCAGTGACACAGTTCTTTTGCAGATACTACATCTGCCGTCAGTGAGAATTAAAGGCCTAACTCTGATTTCACAGCAGCCATTGCATCACCACCATCCAGAGTGGTTACACCTTCAAGCCATCCGCCAAGTACATCGGCATTGCCTTTAAGCCATGCAGACGCGGCATCGCGTGGATCTTCACCATCGTTCAGGATAGCGCCCATGATTTCATTTTCCATGGCAAGCGAGAATTTGAGGTTTGTCAGAAGCTTACCAACATTTGGGCATTCGGCAACATAACCAGCACGTGTGTTTGTATAGATTGTTGCACCGCCAAGATCCGGACCAAACACATCATCACCACCAGCAAGGTAGGTCAGCTCGAAGTTTGCATTCATTGGGTGTGGTTCCCAGCCAAGGAAAACAATTGGCTCATCGCGTTTACTCAAGCGCGACACCTGAGCCAACATGCCCTGCTCGGAAGATTCTGCAACTTCAAAGTCTTTCAGACCAAATGAATCTGCTTCAATCATGCTGAGGATGAGACGGTTACCATCATTACCTGGCTCAATGCCGTAGATTTTGCCATCAAGAGCATCCTGATGCTTTGCAATGCTCGCAAAGTCCGTAATACCAAGCTTCGCACCAGCTGCGTTGGTTGCCAGCGTATACTTTGCACCTTCCAGATTTTCACGAACCGTATCTACGGTCTTTGCTTCGCGGTAGGGTGCAATATCCGCTTCCATTGTTGGCATCCAATTGCCAAGGAAAATGTCGACATCGCCTTGCGCCATGGATGTGTAAGTCACTGGGACGGAAAGCACTTTGATATCGGTTTCGTAACCCAGTGCATCCAGAACATAGGTCGTTGCAGCGGTTGTGGCCGTAATATCAGTCCAACCCACATCGGAGAAGGTCACTTCCTTGCAAGCGGAGTGCGAAGCGCCAAACGCTGCGCCAGACATCGCGCCGAGCACGAGAAGGCTTGCAGCAGTCTTCTTAAATAGTTTCATTTGTAGTCCCCTGAGAATTCGATTGATCGTGGTTTACGTCGTATCGGAATTTTTATTAATTGACGGCTCAATTAAAAACATATTCCCTGAACATAGCAAGCCCGACGCCCGTAACAGGCTAATGAGGACGAGAATGCCCAAGGTCGGAATGGAACCCATTCGCCGACAAGCTCTGATTGATGCGACGATTTTGGAAATCGGAAAAATCGGATCGCTTGAGGTAACAGTTGGCCAAATCGCCAAGCGTGCTGGTGTTTCCAGCGGGCTGGCGCATCACTATTTAGGTGGCAAAGAACAGATTTTTCTGGCAGCCATGCGCCATATATTGAAGACCCACGGCGATCATGTGTTACATGAATTGTCTTTGGTCGATACGCCAATGGACAGGCTCGAAGCCATTATTTCAGCCAGCTTTCATCAACGCAATTTCTCACCAGAGGTGGTGGCGGCGTGGCTGGCATTCTACGTCAAAGCCCAAAACTCAAAGGAAGCCCAACGCCTGTTGCAGGTTTACGCGAAACGTTTGCATTCCAATCTGGTGCACAGCTTGCGACAACTGACAGATGATAGCCGGGCAGAGCGCATAGCCCAAGGCCTAGCCGCGATGATTGACGGATTCTACATCCGCAAAGCGCTTCAGGATATCGCTCCCAGCCGTCTCGATACTGTCGCGATGGTTGCTGAGTACCTTCAGCTTCAACTCAACCCATCTCATGCGAGGTCGGGGAATCCACGATGACCCAACCCAATATTCTCATTATCATGGTCGATCAATTGAACGGCACATTCTTCCCCGATGGCCCCGCAGACTGGCTGCATGCTCCAAACCTGAAAAAACTGGCCTGCCGTTCAACGCGCTTCAAAAACAGCTACACAGCCTCTCCACTCTGTGCGCCTGCCAGAGCCAGCTTTATGTCCGGGCAATTGCCATCTCGTACCGGTGTTTATGATAATGCAGCCGAGTTCACATCCAGCATTCCTACCTATGCACATCACTTGCGGCGTGCAGGTTACTACACATGCTTATCCGGAAAGATGCATTTTGTGGGTCCCGACCAACTCCATGGGTTTGAAGAACGCTTAACAACCGACATTTACCCTGCAGATTTTGGCTGGACACCAGACTACCGAAAACCCGGTGAGCGTATCGATTGGTGGTACCACAATATGGGTTCAGTAACCGGTGCCGGGGTTGCGGAAATCAGCAATCAAATGGAATATGATGACGAGGTCGAAAACCTTGCAATTCAGAAAATCTATCAACTCTCGCGAGGACTGGATGAACGGCCTTGGTCTTTGACGGTTAGCTTTACTCACCCGCATGACCCATATGTTGCGCGCAAAAAATACTGGGACCTCTACGAGGATTGCGAACATCTGGAGCCGGTTGAAGGCCCCTATCCATTTGATGATTATGACGCCCATTCAAAACGCATCATGCTGGCGAACGATTACACTAATTTCGACATAACCGATGATAATGTCCGCCGGTCTCGCCGGGCATACTTCGCTAATATCTCTTATTTGGATGAAAAGGTTGGCGAAATCCTGCGCGTTCTTAAGGAAACGCGCCAGGCGGACAACACGATTGTTGTTTTCGTCTCTGATCATGGTGACATGCTAGGTGAAAAAGGTCTGTGGTTCAAAATGAATTTCCTTGAAGGGTCTGCGCGAGTTCCCATGATGATATGTGCGCCTTCCATGAAGCCGGTCCTTGTCACATCTCCAGTTTCCACCATTGATATGACACCCACCTTGGCAGAACTTGCTGGGGTATCAATGGAAGACGTCATGCCATGGACGGATGGGGAAAGCCTTGTTCATTTAGGCCAGGGTGGCAAAAGAAAATCACCAGTCGCGATGGAATATGCAGCTGAAGCTTCTTACACGCCGCTCGTGTCTCTTCGTATGGAGAATTGGAAATACAATCGCTGCAAGCTTGATCCTGATCAGCTTTTTGATCTCGACAAAGACCCTCATGAGAAAACAAATCTGGCGGCGCATCCAGAGCATGCAGATACAACAATGCGTTTCAAAGAACTGGCTTCAAATCGCTGGAATTTGGATGCATACGATGCGTCTGTTCGCGAATCTCAGGCGCGTCGCTGGGTTATCTACAAAGCTCTTCGCCAAGGCGGTTACTTCCCTTGGGATTTCCAACCGTTGCAAAAAGCATCGGAGCGCTACATGCGCAACCATATGGACCTGAATGTATTGGAGGAAAACCAACGTTTTCCTCGTGGAGAATAAAGAATGAAGGCACAACCAACAGCCAGTCACTTCATCAATGGCGTCTATGTGGAGGACACCGGAGGGACACCCATCGATGTTATTTATCCAGCGACCGGAGAGATTGTTGCGCGCGTGCACTCAGCAACGCCAGCTATTGTGGAGCAAGCTATAGCATCCTCAAAAGCCGCGCAAAAAACCTGGAGCCGCACTAGTGGGACAGAACGCGGACGCATCCTGCGGAAAGCTGCGGATATGATCCGCGATCGAAACCGCGAACTAAGCGAATTAGAGACGCTGGATACCGGAAAACCTTTGCAGGAAACGTTGGTTGCCGATGCGACATCTGGTGCTGATGCACTTGAATATTTCGGCGGCCTTGCGGGTTCCATTACCGGCGAGCACATCCCACTTGGTCAGGATTTTGTATATACCATCCGCGAACCACTTGGCGTTTGCGTTGGCATTGGTGCATGGAACTATCCGACACAAATTGCATGTTGGAAAGGTGCACCAGCACTGGCTTGTGGCAATTCAGTCATTTTTAAACCGTCAGAAATGACGCCACTCTGTGCACTCAAAGTTGCAGAAATTCTGGTGGAAGCCGGCCTACCTGCTGGCCTCTACAATGTCATCCAAGGCCTTGGAGATGTCGGTGGCGCATTGGTTGCTGATGGTCGTGTTGACAAGGTCTCGCTTACAGGATCGGTTCCGACGGGCCAAAAAGTCTATGCCGCAGCAGGCGCCGGTGTGAAGCATGTGACCATGGAGTTGGGAGGTAAATCCCCCATGATCGTATTTGACGACGCGAATGTGGAAGATGCAGTTGGCGGTGCCATGCTCGGCAATTTCTATTCTTCTGGCCAGGTTTGTTCAAACGGAACGCGTGTCTTCGTTCAAAGTGGAATATTGGAACCTTTTCTGGAGCGCTTGTCAGCCCGCACCAAGGCCATTCAACTTGGCGATCCAATGATTGAGGAAACCCAAATGGGTCCAATGGTTTCTGAAGCCCAAATGGAGAAAGTTCTGTCCTACATTGAGATTGGCAAAGCGGAAGGCGCACGACTTGTGACAGGTGGCGCGCGCGTTGCCGGCAACCATGGGTTTTACGTTGAACCCACCGTTTTTGCGGATGTTACAGACGATATGCGGATTGCTCGTGAAGAGATATTCGGCCCGGTCATGTGTGTGCTGAGCTTCAAGGAAGAGGATGAGGTTGTTGTGCGTGCCAACGACACAGAGTTCGGATTGTCAGCAGGCCTGTTCACAAAAGACCTGACACGCGCACACAGGGTCATCGCGGATTTGGAAGCAGGTTCCTGTTGGATAAACACCTATAATCTTGCCCCTGTAGAGGCTCCCTTTGGCGGCGTGAAACAGTCTGGCGTTGGCCGTGAAAACTCCAAGGCTGCAATAGAGCATTATACCCAGCTGAAATCTGTCTATGTTGGTATGGGACCAGTAGAGGCACCGTACTGATGCAAGCAGATTTCGTCATAGTAGGTGCAGGATCCGCAGGCTGTGCCATGGCCTATCGCTTGTCGGAAAATGGCAAGCATTCTGTTTTGGTTATTGAATTTGGCGGCACGGACGCTGGACCCTTTATCCAAATGCCGGCAGCGCTTTCCTACCCCATGAACATGCAGCGCTATGATTGGGGATACCAGTCTGAACCAGAGCCCAATCTGGGAAATCGCAAACTGGTTGTCCCACGCGGCAAGGTAATTGGCGGCTCCTCATCCATCAACGGTATGGTGTATGTGCGCGGTCATGCGCGAGACTTTGACCATTGGGCCGACAGCGGCGCGGATGGCTGGTCTTATGCAGATGTACTGCCCTATTTCAAACGCATGGAGCACTGGCATGATGGGGGTCACGGCGGTGACCCGTCCTGGCGTGGCACCGACGGTCCACTTCACGTGACACGTGGACCCAGAACAAACCCGCTGTTTCAGGCATTCGTCGATGCTGGAACCGAAGCTGGATATCAAGTTACCGGCGACTACAATGGCGAGCAACAAGAGGGTTTTGGCCCCATGGAGCAAACGGTCTGGCACGGCCAACGCTGGTCTGCCGCCAATGCCTATTTAAAGCCCGCCTTGAAGCGTGAGAATTGCAATATTGTTCGTGCTCTTGCCCACCGTGTTGTTTTTGAGGATGGCCGAGCCGTTGGTGTGGAAGTCAGACGCGGCGGCAATATAGAAACCATTCGAGCAAACCGCGAAGTGATCATTGCGGCCTCCTCCATCAACACGCCGAAAATTCTTTTGCATTCAGGTATTGGCCCCGCAACGCATCTGGCAGAACACGGCATTAAGGTTATCGCGGATAGGCAAGGTGTTGGTCAAAACCTGCAGGACCATCTGGAATTGTACCTTCAAATGGCATCCAGCCAGCCTATAACGCTTTATAAATACTGGAACCTTTGGGGCAAGGCCTTGATAGGCGCGCAGTGGCTATTCACGAAAACAGGCCTTGGCGCATCAAACCAGTTTGAATCAGCAGCCTTTATCCGCTCCAAAGCTGGCGTCGAATACCCGGATATTCAGTACCACTTTTTGCCAATTGCAGTGCGTTACGATGGACAAACGGCTGCCGAAGGCCATGGCTTTCAAGCGCATGTCGGCCCTATGAGATCTGCCTCCCGCGGCGCTGTGACGCTGACCTCAAATAATCCTGATGATGCTCCAAAAATCAAATTCAACTATATGAGTCATGAGAGTGACTGGGAGGACTTCAGAACCTGCATCAGCCTTACACGCGAAATTTTTGGACAGAACGCTTTCAAGCCCTATGTCAAACACGAAATTCAACCGGGCGCAGATGTGCAAAGTGACGACGAGTTAAACGGATTCATCCGCGAGCACGCTGAAAGCGCCTATCACCCATGCGGAACAGCCAAAATGGGCCGCGCAGATGATCCAATGTCCGTTGTAGACCCGACCTGCAAAGTGATTGGTGTCGACGGCTTACGCGTCGCAGACAGCTCAATCTTTCCGCGCATCACCAACGGAAACCTCAATGCGCCATCCATCATGGTAGGCGAAAAGGCATCGGATCATATTTTGGGCATGGAGGCTTTGACCCGTTCAAACGCAAAGGCCTGGATCAATCCAAATTGGCAAGCTTCACAAAGATGAGCGCAGCGACATCAAATAACCAACTATCTATCTTGTCAAAAATGGCCGTTGATAATACTGCAAGTATGCAAACCTTCGCCAAAACTTGGGTACCAGAGGTCTGCAATCTTAAACTTGATAGAAGCGGAGACAGTTTTCTGTCATGAAAATCGTACAGTTTAAAATCGGTAGTTTTGGCGGGGCAGAACGTTTCTTTTTCAAGCTTATTAAGGCGCTGGATGAAGTCGGAATTGAACAACACATCATTCATAACGAACATCCTCGTATGCGCGAAGAAGCCATTAAAACTGGGCTCCCAAGAACAGAAATACCCTTTCCTAAAAAAGCATTGGCAATTCGTTCACGCCTGAAACTACGCCAAGTCGTCGCCAGAGAAAAACCAGACATCTTTTTCTGTTGGGCATCAAATGCAGGCCGCAGAGCATTCAAGCGACGGGGTATGACAACCGTAGCCAGATTAGGCGGATATGCGAACCCAAGGCGGTTTCGTGGCTGCCAACATTTGATTTGCAACACACCGGATCTGGTGCGTCACTGTTTAGAGGGCGGCTGGAAAGAAAACCGCGTTCACATGATCTCCAACTTCGGTGAATTGGACCCGGTGCCAGCCATAGATCGCGCATCAATTGGAGTGGACGATGATCACATTCTACTATTATCCTTGGGTAGACTGGAAGATATCAAAGGTTTTCAAGATGTCATTAGCGCTTTGCCGAGCCTGCCAGAGAATATAGTTTACGCAATTGCGGGCGAAGGCCCGATGGAACAAAATCTCAGAGAACTGGCCAGCCAACTTGGCGTTACCCACCGCGTCAAATTCCTGGGATGGCGCAGCGACCAAGCTGCCCTGTTGGCTGCAAGCGATATCTGCATGGTCCCTTCCCACCACGAACCGTTAGGCAATGTCGTACTGGAAGCATGGTGCCTGAAAGTACCCGTCATCGCCGCAAGAGCCGAAGGACCAAGCTGGCTTATTGAAGATGGTGTGACTGGGCTGCTTCATGAGATTGGGAACATTGATCAAATATGTATCTGTATATCTCAATTGACTGAAGGAAATGAATTAGAAAGAGATCTGATAGTCAGTGCTTTTCATGATTGGCATTCTAAGTTTTCAAAAAAAGAAATATGTGACAAATACATAGAGAAATTTCAAAATATTCAACCCGATTGTAATGCATGAAAAATTTCCAGAATTTTCTCAAAACTCGCACTCGCAAACTCTTCAAACCAAAATCAATTGTGGTTGACGGCGCACGCGTTACAACCGATTTGCGATATGTGAGTAAAGGTATCCGCAATGGTTTATACAAAGAAATATATGAACGAGAAGAACGTCTCTTAATTCAAAATGCGGTATCTAAAAATGATAGGATACTCGAGGCAGGTGCTGGGATCGGCATAGTAAGTTTGCTTTGCGCAAAGATTTGTGGACCGTCCAACATCCTCTCCTACGAACCTAATGTTACTGTGGAAGAAATAGTAACGAAGAACTTTAAACTGAATGGTATGCAGCCAAAAATTGAATTTAAGGCCTTAGCTCAAAAAAAAGGAAGAGTTGATCTATTTCTGGCTGAAAATATTTTTTCATCAAGCGTATTCGATAGAAGTATTGGTGTTAAAACTTCTGTTGAAGCAGACGCAATTCTCGACGTACAAAAAACCTTTGCTCCAAATGTTATCATTATGGATGTCGAAGGAGCGGAAACAAATCTACTACCTGCTTGTGACCTTTCGGATATAGATAAAATAGTTGTTGAGCTGCATCCGCACATAGTAGGCGAAAATGAGAACAACAAATTGCTACAACATCTTATTGAGAACAATTTCCAAAAAAAAATTGAACTTGGAGATTGTGTGTATTTAGAAAAATAACTTTACTTGCGTTTATTTTTGCCCATCACATAGTCTATGTAATCTACATCGCTTTGTGAGAGATAATTCATATATTGGCCGGTTTTTCCTTCACGAGTTTTTCTGCCTTCTGGCTTCGCCGATTTCATTGGTCGCATGCTAGCGTGCGAAAAGAATTTTTTCTGTTCAAGTCGCTTCATATTCTCAAATTGGTTAAATTCGACTGCATCTCTTACGCAATCCAAATCAATAGGAATTGAGCAAAATTCCAATATGGAAATCAGGACGGCTTCTGCATCTTCGTGCATAGCTTCATACGTCACATCAATACTAGATGACGCAGTGTTCTTAGAAGCTTTCCAACTATTTAGAGCGGCACTAATCCGCTCAACACCAAACCTATCCGTCCGAATGAATTCAGAAATATCGCCGTCGAATTCCTCAGTACGATATTTCATGTGGTGAAAGGCAGAAACTAGTACATCTTTCACATCTCTCGTAATGAAAACAACCTTCTTTCCCGCCCACAATTCACAATCTTGAACCTCGACATCCGACGCATTTGTATACTTCCCAAAATCTGAACAACCATGAGTTAGTTCAATAATTGGAAGCTTCAATTCTATACAAAGCTTCGCCAAGTCAAGTGCCTGTGACTTGTCCACCCCAAATTTGATGCATAAATAGGTACCTATTGTTGATCTCAACCATGTCCTTCCAGACTTTGGTACCGAAACAATCCAAACCGCAACCTGCTTTCTATGTCTCGCCGCTTTTAACCCTCGACGAATTTGTTTAAACTTGGAAAACATCTGACTCTCATTTCAACATGCTGGCATCTTTAAATCACTAGGTATTTTATTGGCCATGTATAGACACCGACTGTATGCGCTAAAGCCATGTAATGGTATGAATTGTCAATGGTGGTTCGAAGCCAACAAACTTTTGAAATTTAGAATAGCGACGGCGTTCCAATAGGAGTAACAAATTGTGACTTTGGGGATAGGTATACTCACATGGAAAGCACATCAAACTCTTAGACAAACTATTGAATCACACATTGCCTCAGGAATCGAAACGTTTTTAGATGAGCGGTTGATTTTTGTACAGGAGGGCGACTCTGAAAGTGTTAAGTTAGCTACGTCTTTTGGCTATCGAGTAGAAAAAAGTTCCAAAAATTTAGGGATTTTAGGGGGATTCGAAGCTCTCGGAACTGCCATGCATTCCGAATATATCATATTGAATGAAAACGATTTTTCGATTGTTGAAAATCCGGAAAAAACCCGTGAAGAATTGGATATTGCGCGCGAAATTATCACCAGCGGCATAGCGAAAATAGTTATGTTGAGAAGCCGAAAAACTCCCGGTAAACCATTTGCAACGCCAGCTAAGTTTCGAAAATATTTTCCTGGTAATGATGCGAGCGCATTAACAAAGTTTCAGGCAACTATGATGCGGAAGCTTAGACCGGAAAATGCACGTCTGATGCGGGCACGAACTATCAGACTTGAAAAGAATGCTCACTTGATTGCACCCGAAGAAGTCAAACAGATCATGCCGGGCTGGAATCTCACAACTTCTCGTTGGCAATCCTGGACAAATAACCCGATTATGATTGAACGTAAGTTTTTTCTCGATGTTATCATCGCGTTTGCAAATCGAGCTGATACGCGCCGCCGCACCAATGGCTTCAAGAATTTGGAAGTTGAAATGAATTGCAATTGGTGGCGCGAGCAAGAATTTCCCATTGCGCAAGGGCCAGGATTGTTTACACACGGTCGTATTGGGTACCGCGGATACTAGGAAATTATTTGGTTATGGCAGCAGAAAGTATGCCCCCCGTAAATGTTATCTGCATGAAGTGGGGGACGCTTTATGGGGCACAATATGCCAATCGTCTTTATGGGATGGCTGCTCGGAATTTGAAACGGCCATTTCGCTTTGTTTGTTTTACCGATGATACCATAGGGCTTCGTCCTGAAATTGAAGCGATGGAATTGCCGCCGATTTCAGTGGATGCTCCTTACGAAAATACACCTTGGAAAAAACTGGCACTATATAACCGAACTCTGGGCGACTTACAGGGACCCACTCTGTTTTTTGATCTTGATATTATTATCACCGGGTCCTTGGATAAATTCTTTGATCATCCCGGCGAGTATTGCGTCATCCATAATTGGACACAGCCCAAACGCATTGTCGGCAATACGTCCGTTTTCCGTTTCAACATTGGCGCGCATGCAGATTTACTGGAGTTATTCCACCAAAAATCCACTCAGCACTGGGTTGACACATACCGAATTGAGCAAACATTTCTGTCGCATGAGTTGGCGAAGCAGAACAAATTGGTTTATTGGCCACAGGGATGGTGCGTTTCGTTCAAACAGTCCTGCTTGCCTGGCGGCTGGAGATTTCCACGTATTCTACTAAACTGGATATTGCCCTCAAAATTACCCAGTGATGCAAGCGTTTGCGTGTTTCATGGAAATCCCAACCCTGATGATGCCCTTGTCGGAAGATGGCCGGGCGCTTGGTATAAAAGACTGAAGCCAGCGCGCTGGATTCGTGATTACTGGTATGAATAACGATGGCGCAACCGATTATCAGCTATATTTCTGCAGTTTATAACAAAGCCGATGTCCTGGTTGAAACCTTGGAAACTTTACGGAACCAAACGCATATCGAAGCCAGCTCTGTTGAGTTCATATTCAGTGATGATTGCTCTTCAGATACATCAAGAGAAATCTTGCAAGCAGAAATGCAGCGCGATCCGCGCATTAAATTGATTGAAAACGAGACCAATGCAGGCCCAGCAATTCGGATAAATCAGGCTGCAAAAGCTGCATCTGGTGCTTATCTGTTGCCAGTTGATGCTGACGATCTGTTGCCAGCCAATGCAAGCACGTTCTTGTTAAACTGCGCACAAACGCAAAAAGTCTCGCTGGTTTTCGGTCAATCTAAACGTGGCTCATCATGTCCCGAAATCGACGAAACTGCAAAGGTTTCGGTAAATGACGATGCCTTAGCGTATTGCGCAAAAAAATCGATTGTCCATATGGGTTTTCTAGTAAAAGCGCCGATCTGGCGGAATGCAAGTGGTGCAAACCCTGATGTGTTCATTCAAGACCAATCATTGCCATTGCGGCTTTCTGCTGAAGCACGGAAAATGGCATATGTGCACGATGTTGTTTACTGGTTACGTCCTGCTGGCGCACAGAACCTGTCGCGAAATATCGCTCAACAACATCATGACCGCTTCTTTTCAGCGCGGCCGCTTCTTTCGCATCCCAACGCATCTGAAATTGCAAAAAAGGCATTGATGCGCCAAATTGTCTCCACCTTGTGGAAGCTACGCAGAGATGGGCGCGCGGCAATGCCGCATCTGTCTGTACCTTTTGTGCGATATGTACTCAACCGGGCGATATCGCTGGGGCTTTCGGACGTGGATCTTGCCAAAGCTGGCAATGATCTGATGAAGTTGCCGGATATTCGACGCCCCGGAGTCAATAACTGATGTCGAAGCCAAGACGCATTCTTATTGTGGGAAATTTTGGCCGAAAGGGTCTTTATCGTCGCTATTTTAATACCGAAGCGAAATTAGCCAATGGCTTCATTCGTAGCGGGCACCATGTTCTAAACTTTTCAGATAGAGACCACGCCAGAGAAGCTACAATTTGGGGAACACAAAAGGCGGGGCGCCGCAAGCTGGCTTTGCAATTGCTTGAAGTTGCCACACATTATCAACCCCACATGATATTGTTTAGTCATGTTGACCTGTTACCAAATTCCCTATTTCAGCAGCTGCGGGATACTACACCCGATGTAAAACTTGCAGCTCTTTGTGTCGATGCCCTGTTTCGCGATGCGACCATTGCAAGATTTGTTGCGCGCGCTCAAGAAATGGACACGGCCTTTATCACGACTGGTGACCGTGTGCTACTTAAAGAATTAGGGCTTCCGGGTGGCCGACTATACTTCCTTCCCAACCCGGTTGATGAAAGTATGGAGAGTGAGCGTGCGTTTGAGGTAAGGCGCGAGGACCTTGGATTTGATGGTCAGTTTCTTGGGACAGGAATTGACAAGCGCGAAGCACAGTTGGATGCGATTCAGGTAGGGCTTCCTGCAGGATATCGATTTCACTGCGGTGGCAAAGCATATGCGTCAGAACGAATTGATAGCACTGCCTTTTTGCTCAAATTGGCGGATAGCGCTGTTTGTCCGAACTTGCCTCTGGATGATTTGAATACAAAGCAACTACACAAACTCTACTCATCGGACCGCATTGCGCAAACATTGGGTCAAGGTGTAACGACACTTACAATCAAGGCCTGCCAGTTATCTGAGTTATATGAGGATGGCGTGGTGGAGTATGAGAACCGGGCCTCACTCGTTGAGCACATGCGTGATTTGTTCCACGATGATGAGAAACGCCGACGCATCGGTGAACGCGGACATTTCATTGCTCACAGCAGAACTAATGCGACACGAATAGCAAATTATATTTTATCTCGTACAATGGGCGAAGGAAATCCGGAGATTTTCTGGGATGGTTCTCCAGTGTGACTGGCGCTGCAGTGATGGGCCGATTGAATCCTGCTATCGCTGCTCAGCTAAGCTCATCCATTTGCTGGCATAATGCGCATATTTGGAATTTTCAAAACGTTTAGGGTCTAAAGCATTGAGGCCCTTCACCGATGAGGAAGATGTTAGAAGAGCGGCTCCAAGGCTTGTTCCTGTGCCTGATGAACTAGCAACAGACTGCCCTGTCGCCACAGACAGCATTTGTTTGTAGAGTGTATTGTCTGCAAATGGTCCCTCAACAATTGCAAGTCCATCGCACCCGGTCAATTTTATGCAAATTGCAGATACCAATGCCAGGTAAAATGAAACCGCTACGAAGTATTCTCCATCTGTAACATCACGGTTGCCACCTACCCATTTATGTACGCGCCCCTGATAAGGGCCGGTGAGATTTTCGACGGACGGCAACAACATTGGTTGGTTCTCGAGTACTGACTGTACATCCACGTCGGTAAAGCCAACCGGACGACCCTCCATCAAACGATCGAACTCTCTGCCTCCCATGAACTTTGCTGACGGTGTGGGAGCGCCCAATGCATTGACGTTCATTAGTGTGTCTCGCTCTGCGTCCAGCTTTACATCACTTTTACCAACCGCCATGACCACCACCCACGTGCCCGTGGACACAACACAAAATGGGTCCTCATGAGCCAATATGTGGGGATAAAGTGATGCGTTTGAATCGTGAATGCCGCAAAAAACAGGCGTACTTTTATCAAGGCCGGTTTGTTGCGATACTTCGGGAAGCACAGTTCCCAACTCCTCATCGGCTCTTTTAAGCGGGGCCAACAGCCCGGCCCAGCCTTGCTCGCTCGCCATAGATGAAGCTTGCCCTTTACTGGGTGACCAAAGGTCTGTGTGGCAAGCCAGCGAAGTGACCTCGGTAGAGGTAACCCCCGTCAACCGCGCTGTCCAATATTGAGGATAGGTCACGATAGATTTGGTCTTTCCGGCAATATCTGGAAACTGGGAGAACAGCCAGTGAATTTGCGCTCCAAAATTCAACCCACCTGCCATTCGCGCAGAGCCGGTTTCTTCAAATGAGGGGCGAATTTTCTCGTAATCTTCTGCGACTTCGTTCGGCCCTTCAAATTCATAGTCCATTATGGGGGTGGCAAGCTCCAGATCGTCCGCCAACAATGCGCCCGATCCACCATGGGCTGTGGCGGTAATGACATCAACACCATGTTCTTGCTGAAAGGTTTTCAATCCGTCTAAAATGAACTCCCAAAGTACGTCCACGTCATAGTGGGGATAGGGACCATCGGTCAGCACAACATTTTGTCGCTTTAAGACAGCGATTTCCGACAAGGTGTTCATGTCCACCAACACAACCTTGGCGTTTGTCTTGCCTATATCGATTACCGCAATATTTTTCCGCTCCGCCACAATCACTTATCCATATGAAAGACGGTTTTTAGCCCGACCGTAATTGGCTCGTTGTCAGTCTTTGTCTCCATTATGTCCGCCATATGTGCCCACCAGCGTTTCATAATGGGGTCCAGAGGAAGCGCATCCATTGTGTGGTTGTCAGAGCGCCACAAAACACCAAACAGAATGTGCGTTTCCTGGTCCAGATGAATGGAGTAGTCGGAAATTCCGGCATGTTTCAAAAGTTGTACAAGTTCTGGCCAAATCTCGTCATGCCGTTTCTCGTATTCAAGCTCCTGCCCCGGGAGCAGTTTCATTCTGAACGCATATTTTTGCATAAGCTACGCCCCGGCTCTGGTACGGATTGCCGTCCACAGTCGCGGCAAGGCAATTACCGCAATCAGCAACAAGCCTATGAATATCGACATGACAATACCAGGCACGTTCAAAAGCCCAAATCCAAATGTCACCATCCCCATCACGAATGCTGCAATTGTAACACCTGCGATGCGGCCCGAGCCGCCGAGAATGTTGACACCACCCAACACAACCATCGTGACGATTTCCAACTCCCAACCAAATGCGATTGACGGACGGGTGGAACCCAGTCGCGATGTTAGGCAAATTGCTGCTACACCTGACATCAACCCGGTCATCAGAAACAAAATCATCTTTACCCGTGCCACGCGTATACCAGAAAATAATGCGCCAGTGGGGTTGTTACCGATGGCATAAACCGCCCGTCCAAAATTCGTTCTTCCCAACAGCACGCCATAGAAAATCGCAATAATCACAAACAAGACCAACTCAAACGATATCACCCACCATACATATCCTTGTCCGAAAAACGCAAAATCTGTTGGGTATCCTCTAAATGCCTGGTCCCCCAAAACGATGTAGGAAATGCCGCGAAACAAGCTCATGGTGCCTATGGTCACGACGATAGATGGCAAGCCTAGGCCGGTTACCAAAAGTCCATTGAAGCCACCACAAAGCAAACCCACCAGCAGCCCAATCACTACCAACTCCGGTGTTCCCAAACCAATTTGGGCGGCATAGCCCATTGCTGTTGATGCAAGGGCAATAATGGAGGCCACTGAAAGGTCGATTTCTCCAGATACAATCAACAGAGCCATCGCAAATGCAATCATTGCCTTTTCGGTGAAGTTGAAAGTAGCGTCCGACAGATTCCATGGGTCCAGAAAGTATGGCGATGCGAAAGAATTGATGATGAAAATTGCAATCGCAATTGCAAACAACAATGTTTCCCAGCTTTTGAAAAAACGTTGTGCTGTGGAGGTCAGGCGATCTGGGATTTGACGATTGACGGCAGCATCGCCAATAGAAATTCTTGATTGCGAGACGGTTTCACTCATGTGATCTGCTCCGCTTTCTTGAGAATGACGCGCCCCTTTTTGCGTTCTGAACTTGCATTGAACGCAACAGCAATAATGATGGCAGCTCCGGAAATTGCCAATTGCCAGAACGGAGAAATATTAACCACTGGCAATGCGTTTTTCACAATTCCCAAAAATAGTGCACCCAGAACTGCTCCCCCGACAGATCCAATACCGCCAGCGATTGAGATACCACCAATGACGCAAGCAGCAACAACTTCCAGCTCAAACCCGCCCGCAATATCGACATATGCAACTGCATAGCGCGCGACCCAAAGATAACCGGCAAGTCCGGCAATTGCCCCAGAAATTGTAAATGCAACGAACCGAGTATATCCGACATTTATACCGGTATAGACTGCCGCATGCGGATTACCGCCAACGGCAAAGAAAGCCCGTCCAAGCGGAGTGCGAGTTACCAGCAATACAAATGCTGCTACGGTCGCAATAGCAAACCACGACAGGAGTGGCAGACCAAGGAAGACGATTCTTGGGAAAGCCTTGAACCCATCACTCATTTCATGCGCATTGATCCATTGCCCGTCGGAGATCAGAAAAATAACGCCTCGGAAAATCGTCAAAGTTCCAAGCGTGACCACGATAGGTGGGATGTCTACTTTCCACACCAAAACTCCGTTGATAGCGCCCATTAAAGCGCCCACGAGAACTGAAATCACCAATAGAATTGGAACCGGCAAACCCGGAACCATTGTATTGATAATGGCGACAATCATGCCCGCAAGAGCCAAATTGGATGCCACAGACAAATCGATGCAGCGGGTCACTATGACAATCATCTGTCCCAACGCCAGCATGATTAGAATAGACGTATCATTGAAGACATTTATCAAATTGTCTGGCGCGGCAAAATTGGCAAATCGGGTTGAAATCAACCCAATCAAAACGAAAATTGCAGCAGCCAGAATGATTTCCCGTGATTTCAGGAGTTTGAGCGTCATGCTGCTTTCTCCAGAATTCCTGCGGCAGATCGAACCAGACGTTCCGGCGTCATTTCATCTCGCGTGAATTCCCCAGCCATACGCCCTTCGCGCATCACGATAACACGATCTGCCATTCCAAGAATTTCCGGCAATTCGGAAGACACCATAATCACTGCCAGACCATTGGCCGCAAGTTCACCCATAAATTCGTGAACGGCTGCCTTGGAGCCAATGTCAATTCCCTTGGTAGGCTCATCGAGAATAATGACTCTTGGCTCAGTCGCCAGCCATTTGGCAATAACAACCTTTTGCTGGTTTCCACCTGACAGGTTTCCGATTTCCTGATCCAGAGAGGCGGCGCGTAAATCCAATCTTTCGGTATAATCGCGCGCCAGTTTGAATTCCTCTGCCATGCGCAAGAAACCCTTGTGGGAGGTGCGGGGCAAGGACGGCAGCGTCACATTTTGGAAAATAGGCAGACCCAGAACCGCTCCCTGCTTTCCGCGATCTTCCGGAACATAGACGATCCCATGGTTGATCGCCTCAGAAGGCGTGCGAATGACAGCTATGTCTCCCGCAATTTTTACAGCTCCTTTGGATGGCTTGGTCACACCAAAGAGCGCCTGCATAAATTCGCTGCGACCTGCACCGACCAAGCCATAAAACCCAAGAATTTCGCCTTTTCTCAGCTTGAAATTGATGTCTTCAAACTCTGTTGGATGGCTATATCCCGCGACCGTCAATACCTCCTCACCGAGGGTGACTTCCTTCTTCGGGAAAATCTGGTCTACCGACCTGCCAACCATCATCTTTACCAATTGGTCTTCGGTTACATCAGATATTTTACCTTCGCCCGCCATTTGCCCGTCACGGAAAACAGTGAAGCGATCAGCAATGCGAAATATCTCATCAAATTTGTGACTGATGAAAAGAATAGCTTTGCCGTCAGCTTTCAACTTTTCGACCAACTCATAGAGTTCCGCTATTTCTTTGTGCGACAACGCAGCTGTTGGCTCATCCATGATCACGACGCGCGCATCGATTGATAGCGCGCGAGCAACAGCGACCATATGCTTGTTCGCAATACCAAGATCTTTCAGCCTGATATTTGGGTCTATTTCTGCCCCTACGCGTTTTAAAAGCTCTTTTGCCTGACGAAGCTGTTTTGCCTTGTCGATCAATCCAAAACGGCCGCGCGGTTCGTGACCAATAAAAATGTTTTCGCCGACTGTGAGATCATCGAATAGAACAGTCTCTTGATGTATCGCCGTCACACCGGCATCGGATGCAGCGTGAGCATTGGGGAATTGAACGGGGCTGTCCTCTATCGAGATAGTCCCAGCGCTTGGCTGGTAGATGCCGGTTAAAATCTTAACCATTGTGGACTTGCCAGCACCGTTTTCGCCGACCAGTGCGGTTACTTCACCCGCATAAAGATCAAGCGAGACGTCGGATAGTGCTTTAACGCCCGGAAATTCCTTTGAAATACCGCGCAGAGACAAAATCGGTTTTCTTACCGGTGCTTCGGAGGCAGGTGTTTTCTCAATGTGGTCGTTGGCAGGCATCCACCACCCTCTCAAGCACAGGCGAAATATCGATCTCCCGGCCCATTAAGGAGGCCGGGAGATGCGTTTTCAGGAAACGATCTTAAAAGATGTCTTTGAATGCATCGATGTTTGATGCGTCATAGACAAATGGATCCGCCATGGCGCCTTCGGTGCTGTCATTGAGTGTCAATGATCCCATGCGGCCCATTGGAATAGCCGAGCCCGGTTCTGCTGTCGCTTTCTCTGCTGCCAGGTTGTAAGCAAGCATCGTAGCGGAATAACCCAAATCAATTGGGTTCCAGATTGCAAAGGACTTGGAGGCACCGCTTTTTACGTGACCCGCCATCTCAGATGGAAGGCCAAGGCCTGTCACGTTGATCTCACCTGCTTTACCAGCATCACTCACAGCCTGAGCTGCAGCAACAATGCCAACGGATGTCGGTGCGATGATAGCCTTCAGGTCTGGGTATGTCTGCATGAGGCCTTGAGCTTCGCGGTAAGATTTATCCGCAAGGTCATCGCCGTACACGGTGCCAACAACATTGATGCCGGGATAGTTACCCTTCACCTTGTTCATTTCCTCAATCCAGGTATTTTGGTTTGTGGACGTGGATGTTGCAGACAAGACAGCTACATCGCCACCGTCTGGCAGATGATCGGCAGCAAGCTTAATAATCATATTGCCGATGAGCGGATTGGAAGACGGGTTCAGGTGCAATTGACGCCCTTCAGCCGCCACACCACTATCCCAACTAATCACAGTGATGCCGCGATCCATCGCTTTTTTCAAAGTTGGGACGAGGGCATCTGTATCGTTGGCAGAGACGGCAATCGCATCGACACGCTGCGCGATAAGCGAATTGATGACCTCGATTTGCCCTTCTGCAGTAGTGTCCGTTGGACCGGTATAGATGATTTCGACATCGCCCAATTCCTTGGCCGCTTCTTCGGCACCTTTTGCTGCAGCTTCAAAGAAACCGATGCCTAGCGCCTTCACAACCAAAGCTATTCGCTTGGTTTCCGCTTGAGCGGTTGTTGTCATCAGCGCCGCGCCAATCGCGGCGACTGTTAGGATCTTCTTGAAATTACCCATTGGTTCCTCCCTTTAGGGTTTCTCGGTATTGATGCCGCTACCCAGCGGCGCTTGTTGCTCCCTTGAGAGCCGATGATGCATTTGTGACGATGAGCTTGACGCCAGCAGCCTCGAGCATATTGGCAATACTATCATCCACCTGATCGTCCGTTATGACGGCAGAAATTCGCTCCAATGCGCACAGGATCAAACTTGACCGGTTTTTGAATTTTGAAGAATCCACTAAAACAACCAATTCATCCGCTTGATTGATCAGTTTTTGTTCAGCTTGGATGAGCAGAGGATCCGCTTCCATTAATCCGAGTGGACAAAGTCCCTGCGCACCCATGAACATGCGGTTTGCATAGAAATTTCGTGTCACATCATTGTCGAAAGGGCTGAGAATGATGTTTTGCTCACGGTAGATAGTTCCGCCAGACAGCAAGATTGTATTTTTTGAATTTTTCAGAAGATGCTCTGCAATCGGAAATGAATTGGTGAACACTTGCAACCGCTTGCTCGCCAACGGATGCACCATCTGGAATGTTGTAGTTCCACCATTGATAATGATTGCGTCGCCATCGCTACACATGTCTACGGCAGCCTGTGCTATTGCGCGCTTTTGGGCAGTATTGATTGATTCATTCACCGAAAACGTACGACCAGCCAACCCCACAAACTGAGGCGGATTGATAGATTCCGCTCCGCCGTGCACACGTCGCAACTTTTGCTGGACATGTAGTTTGGCAATGTCACGACGAATAGTTGCTTCGGACGATTCCGTTAGGTTCACCATCTCAGCTACAGTCACTACTGGCTTTTCCTGTACAGCAGACAGAATAATCCGATGTCTTTCGGTTTCGTGCATTTTGGTCTCCCTGCTTAAACACTTCCATCGAATTTAGTTACTGTCAATCAAAAACAGTCATAATTATTCATACTGCACCGCACAATGACTGAATTTGATTGTTATTGATTGACAAGTAAAGTTGCAAAAGTAAATATGGTCGAAAATCACGCGCATCCACGCGGCAGGAGGAATTGCATGCAAAATCAATCCAGCACCTCAAGACTGGGTAACCTTTGGGACAAATCTCATGCGGACGGAATGAGTGACCCAGAGTTGCTTCTTTATCGTTCCAACCTCCTAGGATCAGACAAGCGCGTCACCAACTATGGAGGCGGCAACACCTCCGCAAAAGCACAACAGACAGACCCACTAACTGGAAAAGACGTTGAAGTCCTGTGGGTTAAAGGATCAGGGGGAGATGTAGGAACCATCAAGATGGATGGCTTTGCAACCCTCTACATGGAAAAGCTGGAATCTCTGAAAGGCATCTATCGCGGAGTGGAATTTGAAGATGAAATGGTGGGATATCTTCCTCATTGCACCTTCAACCTCAATCCACGCGCGGCTTCCATAGACACTCCACTACATGCTTTCGTACCTCGCAAACATGTCGATCATATGCATCCGGACGCGATCATCGCGATTGCGGCCTCGGAAAACAGCGAAGAGCTGACGCAACAAATATTTGGCGAAGAAATTGGTTGGCTGCCATGGAAGCGTCCAGGTTTCGAACTTGGTTTATGGCTGGAGAAATTCTGCCTTGCAAACCCAAATGCTAAAGGCGTCGTTCTGGAAAGCCATGGCCTGTTCACTTGGGATGATACCGCGGAAGGCTGCTACAAAATCACGATTGATATCATCAACCGTGCAATTGAATGGCTGGAGGCTAATTCCGCAGGCAAGGACGTGTTTGGTGGTGCAATACACCATGCTCTCTCTGATTCAGAAAGAGCAGCGACTGCGGCCGCCCTCATGCCCGCAATTCGCGGAATGATATCTGATGAGCATCATATGGTGGGTCATTTTGACGATTCCGACGCTATCCTGCAATTTGTCTGTGCGAAACACATGCCATCACTTGCAGCATTAGGAACCAGTTGCCCAGATCATTTTCTACGCACAAAAATCCGACCGCTTGTTGTCGATTTTAATCCCTCCAAACCGGACGTCGACAATACACTGGCATCATTGGAAGGTGCGGTATCTCAATATCGCAAGGATTATTCGGCTTACTATGACCGATGCAAACATGCTGATAGTCCGGCGCTGCGCGACCCCAATCCCATTGTCTTTCTGATTCCTGGCGTAGGCATGATCACTTTTGCTAAGGACAAGGCGACCGCCCGAATTTCTGGCGAATTCTACACGAATGCAATTAACGTTATGCGTGGCGCGTCCTCAGTATCGACCTACTGCGGCCTTCCCGAACAAGAAGCATTCAACATCGAATACTGGCTTTTGGAAGAAGCAAAACTACAACGCTTGCCAAAGCCCAAATCACTGGCTGGAAAAGTTGCCATGGTTACAGGGGGAGCTGGCGGAATCGGTTCAGCAACCGCTGCGCGCTTTCTTAAGGAAGGTGCTTGTGTAGTACTGGCGGATATTGACGCAGAAATGCTCTCCCAAACCGCTGATGCCCTCAGTCGTGAATTTTCTCCCGATGTCGTGCGAACGGTCATGATGGATGTAACAAATGAGACCGCTGTCGCGGACGCCTATGACAAAATGGCGTTGGAGTTCGGCGGTGTTGATATCGTCGTATCTAATGCCGGAATTGCATCTGCTGCCTCAGTCGAAGAGACGTCCCTAGCTCTGTGGAACAAGAACATATCTATCCTCTCCACCGGCTATTTTCTGGTATCCCGTGCAGCGTTCAAGCTGATGCGCAAACAGGACATAGGTGGCGCTATTGTTTTCATCGCATCAAAAAATGGTCTGGCGGCATCACCCGGAGCATCCGCCTATTGCACTGCAAAAGCGTCTGAGATTCATCTGGCGCGCTGCTTGGCTCTGGAAGGGGCTCCTCTGGGAATTCGCGTGAACACAGTCAACCCAGATGCGGTGTTGAGGGGATCAAAAATCTGGTCTGGTGATTGGTTACAGGAACGCGCAGATGCCTATGGTAAAAACACTTCCGAACTCGAGGAGCATTATCGTCAACGCTCCTTGTTGAAACGATCAGTACTGCCTGAAGACATTGCGGAGGCAAGCTACTTCTTTGTATCAGAAGTGTCATCAAAGTCGACTGGCAACATCATCAACGTTGATGCCGGCAACGTGCAGTCGTTCACGCGATGAATTTGGGGGAATGAGATGATCTTGTCATCTGTAGTTGAGCAAGAAAATGCCAAGTCCGTGGAAAGTCTGAAGACTGAATATGAGGCCTTGGGCGTCCAACTGGCTCGGCGCAATATCAACATCAATACCATCAAGGAACGTGTATCAAAATACGGTGTCGCCGTTCCGTCCTGGGGAGTTGGAACCGGCGGCACGCGCTTTGCCCGTTTTCCTGGCGACGGAGAGCCAAGGCATATTTTCGACAAGATGGATGATTGTGGAGTCATTCACCAACTAACAGGCGCCACCCCATCAATTTCGTTGCACATTCCTTGGGACAAAGCACCAGCGTCTGACCTGCGTGACAAAGCATCGGAAGTTGGTTTGTTGTTTGATGCAATGAATTCCAACACATTTCAGGATCAGCGTGACCAGAAGCAGTCCTATAAATTTGGTTCCCTGTCCCATGCAAGTGCCGCAACGCGCACGCAAGCCATTGAACATAACATTGAGTGCATAGAGATCGGCTCCGAACTTGGCTCAAAGGCACTGACAGTCTGGGTGGGCGACGGGTCAAATTTTCCAGGACAGACGAATTTTACGCGTCAGTTTGAACACTATTTGGACTCCATGAAGGCAGTCTATAAAGCACTGCCAGAGGATTGGCGGATTTTCTCGGAACATAAGATTTTTGAGCCTGCATTCTACTCAACCGTGGTTCAGGATTGGGGCACCAACTACCTGATCGCGACTGAGCTTGGTGAGAAAGCCTTTTGTCTTGTTGATCTTGGTCATCATGCACCCAATGTGAACATTGAGATGATTGTTGCAAGGCTCATTCAATTCGGAAAACTAGGAGGCTTTCATTTCAACGATTCCAAATATGGGGACGACGATCTGGATACCGGCTCCATCGATCCATACCGACTATTTTTAGTCTTCAACGAGCTCGTTGATGCTACGCATCGCGACGTGAAAAATTTCAATCCTATGCATATGCTGGACCAATCGCACAATGTGACTGATCCGATAGAAAGCCTGATGATGAGCGCTATGGAAGTCCAGCGCGCCTATGCGCAAGCCTTGCTTGTGGACCGCCCTGCACTGGACAGATTTCAAAACGACAATGATGCCTTGATGGCCACTCAAACACTTAAAACTGCATATCGGACTGACGTTGAGCCAATTCTTGCAATGGCGCGACTAGACAAGAATTCTGCAATTGATCCCATATCGGCATTCAGAGCCTCAGGGTATCGGGCTAAGGCTGCTGAAGAACGGCCCAAAGTATCCGGTGCGGGCGGGGGAATTGTTTGATCCTTGCCCCTGCGCATAGTTGTAGAATAATTTAATCCAAATGCTCCAATCGACCCTCTTCGGCTTTGTGAAAGTACTGCGAGGCAACCAACCATCCCTTTAATGGACGCAGTGGTAAAATGCAGGTCGCAATCAACACCGGAATACTGGCTAGGAACATTGTGAGATAAGATGGTTGGTAAGTCAGGTCTAACCACAGAACAAAGAAAACCATCGGAACCGAACCGATACATATCGCAAAGAATGCCGGGCCATCGGCAGGATCGGCAAACGAATAGTCAAGATCACAAACGTCGCATTTCTTAGCCAATTTGATGTAGCCGGAAAACAGTTTCCCCTTACCGCATCGAGGACAAAGACCCTTTAACCCGGTCTCTATTGGCGCCATATCGTGCAAGCGTCCGTCAGTCATTAGTTATCTCCTGGGAGGTAAGAGAAAATTATTTGTCGGCTCAGCTATTAGTTGAAAATCGCTTCAGCCGAGATGAAACTTAATTCGGCAAAATCAGGACTTTATAGAGTTGCATATAGGCGCTTTTAACTCAGACTTCCATTAATAATTCCAACCAATAGGAGTGGAATTCTGGCACCAGATTAAATTGCATTTCCAGTGAATGCTTGCCGCAAATTAGGTCGATTTTGATTGGTTACATTCACATTTTTTTCTTGTAACAATTTCAACGCATTCTCGGCGGCCTCAAGCGCGCCCTCTAGATATCCGCCAAATTGTGGTGCAACCTCAGTTGATCCCAGAATGAGTGAGTTATTCCACATATTCCGAAAGGAATTTGGGTACCCGTAAGCCAGATGCCCTCTGACAGGTGCTCGGTCTTCAGAGGTTGCAGTGAATTCTTCCTGTGCCCAGTCTTGCAAAAGCAGTTTTTGCGGCTCCGGTAACACGCCACCAAATAGCCGATGCAATTGTTCGCGAACCAATTCCAACAACAAGTCATCACGCGCAGACCGCATGTCTGCTGGAACACCGACGAAGCCAAACAGCGCATTAGGTCCACCTTTGAACGGTGATGCATCATGTATTTCAACCAGAGGACCGAATTGGCTCATCGCATCACCTGACAGACCGGCCTCCCTCCAGTAAGGACGGTCATAAATGGCCACAATCTTTGCCTGCCCAGCCATCCAGGTTGGGATGGCCGAAAGAGCGCTTCTTGCTTGTGCAGAGATATCAGGAGAACATTGGATTGTTCTCTCTGCAACGCGAGGAGGAATTGCCAGTACGACCTTTCTTGCTTCGATGTTTAAGGAACCATTCTGCATTTCAACGTGCGCGTTCACACGGGCGTCTTGTCGTTCCAGCAACTTCAGTTTTGAATTCAGATGCAAACGATCTTTTGGTAAAACAGCAGCAAGCGAGTACGTTAACTCGCCAAGTCCACCAGCCATGCGATACGAACCTTGCATGGAAGAAAAACCTATGCCCCTTCGAACGGTGCCGCGGTTATCCTCAGATAGGATCTCGCCGGCCGCGTATTGCTCAAATATCTCCAGATCAAAGCGTTTTGCCATTGCGGCCAAACGTGGCTGCCCAGGCCAGAACCATGCAGGCCCCATATCGAAAGAGCCGTCACCAAAAGAATGCGATAATATGCGTCCACCTATACGCTCGCGCGCCTCAATCAATTGGTAGTCAATTCCAATTTCCTGTAGTTGATCAGCCAGAGACAACCCGGCCAATCCGGCGCCTACTATCAGCACATCCGTTTGCATTAGAATGAACCAGTGTACGGACGCAGATCCAGCTCTTGAGACCACGTGGATTTTGGCTGTTTCACAATATCCCAATAAATCTGGGCGATGTCTTCCGGCTTCATCATGAGTCCGGGATCAAGATCATGAAGCGCACGGCTGGCTTCGGTGTCGATTATCCCGTCCAGAATTGTATGAACGACATGAACTCCTGCCGATTGATATTCGCGGGCAAGTGATTGTGTTAATCCACGAAGCGCAAATTTCGCGGAAGCAAACGCAGCAAATTTGGCACTTCCGCGTATGCTGGCAGTTGCCCCGGAAACAATGAAGGTTCCACCACCAGCGCGCACCATTAAAGGAATACAAATTTGCGCTAAGATAGCTGCTGTTAAGACCATGTTGCGCCACGTATCTTCAAAGTCTTTGACTGTCGTTTCTACAAAGGGGCTAATCACCAGCTTGGCAGGGTTGTGCACAACGATTTCGGGTGGGCCAAATTGCTCTATTAGAGACGCAAGACTGGTTTCTACAGATGGTGCATCTGTAAGATCACATGCCAGAACTTTTATCCCATTGGAAGTTGTCCGTTCACTCCGCGCCAGACCAACCGCGTGAAATCCCTCCCGCGAAAAACGACGCAGAAGCGTTTCGCCAAGACCAGAGCCAGCACCCGCAACCAATACAAGTTTCTTCGTATCTGACATTACAACACCCTACATATTCGGCGCATTGGGAGGGTTTTCAAGATGGTCGCTCTTTACCCAAACTCGTGCGCCTTCTGCACCTGCAATAGCGCTCAGTTTTTCACCCATAGGAAGGCGAAGCCATGAATGTTCCAAGAAACTCTCTCCACCTTCTTGAAACGCGCCAGCGACAACAAAAACCTCTATCCCTTTATGATCAGACAGTTCAATTTTGGCACCTGCATCCCACACTTCAATGCGGACCTCTTCACGAGAATCTTTGTGCAAAGGAATAGTAGAAACCCCTGCCCTATCCGGCGCAGGTTTTGGCTGGACATCGCTTGTTGAAATTGTGACTTCAGTCCGGTCAGCGGGGTCAAACTGCCAGAGTTTCACTAGAATGATCGCACCTTGCGCAGCGCCGGGCGTGTGTGAAGATTGCGGCGGGTTGCGAACATAGGTCCCTGCCGGAAAGTCTCCATGTTCGTCCTGGAAGACGCCATCGAGAACCAGATATTCCTCGCCGCCCGTATGCACATGTGCGGAAAAAGCGCTTCCAGGTGCATAACGTACAATGCTGGTTGCGCGCGCAACTTCATCGCCCAGACGATCCAACATACGCCGGTCAACGCCCGCCATCGGCGAGGCCACCCAGGGCGTGGTCGCAGTATGAGCAGATGCTCGTTTGCTAAAATCTGGGTTCACATCCATTTGATCAACTTTCCCAAAGTTTATGTATCTACCGATAGATAAGTACCCATACAACTTGACTCAAACCCGGTCAAGGCATACCTATCGACTGGTAGATAAACTGGAGATGTGAATGCCCTCGTCCTCCATGCGCGACGTGATCCTGGACGCTGCCGAAAAGCGAATTCGTGCCGTTGGGTACAATGCCGTTAGCTTTCGAGAGCTGGCAACCGATGTGGGCGTGAAGAGCGCAAGCATACATTATCACTTCCCACAAAAATCAGACCTTGGTGTGGAACTGGTCACGCGTTATTCCACAAGATTTCATGAGCGTCTCGAAGAGATTGACACAAGCGAAATAAGGCCAGCATTGGAGGCCTTCCTCTCCTTGTATTCAGCGGCGCTTGTATTAGGAAATTCGGTCTGTTTGTGCGCTATTCTGGGTGCTGAGGCGAACGGTCTTCCCAGCGATATCAATGACAAAATCAAAGCGTTTTTTGAACTCAATGCAGCATGGCTGAGTGCGCTTTTCGAACGCCACAACGTTCTTATGGATAAATACCCACCGCTTGAAATCCTGGCCAGTCTGGAAGGCTCGATGATTATTGCATCAAGCTTGCAGGATCGTTCAGTGTTAGATGGAACAATTCGGCGTATTCTAAACGTCTTCTAGAATGTTTTTATCAAATAAACCTCTTGAAAACTGCGTTTGGCGTCGACTTCATCCTTCCTAATTTAGAATCGTTAAAAACTAGAGTGTTTGACTCCTGTTTAATGTTTTGAAATAACCTGATTCAATTAGTCAGGTTTAATTTCAGAGGCAGCTCTGCTTTCTCACCCCCAGTGGGTCTCCCCGGCTTCCAAACGATCTTTTTTCAGGAGAACTAAGAATGATAAAGAAAACAATGCTTGCAGCTTCGCTGCTGGTTTCAACGGCGCTGGCCAGTCCGGCGGCATTTGCTGACGTGACGACTGATGCTGTGGCAACACAATATGCTGATATTGCCCTGGCGAAATTTGAAGATTCACTTACGACTGCCATGGCGCTTAAGACTGCAGTTGATGCCTTGATCGCGTCTCCTTCTGCAGAAACACTAGCAGCGGCGAAAACAGCTTGGCTGGCATCTCGCGTGCCTTACCAGCAAACAGAAGTCTATCGGTTCGGAAATGCAATTGTGGATGATTGGGAAGGTCGTGTGAATGCATGGCCACTCGATGAGGGCCTGATTGACTATGTTGACGCGTCTTACGGCGTTGAGAATGACGAAAACACGCTTTATGCAGCAAACGTCATTGCAAACAAATCCATCTCCATCAACGGCGAAACCGTTGATGCATCTGAAATCACGCCGGAATTTCTGTCATCAAAGCTACATGAAGCGGGCGAAGTAGAAGCCAATGTTGCAACCGGATACCACGCCATTGAGTTCCTTCTCTGGGGACAGGATTTGAATGGTACTGGTGCTGGTGCTGGCAACCGCCCATGGAGTGATTATGCGACGGGTGCAGACTGCACGAATGGCAATTGCGACCGACGCGGCCAATATCTGTCCGCCGCAACAGACCTTCTGGTCGCTGATCTCAAAGAAATGGTCGGCAACTGGACCTCTGAAGGTGCTGCTCGCGCAGAATTGATGGGCGATACCTCTGAAGCAATGTCCACCGTCCTTACGGGCATGGGTTCTTTGTCATATGGCGAACTGGCTGGTGAGCGCATGAAGCTTGGCCTTCTGCTCAATGACCCAGAAGAAGAGCACGATTGCTTTGCAGATAACACACACAACTCTCATCTCTATGATGCTGTGGGTATCGACAATATTTACAATGGGTCATACACACGTATCGACGGTACAAAAATTGAGGGACCTTCTATCTCTGAGCTTGTTGCAACAAAAGATGCAGCTGTTGATGAAGAATTGAAAGCCAAATTGGCAACCACGGTTGATTTGATGCAGGTCATGGCAAAGCGTGCTGAAGCAGGCGAAGCATATGATCAGATGATCGGCGAAGGTAATGAAGAAGGAAATGCAGTGGTGCAAGCCGCGATTGACGGTCTGGTAGACCAGACACGATCCATTGAACGCGCTGTTGCCACTTTGGATCTTGGCTCCCTGGAATTTGAAGGCTCCGACAGTCTAGACAATCCAAACGCTGTCTTTGAATAGAGAAAGTCATTCCAATATGAATAGTGGATTGCGCAAAGCGCTGTCTCATTGTGTACCAGCTCGCATCATTTGGATGCGGGCTGGTATTTTTGCGTCATTGGCAGTTCTTCCACTACCAGGTTTGGCTGATAACGATTCCACCTTGCATGGTATCCTCGACACTCGGACCGATCTCTCAACGAAAGATCAACTGCGCGTCCAGAGCGTAACGGCGCCAACACAAGACTTTAGCAAACCCGAAGCCTTTGAAAGCATGCAAGGTGGTGCGGGCACATCAAAGAAACGCGTAAACCGCGATTCACTTTCACATTTCACTGCCAACATCACGTTTGAAGAAGAGCAGACTTTCAAACTTGGAAACGCGCTGTTCCGTAAACTGTGGGTATCATCCCCATCGTCTACACAAGCGTCGGACGGACTGGGACCACTTTTTAATGCCCGTTCATGCCAAAGTTGTCATTTAAAAGATGGACGCGGACATCCGCCGGAAGGCGATACTGATGCAACATCAATGTTTCTTCGCCTTGCACGTCCAGCGGAAACACCAGAAGAAATTGCTGCTCTGGAAAATTTGGCAGCCATCAATTTTCCTGACCCTACTTACGGCGGCCAGTTGCAGGATCTGGCTGTTCCCGGGTTAAAGGCAGAAGGCCACATGGCCATCAGCTACATCGAGCGCCCGGTTGTTTTGGATGACGGTACGCAACTTTCCTTGCGCGAACCAACCTATGATGCAACAGACCTGAACTACGGACCACTACACCCAAAAACCACACTGTCGCCAAGAATTGCACCACCCATGACAGGCCTTGGTCTGATTGAAGCCATTCATCCCTCCGACATCCTTGCGAAAAATGATCCGAAAGACCGTGATAATGATGGTATTTCGGGGCGAAGCGCCATTGTGCGCGATGCAAGCACTGGTGACATAACTCTGGGACGGTTTGGCTGGAAAGCTGAGAACCCAACAGTGCGGCAACAAAGTGCTGGTGCATTTGCTGGAGATATCGGCATCTCGTCGCCAGATGTTCCGAAACACCACGGAGATTGCACTGAAAACCAAACTGAATGCTTGTCTTATACGACAGGTGTGCAAACCCGCCTGGGAGACTCTGAAGCTCCAGACCCTGTCATGGAGTTAGTAACGTTTTACTCAAATAATTTAGCTGTTCCAGCGCGTCGCGCTGTTGACGATGCGCAAGTCCTGAACGGCAAACAACAATTCTACAATCTGGGCTGTACCTCTTGTCATACGCCCAAATATGTCACATCGCGCGAGGCTGATAACAAAGCACATCGCTTTCAGTTGATCTGGCCTTACTCTGATTTTCTGCTGCACGATATGGGTGAAGGCCTGGCAGATGGGCAGCAAGTTGGAATTGCAAACGGAAACGAATGGCGTACGCCACCGCTTTGGGGAATTGGCCTCACAGAGACCGTCAACGGCCATACATTTTTCTTACATGATGGCCGCGCACGCAATCTGGAGGAAGCAATTATGTGGCATGGCGGCGAAGCTCAGGCTGCGCGAAACGGTTACGCCGCCCTTGTAAAAACTGACCGTGATGCCCTCATCAAATTTCTGGAGAGCCTTTAATGCCTGGCTTTATTAAAAGGGCGGAGTATTGGATTGTGTCCGCTGTATTAACTGTTGGCCTCAGCTTCCCCGCAAGTGCAAATGACACAACTGCCGACCATGTTGATATTTCTAGTGTCATAGAAACGGCGATAGTACCGGCATTTCATGGGTTTGAATCGAGCGCAAGCGAGATGCAAGATGCAATGTCGGCCCTTTGCGCACAACCATCGCCATCTGCGTTACAGTCCAGCCGGGCCAGTTTTAACACCCTAGTCGGGAGCTGGGGACAGGTAGAATTTATACGTCTTGGTCCGTTAGCCGCTGAAAATCGTCTGGAGCGCATTTTGTTCTGGCCAGATCGACGCGGTCGCGGATTGAAACAAGTTCAAAACATCATACGAACCTCAGATGCAACAGCAACATCTGTTCAGATGCTCGGAAAAAAAAGCGTGGCTGTACAGGGATTGTTGGCATTGGAATTCGCTTTGTTTGGAACCGGGGCAGACAGCCTTTCATCTTCAGACAACTCATTTCGCTGCGGCTACGCCTTGGCAATTTCAGAAAATTTAAAGCAACTATCCTCTGAATTGGTTGGTCTTTGGAGCGATCAAAATCGCATCCGCCAATTGTGGCTCAAACCTGGACCAGACAATCCGCTTTTCAGAAATAATCAGGAACAACTGGCTGCCCTGATCAAAATGATCCGCGACGGACTGGAGATAATGGTTGCGCAGCGGCTCACTCCTTTCCTACGCGAGGATCAAGCTTCTGCAAAACCAATGTCCGCGCTCTTTTGGCGTTCAGAAAATACAATTCGCTCCTTGCAGGCAAACATGATTGGACTTCAAAATCTGGTCGAAGCTTCGCGATTTGATCGTACTTTAGATAACAACAACAAACGCGTTGTCAAAAGTCTCGGCTTTGAAAGCAAAAATGCGTTGCGCGCCCTTGCGGCAAGCGACCTACCAACACAGAAAATTGTTGAAGATGCCGACGTATTTGGCCGATTGATTTATGTACGCATTGTCGTGCTGGGTATGTTTGATATCCTTGAAAACCGTCTGCCCGCCATGTTTGGGCTGACGTCCGGATTTTCATCGTTGGATGGTGATTGATGGATTGGCTTGCGACAAGTCAGTTGGTTGATCGGCGCTCATTTATGAAGTCCACTGGCGCTGCATTTGCGACAGGCCTGTTGCCAAGACAGGCATTTGCGCTCAGTGCGAGCGATGCTGTATTGGCGTCTGCCTACCGGGATCGGAACGGAACATTTGGCGTAGCTGTTCTGTCTGAACAGGGTGAAATTCTGTGGCAACAAGCGCTTCCCTCGCGAGGGCATGATGTTGTTTTTGGCCCAACTGGTGAGACACTTGTGGTCTTCGCCCGACGCCCAGGCACGTTTGCGGTCGCGATAGACCTTGGACACAAGCAGAACTCATCAACAATCCTGTCACCGTCAGATCGGCACTTTTACGGCCATGGTTGTTTTTCAGCAGATGGCAAGCTGCTTTACGCAACTGAAAATGATTTTGAGAATGCGAAAGGGAAACTGGGGATTTATGACGCATCAGATAATTACCGCAGGATAGGTGAGTTTGAAACGTTTGGAATTGGTCCGCATGACATGGGATTGATGTCAGATGGTAGAATTATTCTGGTGGCTAATGGCGGGATTGAAACGCATCCCGACTTCTTACGCACAAAGCTAAACCTTTCAACGATGCGTCCAAATCTGTCTTTCATTGACACAAAAGATGGCTCGCTTTTGGCACAATTTGAATTGCCGAAAACACATCACAAACTCTCTATCCGCCACCTTGCCAAAGCTGGCGAGGCGTCTGCCTGGTTTGCCTGCCAGAACCAAGACGAACTGTCAGATTTAAAACCTTTGGTCGGACGGGTCTCGCTTGTGTCGGGCAAATTGGAACTGTTGGAGTTGCCGGATGCTGTCTTGGCTGGACTGCGAGGTTATGTTGGTTCAATCGCATGTGACAATGAGAGCGCGCAAATCGCCATAACATCGCCGCGCGTAGGGATCGCACACATAATTGATCCGTCAACAAACACGATAAAAGAGACAATTAGCCAAAAGGACATTTGTGGCGTCGCGGCGCAAAACAATCGCTTTATGCTCTCCTCAGGCGGTGGCTTTTTCGACGGGCATCAAATGCCGTTGCATTGGGACAACCATCTGACGTCCAACATCACATCCAGCGCTTAAATTGAGTTCGCATTACAAAGCGCCTCTAAGTCTCTTTGGCCTCATCTACATCATCTCTATGTGATAGCACTTTAAGGCCCGCTTCTTCTAGCAACACTTCCGACACGTCAAAACTGTGATCCAAAGCGCCGTCATGTTCGGGCTTCGGCGGGCAATAGACTGCCCCTATCCCACTTTGAATAATTGCCCTTGCACAGTCAGCGCAAGGGAACCGATTGACGTAGATTGTACAGCCATTTAGCGGCGTTCCAATACGCGCGGCATTGTAGATCGCATTCCGCTCGGCGTGTTCAAACCAGAAAAACTTCTCTCCACTCTGACGATCAAAGCGGGCCTCGTCCTCATCTGAAACGCCTCGTGGCAATCCATTGTACCCTGTTGCACGGACAACCAGATTGTCATCTACAATGACAGCGCCCACTGAGAAATCGCGATCCTCCGTCCATTTGGAGATATGGTCAGACAGCGCAAAGAAGCGCTTATGCCACTTGTCTTGTTTGGATCGCTCGCTCATAAATCTTTTGTTTCTGTGGGTTGTTTGGGCTCTTGCACAATAAATTCTGCGACAAGCGGATGGTCTTTGGTGGTCGTGTTTTCCGGGGTCCAGCCGCCAGGCGAACCCAATCCTGTCACAGCATCTTCAAAGAATTCCCTGTTTATTGCGACAAACTTTTCTTGGTCAGGTGTGACTTCGTCATCGTAGCTGATTGCATCAACGGGGCATATTGTTTCGCACAAGGCGCATTCAATGCACTCGGTCGGGTGAATATAGAACATTCGTCCTCCCTCATATATGCAGTCTACAGGACAAACATTAGTGCAGTCACCATCCTTCACATCAATGCATTCGCTTTTGATGATGAGCGCCATTTTGACTACTTACCGCGCCAGACAGGGGCGCGTTTTTCCTGAAACGCTGCTACGCCCTCTTCCGCATCTTCTGAATTGAGAGCCGCTATCAACTCGGGTACCTTCAAACCAAACCCATCAGACACAGATAGATGCTTCGTTTGACGGATGGTTTGTTTGATTGCCGTTAAAGAAAGCGGCGCACAGGCCACAATATCCCTAACCCAATTATCCACTTCGGCGTCTAAATCTTCGCGTGGGACAACTGCGTTGACCAATCCATATTCAGCGGCCATTTGGGCTGGCAGCATGCGGCCAGTCAACATGATACCAGCTGCGATTTTTTCGGGAATGAGGCGTTGCAACAAGATCATTCCACCTTCAAGCGGCACACGACCAACCTTTGCCTCAGGCAGACCAAAGCGCGCATCATCAGCGGCAATAATGATATCGCATCCCAGCACCATCTCCATTCCACCACCAAGTGCAAGACCGTTCACTCTGGCGATCACGGGAACATTCATGGATGGGCGCATTGCGATCCCGCCAAAACCATTGGGATTCATTTCGGCCCAATATTCCAATCCGGACTTGCCAGAACCAGCTTTTAAATCAGCCCCGGCGCAAAATGCTCTTTCACCAGCACCTGTCAGAACTACACAGCGTACTTCCGGGTCGCATTCAATCTCGGACCATATGCGATCAAGTTCCAACTCCGTCGGCTGATCAACCGCATTCATTCGATTTGGACGATCGATAGTGACGCGAGCGACACCATCCGTAAGCTCGTAAAGGACGCTCATATTGCAATCTTCTCGTTAGATGCATTGAGATTAAACTCAGCTATGATTTCGTCTGTATGTTCGCCCAGCTTCGGCGGCGCATGGCGTACCACAAGCGGTGCATCGCTCAGGTGTACAGGTGATCCAACAAATTCCACTTTGCCCAGCAATGGGTGATCAATCTCGACGAGCATCTCATTGATCGCGGTTTGCGGATCAGCAAGCGCTTCGCCAAGAGATCGCATGGGCGCACACAGCAAATCCTGTTCTTCTAATCGGCCTAGCCAATATTCAGTGGTATTCTTGGCAAAATTTGCCGCAAATAGCTGCTGTAGAAACGGCTTGTTTCTGCGTTGGGATGCCAAATCCGGATATTGGTTGGAAATGTCCTCAATCTCTAGCGCATTGCAGATATCCTGCAGCGGATTTGCCTTAAATGCCCCGACCAGAACCAAAGCGCTATCTGTAGTATTGAAAACACCGGTAAGCGGCATGGCAGCCCAGTTTAAAACTTCGCGATGTTTGCTCCATTGCGCCGCCTCCTGCATTTGCATTGCAATCATGGAATCATAGAGCGACACGCTGACCTTTTGGCCTTTGCCGGTTTTCTCTCGCGATAGCAGCGCTGCCAGCACCCCCTGAACCAAGTGCATACCCGCAGAGTAGTCACATAGTGTGGTTGGATATATGGAATGGGGAATAGATGGATCAGATGTCTTTTCCATAACACCGCTCATGGCCTGTGCCAAAACATCTTGGCCACCTTTGTGAGCATAAGGACCTTTTTCGCCAAACCCTGTGCCATTTGCACAAATGATGCGTGGGTTGATCTCTTTGAGGTCCTCATAGCCAAAGCCTAGGCGATCCATCACACCCGCCCGGAAGTTATCCACCACCACGTCGCAGACACGTACAAGATCCAGAACCATCTGTTTGCCTTCAGGGGATTTTGTATCAATCGTGATGGACCGCTTATTACGATTGAGTGAGGAATAGACCGCATTGTTCATGGCTTCCTCGGAAGGTTCTCCGAAGAAATTGCGGGACAGATCGCCAGAGCCCGGTCGCTCAACCTTAATCACGTCGGCACCAAAATCGGCCATCATCTGTGTTGCACATGGTCCAAGCATTACCTGTGTAAAATCAAGAATGCGGATGCCATCCATTGGCTGGGAAGACTGTTCACTCATAATTGCCTCACACCGCCACTGTGTCGTCAATCAACGCATTTGCAGAGGGCACGTCTCCGGGGTCTGCTCCCTGCGCCCGCATCTGCTTCTGAATGGCGCGCACATCTACATCACGCAACGCGCAATCTGCATTAAGTGCCAATGATACGGCTACACCTGCGGCTTCGCCCTGAGACATGCATGGTGGGATTTCACGTGACATTTTTTGAGCGTCGCTATCAACCGAGTAATGACGACCCGCAACAATCAGGTTGTCGATGCCTTTGGGCAGCAATGCACGATAAGGTGTGTAGTAATCACGCCCACGACACACACTGTCCGCAAAGTGAAGCCGACTTTGTACATCTTTCTTTGTGACGACATATTCACCTTGCAACAGACGCGTTTGCCGAACGCCCATCTGTTCTGCCGCGCCAAGCATCTTTGCGTTTTCAAAGCCGGGAATGTTTTTGCGAGCAAACCCCAGAAGGTTCATCATCCGCTCGCGACCCTCATACTCCGCTGCAACCATATCTTCAGGAGACATACCGTCATATCCAGGCATATGGGGGCAATTGCACCATACGATCCCCGGCAATGGCGTTTTTAGCCACCACATTCCCCACGCACCACCGATGACACGGCGCGCTTCACGATCGAGTTTCTTGTAAGCCTCTGGCTCACTATATTCGAACGCCTCGGCTCGATCCGTATCCACATCACACAAACGGAATACTGTTGTTACGATGTATTGTCCGTCGATAAAGGGCGCACCAGCTGAAGCCGCCACATCCAAGTCACCACTGGCATCGATCACCATTTTCGCACGTATCGCTTGACGGCCAAGTTTCGTCTGGCAGATAACGCCAGTGACCTTGTCATTTTCCACAAGCGCTTCTGAAAACCAGCTGTGTAGTCGCAGATTGACATTCGCCTCCTTGACCAGATCAAGGCTCACACGCTTCCATGCATCAGGGTCAAAGGCGACCGCATGGATAATGGGTTGAGGCATTCCGGTTTTATGAAAATCAATGCAGCCCCAGCGGGACCATTTCTGCCACATGTCCCAATTGGTCTGAAGATCTTCAGGTGGTGGATAAACTGCGCCATCCTGTTTTTCCATGAGGGTAACGAATTCGTCCACAATGCCGGTTGTGACGATTTCGTTGCCCTCATTGACCATATCATCAAGAACTAAAACCATGCCGCCGGATGCCATGCCGCCGAGGTGATGATAGCGCTCCAAAAGGGTCACGGAACATCCATTACGGGCGGCAGAAACCGCAGCGGTGACGCCAGCAGCACCACCACCAATCACCACGACATCGGTTTCGGCAACTACCGGTATTTGCTGGCTTTGCGCAAGAATGGAGTCCTTTACTCTTTCAGCCATGATGCATCCTCCTTCGGATATTCCGTAGCGCTATTGCGCATCGGTTTTGGAATAAAGACCAGCCACGTTTCAGCGCAGCCATTGTGTTCAGTTTGTTTATTGCCACCTGATGAAAAACCGTTCCGCCAAGGACACCATGACAAACAGAAAAACCGACAGCCCAGATGACATGAAAACGGTTGCGTAAAGCAGCGCAGATCTAAAATTGAATGTTGAATCAATGATGAGTGCACCAAGTCCCACATCAGCCCCAATCCACTCACCGACAATCGCACCAATGACACAGGTCGTTGCCGCGATCTTGAGCGCGGAAAACAGAAACGGAAGGGAGGACGGCAGTCGGATTTTCCAAAATATCTCTGATTTACTCGCCGACAGAATACGCGCCAACTCAAGAGACTGAGGACTAACCGACTGCAGGCCACGAACCATATTTACCAGTGTTGGAAAAAAACAAATCAACGCGGCAATGACGACCTTGGCTGTCAACCCTGCACCAAAAATCAGGACAAGAATGGGTGCAATCGCTAGAATTGGAATGGTGTTGATAAAAACAGCAAGCGGGAAAAAAGCTTTTTCCACAAACTTGTAGTGGACGAAGGCAATCGCAATAAGTATCGCTGCCAGGTTTCCAGCAAAGAAACCAAGCACGCTTTCATAAAGCGTTGGCCAGAAATTCTTTACAAGAAGCGGGAACTTTTCAACGAACTCGGTAGCCACGTCACTTGGTGCTGGCGCGATATAAGTTGGCACTTCAAAGAGCCGAACGCCAAGCTGCCAGCACGCCAAAAGAGCGGCGACCATAGCCAAGGGGACGAGCATATTCTCCAACTTACGTCGGCGCGCATTGGCAGCTTCAGCATCATCTGCGACAGTTTCGTCTGAGATTTCCTGGACAACCGACATCAGCAGGTCTCCAGAAGTTGACGCAAATAGGCAGCGTGTTTGGTGAATTCAACGGTATCACGCAATTTGATCTCTCGCGGATATGGCAAATCAACTGGCACGATCTCCTTGAGACGCCCAGGATGGGCTTGAAGCATGAGCACTTTCTGCCCAAGAAATACTGCTTCCGGAATTGAATGAGTTACGAAGAGCACGGTCACGCCGGTCTCTTTCCAGATTTGCAGCAGTTGCAGATTGAGGTGGTCCCGCGTCATTTCATCCAAAGCGCCAAAGGGCTCATCCATAAGCAGTAATTTGGGTTTACAAACCAAGGCACGGGCAATGGCCACACGTTGCCGCATTCCACCTGACAACTCGTGAGGCAAAGCATCTTCCCGCCCTTTGAGACCCACCAGTTCCAACAGCTCAAGAGGAGGCTTTTCACTGACTGGAATTTTCACACCGCGCCGCTTTCCCATCTCTAGAGGAAGCTGAACGTTTTCTAAGGCCGTGCGCCATGGCAGTAGTGATGCCTCCTGAAACACAAAGGCAAACTCTCTGGCGAGGCGTGCTTCTTCCGTTGACTTGCCAAGAACTTGAACTTCACCAGCTGCAGCTGGAATGAGGTCTGAGATAAGCCTCAAAAGTGTGGATTTTCCACATCCAGAGGGCCCAAGGATCGTATAGAACGCACCTTCGTCAATATCGAGGTTTAGATTTTCAATGGCGGTGAAAGCGCCGAAACGAACGGAAGCATTGCGCAAAGATGCGGCAGGGATTTGCGCATTTGCAGAGTTCATATCCGCAACTACCAAATCTTCCACATTCTTATTACTGCTGTCTGCTTCAAGAGCTTCCACCATAGTCATGGCTTCTATCCGTATGTTGGACGGTTGGAGGCTGTTGCTTCCAGCACTGACAGAGTCATCATCTCATCAAGTTTCGGCGCCCCATCTTCGAACTGTCCAAGCGCGTCATAAGCATCAATTTGAGCTTGCCAATTTTCCTTGGTCATAGTGCCCCAGCCGCCAGCTGCCGTGTTCTTGTTGAAGGAGAAATCAACAATCAGACTAACTGCTTTCAGCTCGCTTTCCCTATCCAGATTTGGGTAACGCTCCACGAGAAAATCCACCGCCTGCTCTGGATTGTCGTGCACCCAGCCCCAACCTTTTGAAATGGCTCGGATCATCGCTTCAACCTTATCACCATGATCGGCCAGAGTGCTGTCGGTCACATAGTATGGGTTGGCGTAGAGCTGGATGCCTGCATCCCACAATGTCATATCCACACGTTGATCACCGAGTACCGATAGTGCGTTTATGTTCGTGTTCCAGCCTGTAACAACATCAACTTGACCTGTCATAAGGGCTGCCATATCGCCGCCCATGACAGACACTTCGACATCGTCTTCAGAAATACCATTTTTGGCCAACAGTGCACGCAGCAAGATGCGTGCTGTTCCTTGCGTGGCAACTTTTTTGCCCACAAGGTCTGCAGGTTTCATAACCGGATTTTTTTTCAGGGAAAAATAGGTGAATGGATGCTGCTGATAACCAGCGGCAATGCACTTTACCGGAATGCCAGCAGACCGAGCTAGCATCAAAGAAGGGCTGGAAGAAATTGACCCTAAATTTGCACGCCCGGAAGCAACGGATGCGACACCATCTATGTTCGGTCCACCTGGCATGATGTCGAGGCTGAGACCTTCATCGGCAAAATATCCAAGCTTGTCTGCAGCGACTTCACCCAAAATGCCGTTGGAGGCAAGCCAGCCTAACTGCATGGTGACTTTGAATGTATCGGCAGCGGCCGACGGACTGATGCTGAAAAGGCTTCCGGTCAAAGCGGTACCAGCCGCGACCCCCATACCCTGAAGGACTTTACGCCGTCCGATTGCACCTGTTGGTTTTTGTGACATTGGAATCTCCTGTTGTGGGCGACGCGTGTTGGGCACGCAAACGCCGTCGACAACGGGTGCGATCCCTAATTCTATTGCCCTGCTTGACTCCTAGCGCAATTTACGTGAGGCCTGAAGGAGCGATTTCAACCAACAGCGGTGCAAAAAACGCACCACCCATGTGAGGAAACAATATGCACACAGTATTTCTTCGCTACCTAGATGAGGTTGCCAAGCAAGGTTCGATCAGAAAGGCAGCCGTTGTTCTCAATGTTTCCTCAACATCAATAAATCGAAAGATCATCAATATTGAGGAAAATTTGGGCATCCGACTGTTTGAGCGCTCTCCTGAAGGCGTCGAAATTACACCCGCGGGTAAGATCGTCTTAGAACATTGCCGGAAAACGCTTTACGATTTTGGGCAAATCAAAACGATTATTGATGATATTCGGGATTTGCGGACGGGGCATCTGCGTATTCAAACTCTGGACTCAGTGACGTTCGGCATTTTACCTCAAGTACTCGAACAATTTGGTGACAAGTACCCAGGTATTTCGCTTTCAGTGACAACCGCTCAGCCGGACCAAATTACAACTGCAGTTGCAGATGGTGAAACGGATATTGGGATCAGCTTCACTAATGACAGCCCCAAGGAGGTGCGGGTTTTTGCTGAAAAAGCTGCACCCTTCGGTCTGATCATGAGGCCTGACCACCCGTTGGCAGAGCGCATGAATGTGACAATTGAAGATGTAGTCGGATATCCATTAGTCCGCACCATAGATGCACGTGCCGGCACATCGCTGCTGGATCAGGAAATGGCGGCATTTGCGTTGCCAATGTCCACCCACATTTACACGAATGCTTTGATTATTGCGAAGCAGGCCATTTTGACCAATCAAGTGATTGGCATCTACACAAAAATTGGCTTCATGCGAGAGATTGAGAGAGGAGAATTGAAGTTTGTCAAACTCACCAATCAAAGGCTTGGCAAGTACAAGGTTGGCCTTTTAGCGTCTTCAACAACATCTATCGATCCCGCGAAACATCTGTTTATCAGCGCTGCTGAACGGCTTATGAAACAATTGGACTTCGACTCCTGAACATACACGCAATGTATTCCGGTATTTACGTAGGTGCCTTCGACATAGATTCCAGTTATCTATGATCGCATCAAATTTGGTTTCGCCATGGTAATACGCCTGAAGCATCTGTTTTTCGTGATGAGTTCAACGTTGGCCCACGTAGAGACAAGTTATTTTAGTTCAGACGGAGACATATAGTGGACGCGCTTGTAATTGAGGACATTCAAAAGGCCAGCCTTCGTGATGTGCCAGACCTTGCACTCGGCCCGCACGATGTGTTGGTTGACGTGTCATTCGTGGGCCTTTGTGGTAGCGACCTCAATACGTTTCTTGGTTTGAACCCGCTTGTAAAACTACCACGTATTCCCGGCCACGAAGTTAGCGGAACAGTACTCAAACTGGGCAGTGCTGCAGGAAACGAGGTGTCCGTTGGACAAAACGTAATTTTCTGGCCCTACACCGCTTGCGGCAAATGCACATCCTGCCGGAGTGGGCGCAGCAACGCCTGCCGCTACAACAAAACGCTGGGAGTGCAGCAAGATGGTGCTCTTCGATCGCAAATGGTCGTTCCAGCAAAAAATGTCATTGTCGACAGCAGTCTGTCACCGCAACGCCAAGCACTGGTAGAACCCATTTCCGTTGGCTTTCACGCGGTCAGGCGTGGCCAGATCAGATCGGAAGATACAGTTGTCATCATTGGTTGTGGCATGATTGGGATGGGTGCAATTCTGGGCGCCAGTAGACAAGGCGCCAAAGTGATTGCTGTGGACCCAATTGCAACCAAACGTGATGCAGCCATAGCGATGGGTGCACAACATTTCACGACAGCGACTGACGAAACTTTGCTTGCTGAAATTAGTGAGCTTACATCCGACGATGGGGCCGATGTTGTGATTGAGGCCGTTGGTCTGCCATCTACATTCACTGGCGCCGTTGATATGGCCGCTTTTGGTGGCCGTGTTGTATATGTGGGCTACTCCAAAAAACCGGTCAGCTACCAGACACAATTATTCAACTTGAAAGAGTTGGATATTATGGGGTCCCGCAACGCGACACGCGATGATTTTCAGTCCGTTGTAACTGCACTGCAAATACTTGGTGACGAAGCAGACCAACTGATTACGAAAGTTTTTCCGATTAAAGAAGCGGATCAGGCGTTGTCCTATTGGGTTGAAAACCGTTCCAATGTACTGAAATTGATGATTGAGTTTTGATCGTCGAACTTTCTTACTGCCAGAATCAATTCTAAACATGATGTTACGATAGGTCGTCAATTTCATCCTTACGGGCCCGCGGCGTCTTTTCATTAGTGCAACGAACGTTTCATTTTATTTCATTTCATACGCGCTGAGAAAGCGACACAATGTGATCTAATCAATCATCATTGGAGACGGTTATGCATTTTTTGAAGAACACATCCGCTCGCATGGGCATGGGATGCTGGGCTATCGGCGGTCCGTTCTGGGATGGGGACACACCACTAGGATATTCCGGCACGAATGACAGCGACTCGCTTGCGGCCATTGAGGCCTCCTGGGACTGCGGCATCCGTCTGTTCGACACTTCTGCAGCCTATGGCGCAGGACACTCCGAGACACTTTTGGGTCAAAGTCTTACCAAAAAAGACGACGCTATCATCGTGTCAAAATTTGGCCATTCGATCGATTCCGACAGCCGTCAAATGACCGGCCCCCAATATGATGCTGATTACATTCGATGGTCTATAGAACAGAGCCGTCAACGTCTTCAACGCGACCAGATTGACGTCATGCTGCTCCATCTAAACGACTTGTCTGTCGAAGAGGCAAAACCTGTATTTGAAACACTTGCCAAAATTCGCGATGAAGGAAAAATTGCCGCTTATGGCTGGAGCACAGACTTTCCGGAAAAACTGAAGCAGACCGCTGAGCCTGAAGGATTTCAGGCCGTGGAATATGCTATGAATATTTTTTTTGACGCCCCCTCCATGAACCAAGTCACACAGGACGAGAACCTGGTTGGGCTTATCAGATCACCCCTTGCGATGGGCATATTAACTGACAAATACTCCGACGGCACAAAGGTGGCGACCGACGACATCCGTGGCACGAATGCGACTTGGCTGTCCTATTTCCGCGATGGCGTTATCTCTGAAGACTTTGCCAGACAGTTGGAAGCGATCAGAGAACTGATTTCCACTGGCGGGCGCAGCCCTGCGCAGGGGGCATTGTGTTGGCTGTTAGCAACACACAAACATGTCTTTCCTGTCCCCGGTGCAAAAAATGCCCACCAGGCGATAGAAAACGCGAAAGCTGTAGAATTTGGGCCACTCCCACAAAACACCATGCTGGAAATCGAAGAAATTCTAAAACGTCCGCCAGAGGGTGCTCCGCAAGAACGTTAGCCCATGAATTCCTACAGGGTTTCACCGCTGGGTGTTTATTGTCAGACGGTTGGCGCAGTTTGCATCGATTGTGTATATGCAGTCACAAGTAATCTGTGGCCTCGTCTCTCAAAAAGATCAGAGCTTTCTCAACCGAAATGGAACCCTTGATATGACGATAAGAATTGCGGGCGCGAAGGTCATCCTGAAAGATGACGTGGTCGAAACTGATGTTGTGATTGACGGCGATATAATTGTAGACGTTGGGGGTTCTTCAGCGGCAGAACATATGATCGACGGCCGGGGCTTCCTCCTTGCACCGGGCATGATTGATATTCACGGTGACGCGTTTGAACGGCAATTGATGCCACGGCCGAATGTGTTTTTCCCAATTGATGCAGCCTTGTTGGAAACGGATCGGCAATTGGCTACAAACGGCATCTCTACAGCCTACCACGCACTCACGCTCAGCTGGGAACCAGGTCTACGTTCAGTCGAACGCGGCCAAGCTTTTCTAGATGCGTTGACCGCACAGCAAAGCCGCTTCACGATTGAAAATCGTGTGCAATTGCGATGGGAAACCTTTGCGTTTGAGGCTCTCGATCTTATCGAACGTGCACTGGATATGCCGCTATCGCCTTCGATTGCATTTAACGATCACACGTCGATGACCCTGCGGTCTCAGGATGTGAAGATCCAAGAGCGTCTGTTTGAGCACAATCCAGATTTCAAAGTGACTGATTTGGATGATCCAAACCTCAGGCAACGCGCTACCCGCGATGGTTTACGTGCTGGCCTGTCGACCGATGAATATCTGGAGCTTTTAAAGAATGTTTGGCAGCGCCGTGCAGATGTACCAGACATGATCTCCAAAGTGTCAAAGATGGGAAAAATCACGCAAGTTCCGATGCTATCACATGATGATACGCAAGATGAAACGAGAAACTTCTATCGTGCCATGGGAGCGTCTATATCTGAGTTTCCCATGCAAGTTTCGGTTGCCCGAGCGGCGCGGGAGGCCGGTGATGTAACTGTATTTGGTTCACCGAATGTTGTGCGCGGTGGCAGCCAGATTGGCTCGCCATCTGCAGCAGACATGGTGGAAGACGGGCTCTGCGATATCTTGGCTTCTGACTATTTTTATCCAGCGATGTTGGCAGCTGTCGCACGCTTGGTTAAAGAGAAGCGCGGAGATTTGGCGGCTCTTTGGTCCCTTGTCTCCAGTGGCCCGGCCAATGCATCCGGGCTAAATGACCGTGGTGAAATTGCGGTTGGAAAACGGGCAGACCTGATCCTAATCGACTGGCCGCAAAATCAGCCCCCAGCAGTCAAGCTCAACCTGTCACAAGGTAATACCGCTTATAGTGCTCTCTAGGGCACAGCAACAGATAACGCTCCGATAGCTAAATGCTGTAGTCCGGTTTCGACAATTTGATAGGCTTTGGATTGAGGGAAACCCAATCCAAAGCCATACTCAAAAGTTCTTCTGCATCACCATAACCTGTTTCAATTTCCTGAATTACACGTTCAGCTTCATCGCACACATCTGTTGAGAGCCGCTTTGCTGAGCGGATATGCAGTGAAAACGCTTTGGCCATTTTCCGGAAATCAGAGCCCCAGTTTACGCCACCATGATGATTCAATTCACGATAGATTTTTCCAGAAATGCGGATGACCTCCCCCTGAACCGTGTCTGCAGCTCCGCTTGGGGGAACCAGCAACTGCCCAAGTTCAAAGTGGCGCTCATCAACTGACCCGAAGCTTGCAGCAATTGACGCAATACCGTCTTGCACCTTTCTGCGCGGAACAGGATCAACATTGAATAGATCATATAGGCGAAACAGTGCATCGCTCATTGCCTCTATATACTCTGGATTGATTTCACTGCGACGAAATTCAAAGCTCGTTCCAATACCCGTCAAAGACGTTTTCATATCAGGCGTTTCGATTGCTCCGGCTTTCAGGAAAAACTCCGCATAAGGAACCAGATTTGGGAGATCGACACTTGAGCAATACAGTAAGGCCAAATCTAACGCAGTATTGCCATCTCGGTTGCGCGCATTCACGTCGGCGCCGCTGTCGATCAAAGTCTTTGCGTGGTGCATATTAAGTTGCCCCACCGTGCAATGTAGTGGCGAACCACGGCTGGGAGATTGCAAATTAAGATCAGCTCCAAGCTCCAATAATATTGCGATATTCGCCTCACGATATGACGCTCTGCAATGAAGTGGCGTTTGGCCGTAAATGTCCAAAGTCATCACATCGGCACCTTTCTCGACAAGCCAATATGTCAATTTATCGGGACAGCTTCGCAACGCAAGAGCCGGTGTTTTGGAATAACGCTCGTAAGCATTGATTTGACAGGTTTCGAAAACAGCTTTGAGCGCGTCCAAATCCCCATCACTCAGCAGCTTTTGAAAATCGTCCGGGAGCGTTTTCCGCATTCGATTGGCCATCATTCAGCCTGACATTCTCTCTGTGTTGAAATGTCAATGCAAAGGCCATGGTCGCGCGGTCAAGGTACTTTGGTGGAAATTTTGCGTGTCACATCGGAAATTTTTCGAATGTCAGGTGAACATCCATATTTGCAGAAAATTCATCCGTTCTTTTGTCACTGAATCCTTTAGCATCCTACAACAAGCGAAGGCTCCTTCATTTGTATTCTGAAAACCCTGCAATTTGACGCAGACTGCTGCGGAGGACCTTGAGATTTTCTGCAGGTAGTTTTGACAGTAGTTTCTCGTCAAAACGTTTTGCTTGAACGCTGAGATCCGCATAGGCGCTCTGGCCGGCACGTGTGAGGCTCAACTCTTCATGGCGGCGGTCATCAGGAAATTCATTTCTGGTTAGAAAACGCTTTGCCTCCAGTGCCGCTACAGCCCTGCTAACTTTTGTTTTGTGCATGCGCGCGCGGACGCAAATTTCTTTTGCTGTCATTTTTCCATATCGACCCAAATGAAAAATCACACGCCACTCGGTCCGCAACATTCCGTAGTGCGCTTTATAATATCTTTGAAACTCCAAGCTCGACGCATCAGCGGCCTGATTGAGAAGATAGGGCAGGAAATCCTGCAGATCGAATTCTTTAGCTGTTGTCATTTTCGGAAAATAAACGTTGTTAGTTACAAAAACAACTAATATTTCATTGTTCATGGCTAAAAGGATGCAGACATGAACAAGGAAGTTTTGGGTAACGCATTTGTAAGCGCCGCTACTCCGGTTGGCACCACACCAGGCTACATGCCAGGTTTCGGAAATGATTTTGAGACGGAAGCCCTACCAGGAGCTCTGCCCAAAGGAATGAACAGCCCGCAAAGAGTGAATTATGGGCTGTATGGCGAACAACTGAGCGGAACGGCTTTCACCGCGCCTAGTCATCAAAATGAGCGGACTTGGTGCTATCGTATTCGTCCTTCTGTGAAGCACACACACCGCTTTAAGAAAGTTGACTTGCCCTATTGGAAGTCAGCGCCGAATATTAATCCGAATGTTATTTCACTTGGTCAATATCGCTGGGACCCTGTGCCTCACACAGATCAGAAACTGACCTGGCTGGCCGGCATGCGCACCATGACCAGTGCAGGTGATATAAACACCCAAGTGGGTATGGCCAGTCATGTGTATCTGGTCACTGAGAGCATGGTAGATGCCTATTTCTTTTCGGCAGATAGCGAATTACTCGTGGTGCCGCAGGAAGGCCGCCTGCGATTCTGTACCGAATTGGGCGTCATTGATCTGGAACCCCAAGAGATCGCCATTCTGCCTCGTGGTCTGGTCTATCGTGTAGAAGTTCTGGAAGGTCCGGCCAGAGGTTTTGTCTGTGAGAATTATGGCCAAAAATTTGAATTGCCTGGCAGAGGCCCCATTGGCGCGAACTGCATGGCTAATAGACGCGATTTCAAAACACCCGTTGCCGCATTTGAAGATCGTGAAGTTGAATCAACGGTCACTGTAAAATGGGCCGGTCATTTCCATGAAACCCAAATTGGTCATTCGCCCTTGGACGTTGTGGCTTGGCACGGCAACTATGCGCCAGTGAAATATGACCTACGCACATATTGCCCGGTTGGGGCGATCCTGTTTGACCACCCAGATCCCTCAATTTTCACGGTCCTGACCGCGCCAAGCGGCGTCGCGGGCACCGCAAACATTGATTTTGTGTTGTTCAGAGACCGCTGGATGGTTGCCGAAGATACGTTCCGTCCCCCATGGTACCACAAGAACGTGATGTCAGAACTCATGGGCAATATTTATGGCGTATATGATGCGAAACCGGAAGGTTTCATTCCAGGTGGTGTGAGCCTGCATAATATGATGTTGCCACATGGGCCAGACAAACAGGCGTTCGACGATGCATCCAACTCCAAGCTGGACGCTGAAAAGCTCGAAGATACGATGTCTTTCATGTTGGAAACGCGGTTCCCGCAACATCTGACAGAATTTGCTGCAAATGAAGCGCCCTTGCAGGACGACTATATTGATTGCTGGAAAGACATCGAGAAAAAGTTCGATGGCACCCCGGGGAAAAAGTGAAAGAAAAACAAATATGCCAATAAAGCAAAGCTGGCTCGCTTCAGCTAACACAGCACAGACGCCGTTCCCGCTAAACAATCTGCCTTACGGAGTATTTTCCACGCAGGATACAGAGCCCAGATGCGGGGTGGCTATCGGTGATATGATCCTTGATTTGGCTGCTTGTGAAAATGCTGGACTTATAACGGTGAGTGACACCGTCCAGTTTCAAGAACCGCACTGGAATAGTGTTATGGAGCTTGGACCCGAAGTTTGGGACAAGGTGCGCAGCCGTTTGACAGAGTTGCTTGCTTCTGGGTCTTCAGAACAGGCAAAGGTTGAACCATTTCTGATCGCTCAGGCAGATGCGCAAATGCACATGCCCTTTTTGGTGTCTGAATACACCGACTTTTACGCCGGCAAACACCATGCGACAAATGTCGGCACCATGTTTCGAGGAGCAGAAAACGCACTTCCGCCAAACTGGCTTCATATTCCAATCGGCTACAATGGCAGAGCTTCTTCCGTTGTGATTTCTGGCACAGATATTGTGCGCCCCAATGGACAGACAAAAGCCCCTGATGCGGACATGCCGGTTTTTGGCCCGAGCAAGCGGCTGGATATCGAGCTGGAAATGGGTGCAATTGTTGGCACTCCATCAAAGCTTGGCCAACCGATTACGGTTGCACAAGCGGACGAGATGATTTTCGGCTATGTGTTGCTGAATGATTGGTCCGCCCGCGACATTCAGGCATGGGAATATCAACCTCTTGGACCGTTTCAGGCAAAAGCGTTTGCGACTTCCATCAGCCCATGGATAGTCACCAAAGCCGCATTGGAACCTTTTCGCACTGCGACACCAACCAGAGAGAAAAATCTGCTTCCTTATCTGCATGAACATGCTCCCATGCTGTATGATATTGAGCTGACAGTAAGCATGGCACCCCAAGGTGTAGCACCTTCGAAAATTGCACAAACCAACTACAATCAGATGTACTATTCTGCGGCTCAGCAATTGGCGCATCACGGTTCATCTGGCTGTTCCATGTCCACAGGAGACCTGCTCGGCTCCGGCACAATCTCAGGCCCTGAAAAATCAGAACGCGGCTCCCTTTTGGAACTCACCTGGGGCGGTAAAGAACCGATGCAACTTGATACGGGAGAAACGCGAACATTTATTGAAGATGGCGATACCTTGACCCTAAAAGGGACTGCTATCGGCGAAGGTTATCAAATTGGCTTTGGCGAATGCACTGGCACTATTCTGCCAGCTGTTAAATTCCCGACATAAGGATTAGTTCAGTGGCAAAAGCATTCGCATCTCAAGGCGATTTGACTGAAAAGAAAATCACGTTTGACGAAGTTGGACGAAATCTATGGGCCTTCACTGCAGAAGGCGATCCCAATTCCGGTGTGATCATAGGCGATGACAGTGTGATGGTCGTGGAAGCGCAGGCGACACCCCTTCTGGCTCAAAAGGTTATAGAGAAAGTACGCTCGGTAACGGACAAACCCATTTCTCATGTCGTTCTCACGCATTATCATGCGGTGCGCGTTTTGGGCGCCTCAGCATTCAATGCAGATCAAATCATCATGGGAGATGCCGCAAGGGCGATGGTGGTTGAGCGCGGACAAGAGGACTGGGACAGCGAATTTCAAAGGTTTCCGCGTCTGTTTGATGGTCATGAAAGCATTCCCGGCCTCACATATCCAACCACAACTTTTTCCGATACCATGACCATTTATCTGGGAAGTCGCCGGGTAGATCTGATGCATCTTGGAAGAGCGCATACTGCGGGTGATATCGTGATTCATGTTCCTGATGAAAATGTGATGTTCACCGGGGATATCGTGGAAGATCATTCCGCCTGCTATTGTGGCGATGGGCATTTCAACGAATGGGGACATACACTCGACAACATAGCCAGCTTCGATGTGGATGCAATTGCACCTGGCCGGGGTGACGCATTGGTTGGCAAGGAAGCAGTGGCACGCGCCATCGCATCAACCAGAGACTTTGTTGACAGCACTTACGCTCCTGTTGCCAAGATCGCAGCACGCGGCGGCTCATTGAAAGAAGCATGGGACGCAGTGCGTGCCGCATGCGACCCAAAATTCTCTGACTATGCAATTTACGAGCATTGTCTGCCTTTCAATGTTGCCCGTGCCTACGACGAAGCGCGCGGCATCGACACGCCTCGCATTTGGACAGCAGAGCGTGATCTTGCCATGTGGGCAGAATTGCAAGGCTAGTTTGATCGTTAAGGAGGATTGATCATGGAGGCAGGCAGATACGAAACTGCGTTCAAACTCTATCCCTACGAAAAAACAAACGCGCAAACTGAACCACCCTGGCGGCACCCGGTGATCATTGTAGGCGGTGGCCCCGTTGGATTGACACTTGCATTAGATTTGGGAAAAAAAGGGACGCCCGCGCTGGTACTTGATGATCATGAGGGTCCGGGCATTGGGTCAAAGGCAATCTGCTTTGCCAAACGTACGCTAGATATCGCCACCCGGCTCGGCGCAAGCCTCCCAATGGTTGAAAAAGGTGTCGTTTGGAATACTGGCCGGGTATTTCACAAAGATGATCAAGTATTTGAATTCAACCTTCTTCCTGAAACTGGCCACCGAAACCCTGCATTCATAAACCTGCAGCAGCCTCTCTTTGAGCAATTTCTAGTGGATGAAATACGCCGCGCGCAAACAGAAGGAGCCCCAATTGAAATACGAGGGCGTAATTCTCTTGTGGAGCTAACCCGGCATGACAAGTACGTTGAATTGAAAGTTGACACACCGGACGGGCCTTACAAACTTGAAGCGGATTATCTGATTGCTTGCGACGGTGCGCGCTCTCCTGTTCGTGACCAGTTAAATGTCACTTTTGACGGAAGAATCTTTGAAGATAACTTCTTGATTGCTGATGTAAAAATGGAAGCTGATTTTCCAACAGAACGCTGGTTCTGGTTTGACCCGCCCTTTGAGGGCGCTGGCCAATCAGCTCTCCTGCACAAACAACCTGACAATATCTGGCGCATTGACTTTCAATTGGGCTGGGACATTGATCGGCAACAGGAATTGGATGAAACACGCATCCGCGCACGTGTGGATGCCATGCTTTCTTCGCAAACCGGAACTGTGCCGGATTATGAACTTGAGTGGACTTCGATATACACATTTCAGTGTCGGCGTATGATATCTTTCCGCCATGGTCCGGTTTTGTTTGCTGGAGACAGCGCACATCAGGTCTCTCCCTTCGGTGCAAGGGGGGCAAATTCCGGAATTCAAGATGCCGATAATTTGGCCTGGAAATTGGACCTTGTGCTTAAGGGTATTGCAAAAGATAGCTTATTGGATAGCTATGCCACGGAACGAGAGTTTGGCGCAGATGAGAATATTCTCAACTCTTCGCGCTCGACAGACTTCATGACGCCCAAAAGTGAAAATTCCAAAATATTCCGAAATGCTGTATTGGATCTCGCCGAGAAACACGCCTTCGCACGTCCACTCGTCAACTCAGGGAGGCTGTCCGTACCCTGCACATATGATGGTTTTCCGATGTTTGGACCTGACATGTTGCAAGGCCCTCCTACAACCCGCCCAGGATCACCGTGCCCAGATGCGAGGCTGGGTGATGGATTTCTGCTAGATAGAATTGACGGTGAATTCATCATTCTTGCTTTAGGCAAAGTATCGCCCACTCCTGTATCCGCAGCGGGTTTAACTGCCAAAGTCCTTCATATTGAAAACCCGTCAGATGAGCTGATTGCCAGATATCTGGGCAATCAGACACATGGGGTTTATCTCATACGCCCCGATCAACATGTTAATGCACGCTGGACGGAATTTGACGTAGTTGCGATTGCCCGTGCCATGAAGGCTGCTATCGGAAAGGACACGTGATGTCGCTGAAACTTGATCCCAACATATCCGACATGGATGGTTTTTATGAAGAATTGCTGGAGGCCCACAAGGGCTTCAGCAAAGATGAGAGCGATGCATACAATGCGCGCCTTATCCTGATACTGTGCAACCATATTGGTGATCGTGATACATTGCGTGCTGCGATGGGTGCCGCAAAATGAACGAAACTGTTCTCTGGGATTATCCAAAATCTTCGGCCTGCTACCGGGTTCGCATCGGCTTGAATCTGGCAAAACTTCAGTACCAGACAGAGCATGTGAATCTTCTTGAACGAGCGCATCGTTCGCCTGATCATCTGGCTCGAAATCCACAAGGGCTTGTTCCGGTACTGGATATTGATGGAAATCGGCTGACTCAGTCTCTCGCAATCTTGGAATATCTCGACACCATCAGAAACTTGGGGCTGTTGCCAGAGGCACCTGCTCAAAAGGCTAAAGCGAGAGCGCTCGCATACTCGATCGCGATTGATCTCCATCCAGTTTGCAATATGTCTGTTGCAAACCATGCGACAGGCGGAAAAGAGCCGGCACGCACCAATTGGATGCGCCAATTTATACGCCCTGCCCTTGAGGGCTTTGAAAGAAACCTACTGCAATTCGAGGCGTCGCCGATAGCCGACAACTCCACACCCAGCTTAGCTGATATTTGTCTGATACCCCAACTATACAACGCACGGCGTTGGGATGTGGACTACCAAGACCTAAAGCGGATCATTGCTATCGAAACACGGTGTTCTGCCATGCCGGCATTTCAAAAAGCTCATCCAGATAACATGGCATCTCCAGCGGTATAGTACGAGCAAAAAACACAAGCCTCACAAATTCAACTTTTCGATTAAGTTAACTGACTAAATAACGATCTGGAGCAATTCGCTTGCGTAATTGTGTCCGGAATTTTTTACCCTTCTTTCCATGTAGGCGATGAACCAAACATCTGATATCTCATACTCACAACGTCTCTGGCCTACAACAGGATGCACAACGAATGGATACGGTTCTTTTCATGGGGTTTTTGACAACCACACTTTTGTTTGTTGCGGTGCCCGGACCATCAGTTGCTTTTGCGACAGCACAGGCGATCAAGCATGGGAAACGGGGTGCCTTTGTCACGGTTGCAGGCGACGCGCTTGGAACCATTGTCCATATAACAATTGCTGGAAGCAGCTTGACGGCACTTATGTCTCTGTCTGCTATGGTCTTGCCATTCCTTCAGATTATTGGCGGCATCTTCATTCTCTATATGGGCTATCAGGCTTTGAAATCTGTCGGCAAAATTACGGATGCTACATCAGTAATATCTGACAAAGCGACATTTTGGGCAGGCTTTTTCGCGTGTGTTGCCAATCCCAAAGCAATCGTATTTTTCGTCGCTCTCTTTCCAGCATTCATTTCCCCACAGCACAGCGTTCTATTGCAAACCTTGGTATATGGCACAATTTTTATTGTCCTCGATGCTATTTCTATTCTCGCCTTTGCGTTGCTGACCATGCACACCGTTAACCGTACAATGTCACGCTGGCTAAATGCTGAAACCTTGAGTGGCTTCGGACTCACTGCGGTCGGTGTTGCCATGATCATTAAAGGATATAGAGCAATTCCCGACAACTAAGCTTTGGGGATGGTCTCCACTGACTACTAAATTTTCTCACCCGGCGCATACCCTCTAAGGATAGTATGTCATGACGCTTCTGTATGGCATGATCAAAATTGTATTTCGTGGGTCCGATTCATGTGCTTTTACTTATTACATAATGGAAATTCAATTTAGGTCTGACGGAGAACAAGACCGCATGAGAACTGACTGTAAACTTCCGCGTTTTAAACGTTTTGCTTCATTTGGAACAGATTAAAGATCTTCTGACATCAGACTGGATTGGTCAGATGCTTGGCATGAACACGTCGCTCGTGCGACGTACTTTGGCAGGCCTGCGGACGCTGGTTTAATGAAATCGTTTTGGCACAGGTTTACGACGCACTTGGTCAGCCAACCCTGTTTGCCGTTGGGCAATTAGCTGACATGCCAACCTGCCTTTCAGAATAGGCTGCCAATGCGGCCACGGAAGACGCATTGGATGCGGCTCGAGACTTTTTACTTCGATACTGGCACGCACAACGGTGTCATATCTGGTTGGAGAGGCACGCGATCAAATCCTTCACTTTCAAATTTCCAAGGGTGAAAATGCGTGATGATTGTTTTGCTCTAACCATATCTACCCAAACATCCAACATAGATTGACACTCCCAAACGACCAATTGCTGCCCGCTTCAACCAGGAGGTGGCGCTTTCACCCTGTCTTTTGTTATGCGGTTGGATTGCCGAATGCACGCCCACATTTATCAGTTCCCGTAGATGATAAGTGACTTACTGTAGGGTTAGATAGCGTCGTGTCCCATCGTGGCAAACACCACGTTCAATGCCTTCCTGCCTACTACGAAGACGTGTTTTAGCGAGATTTGTGATTAAAGGTGCCAAATTTTGGCACCATTCCATCTTACCCAGATGTCGATCTTAGCAGGTCGTTTTGCGCGGTTAGTAAGCGCTCCGAATGCTGGAGCGGACAAGCCGTAGGCCCAGCTGCGGCTTCATCCAACCAATCGATAAGAGGAAGATAAATGTTTGATCCTAATGACTTTCCCAAGCCCGCAATGATTTCAGTGAATGGTGTGAACCTGGAAGTCTTTGAAGCAGGAAAGGAAAATACAGGGAATCCAATCGTGCTGTGTCATGGTTGGCCGGATCATGCCTTTTCATGGCGTTATCAGATACCTGCGCTCGCAGCTGCAGGCTACCATGTTATCGCGCCAAACCAGCGCGGGTATGGCCATTCTTCACGACCAAAAGATGTTGCCGCATATGACATCGAACAGCTAACTGGTGACCTCGTTTCCCTGCTCGATCAATTTGGATACCGAAATGCTATCTTTGTTGGCCATGATTGGGGCGCTAATGTCGTATGGAACCTCGCGCTTTTCCATCCTGACCGTGTAAGCAAATTGGTTGCGCTCGCACTGCCCTATCAGGAACGAGGCGAAATTCCTTGGATAGACTTCATTGAAAGCCTATTTGGAAGCGAGCACTATATGGTGCATTTCAACCGACGTCCTGGCGACGCTGATGCGATTTTGGATGAAAACAGAACTCAATTTCTTCGTAATCTGTATCGCAAGAACGAGCCTGCAAAGGCACCTGAACCAGGAATGTATATGATCAATCTCGCCAAGGCTAAAACCTCTACTGGCGATCCACTCATGAGCGATGTTGAACTGTCGGTGCTCGATTCAGCGTTCAAATTTACTGGTTTCACAAGCAGCATCAACTGGTACCGGAACATCGACCGAAACTGGCGCCTTTTGGCGGATGTGAACCCGATCATCAAGCATCCCGCTCTTATGGTCTACGGTGACCGCGATATGATACCAAAATCCCAAAATTTAAGTGACTTTGTTCCAAACGTCGAAGTGGTTGATCTGGATGCAGGCCATTGGATGCAACAGGAAAAGCCAGTTGAAACAACTAAAACAATTCTGGATTGGTTAAATCGAAAATCAGTAGCCTGATCGCTTAAGCGACCGAAGTATGAAACTTACAAAAAATCGACTTACAGACGACGCTGAGCGAATTGCAAAGATATCCAATGCCAGACGCGTTAACTTTTAATGCGTTGAGCAAACATCGATGACACCGATGAGCCTCCTTGCGCGACGCTTGATCTGAACGGGGCTGCAGAGGAACAAACCCGGGATTACGTTCTTCTCGAAACAAGGTGACGGGCTTCCCCGGCAGGCTGCTTTGATTCACCTGCCGGGGAATGAAAAAAACGAAGAGCGGGCAAACTCTCTATTTTTCTTTGCCTGCTACAATGCGATCAAGGATTAGTGCGCAGAAGAGGATCGCGAGACCAGCTAGAATACCCTGACCAGCTGCGGCATATTGTAGGGCTTCCAGAACATCTTCGCCTAAACCTTTTGCGCCAATCAAAGAAGCCACAACCACCATCGCGAGTGACATCAGAATTGTTTGATTCACTCCGGCCATAATCGTTGGTGCGGCCAGTGGCAGATCAACACGCCAGAGGAGATAGCGTGGTGTTGCGCCAAAGGCAGTCGCGGCCTCACGGATTGTATCAGGCACACCTCGTAGACCAAGCACAGTAAAACGGATCACGGGCGGGCTGCCAAAAATCATGGTCGCAACGACGCCGGCAGGTTTGCCTGACCCAATGAAGGCCACAACAGGTATCAGATAAACGAAGGAAGGCATGGACTGCATGAAATCCAAAACCGGACGTACGACATTGAATACTCTTGGTCGGCGGGCACAATAAATACCCAAAGGGATACCAAGCGTGATTGAGATCAATGCCGCAGCGCCCAGCAGCGCTACTGTTGTCATAGCTTTTTCCCAAAAATCCAACAGACCCAGGTAGGCCAATGCTGCCCCTGTAAAGATCGCCACCCGTGGCCCAGCAGAAAGATATGACAGTAAAATAATTACCAGCGCAACGACAGGCCAAGGCGTCTGAACCAACACGACCTCTATCGCATCCAGAAGAGTACGCATGCCATAGGTTAAGCCATCGAAAAAACCCCGCCCTGAAGTTTTCGTCCAGTCGAACAACGCTTGAACCCCATCACCAACGTTCAATCTCCAGTCTCTGTTAGTTGGGAATTGGTTCAGCACAGTAAAGGTATCGGGACGCGCAAATTTAATCGATGACAACGTCACGACCCCACCCAACAATCCAATTGCAATTCCCAAACGTGAATTTGACCAGCCGCTGCTCACGGAATTGTCGGAGCGCCAACGTGCAAATTGGCCTTCTAACGTCCAGTTCGCCACAGACGCTTGTATGAATTTCACTATTGCGAGGAATAGGAAACCAAAGATCAGATAGTTGATGCCTCCGGCAGCTGCTTCAGCGGAGGCAGCTTCTGCACCTGCCAGCGCACTTTTCAAAGATTCAGCCGCGCGTTCCAAAGCGTCAAGTGATGACGCTCCAGCCTCTTTTGCAGCCGCAATCTGTTCCTCTCGGACGGATAGCGTTTGAGCAATTTTTTCTGCTCGCAGCCGCAAATCGCGGCCCAAATCCCCAAACAGGCCTCGCGCAATCTGGATAAACGCAAATGTTTCAAGTATCAGAAATGCAAGGAACCATGACCACAGACCCCGCGCACCGAACCAGATTGGCCCCAACAACCCAGCTGCTTTGTTAAGCGTGAATCGGTAGCCAGGGGCTTCCATAATGTATGAGAAGATTTTGCGGTAATAAGTCTGCCCACTACCGACGAATTGGTCGATCAGGCCATTTAAACGCTCTGCTGTTTCGGGTTTGATCTGGTCCATTTTTGGCTCCCTCACGCTTGGCTTGTTTGAATGGCGCGGATTAATCCGGCGCGGTTTATGACGCCAACAGTTTTACCACCCTCGCTCACGGCCACGATGCCGTGGCCGTCGACGCACAAACCCATCAGGTCACTCAAATCCATTTTGGGGTGAGCCACCTGCGCGTCCTTTGGAATGTCACCATGTTCGGCAGTAAATTGATCAACCGGATGCATGACAGAGTGGGCAAAAATCATGTTCAGTTTTGAAATGCCGGCAACAAAGTCGGAAACGTATTCATCGACGGGATTTAGGATAATCTCTTCTGGTGTGCCGATTTGAACGATGCGGCCGTCTTTCATGATTGCAATGCGATTACCTATGCGGATCGCTTCATCAAGGTCGTGAGTGATGAACATCGTCGTTTTCTTCAATTGCTGACTGAGAGTCATAAACTGATCTTGCAACTGTTTACGAATCAAAGGATCAAGCGCTGAAAATGGCTCATCCATTAGCAGGATTTCGGGATCAGAAGCTATTGCCCGAGCCAATCCGACCCGTTGTTGCATACCACCCGAAAGTTCGTGGGCATATTTGTCTTCCCACCCGGTCAACTCGACTAAATCCAACACTCGATCAGCTTCTTCCCAACGACGTGCTTTACCGGTGCCACGAATTTCTAGAGGCATTGCAACATTGTCGCGAACAGTGCGGTGCGGCATTAAGCCGAAATTTTGAAACACCATCGCAATTCGGCGATTTCGCAGATTTCGCAGAGCTTCATCATCAAGACTCATCACATCTTTGCCGCCAATCAGGATTTGTCCAGAAGTCGGCTCCAACAGGCGGTTGACATGGCGCACCAATGTAGATTTGCCTGAGCCTGACAAACCCATCACACAAAACAACTCACCTTCCTCAATTTGGAAATTGGCATCAGCGACGCCAACGACACAACCAAATCGCTCCAACACTTCTGGCTTGCTCAACCCTTCGGCGTGAATTGCGGCAAGCGCCTCTTCGGCGCGGTCTCCAAAAACTTTCCATACGCCCTGCGCATCAATTGCAATCTCTTTTCCCATTTGTCAGAGCCCTTTTTCCCGCATGATTTATTCCGGCCCGCTCAATGCGGGCCGGATTTGTTGGTGTGGAGCAGATCCCTAGTTCAGGCCAAGCCAGCCATCGACCATGTCACCGTTCGCTTCTATCCACGCGGCCACCACCGTCTCAATTTCCTGCCCCTTCACCACGACCTCGTATGTCAAGGCGGACAATTCGTCAGCACTCATGTCGATGGATGAAAGGAAAGACGCAGCAGCGGGATTGCGAGTCGACAGGGTATTTGCATGTGCCACGCGTACAGTTTTGACCTGATCCCCGGTCATGATGCTGGATTTATTATACCAATCGGCATCAGCGTCTGGCGTCACGATCTTGTAAAGTGCCGGATCAAACTCAGGCTCTTCTAAAATGGTTACGTTGTACAGAGCATGCACATAGTGTGGTTTATAGCAGTAGAAAACCACGCCCTCTTCATTTGCAATGGCATCTTTCAAACGGGCATAGAATACTGCTTCGTCTTCGGTCGTTGGTTCAAGGAAAGTCTCAATTCCATAGTCCCGCGCTTTTACCGAATGTACGTTAGTGGAAGCCCAACCGGAGGCACCAACCCAGATTTCACCCATGCCGTCATTGTTTGTGTCAAACAAAGCCTGCGCTTCTGGCGTTGCAAGATCGAAAACGGATTTGATGCTGTGCTTTTCCACCATGTAGTTCGGTGTACAAAACCCTGAGCGACCTTCATATGCGCCCTTAGACAGGGAGACCGTACCCGCGCCGTCAACGTATTTGTCAGTAAAGCTGGACTGGTTGGGGAGCCACACATCAGGATGAACATCAATGTCGCCACGTCCGCCATCCATAGCCTCAAATATAATTGCGTTTGCGCCGGGTGCGTAGCCAACTTCCCCCCCCAAACGACCTTCAATGACCTGCCCAATAATGTTGGCCATAATCTTGGCACCTGGCCAGCTTGGCTCGCCGATCATTACCTTTTCTTGAGCGGCCACGGATGTAACAGAAAGTGCAAGTGCACCTGCGATCAGAGTATTTGCTAGAGTTTTCAAAGTTATTTCTCCTGGTGGTTTTATGCCCGCGCTCGCTCCCTGCGCGGATCAATGAATGGGATGTCGGTAACGGTTGCACGCAACCTTTTGAGATGGCCACCCATTTGACCAATTTCGAGGACCTGACCGACTTCAGCGTGCTCCACAGCAACTCTTGCCATAGCAATAGCGCGCTCAAGTGTCGGGGATCGCGTCGCGGAAGTGACAACTCCGACGGGACGCTCGCCTTTAAAAATTTCTGCACCGTGCGATGGAACATCATCGCAATCGAGCAATAAGCCCATAAGTGCCTTACGTGGGGCTGCAGCATTTCGTTCCAGCGCTGCACGTCCAATGAAATCTCTCTTGCGCAGATCAACTGCGAAACCAAGACCAGCTTCAAAGGCATCGACACCGCTTGTAAATTCCGCATTCGAGGCAGCCAGTCCCGCCTCAATCCGAATGATTTCAAGCGCGGCACTTCCCATTGGCTTGATATCAAACCCAGCACCGGCTTCCATGATAGCGTCCCAAATAGTGACCGCATCAGACTTGTCGCAAAACACCTCGTATCCGAGCTCACCGGTATAACCGCTGCGGCTCAGCATGAACGGCGCACCCTCACGGTCGTGGAGGCGTGCCATGGTGACGCCGAACCATTTCACCTCATCAAGAGAGGGGACGTGCGGTTGGGTAAAGACGATCTTGCGCAGCACGTCTCGTGATCTTGGACCCTGCAGTGCGAGATTAGGCAATGCCCCTTGCATTCGATGTACCCGCACATCAAAATTCAGGTCCTTTGCAACGGCGATCATATGGCGCGCGCTTTCCTCTGACCCACAGCACCAACGAAATAGCTGCGGAGCAAGACGGAACAGCGTTCCGTCATCAATTACGGCTCCTTGGTGGTCGCAGATTAAGCTATAGGTGCCCCGCCAAACAGCCAATTTTGAGACATCACGGGTCATAACCTGCTGCAACAACCTTTCCGCATCAGGTCCAATGACATCGAATTTGCGCAGTCCACTCATGTCCTGAAGGGTTACAGATTCTCGACAGGCCCAATATTCTGCCAGCGTTCCTACGGATGAGAACGTGTTCGGCACCCACAAATCGCGCGCAGGAGAAAAGTGTTGCGTCAGGGCGCTCGTGCGCGGATGAAAAGCGGACGGCTCGCTTATGGACACTGGGGCATTTTCCTTTTCGCGGTAGGCAATTGCACGAGACATTGGGGTGTCCGCTTCATAGATGCGCACATGAATGTCTGTGGGGTTCCAGCCATTAATCGGATCAATATCGTCTGGACAAGCCGTTGAAACGCACATCAGATCATCCATTGCGCGCATCGCGACGTAGTCACCCGGACGGGACCAAGATTCCTCTGATTGGATGTGGTTATCGGCGTGATCAATCCATGAGTTGAAGAAGAAATTGATGGCAGGCCAAGCGGATCTGCGTTGCACTCCATATGGGTCCACGGCGTCCGAAATATTGTCAGAACAGTTTACATGTCCGGGAAACCCGCGTTCTTCATATCCCCGAGCGGTGCAGGCAAGAGCAAAAGTATCGTGCCGCCCAACAGTGTCCTGGACAACATTCAGCAATGGCCGCATATCCGCATCGTAGAATTTGTCAAATAGGCCTGGCAAAGGATACGCACCACCAACCAGCGACCTGGTCACCGTGCTATTAATCATTTGCTCCTTGCCCTGATCCAAACCGGCAGATCGAAATGCCATGAAATCGGAGCATTGCTGTCCTTCGACATCTATGATTTGCACAATTTCGTTTTTGGCCAACAAATAGCTTTTCGCAGTAGCGCGAGAGATGGTGAATTCGTCGCGGATCTTTCCCAATACCGGCGGTAGAAGCATATTTGATGGTGCTGCTTTCTTCAGCATCACAGTTACAACATCGCATGATCCGCCCGCGACAAGATCGGCGCTAGCAATTGTGTTTGCTATCCAAACGGACACAGATGCCTTGGCGGATAACACCAATATGTCTTCATCTGTTGTTAACCAGGCTGCTTTCACAGATGAGAGGTCTGCTCCGCGCGCATCGACCCAGCCTTTGAAAGGCGCACTGTCGAAACTGGTTAGGTTTAAACGAGTGTCCGCCTGCAAACCAAGCGCGGCGGCACCATCTGTACCGTCTTGAGTAAAAGAGACAAGACATACGCCACGTTGTTCCGCTAAGCCGCGCAGAGCAAGCGTATCGCCAGATGCAACCTCCACGCATTTAGCTTGGCGCGGCGCGATGATGTGGCTAAGTGCAGGATGAGGCGCAGCAAGTCCAGGGAATCGCCGCGCGCTTTGCTGCTTGTGTCCATTTCGGAATTCTTGCAGTGCCAGCACAGTATTAACCACCGGTCCGATTTAGATTGACGATAAAACACGCCTAAGCGTAAGTGTAACCGGTTACATTAGTCAATACCGCTTCAAAATTTGTGTCTTTTTGAGCTTTCTGCTTAAACGGACTTACGGAGGATCACCCCATAAAACGAAGAGCAACACTGCGAGAAGTGGCACAAAGGGCTAAGGTGTCAGTAGCGACTGTTTCGCGTGTTCTAAACGGATCAGAAAAGGTCGTTCCCGAAACCCGCACTCGTATTCAAGCGGTGATCGACGAAATGGGTTATATGCGCAACTCAGCCGCGCGAACGCTCAATTCTGGACGCACAATGACAGTTGGAGCCATTGTTCCAACTCTTGATCATGCGATCTTCGCCAAATTTCTTCACGCACTCGAAAGCCGCTTTTCTGCGCAGGGATACTCATTGATGATCTCTTCATCAGAATGGGATGCCGACACCGAAGTTAACAAAGCCCAAGCAATGGTCGACATGGGCGCTGAGGCACTGGTTGTGTCAGGGGCTGAGCACAGTGATGACTTTATTTCTCTGGTGCGTCGCTATGATGTGCCTACAATACTCACATCGTTTTTTGATCCAAATGCAGACCTTCCAACAATCGGTTACGATAACGCCAAGGTGGCTCGGATGGCTATCGGCTATTTGGCAGGACTTGGTCACAGGGAGATTGCTGTTCTTCATGGTCCGAAATTGAACAATGATCGCACGACAGCACGCTTGGAAGGTCTATTGTCTTTTGGCGGGGACTTGAACTTAGATTTGGTCGAAACAACGCTCGATGTGCAAGGTGGGCGGCTGGGAGCTACCGCTGCATTTTCAAATAATCCTTCTATAACTGCCATACTTGGCTTGTCTGACTTGTTAGCTATAGGTGCGCTCTTTGAAGCACAGGACCGAGGCGTGATCGTTCCCTCGGAGTTATCAATTATGGGATTTGATAATCTTGAATTGGGGACAGCAACCAGCCCACCCCTTTCAACTATCCGCTTAGGCGTCGCAAAAATGGCACAACGGACAGCTGACGCAATTTGCGCGCACCTTGCAAATGGAAATAGCCTTTTGGCGGAGGAAATGAACTGCGACGTAATCGAAAGAAACTCGGTCCAGAAAATATTCAACACCCCTTCCTAATTCAACTCAACTTTACCTTTCGCTAACAAACAAATTAGCCTCCCTTGGGCTAGAAATACCTTGCTTGCGCCATTTGGCATAAAACGCAATGGTTTGGATAGCATAGAAAGCGCCACGGATTGCGTCGACATTCTTCCAATTTTGGAACAATCGCATCGTCTTGGGTCTTGATGAACGGCATCTGGACTTTCATATTATCATGAACTGAAGCAAAGCTGCTATGGCGCTTCGAATAGGCGCGACAACCCTTGCCCAACGTCGCTACGGCTTTGGTCTATTCCGTATTGCAACCATCACGCCGTGTCATCGGCTAAACAGACGGTTAGTTTTGAATATGTGCTTTAACACTGTTAACGGGACCGAGTTCTATAGGCCGCTTATGCGGTTTCTGAAAGAGTTGCCTAACGACTACATTGGGACCTTGGCAGCAGTCCAAGCACATCACGGAGATCTGGTCCATTGGCGGCTGTTTGGCGGTTTGTTAAACTTTGCATTCATTAGTGACGCAACCATGAACAGGGAATTGTTTGTGCGAAACAGGGACGCGCTTGCAAAGGTATTCTCGCAAGTTCAAACATTTCTATATGCTGCAGGTCCGAGTGTCGCGACAGCGCATGGAGTTGATTGGCAGACAAAACGCAAAGAAGCGAATGCCCTATTTTCGCGTAGTGTCGTTGAAGCGTCATGTGAAGGGCAAGTGACGGTTACGCAGAACTATGCTGCGACCGTACGCGAAGTACCACAAGATGCAATTTTGCTGGCAAGACGGATGGCCGCGCTGACCTCCAGCCGCGGCATCCTGGGGCGCACGGTCTCACTGGCCGAGGCTGACACTCAAATTGCATTCAGCCAAGCGGCTGCAGACAGATTTAACGCAGAATCCGCGCAGCTTTTCGCACGTCCCAATTGGATGCTCGCGCCTTGGAGAAAGGAACTGACACGGTTAAAAAACAAAGTTTCTCCAATGGTTCAGAATGCCATCGAAGAATTGCGGAATTCCGAAGTGCCCAACGATGGCTTGATGAACCACTATGTTAAAGGGAACTTCATCACTTCAAATGACGATGAAATGCTTGCCACTTTTATTGGTTTACTGATGGGCGCGCAAGACAACATTGCGGCAACGACAGCTTGGGTCTTAGCGTTCCTTGCGCAATATCCCGACGTGCAAATCCAAATCCGAAACAAAGTAAAAGGCATTGGTTCACATGCGCAAGATCTTCATAGTTGCGCGCTCCTGAAAGCAACAATACGAGAAGTTCTACGATTGCGCCCACCTGCCCCGGCCAACCAGCCGCGTGTATTGCGAATGAATGTCCAAATCGGCGGCTACGAACTTCCCAAAGGCACCTATGTCTTCAATTCATTCTACAACATGCACCGCGACGCAGCCGTTTTTGCCAAACCCGGATCGTTTGATCCATCAAGATTTCTGGATGGTGATCTTGATAGTTCCCCCAACTTTGTCCCATTTGGTCATGGACCACGAAACTGTGTGGCGCAAGGCATGGCGATGCAGCAAGTGATGGCGATAGTGGTCGGGATATTACGAGGGAACAAAGTTGTCGCCCAACAGGCAGCCTTGCCCGAAATCGAACAAAAGCCCTTCCTGGTTCCAGCGCCGTTCAAAGTATTGCTCGAGAGGGTTTGATGCGCGATGACGTCGAGCCCATCTGTTCTAGGTGGATGCCGATAGATCGATCCCTTGTGATTCTTTGCTACCATTGGCGCCGCCGCTGCGAAAGCTCATGTTGTTTCGCCTATCGTTAGTTGATCCCGATTGCAGACATTGTGCGCGAAACTATTGGCCTGCTGGTTGCAATCGTAGTCGCTGGAGCCATAACGCTTTGGATAGGCTCAATTCTTTGTTTACGAATTGGGAGAACAGCGTCGGCTAAAGATATGCTGCTTCCACTTGCCATGCTCCAAAGGTGGTCATTGGAGCACCGTAGCGAATAGCGCGCGTCTAGGGATTGTGGGCTACGGCTGGTGCAGTTGAAAAGCGACACTGTATCCGTTTTGGCAGCGCCTGCTGATGGCTGGTTGGGTTCCGCAACCTAATGTCACCAATCGGCATCGCGTTGAGGCGATTGGATTCCCCCACTGTGCCTCTTGCTTTGGCACAAGGGATTGCAGAACCACGCCTGTGTCCCGATCTCGCCCTGAAGAAGCTGCCATCTGGCGAACTTGATGTCACAGTCGAAGGTGATCGATTTGCGCGCCTTGTGGGGCGGGTCTCGCACAGGCTTTTAATATGATGGCATTTGATGTATTTTGCGGCGACCTGAGTTGAGTATTAAGCACTCCGAAAAGAGGTTTGAAACCCAATCACCACTTGGTTGTTTGGTTCAAATTTTGTGAAAGCATCCGAAGCCCTGCTTCAGTTTAACTTTAATTCGCTTTTCATACTTGTACCGAACTTGGACGGTTGTATCGCATTTGGAATGTTTACCTTTCTCCATCACGAGTTACAAACCCGTATGTTGATGGCAGTGATCGTTTTTATCCTGCTATCAAGATCGGGGGCGAAAACCGGTTGTAACGCCTCTGCACTTTCTAAACAAAGTGTTCAAAGTTGATAAAACCAATCAAGCATTTACTTGAGCCTAAGGAGTTCTCATTTTCGCCAGAACTGAAAATTCCACATGCATTCAGACACGGCAACCAGTGGCTGATTAAGAAGACTATTGCACCGTGGTTTCTCATTTTCGAATGAATGCGCAGGCGAAATGATACTGGGCAATACACCTTTGTTCCTGAATGGCGAAGCGAGCGCATTCGAAAACATCAACAACTCCCCCCAAAATGGCAGCCAATTTACATGATTTATATGATGGTGAACTCGAGAACGCAGAGTGACACATTGGTATGAGTGTTGAGAAACATAATACTGGCAACGCCACGATATAGAAGCTCAAAAAGCGCTTCCTCTGAACTTGAAAACTCTTCTTTTCAATTTATCATTCCATCATAATTAGTATCAGAAACACGATTCCACTTCCAAAACGCAATGTGTCTTGCATCGCCATTAATTTTTCAAGGTTTGCGCAAAAGGCACCACTTTGGATATTAACCTCTGAAGATCAACACCCGTATTGAATCCCTCTGCGTGGAGTAGTCTCACTATGTCCTCTGTAGCGACATTTCCCTGAGCACCAGGGGCGTATGGACAACCTCCAAGACCGGCGACTGCGCTATCGAAAACACGAAGCCCTCTTGAAAGGCTCACCTTTATGTTCTCAAGCGCTTGTCCATTTGTATTATGGTAGTGGCCGGCTAGTTTTTCGGCGGGAACCAGGTCGAGCACCACATCCAACACAGCACTAACTCCATTGGCTGTTGCGGCACCGATCGTATCGCCAAGACTGATTTCCCTGCACCCGAGCTCTACCAGCGAACCAACGACCTTGCCGACCTGTTTTGATTCAACAGCTCCATCATAGGGGCAATCTGTGATACAGGAAACGTAACCGCGTACCGAAATATCAAACTCCTTTGACAGTTCGATCACTGGCTTAAATCGATCAATACTTTCCCGAATTGAACAGCTGATGTTGCGCTGGCAGAATCCTTCCGACGCTGAAGTAAAAATGGCGATCTCATCAGCCTTGGAATCAACGGCGAGTTGCGCTCCTTTAAGATTAGGTGCCAGAACCGAATAGCTAACACCTTCCAGTCGATCAACTCCGGACATAACCTCTGCCGCATCAGCCAATTGTGGCACCCATTTCGGACTTACAAAACTTGTCACTTCGATACGTTTGATTCCGCAACTTGCAAGTTTTTCTATAAGTTTAATCTTTTGTGCCGAAGGAATAATATTCTTTTCATTTTGAAGGCCGTCGCGCGGACCGACTTCGACAATTGTTACCAGATCAGACATTTACCGCGGCTCTCGAATTTGATCCGGCAGCCAAGTCACCAAATCTGGAAACAGAATGAAAAGCCCCAGCACCAATAGTTGGATGAAGAAAAATGGAAGCACACCGCGATATACGCGCGCTATACCGATGTCATTGGGCAGCACGGACTTCAGGTAGAACAGAGTGTAACCAAATGGTGGAGTGATATAAGCCATTTGCGCCGTAATCATAAATAGAATTCCGAACCACAATGGATCGTAACCGAGCGAATTCACGATGGGCAAGAAAACGGGTACACACAAAAGTATGATCCCGATTTCATCTAAGAACAGGCCAAGAAATATCAACAATAAGAGCATTGCTAAAATGATAAGCACGGGTGAGTTATTCAGTCCTTCGATAAATGAGAGGAGTGAATCTGGCGCGCCAGTTGCATTGAATGTTGAAATGAAAGCCTTTGCTCCAATGGTAATCCAGAGGATCATTGATGTGATCCGTAGAGTATCACCGCACGCTTCTGACAAGAGATGGAAACGAAATTTGCCCATAGTAAAAGCAGAAGAAACAGCGCCAAGCACACCAACTGCCGCGGCTTCTGTGGGTGTAGCCAGCCCCATATAGATCGAGCCTAAAACGGAGAAAATCACAATCAACGGCAGAATAAGGGCACGAAGGCTTAGTATTTTTTCAGCAAGCGACACTTCGGCGGCATTATCGGGGGGCGGAGCGAGTTGTGGAGTTAGAGCCACCCGTATCGCAATATACGTGCAATAGGCTCCCGCGAGGATTACTCCAGGGACGACCGAAGCAATGAACATTTTGCCAATCGAAATTTGCGCTGTAATCGCATAAACAATTGTTACAACTGATGGCGGAATCAAAATTCCAAGAGTTCCGCCGGCACAAATTGTGCCAACAGATAGCTCAACATTGTACTTCCTCTGCAGCATGGATGGTAGAGCGAGAATACCCATCGCAGCAACAGCCGCCCCAACTATTCCTGTCATTGCAGCCATAATTGTACAGATGATAATTGTGCCAATAGCAAGCCCGCCGCTCAATCGTGCAAACCACTTTTCCATCGCTGAGTATAGAGCCTCGATTATGCCCGCTTTTTGCAAGATTGCGGCCATCAACACGTAGAGCGGTATGGCCATCAACGCTTCGGACTTCATCGTTTTGAACGTATTGAGAGTACCAACAATAAGTGCGGAGGGCTCCCAAACAATGATCGTGGTGAGAAATGCTATTGCTCCCAGCACGAATGCGAGAGGTGCGCCCGTAAGCATCAGTGCAATCAGGGATATGAACATTCCCGTTAGGATGACAGAGGAACTCATTCTGCTTCCTTCTCATCACTGAATAAGAATATCAGTTCTGCGATGGCTTGGAGAACAAGGAGACCCATTGCGGTGGGAAGCACCAACTTTACTGGCCAAATTTGCGGGTTCCAAGAGGTATAGCTCGTTTCTCGATATTGGAAAGAATCCAGCGCAAGTGGATAGGAAAACCAGAACAGGATACCGCCAAACGCGACCGCTAAGGCAATGGCAGCGACCTTGAGAAGCTTATCGACAATTCCCTTTGCTGAGCTCGACAACACGTCAACAGAAACATGCCCACTTGTGTGCAGAAGATAGGGGCCACCAAGTAGAAAAAATGGTCCAAACAGCAAAGTGGCTAACTCTGGTGCCCAAGAGGTAGGGGACGAGAAGCTATAGCGAGACAAGACTTCGAACAACATCAGGGCAGCGATTACGACAACAAGCCATTTTGCAGAACTGAAAAGTATGAAGTTGCATCTGGTTATGAAGCGTGCAGTTCGCAGCATTTGCCCCCCCAATGAACGAGTACTTCTCGCGCCGTAGAAACGGAGCGAGAAGTGTCGACGTGTTGTTATTAGATTAAGCGGTAGTCTTCCATGAGTTCGCGCTGCGATCCCATGATTTCCTTGGCCAACGCATCATCACCGGCAGCTTTTTCCCATGAGGCAATGGCCTTTCCGCGGCCATCGACAACGTCTTGCGCATCAAGATCGATGATTTCAACTCCCGCCTCTACAAACTTTCTGACATACTCGGCATTCGACACCATGATGTCTTGGCGGAGTGCACCTGACACTTCTCTTGCCGCTACTGCTAGCGCCGCACGATGCTGGTCGGACAATTTGTCAAACGCAGCTTTGTTCGCGACATATGCAGTTGCAGTAGTTGGCTGATGGATGCCGGGTAAAACCATATATTTAGCGACTTCATGCAAACCCGCCTCGTAGTTGGCTTTGATGTCGCCACGGTCCGCAAAATCGATCAATCCCTTGTCGAGAGCGGAATAAACTTCTGCTGTTCCAAGCGGCGATACAGCAACCCCAAAATCAGCCATAACTTTTGAAGCCAAGCCAACAAAACGCCCTTTCAGACCATTCATATCCGCAATGGAGTGGATTTCCACCTTCGAGTGGATTGGCTCTTCTCCGTATACGGTTGGCGCGATATAGGCTAACCCAGCAGAAGCGTATGACTTTTGTGCCATTTCTAGGCCACCACGCTCATAGAACCAGCTTTCGTATTGATCAGCCTGCGGAAATCCAAATGGTACAGAGGATGTGAACCCATGAGCTGGAATTTTACCTGCGGTATAACCGTCATAGGTTTTCATCAATTCAAATGCGCCACCACGAACTGCATCAAATGCCTCACCATTAGGTACAATTGAGCCACCGGCAAATGCTTTGATTTCGAAACTGCCGTCTGTAAGTTCTTTTACCCGCTCAACAAACGCCTCCTCATAGTTCATCGGTGTAGTTCCACCACCCCAAAGCGCTTGCATTCGCCAGGAGACCTTTCCTTGAGCGCTTGCAGTCGTTGTACTAGCAGCAACAATTGCCGGGGCTCCCAATCCAGCCAATACGGCCGTCTTAAGAAGTTGTCTACGTTGTTTATTCATGGTCTTCTCCTCCCATTAATAGATTAGTTGCTTGTGACCTGATGGCCGGTTGCATTAGTGCGAAGACGGTAAAGACTCTGACCCGCTGTCAAATAGAGCGTGCCAGCCTCGTCTCCGCGTCCCCAGCCAACATTTGTAGGCAGTCCCACAGTTTCTTTGACTGGGATTTTTGCGATCAGCAGACCCTCCGGTGAGTAGACATGGAATGCCTGTTCATTGGGGTTTCGTACCGCGACATAGAGGTTACCTTTGGTATCAATATTCATGCCGTCGGGGCCACCGCCTTCGAGATCAACAAATACCTGTCGCTCTCCAAGAGAACCGTCTTCCATGATGTCGAATACCCAAATTCGGTTCAGCCCTAACCCGGGATCGTATGCAGGGCTGGATAGCGTTGCGCGCTCTTGTTCAATGGTTTGAAATTCAAGACTACCGTTAGCAAATGACCCAACATAGAGGCGCATTTGATCTGGAGATATGACAACGCCATTCGCGGTGCCGACAGCAGCGGAGAGACGGGTGATTTTGCCGCCAACCGATATTCGGTAAACAGCAGCTCCAGGCTGCTCAACAGGTTCATGACCCAGGTAACGAGAATCCGTGAAATAAACCGTTCCATCGTCAGCAATGGTTATGTCATTAGGGGCCATAAAAGGCCGACCGTTGTAAAGACCCGCCATTGTATAGGCGCGTCCCGTTTCAGCGTCCGTAATTGAAACACGTTGCCCGCCAAAATCCGCCATTTCCGCCACAAGCATGTTGCCGGCTGCGTCGAACTTGATACCGTTAGCTTGGCCGCTGGGGGACCGAAATAACTCCGTTTTTTTAGTTGACGGATCGTATCGCCATATATTTCCGGCTTCTGAGTATTTGTCTCCAAAGCCCTTGCAGAAGGCTGAGAATGTAAGCTCGCTAAAAAAGATGGAACCATCAGGCGCGCTGGAGGCGCCCTCCGTTATTCCGCATTCGACTTGAAAGAGGCGCTCCAGCCTCTCACCTTCGATAATTACAGATGGGTCCCCGCTAGGCGCGGGAAATCCTGGATCTTCCGCGATGGCTGGCGCCGCATATGCAGCCACCAAAAAGCTTAGTAAAATTCGTTTCATATTAGTCCTCCCTAAGATTGACTGCGGCCGCTAAATTTCCTCCAAAAGCCTTTTGGCGGCATCGGTCGTCACATCTCCTTTTTCAGTGAGCTTTCGAGAAATATGGTTGATGTTTTCACCTGTCGCTCCGGCTGCAATTGCAATGTTTCGGGCATGGAGAGCCATATGCCCGCGCTGGATTCCCTCGGTAGAAAGAGCACGAAGTGCGGCCATGTTTTGTGCAAGACCAACTGCAGCGATAACTGTCGCCAGTTGATTGGCGCTCTCTATGCGCATCAGTTCCAATGCAGCCAAGGCTGCCGGATGCGTTTTGGTTGCTCCACCAACAATTCCGACGGGCATTGGCAACTCAATTGACCCAACTAGATTGCCGTCGCTGTCAAATTCCCAGCGGCTCAATGAAGTATAGCGCCCACTCTGCGCCGCCCAAGCATGCGCGCCTGCCTCAACTGCGCGCCAGTCGTTACCTGTGGCAACGACGACGGGATCAATCCCATTCATTATGCCTTTGTTGTGGGTAGCTGCTCGATAGGGGTCAATTTCAGCAAAGGTGCTGGCCTCGACGATTCTGTTTGCAACTCGATCTCCATCGAATTCTGGTGACGACAAACTATCAGTTTTAATTTTTGCAGAGGCTCGAACGAGCCGGCGGTCAGCTAGGTTCGAGAGTATTCGCAGGCGTGCCTCTCCACCGGTAATTTTCTCAGCCAGTGGGGCAACTAATTCCGCCATCGTGTTAACTGTGTTGGCACCCATGGCATCACGCACATCCACAAGAAGGTGGAGGACAACCATGTGTCCAACTCGAGTACCTTCAAATATTTGAATTTCGATGCCGCGGCATCCACCTCCTAGACCAAGCAACGTTTTATCTTTCGAATTCGCCAACGACAAAATTTCGTCGCGCGCGGAAAGCAAACAGTGCCTTGCGTAGTGAGGATCCGAAATTCCCACCAGCTGGATCTGCGATCTCATGATCGGTTGTGAAGTAAAGGCAGAAAACCCACCATTCTGGCGGACAATTTTTGCCATGAATGATGCTGCAGCAACTACGGAAGGCTCTTCTACAGCCATTGGGACTAAGTAGTCCTGGTCATTTACACAAAAATTGACAGCGATCCCCAAAGGCAGTTCAAACTTGCCAACAACGTTCTCTACCATGCCGTCAGCTGTTTGAATTGTGAGCGCGGCTCTTTCTGAGAGACATGCTAGGTCTCCACTTTGCATACCTGCCGCAGCGCTGATTTCCTCAAGACGTCTGGATGGCTCCAGGTTGCGCAAGCCCGATAACTGCGAATTGTACGAACTCATATGATCTCCTCCAAAGAAAGGATGACATCCTTTGGCATTTGTAAAAAGATACAATTCTGGTACAAAATTTTGAACTGTACCGGAATTGTTATGGTCACTGTGAGCGATATAGATGAGCAAAATTGAAGATGTGGCTCGCACTATCGAAGATGCGATAAATGATAATCTTCTCAAACCCGGAGAACGGCTGTCCTCAGTGCGCACGGCCGCTGACCAATACCATGTTTCCAAGAATACAATCGTTGAGGCATATTCCCGCTTGAGCGCGCGCCAATTGATCATAGCGAAACATGGATCGGGTTTTTTTGTTGCTGATCGTTCCGGGCTCGATCAGGACAAAGAAGAAGCCGTTGTTGAAGCTTATGATCGAATGTCTTTGCTGAGGGCCCAGCTCACTCAACAGTTCAGCATAAGGCCGGGAGACGGGCGACCTCCTCCTTCATGGATGAATTCGGCGCTACCAAAGCGAATTAATGCGGATTCGCTGTTCGATAAAGAGAGTGATCAGGGAGGATATGGCAATCCACTTGGGCACGGTCAACTTCGCGAAATGATCGCCAGAAGATTTGCCACACAAGGCGCACCAGTCAGCCCCAATCAAATTGTTACCACTTTCGGAGCCAACCACGCACTCGATTTAATAATTCGGCGATTTTTGACCCAGGGGCAAACGGTTCTTGTTGATGATCCAGGCTATTATCCACTTATTGCAAAACTCAAATTGGCGAAGATCAAGGTGATTGGCGTTCCCAGAATTCACAATGGACCGGATTTAGGAAAGTTGCGCCAACTCTCTGAAGAACATCGTCCAGCATTTTACTTTACCCAGTCAACGGCGCACAATCCAACTGGAACCTGTTATGATCTACAAACAGCGCACAATGCGCTGAAGATTGCGGCCCAATACAACTTTAGAATCGTGGATGATGATCCGTTCGTTGACCTGATTGGTAACGCAACTTCTGGGAGTCGTTTGTGGGAGCTTGACGGATTTCAGTCAGTTATTTTCGTCGGAAGCTATTCAAAAATACTATCTGCGAGTTTTAGATCTGGCTACATTATTTCGTCACAGGAAATCATAGAAGCACTCACTGATCTCAAGATTGTCACAACTGTCAACAGCTCCCGTATGTCAGAAATGTTGATTGCGTCCATGATGAGATCGGGGCGATTTGATCAACACCTGAAAAAGCTCTCGCAACTGCTAGATGGCGCCCGTACTGAATGTGTTCGCATGATTTCCGACTTGGAGATTAAGCCATATTGCCCAGAACCACACGGCTACTATACGCTTTTGGAATTTCCGAAATCTGTCACTCTTGAGAAGATGCAAAAAGTGGCGAGACGCCTCAGTGTCTTTACAGCTCCCGGAAACTATTTCTATGTTTCAAAAGAAAACTCTCTTTCTATGAGTATGCGGGTCAACTTCAGCCGATCAGCCAACAAGAGATTCGAAACGTTTCTAAACGAGCTGTGTAACTGAGTTTGCACCTCGGTTTTGTTTTTGGAATGAGTCACCTTTTTATGAGGCAATGACACCATTTTTGAACCGGCATTATCATGGCTCATAAACCAGTGCATTTTCAGGATACCCGGCGCAATCTACTTGAAGGTCTTGATAATGTTTTCCTTCTGGTTGACCGCCCGCTAGTCATCTTCTCGAAGTAGCTGGGACTAGCTGCTTTCATTGACCTTTGTGCTCGACACAATCCCGCTCAACACAATTACTGCTGCGCCAAAGTACGTGAGTAGGTCGGGAATCTCACTCCAGAACAGCCACCCGAAGAGCGTCGCCCAAAGAAGGGCCGTATAATCGAGCGGAGCGACGACCGATGCCGGCGCAATTCTGAAAGCTTGCGTCATCAAAACCATGCCGGCCGTCCCAAAAGCCGCAACTCCCACAAAAAGCACGAGGTCTTGTGTCTGCAATGGAACCCAAAAGAACGGCACGGCTAGCCCACCAATGAGGGCACTGGAAGCCGTCAAATACAGCATAAGTGTCCAAAAACTCTCTGCTTCATCGACCCAGCGAGCTGATAGCATCAAGAATGCCGCCATCAATGCTGCCAATAACGCCAAAAGGGCAAGTGGATCAAAGCCCATCAATCCAGGACGCACAATAATTAATGCACCAATCAATCCAGAGATCACGGCACCCCATGTCTTCAATCCGGTTTTCTCCCCCAAAAATAGAGAAGATACAGCAACGATTAGAAGAGGAGATGCAAGCAACAAAGCTGTCGATTTAGCCAAACCGACATGTTTAATGCTGGTGAAGAATAGAACGGTTGCCAATACCCAGAAAACCCCGCGCACGAGGTGAACGACTGGTCGGGTTGAATACAAGGCCCTTGGTCCTTGCATAACGATTGCCAGTAGCAAAGCAATTGGAAGAGCAACTACGTTGCGCATGAACAATATCTGAATTGGAGAATAGTGATCAGCCAGAGCTTTTGCGATGGCGTCATTAATGCCCAAGCATGCCACGCCAAGACACATGATCACGACCCCGGGCAGAACCGACGAGTTATAATGACCACTAGTTTTCATCATTTTTAAGCTCCCTGATTTCGGTCTTTTCGATACAGGCCTCTCGTTCTGACTGAGCAGCTAGGGTTTCTGGCCCTCGCCTGTAGGCTTCAAACGCAGCTTTGCTTGGAAACGCCAGAACATGCCTCTCGTGGGGACCACATTCAGGGTAAGATTTATTGATCAATGCGCCACCATATTTGCCCATGTTGGCCAGTGCCTTGTGTTCATAGGCCAAGAAGGCCTCCTCCATTCCCGGTTTGATCCAAAGGTCGACCTGGAATTTGCTCGGGGAAGAAAGTTGGAAGTCCTCTTGGCTGCCCGAAGACCGTTCAACGAGGCAATCGTTAGAGGAGTGCATTGTCTCGGCGGCAAGCGGCCTCTTCTGGTTGCGAAAGACGATAACGACCATCTCGTAACGGCCAAATATATGCTGAACTTCAAACTCAAGGCCGGGCTGAACATCCAATGCCACCTGCCAGTAAGCTCGAAGGTTCTCATTGCGATAGATTTTCACAACACCGACATAGATAAGTGCCTTTCTCGATCGAAGGACCACATCATCGGTGAAGTGAGACAAGATGCCGCCTAAATCAGGAGAATTCCATGCCGCCTCCCTTTCTCTCGCAAACTCCTGACACTCTGGAAGCATTAATCACCTCTATTCAGTATATTGAAAACTTAGACCACTGGTCTATTGTCAAAATTAGACTACCGGTCTAAAAATGCAAGACAAAAATTCCTGAGAGGCAATCAGCATGTCCGAGCAATCAGAAAGACTTTGGAAGCTCCCGGAGGAGAAAAGAGCTCGGCTACTTGATCCTGCAGAAGCCGAATTTATCAAACACGGATATGGGGGCGCTTCGCTCAATCGAATTCTCAACGGTGCCAAGATGAGCAAAGGGCAGGCTTACTACTACATCACGGGAAAATCGGACCTCTATTTGGCAGTATGTAAGCGTGATTTTTCCCCCTTGCTGGAATTCGCAAAGGACCAAACCAAATCCCTTCACTATGCAAACGACTACTGGATTGGCGTTGAAAGCTTGGTAGGTGACCTCGTTCAAAGGCTAGCCGCAGACGATAAAGTGTCCAAACTAGCGCTGACCGTTTATGGCAGTGCCTCCGCCATGGAGTGTCTGGAGCCACTTACCGTGCAGCTCGACACAATTCTGGAAGACATAATTCAGGCTGGTCAACAAGCTGGCGAAATTCGAACAGATCTTCCTGACGGGCTGGTCCGCGATATACTCAAGGCTCTGGCGCGCGGCGTTGACCGATGGTTTGCGCTCAACGCCTTGTCTCTCTCGCCCCAAGAGATGGCAAATGCTTCCCTAGGTACGTTTGAAATGATCCGCAATTTGGTTCGCCCCATGCCAGAAAGGGATCCCAATGCTTGATAAACTTGCTCCGAACCTTTGGATCGCAGAGGGCCAATGTGTCAACTTTCACGGTTTTGCTTATCCGACACGTAGTGTTGTTGTTCGCCTGGAGAGTGGTGACATGTGGGTGTGGTCACCAATTAAAATTTCTGATGAGCTGGCGCATGCTGTCGAATACCTAGGACCCGTTAGACATCTCATTAGCCCGAATAAGATACATCATCTTTTTCTAACCGAATGGCATCAACGTTTTCCAGATGCTTTGCTATGGGGACCAGCTTCGACCATCAAGAAACGTAAGGACCTCAACTTTCAGCAACAACTGAACGGCGTAGCGCCTCATCAGTGGGGTAACGACTTTGAGCAGTTCCACGTCGAAGGGTCACTCGCGATGGACGAAATTCTGTTCCGGCACAAGCCGTCGAAGACCCTAATACTCGCGGACTTCTCGGAAAACTTCGGAGACGCGTTTCTCAACAAAAACTGGAAAAGTTGGCAACTTTGGCTCGCGAGAAAATGGGGTATCGTTGAAGGCAAGGGTTATGCCCCCTTGGACTGGCGTTTGTCTTTTGTTCGTCGCACCAAATTGCGATACCTGCGTGAACAATTACATAGTGACGAAATTGAGAAGGTCGTTATGGCGCATGGTGAAATACAGCATTCAAATGGAAACGCCTACATGAAACAAAGCCTACGGTGGATTTAGCGGTGACTTTGCAACGACCCAACAAAAAGGAAAAACCTGCTGGGAGGTCATTCTCATTTTGACGAGCAGCTATTCCGGTTCCAAGCTTGTAGGTGGAGTGCGTGCATGGAGTTCGGTATGCCAATAATGTCACCCGTTGCCTAGGGACTTTCATGCACCAACCAAACGCAGCCAACAGCTATATGCAAAAGTGGCATGTGACTGACCAAGGTGAAGCCAAACGTAATCTGTGTTTTTCGGGGAGCAAGTCAGTGACAACTGTGCCGCTAGCAGTAAAAGCTGCCCGCCAAAGCGTAAATTATCAACTGACACCATTTGGTAGCAATAGGTCTTCAAGAAAGAACCCAGACAAGGCTGCGCGGCCCGCTAGCCCAGCCTTATCGTAGACCTGTGTCGCCTGCTGCCGGGCAGTGCGTTCTGAACCATCGCGTATCTCTGCAATCTCCTTCATTGACATGCCCTTGAGCAACAACAACGCGACTTCCTGCTCTGCCAAGGTCAGGTCCCACTCTTCAAATTGCGCTTTGATGTAAATTCCTAGCCCGTGCAGGTGCTTTTCGGCAATCTGGGACATGCGCTTCAAATCAGCATTCTGGGCGTGGTTGCTTTCTGAGAGGACTTTATTGTCACGTCTCATCTTCAACGGTTCGAGGATGTAGATGTAAGCCAACAAGCAGGCTATTGCAGCGACGACGGACATGTCCAGCCCGATTTGAGCCAAACTGTCACCCCGCCCCAAATCTTCGATAATGTCTTCGACAGCGAAATAGAGCAGCAAGCAGATCGCCGCTAAAACGCCCACCCGTTCCCTGTTGTTTTTCATCGCTGACCTCCTCCTTTTTCCTATTACGTCAAACCTAGCATTTCATACGTCATTTGCCGGAGATCCACAGATTTGCGTCATAAGCCCGATGCAGGAACGCTGCAATTGGGCTTCCTATGAAAAAAATTACAAGGAACGGCTACATGCGTAATTTGGTTTCATCCAGAAGGTCAGTCTTGGCACTCGTTCTAAGTTTCCTGCTGTTCTCCCTTGCAGCAGTGCTGATGTTCACACGGTTCGGCGTGTTTTTGGTTTTCGACTTTGCGTCACTATGGCGAGAGACCGATAATTTCAATACCCTCTACACTGATGCGCCCATTGAGATCACTCATGTTCTCGATCGATCAGAAGACTTTGAATTGCCCCGGCACATAGAACAAGTGTCCGGCATTATTGCCCGAGGCGATGATGTCGTCCTCTCAACTGACCAAGCTGAAGTTTTTTTCCTGAACCTTGCCGACCCGCAGATGACTTCCGGTGGGAACTTGTTTCCCTACACACCGCTTTTGCTTCGTCAAGGCAGTATTGAGAGCATCACGCAGGTTGGCGACGAAAATTGGCTGGCCGGAGAGTACGGCGTGTTTGTGCGCGCTGACCAAACGGGAAAGTTCGTTGGGACCCATCCATTACCTGATGCCTTACAGTCGGCGGAGATTACAGGAATAACTTGGATGGATGGGATCATCTTTGTCACGGTCGATAACACTATGGCGCTAGCGCGTGTGGACATCCAGACCGGCGAATCAACAGCTTTCCTGCTCGACTTTTCACTGATCTCAGATCAGATCATCGACAATACCACGTTCCTTTGGTCCGGTGTGGCCTATGATAGTGGGCGTCTCTATATAGTTGCAGAAAACTACCCAGTGATCATCATTGCGAATGCCATCACCGGCCAAGTGATTGAGACCATAGGCATTACCGGATATCAGGAATATTCAGATATTGCAGTATCCAACGGACGGATATTTCTGCCCAGTGATCACAACTATTTCGACGCGCGTCCACCGGTACGAATTTTTCGCGCTCCCGCTAGAAGTTGATGTGACGGTTAGGTGAAAGAAAGTTTGAAACTTACAAAGTTGGTCGTTCGCACCCATGGTGAGTTGCTCTAGGCAATCGGACACTCTTGCGCTATGTCGCATAGGTTGATTTGGAAGGGTAATGCGATGATGGGTTCAAAACGCGGGCCGTAAGCAGCTTTGTTTTACGAGTTCAATCTTGCGGAGCACATCCCAGCAACCATTTTTGCGATCGATGTATCGGTTCGGTCTTTCAGATATCCGTACTTGTTTGGCTCCGTTTTGCAGTGAAATCGATCGGCCCTCGATTACTTCAGAGGGGATGATCAGAATACTGCTTGTCGATGGTTCTGCCGCCTTGATCTGAACCATTCTTAAACAAGCTCATTTGTCTTAATGCTCGCTACTCCAGCCCCTAACTCGCTCGCTTCAAATCCCCCGATGCTGGTATAACCGCATTGGCCGGAGCACAATTCTTTGATGCGGCGAGCCATTCTGCCGAAGCGAAACAATGCGCCTGGAACAAAGCAGGCTTTGTCCTGAAAATTGAATGGTACAAGACCAATCAGGTTTTCAGGGATAAAGGCGGAACGCTTTATACGAAACCGGATGCACGCCCGACGCAGACTGATATTTTTCCGGTTGCTCAAGGACGTTGCCTGAACAGGAATGAACTGCATGTGGCAGTCCTTAAAATCGAGGGTGAGGAGTGGGTGAAAAATGGCCTGCAAATCGGCATTTCCACAGCTACTGCCGTTGGCTCTGGAATAGCCGCGGCCGTAGTATGTGCAGGCACAGTCGGTGCTGGATGCCCTGCGGCGGCGGCCGGGGCTGCGGCCGTCGTGGGTGGCGTGGCGACAGCC
>JBDWQA010000016.1:0-37397 GCA_039986835.1 Hyphomicrobiales bacterium
GTGAGTTTATTCCAGACCCAAAGAATATCGGTGCAGGCGCTTTTGGCACAACTGTACCGCCTACCAATCGCTGGGTCGATGTTTGGGGCACTGTCTGGGACCCGCAAATTGGGCCTGGTGGTTGGTTCTGAGTGGGGCGAATTTTCACTTACGCAAATTGCAATAAAACTAAACTGTTGCTTGTGCCTGACACATAGGCAGAGAGAACTGTTCAATGCATATCAAAATTTAAATCCAGGGCCGAACCAAGTGAAAACTGCATCGTTCGATCATCAATCGCGGAGCAGCCAACGTTGGAAATATAAACAACGGCGCAAACACTTGTCAGGCACAAACGATATCGCGGTCTCAAAGCGATCACAGCTGGGTTCGCTTTAATTTACCTGTGGGACAGGCGAACCAGACGATCCAGATACCTGGCGGCGCCTATAACAAATATATGTTCCCGAAGTGTAACCGCGTACATTGGAATAACCATACCTATCAGTGTCGTGCGGGTAGCTGGGTCCATACGGGCGGACAGGCGGGTGCGGATGCCCTTTGCCACGGTGGTCCACCAAACAGCCCATATGTGCAAGTTGGCGACAGATGAGCACGACCACCATATTGGACCTTCAGCAATATATGATTGGATGAGGTTGCCGCAGAATATTTGAGTGCGGGTTCAAATAAAGTTCGCACTTGAAATTTTCTTTTTTCAGATAGGCGATCAGCGTATTGCTATGATCACTTGGTGCAGTACAAACCTCAAGCAATCTAATTTTCGAAATTCTCAGTGGCTTGTGCTGGGTTTTCTCTGAGACTGATTACAGTTGGGCAATCTCTCTTTGTCCGGCTGCACTGAAGTATCGCCGGACACAACGTTGAATGTGTTGTTCAATCAAAGCCTTTGGACATCTCGGCGCTTCACCAAATTCGAGTCCCATGAAAGCTTGGGATAGCAGGGTTTGCGGAACCGACTCCTTTTGAAGTGTTTCGATAAGGCTTCCCAAGGCTGCCGCAACTTTTTTGTCGGACCAGTAATACCGAATGCGGTCACTATAACTGTAAGACTTCAATATCTGCAGCTCGTTTTCGGTGCCGCTGTAGTACCCTTGCCAATAGCCAGGATTGGCGTTCATCTGCTCGTTAATCAAGCCACGAATGTTTGACGGCATCTCAACGTCAAGCTGTTCTTCGACCGATGCAAGAGCCCAAACAGCTTCGCGGAAGCGGAAGGTCAGTTCTGGACCTACTTTGAGAAAAAAGAAGTGATTTTTGACAAGGTCGCTCAAGGCGTCCGTAGACTGATAGTCTGTCGAATGTGCCTCAAAGGTTAGACCGTCTTCTGACAAAATTGCACCGCTTAGTGGCTGCGCTTTCTCCGGGATAAACGGATAGATAGAGGTGTGGCCAAAATCGACACCCGGCTGGGTGACAACCGAGACGATGCGAGACCATGCAACGTCTAGTCCTCGTGCCGCCCATGCATCGCGGTGCGTTCGGATTGTGTCGCGGAAACGGTCTACGGAAGTGACATCCAGCGCATCAGGTTCTTCGGTTTCGCCGCCTGGAATTGGAACTTCGGTCCCGATAATGTAGAACAAGTCTTCAGGGTTTGGCGCATGGGCTTCGGCCACCGCGCACAGGTCAGCCGCACGTTCGGCGATTTGCGCAAATGTCGGGTTGGGTTCACCGCCACAGGCCATGCTCGTGTCGAGATGGATCTTCTTGAAACCGGCCTGCACATAGGATTTGACCAGCTCACGCGATTTTTCCATGGCAAGGTCCAGAGGCTCAGACCTCCAGACATTCGGGCCAAGATGATCCCCTCCAAGGATCAGTTGGTCCATGGGGACACCTGCGTCCGCTGCCAGATCGGTCAGCCATGCCATAAAATTGGAGGCAGTCATACCGGTGTAGCCGCCATATTGATTTACCTGATTGCAAGTCGCCTCGATCACCGTCGGGAAACCGGTGTGCTTCGCAAAAGACAGGACAGCCCGCAGAACGTGCTCATTTGCCGTGCAAAAACACGGCAGCCCAACGGCTTCGCCTGCACGGTTGCGTTCTATCAGATCGTGGACCAGACTCATGCCACATTCCCACTTTTTCTGAGTTCAAGAAACGCGGCGATCTCCGAAGGGCTGGAATTCCCCTCCATAGGTCCACGACGTGTTACCGCAATGGCACCTGCGGCGTTTGCCTGAGTCGCAGCATCATGTAATGCTTCACCCTGCGCCAACAGGGAAATGAATGTCCCACAAAAACAGTCGCCAGCACCCGTAGGATCGACTTCCATAACTGGATGGCCTTTATATTCGTAGCGTTCCTCGCCTGAAACGACAGTTGCACCAGATGCGCCGCGCTTAATCACGACGACTTCGGCCTTAGAGCGTAAAAGCTGGTCAATTGCCGCGGTTTCCGATAGCCCCGGAAACAGGAATTTCAGATCACTGGTACTTGGCATCAGGTAGGTACTACGGTCCATCACCTCGATCAGCGCATCATGTGCGGCGGTATCGCGCATCAACTCTGGGCGTGCGTTGGGGTCACAGCTTATTTTCCCGCCGGCTTTATCCACACGGCGCAGTGTTGTGATGATTATGTCTCGCATTCTTGCATTTCCCAAAGATGCCGCGGAGACGTGCAAGACCGCACTCGCTGGATCAAAGAGAGTATTTGGCATCACAAAATGATCCGAAGCGGTATCCGTCACATGAAATATGAAGTCTCGGGTTCCATCGTCATAATAAGACACAAAAGCAACGCCGGTCGTATGTTCTGCATTTACAGTCACGCCATGCGTTCCCACGCCATCAGCTTTCAGACGACGCAAAATGGAGCGCCCAAAACCATCATCACCAACGCCGCCAATCATTTCCGTTACCGCACCCATTCTAGCAGCCTGATCAAGAAAGATCGCGGGGGCACCGCTGGGATAAGGGCCTGAATAGTCGCTGATCTTGCAAAGCCCACAGTTTTGCTCATGCGAAACAAACTCGACCAGGATTTCGCCAATTGTAACAATGATGGGTTTATGCTTCATATTCCTACCTCTCCAAGGTTGGAGATTTAATTAATTTTTTTGCACATGTCAAAATGTATGGCATAATTCTAACAAAAACTTGCTACCAAACACGCAAGACAACAGAGTGCGAGCATGTCCAAGCCGAAAATCCATACGATGAAAGAGCTTTCCAAGGCAATTTCGATCTCCCGCCCTACGCTGGCGCGATATTTTGAGGATGAGGGGAGCGTTTTACCTTCGACTGCAAAGAAAATTAAACAGGGTCTGACTGAGGTCGACTATGTCTATAATTTCTTGGCGACAAGGCAAAACCGGAAATCAACCGGGATCATCGGAATTGTAATTCCGCACTTCAAGGATCTTTTCTTTGCGAGCCTGTTGGATTCGATTGAAGTTGCTGCGCGGGCCGCGGGGTTCACGATCATAACTCAAAGCTCTCACGGAGATACGACCTCAGAAGATCTGGCTATCCGAAAACTCAGGTCGATGAATGTCGATGGAGCAATCGTAGCTCCGCTTGGGACGGATGGTAGCTATGACGTGTTTCAGGCTGCAGACAAGGATTTCCCTATAGTTTTCGCCGACTCTTATCCGGGGAGCCAAATGCCCAATGCGGATTTCGTGGGCACGGACAACGCAAAAAGTGTCGGTGTCATGGTGGACTATTTGTGCAGGTCAGGGCCTCCGCCTGTTTTCTTGGCGATGCCTAAGCTCAACTCCAACGCGCTGGAAAGGCAAAATGCGTACCATGCACGGATGCGGGAAAATGGCCACGTAGGCACATTGATCGAAACGCCTGACAATACGGAATCCTGGCAGTTTGAGCACTATGGTTTTGAGGTCATGCATAACCATTTTAGCCATGGTCGGCATATCGATTCGACAATTTTTTGCGCAAATGATCGTATCGCAATTGGAGTCATCCGTGCGGCAAATATGCACGGCCTTTTCTTTGCAACTGACGGGCGAACGCGCGGAGCTTTGCGGGTCGCAGGCCACGATGATCACCCACTCAGTCGCTATATTTTTCCATCCCTGACAACTGTTGCCCAGAAGGTTGACGCAATAGGTCGTGACACAGTTGAGCTGTTGGCAAGCCGCGTGCGCGATGGGCGTGATGGAGATGGCGTTAAGTTGCTGAGGGATGGTGCTCTTCAGGTGCGCGAGTCCGCTTGAACCATGCGCATCTTTTTGCACGTGAAAAAAAACTTGACTCAAGGCGTTAAGCCGGAATAGTTTTTTTGTGTTAAATGGGAGGACGCAATGTCTATTAAAAAATCACTACTGGCCTCTGCGGTCGGATTCGGTCTTGTCGCGGGCATCGCGTCGGCTGAAGAAATCACAATAGCTACAGTCAACAACGCCGACATGATAACTATGCAAGAGCTTGCGCCAGCATGGGAAAAGGCAACTGGCAACACTATTAACTGGGTCGTTTTGGAAGAAAACGTCCTTCGTCAACGCACCACGACAGACATCGCCACCGGTGGTGGTTCATTCGACATCATGTTTATCGGCGCATACGAAACACCGATCTGGGGCGCACAGGGGTGGCTGACGCCCTTGAACGATTTTGCCAACGATGCTGACTATGATCTGGAAGACGTTTTTCAGCTAGTCCGCAATGGTCTATCTGCAAACGGAAACCTGTACGCTTTGCCGCTGTATTCAGAAACGTCATTCACGTTCTACCGGACTGACATTTTTGAGGCCAAAGGTATCGAAGTGCCAACCGAGCAAATCACATATACGAAATTTGCAGAAATGGCTGCAGCTGCACACGATCCAGAAAATGGAATCTTCGGCACCTGCCAGCGCGGTAAAGCTGGCTGGGGAGAGAATATGGCTTTCGTCGGAACGGTCGCAAACGCATTCGGTGCGGACTGGTTCGACATGGACTGGAATCCACAGCTCGATTCACCTGAGTGGAATGCTGCAGTAACCTACTATGTTGACCTGATGAACGCGTCGGGCCCTCCCGGTGCCTCGGCAAACGGCCATAACGAAAATCGTGCCCTGTTCAAAGACGGGAAATGCGCGACTTGGGTGGATGCAACATCTGCCGCAGGTGATGTTCGTAACCCTGAGACATCAACGGTTGCTGACAAGACTGGCTTCTTCAAAGCGCCAATGCAGGTCACTGACAAAGGCACCGGCTGGTTCTGGTCTTGGGCTCTCGCCATTCCGGCAAGCTCTAAGAAAGTCGATGAAGCCAAAAGCTTCTTGAAATGGGCGACGTCCAAGGAATATTTCGAGATGGTTGGCGAAACCAAAGGTTGGGTTGCTGTTCCAAGTGGTACCCGTCAGTCGGTCGAAGAAGACGCGCGTCGTCTTGAGGCTGCGCCTTTTGCAAATACCATCGTCGATGCGATCCTGTCGGTTGATCCGGCTGATCCTACACGGGACCCAGTGCCTTACACAGGTGTTCAGTTCGTTGCGATTCCTGAATTCCAGGGTATTGGCAACTATGTTGGCCAGCAGGTCGCGGCAGCCCTGGCCGGTCAGATGAGCGTTGAGCAAGCCTTGGCAAACAGTCAAAAATTTGCAGTACGCGAAATGACAAAGGCTGGTTACATCAAGTAACTTACTCCATGAGCGGGCCGGGGTTGCGTGCCCCTGCCCGCTTGTTGAACTATCAAGTACAAGTCAGCGTTTTGGCGAGGACCTTTTGAAGGTCTTTCCTCAAATGCTGCCATAATTCGTTCGGGAGGGCTAAACGAATGGCTACCAAAGCTTCCAGATCTTCTGCGCGTTTGATGATTTCTCCTGCTGTTATATTGCTGCTGGGCTGGATGATCATTCCTCTGGGCATGACGCTGTACTTTTCGTTCTTGCGTTACAATCTGCTGCAGCCTGGTAGTGCACCGTTTGTTGGGTGGGAAAACTACTACTGGTTCTTCACTGATCCCAGTTTCAGCGCTGCAATGTGGAACACGCTCATCCTCGTGGGGGGTGTGCTGAGTATTACGACAATCGGCGGCATTTGCTTTGCCCTGCTGCTTGATCGCCCGATGTTCGGTCAGGGCATCATCCGCATCATGGTGATTGCTCCATTCTTCGTTATGCCAACAGTTTCTGGTTTGGTTTGGAAGAACATGTTCATGAACCCGGTGAACGGTATTTTTGGACAGATTGCGGTCGGCCTCGGGTTTCAGCCCATCGATTTTTTTGGCCAGATTCCCATGGCCTCAATCATATTCATCGTCTCTTGGATGTGGCTGCCATTTGCCACGCTGATCTTGTTAACAGCATTACAGTCGCTGGATCAGGAACAGCTGGAAGCCGCGGAGATGGATGGGGCTAGCTGGGTAAACCGTTTTTGGTACATCATGCTACCGCATTTGGCACGCGCCATCACGGTTGTCATTCTCATTCAGACAATTTTCTTGTTGTCGATCTTCGCCGAAATTCTTGTGACCACCAATGGCGGTCCCGGTGTTGCAACAACCAACCTCACTTATCTGATCTACGTGTCGTCACTATTGCAGTTTGACGTGGGCATCGGCAGCGCAGGTGGTGTCGTGGCAATCATCCTAGCCAATATCGTCGCATTCTTCCTAATGCGGATGATTGGCAAGAACCTCGACGCGTAAGGAAGGATCAGACATGGCACGCGCAGTCTCAACAAGAACCAAAATTTCCAATACGGCTGTGGCAGGAATTCTAGGTTTCTTCATGTTCTTCCCGATCCTTTGGATCCTGATCCTGTCGTTTAAGACAGAAGAAGATGCAATTCGGGCACCGCTGGAAATCCTGTTTAACTCAGGCTGGACTATGGACAGCTTTGCCGCGGTTCAGGCCCGGTCAGATTACTTTAAGCACTTCATGAACTCCGTGGTAATCTCGCTCGGCTCGACAGCTCTTGGGCTGATCATTGCAATTCCTGCGGCTTGGGCCATGGCTTTTGTGCCGGCGAAGCGTACCAAGGACGTGTTGATGTGGATGCTATCGACCAAGATGCTGCCGCCCGTGGGTGTCCTAATTCCGATTTATTTGATTTTCCGCGACTTTGGGCTTCTAGACACGCGTGTGGGTCTGACATTCGTTCTGATGATGATCAACCTGCCGATCATTATTTGGATGCTGTACACCTACTTCAAGGAAATCCCCGGTGAGATCCTTGAGGCCGCACGCATGGATGGCGCGTCCCTGCGCGAGGAGGTTCTTTATGTCCTTACGCCCATGGCAATTCCGGGCATGGCATCAACAGCCCTCCTGAACATCATCCTGGCATGGAACGAAGCGTTTTGGACGCTCAATCTGACAGCAGCCAAGGCGGCGCCGCTCACCGCGTTCATCGCCAGCTATTCCAGCCCCGAAGGGCTATTTTATGCCAAGCTGAGTGCCGCTTCAATCATGGCGATCGCGCCGATTTTGATTTTGGGCTGGTTTAGCCAGAAACAACTTGTCCGGGGTCTGACCTTCGGTGCCGTGAAATAAGGAATACGTTATGGGACGCATACAGCTCAAACAGGTTCAAAAACAATTTGGCGACGTCGAAGTTATCCCTCCGCTGAATCTGGAGATCGAAGATGGCGAGTTCGTGGTCTTTGTTGGACCTTCGGGTTGCGGTAAATCTACGCTGCTGCGTCTGATTGCAGGGCTGGAAGACACGACTGCTGGAACCATCGACATAGACGGGGATGATGCAACTGACCTTCCTCCTGCCAAACGCGGGTTGGCCATGGTATTTCAATCCTATGCGCTTTACCCGCACATGTCGGTGCGCAAGAACATTGCATTTCCGATGAAGATGGCGAAGATGCCGGAAGATGAACAAAAACGCCGGATCGACAGCGCTGCCAAAGCACTTAATCTGACGGATTATCTTGATCGCAAACCCGGCCAATTGTCTGGGGGACAACGCCAACGTGTCGCCATTGGCCGCGCCATTGTCCGTGAACCGGCTGCATTTTTATTCGATGAGCCACTGTCTAATCTTGATGCCGCATTGCGTGTGGGCATGCGGATGGAAATTGGCGAGCTGCACAAAAAACTAGAAACGACCATGATCTATGTAACTCATGATCAGGTTGAAGCCATGACGATGGCCGACAAGATCGTGGTGCTCCAAGCCGGGGTAATCGAACAGGTCGGAAGTCCTTTGGAACTGTATCGCACGCCGCGCAACAAGTTTGTGGCTGGTTTCATAGGTAGTCCGAGGATGAATCTGATTGAAGGCGAAGAAGCCGCCAAGCATGGTGCACATACAATTGGTATCCGGCCGGAACATATTGACGTATCGACATCCGAGGGCCATTGGCGGGGAATTGTTGGTGTGGCGGAACATCTGGGCTCTGACACCTTTATCCACATCCATGGGATAAATGGCTGCGATCCGATGACTGTTAGGACCAGCGGCGAAGTGGCCGTTAAACACGGAGATACCGTCTTTCTTACACCAGACGCAACTCTCATTCACAAGTTCGATGTAGATGGGTTACGCATTCCATGAAACGCCTTGAAGGAAAATCAGCGCTTATTACTGGCGCTGCGCGCGGTATTGGCCGCGGCTTTGCCAAAGCCTATGTGGCAGAGGGAGCCACTGTGGCGATTGCCGACATTGATATTGAAGCCGCAGCAGAAACAGCTGCACAAATCGGCGATGCTGCCTATCCACTACAATTGGATGTCAGCGACCAGAACAGCATTGACGCCGCCATTACAAACGTTGTCGCCGAAGTGGGGAAGCTAGACATTCTTGTCAATAATGCTGCCTTATTCGACGCCGCCGAAACGATAGACATAACGCGTGCCGGTTTTGACAAGCTTTATGCCGTAAATGTTGCTGGCACATTATTCACTATGCAGGCGGCAGCCAAACAAATGATTGCGCAGGGCCATGGTGGCAAAATCATCAACATGGCAAGCCAGGCCGGACGACGTGGTGAACCTTTGGTACTTGTCTATTGCTCAACGAAAGCTGCTGTTATTTCGATGACTCAGTCCGCCGGTTTGAACCTGATAAGGCACGGCATCAATGTGAATGCTATCGCGCCGGGTGTCGTAGATGGCGAGCATTGGGCGCATGTGGATGCAATGTTCGCAAGGCTAGAAGGCAAAGTGCCAGGACAAAAGAAGACGGAAGTCGAAGCAGGTGTGCCGGCAGGTCGATTTGCAGTTCCCGAAGATTTGGCCCCAATGGCCGTATTTCTGGCCTCTTCTGAGTCCGATTACATCGTGTCGCAGTGCTATAATGTTGATGGCGGCCAATGGATGAGTTGAGACTTTCGAATGAAAATTTATCTGCGTTAAGCCGCGAAATTCTTCGCCCTACCTACGATCGTTCCCACCTTACACCTGGTATTGTCCATATCGGTCTGGGAAATTTTCATCGAGCGCATCAGTCCTGGTATTTGCATCGTTTGATGCAACAAGGCCAGGCGTTGGATTGGGGTATTATCGGCGCAGGTGTGCGTCCGGGCGATGAAAAGCAGCGGAAACGCTTGGCCGCTCAGGATTATCTGACAACACTGATCGAATTGGACCCGAAAGGTTGCTCCGCAGAAATCGTCGGCTCAATGATCGGCTTCGTGCCTGTTGAAAACGATAATGCCTGCTTGATTGCGCAAATGGCCGATCCCGCGATCCGCATTGTTGCTCTGACTGTGACTGAAGGCGGCTACTACATCGACCCGGTGACCAAAGCATTTGATGCGGATCATGTAGATATCAAGCATGATGCTGCCCATCCCGATAGGCCGAAAACAGCATTCGGAGCCATGATTGCGGCCCTCAAACAGCGGCGGGCTGATGGCACGGGACCATTCACAGGCCAAAGCTGCGACAACTTGCAAGGCAACGGCGCAATCCTGCGTCAGACGCTAGTTTCATTGGCGCGCTTATCCGATGCAGACCTCGCCCACTGGATAGATACCAACTGCGCATTTCCTAATTCTATGGTCGACTGCATTGTACCTGCCACCGGCCCCAAAGAGCTGGAGCTTGTGAAAACCTTTGGCATTTTGGACGCAGCACCCGTTACCCATGAGAATTTTCGTCAATGGGTAATCGAAGATGAATTTTGCGCCGGGCGTCCAAACTGGGACAATGCGGGCGCAACACTCACAGATGACGTACATGCGTTCGAGACGATGAAGATACGGTTGCTGAACGGTAGCCACCAGCTCATTGCCAATGCTGGCGAAATCCTGTCAATCGAGTTCATTTCAGACTGTATGAATCATCCATTGATTGGCAATTTCGCGCGGAGGGTTGCCAAGAGTGAAATCGCGCCTCAGACACAACCCGTTCCGGATATGACAGCCACTGATTATGTCGACTTGGTCGACAACCGCTTCTCCAATCCTGAAATTATTGACACGGTGCGCCGGGTGGCTTTCGACGGCGCTTCCCGTCATCCTGGTTTCATTTTGCCGACGCTTCGAGATGCCTTGGCAAAGGAGCAGCCAATGGATGGCCTTGCCCTGTCACAGGCCATCTGGGCGCGGATGTGTGATGGCAAACGCGAAGATGGCTCCGTTATCGAACCAAACGACCCGATTTGGGACAAACTGAACGCTGCTGCAAAAGCCGCAAAAGCTGACCCGCAAGCTTGGTTGAGGCAGCGCGACCTCTATGGCGACCTCGCAGACAACGCTGCATTTCAAGACCGCTTCGGGCACTGGCTGGCATTGATATGGTCTAGAGGACTTGAGGCAACCTTGAGCGCCTATCTACAAAGGATAAAGCAAGATGAAAGCCATCGTTTTTACAGGAAAGAACCAAGTTGCGTACACCCAATTACCGAACCCTAAGCCTGGCGCAGATGAGGTCGTCGTCACGGTTAAGGCCAGTGGTATTTGCCATACCGACTTTGAAGTTCTGAAAGACAACTATGGAACAGGTGCCTTCCCGGTTGTCCCTGGCCATGAATATGCAGGCGTCGTGGTCGACATAGGATCGAATGTCACCAGCGTCAAAACAGGCGATCGTGTTGCCGTCGACCCAAACCTGGAATGTGGTACCTGCCGCGCCTGTGGGCGGGGCTGGGCACATCTTTGCGAAAACCTTGGTGCATATGGTGTCACCACACATGGCGGTTTCGCCGAACTCAGTGTAGTGAAAGCCTCAGCAGTTCATCCCATTGCCGATCTTTCATTCCTTCAGGCCGCACTTGCGGAACCAATGGGGTGTGTCCTCAACGGAGTAGATGCCGTGTATGCACCCTGGATGGAGGAGGCCTTGATATTTGGCGCTGGGCCAATGGGGCTGCTGATGGGAATGGCGCTTAAAGCGGAAGGCGTGGCAAAAGTGTCCTTTGTTGACCTTGCAGAAAGTCGGCTTGAACTGGCGTCCAGCTTTGGTTTCGATACCGTCCCTGCTGGGTCAGCGAGTTTGAAGAAATGGCACCATCGTGCTGACCTTGTCATAGAGGCTACGGGTGTTCCCGCAGTTGCGGCGAGTCTCACTGATTATATGGCCAATGGCGGCAAAGGCCTTTTCTTCGGCGTATGCCCATCAGATGAAAAAATTGACGTATCGCCTTATGATGTTTTCCGCCGACAGCTGACCCTTGCCGGATCGCATTCCTTAAACCACAACATTCCTAGATCGCTTAAAGTAATTGCAGGCTTGGGATCTGATATCGAACGAGCAGTATCCCATAGACTTCCTTTAAACGAGATTTCAGAGATATTAAATTCGAAACCACCAATGAACAGTCTAAAGGTCCAGTGGCTGGTGGATTGATGTGATTCAGGTTTTCGTTGCAAGGGAACTTAAGTTGCTTGATGGCAATCGCTCCGGAGTGTTTCTCAAGAAATACAGCTTTGGCGACATGACAACTGATTGAGATATAGGACAAAATCGACGTTCGGCCCGCCAAGTCACAGCCAAAAGCATTAGAATGAGGTTGTTCGCTACTTTCGATAAAGTCCTGTTTTGCTTGGATTCCTAGACTACCATGTGCATCGAGTTTGGCGGGCGGCCTTCAATCTCGAATACGCTTCAGACACAACAGTACAGCATCCGAGCGCCATTTTGTATTGCTGATCGCTAGCCCAGCTCCCCGACAAAGAAAAATCGGGAAGCTGGTCTTGGATTATTGGTCCAGCGCTAGAACTGTGTCTCCATCTACTAACGAAACACGCTCAAGCTTTTCTCCATCCGCCCAACGGAAGATGCCGAAGATACCTGCAACCACACCAGTGCTGGTGTATTCCATCGAACCTGTTACACCGTCGTAGTTAATGTCTTTGCCTGCGCGGATGGCCGCAATTCCGTCCGCATAGGTGTAGACAACCTCGCCGTCACCACTGGTGACGTCATGCATCGCCTGACTCCACGCATCTGCTGACGTGCCGCCAGACTTTTCGATTGCCAGAGCTGTTGCCATCAGCAGATCATAATACTGGATGGCATAGGAGTTTGACACGTCACCGATCTTGCCCGCAAACTGAGAGCCTTCGGCTTGTGGCTTGTAGAAATCCCATGCCGGAGTTTCTGAGTTAGAGAAAGCTGCAAGTGTTACGGATTCATGTTTTGCAACCGCTTCGGTCGTGGCTGTCTGGATAAACCCAGGTTCCTGCCACTCGGACGTACCAACGATGAACCATGAGTTACCGGCTTCCGCCGCATTCTTCACGAAAGCACCACCGTCCGCGGGGGCAGAGAAGATGATCACAGCGTCTGGGCTAAGGCTACTGATCCGACTGACAACCGAGCGATAATTGGGCTGGTTTGGCTGGATATCGATAGATTCAAGAACCTTGATGTCCAGCTTTTCAGCAGCAGAAATCGCGGCATTCTTTTGCAACTGAGAGCCAGCGGCTTCGGTCGCCACCAGAACCACGTTGGATTTGCCTGCAGCTTGTGCATGAAGCAATGCGGCAGAGCCCTGCGCGCTGTCCATTGGTGAGCCCCGGAACAAAGGTTCCTTGCCCGTACCGCCGAACTCGGATTCAATCGCGCCGCCATGGACGGATGGCAGAAGTGGGCCACCGTTGCTCGCCGTTTGGTCAAGGATATAGTCGCGATAAGACATGTAATTGTGGGCTGAATTCAGTAAAATTTCCACGCCGTCACTGTCTACAAGCTTACGGGCTGCACGCGCCTCTCCAATGGTGCCGATATCTTGGTGAATAGGGGTCAGCGCACGCCCAAGCGGCGGATCAGCGTTGATGACTTCCAAGGACATATCGGTGACGGCATCAAAGAATTCACCAAATCCACCGAATTCGCCTGTGTGATATGTCAGATGCCCGACTTTAATGTCCTGCGCTGTAGCTGCGCCCGCAGACATGACCAGAGCTGTGGTCAATCCAAGCAATGTCTTAAGTGATGTAGTCTTCATGTATACCTCCCTAAGGTTTTGAAATGAATGTTATGGCACCCCGGCCTCCCGCCGGGATGTTAGATGTGATACGCCTCCATCAGTGTTTTTCGGTCGAGCTTTTTGGCCTCTTCCAGCAAGTGCATTTCGCCCAAACTGAGGACCAGGACACGGTCAGCAATTTCGAGCGTTTTCAATGCGTTTTGTTCAGCTAGAACGATGGCGACGCCCCGGTTGGTGCGTGTGTCAGTGATCTTTTCGAACAGGATGTCGACAAAAAGCGGTGATAGCCCGGCAGAAGGTTCATCCAGTAAAATGGTTTTTGGATCCTGCATAAGTGCGCGTCCAACGGCCAGCATTTGTCCCTCTCCGCCGCTGAGGCTGCCTGCGAGCTGCGGACGCCGATCGGCCAGGCGTGGGAACAACTCATAGACTTCATCCAGGCGCTCTTCTTTGCTCCGCTCGCCAACAAGTGCGCCAAGCGAGAGATTTTCTTCGACGCTAAGGTCAGGAAACACATTTTGCTCCTGCGGCACGTAAGCAATGCCCCTCGACGTCAGTTCAAACGCCGGAGCTTTGGTTACATCTGCGCCCTGCCAGCTCAACGACCCGGATGTCAGCGGCAAAAGCTTTGAGAGGGTTTTTAACAACGTCGTTTTCCCCGCTCCATTGGCTCCGAGCACCGCAAAAATCTCATTCTCGACAGTGAAAGATATATCGCGCAGCACCTCAACATCGCCGTACCCGCTGTGCAGGCCATTCACTTCAAGCATACCTCAAACTCCCATATACTTTTCAGCGACGACGCGGTTCTTCTTCACGTCTTTCGGCGTTCCATGGAACAACATTTCCCCTTCTGAGAGGAAGTGAACGTAGGAGCAGTATTTCCAGATGAGTTCAAGATCATGTTCGACGATGATTACTGTCATATCGCCCGATTTTACTTTGGATTTTACTAAATCCATCACCTTCTTGGTGACATCATCAGGAAGACCGGCTGTGGGTTCATCCATCAGCAACATGCGCGGCTTCATAATGAAGCAACGCAGAATGTCCAAGAGTTTTTTCTCGCCGCCCGAATTGGCAAAACCATCGGGCTCAGCAAACGTAAAGGTCTCAAGATAGCTGTCAATCTCGGCCTCTATCTCTTCATCGATCTGGGCATCATCCATCACACCGCGATATGTCTCCTGGGCATGGGATGTGGCAGCGAAGCGCAAATTGTCCCGAATGGTGAGGCTGGGAAAGCCCTGAATACGTTGATTGGTTTTCACTAGCCCTAGTTGGGCCACTTGGTGCGAGCGGATTGGGTTGAGTGCGTGGTTCATCTCGCCATCTTCCAGCACAACCGTGCCCGTCGTTGGCGCGATGCGGCGCGTAAGCAGGCCCATAAGAGTGCTTTTACCCGCACCGTTTGGTCCGATTAAGCCTTCAAGCCCATGCTCACCCAGCGTTGCTTCGCCGACATTCAGAACTGGATGGGAGTGGTAAGATTTGGTGAGGTTGCGCATGTGGAGCTTCATGTGCCACCTCCTTTTTTGCGGTGTTCGATTTTTCCTTGCACTGTAGCAACGCCTTTAGTGACGCCTTGGTGTATCGCAACTGCACCTTTTAAAACTCCGCGCCCCAGTGTGCCGACAACGGCATCGGATGGCGTCCTTTGGTCCAGCAAGCCGCTTGGGCGGAAGACAAGAACGCCCACCAGAAGCGCCCCGTAAAGGAACAGTTTGACATTTGGCACGAGCACCGCGAATTCGGGCGATACAGGCGCATAGGTTTCGATCAGAATATCGAACAAGCCGAAGGTGACAAATACGCCAAGCATCGAACCGAGTGCATGTTCTTTTCCGCCCAAAACAAGCGATATCCAGACCGCGAAGGTAATCGATGGCACTATCATGTTTGGTGTCAGGAATTGGTTGAGCGGGGCCGAAAGCCCACCCAAAATGCCCATGATTGCTGAGGTCAGCGTGAAGGCAATCAATTTAACCCGAAACGTATCTTTGCCAAGGCTTGCTGCAAGTTCTTCGTTATCGCGTGTGGCAATCATTAACCGCCCAAGCCGCGATTTGTGAAGCTTCAGAATGTAAAATTGTATGCCGATGATCAGGATTAACAGGAAGATGAAGAACAGAATTTCTTCAATTCCAAAGATGCGAAATGGCTGACGGATTGTGCCCAACCCAACCACGCCCATAGTCATCCATTTCTCTGTCACAGCCAACAGCGCGACGATGGCGCTGAAAGCAATAGTTGCGCATAGAATCGCTTGTCGTTCCAATCGTAAAATCAGATGCCCCAACCCATAGGAAACTGCGGCCAAAAGCAAAGCGTTCAATACCATCGCGTCAACAAATGACATATCGAGTTGCACTTGCATAATGCCAACGGCATACATGCCAAGCCCCCAAAACCCGACGACGCCAAAATTTGGAATGCCTAGCAGCCCAAATTGCACGTGCAACATTTGCGCAAGACCGATGTAAATCAGCAAAAGTGAAAGAGAGAAAATCAGATAGGCCATTACGCGATCCGCCCCCCGCGCCGCCACAGGATCAGAATGAAGGCCATTAAGAGCACAACTTCGGCGTAAAGAGGTTTGGAAATCAGCGTGATGAAAGATGTTAGGATGCCTGCGACAATGCTTGCGAACAAGGCCCCGCGCACAGAACCAACACCGGCAACGATAGACACCATGATAGTGATCAGGATCAGGTTCCATCCCATTTGCGGATTGGCAAGCGCGAACACGCCTGAAAATATACCTGACAATCCACCGGCAACCCCGGCAATGAACCAAACACGAACCGAGACCTTGTGTGGGTTAATCCCGCTGACTTGCGCCAGCTCTTCGTTGTTCGCAAGACCACGAATGACTTCACCGTAACCCGTCTTGTAAATCAGCCAATACAGGTTCAGTGCGAATATGATGACAAGGATCAGGGCGATCAGCTGCAAGTTCGTCGCGCCCATGCCGGCAAAGTTAAAGAAAGCAACAGGTGGTTCGGCGAGATAGGTGTTTTCAGCCCCCACGAAAAGCACCAGCCCATAGCGCAACATAAAAGACAGTCCGACAGATAGGATGATCATTTCCGAGGGTTGCACACCTCGGTTTAAGGCCGGCTTGAAGATAAACAAGTAAGTCGCAACACTTAGAGCGCCCGCGAGCAAAGCCGCCGGTAAGATGGCGAAATAAAAGTTTAGTCCAAGCCCAACATTAAAGAGCACTGCAAAGTACGCTCCAAAGGTGATGCTTTCCCCATATGCGAAGTTAATAAATCCATTCAGGTAGTAAATTAGTGTGAAGCCCATCGCCGCTAAAATAAGAGGTGATGCTTCCAATAGCCCGATAAAGATCGAGTCGCGTATGAGCCACATGGGCGGTTCCTCCCACAACAGATGCACACGCGACCTTGATGATCAAAATGTATGCCGTCGTTATGCAAGAGCGTACGGAGCAAACCGATGACCAACCATTACCGTAAATTAGCTGTTATTACGCGCCGTCTGATTAACACTGACTCGTGATATCATGGCGTTGCCCTAGGTCACGCCACATGACCTAAGGTCGCATTTTCTGAAAATTTGGGTGCCCGGATGGGTATAATACCGCGACAATGGTGCGGATCAGAGCGAGGACGACGCCAATGCAGAACATCTGGAAAACCTACCGGACCCCTATTGTTGCCAGTGGTGTCGGCTTGGCACTCGCATTCATTTTAGCGGTATTGCCGCTATTGGGCGGCGACAAAGATAAGCGTCAAGCTGCAGCAGACCAGAAAGCTCAAATTGCCTCGGCAGTTCAAGAGATCAGCGCTGATAGCGATGCAGAAATCGCGGCCCTCAAGAAAACGCTTGCGGCCCAGGCCCGAACGATCAGTGACCTTAAAAACAGAATTTCCAATCTGGATCGCGGCGTGACCCGAACTTTTTGGCGTTCCAAGGAAAACAAAAACCAGCTGGACACTATCGCAACTGCAAATCAGCGGCTGAGCGACCTTGAAAACAGAATTTCCAATCTGGATCGTGGCGTGACCCGGACGTTTTGGCGTTCCAAGGAAAACAAAACCCAATTGGATACCATCGCAACTGCAAATCAGCGACTGAGTGACCTTGAAACGCAAATGTATACGCTGAATAAAGCCGTACCCCGCATTTCCAAACGTATCAGGGATTTGCAAGAACGCACATCGAATTAGAGGCATTTATGCATAGCGCCAAGCTATTGCCACAGGCTTTCTAGGCAATATAGACAATAGCTTTTCAATCCTCCGCATGGAGTGAACGCGAGGGCATTGTTAAATCAAAGCTTGTTTTTAGAACGCGGCGGAAACTCGTTTTGGTACCGGCAGACCTCGCCGCGGTACGCCAGTTCGTAAAATTTAAAAGATGCCGTTGAGAACTTTGCGGTTTATATTCCGAATTATTCAGGATTCATCTCAGTTCATATCAATGGGATTGAACTAACAACAGTAGGATTTTTTGACGTCGAAAATGTTCTCGACCAAAACCTTCCATACTACGCCCCTATTGCCCCGGAAATTCTGCACGACGACGAAAACATTATCCATGTACTGCTGAAATCCGGTGGCAAACTGGTTGGTTTTCTGGGGCCTGTTTATGTTGGCGAAGCAGAGAAGCTTAGAAATAGCTACCGGTGGCACTATCTGAAAGCGGAAAGACTCCCGACGCTGGTTGTTATGTGGCAGTTTCTGCTTTCAATTCTCTTACCTCGACGCAATTGCTGAATATTGTGTTTGTTCTGGGGTATGTGACAAATTTCTGGCTATCAGTTTTTGGACTACTGTTTGTGTCAAGCTTCACAACTCATGAATTGCCAAACACATTCACCTTGCAGGAAGGATTTCCCCCGAGCCTGAAAATTTAAATCCGGGACAATAGTTGCGGCATGGGTGTGGTGAAACATCATGCTGGTCACGGCCTCCAGAACATGCAGCGGAGAGCAGATGAACTGAGCGGATCATTAGAAATTGTGAAATTAGAACAAGGAACAAGCATCAGTTTTGCCTTTCCAATATCATAACTCTTGAAGTTACAGTGGTCTGCACAAGCACATTGCCTCCGTGACTATCTTGATTGTCGTTTTGAGATAGAGGCCGCCCGTCGTATGCGTTTTCGGAGCCAATGACGGCGTAAAATATGAGAGGGCTTGGCTCATCTTCACCACTCCGAAGTGAGGGATGAAACATATAACGGACCGCCACACTGATGCGGCTGACCGTACGGTGAAGAATATCCGCTGCAGGACGCGCAAGCGCTACTCATCTGAAGACAAGATACGGATTGTATTCACCAGTCTTAAGATGACAGGCATCCTGATATGCGGGTTCGCGATTTCATACGCTGCCGACACCGCAATTATCGTGCGAGACGTGACATCCTGTTTAGTGTCGTGGCCCCATAGGCCAGCAGCTAGAATTTTGGCAAATGAATGACGTGCGGTGCAACTGAGAAAGGACTCTTCGCCGCCATCGGATGTGGCGCAGCATCCGGCCCGGCGATGGCGCTGTGTTTGCAATGGACAGCCCAGATCGGACTTTGATGCAATCCGCAACCAATGACTGCTTTGAGCCGATGACGTGGACTAAGACAAAATCCTTTTGGAATGTGTGGTGCGGGGCAAGCGTGGCGCGGGCTGTTGCAGGGGCACACACCGCTCTATGCAACCGTTTTCGCGTTTATTGGCAAGCGGCGCGCGTCACCCAATAGACCGTTTGTGCATTGCGTCGCGTGCCAACGGTTCAATGTCGTTCTGGCAGGGCTTGAATTGACAGAATACCAAGAGGGCAATCGGCGGAAGGGCTAGACGGTGCGACCAGATTCTGTTGCTGTGGCAGCAGTGTAATCTGAGCGCTGATGTGCTCATGCAAGACGTCCTCATTATACCATGTGGTCATGGTTCCAGTGATGGGGTGTAGGCCGCGCCTAAAATGAGTGTCGTATCCTTCCCTCCAAAATAGGAAGGCTTGAGATTGGGTCTACTTTTTTCGTCAATGAACAGGTGTCATCAGGGCCTGGCCCCAGTCAAAAACGGCACTTTTTGTTGGTTGCAACGATCGCAGGGACATAGCATAGCGACAGCCTAATCAGTTCCAATTTCGTGTGCCTAATATATTTGACTGGCTCAATCGGTTTGCGGCGACGTATCATTTTCGAGCGCAATCAGCCTATGCCGTGGATCTCGTCGGTAGCAATCTCCTCGTAACCAATCTAACGAAGTTTATGACATTGGGTTGAAACTAAAGGTTGATGAAAGAACGCTCGGCAGTTGAACCTCCAACCGGTTGCAAAGAGCGGTGGACCATTTGGAGGGGGATTTTTACAATCTAACCTAGCCACCATAGTTGCCTCCACCCTGACGGTCATACATAAGCGCGGGTTTAACTCAGCCCACGGAATGAAGACATTAGGTATTGTCCTCCTAAATTTTTGTTGCGGCTGACACATGATGAGCGGCGGCTCTGTTGGCGGCGCTGAGAGCCGAGGAACTGTCGTTACCCGCAGCTAAGGATGCGCAAAGAGTGCCGACAAACATATCGCCCGCACCCAATGTGCTGACAACATCAACCGGCAATGCTGCAAGCGACGAGAATTCTCCACCCGCCGATGCAATCGTAACCCCATCGCCCCCTGCCGTCACAATCACGGTTGGAACAAGATCAATCAATTTGGAAGCAGCCTTCTCTGCATCTTTTAGACTGGCGACGGGTAAGCCACAAAGGTCCTCAGCCTCAATCGCATTGACCACCAATATATCGATCGAGTTCAATAATTCTTGTGGCAAGGCACGCGATGGCGCTGCATTTAGACATACCTGAAGTCCATGCATCTTTGCCGCTCTTGCAGCAGCCAAATTTACAGCGGTTGGAACTTCATTCTGTAAAACGAGCACTTTTGCATTTTTCCAAAGTGCGGCGTTTGCGAGACAAGCTGTGTCAATTTCAGCATTGGCACCCGAAACGATGACGGCCCCATAATCCCCTTCTTCGTCCAGAATTGCGACGCTCATGCCGGAACCAGACTTTGTAGATTTCGAGATGTAGTTTGAATTGATATTGGCCAGTTTCAATTCTTCCAAAAGAAAATTTGAAAAATCATCATCGCCAACCGCGCCGACGAAACGAACCTCGCTTCCAGCACGCGCAGCGGCGACCGCTTGATTGCCACCTTTACCGCCAAATTTGGGATGCCAGCGGCTCCCAATCACGGTTTCACCTTTTCTAGGCCGGTCCGGTGCTGCAACCACAATGTCATAGTGAAGGCTACCAATAACCACCACGGTGCCGGCCTTAGTCATCACGAATTAGGCCTCACGTTTTGCCGAAACGGCATTCATAGTTTTTTGCAGATTTGCCTCTGCAGTCGAAAAGTCGCGCTGCGCGATGGCAACAAAAAGTGCATCGAGAATATTAAGCTGAGCAATACGAGCGGCTGCATTTTCGCCTAAAAGTGGCGAGCCTTGTGCCGTGGAGCACAGCACCACATCAGCGGCATCAGCAAGAGGGCATTGCTCATAGTTAGTCACGGCAATTGTTCGCGCGCCCTGTTTGCGCGCCAGTATAAGCGGCTCTAAAACAGCTGTTGATGTTCCAGAATGGCTAAACGCTATAACCGCATCGTCGGGTTTGAGTATCGATGCAGACATCATCATCATATGGGCGTCATCGTAAATTGAAGCACGGAGACCGATGCGAAGAAATTTATGTGCCACATCGCGTGCGATCTGAGCCGAGCCTCCAATACCGTAAAAATCACGATGGGTGGCGCGATGCATGATATCCGCAGCACGATCAAATGCATCAATATCAAGAATTGAAACGGTCTCTTCCAATGCCTGCATTGAGGTTCTAAAGACCTTTTGGATGACTTCAACAGAACTGTCTTCCGGAGATATTTCATTGTAAAGATTGGCCGCATCCGATTGCTTGTATTCAACCAGACCACCGCGCAAATCTTTGAAGCCGTTGAAGCCTAATTTCTTGGCAATTTTCACGATCATTGCTTCTGAAACAGAAGAATCTAACGCAACCTCCTTGATAGAAGTCGATTCGGTTAAATCTTCGCGGTGCCTTATGCCATCGATCACCTTTAGCTCGAGTGGTGTCAAGTGCGGCAGCCGCATGCGTATTTGTGCGCCAATTGCACTTGGGTTAAGCTCGGTCATTGCGGTCACCGTCCTCGTGTTGCACGATCTAATAGCATAGCAACGATGATTATAATGCCAGTTGCGAGAAGTTGATAGAAGGCTTGCACATTCATCAACGTCAATCCATTTCTCAACGCACCCAAGATTATAGCACCGATGAGGGTGCCAACAATGCTGCCCTTGCCGCCCATCAATGACGCACCGCCAATGGCAGCCGCTGCAATGGCATCCAATTCCCACAGATTGCCGATCGTTGGCTCAGCAGCTCCCAGGCGGCCAACCAAAATGAGCGCGGCTATTGAAGCAAGTGAGCCCGATATCATGAAGGTTGCAACTTTGGTCCGGGCGACGGGAACGCCAGCGATACGCGCCGCCTCCTCATTTCCGCCAACGGCCAGAATATATTCACCCAGCGGCGTCTTGTTCAGCAAAATCCAGAGGAAAATTGCGATTCCTGCAACGGCGATAACTGGATTTGGAATACCAAAAAGCGTGCCATTGGTAAGCGCTCTAAATTCAGGTGGAATGCCAAAAATTGGATTGCCACCAGTATAAATTAGAGACAAAGCGCGAAAGAGCGAGAGGCCGCCCAGAGTAACAATAAACGGCTGCAATCCGCCGTAAGCGACCAGCACGCCATTGAATAGGCCACACAAAATACCCACTCCCAATGCCGCCATAATAGCAAGAGATATCGGCACACCCGCAACCATCAAGCTGGCACCGATGACGGCAGACAATGCCGCTGTGGGCCCAACAGAAAGGTCTATGCCGCCCGAAATTATGACCAAAGTCATGCCTAGCGCTATTGCCGCATTGATGGAGGATTGCTGAAGTATGTTGATCAAATTTGGCGCGGTTAAAAACACTGGGCTAAGCACTGAGAAAACGACAAAAATGAGTATCAACCCCACCAAAGTACCAGCATCACGCACGCTGAAATTTAAGTTAGAAAATGGCGCGGTTTTGTTTTCTATGGTGTCGTTGGTCTGTGTCATAACTTCGTCTTGCTTTGTTTTTGCCAATCAGGCAGTTTTTTGATCTTTACGCGGAATGGCGTGGAATGCGATTTTTTCCTCAGAGATATCGGTTTGCTCAAGATCGGCAACGATGCAGCCTTCACGCATAACCAATACGCGGTCGGACACACGAATAATCTCTGGCATCTCTGAAGATACAACAATGACGGCATTGCCTGCCTCGGCAAGTTTTTCAATCAAGCCGTAGATTTCTGACTTTGCCCCCACATCAATGCCGCGGGTGGGCTCATCGAAGAGGAATATCTGCGTGGAGGCCGCTAACCAGCGACCAATGATCGCCTTTTGTTGGTTGCCGCCGCTAAATGTTCCTACCGGCTGCCTCACATTCAGAGGACGCAATTTTAGATCACTCATAACGCTTTCAGCGCGCGCGTTAAGATTAGCATGGTTCAAAACACCAGCGCGGCTAAATTTTTCCATGGATGGCAGAGCCATATTTGATGCGACCGACCTTGCGTGAACAATTCCCTCGCGCTTTCGCTCTTCGGGCACCAAACCAATTCCCGCTCGAATGGCTGCTCGTGGATCGTGAGCTTTGACCAATTCACCGCGAACATGAACAGTTCCAGAACTGGGTCGATCTATCCCTGCGACTAAACGCAAAAGTTCGGTTCGCCCGGAGCCTACAAGGCCGGAAATACCCAGAACCTCTCCCCTATTCAGATGCAGATTGGCGTCAATGACTGCTTTATCTCGGCCCAATCCCTTTATGACCAAGATGTTTTCTTGCGTAGCGTGAGACTTATGTGCGGCGCGCATCACTTCACGCCCAACCATCTTGGAGACGATGCTGTCTTCTGTTTCATCAGCGATATTCACAACGGCAACCCGCTTTCCATCGCGCAGAATAGTCGCGCGCTGGCACACCTGAAACACCTCGTCCATTTTATGGGATACGTAGATTACCGACACCCCTCCTTCTGACAGTATTTCTATCAGCTCGGCGAGACGTTCAAATTCGGATGGTGTCAAACTTGATGTGGGTTCATCCATCGCAATAATGCTTGCTTCGTCGAGCAAAGCGCGAGCGATCTCAACAATTTGCTGTTGTGCAACTTTGAGCGTTTTTACGGCGGCCGCTGGATCGATACTAGGATCAAGGTCAGCGAGTATCTGCGCGGCCCTGCGCTCCTGCTGTTTATGTTGTACAATCACCCCGGCCATGCTCGTCATGGGGCGACCTAAAAATATGTTCTGCGCCACCGAAAGTTCAGGGATGAGTTGGAGCTCTTGATGGATCATAGCTATGCCCGCTTTGCGCGCAGCCAACGGGTTGCGAATATCGACCGCATCGCCATTGATCTCAATTCGTCCCTTGTCGCCGGGTCGTACGCCCGACAGGATATTCAACATGGTTGATTTGCCGGCGCCGTTCTCTCCCAAGAGTCCGTGCACTTCACCTGGTGCGACCTGGAAAGTCACATCGTCTAAAGCAACGATGCCTGGATAAACCTTTGTCGCGCCAATCATGCTTAGTCGAGCCGCTAGCGTGTCCACCAGATTTACCTCCCGTTCGCTGTTGGTCATTTATATTCAAAACAGACGAGCCCGCAGGTTAAACCCGCGGACCCGTAAGGAGTCTAAATCATTATTGAGCGAGCAAAATTTTGCGCAATTTAGACTGATCAGTTGTAGCATAATCTTCGACATTTTTGGCAGTAATCAGAGCCTGTGGGGTCGCGACAACACGAGGCAAGTCCTGACCATCCAGAAGACGAAGAACAACTTCCATGGCGATTTCACCAGTTAAGATTGGAAAGCTGTCTACAGTTCCAGTCAAATCACCAGCGCGAATGGAAGCATAGGCATCAGAAACGCCATCTGTTCCAAATACGGCAACTTGCTCTTGCAAGTTGGCAGCTTTTACTGCTTCAACCACACCAAGTGCCATGCCATCATTGTTGGCATAAAAGCCAATCAAATCTGGATGTTGTTGAAGAATTGTAGCTGCAGCATTGAACGCAAGTTCGCGGCTCCAATTTGCGGGCACACTCGCAACAACGTCCAGACCATCAGCTGATTCAATGGTTTCCGTAAAGCCAGCTGTGCGTTGACCAGCAGCAAAGACACCTGGTTGCCCTTCAATTACGGCAACCTTGCCACCGCCTTCGGCGTTGTCGATAAACCACTGAGCAACACGCACACCATTATCTTTTTGCACATTACCAACATAGTTGGCGACACTTGGAATGACAGCGTCATTCACGTTTAGCACGGGAACGCCCGCTGCTTGCGCTTGCTCATAAGCTGGTAAAAGGTTGGCATCGGTTTGCGGAGAGAACAACAAGGCATCGAAACCCTGTGTAATCAAAGTTTCCGCAATTGAGAGCTGACCCAATTGATCACCTTCATTAGCGGCGGCCTGATAAACAAACTCGACGCCCTTCGCGGCGGCAATGTTAGCGTAACCTTCACCAAGTGTGCGCCAGTATTCATTTGTCAGTGTTTTTGAAACGCCACCAACACGTGTGCCTTCTGGTACATCCCCAAAAGCACCAAACTTGGACTCTAGTTCGCTCCAATCCATTCGGTCAGGCTCACTGTCCGAATTTAGCGGCGATATATCTTGCGCCGATGCTGCACCAAGCCCGAGCGTAAATAAGCCCGCAGCTAAGACCGTTGTCAATTTTGTGTTCATGATTTCCTCCCTTTGAACATTGCATTTTAGTCGGTTGATTTCATTGAATGTCAGGTCCCGACGAGTGCTGCATTTACGATCTGTTGAGACGTCACAGCATCCTGATTTGCTACCGCTTCATTCATGCGGTTATCTGATTGCAACCTGTCCACGGCCTTAAGCAGGCCTTCCACTGTCGCGATGTTGGCCTCGCACTCACGCACCGGATCAAGACCGCTTGCGTCCGGAAATGTGTCGAAGTATATTGCGCCGACGTAACCATCGCGCTTGATCTGCCAGAGCAACTCCAAAGTCGCTTTTGTATTGACCGACCCAACCATCAATCCATCATCGCGTTTGCCATATCCGTCGTTCAAGTGTACGCCCAATAGCCTTGAATGACGGTTGATCATTGCGGCCGCGAAGGCTGGAACCTCATCGGCATAAAGAACATGAGCAAAATCAAGAGTGACGCCGAGATTTGCGGAACCCGCCTCTTTAATCGCTAAAAGTGTAGTCGCCATATCAGGCAATAGGCTAAAAGCGCGCGGTTCATTGGGCTTGTACTCAATACTCACCCAGCACTCTGGATCATGGTCCGCCACTTCGCGAATTGCATCGACCTCATCGGCCCACATTTTGTTATAGTCAGCCTGAAAACTGTAGTCGAAGCCATCTTGTCCCAGCCAAATTGTCATCAAGTTAGAACCAGTGGCGCGTGCCGCATCGATTCCACGCTTGGTTAAATCAATCGCCTCTCGGCGTGTGGTCGGATCTGGGTGTGTAAACGCGCCAAGCTTGAAATTGGGGTTGGTGTAATAGCGCATCGCCAAGCCATTCACACCGAGCCCAAGGTCGCCCAATCGCCGCTTCAGGGCGCTGATATCGTCTTGGACATGATCGGGGAAATTGAGATCCAAATCAGTCAAGCCATCCACGGTCGCTGCGCGCTCCGCCATTTGCATAGGCGATGGCTTGCCTTGTAGATCAGGCCAGAATTCATGCGCCCTCGACGCAAATGAATTAAGGCGAGTGGCAAACCGCTGAGTAGACATAAAAACCTCCCACATCAATAATTCACGAATTTTCATTAATTTGTGAATTTGTCAAGTTCTAAATATTTGCATTGGAGACATTTCATGTCTTGCCCCCCCTAAAACTGTGCCACTATTTGTTAGCGATGGGAGTTACGAAGAATGGCACGGAAACGGTATTCGGATGAGAATGCGCTGAAGATATTACGCGAGATTGATATTCACTTACACAATGCGCTGGATGTTGTGAGCGCCTGTCGCAAAGCTGGGATTTCTGATAAGACCTATTGCTATTGGCGTAAGAAATTTGGTGGCCTTGGTCGTCCGCAGCTTTCAGAAATGAAGGCCCTGAAAAAGGAAAACGAGCGACTGAAAGAGATTGTTGCAGACCTTCAGTTGGACAAGCTTATCCTGAAGGAGAGCCTTGATTATTTAAAGCCGAAGGTCTGACGATTGATGGGTTGCGTCAGGCCGTGATCCACACCCGTCAAAAGCTGAATACGTCTGAGCACCGAGAACCTGTTCTGTTTTTGGCGTGTCGCGCTCTGGTCTGCATTACAAAGCCAAGGTTCAAGATGAAAGTGCATTACGCTTGGCCATGATCCGTTTGGCCAAACAGTATGGGCGCTACGGGTATCGCAAGGTCATTGTGCTGCGGATCGAAGGTTGGCACGTCAATCACAAGAAAGTTGAGCGTCTATGGCGTGAAGAAGGGCTGAAACTGCCAGAGCGGCATAAGAAACGAAGGCGGCTGTATCACAAAGACAGTTCGGTCATTCGCTTACGCCCAACGCATCCCAATCATGTTTGGGCGATAGACTTTGTGCATGACAAGTTGAGTAGCGGGCGCAGCTGCAAAATGCTGACCGTCCTAGATGAATTTACCCGTCAGGCGCTTTGGGTTGAGGTGCAAAGCAAGATGAACTCAGGTGATGTTTTGCAAGTCATGCATCCTTTGCTGATGGAACACAGGAAGCCCGATTACATTCGTTCTGACAATGGCGGGGAGCTTGTCGCTGAACACCTTCAAGAATGGCTTAGAAAGGTTGGTGTCAAACCGATCCAAATCTACCCAGGCAGCCCTTGGGAAAACGGCTACGATGAACGGTTCAACGGTATTCTTCGCCAAGAAGTCCTAAACGCCGAATGGTTCCACAGCATCAAACAAGCCCAGGTCGCAATCAATGCCTGGCTCAAGGAATACAATCATATCAGACCCCATCACGCGCTTGGGATGCGACCGCCCGTGCCAGAAACCTTATTAGAGAAATCTCAAATAGTGGTACTGAAATTGGGGGCTAGACACCGGGTACAGCTTCAACGACCAATCGGCATGGTCTTGTTGCGTCCTACACAGACATCGCGCAGTGGAGTCTGCCCTGACTCTGGAGCGCGATCTGGGGGGCGCGATCCTGCTCAGTATATCGAAGCCAACCTGACAAAACTGGCCGTCGCAACCGTCGATCCCAACGTGCCAGGCGAAATTCCGGTGCCCAATGAAAGTGGCGCCTTTCTTATGGGCGATTTCCCCGATCTGGACGCCGCCTACGCTTGGTAAAACAGCAGACAATGCGCGTGGTCTAGAAAGATCAAGCGCATTGCCCGCAAAATACACCAGAAACGGCCCGAAGCTGCCGTTCGTCGGGCAAGATTGGCTCTCCCGATTGCAGTCATTCGCCGCAATTGCGAACAATAACTGGGTCAGACGACCGGAATGCGGACAAAGCTGACATCGTTGTTATCCTTCACAAACGTCTGCTTTTTACATTCAGTTGGTCTGCCTCAAAAACTCCAGCAATATCCCGCCACTTTCTTGGGGGCGATCGAGCATCGGCAAATGTCCGCATTCGTTCAGTACTTGCAATGTTGGGTTTTGAAGTGCCTCAGTGAGCACCGTTGAGCCGGAGGTATGAAAAATCCGATCTTCTTCGCACCAAATGACAAGCGATGGCTGGTGGATATGTCGTGCCAAATCCCCAACCTGCAATCCATCAAAGGCAGCTACGGCGCGCCATATCTGGCGATTGTGAACTGCGTTGGAAACTTCGTTGTCCCTCCAATAGCGCGCAATGGGGCGTGGTATGAAGGGCTCTTGGGGAAACAGCCAATCCATTCGGTTGTCATATTCTTCGCCGGTTTCCACGACCAACGGCAGTTGTCCTGCCGAAATTGCAAGTTCCATATCGCTACGTTCAGGGGAAGTGACCCCCACGGGGCTTCCTACGAATGCGAGGGACAGCACTCTATCTGGTATAGACGTTGCGAGCTGCCCGGCTATTTGGGCACCCATAGAGTTCGCCGCTAGGTGAAATCTCTCAACGCCGATCTGATCGAGCGTTTCGAGAACATTTTCAGTCTGTCGGGTATAGTTGTAATCCTCTGGATCAAGGCGACGGTTTTCTCCAAAGCCGGGCAGATCAATCAAAATGACACGATAGTCTCCCGAAACCTGCCGCGACATGTCGATCCAGTGCTCTTTCAAGGCAAAGATTCCGTGTAGGAAAACGACGGTCTCACCTTCTCCGCCTTCAAGGTAAGCAATATCGCCAACAGATGTCGTTACTGATTTCTGCTCTAAACCCGCTGACCAATAAAGTCCGGCCAACATCATCCTTGCTGTGCTTTCAACCCACAGCTCAGAGACAATGAAGGCTCCTACGATCAACGCTAGAACCGCGGCCAATCCACGTTTCAAATATCTCACTTGTTGCTCTCCTGTCACTGGCAGGTAGACTGATCGGTCTACACGTTTACATGTGGGTAGACCATTTGGTATACTCCTTGCAAGTTCCGCGAAGAGAAATTGAGATGCCAGCACCCAAACGCGAAAGATTGCTAGACACAGCAGAAGCCATTTTTGCCAAAGAAGGTTTCAAGGGAATTTCCGTTGATAGAGTCCTTCGTGAAGCTGGGGTCGCAAAAATGACCTTGTACAAAGGCTTCGACAGCAAAGACGCCTTGATCCAAGAAACGCTGCGTCGGCGAGGTGATCGGCTGGAAGCACATCTGAAATTATATACGAGCGGTGCGAACGTCGGCCCTGAAGACCGGATTTTGAGTGTTTTTGACGCAATGCAGGATTGGTCAGAACGGCCAGAATTCAATGGATGCTACTTTGTGAACGCTCTTACCGAATATGGAGCGGTCGAGGGAGAAATCAGTGAACTCGCACGGGCCTACAAGCGCCAATTTTTCAATTTTTTGAATACACTATGCAAGGGAGTGAGCACTATCGATCCCGAAGACACGTCGCACGTTTTATTTATGATGATCGAGGGAGCCACGGTATCTTACATGTCCCTTGATGATCGAGACAGCTTTGCACGCGCAAGGAAGGTCGCAGAGAAATTACTGAAACACGATAGCAGTCATTAGCTGCGCAGCGGTGATTCGGTAACTTTGGGCTCAAAGCGGAATTTGCCTCAAAACCAATTCCGACCGAATATCTTATTGCTGAATGTCTGAGTGCTGCGGATGGAACCATGGTCGTATTATCGGCCAAAAACGCCCGTTGTTGCCCAAGCATGTCTGGGCAATCCGTGTTCGGCTAGAACTCGCAAATACCGTCCGCGATCTTGCATTGTTCAACACCGCTATCGACAGTAAGCTACGCGGCTGTGATCTGGTCAAGCTCAAGGTGGCCGATGTCTACGCCTCGGGCGCTATCAAGGAGCGCGCCTCAATTCTTCAAAGCAAGACCCAAACTCCGGTCCGGTTCGAGATTACAGAAGGGACTCGCAAATCTTTAGTGGACTGGGTCTGCCATCCATTGATGTCAGGCCATGACTTTCTCTGGCCCGGTCGCTTCCATGATCGCCCCCACATTTCGACAAGGCAATATGCGCGAATGTTAAAGGATTGGGTAAATTCAATTGGTCTCGAACCAAGCGCCTACGGCACCCACTCGATGCGTCGCACCAAGGTCGCGCAGATCTACAAGAAAACCGGCAACCTCCGTGCTGTTCAACTTTTGCTAGGCCATACCAAAATGGACAGTACCATCAGATACCTTGGTGTAGACCTTGAGGACGCGCTCGCCGTTTCGGAGAGTGTAGAAATTTAGAATTGATGGGCCGGCGTCAAAGCCGGCCCAAAGCCGCCATTGACCGAGCAGGCTTGATACTACAAAGCAGCCCACGAAAGCAGACATCCAGAAGTCATTCCGCTACTACGGAATGGAGGGTGATGAAGACGGCAAGTTCCCAGAGGTTTGGTTTCCGAATGAACAGAGTAAAAAGGGCGGTTCCGACAAAATTCATACAGGAGCTGAGACGTGAGTTGGCATCCGCTATTTCAGACTACAAGGCCTAAGAAGTGCCGGGTGTATGCGCACGATTGGGTTTGGAAGAAGGAAGCGAAGAGGAAGCGTTTCAGAGTAAATTTAAGTACGCGTCCAGCAGGCTAGCGGCAATCGGTGTCGAACCACTCATAGAAAAAGCTCGCCTTATCTTAGAGGAAATTGAATCTTTTCGCCTCCGTGAGACTGTAGAAAAGATCATGGATCTGGAACGCTCCGATGTCTCGAAGCTTACGCGTCGCCGCTTAGTGAAGCTGGTTTCCGTTGGCACATTGTTTAGTGAGGTTGATGAGTACGATTTCGTGGCAGCTGTCTTTCCGTTGGCGTCCATGTCCGCGCCCAATCCAAATGATGGCCGTACACTCGAAGAATTCCTGATCCAACACACGCTACGAAACGATGACCTAACACAGCAAGAGTATCTGGAATCTCTTGGACTGCTGTCTTGCTCAACTACACTGTTGTTTCACTTTGTCGAGCAGCTCACATCTGCCGAATATCAAAGCGAGGAGCGCCAAAAAAAACTATCAGCAGAGATCGATGCTTTGCTGCGCCACGACGGTTACTCGTTGGCTCAAACAGGTAGGATTTCAGGATCACCAATTTTCAAAGTTGTTCCCTTGCCGGAAGGAAATCCGGCTGATTTGGACATCACCTCAACGCTGAACGCCTTCGATCCCGATCAGATTGGCGAAAGATGGCAAAGAGCACTGGACAGTAGATCAAAAGATCCGGAGCGCGCAATCACATTGGCCAGAACTCTTTTGGAAGATGTTTGCAAATGGATTTTGCATGATGCAGGTGAGAGCTGGGAAGAAAAGGACGATCTCCCGGTTCTGTATAAAAAGCTCGCCAAAACGCTAAACTTGGCTCCCGACTATTATGCCGAACAAGTTTTTAAGCAAATCTTAGGCGGATGCCAATCCGTTGTCACGGCACTTGGCGCGCTCCGGAACAAGTTGGGAGATGCTCATAGCATTGGACCGCGTCGGATCAGACCATCGACCAGACATGCCGAACTGGCCGTTAATCTATCTGGAACAATGGCAACTTTTCTTGTTTCAACATGGAACGCGAGGCAATCTAAAAACCAAAATTAGAGATTTCGGTTGGCAGAAACGACCTAGTAAGAGCCACTCGATCTTTCCTCGTAGATTGTGTCTGAAACACCAAGCGGCATGCGGCTCAAGAACCAGACAGCTTGACTTTGAGCACCTTTTCCAAACGTTTCAACAGTGGTTCAAATCCGGAAAAATCGATATTCTCGGCGTTCGCCTCAATCACCCATTTTACAAAGATCTCCTTACCATATTGGGAGGCAGTTTGATGAGATTTTAACTGTGGGTTGAACTTTTTCCCCTTGTTCTTGGTCGCAAGAGTCGCTTTGTCAAAAAGGTCTTCGATACTAGCAGATTTCCCAGCCAGGATCGGAATAGGTACGACAAACAGGTTCCGCTGTACATGATAGTATTCCGCAGAACCGTCCACTGCAGTCTTCGAACCCATTTTCTCTTTGATTACCGACCACATCGGCTTGGCAGTGGCATCGTTGTCTACGACCACAATTACAGGCTGCAGTTGTCCACCTCTGTGAAACTCATTTAGAAGAGATCCATACTTCCCTACGAACTTGTGTAACTCACCCGTTCCTCCGGAAATTGACAAGAGTTTTGCGTGCTTTTCGCTATGTTTGAAAAGACTTAGCACCTGACGAACGGACCCATCAGCATCAGTTGTGGGTTTCAAGAGCGGGAACTTTGCGCTCAGAGAGGCAATCGCACACCGGATATATGTATTGTCTGTTTTACCTTCGCAGATGATAAGAGGGCGGGCGTTTGCGTGAAATTTTTTCAAAGGCCAAAAACCTGCGATAGAGCTTGTAGTGAGAAGGCACAGGCATTCCACCCGGGACCTTCGAAGCTGTCTCGAGATCGCTGAAACTCTCTAACTCCATAGGGTAGATTTTAGCGGCAAGGGTGAACTCCAACTTTCCCTTTAGGACGGAAAGGCTCGCTGGCTTCTTGGTGTCGGGATGATGACAGGCACCAGTCTTGAACAAGGAGTTGCTCATTGCACGCACTGCATCGTAGTATTGCTTTGATGTGTTGACTTTGCGGTTGATTACTAGACCTGTTGCGCTTTGGCGCGACGTTGAAAGCTGCATGCGTGTCTTGTTCTTGTTTATCTCGAAACCTGATCGCGCGACTAGGTCGACAAGGTCTTTACCAGCCTTCCACGCACCATCGGTCGCTGGAAAAAAATCCGCGATTGCCTCAGGAAAGCTTGCTTGGTTCGTTGAGAATGTGATGTCGTCAGCGTATCTGGAGTAGGTGCAGTGATGTTTTCTCGACAATCGTCCCAAACGTTGATCCAGAATACTTGCTATCAATTCAGACACGATTGGAGAGGTCGGAGCGCCTTGAGGAAGCGAGTTATCGTAACAAACGATTTGCGCGATCAGAGTGGCAATGTCTTGATTTAGCTCAAAGGACCGGTTTTTTAGAAAGTACCCTCGGACACGTCCAAAATTGAAGCTTGGAAAGTAGTCTTTCAAATCAACGTTGAGAACAAACCGCCTATTTTGATGCTTCCATGCATTTGAGAAGATCGAGAGACCTCGGTCTTTCTGGAAGCCATGTGAATATGAGCGTCGCGGAAACTCTAACGGTGGCAATATTTCTCGATGACAATCATAGAGATAATTTGAAAGACGTTTCTGCAAGCCTTTCAGTTCCGGACAAGGGGCGTGGATTACCCTTTCACCTCCACTCTTTTTTGTAATTTTAAACACTGTGTATTTCTGCTCGCTTGGAACCTTGTATACAGTGTAGGCGAGTGCTGATCGTGGGTAATTTAGAAGGTCAGCGAGTTCGCCGCGCGTGCTGATGGATTTGAGAGATTCTATTTTGCTCAAACCTATCTCCAGGTAGTTGCGCTTGCGGGTACTCCTAAGGCAAACCAAAGGTTTACATGAGGAAAACTAAAGGGAACTCGAAGAGAGCATCACACCTGACAATGGGTGCAAACGTCATGAACAGCACGACGATAAAATCTACCCGCAAGCTATTAGTTTCAAATAGCACGTTGCAGTTTTACATGGAAGAACTGGTTTGACGAAAGAAAATGCCTATTGGAGTATGCGAGAACTTCGATCATGAATGGCCGCTCAAGACACAGAAATGTTAAACTTCGCACTCGCAGCAAAATTCCGCTTCCCGCCCACTTCGACCAAACAATGGTTATGACTTCGGTGCGCGGCAGGCTTTGAGGTACAAATGTATTTGTTTTCACGGAACAGACTGACGAAGTGGCAGCGCAATGCAGGAATATGTTTCAGAGCACCGTGCTGCCCCGGCGCTGCCTAGACCGTTTTCGGCAAATCGAGATTTATACTAACCCATTGAAATCATTGGCGCACCGGGAAGGATGATGGTGGGAACCAATTCATAGTAGGTATATTCTTCTGATTTCTGCCTTGGGTTAACGATCCACCCGCCAACTGGCAAACCGTGCGGTTTGGCGATTAGTGTCAATTGAAACGCGACGTGCATAGCAGATGAGCGAGTCAGTTTTCATATACTGGCGGTCGAGAACCATCTGATCCCAGGCTGCAACATGACAGCCAGGGTGTGGTAATTTTGGGCAGGAAGCAGACGTTCGTTGCACTTGCTTCAAAGGGCAGCTATGCGGGTTTAATGACCGTCCAACGATGTTGATGGGTCAGCATAGACAACTTCAAGAAGCCTTTCTCCAATCTGTTCATATTTAACCTGTCCCCAAAGCCTGATCAGCGTCTCGTCGTGCGTGACATTTCTCACAACTACTGTGGACTCTTGGATCGTTCCTTCTGGCAGTTGCTCGTCTAGTTTGGTTCGCTTCGATGTGATGTCGGAGAACATCAAATATAGATAAGTAAACGCCAACAGTTGTTGTTTTTCGATTGATATCAAATAGTTGTCGATTTCATGAACTGCAGATACAGAAGCATCAAAGCTGCTATCCCGCACGGCGCGTTCAAGTTTGACAAACAATAAAAACAACTTTTGATCGCTTAAAATTCGCAAACCACCCTTGGTATTTTCTACCCCGTGTGTGATGAGTTTGTCTTTGACGAACTGAAATATCGAAGCCTTGGTCATTGGTATTCTATCGCATCTTTGTGACTTAGCTACAACGCGTTAAGGCGGTCACTAAGGGCTCATCTTCACCGACTAGGACTGAAGAATGAGACAAACACACGAAAGCCATTCCTATGCTGCTGACCGCACGGTTATCATCCATAGACCAAAGGCAAGATCACCTCTCAGCGTTGTAAGCAACGCCTGACTGCCGAGGACGACACTGGCATCAGGTCATGAAGAACCGCACCCTATTGGAATACTATTTCCTACTTGGTGATCTCAACGCCAGATTCGAACGCTTCGTCGAGCAAATAATCACCACCCATATCACGAGAGCCTCAAAGACCTGAAACCTGTTGACGTTTACTTCGGGCGCGGCGCAACCATTCTACTCGAACGCGAAAGGATCAAACGAGACACATTCAACCAACGTCGTTTGAATTACCGTAAGCAAGTCTCCTAATATCAATCAAACGATGAGCCAATTTCTCGCTCAATCTAAGCTGCGATTAGACCCAAAATCCTGACGATGGACACTCAAAGATCATCGGACTTATCCAATATCTCGGTTCTGTCGATCAGGTAAGATATGAAAGCGCACAGCCTTTTCTACAAGGGCAATAACTCTTCCGGATATGTGGCCGCGAATATGCAGTATTGGCGAGCAGCCGTTGTCCCAAACGCTGCACTTTAAATTTCAAACCGTCTTCGGTCGGTCTATTTCAATTCGGACCAAGCCCGGAATTTGATTGGGAGACAGGGGGCTAAATTATCTCAAATGAACGCTAAAATTGATACCAAAGTCGGTTCGCAATATTATAAACTATCAAAAAACTCGCTGATGCATAAAGGCTGACAAAATGAAAATGCACTGGCAAAACATCGCCATCGTACTCACCAGTCTTTTGTTTGTGTTTGTGCTTACGCTCCCAATCAACGCAGAAAATGCAGACAAAACGTGTCGGAAATTTCAAGCCGCACAAAATAGCAATACGGTCTTAGAAAACACAAGAAATCCGATTCAGCCGCTGAACAGCAGCCATTTTCTTGATCAAACGAGCATGCTTCTGCTTGATGAAATTATCGCACAAGATTTTAACTCATCTCAGTGTGAAACCAAAATTCAATCCCTATTGCCGGGTGAAACTCTTTGGCTGCGTTTCTCTGTACAAAGCAAAAACGACCATCCCATAAATTGGTCATTCACTTTTATGGAGAGAATTTTCGATCGTATTGTTTTGTACGAACTCCGCCAAAACAATTTGATCGAAATTGCGCAAAATGGACGAATAGTATCTTCCCTGGAAGCCACTGACCGAGCGATCAAACCAGCGCTACCAATCAGGTTGGGACCTAACCAAGCCAAAACCTATTATGTAAGTATTGAGGGGTCACTGGAGCCATCAATAACACCTGTCATTGTGCCGGCAAACTTCCATTCTGACTGGTCCGACGCCATCACATTGATAGCAAGTTTGTTCTTGGGTTACCTCTTGTCGCTCATTATATTTGGCCTGATTTTATTCCGACAAATTGAAGTGCGTTTTTACAAACATTACACGCTGTACTTGGCTTCCCTGTTCGTCTTTTCATTTATCTATGGCGGCCTAGCCTTTCAACTTCTGAGCCTGACGACATCAGTCATTTTTGTTGCACCGTTTGTATTTTTTGTAAGCGGCATCGGTCAATTCGCATTTATTCAATATTGCCGAATATTACTCGAAATCGATGATCGCCAACCCCGTATGCGGTGGCTATTCATTGTCCTATCGGCAATTGTCGTCATGATTACAGTTCTTGCTGCATTCGACCCTTGGCGACTGTCGCGCCCGTTACAACTATTTTACGTCCTGGGCCCGGTCATTGTGCTGTGTGTCGCTTTAATCAGAATTAGAGATGGGATATTGCAGGCGAAGCCGATTGCGCTCTCACTTTTGCTCTATTCAAGCGGGCTGGCTATTACAGTCTACTATTTCATCTTTCCGCTAGAGATCGCACAGGCAACGCATGCTTATGATCTCATCCTCAGCAGTCCACTCGCCTGGGGATATTACATTGCAATTATCGGTGAAACTATCTTCATGTTGGTAGCCATTTCAATGATGGTGAAAGCGCAAAGAAGGTCAGCCCTTGCCGAGGCAAATGCCCTGCGGCTCAGTGTAAGCGACCATGAATTAATGCTAAAAAAATCCGATGCGCGCATCAATGCATTAGAGGCATCTCTGGCCCAAGACGCAAATATAAAACTGCTACCTCCAGCCGATAAACGATTTCTGAAACGCGCAACAGATTGCATCATCGCCCAAATCGGAAATGAAAACTATGGTGTGAGAGAACTTGCCGCAGACCTGGCCACAAGCGAAAAGACTCTTGGTCGACGCATCCAAAAAATGAGCAACCTTACTTCAGCCGCCTTCATTCGATCGACACGCCTTGGTTTTACACGTGAACTTCTTTTGCTTCATCAATATAAAACAGTCTCTGAAGTTGCGACCGCAGCAGGGTTTTCAAGTGTCAGCTATTTTTCAAAAATGTACCGGCAGGAATTTAACGAGACACCCAGTGAGACGCTCAAACGCTGATGTTTTCTGAGTAGCGGCCATCGCCCGACCCCTCTCCCGCATGTGTGCGCATTTCGGACAAAATTGAATGCATATCGGTCAAAATACCCAGTTACCGTTTATTTAACTCCACTGGCTTGCTCTAAGCCGTTAACTGCATAGATCGCTTTTCTTTTATGCGCCTCGTCATGGAGCAGAACATGATGTGAGCGCTTTTTATTTGCATAAAGGGCTGTTCGCATTGGCGTATCATACTCACCCCAAAACATATTCGGTT
>JBDWQA010000017.1:0-9520 GCA_039986835.1 Hyphomicrobiales bacterium
GTGAGTTTATTCCAGACCCAAAGAATATCGGTGCAGGCGCTTTTGGCACAACTGTACCGCCTACCAATCGCTGGGTCGATGTTTGGGGCACTGTCTGGGACCCGCAAATTGGGCCTGGTGGTTGGTTCTGAGTGGGGCGAAATTTTCACCTACGCCAGTTTCGAGAAAATTAAACTGTTGCGTGAGCCCTGTGCATTCATAGTGAGTGCGTTCTTGGTCGCCGAAACAGTTGTGGAAGGCGGAAAGAGAGGTTCACTGCATATCACAATTGCAGCCCGGAAACTGAACCAAGTGAAGATTTCCATCGGTCAGTCGTCACCGATGTAGTCAATCTGAAAGCCTAACCGCGCGCCATACGGCGTTTTCCGTGCAGCGCGCGACGGGTAACTCAAAAGATAACTTTATCTATGAAGGACAATGTCATGCGTCATTTTCAAATTTTTGCTGTGTTGGCTTTCGCGTTCTTTGCCGCGCCGGCATTTGCGGAAAGTTGTTTCATAAACCGCAATAATACGAAAACAGTAACAATAAGTATGGACGGTCTGGTAGCTTCTCAAAGTTCTCAACAGCTGGCGCCAGGCCAGCGAAAGTGTTTCGACCATCCGGCGCAGTATAATCTTTCCACTGAGTTTCCAGGTGTGGTTGATTATTGGCTTGCCAAACAAAGAGATTTGACAAAGCAACCGGCAAACTGGCGCGAACACCATTTTGAGCGCATGCTGGGCGTTGGCTCAATAGTCCGGCTAAACAACAATCCCAACAAGTTGGTTTACGCAGGGCCTTCTGTTCCTTTCTATGTTCACAGGGCTGATGTCAGCAGCAATGGAGGTTTGCGACAATTCGTCGAGATAGAGATTGATCTGGTGAATACTAATGTGCGGATAATCAATCGCGGAGCAGCCAACGTTGGAAATACAAACAACGGCGCAAACACTTGTCCGGCACAAACGATATCGCGGTCTCAAAGCGATCATAGCTGGGTTCGCTTTAATTTACCTGTAGGACAGGCGAACCAGACGATCCAGATACCTGGCGGCGCCTATAACAAATATATGTTCCCGAAGTGTAACCGCGTACATTGGAATAACCACACCTATCAGTGTCGTGCGGGTAGCTGGGTCCATACGGGCGGACAGGCGGGTGCGGACGCCCTTTGCCACGGTGGTCCACCAAACAGCCCATATGTGCAAGTTGGCGATAGGTGAGTGCGACCACATGATGAAGCTTCAACGACATTTGTTTGAGTAAGATGTCATCTTTGAATTTGTTCAAAGTCCACTCAAATTTAATAATCCTAAATGAAAGGATCAATCAGTGTTTACACAGCTTGCAATGACTCTTGCTTTCGTTTCGACGTTTGCCTCAACAAATTCCATTGAAACAAAAAATGGGCCGGATGCACAATTTCCCGTTAACCAAATCCAGCCGCATGAACTCTACAATGGTCAAAACCTAATTTGGGGAAAAAGATTGGCAGACGAAGAAAATAGGCCTATTATTCAATTGGTTAGAAATGCGTCTAATATTTCAGATCAATGTCACAAACAATGTAGATTGTTGGCCGAAGAATTAATTAGGAAATGTGTTACCGATAAATTTAGTAAACGAGACCGTAAAATATCTAGTGATCAAGTTTATGATGAATGTTTAAATGAAGCCCAAAATACCGGTTGTATATTTCTTTGTATTCAGCGAAATACCAAACATTTGACGACGCCTAACTCTGATAATTCAGACAACGGCGCAAATAATTGTCAGGCACAAACAATATCGCGGTCTCAAAGCGATCACAGTTGGGTTCGTTTCAATTTACCTGCAGGACAGGCAGACCAGACGATCCGCATCCCCGGTGGGGCCTACAACAAATACGTGTTCCCCAAGTGCAATCGTGTCCACTGGAATGACCACACCTATCAGTGTCGTGCGGGTAGCTGGATCCATACGGGCGGACAGGCGGGTGCGGACGCCCTTTGCCACGGTGGCCCACCAAACAGCCCATATGTGCAAGTTGGCGACAGATGAGCACAATCATCATGGTGGACCTTCAGCAACATATGATTTGATGAGGCTGTCGCAGAATATTTGAGTGCTGGTTCTGACAGGGTTAGCACTTGAAATTTTCTGTTTCAAATGGCCGATCTGCATGTTGTCATGACCGCCTGGTGCAGCATGAGCCTCAAGCTATTTAGTTTGCGGATTATCAGGACGCCATCTGTATAGTCGTCAGCAAAGCCTGTACAATGGTCCATAAGTGCAAATTCAACCCGTCTTATCGAAGGTCCATTATGAACTCAAACAGGAATGAGGTTGATAGCGACTTTCGAATATTGAATGTCTGATTCTAGATCATCAGAGTGATGTAGGCGGTACGATCGCACGACGCTCCACGAGGAGCAAACTTTTGAGTATTCCGACCTGTAAAATGCCAACTATGTTAAAATTCGATTGGTAGTCTATCTCGCTAGTTTTGACCGCTTTCGATTTCCCCTAATTTGACCTATAAACATTTTCAGGATCAGACACTTGTTTGATCTCGGGGCGTAGTAACCCCTGTTAGGCGGTCGGTGTCGACCGTAATGACACCTCCTCAGACCTTATGGTCGGGGAGGCTTTGGCGCATGTCCAGGGCTTCGGCCTAAAGGCCATCGCGGTCGTCCTAGCACGGCTTACTAACTCCCCGGCTGCCAGAGAGAAATCTCCGGTGGCCGTTTTCGTTATAAGGGAGTTGGCCGTGGGATATTGGGACCAGATTGGCGAAGAAAACCGCAAGTACCGCGAAAAGCGCGCAGCTATGCACCCACTTCGGCGTGGTTTTTCGGATAGATTAGTAGTGGCATTTTTCATCATAGTAAGCATTGCGTTATGGGCAATCATGCTTGCACCGCTTTGGTTTTTGCTTGCGGCGTAATTTGCAAAATCTTCTCTGCTAAACATCAACACTAACTATGAATGCCTGATCGCAACGTGAGTCGTGCAGTTGAAGCTTTTTTTGCTTCCAATTGCAAAACTAATTGCAAATTTACGCCTCGAAAAGCGAGCCAACTCGCTCTATCAACACAACTTCTTGATCTTAAAGGGGAAAATGGTGCCGGCACCAGGATTCGAACCCGGGACCTACTGATTACAAATCAGTTGCTCTACCAGCTGAGCTATACCGGCCATACAAACGAGCTACGTTGTATTTGGGCTTCCTAAGGGAAAAATTCTGGTCTGTCTAGCGGGGTTTTTCAGGTTCTTGGTCTGGCAAGCTGAAACACCTCATTTATCACCGCATAATCCTTGTATCCAAGGCGCGCAATTGGCTGCACCGCTGTAATGTCCAAAAGCCCATCTTGAATAAATTCATCAGCGATATGTATCCCCACGACCTGACCAATAACCATTGTATAAGCCACTTGATTCCCATTGGTATCAACCAGAGGCTTCACTTCAAGTGTCTGACATTCCATGACTATTTTAGCCTCCAACATCATCGGAGCATCGATAAGCTTACACGGCACCGGCGTCAGGCCAGCACGTTCAAATTCGCTGACACCAGGCTCCAATGGGGCTGAAGTGGCATTCATTGCATCTCGCAAAGCATATGTCGCCACATTGCAAGCAAACACACCCGTATTTTTTGCATTGTTTGCACTATCTTTCATTCCATCAGAGGAAAACATGACAATCGGCGGCGCATCGCAAACAGCATTGAAAAAACTGTATGGCGCTAAATTATGGCGCCCTTGTTCGTCCTGACTTGATATCCAGCCAATCGGCCGAGGCGCCACGATCGCTTTAAAGGGATCGTGAGGCAAGCCATGATCTTTTGTTTCTGCATTGTAAAACACGGTGAATTCCTGATCAAGATTCTTGATTTTAGCGGGGCCAGCGGGAGACCATGGTCGTCAAGTCAGGTCTGGCACGTTCGACTGGTTTTTCCAGTGGTGTACCAATGTGAAAGAATCCCGCGATTTTTTCTTTGGCTACAAGTCCAAGTTTTTTAGTGACAACCGAATCAAAGCTCATCCAACCCGTAAGCCATTGAGCAGAAAAGCCGACACTATTGCTCGCATGAATAAGGTTCATACCAACGGCGCCAACAGCAAGCTCTTGCTCCCATACAGGAATTTTAGGGTGAGACTGGGCGGTCGAAATCAAAACAACAATTATCGGCGCATTGTTAAAGACGGTAGCCGCTTTGTCAGCCTCAGCGGGTGTTAGAACCCTGCCCTCCTTATCCGCTAATTCCAAAGAACGCGTCAAACAGATTTGGCCCAATTGCTCACGTCCCTGGCCTTCAATCAATACAAACCTCCAGGGTGCTAACTTTCCATGATCTGGCGTACGTGATGCCAATGTGAGAATTTCATTGATTTGATTCTCATCTGGCCCCGGCTGCGATAGATGCGCAGAAGGAATTGTGCGCCGCCCCGACAGATAAGATTTCAAATCCATGATATTGTCCTCACGACTTTCAAATTATTAGCGAAACATGTATCTGCAAATATAGTAAACAGTTCCGGCATGCTAGGCCATGAAACGGTCATTGTGTCCTGCCACGTTTTAAAAATTAAAAACCTACGCGGATAGTCAAAATACTCATGAACGCACCCACCAAGGATTTGACAGTTTTGTCGCAGATGTCTTTTCGCAACGCATTATCTGTCGCGGCCAAGTTATTAGCCATCATTGCTTTGTCGGGTTCGTTTGGAACGATAGCGTTGGCACAGGACGCCCCCAAACCGCGTGCCAAACCAGGGTCATCTGATTCTGCGATAAACCCGGCTCAAAATCTGCTCGATGTCTTACCGCAGATTCTGGGTGCGCCCCCCTCAGGCAGCGCACCTGATCAATTGCCTATCGACACCGACGCTGGACCGGCAGAAGCCAAATTGATTGCAAAACTGGTTGAAGACGGTGAGCCAATACCGTTCGGTGTGGTCTGGCGCATCTATGATCAAAATCCAGATCAAAACGGCACATACCCTCTTCTTGCTACAGGCAATGGCGGCACTTGGACACAAACCCTTCAATCCGGCAGCTATTTGGTCCACGCGTCCTATGGCAAAGCATCTTCTACGGCACTTCTAAGACTGGTAGGCAAACCTGTTAGCGAAACGGTTATTCTTAGCGCAGGCGGCCTAAGGTTGCAGGCGCAACTGACGGGAGATGTATCTATTCCTGCAGATAAAGTGCGCTTTCGCATAACAGAGCGAGATTCCGACACAACGGACGAAAAGCTGATTGTGGAAGGTGCACGGCCAGGGCTTATATTGCCGCTAAATGCTGGCACTTTCAGGGTCGAAAGCCTATACGGCAGCGCTAATGCCAGCGTCAGCGCAGACATCACCGTAGAAGAAGGCAAACTGACAGATGCTACGCTGTATCACCGAGCGGCTGAAGTAACTCTGAAGCTCGTCAACGAAACTGGTGGTGAAGCAATCGCAAACACCAGATGGACCGTGCTTTATCCAAATGGCGAAATCATTGCCGAAACTGTAGGTGCATTTCCGGAATATGTGTTGGAAGAAGGAGACTACGCGGTCGTGGCAACGCATGAAGGTGTACCACACAACAGAAACTTCTCCGTCGAAGCAGGCCGCCATAGAGATGTTGAAGTTTTAATCACAACAGAGTAGTCAAAACCTGAATACAAATCGGTGATCGATACGTGAGTAAACTCGGCTTCAATAAAAGTGTCAGGCTGCGCTTTTTGTGCGCCATATGCTTGTTGTTCGCAGCCTTTGCGCACCAGCCGGTCGTTTTTGCAGGTGAACCTCTTGACCTGTCTGCCTATGCCCTGCCCGATGGCTCATTGCCAAGCCTTTGCCTGAGCAATGCCGGCGAAAATGGCACAGTAGTTGAAGTTCCTTGCGAATTTTGCAGGATATCGAGCAGCGTATTACTGCCAACCGAATTGCCGTCTAGTTGGCTGAAAAGCACACAACAGGCCAGAGAAACAGCTCAAATCCCATCAACCAGGATGGCACAGCAGCTTTTCTCGCCAAACGCTCCCCTGCGCGGCCCACCCAGAGCTTAGAATTTTCCCAAATTTCACATTTTTATAGATGGAGTCCGCCCAAATTTGCGCGTGCCCATCATTGCATTGCTGGAGACATAAATGCATTACATCAAAACACTATTCTTGGCTATATTCGCCACACTTTTCATCACTAGTACAAGCTCTGCTCACGACTATAAAGTTGGCGATCTTGTTGTTGAACATCCATTCGCCAGAGCAACACCGCCAAAAGCCAGAGTGGCTGGCGGCTATATGACTGTCACAAATACCGGGACAAGTGCGGATCGCCTCGTTGGCGGGTCAGCTGCGTTTGCAGGCCGTGTAGAGATACATGAAATGGCCGTAGAGAACGACATCATGCGTATGCGCCCTTTGGTCGATGGCATCGAAATACCTGCTGGTGAGACCGTTATTTTCAAGCCTGGCAGCTACCATGTCATGTTCATGGCGATCTCTGAACCATTGAAAGAGGGTTCACGACACACTGTGACATTGGAATTCGAAAAGGCTGGCACTGTAGATGTTGAAATTGCAGTGGAAGGCATGAATGCCGGTGCAAAGCACGACATGAAAAACGGCAAGAAGATGGATCACAGTGACCACAAGTCGCACTAAACACAGAAAAAGAAAAGCCCGCCAGATGGCGGGCTTTTATATTTATGTATCAGCTGATTGCTTGCGAGCCAGATCCGGCGGCAAGGCCTCCTGAACAAGGCTTTCAATGGCTTCATCCAGCGTCATCACTGTCGAATGTTTTGAGCCCAATCGGCGAACTGAGACTGTGCCCTGTTCCGCTTCACGCGCACCGACTGCAAGAATAGCTGGTACCTTGCCCAAACTATGCTCACGGACTTTGTAATTGATCTTCTCATTGCGCAAATCGGCGTCCACACGCAATCCGGCCGCCCGCATCTTATCGCGAACTTGAACTGCGTAGTCATCTGCTTCAGACGTGATGGTCGCAATCATAATCTGCAGCGGTGAAAGCCATAGCGGGAAATGCCCGGCATGGTGCTCGATCAAAATACCGGTAAAGCGCTCCAACGAACCAAAAATGGCACGGTGCAACATGACAGGGACATGTTTTTCACCATCTGACCCGATATAGAAAGCGCCAAGGCGGTCCGGCAGATTCAAATCCACCTGCAACGTACCACATTGCCAATCCCGGCCAATGGCATCGCGCAACACGTATTCAAGTTTTGGACCGTAAAACGCCCCCTCACCCGGGTTAAGCGTGTAGGCATCACCGGCAGCTTCAACTGCAGTTTTGAGCGCGGCCTCAGCCTCATCCCAGACTTCATCGGACCCAACACGTTTTTCAGGCCGATCGGAAAACTTGATCCGAATATCTGTGAAGCCAAAATCTGCATAAATCGACAGCAGCAGATTATGAATCGCCAAACACTCTTGGGTGATCTGATCAGAATCAATGAACACATGAGCATCGTCCTGAGTGAATGAGCGCACGCGCATCAGGCCGTGCAAAGCACCTGATGGCTCATAGCGGTGAACCTTGCCAAACTCACTGATTTTCGCAGGCAAATCACGGTAAGATTTCAAACCATTTTTAAACACCTGAACGTGACCAGGGCAGTTCATTGGCTTCAGCGCATAAACGCGCTCATCCGGTGTCGTGGTGGTATACATATTTTCACCGAACTTCTCCCAGTGACCAGACGCCTCCCAGAGCGAGCGGTCCAGCATGTCAGGTGTGTTCACCTCATCATAATTCGCACCGTCGTTTCGGCGGCGCATATAATTGATCAGGTTCTGGAAAAGGCTCCAGCCCTTTTCATGCCAAAAGACAGAGCCCGGACCTTCATCTTGAAAGTGGAACAAATCCATTTCACGGCCCAGTTTCCGGTGATCACGCTTTTCCGCTTCTTCCAGACGGGTCAGATAGGCCTTAAGGTCTTTCTCATTCGCCCAGGCTGTGCCGTAGATACGTGTCAGCATGGCATTGTCACTATCACCGCGCCAATAGGCACCCGCAACTTTCATCAGTTTGAAAGACTGTCCAATTTGCCCCGTTGATACCATGTGTGGTCCACGGCACATATCAAACCAGTCACCCTGATGATATATATTGACGTCTTCTCCATCAGGAATGGCATCAAGCAACTCAACCTTGTAGCCCTCACCCATGTCCGCAAATGTCTTCGCGGTTTTCTCCCGAGACCAGACTTGTTTGGAAAAAGGTGCATTCCGCTGGATAATCTCTTTCATCTTGGCTTCGATTTTGGGCAGGTCATCCAGGGTGAAAGGCTCATTCCGTGCGAAGTCGTAAAAGAACCCATCTTCGATAACGGGCCCAATGGTAACTTGTGTACCTGGAAAGAGCTCCTGGACAGCTTCCGCCATAACATGCGCGGTGTCATGCCGAATAAGTTCCAAAGCACGATCATCATCGCGGGTGACAATCTCTACCTTCGCACCATCGTTCAGCGGATCAGACAAATCGGTCAATGTACCATCAAGCACCATTGCAACCGACTTTTTTGCCAAGGATTTTGAAATATTTAGGGCCAGATCAAGACCGCTGGAGCCATCCTCCAGAGAACGTTCTGAACCGTCGGGTAATTTTATGGAAATCATGTTGTGTCTCCTGCTCACTCTCTGCCAACGAATGCAGGTAAGCTTTTGGGTTAATTACGGGCGCGGGTTTAACGTGTCCCGAGTGCAGTTGCAAGACTTTGAAATACTGGCTGCATCTGTTTCCTGTACCTAATCAAATGCGTTTGTTAAGGCCTGAAACGCAAAAAGCCTCTCGCAATGCGAGAGGCTTTCTATAGCTTTGTCTGAAAATCTGGAACTGGGGGACTCTCCAGACGATGTATTCAGATCAGCTTATTTGCTGTCTTTAGCCAGACCTGTGTAGCCAGGTGTCTGTGCGTCAGGTGAGCTGTCATTAGCTGGGTTATATACGCCAGCAGAAGCTGCAGTTGCGCCAAGAGCGATGGAACCGAGGATCAGGACAGGAGCTGCGATTTTACGAAAAGTCATTTTGTTATTCCTTATTATTGTTCTTGCATTGTTTGTTTTAAGAACCGGCTGCCAACCCCGCTTTAGAAGCATTGGAGGGAGATTGGCTGACAACCGGTGAGTTGCTTGTTGCGATCAGCTTATTTGCTGTCTTTAGCCAGACCTGTGTAACCAGGTGTCATAGCATCAGGTGAGCTGTCATTAGCTGGGTTGTATACGCCAGCAGAAGCTGCAGTTGCGCCAAGAGCGATGGAACCGAGGATCAGGACAGGAGCTGCGATTTTACGAAAAGTCATTTTATTATTCCTTATTATTGGTTTTCGTTGTGTGTTTTTAGTTTTGGTTTTGTTTGCTGCGAGGAGCTGTTCGCCTCTCGATGAGTTGTATTTAGGGAAGAGAATTTGAGATTTAAACTGAAACGATCTGTTCAGTTTCCATGAACATTCACGGGCGCGTGAGATCATCCGAGCCAAACCGCAGAACTCTGCCATTCGCCAATTTCCACCTCACGAAAATGACAACACAGCTCAC
>JBDWQA010000018.1:0-316214 GCA_039986835.1 Hyphomicrobiales bacterium
TCCGATGGCCAAGGAAAAGTTTGAACGCAATAAGCCGCATGCGAACATTGGCACGATTGGTCACGTTGACCACGGCAAGACGACATTGACGGCAGCGATTACGAAATATTTTGGTGACTTCAAGGCTTATGATGAGATTGATGGTGCGCCTGAAGAGAAAGCACGTGGTATCACGATTTCCACTGCGCACGTTGAGTATGAGACAGAGAACCGTCACTACGCTCACGTTGATTGCCCTGGCCACGCCGATTATGTGAAGAACATGATCACTGGTGCGGCTCAGATGGATGGCGCGATCCTTGTTGTATCTGCAACAGATGGCCCAATGCCTCAGACCCGCGAGCACATTCTGCTTGCCCGTCAGGTTGGTGTTCCTTCTCTTGTTGTTTTCATGAACAAGGTTGACCAGGTTGACGATGAAGAGCTTCTTGAGCTTGTTGAGATGGAAATCCGCGAACTGCTGTCAGCTTATGAATTCCCTGGCGATGATATTCCAGTGACCATGGGTTCCGCGCTTGTTGCTCTTGAAGATGGCGACAAGAAAATCGGTGAAGACGCGATCCGTGCTTTGATGACAACTGTTGATGAGTACATTCCTCAGCCAGAGCGTCCTGTTGATCAAACGTTCCTGATGCCGATTGAAGATGTGTTCTCCATTTCCGGTCGTGGTACTGTTGTAACGGGTCGTGTTGAGCGTGGCGTGATCAATGTTGGTGACGAGATTGAAATCGTCGGCATTCGTGACACACAGAAATCTACATGTACTGGTGTTGAAATGTTCCGCAAGCTGCTTGATAGCGGTGAAGCTGGTGATAACATTGGTGCGTTGCTTCGTGGTGTTCAGCGTGAAGATGTTGAGCGTGGTCAGGTTCTTTGTAAGCCTGGTTCTGTTAAGCCACACACAAAGTTCAAGGCAGAAGCCTACATTCTGACGAAGGAAGAGGGTGGTCGTCACACACCATTCCTGACGAACTACCGTCCACAGTTTTACTTCCGTACAACGGATGTGACGGGTGTTGTTCAGCTTCCAGAAGGCACAGAAATGGTTATGCCTGGTGATAACATCGAGATGAATGTTGAGCTGATCGTGCCAATTGCCATGGAAGAACGCCTGCGCTTCGCTATTCGCGAAGGTGGTCGTACCGTCGGTGCAGGCATCGTTGCAAGCATCATCGAGTAATATTAAGAGCCATTCGGACCTGCCTTCGCCCAATCTAGGGTTTTGGGCAGGTCTTCAAAGGACAGATCAATGAACGGTCAAAACATCCGCATTCGCCTAAAGGCGTTCGACCACCGCGTATTGGACGTGTCGACGAAAGAAATCGTCTCCACAGCCAAGCGTACAGGTGCTCAAGTGCGTGGGCCAGTACCGCTGCCAACACGTATCGAAAAATTCACGGTGAACCGTTCACCACACATCGATAAGAAAAGTCGCGAACAGTTCGAAATCCGGACTCACAAGCGTCTTCTCGACATCATCGACCCAACACCGCAAACAGTAGACGCGCTTATGAAGCTCGATCTTGCGGCTGGTGTCGATGTTGAGATCAAGCTTTAAGGGCGGGGGACTTAAGATGACCAGACGCTCTGGTGTAATTGCACAAAAAATGGGTATGACCCGCGTTTATAGCGACGCTGGCGAACACATCCCTGTCACTGTTCTGAAAATGGACAACTGCCAGGTTGTGGCTCAACGGACTGAAGAAACTAACGGCTACACTGCTCTGCAACTTGGTGTTGGCGCCCGTAAAGTTAAAAACACGCCTAAAGCTCTGCGTGGCCACTTTGCGGCTGCTAAAGTTGAGCCAAAGCGTCGTGTGGCTGAGTTCCGCGTAAGCGAAGACAGTCTGGTCGATGTTGGCGCGGAAATCACAGCTGATCACTTTGTCTCAGGGCAATATGTGGATGTGGTTGGCACATCTATCGGTAAAGGTTTTGCCGGTGCGATGAAACGTCACAACTTTGGCGGTATGCGTGCCTCTCACGGTGTGTCTATCTCTCACCGCGCACACGGTTCTACTGGCCAATGTCAGGATCCGGGTAAAGTTTTCAAAGGCAAAAAGATGGCTGGCCATCTTGGTGCTGAACGCGTGACCACACAAAACCTGGTTGTTGTTAAAACCGACGTGGACCGCGGCCTGATTTTGGTGAAGGGCTCAGTTCCTGGCGCCAAAGGCGGTTGGATCATGATTTCTGACGCTGTAAAGCGCACACTTCCTGCTGAGGCTCCAATGCCGGCTGCCATTCGTGCTGCCGCTGCTGCGCCTACTGCTGAAGAAGCGCCTGCTGAAGCGCCAGCTAGCGAAGAGAGTGCAGAATAATGAAACTCGCTGTTAAAACACTTGATGGCGCCGATGCAGGGTCTGTATCCGTTGCAGATGACGTGTTTGGTCTTGAGCCACGCACAGACATTTTACACCGTATGGTGCGCTATCAACTTGCTAAACGTCGTGCCGGTACGCACGCCGTAAAGAACCGTGCAGATGTTGTCGGTTCTACTAAGAAATTCGTGAAGCAGAAGGGTTCCGGCGGCGCACGTCACGGCAACAAGAAGGCTCCACAGTTTCGCGGTGGAGGACGTGCATTTGGTCCCGTTGTTCGTGATCACGCTACAGCACTTCCAAAGAAAGTCCGGGCGTTGGCTCTGAAACATGCTTTGTCTACCAAAGCTAAATCAGCTGAATTGATTGTTCTGGAAGATGCAAATCTTTCCGATGCAAAGACAAAGATCCTAACTGCAAAGTTGAAGGACCTTGGCGTTAGCAACGCGCTTGTGATTGACGGGGCTGAAGTGAATGAAAACTTCGCTCGCGCTGCTGGTAACGTTGCTAATCTGGACGTACTGCCAGTGCAGGGCATCAATGTATACGATATCCTTCGCCGTGATGTTTTGGTTCTGACCAAATCTGCTCTCGGCGCGCTTGAGGAGCGGTTCAAATGATCAAGTTGACATCATATGACGTCATCGTCAGCCCGGTTATTACAGAGAAATCAACTAATGCTTCCGAGCATAATCAGGTTGTTTTCAATGTTGCTCCAACTGCGACAAAGCCAGAGATCAAATTGGCAGTGGAAACTCTGTTCGGCGTTAAAGTCGACAAGGTGAACACATTGGTTCGCAAGGGTAAAGAAAAGCGGTTTCGCGGCATTAAAGGTCGCCAGTCCGACGTGAAAAAAGCAATCGTCACGTTGAAAGACGGCGAGACCATCGACGTAACAACGGGCCTTTAGGTCTGGTTGCGACAAGGGAATAGGCAAGAACAATGGCATTGAAAAAGTTCAAACCGAATACACCGGGCCAGCGCCAGCTGGTTATCGTGGATCGGTCCGGCCTTTGGAAGGGAAAACCGGTCAAGACACTGACCGAGGGTCTCTCCAAGTCTGGTGGTCGTAATAATAAGGGTCGCATCACATCCCGCCGTCGCGGTGGTGGTCATAAGCGTACCTATCGTGTGATTGATTTTAAACGCACAAAACTTAATGTTGAAGCTACTGTTGAGCGCTTGGAGTATGATCCAAACCGCACAGCATTTATCGCTCTCATTCGCTATACAGATGGCGAAATGGCCTACATTCTGGCGCCACAGCGCCTGCAGGTTGGCGATAAGGTTATTGCGAGTGAAAAGGCTGATGTTAAGCCCGGAAACTCTATGCCTTTGAGCGCAATGCCAGTGGGTACCATCATCCACAATGTTGAGATGAAGCCAGGCAAGGGCGGTCAGATTGCTCGTTCTGCCGGAGCTTATGCTCAATTGGTTGGCCGTGACTCTGGTTATGCTGTTATTCGCTTGAACTCAGGCGAGCAGCGCCGTGTTCCTGCAGCTTGCGTGGCCTCTGTTGGTGCGGTGTCAAACCCGGATCATAGCAATATTAGCCTTGGTAAAGCTGGCCGTTCACGCTGGTTGGGCCGTCGCCCAAGTGTTCGTGGAGTTGCCATGAACCCGGTAGATCACCCACACGGTGGTGGTGAAGGTCGTACCTCTGGTGGCCGTCATCCGGTAACACCTTGGGGCAAGCCGACAAAAGGCAAGAAAACACGTCGCAACAAAGCGACTGACAAATTCATTCTGCGCTCGCGTCATGCGCGCAAAGGTCGTTAGAGGTTTATTGTGGCACGTTCTGTTTGGAAAGGTCCGTTTGTTGACGGATATCTGTTGAAAAAGGCTGAAGCTGCACAAGCTTCCGGTCGCAATGACGTGATCAAGATTTGGAGCCGTCGCTCCACTGTCTTGCCTCAGTTCGTTGGTCTGACCTTTGGCGTTTACAACGGTCATAAGCACATTCCAGTGCAGGTTTCGGAAGATATGATTGGTCATAAATTTGGCGAATTTGCTCCATCCCGCACTTACTATGGTCATGGCGCCGATAAGAAGGCGAAGAGGAAGTAACGATGGGTAAGGCAAAACGCGAACGCGTATTGAAGGACACAGAGGCGAAAGCCGTTGTTCGCAATCTGCGCGTAAGCCCTCAAAAACTGAACCTGGTAGCGGCTACGATCCGTGGTAAGAAGGTTGATAAAGCTTTGGCTGAACTCACATTCTCACCCCGTCGTATTGCTGGCAGCGTAAAAGCTGGTTTGGAATCCGCAATTGCAAACGCTGAAAACAACCACGAGCTGGATGTCGATGCGCTGGTAGTTGCTGAAGCTTTTGTTGGCAAAAGCATTGTGATGAAACGTTGGCAGCCACGCGCACGTGGCCGTGTTGGTCGGATTGTGAAACCTTTTGCAAACCTGACAATCGTTGTACGCGAAGTAGAGGAAACAGCTTAATGGGAAATAAAGTAAGCCCGGTAGGCCTGCGCCTCGGCATTAATCGCACTTGGGACTCTCGCTGGTTCGCCAACACAGGCGAATATGGTGAATTGCTGCATGAAGATATGCGCATTCGCACATTTCTGGAAAAAGAACTTAAGCAAGCTGCTGTTTCCAAGATTGTTATCGAGCGTCCACATAAAAAGTGTCGCGTGACAATTTACAGTGCTCGTCCGGGTATTGTGATCGGTAAAAAAGGTGCTGACATTGAGAAGCTTCGTAAGAAGATCGGCTCTATGACAACATCGGAAGTTCATCTCAATATTGTTGAGGTGCGCAAGCCGGAAGTGGACGCCAGCCTGATTGCACAATCTATCGCACAGCAGTTGGAGCGTCGTGCTTCTTTCCGCCGCGTTATGAAGCGTGCTGTTCAGAATGCTATGCGTCTGGGCGCCGAAGGCATCCGCATTAATTGCGGTGGTCGTTTGGGCGGTGCTGAAATTGCTCGTGTTGAATGGTATCGCGAAGGCCGTGTTCCGCTTCATACACTGCGTGCTGACATTGATTATGGCACCTACGAAGCGTCAACTGCGTACGGTATCATTGGTATTAAGGTCTGGGTCTTTAAGGGCGAAATCATGGAACATGATCCCATGGCGTCCGAGCGTCGTATGAACGAAGGTCCAGAATCGAATCGTCGCCGTTCAGCTGCGTAAGCGCTGAGCGACAGGCTAAGAAATAAGAACGAGGGCAGGCAATCATGCTGCAACCGAAGCGAACAAAATTCCGCAAAGCGCACAAAGGCCGCATTAAAGGTCTTGCTAAAGGCGGAACTGATCTAAATTTTGGTGCTTTTGGCTTGAAAGCCTTGGAACCAGAGCGTATTACAGCGCGACAGATCGAAGCTGCTCGTCGTGCTATGACACGTCATATGAAGCGTGCAGGCCGAGTCTGGATCCGTATATTCCCGGATTTGCCAGTATCTAGCAAACCTACCGAAGTCCGTATGGGTAAAGGTAAAGGTTCGCCAGACTATTGGGCGGCACGTGTAAAACCGGGTCGTATCATGTTCGAGATTGACGGTGTAACTCCGGAAGTTGCGCGTGAAGCGTTTCGTTTGGCGGCAGCGAAACTGCCGATCAAAACTCGTTTTGTGCAACGTATCGGCGATTAGGCCGTAGTAGAGAATTTGGTGAAGGTTTGAGCCATGAAGGCAGATGATTTGGCAACAATGACCGTTGATCAGCTCGATGATGAGTTGGTTAAGCTGAAAAAAGAGCAGTTTAACCTGCGTTTTCAGCGTGCAACGGGCCAGTTGGAAAACACAGCACGGTTTCGGCAGTTACGCCGGGATATCGCGCGTATTAATACAGTAGCTTCGCAAAAGCGCGTAGCTGCTGCAGCGGGCTAAGGAGGCCTCGATGCCAAAACGTATTTTGCAGGGCGTCGTTGTCAGCGACAAGAGCGACAAGACAGTAGTTGTCAAAGTGGAACGTCGTTTTACGCACCCACTTTTGAAAAAAACTGTGCGTCGTTCGAAAAAGTATAAAGCGCATGATGAGAACAATCAGCGCAAGATTGGTGAACTTGTTTCTATTGAAGAGACCAAGCCAATTTCGAAGGATAAAACCTGGGTTGTTGTTGAAAACGCTTAAAACAGGCGTTTTTGATTTCCCAGGATCAAACAACTGGAACGTTCAGCAGTCGGAAATTGCTGTTCACTAACATAAAAGGCAGCCAGTTATGATTCAGATGCAAACCAACCTCGAGGTGGCCGATAATTCCGGCGCACGTCGTGTGCAGTGCATCAAAGTGCTTGGTGGTTCCAAGCGCAAATATGCATCCGTTGGCGACATTATTGTCGTGAGCGTTAAAGAAGCAATTCCACGCGGTCGCGTGAAGAAGGGCGATGTTCTTAAAGCTGTGGTCGTTCGTACCCGTAAAGATCTCCGCCGTGCAGACGGTAGTGTGATCCGGTTCGATGGCAATGCAGCTGTGATCGTGAACAATAACAAGGAGCCTGTTGGCACCCGCGTTTTTGGTCCGATCCCTCGCGAATTGCGCGCTAAGAACCACATGAAAATCATCCAGCTCGCGCCAGAGGTGCTCTAATGGCTGCTAAATTAAAAAAAGGCGACCGTGTGGTCGTGCTGACAGGCAAGGATAAGGGCCGTAATGGCGAAATTATCCGCATGCTGCCAAAAGAAGGCCGTGCCTTTGTGTCAGGCATTAACATGGTGAAACGCCACCAGCGTCAGACTGCTGATGTTGAAGGTGGTATCATCAACAAGGAAGCTGCTATCCAACTTTCAAATCTCGCTTTGGAAGATCCGAAAGACGGAAAGCCAACCCGTGTTGGTTTCAAACTTAATGACGATGGCAAGAAGGTTCGCTTCGCCAAGCGCTCCGGAGAAATGATCGATGGCTGATGTCGCTACGCAAGCCCGGCTTAAAGGGCAGTATGACGAGGTTATTCGTGCCAAACTCATTGAAGAGTTTGGTTACAAAAACCCAATGCAGGTTCCAGGTCTCGACAAAGTCGTGATCAATATGGGTATCGGTGAAGGTGTTGGTGACCAGAAGAAGGTTAAAGCTGCGGCCGAAGACCTGACACTAATCGCTGGTCAGCGCGCAGTTATTACCAAGGCCCGTAAATCTATCGCCGGCTTTAAGGTTCGTGATGGAATGGCGCTTGGAACGAAGGTAACTCTTCGCAAAACCCGCATGTTCGAATTTGTGGATCGGTTGGTAACAATCGCACTGCCACGCGTTCGTGACTTTCGTGGGCTGAACCCGAACAGCTTTGACGGCAATGGCAACTTCGCCATGGGTATCAAAGAGCATATCGTGTTTCCCGAGATCGAATACGACAAGGTGGAGCAGGTTTGGGGCATGGACGTTATTGTTTGCACAACAGCAACCAATGATGACGAAGCACGAGCATTGCTCAAGGCATTGAACTTTCCGTTCCGTCAGTAACGGATCAGGAAACGAGTCGCTAAGGACTAATACGCATGGCTAAGAAAAGCGCTGTTGAAAAGAATAATAGTCGCCGCAAGTTGGTGGACAAGTATGCTGAAAAGCGTGCTGCCCTGAAAGCTGCGACACGTGATGAGAGCCTGCCGGCAGAAGAGCGTTTTCGCGCTCAGTTGAAATTGGCAGAACTTCCACGTAATTCATCAAAAATCCGTTTGCGGAACCGTTGTGAAGTCTCCGGTCGCCCACGTGGTTTTTATCGTAAATTGAAAATGTCGCGTATTGCGCTGCGTGAACTTGGTTCCGCTGGCAAAGTACCTGGCCTCGTCAAGTCCAGCTGGTAAGGAGAAACAGTCATGTCAATGTCTGATCCACTCGGCGATATGCTCACACGTATTCGTAACGCTCTGATGCGCGGCAAGGGCTCTTGTGCCACTCCTGCGTCTAAGTTGCGCGCTCGCGTTCTGGATGTTCTTCAGTCTGAAGGCTACATTCGCGGCTACAGCGAAGTTGAGTACGACAAGGGTAAGTCTGAATTTCAGATTGAGCTGAAATATTTTGACGGCGATCCTGTCATTCAAAAAATTGAGCGCGTGTCAAAACCTGGTCGTCGTGTTTACGCCGGCGCAGATGGTATTCCGCGTGTGGCCAATGGCCTGGGTGTTTCTATCGTGTCTACTCCTCGTGGGGTGATGGCCGATCATGAAGCACGTACCCAGAATGTTGGTGGTGAGGTATTGTGCCGCGTCTTCTAGGCGTTGTGCACAGTAATGAAGTTTAACGAGAATTGGACAGGTAAGTCAGATGTCTCGGATTGGTAAAAAAGCAGTAGCAGTTCCTTCGGGAGTGACAGCTACGATCGATGGCCAACAGGTCAGTGTTAAGGGTCCAAAGGGCGAGTTGTCGGCTGTAATGGTTGATCATGTGCTCGCATCCATGGGCGATGATGGCATTGAAGTGAAGCCAGTAGACGGGTCTAATCAGGCACGCGCAATGTGGGGTATGTCCCGCACGATCATCGAAAATTTGGTGATTGGCGTAACTGAAGGATTCAAAAAGGATTTGCAGATCAACGGTGTTGGTTATCGTGCGGCAGTTCAGGGTAAGAACCTGCAACTCGCTCTCGGTTTCAGCCACGACGTGCTGTATGAAATTCCGGAAGGCATCCAGATTACGTGTGCCAAGCCAACGGAAATCAGTGTTGCCGGTATCGACAAACAGAAAGTCGGTCAGGTTGCTGCGGAGATCCGTAAGTATCGTCCACCAGAGCCTTACAAAGGCAAGGGTGTTAAATATGCGGATGAGTACATCTTCCGCAAAGAAGGCAAGAAGAAGTAACGGCTGATATCATGGCAAAGACAATGACACTTTTTGAACGTCGCCGCGCCCGTGTTCGTCGTTCACTTCACAAAACTTCTACTGGTCGTCCTCGGTTGAGTGTGCACCGGTCGTCTAAAAACATCTACGCGCAGATCATTGATGATGTTGCTGGCAAGACACTTGCTGCTGCTTCATCACTGGACAAGGACCTGCGGTCTTCCCTGAAGACAGGTGCGGACAAAGATGCTGCGGCTGCGGTTGGTAAACTGGTTGCCGAGCGTGCTGTTAGTGCAGGGGTTCAGGAAGTGGTCTTTGATCGGGGTGGTTTTATTTACCACGGTCGCGTCAAGGCGCTCGGTGATGCTGCTCGCGAAGGCGGTCTGAAATTCTAAGCGCTCAGCGCTTGTTAAATGGTAATTGGGATACGTTCCCGCAAATTGGAAAGAGTGAACATGGCTGGTAGAGATCGTGAAGAGCGCGACAGCGAATTCGTCGATAAGCTTGTACACATCAACCGTGTGGCCAAAGTGGTCAAGGGTGGCCGTCGTTTTGGTTTTGCGGCGCTTGTGGTTGTAGGCGATCAAAAGGGACGTGTTGGCTTTGGCCACGGTAAGGCCCGTGAAGTGCCTGAAGCTATTCGTAAGGCAACAGAAGCAGCTAAACGCGGTATGATCCGCGTGCCACTGCGCGAAGGTCGTACATTGCATCATGATGCATCCGGCCGTCATGGTGCTGGGCGTGTAACCATGCGTTCTGCACCGGCTGGTACAGGCATCATCGCTGGTGGCCCAATGCGCGCTATCTTTGAAACGCTTGGTGTGCAGGACGTAGTTGCAAAGTCAGTTGGTACGTCCAATCCTTACAACATGATACGCGCAACGTTTGAGGCGTTGAAGAATGAGAACAGCCCGCGCAGTGTTGCGTCACGCCGTGGTTTGAAAGTATCGACACTGCAATCGCGCCGTACACCGGCCGAAGGCGGGGAAGTAGCTGAAGCTTAGGCTTCCTTGCTGCTTTTAAGAACTGAGTGGAGGCCAACATGGCTGATAGCAAAAAGAAAACTCTGACCGTTGTGCAGACCGGGAGCCCATTGCGCCGCCCGCAGGAGCAGCGCGCGACACTTATTGGTCTTGGCCTAAATAAGCTGCAGCGCAGCTCAACTCTTGAGGATACTCCTGCTGTTCGTGGCATGATCCGCAAGGTTAGCCACATGGTGCGTGTGGTTGAGTAAACCACACCACTGACAAATCTTTAATCTGGGGTGTCTTGTAATTGATAACCCGAACCGCGATATCTAGTCAGCTATTTGGTTGAATGCGCGGCAAGTCTGGAATTGAAACGATGAAACTGAACGAACTTCAAGACAATGAAGGCTCTGTAAAGAACCGCCATCGTGTTGCGCGCGGCATTGGTTCCGGTAAGGGCAAAACTGGTGGTCGTGGCGTTAAAGGCCAGAAATCACGCAGTGGTGTTTCGATTAACGGTTTTGAAGGTGGTCAAATGCCTCTTCACCGTCGTCTTCCAAAGCGCGGTTTCAACAATATATTTGCGTCTGATCTGAACGAAGTGTCGCTCGGACGCCTACAGAAAGCTATCGATGCCGGTAAGCTCGACGCTTCTGCGACAATCGATGCAGCTGCTCTGGTGGCTGCTGGTGTTGTTCGCCGTGAGCGCGATGGAATACGTGTTATTGGTGGTGGTGAGTTGACAACAAAAGTTGCTCTGTCGATTGTTGGTGGTTCCAAGCCAGCTCTTGCAGCGATTGAAAAAGCTGGAAGCTCTGTAACAATCGTTGAGAGTAAAGCAGCAAACAAAGATACTGGTGGCGACGCCTGATAAAACCCCGGTTGAGAGCCAGGTCGAAGGCAATTTATTCCTCTCGTCTGTCGGCTAGGCCTTTTTTAAAGCCGGTGTTTGGAGAGAAATGAATGGCATCAGCAGCTGAACAATTAGCGTCAAATATCAATTTTGGCGCATTTTCCAAGGCTACAGAACTTAAGAAGCGCATCTGGTTCACACTGGGTGCGCTGCTTGTTTATCGGCTTGGAACTTATATTCCCCTGCCAGGTATCAACCCTGACGCGTTCGCGCAGGCGTTTGATCAGGCCCAGCAAGGCGTTATTGGCCTCTTCAATATGTTCGCCGGCGGTGCCGTGGAACGTATGGCTATTTTTGCTTTGGGTATTATGCCGTATATTTCGGCATCTATTATCATTCAGCTGATGACGACTGTTGTTCCTACTCTTGAGCAATTGAAGAAAGAGGGCGAGCAAGGCCGAAAAAAGATCAATCAGTACACCCGTTATGGCACTGTGCTGCTTGCGATCTTGCAGTCTTATGGCATTGCCGCTGGTCTTGAAGGCGGTACCAATATCGTCACAGATCCAGGCTGGTTCTTCAAATTGTCGACTATTATCACCCTGACAGGAGGAACAATGTTCCTGATGTGGCTTGGTGAGCAGATTACAGCGCGCGGTATTGGTAACGGTATCTCATTGATCATCTTTGCTGGCATTGTGGCGGGCTTGCCTGGTGCCATTGCTGGAACGTTGGAATTGGGCCGTCAGGGCGCCATATCGACATTCCTCATCTTGATTATTATCGCACTCGCGATTGCAACTATTATGCTGATTGTGTTTGTGGAACGTGCTCAGCGCCGTTTGATAATTCAGTATCCAAAGCGGCAAATGGGCAACCGGATGTTCCAGGGTGATTCCTCTCACCTGCCGTTAAAGTTGAATACTGCTGGTGTGATCCCGGCGATTTTTGCCTCTTCGCTTCTGCTGCTGCCGACAACTGTGGCTGGATTTGCAAGCGGGACGGGCCCTGAATGGCTGAATGCTGTTGCCGCATGGCTTGGGCACGGGCAACCTTTGTATATGCTGTTCTACGCGGCGATGATTGCGTTCTTCTGTTTCTTCTACACAGCGATCGTGTTTAATCCGGCTGATACAGCTGACAACTTGAAACGACATGGTGGGTTCATTCCGGGGATTCGCCCTGGTGAGCGGACGGCTACTTACATTGACTATGTACTGACACGAATTACAGTGATTGGTGCTGTGTTCATGGTCGTTGTTTGCTTGCTACCAGAGTTCCTTATTTCCGCGACTGGCGTGCCGTTCTACCTTGGTGGTACTTCCCTTTTGATCGTGGTCAGCGTAACCATGGATACAGTTTCTCAAGTGCAGGGGCATTTGCTTGCACACCAATATGAGGGGCTGGTGAAAAAATCCAAGTTGCGCGGGGGAAAACGTAGATGAGACTGATACTGCTGGGGCCACCAGGGGCTGGAAAAGGTACGCAGGCGAAATTCATGGTTGAGGAGCAAGGTATCGCTCAGCTGTCAACCGGAGACATGTTGCGCGCTGCTGTTGCGGCTAAAACTCCAGTGGGACTTCAGGCAAAAGAAATAATGGACCGTGGAGACTTGGTTTCTGACGAGATCGTTGTTGGAATTGTTTCTGACAGGGTTGATGAGGCAGACTGCACGAATGGATTTATCCTTGATGGGTTCCCGCGTACGGTTGCGCAAGCAGAAGCGCTTGACGTGATGCTCAAGGAAAAAGGACTGAAACTCAACACAGTTGTAGAGTTGGCAGTTGATGAAGGCATTCTTTTGGATCGGATTATAAAACGGGCAGAGGAAACAGTGGGTGGACCGCGTGCCGACGACAATGCAGAGGCTTTGGCCAAACGCTTGTCAGTGTATCGTGACCAGACACAGCCATTGATAGATTACTATCGAGGAACAGGCCTATTGCGCTCTGTGGATGGTATGCAATCGATGGAAGAAGTGAGGTCGTCAATACAGGCGGTCTTGAAAGAGGTTGCATAGCGGCATTATGTATGGATTTGGCTGTTGACGAGTCGGCACCGAGTCCTATAGATACCCGCAAACACATGAAACGACTGACCACATTGGGGCCGGGATTTTCCGGGGCCGAGGTGGTCTTGTTTGTTTTGATGGATAACGAATTACATCATTGGCATCGGTGCTGATGATATTATGAGGAGAGACGGTTTTGGCACGTATTGCTGGCGTCAACATTCCGACCAATAAACGCGTGGTCATTGCCCTGCAGTATATTCATGGCATTGGTGCTGCGAAAGCTCAGGAAATTGTGACTAAGGTCGACATCCCTGCAGAGCGTCGGGTTAACGAACTATCTGATGCGGAAGTTTTGCAGATTCGCGAAGCTATCGATCAGGATTACATGGTTGAAGGTGATCTTCGCCGTGAACGCGCGATGAACATTAAACGTCTGATGGATTTGGGCTGCTATCGCGGTTTACGCCATCGTCGTGGTCTGCCGGTACGTGGTCAACGTACTCATACGAACGCACGTACTCGCAAGGGTCCTGCGAAAGCTATTGCCGGTAAGAAGAAATAATTTAGCTGACATTCTACGGATTGTTCGGTGGAGCCGCTGGTTTTACGGCGGCGCTGAGATCGAAAGGACTAAACGATGGCAAAAGATGCCTCACGTGTTCGCCGCCGCGAACGTAAAAATATCATTTCTGGCGTGGCCCATATTAATTCCACGTTCAACAACACCATGATCACAATCACAGACGCGCAGGGGAATACTATTTCATGGTCCTCTGCTGGTACGATGGGTTTCAAAGGCTCACGTAAATCTACGCCCTATGCGGCTCAGGTTGCCAGTGAAGATGCTGCCCGCAAGGCGCAAGAGCATGGTATGAAAACTCTTGAAGTTGAAGTTCGTGGTCCAGGTTCCGGTCGTGAGTCTGCTCTGCGTGCGCTTCAGGCTGCAGGTTTCACTGTTACGACTATTCGTGACGTGACATCTATTCCGCACAATGGTTGCCGCCCGCCTAAAAGGCGTCGCGTTTAGTACAAGAGTGTTTGGGCTGTTGGGAATGTTTCCAACAGTCTTTTGGCGTTTTTCTTGTTGCTCGGTTCGTATCTGCATTTTGAAGCCGAAAAACAAAGAAGCGAATTAGCCGAAAAGTCAGCTCAATTGTCAGAGCAGATAAAAACGGTGCTGAACAGAGCCTCATAGGCTGAGAAGGGATTATCTTATGATCCAGAAAAATTGGCAGGAACTAATTAAGCCAACCAAGCTTGAAGTTAAGCCTGGTGACGAGCCGCTCCGCGTGGCGACGATCGTTGCCGAGCCACTTGAGCGTGGCTTTGGTATGACACTTGGTAATGCGCTTCGCCGCATCTTGTTGTCATCCTTGCAAGGTGCCGCTGTAACCGCTGTCCAGATTGATGGTGTGTTGCACGAATTTTCGTCCATCCCGGGCGTACGTGAAGACGTTACCGACATCGTTCTTAACGTCAAGGCAATCGCTGTGAAGATGGAAGGCGATGGCCCAAAGCGTATGACTGTTCGCAAACAGGGCCCTGGTGCTGTTACCGCTGGTGATATCCAAACGGTTGGCGATGTGGAAATTTTGAACCCGGATCTGGTGCTTTGTACATTGGATGAAGGTGCAGAGATTCGTATTGAGTTCACTGTGAATACTGGCAAGGGCTACGTGTCCGCCGAGCGCAACCGTCCAGAAGATGCGCCGATCGGCCTTATCCCGGTCGATAGTCTTTATTCCCCGGTTCGCAAAGTATCTTACAAAGTCGAGAATACCCGTGAGGGACAGGTTCTGGACTATGACAAGCTGCTTCTGACTGTTGAAACAGATGGTTCAATTTCACCTGAAGATTCCGTAGCGTTTGCTGCGCGTATTCTGCAGGATCAACTATCTATCTTTGTGAACTTCGAAGAGCCTCAGAAAGAAGTTGTTGAAGATCAGACACCAGAATTGGCGTTCAACCCGGCTCTGTTGAAAAAAGTCGACGAATTGGAATTGTCTGTACGTTCGGCAAACTGCCTGAAAAACGACAACATCGTCTACATTGGCGATTTGATCCAAAAAACAGAGAGCGAAATGCTTCGCACTCCAAACTTTGGTCGCAAATCGCTTAACGAGATCAAAGAAGTTTTGGCTGGAATGGGCCTCCATCTTGGTATGGAAGTTGAAAACTGGCCGCCGGAAAACATCGATGATCTGGCAAAACGATTTGAAGACCAGTACTAGGCCAATTAGGCTTTAGCTGTTTAGTGTGTTGAAGACCTCGGATACCTGGTAGCAAATCTACAAGGTCCGAGGCGAAGAGAGAAAGAGGAGAGGGCCATGCGCCACCGGAAATCAGGCCGCAAGCTCAATCGTACATCGAGCCACCGCAAGGCCATGTTCGCAAATATGTCAGCGTCGCTCATTACCCATGAGCAAATCGTGACAACACTGCCGAAAGCGAAAGAGCTTCGTCCGGTTGTTGAAAAGCTGATTACACTTGCAAAACGCGGCGATCTGCATGCACGTCGTCAGGCGATTTCGCAGGTTCGCGATATTGCAGCTGTTGGAAAATTATTTGATACGCTTGCTGAGCGTTACAAAGACCGTCAAGGCGGATATACACGCGTTCTTAAAGCTGGTTACCGTTTTGGTGATAATGCTCCAGTTGGCGTGATTGAGCTTGTTGATCGCGATGTTGATGCGAAAGGCGCGGAAGATCGTGCACGCGCCGAGAGCGAAGAAGTTATGGAAACCGAAGCCGCTTAATGCAGGCTCGGAAGTTGAACATTGTTCAGCAAAACTGTGTAAAGGCGGCCTTTGTGCCGCCTTTTTCTTTGCCTTGTGTAGGCGTAGAAGAAACAATTGAAACATCTGTCTGACGTAATTATTTGGGGATAGCGGTATGCGCTTTTTCGCACGTGTCTTTAGTTTACTTGTTGTCTGTTCAAGTCTTGCGCTTGTTGTGGCGATGCCGTCATCCCATGCTCAGCAGGTGCCTCAATCCAGAGAGCAGGTTAACCTGAGTTTCTCACCTGTGGTAAAACGGGCAGCACCTGCCGTTGTTAACGTATACGCGACGCGTATGGTGTCGGAACGTCGACAGTCTCCCTTTGGGAATGATCCCTTCTTTCGACGCTTTTTTGGTGGTGAAGCACCCGGAACGAGGCCACGCCGACAACGCGAAACCAGTTCTCTGGGATCTGGCGTTATCGTCGACCCGAATGGAATTATCGTCACCAACAACCACGTCATTAAAGACGCTAGCACCATCAAGGTCGTGCTTTCAGACAAGCGCGAGTTTGAGGCGGAAATTGTGCTGAAAGATGAGCGTACTGACCTCGCTATTCTGCGTATCGATCTGGATGGTCGGCGGGTTACTTTCCCCTATCTGGACTTTGCCAATAGCGATGCGCTGGAGGTGGGCGATCTGGTCCTTGCAATTGGCAACCCATTCGGTGTTGGCCAAACAGTTACCAGCGGTATTGTCTCTGCACTGGCGCGTACCCGTGTTGGTGTCACAGACTATCAATTCTTCGTCCAGACAGATGCTGCAATCAATCCGGGTAATTCTGGTGGTGCCTTGGTGGACATGCAGGGACGCTTGGTGGGTGTTAACACAGCCATCTTTTCCCGATCTGGGGGGTCTAACGGCATTGGTTTTGCCATTCCGTCCAACATGGTCCGGGTTGTTGTAGATGCGGCGGGTATGGGTGACATTGTCCAACGGCCCTGGCTCGGCGCACGTTTTCAGGTTGTGTCATCAGATATAGCTGAAAGCATGGGCCTCAATCGTCCAAGGGGTGCGTTGGTCACCAAGGTGGAACGTAATGGTCCGTTTGATCGGGTCGGCATTCGTGTGGGCGATCTAATCCTGCGCATGGAGGGCCATCGCCTGGATGATCCGGACGAGCTGGGATATCGTCTTGCAACGCGAAGCCTTGGCGAAGAGGTCACATTTCTGGTCCGTCGAGGTAACAGGAGACTGCGCATCAGTTTGCAGTTGGAGCCGCCCCCCGAAACTGTTCCACGTGATGAGCAGATGGTGACCGGACGCTCGCCGCTATCAGGAGCAATTATCGCAAACTTATCGCCAGCCTTGGCACAGGAAATCGGGTCATCCAAAAATGAGGGCGTCGTGATCGTATCTGTTGAGCCTGGCTCTCCTGCACAACGTTACCGTTTCAGGGAAGGTGACATCGTGCTGGAGTTAAACGGACGGGAAATGAAAAATGCGCGTCAGATGGTGCGGCGTATTGGTCGTGGTGGCCGCATCTGGCGCTTCAAGCTGGATCGTGGCGGCCGAGTTCTACGGTTCGCGATTGGGGGGTAATCCGTGTCTTCGCTCTTTGAAGCCGCAGGAATGGGTGCCGATGCGCCCAGACCACTGGCCGACCGGTTGCGACCAGACAAGCTAAGCGAAGTCGTTGGGCAAGACCATATTGTTGGGTCTGATGGAACGCTCACACGGATGTTGCGCAGTGGTAGGGTTGGTTCTCTGGTATTTTGGGGACCGCCTGGAACAGGTAAAACCACTGTGGCAAGGTTGTTGGCAAATGAAACCGATCTGCACTTTGAACAATTATCAGCCATATTTTCGGGGGTTGCAGACCTAAAGAAGATATTTGAAACCGCCCGACACAGGCGCACAACCGGGCAGGGCACGCTCTTGTTTGTGGATGAGATCCACCGGTTCAACCGGGCGCAACAGGATGCTTTTTTGCCGGTTATGGAAGACGGCACTGTCACCTTGGTGGGTGCCACCACTGAAAACCCGTCTTTCGAGTTGAATTCCGCTGTTTTATCCCGCGCTCAAGTGCTGGTTTTTAAATCACTTGATGATGATGCTATTGGTTTGATGCTTGACCGTGCGGAGGAGTTTTTAGAAAAAAAACTTCCTTTGGATGCGCAAGCTCGTGCCTCACTCGTTCGTATGGCGGACGGCGATGGTCGCGCGGCGCTCAGTCTGGCAGAAGAGGTCTGGCGTGCAGCCAGTGAATTCGAAACATTTGATGCGGAAACGTTGCAGGAAGTGCTTCAGCGGCGCGCACCGATCTATGATAAAAGCGAAGATGGTCACTATAATCTGATTTCAGCGCTGCATAAATCCGTTCGCGGATCTGACCCTCAAGCTGCCCTATACTACCTTTGCCGCATGTTAGATGCTGGAGAGGATCCACTCTTTTTGGCGCGTCGCCTGGTACGCATGGCTTCTGAGGATATCGGGCTTGCAGATCCGCAAGCGCTGACGCAGTGCATCGCAGCGCGTGACTCATTTGAGTTTCTTGGTAGTCCCGAGGGGGAGTTGGCATTGGCGCAGGCGACGGTATATGTGGCTACAGCACCTAAATCGAATGCGTTGTACAAGGCCTACAAGGCTGCAAGGAGTGCTGCCAAAGCCAATGGTTCACTAACACCGCCCAAACACATTTTGAATGCACCAACGAAACTTATGAAGTCGGAGGGATATGGCGGGGGATACCTTTATGATCATGACCAGCCTGACGCCTTTTCCGGACAGCGCTATCTGCCAGACGCACTAGGTGATACACAGTTTTATGAACCCGTACCGCGCGGATTTGAACGTGATCTTCAAAAACGTCTGGACTACTGGGAAAAACTGCGGCAGGACCGCAGGCAAAATGAAGCGAACGAGGACTGAATGAACCAGTTTGACAGGTTTTTGGCTATTGATTGGTCGGGCGCTATGGGCGAGCGGCAACGTGGTATCCAGATCGCCTATCTGGATATAGAAGCTGGAACCGGACCCGTTCTCATGCGCCTTCCAGATGCGAAAAACTGGGGCCGGGTTGTTATCAAAAATCTGATTGCAAAGCTGGCTCGTGCTGACAGACGAACTTTGGTCGGCTTGGACTTTTGCTTTTCTGTGCCGTGGCCAGAAGAGGGTCCACTACCAGATGAAAATATTCGTCTCAACTCTGTGGAAGACCTGTGGAACTTGGTAGAGATTACTTGTTCTGGAGAAGCTCACTACTACGCAGGGCCTGCCATTCGGAATTTGGACTCTGCATTTTCACCCTACATTTTGTGTGACCGTTACCGGGGCGATAAGTTTCGCTTTGATCGCTTTCGCGAAACAGAACGACAATTGTCCCCAAAGCCCGCCAGCATTTACCACTGTATGGGTGCAAAGCAGGTAGGACCTGGTTCATTTGCAGGGATGCGGATGTTTCAGGCTCTACGCGACATGAATGACAGCCGTATAGCCATTTGGCCCTTCGATCCGATTGACAATGCGAATGTCGTACTGTGTGAAATTTATCCCAGCCTTTATTATCAGATGGCTGGGCTCAAGCGGGCCTATGACAATGATACGATCATGACGGTTCTGGATCATTTTTTCTCAGGTAGTCCGCCGGAAATGAGCATTCAGGACGAAGCTGACGCGGTAGTGTCAGTTGCGGCTTTGAAATCGCTGTCTGCCGATCCGTCGTTATTTGCAAATCCTCGCGGGCTGGTTGCTGCTCGGAAGGAAGGCTGGATATTCGGCCTACAACTTTCGTGAGCGGGTTCCTGGCGGTCGCCGTTGGTGGTGCCATAGGTGCAATGCTGCGCTATGGAAGTGGGCTTTTGATTGTTCGCCTTGCAGGTGGCGCATACCCGATGGGGACCTTGTTTGTAAATATTGTTGGATCATTGTTGATGGGCGCTATTGCGAGCCATTTCATGTTACGTGGCGGCTCTGACACGGTTCGGTTGTTTCTGATGACCGGGCTTTTGGGTGGGTTTACAACCTTCTCAGCATTTTCACTTGAGACAATGCAATTGTGGGAGCGTGGCGAAGGCGGTGTTGCCATCCTTTATGTAGCGGCAAAATTGATGCTTTGTCTGGCGGCTGTAGTAGCTGGCGCGAAGTTAGTTAGGATACTGGCATGAACGCCGTTAAAATGATGAAGGTTGATCCGGATGAAGCAGATATGCGGCTGGACCGCTGGTTCAAAACACACTTCCCCGGAATCGGGTTTGGACAGCTGCAGAAGCTTTTACGATCTGGTCAAATTCGTGTGGAAGGTGGCCGGGTAAAAACGTCAACCCGATTGCTGGCCGGCCAGATGGTGCGTGTTCCGCCTCTATCGGGGGCAGCAGCGCCAGATCAGGCGCTTGGTCAATCAAAAGCAGCATGGAAAGAAGACGACGCGACTTTCTTAAAGTCGCTCATTCTGCATGAAGACAAGCATGTCATTGTTTTAAACAAGCCGTTTGGCCTTGCAGTGCAGGGTGGTTCTGGTGTCAGCCGTCATGTGGACGGTATGCTCGAGGCTTTCCGGGACAAAAAAGGCCAAAAACCCAGACTGGTTCATCGTTTGGATCGGGATACCACTGGCGTTTTGTTGATCGCAAAAACACGCAGTGCTGCGAAAAATATGGCTGAGTCTTTTAAGCACCGCGATACACAGAAGACTTATTGGGCGGTGGTTAAAGGTGTGCCGCGACCAAGTGAAGCGCGTATCTCGACGCATCTTTTGAAGGAAAATACGGAAGATGGAGACCGTATGCGCGTTGTGCGGCATGGGGAGCCTGACGCGGACCATGCAATTACCAATTACCGAATTATTGAAAAAGCTGGTGATCGTCTGTCGTGGCTGGAATTGAAGCCAATTACAGGGCGCACGCACCAACTGCGGATTCACACACAATACATCGGGACACCGATCATCGGTGATCCAAAATATTTTGATATTGAAAATTGGGAACTGCCCAACGGCATCCAAAAGCGTTTGCATTTGCACGCACACCGAATTGTGATTCCACATCCGGCGCCGCATCTTGGACTATCAAAACTCGATATTACTGCACCACTCTCGCCACACATCAAACAGACATTTAATCTGCTTGGCTTTGACGAGGAGAATGGCACGTTGGAAGAAGATGAGTATTGATTGATGCGTTTGGTGTTGTTTGATTGCGATGGAACGTTGGTGGATAGCCAACACATGATAGTTGCGGCAATGAACGGAGCTTTTGAAACTGTTGGTATTGAGCCACCATCACGCACCAGGACCTTGTCTATTGTTGGCCGGTCCTTGCATGAAGCAATGGCTGACTTGACCGATGAAGACCATCCCATTGAAGAAATGGTAGCGGCCTACAAGAAGAGCTTCTTTAAACTGCGTAGCAACACAGACTATCATGAACCCCTCTATGACGGCGCTTTAGAATGCCTGGAAATGCTGGCGAAGGACGACAGAACGCTGGTCGGTATTGCGACCGGGAAATCGCGTCGCGGCATGGACGCGATCATAAAACTGCATGGGCTGGAAGGACAGTTTGCCACTATTCAAACGGCGGACAACTCACCATCAAAGCCAAATCCAGGTATGGTATTTCAAGCGTTGGAAGAAACTGGCATTTCCGCGCAGGAAACTGTTCTTATTGGCGATACGAGTTTTGATATGACCATGGCAGCGAATGCAAATATTGTTGGATTGGGCGTTACGTGGGGTTACCACGACGTCTCTGAATTGACGGCGTCTGGTGCTACCATGCTGTTCGACAATTTTGCACAGCTGCAGTCACACCTAGTTGCCGGTTAAAGCCAAATGAGAGACACATTGACTGACTTCGATGATGATCCTGTTCGCCGGGCGCAAAAGCATTCCGCTCCAGAACTTCCCAAACGCTTTTATAAAAGCGCTTCTATTGAGAAAGGAAGTGGCGGATTTCAGCTCTTGTTGGATAGCCGTTCGGCAAAGACACCCGCAAAGAAACCTCTGGCGGTCACAAACGAGCGTTTTGCGACGCAAATGGCCAAAGAGTGGTCTGAGCAGGTTGAACATATAGATCCTGCGAAAATGCCATACACGCGCCTCGCAAACTCCGCGATTGATGGTGTTTCTGCCGAGCTAGAGGCGGTTTCAAATGAAATCGCAAATTTTGCGAACAGCGATCTGTTATTTTATCGCGCGGGGCAACCGGAAGGGTTGGTGCAGATGCAGCGACGTCACTGGGATCCAATTTTGGAATATGTGCGCGAGACCTATGATGCCAAGTTTGTCTTGGCAGAAGGTATGATGTTTGTTGAGCAGCCCAGCGATAGTGTTGCACGTATTACGAAAGCGGTTCGTGGATTTCACAACGACTATCTTGCGTTGGCAGGGCTTCAGGTCATGACAGCAATTTCTGGCTCGGTGCTGATTGCTCTTGGCGCTGCAAAACGGTTTCTTTCTGTTGAAGATGCCTGGGCGGCTGCGCATGTGGATGAAGACTGGAACATTTCTGAATGGGGCAGCGATGAGGAAGCTGAGGCACGCCGGGCCTACCGTTGGGGTGAGTTCCAAGTAGCGCTCATGGCGGCGCACAGCTTATCCGACGAATGATTACCTTCTCCTTGCGCCCGGCAGCGTGCTAATCCTAATTGCAATTAAGGCCAAATCGTAAAAGCGCCTTTCAAAGCATAAGGTTGGGAATTGTATGACCTCTGTATTGGATGAGCTGGAAGCTCGACGCAAAGAAGCCAAGCAGGGCGGTGGGCAACGCCGCACTGATGCCCAGCACGCAAAAGGCAAACTAACGGCTCGCGAGCGTCTTCAAGTTCTACTCGATGAAGGGTCCTTTGAAGAGTACGACATGTTCGTCCAGCATCGCTGTACCGATTTTGGTATGGAAGATACCAAGTTTGCTGGCGATGGCGTTGTGACAGGGTGGGGCACCATCAACGGACGTCCAATATTTGTGTTTGCCAAGGATTTCACTGTGTTTGGTGGTTCCCTTTCAGAAACACACGCGCAGAAAATAAATAAAATTCAGGATATGGCGCTAAAAAACCGGACGCCTATTATTGGCCTGTTCGACGCTGGTGGCGCCAGGATTCAAGAAGGTGTCGCGGCGCTCGGCGGTTATGGCGAAGTGTTTCAGCGCAATGTGCTGGCATCCGGTGTGATCCCGCAGATTTCTGTTATCATGGGGCCTTGCGCTGGCGGCGATGTTTATTCGCCGGCGATGACCGATTTCATCTACATGGTGCGCGATACTAGCTACATGTTTGTCACCGGGCCTGATGTGGTGAAAACGGTAACCAATGAAACAGTGACTGCAGAAGAACTTGGCGGTGCATCTGTCCATACAACGAAGTCGTCCATAGCAGATGGTGCGTTTGACAATGATGTGGAGGCCTTGCTGGAAATTCGTAGATTGGTCGACTTTCTGCCAGCGAGCAATACAGCGGACATTCCTGAACTGGCTCAAATGGATGATCCTGATCGGATTGAGATGTCTCTGGATACGTTGATTCCAGACAGTGCAAACAAACCTTACGATGTCAAAGAACTCATAATCAAAACACTCGATGATGCAGACTTCTTTGAAGTGCAGGAAAGGCACGCTGCAAATATTGTCGTTGGTTTTGGGCGAATGGAGGGACGGACTGTAGGCATCGTTGCAAACCAACCGATGGTTTTAGCTGGTGTCCTGGATAGCGATGCTAGCCGGAAAGCTGCGCGGTTTGTGCGGTTTTGCGACTGCTTTAACATTCCAATCATTACCTTTGTAGATGTTCCCGGGTTTCTACCTGGCACATCACAGGAATATGGCGGGCTCATCAAGCACGGCGCAAAGTTGCTGTTTGCCTACGCGGAAGCCACGGTTCCGAAAATCACCGTCATCACCCGCAAAGCGTATGGCGGCGCGTATGATGTGATGGCCTCAAAGCATCTGCGCGGCGATGTCAACTATGCCTGGCCAAGCGCTGAGATTGCCGTCATGGGTGCAAAGGGAGCCGTAGAAATCATATTTCGCAAAGACATCAAAGATGATGAAAAGATTGCTGAGCATACCAAAGGTTATGAGGAGCGTTTCCTGTCGCCATTTGTAGCAGCAGAGCGCGGATACATCGACGATGTGATTATGCCGCATTCAACTCGCAGGCGTGTCTCAAGAGCCTTGAAACTGCTTAAAAACAAGCAGTTAGAAAACCCTTGGAAGAAACACGATAATATTCCCCTCTGAATAAAGAGGGGTATGCCGGTCTGGCAAGCCGAACAAGTTAAGCCTTAAGCCGTTTTGCATGCCAGGCAATATGGTCTGACATAAAGCTGGATATGAAATAGTAGGAGTGATCGTATCCTTCATGCAAACGAAGGGTAAGGTCGATGCTTGAATTCGCACATGCTTCCCTAAGGCTTTCAGGCTTCAGGCTTCCTTCCAGAAATTCATCGCCAAGACCTTGGTCTACAAGAATTTCCGGCACATTTTTTCCATCTTCAATTAATGCTACCGAATCCGCGGCACGCCAAAGCCTCTGATCGTCTCCCAGATACTTTGAAAAAGCATTCTTGCCCCAGTCAGTTGTGCTTGGGTTCGAAATTGGAGCAAAGGCTGAAACGGATTTGTAAAGGTCGGGGTTTTTGAGAGCCAGTGTCATTGCTCCATGTCCGCCCATTGAGTGGCCGAAGATGGAGTCTTTTGAATCGCTAACATCAAAATGCTCAGAAACGAGATTTGGAAGCTCGGCTGTAATGTAGCTTTCCATATTGTAGTTCTTGCTGAACCCGGACGTTGTGGCATCCAGATAAAACCCGGCACCACATCCAAAATAATAAGCTTCATCGTCAGGCACATTCTCACCACGCGGGCTTGTATCGGGACAAACGATAATTAGCCCGTGTTCTGCTGCTGCGCGGCGATACTCGCCTTTCTCCATAACATTTGCATGAGTGCAGGTAAGGCCAGACAAATAGGTCAGAGTGGGGCAGGGGGCAATTTCCGATTGTGGCGGCAGAAAGATTGCGAATGTCATGGTGCACTGGCAACTCTCGCTCCAATGGCTGTAGACACGTTGCAGTCCGCCATGAGAATGACGCTCTTCCAACAAATTCAATTCGGGCATAGCTGCTCCTAATAAAGCACAACGCTGCGGATAGATTCACCCGAGTGCATCAAATCAAATCCCTTGTTGATATCATCCAGGGGCATGGTGTGGGTAATCATGGGATCGATTTGAATTTTGCCTTCCATGTACCAGTCCACAATTTTTGGAACATCGGTACGCCCCCGCGCGCCGCCAAATGCGGTGCCGCGCCAGGAACGGCCCGTCACGAGTTGAAACGGACGTGTGGAGATTTCTTGGCCTGCTCCAGCGACGCCGATGATAATCGACTCGCCCCAACCCTTGTGACAGCACTCAAGAGCCTGACGCATAACGGTTGTGTTGCCGATACATTCAAAGGAGTAATCAGCACCGCCACCCGTCAACTCAACCAGATGTGAAACCAAATCGTCACCTGCTTCTGACGGATTCACGAAATGGGTCATGCCGAATTTCTCTCCCCATTCCTTCTTGCTGTTGTTCATGTCAACGCCCACAATCATGTTTGCGCCGGCCAGCTTACAGCCTTGAATTACATTGAGGCCGATGCCGCCTAGGCCGAAAACCACGCAATTAGATCCAGGCTCAACTTTTGCTGTGTTAATAACTGCGCCAATGCCGGTGGTTACACCGCAGCCAATATAGCAAATAGATTCAAAGGGAGCGTCTTCGCGTACCTTTGCGAGGGCGATTTCAGGCAGAACTGTGTAGTTCGCGAATGTTGATGTGCCCATATAGTGCATGATGGGTTGGCCATCCACGGAGAAGCGTGACGTGCCGTTGGGCATCAGTCCTTGGCCCTGTGTTGTGCGAATTGATTGGCACAAATTAGTTTTTGGATGCAGGCAATATTCGCATTCGCGACATTCTGGTGTGTAAAGTGGGATTACGTGATCTCCCGGTTTTACCGATGTGACGCCTGCACCAACCTCTACAACAACTCCTGCGCCTTCATGACCGAGAATTGCGGGGAACAGACCTTCCGGATCTGCACCGGAGCGTGTGAACTCGTCAGTATGGCAAATCCCAGTGGCTTTGATTTCAACCAATACCTCACCGGCCTGTGGGCCTTCCAGCTGAACTGTAGTGACCTCCAAGGGTTTGCCAGCTTCAAAGGCAACTGCGGCGCGAACATCCATAATACGACTCCCAAATTTGTTTTCCTAAAATTGTCAAAATCAGCGCGTTAAGGCAATTGAAAACCGCTATGATTTAGGAATGAGTGAAATGTCATGATTTGCTCAGGACTAGCAAGCTAACATTGGCTCTTGTCCACGCGGCAATGCAATGCCATATCGATACAACAATTCTCGCCTAAGAAACGGAACACCATATGACATATGCCTCCAGTCCGGCCCGGCTTGACGATGACGACAAGAAAAAAGAAGACGACAAGGATAAATCCGCCTCTGTAGATAAGCATTTGTTTGAAGCGCGGACTGTTTTGATTACAGGACAAGTGTCGCAAGATATGGCACGCGATGTAAGCGCGCGCCTGCTTGCCTTGGCGCAGGCCTCGGATGATCCGATTTTGGTTATCGTTTCATCACCTGGCGGTCACGTGGAATCTGGTGACATGATCCACGATATGATCCGGTTCATTAAGCCGACAGTCAATATTCTGGGAACTGGTTGGGTCGCGAGCGCTGGCGCGTTGATTTACGTGTCTGTGCCAAAAAAGAACCGCTTTGCCACCGCAAATACGCGTTTCTTGTTGCATCAACCCTCGGGCGGCGCAGGTGGCGCGGCGAGTGATATAGAAATTCAAGCGCGTGAGATCATCAAGATGCGTGATCGCCTGAATAAAATCTTTGCAGACGCGACAGGTCAAAAAATTGATCAGATCGAGAAAGATACTGATCGTGATTACTGGATGAGTGCGCAAGAGGCCATTGATTATGGCTTGTCCGGAAAGATCGTGAACGATTCCAGCGAAGTTAAATGAGGTAAGGTGGTCCCGTTGGCAATGTACGGCCGTCGGGACCACATTAATGAACGTTGGGATACCAGTCGTGAGTTTGAAACATCTTATCGTGGCCTCTATGGCTATATTTCTGTTTTTCCCCGCACACGCTAATAACCATCTGGACAGGTTTGAAGATCCGCTTTTGGGGCTCACTCAAGGCTTGGAAGGGTGTATGCAAACGGCAACAGCTCGCAACCAATCTAAATATAGTTGCATTGGATATTCATCCGATAGCTGCATTGCACGGCCTGAAAATCAAAACACCGCTGGTATGGAAATCTGCAATTTAGATGAGATGCGCGCGTGGGATTCCCTGCTGAATACATATTATCAGATTTTGAGTGAGAATGGTTCATTTCCTGGGTTGAGGGACATACAGCGGGCATGGATATCCTATCGAGATTTAAAATGCGATTTGTTCGATGCCCTGTATGAGGGTGGTTCATTGGCGCGCGTTTTAAGAGCAGATTGCATGCGGCAGGAAACGGCTCGACGTGTTTTGGATATGTATCCGCTAGTTGTCGGGAACGACGCCCGTTAGTCTTTTTTAGTGCTAGTTTGGTTCCCCATACGCGAGACCAACAGACCACTCATTACAAGTATCAGTGCGACCACTACGGTCCAGGAGATTGCCTCTCCCAGGAAAAATGCTCCCATCGCGATGCCAAAGACAGGGATTAGATTGAGGCCTAGCGCAAACGCGCTAACGCCGATTGCTTGAATAAGCCTGTACCTTAAAATGTATCCAATTCCTGTTGGAACCAATCCAAGATAGATCAGGAGTACCCACGCTGTTCCGCTAATTGAGAGGTTGGGTACACCGTCAATAACAGTTGCAAATGCGACAAGGATCACACCAGCAATTCCAAGAACCAGGCACGACAAACGGACGGGCGGAAAACCCTCTAGACGCCTGATCAGAATTCCGGATGCAACATAGCAGGCAGAGCCGCACAAAGCAGCCAGTTGCGATGGTAGATTTTCACCTAACCCGAGAATTGCATCTGCCCCAACTACGACCAGAATCCCGGTGAACCCAAGCAGGACCGCGATCAGTTTGGCGGGAGTGAACTTGTCATCATTGGTGAAAAAGTGGCTTGCAACAAGCGCGATAAAGGGCCCGACTCCCATCAAAAGCGATGCAATGCCTGCATCGATTGTCAGCTCTGCCCAAGAGATGAGAAAGAATGGTGCCGCGACATTCAGTATTGCAATCGCAGTTAGCAAGCGCCATTGGCGACATTTAGATGGCCAAATGAAGCCGCGCCAAAGTGCCCATGGCAACAGAACAGTAAAGCCGATCAATACGCGTATGGTTGCCAGCCACAAAGGGCCGATTTCCGGCACCACAACTTTGATTGCCAGAAAAGCTGAGGCCCAAATAACCACCAACATGAGGAGCAAGGTGTAGTCGAGCGTATTGGGTTTGCGGATCATGAGTGCCCCAGAGCCTAAAGGTTAGTTTTTCGTAGCTGAAATGAGTCAGCTAAACCAATCAAAAACCTTGCTATGTGCAAACGTAGCCTCCGCTAGTAACCCCTTGGAGTTAGACCGCGCTCAAGCGATAGACGCCTTTGAAGCTTTCTGGGTCAGCACGTTTTCCCTTCCGTCTGATTTGAATCTTGTCATTTTGCGCAAGTTCAACTGCTCTGGCTCGGATGGGTTTCATTAACAAACGCCATTCCTTTTCATCGGATCCAACCAGCGCACGCGCGACTTCAGAGGGGCAAATACTCTCGTTGGAACCGCGCGCGGAAACCAGTTCTAGAATTTTTGCGTCGATGTCATCCTGTTGACTAGTCACGCTTCGTCCTCGTGCAAACCTGCACGGGCAGCTTGCAGCGAGGCAGACCAGAACTGCCGTCTGAGAAGCACCAGAACAACAAGTGTGCTGGTAACAATAAACAGCGATGCACTGATGAACCAGCCAAGGAAGCCCATCGCAAAGAAGAAGGCCCGCAAGCCTCGGTTGAAATGTATCCCTGCCAGAATCGTCATATCTGCAGCGCTCTGCGCAGCCAATTTTGCATGTTGTGGCATTGGTTCTTCTTTGGCTGGCACAGCTCCAACCAGCATGGAAGCGTAGTTAAACAACCGATACGCCCAGCCGAATTTGAAGAATGCGTAGGCGTAAATTGTCAAAAGACCAATGATTTTTGTTTCCCACTCTGCACGCGTCATTTCAATGGCGTAGGGCAGGTGGCTGAAGACATCCAAAACCTCTTCTGCCGCATTCAAGAGAGCAAATGTGCCACCGATTGCAAATATGGATGTTGACGCAAAAAAAGCTGTTCCTTGCTGTAAGCCGGCCATAATAGATGTGTCGACGATGCGTAGCTCTCGTTGGTACATAGTGTTCATCCACGCCCTGCGCTGCTGGTCCATGGCCGCCGACAAGCTTCTGTTGGCATATTTGGAATGATCCAAAAGATAGGCGTAGCTGATCCATACAATGATGAACCAGAGGATCGCAATTCCATCTAGAATGTTTAGGTTTGGAAACATACTCATAGATTGGAGGGTGCCTTTCCACAGGTTAAAACGCAAGTGCGGTATAGTATTCGCTGCATTGCAAAAATGACGCTTGCGTAAGATATTAAAAAAGTCTAAACGACACGCTGCGCCGCAACATTTTGCCCGATGGTCGAATGGCGGCACTCGTAAGTATAACAGCAGAAGACATGAATATGTATCAGCAAGATGGGGCGTCCTGTTGGGGCGCAGCGCGTTGGGCAATTTGTTTGTTTGCGGGTGCACTACTGGTGTTCTTTCTTGTGAGCAATTCTGATACCCAAACTGCATCAACACCAGTGTCGATTGCTGTCCAATAGGCCAATCACACAAATATTTTCCATACCTGCCCGAACTGCCAATCGACGTTTGTTGATAATGGTCATATGTACACACCACTTATTGGCGTTCATTTTGAGCTCTAACAGATGGTGTTGCTTATGGATGTCACCCAGCGTCTTCATTTGGTGGCCAGGGAAAAAACGGCCGAGAATTTCCTGAGATTAATGTTTTACGGGGAATATTATGAACGGCAGCATCCCAACCCTGGTGCGGATGGGCCTGACTATGTCCATGTGTTTAAGGTGGCACCACGGCGCTCCATGAAATTACTGCATGGGTCGTCAATTTACTGGGTGCTTGATGGCTTCATTCAGATTCGCAGTGATATTTTGAAGATAGAGGATGGAGAGATTGCCATTTCTCCACGACCTGTTCCCACCCTTTGGAAACCCAAACAAGTCAGAGGTGAATGGGAATATTTGACTGCTGACGTAGCTCCACCTGATGTGTACAACATAGATGAGGGGGGGGCTGATTTTCCTCCTGAAATGCTGGATATGTACAAGAAATTGAACATATTGGACTGGTTGAACTAGGTGTTCCCTTGTTAAGTTGCAGCAGCGCTGGATTCTCGGCGTGCCGAACCTGAATTGTCCAAGAGACAGATGCCACTCAATCTTATCAAGCTATGCGTTGGCGCGGAATCCATTGAGGATCTGGATCGCTGGATCGCACAACGCGCCGCAATTGCCAAAGCGGCTGGTGTGCAATCAGAGCATGCCCATACGACACGCATGATGCCAAAGCGTCGCGATGAACTTTTGGATGGCGGATCGCTTTACTGGGTGATTAAAGGAAACGTGCAGGCACGGCAGCGCTTGTTGGATGTACGACCCTTTACAGACGGGCAAGGCATCAGCCGCTGCGATCTGGTTATGGAAGAAATTGTGGTACCAACTCAATGGCAACCGAAACGACCATTTCAAGGATGGCGGTATTTGCGGGGGGAAGATGCTCCAGCGGATTTATCCGCTGACGCTCAATCTTTGAAAGACATGCCAGATAAAATGAGAGAAGAACTTCTGGAACTTGGTCTGCTATAAATGCTTTTCAAGCATCTCCAAAGGTAATTTCGACCGCAGGACCACCATTTGGACCATAACAATCCAGAACTAGTTTCTTCTTTGGCATAGTGTGCCGCCGTGCACGCGCACCATGGCTGCGCAGGAAGTTCACCATGTCGCTGGGCTTTCGTGCCAGACCGGCTAGTTTAAACCTTGGCATATCAAGTGAAATTGCCTGATCATATACTTCTTCAATCCGGTCAGTTAGCGAGCGAGCTGCTTGTTGCTCCACTCTGGTCTGCAAAGGAAATGTTTCATCCAGAAGCATGTTAGAAATCCCTGTTTACGCGTTACTTGGTAGGGACCTGACTTTTTACTTTATCTTAAAGCCAGGCAGTTGAAGTCTTTTTTCTGTAGGTAGCTGCACGCTTGTCTGGCAGCACCTTTGCCGCTGAAGCCCGCAAATCGAGCGCGGTGGAGGGTTTGCCCTTTGCTTATAACTGGCTCAGTAAACGCCACTTTCCCTCGCAGATGCCGCATACCGACATCCATTGCGCTTCCGAGAAGAATATTTGCTGCTTCTTCACTTGGCGCTGCGCCAATTTGAATCTGCCAGCCTTCTGGCAGATCTGCTTTGTCATAATCGTCGACACTGCCTACTTCCTGCTCGCTATCAACCTGTGGCTTAGCCATGCTAGCGGTAACGATCTCGTCAGGCCGTATTTGAGGAATGCGGCCACCTTCGGCAGCAGCGGCTGCAACGTTACGGGCACGAGGTACCGGCACTGACCGGCTGGCAACCAGCGGTGTTTTGCGGCTGCCGGTGGAGGCTGATTTCAGATAGCGCCCAATGAGGTCTTTCATATGTGCATCGCGAGAGCGCCCTGTGCGACCACCCATGACAACTGCTACAATATGACGGTTGCGTTGTTTTACAGAGGTAACCAGGTTGAAGCCTGAAGCCCTAATGTATCCAGTTTTGATGCCGTCCACACCTTTTACACTACCCAGCAAACGGTTGTGGTTGCGATACTTTTTGCCTTTGTAAGAGAAAGAGCGGGTTGAGAAATACTTGTAGTATTTTGGAAAACGGTCCTGAATGGCCATGCCCAATTGCGCCATGTCGCGAGCTGTCGTGCGCTGGCCACTGTTTGGCAGGCCGGACGCATTTCGGAAAGTTGTCTTTTTCATGCCAATTGAACGCGCTTTTTTGGTCATCAATCGCGCAAATTTGCTCTCGGTGCCGCCAATATGTTCAGCCACAACAACTGCGACATCATTCGCAGATTTTGTGACCAACGCCCTTATTGCATCTTTGACTTTTATGGTGCTGCCAGCCTTCAGGTGGAGCTTGGAGGGTGCTTGGCCAGCGGCACGTTTGGACACTTTCATCCGCGTGTTCAGGCTGGACCGGCCCGCCTCGATCTCTCCAAAGAGCATATATAATGTCATGATCTTTGTTAGAGAGGCTGGATAACGCAAATTATTTGCATTATCCGCATATAAAGTTTTTCCTGTTTTCACATCAATTACGATGCCAGCATATTTTGCATTCGCAGTCGCTGTCGTGCTCAAGGGAACCGAGCTTGCAATGGTAATGACGGTTGCCGCAAAAACGGCGGTGCCGAACTTGGCAAGTGACTTGTTAATGCTGGAGTACACTCTCTTTAACACGATTTGCACCCATTCTTCTTCAATGGTTGGTCTGATTGCTCTTCTGAACCCAGTGAATTCGTCATCATCGTGGCTCAAACGTGGCATAGGAACGGACCCGACACCTATTCGTTCAAATTTGCATCAAATTAAAACAAACAGGGTTACGAAACCGTAAAGCACCCGGGATTTTTCTTTTTCATGCTATGGAAGCAGGGATTTTTGTGCGATGCACAAAAAATACTAGACAATTAATGCTGCAGTGCATATATATGAGTCAAGCGGATGGACGCGATACCAATTTTAAGGAACGAAATCATGATGCAGAACATGGAAGACATGCAAAAACTGGCTAAAGAAAACATGGAAATTGCTACAGAGAACATGTCCACTGTTTCCAAGTCTGTTCAAGCAATTGCGACTGAAACAGCTGATTATGCGAAAAAGTCTTTTGAAGAAGGCACTCAGGCTGCAGAGAAAGTATTCGGCGCGAAAAGCCTCGACAAATTTGTTGAAGCTCAAAGCGACTATGCGAAAAGCGCATATGAAGCTCACGTAACTGAAATGAACAAACTCGGCGAAATGTTCATGGACCTTTCCAAAACCATGTATAGCCCTGTTGAAACAGCATTCGCGCGCTTCAGCAAGTAAGCTGTGTAATGTCTGTATAAAGTTGAATCTCAAAATTCAACATTTCAAAGCCAGCCCTGTTCGGGCTGGCTTTTTTGCGTTTTAGGGCCTTTTATTCATTAACTTGCGGCCTATATAAACTTACCGGCGGTGCAGAAAATCGCCACGATGTTAATATGTGACCAACATGCCCTTGGCATCTCCTCTTGAATGCATGTACGCTTGTTTCATCGGATGGAATTGTTGATCCGATAACTAAAGTATTGAGTAGGGTAGCCAATTATGGGCCCTTTGCACTTAAGGTTTACGGCAGCGATTTTTACTATGACAAACCCAAATCGCGGCAATTCAGATGATGATTTTGGTGACGACTCAGGAACAGTTGTTGTTACCAAAACCAAGCCGAAAGTTAAGAAGCCGAGCTTGTATCGGGTTTTGCTTCTGAATGATGATTTTACGCCGATGGAATTCGTCGTGCACGTACTGCAGCGTTTCTTCAATAAGACGACCGATGAAGCAACACAGATTATGCTGCATGTGCACCAAAATGGCGTTGGTGAATGTGGTGTGTTTACGTACGAAGTGGCCGAAACAAAGGTCACGCAGGTAATGGACCTTGCAGCAAAACACCAACATCCGCTGCAATGTGTTATGGAAAAGAAGTGAGGAATTAACTTGCCGTCCTTTTCAAGAAGTCTGGAAAAAGCCCTTCACAACGCTCTTGCGCAGGCAAGTGAGCGTCGTCAAGAATATGCGACGCTGGAGCACTTGCTGCATGCACTAACCAATGACGCGGACGCTGCTGCTGTTATGCGTGCGTGTGGCGTAGATTTGGATCTGTTGCGCCGCAATCTGATGGAATATATTGACACAGAGCTGACCAACCTTGTTGCAGATGCCGATGTTGATACAAAACCGACATCTGGCTTTCAGCGTGTCATCCAACGTGCTGTGATTCATGTTCAATCGTCAGGTCGGGAAGAAGTTACGGGTGCAAATGTACTCGTTGCAATTTTTGCTGAACGGGAGAGCCACGCAGCGTACTTCCTGCAAGAGCAGGATATGACGCGCTATGACGCGGTTAACTACATTAGCCATGGCATTGCAAAACGTCCGGGAATGTCTGAGCCGCGCGCTGTTACCGGTGCTGAGGACGAAGATGCAACAACAGTTGAGTCTGAGGAAGGCGATGATAAAAAGACGCCGGATGCACTGTCAGCCTACTGTGTTGATTTGAATGAAAAAGCTGCCTCCGGGAAAGTTGATCCGCTGATCGGCCGCGATAGCGAAGTGCAACGTGTTGTCCAGGTGCTTTGCCGCAGACAGAAGAACAACCCTCTTCTTGTAGGTGATCCTGGCGTTGGCAAGACCGCCATCGCTGAAGGACTGGCAAAACGGATTGTTGATGGTGATGTTCCGGAAGTGCTTCTGGCTGCTACCGTATTTTCACTTGATATGGGTACGCTTTTGGCAGGAACGCGTTATCGCGGAGACTTTGAAGAGCGTCTTAAGCAGGTGATGAAAGAAGTCGAAGAATATGAAGGGGCTATTCTCTTCATCGACGAAATTCATACCGTGATTGGTGCCGGCGCAACATCTGGCGGCGCTATGGACGCTTCTAACTTGTTGAAGCCAGCGCTCGCGGCAGGGTCCATGCGCTGCATTGGTTCCACGACTTATAAAGAATATCGACAGTTTTTTGAGAAGGATCGGGCTTTGGTGCGCCGCTTCCAGAAAATTGATGTCAGTGAACCAAATATTCCTGACGCTATCGATATTCTGAAGGGTTTGAAGTCCCGTTATGAAGACCACCACAAGGTGCGCTACACTAATGACGCACTGAAGGCAGCGGTTGAACTGTCCGCGCGTTACATCAATGACCGCAAGCTGCCTGACAAAGCTATTGACGTCATTGACGAGACAGGTGCATCTCAAATGCTGGTTCCGCCTAGTCGTCGTAAGAAGACGATCAATGTGAAGCAGATTGAAGATACGATTGCGACCATGGCGCGCATCCCGCCGAAATCTGTTTCCAAGGACGATTCTGAGACGCTGCGTGGTTTGGATACAAACCTTAAACGCGTGGTTTATGGACAGGATGATGCGCTGGACGCATTGGCATCTGCCATCAAACTGTCGCGCGCTGGCTTGCGCGATCCTGAAAAGCCGATTGGGAACTATTTGTTCTCCGGACCAACTGGCGTGGGTAAAACCGAAGCGGCCAGGCAATTGGCGTCATTGATGGGCGTAGAGCTTCTGCGTTTTGACATGTCGGAATACATGGAGCGACATACGGTTTCCCGCTTAATCGGTGCGCCTCCGGGCTATGTTGGTTTTGATCAAGGCGGTTTGCTGACAGATGGCGTGGACCAGAATCCGCACTGTGTGTTGTTGTTGGATGAAGTTGAGAAGGCCCACCCAGATCTGTTCAACATTTTGTTGCAGGTGATGGATCACGGCAAGCTGACAGATCACAATGGTAAGCAGATCGATTTCCGCAATGTTGTGATTATCATGACGACTAATGCGGGCGCTTCGGAAGCAGCGAAAAATGCCATCGGCTTTGGGTCCAGCAAGCGGGAAGGTGATGATATGGAGGCCATTAACAGGCTCTTCACACCAGAATTCCGCAATCGTTTGGACGCAATAATTCCGTTTGGCAGCTTGCCACGCGAAGTTGTTTACAAGGTTGTGGACAAGTTTGTAATGCAACTGGAAGCGCAGTTGGAAGATCGAGGCGTAACGTTCGAACTTACAGATAGCGCAACTGCATGGTTGGCAGACGAAGGTTATGATGAACTGATGGGTGCAAGACCTTTGGGGCGCATCATTCAGGAAAACATCAAGCGCCCATTGGCTGAGGAAATCCTGTTTGGGGCTCTTCAGAAGGGTGGCACTGTAAAAGTGGGCACGATGGAAAATGCCGACGGAAAAACCGTTTTGGATTTGAAGGTTGTGGAAAACGCGCCTGTGAAGCCCAAGAAGGAACCGACGCCAGCGAAAAATCGGAAAAGGGCGGCGAAGGCCAAAACTACCGGCAAAAAACCGGGTGGTGGAGCTGGTTCGGTCCCCAAAGTGCCGTTACCGGCTAAATAGTAAACTCAAAAAGCCGCGTTTATACGCGGCTTTTTTGTGCCTGTACCCTCTCGCCATGCTATCAAGAATAAATGGATTCTCAGCCCCCTGAATCATTTCCAGCTAGCAACGATGCTCGCGAACCCGAAAGCCGTTTGGTGTGGTATTGGCGGGGCGTTCGAGGCATCGTTTCTGTACCGGCTTTCATATTGATGCTGAGTTTTGTCGGATTTGGCGCTTTTGCTAGGGAAGCTGGAATGAGCATGTCCGAAGCCGCTTTCTCCACAGCAATTGTGTGGGCTTTGCCAAGTCAGGTGGTTTTAGCTGGATCAATAGCTGCTGGCACGAGCCTTGGGCTGGTTGCGATTGCTGTGGCTCTCGCATCTGTCCGCATGACACCCATGGTTGCTGCCTGGGTGCCCATCGTGCGTGGGCCTCATAGCACACGGCTATCACTGGTTTTGATGTCACATTTCGTTGCAATCACCGCTTGGATTGTTTCAATGAACCGATTGCCTAGTATACCGCGTGAAGGCCGTGGCCCCTTTTTTGTGGGGTTTGGCTCGAGTCTTACTATTTGCAATACAGGTATTACGGTTCTTAGCTTTATGCTAGCAGGAGAGTTATCTGAGGTCTGGCGTGGAGCATTGCTCTTCTTAACCCCGATTTATTTTCTCACATCGCTGACCGCAGCTGCTAAACTGCGTTCCGATCAGTTCGCGATGCTGCTAGGTCTCATTTTGGGCCCGCTTATTTATCTGACCGGCGTACAACTGGATTTGCTTTGGACTGGTTTGCTCGCGGGTACTCTGGCGTTCTTCCTTGCAAAGGCTTTAGAGAAGCGGAAGCGAGTTTAATGAGCCTGACTTATTTCAGCATCGATGCCTGGTGGTGGCCCTACGTATTCATATTGCTGGCTGGTTCATTGCCGACCAACATATGGAGGTGGCTTGGTGTGTTCGCGGGCAGGGCGCTGCGAGATGATTCAGATATGCTTCATTGGGTCAAGGCTGTTGCAACAGCTTTGATAGCTGGCGTTATTTCAAAGCTCATTCTGTTTCCAACCGGGCCTTTGGGAGATGCCCCGCTTTTACTGCGATTGTCAGCCACCATTATCGGAATGGTGGCCTTTTGGCTGTCGAAGAAGAGCATTTTGGTTGGCGTTGTCTCGGCAGAAGCTGTCTTGCTGTCTATGCTGCTATTTTAACCTAGTGCTGTTCGAATTTTTTCTGCGTGCGCAGCCAAAACTTCAGGTGACGCCATGTCGCCCGTATGAGGGCGTAGTGCTGTGCCTTCGTGGCGCGGGATAACGTGTACATGTGTGTGAAACACCACCTGTCCACCCGCGCTTTCCGAAAACTGCTGTAGGGTAATTCCATCTGCAGCAAATGCCTTCATTTGGGCGCGTGCAATTTTTTGAGCAGTTTGGACAACCGCCGCTAGGCTTTCAGCATCAATATCCAATAGATTGCGCGATGATGTTTTTGGCAAAACAAGTGTGTGGCCATCGCCACGTGGCATTATGTCCATAATCGCGAGCGTGTTTTCATCTTCATAGACTTTCTCGCAAGGCAATTCACCACGTAGAATTTTTGCGAAAATATTGTCTGGGTCGTAAGCGATCATGATGTTCCTCAATCAGATTTTTTAAATGGTGCACGTGCGCTAAGCGCTTCCTGTTCCAATTTTACGTGCATCCGTTCTTGTTCCAAGTAATTCTCTACCGCTCGTCTGAATCCCGGATTGGGTATCCAGTGTGCAGAGTGGGTTGTGGTTGGTACATAGCCACGCGCCAGCTTGTGGGCACCTTGCGCACCCGCTTCAACTGATTTGTAGCCGTTCCTGATCGCCCAATCGATGGCTTGGTGATAGCATAATTCAAAGTGCAGGAATGGATGGTCTTCAAGGCAGCCCCAGTTTCTGCCGAAAATCGTATCAGACCCTATAAAATTTAACGCGCCGGCAATATACCGCCCTTCGCGCTTTGCCATGATCAATAAAACACGGTCTGCCATTCGCTCATTTATGAGTGAAAAGAATTTGCGCGTTAGATATGGTTGGCCCCATTTACGATTTCCGGTGTCGATGTAAAAGTCATAGAAGATATCCCAATGTTCTTCTGTCAGGCTTTTACCTGTGAGGTGTTCAATTTGGATGTCATTTTCCAAAGCCTTGCGGCGCTCTTTTCGCAATGCTTTGCGTTTTGATGAAGACAGTGCTGCCAGAAAATCATCGTAAGATGTGTAGTGGTTGTTCTGCCAATGAAACTGCTGGTCGGTCCTGCGCAGAAATTCTTGATCTGACAGGGACGACCATTCGCGTTCGGTCAGGAAGGTCAGATGGGCGGAGGAGGCCTCGTATTGAGCAGTAACCTGTTGAATTGCAGCGGATAAAAGTGCCTCAATTTTGTTCCGACGTGACAAATCTCCCACCAAAAGCCTCCGTCCGGTGACTGGCGTAAATGGGATCGAGATTTGTAGTTTGGGATAGTAGTCGCCACCAGCGCGTTCATATGCGTCAGCCCAGCCGTGGTCGAACACATATTCACCCTGACTGTGCGTTTTTAAATATGCCGGGACGACTGCCAGCGGCTTGTCTGCGGGTGCTTCCAACACAAGGTGCCGCGCATACCATCCGGTCTCTGGAATCGCTGACCCGGACTCCTCCAGAGACCATAAATAATCGTGCGACAAGAAAGGGTTATAGGAGATTTCCTGAGATGAAGATTCAAGCGGATCGTCGCTTGGCCATCCAGGGTTTGCGCAAGCGTCCCAGTCGTTGCGTGCTATCTCAGATAAACTCGAGAGCACACGCACGCTGTTGGGGAGATTAGAAGATTTGGGGTCAGATGCCATAGCTCTCTTATTTATGGCGCAGATCTCGGATCGAAACCCTCAAACGTAATTTGATCGCAAATTTTTTCCGCTTTTGCTGCCTGCTCCGGTGTTTTTACGGTCCAGCATATGACGGGCACACTCATCAGGTTTTCCATTAGTGCGACCGAGCGGCTTGGCAAATCCTTGATATTGTAGGAGATAAAGTCCGGGCGGCTTTTTCTCCAGTGGAGCATTCTCGTCAGCTTAAAGCGTTCAAAGCGGCTGAGAAGTTTCCAGTGATCTATATCTTTGTAGTGCTCTGCCACAATACCGTTTGACAAATAGGGAAGCCAACGTTGTGTGGCGGCCACCAGTACCGGGTCGAAAGACATGGTTGCAACCGGATCCATGTATGTCGCGATTGTTTCTGCAACACGCAATGCCAAGCCTTCACTGCCGTCCCAGCGACTTTTTAATTCTATGATCAGGGGCACCTTGCCTGAAACCTGTTCCAGCAATTCGTCCAAAGTTTGTATTTTGTCTTTTCCGTCCTTGAAGGTGACTTTTTTTAACTCGGCAACGGATAGTTTGTGTACATCGCCCTTTGTGGTTACCAAGCGATCCAACGTGCTATCATGAAACACGACAACCTGATTGTCGGCAGACAATTGCACATCACACTCAATAGCGAATCCGGATGCGATGGCCGCTGAAAATGCGCTTTCGCAATTTTCAACAATGCCGTTGCTGATATCGTGGAGACCACGATGTGCTATTGGATTTGCAAAAAGAATGTCTGTGTCTGTCACGCGGATCAAATCTCAAAAATAGCTTCTACTTCCACAGCGACACCGAATGGCAGTGCTGCAACACCGACGGCGGACCTGGCATGGCGGCCTTTTTCGCCCATCGCCTCAACCATAAAGTCTGACGCACCATTGACAATCTTTGGTTGGTCGCCAAAATCCGGGGTCGAGTTTACGAAGCCAACCAGCTTGACGAGCTTTTTCACCTTCTCCAGATCACCCAACGCCGCCTTGGCCTGAGCTAGCAAGTTGATGGCACAGAGTTTCGCAGCGGCTTGACCGTCTTCGACACTCGCACTCTCGCCCAGTTTGCCAATATACTCCAGTCCATCAGGTCCAAATGGTACTTGTCCGGAGATATAGAGATGTGAACCACTTATGACATAAGGAACATAATTTGCTGCTGGCGCGGCCGCCTCTGGTAAGGTGATGCCAATCTGTTTAAGCCGATCTTCGATAGACACAAGCTGGTTCCTCTTTCTAACTTTTGAAGTGGTAGTTTTCGCTCGAAGTGTCCAGCTTCGCAAGCTGGATTTTTACCTTGTCAGAACACACTAAGCGCCGCACACTAACGATTGAAACAATTGGAATGATTTTTACCATGAGATTCTGCCCCCTGAAATTCCTTTCTCTGGCATTGTTGGCTAGCACGACTTCGGTTGCAAGCGCCGCATCCCTGGTGCCGCACCGTGCTGTGTATGACATCTCTTTGTTGCGAGCAGATGATGGCGCATCTGTCGCTGATGCAAGTGGTCGCATGGTATTTGAACTTACCGGATCGGCCTGTGACGGGTATTCAGTAAACTATCGGTTTGTGACCAAGCTGGGTGACAATGATGGCTCAACCGTCGTGACTGATTTCAGGGTCACAACATTTGAGGAGCCTGAAGGTAGCTCTTTCAGTTTTGCATCGTCCAACTTCGTCAACAATGATCAGGTGGAGGAGGTCAGAGGGCATGCCAGTCGCGAAGATAGTAAGGTTTCGGTAGACCTGACCAAACCGGAAGATGAAGAAGTGTTGTTGTCCGGAGAGGTTCTGTTTCCGACACAGCAGTTCGAGGGTATCCTGAAAGCTGCAGAAAATGGCGAAAAACTGGTCCAGCACCTTGTGTTTGATGGTTCTGAGCAGGGCAAGAAAATGTTTGATGCTACCAGCATCATTGGAGCTCGTTCAGTGTTGCCAAACGACAATGACGACCAATTGCTATCGCAAGATGCACTCTCAAAAACTCCATTTTGGCCGGTGACAATCAGCTATTTTGATCAAGGAGCGGGTGGTGAATTGCTGCCAAATTACGTGACAAGCTTTGACATGCACGACAATGGTATCAGTCGTAACATCACGATGGATTATGGTGATATGGCGTTGAAAGCAACTCTGAGTGACCTGGAAGTCTTGGACGCTGGCAACTGCAACTAGAGCCAGCATCTAGCTCTCCGGTTTTCTTTTTTCTTTAGCTTTGAATGTGAGTCCCAGATCCACGCCATGCTGGCCAAATTTGGCTCGGATTTTATCCATGGCATGCTCGGCGGCACGGCGCTTTTGCGCTTGATGGTCAACAAGGTCGAGGGGATCGGCAAACTGGGCATCTGTCAAATCGGACACACCGATTCCTATGAGCCGAAACCGTGTGCCATCAAGTTCCGGCGCCAACAGGGAAACACCTTCTTGGTAAATTTTGTCCGCTAATTGTGTAGGATCGGCCAGTGCCCGGCTTCGTGTGCGCTGTTTAAAGTCTCGGCTTTTTAATTTCAGCACCAATGTTCCCCCGGCGATGTCTTTAGTCTTTAGCCGTGCCGACACTTTCTCAGAAAGTCTGCGAAGGATGGGGCGTAGCTCTTCCATTGTATAAAGATCATCGTTGAAAGTTGTTTCGGAGCTGACACTCTTTGCGCCGCCGCGCGATTCGATTTTCCGGTTATCCTTTCCCCTTGAAAGCTGAGAGAGACGCATACCCATGGCGCCATATTTTTTGCAAAGCGTAGCTTCGTCTATTTTCTGGAGCTGCCCGATGGTTTGAATGCCATCCGCTGCCAGTTTCTTTTGCATGGCTTTGCCGACGCCCCAAATAAGGTTGACACTTTGCCCCGCCAAAAATTCAAGAGTTTCTGCCTGCCCAATAACCGCAAAACCGCGAGGCTTATCAAGATCGGAGGCCACTTTTGCCAGGTATTTGTTGTGGCTTAAACCAACCGAAATCGTGATTCCGATGTCATCCTGAATCCTTTGACTGAAACGCGCTAGTGATTCCGCCGCGCTGGCATGATGTAATCGCTCCGTCCCGGTCAGGTCCAGAAAGGCTTCATCAATTGAGATCGGTTGAACCGCTGGTGTAAGTTCGTCCAAATAGGTTCTAATTTGGCGGCTAACGCGAACATATTTTTCCATGTCACCGCGAATGACAATCGCATCCGGACACAACTTGTTGGCTTTGAACATGGGCATCGCGGAGCGAACGCCAAATGTGCGTGCGATGTAGCAACAAGTGGATACGACGCCACGCCGCCCGCCGCCAATTATGACGGGTTGATCGCGTACCTCCGGTCGGTCACGTTTTTCGACGGATGCGTAAAAAGCATCACAATCTACATGTGCGATGGTCAGGTCGAGCAGTTCATTATGGATAATAACACGGGGGCTGCCGCAATTGTGACAACGCGCATTTTGAGCGGAAGCAGGATAGTCATCCACCGCAAAGCAGTTCCGACAAAGACCTTTGATTTGGCTCAAGTCACACCATCTTGTCGCATTTATCGGGTTTAATCCGTCGAGCTTATTGCCTTAGCGCATCTAGCTCAGTGAGTTCAGATAGCATTTCATAGCAAATTGTAATCGAAACCGTGTCAGGATCATAATAGGCGTTTGGTTCGCCGCATTCCTTGGCATCAATTGTCATCGGGTTTGGCCAATCGAAGGTCTCTCCAAGCAATTGTGAGACTTCCGGCAAAATACCGCTTTCTTCAAGCGTTGCTCTTTCAAGTTGAAACTGGCTTGTGGGAAGAAAGGCAACCGAAATGACCTGTTGTCGTTCTCCCTCTTTCAAACGCGAGCCTTCCAGCAGAGTGTCCCAGCTTGCCCAGCTTAGGTCAGTATCATCCGTGCAGGTTTCGCGCCTTTCCTGTGGCATTTCAACCCAATCTGCAGCTTCCTCATAGCGCTTTTGATCGGTTCCATAGCCATAGCAGATAATCCGATATGCACGCTGGATATCCAGATCATGTTCGTCAAAATAGTCTAGGTCGTCGTTTTCCAAGACGTCCTCATGCATCAGCAACATTGCTTCCGCAGTATCGAGCAGTATGTCCCTGTCGTTTTCGTATAAATCCAAAATTTGAATTGCCGCAAATGCATCCACCGCATCTTCTTCTTGTCCAACGACAGGAAGGTCAAATTGGTCCACAAGCGCGTGACCCGCTTCGTGGTAGAGAAAGTAACCAATTGTGTTGATGATGAAATCTATATCAGTTTCGTCATTGGCGAGGGCAGCACTTGGAGACGTAAACTGGCTAGCCGTGAGTGAGCTTAATAAAACTAGGCGCTTTATTATCATCATCAGACCAAGCCCAACTATTTGACGTTTACAAGTCGGTTACGGATCAAATTGCTGGTGGCCGACCAGTCTCCAGTTCTCAAATGAGCTGTCGGCACGTGGTCCGCAAGATCTAGGAAAATGGCATCGGCTACAAAATGCACAAGGTTTACATCGGGCGCATCAATGGCAACCGAATGAAGGTTTACCGGACTGTCGTCAAGGAACCACACTGGCGCCCGGGCGCGCTCATAAATGTAAGACAGTGCGGGGCCTTTGGGTCCGGTGTTGGTAACAACCGGGTGGGTCAATGCGTGTTTGGCAAGGCACTTTTGTCGTGCTTCGCGATATTCGTACGGCATATTTGTTAGAAACAAAATATCTGCGTGTTCCGACAATTCCTCAAGCCCGTCCACTGCGCCATCTACCGGGGCTTGCATATGTGCCTCAACTTCGAAATAGCTATGAATCATGTCAAAGACAGTTTGATCTGGCGCATCTGGACCACCATTCAAGGACTTTACATTGCCGGTCAGCTTGAAAATCTGGTCCTTAAACCCGTAACCGTGTCGCGCAAAATGCGTTTCTAACGGTCGGACAAAATGCAGGACAACCTCATCCACATCGCAAACGACGAGTGGTCTTCCTGAAAAAACAATATCTTCCAGTTGCTTAAGTGTTGTTTCTGATAAAATGATTCATGCCTCCAAAGCGCAGCTCAACCGATATCGTAGCCGAGAAGCTGACGATGGGCGCTTGCAATTGTTTCGGCCCTCATGCCGTTATTCGCCGAAAATGTAAGCAAAATCGCTTCGTTTTGCATCAGAAAATCGAGCACCCCTGCCAGAAAACCCGGTGAGCTCGCCGCTTCCCGAATTTTATTGGGAGCAATTCCGGACAGAGATAGGAATCGTTCCAATGTTTCAGGGTCTTGCGCGAAATGTGCCAATGCCTGGATGGCAATTGCTTCTGCTTCAGCGCTGTTGTCTGACGGCAAGGTTTTGAGCTTTCATAATGTTTGTGTTTGCGAAAGAAAATGCGTGGTATTTGAGTGACTTTACCAAGTGTGGTTTGAGTCCCATACGCTTTTCTACCATGATCCACAGGTCAGAAGAGAAATTTAACACATTGTTTAGGTAACCTTAGGGAATTGTCCGGATAATCCATGACACAAAGCATTCTTATTGTAGAAGACAACGAGCTGAACATGAAGCTGTTCAACGACCTTCTGGAAGCCCATGGCTACAGCACTTTGCAAAGCCGCAACGGCATGGAAGCGTTTGAATTGGCAAGACAACATAAGCCGGATCTGGTTCTGATGGATATTCAGCTGCCTGAAGTGTCCGGCTTGGAAGTCATAAAGTGGCTCAAGGACGATGAAGAGTTGAACAAAATTCCTGTAATCGCTGTAACGGCGTTTGCAATGAAAGGGGACGAGGACAGAATCAGAGAAGCCGGCTGTGAGGCGTATTTGTCGAAGCCAATTTCAGTTGCGAATTTTTTGGATATCGTAAATCAGCATTTGCCCGCTTCGGCGAACTAGATGTGCTGTAAGATTTACCAATAGGGAACGAGTAGTAAGCGTATATGTCTGTAAGAGTATTAGCCGTTGACGACCTTCAGGCGAACCTGAAGCTTTTGTCTGCCAGGCTTTCTGCGGAATACTACACAGTTAAGACCATGACGAATGGGCTGGATGCGCTTGAGTATTGCCGCAAGAAGCCTGTTGACGTTGTGCTGCTGGATGCCAAGATGCCCGGTCTGGATGGGTTTGAAACATGCCTTGCGCTTAAGGGCGACGCTGCGACACGCGATATTCCAGTGATCATGCTGACCGCGCTGACCGACGATGCGTCCCGCATTAAAGGTCTTGAAGCTGGCGCTGATGACTTTTTGTCCAAGCCTGTAAATGATGTGGCGCTTATCAGCCGCATCAAAACTCTCGCGCAGCAAAAGCAGGCGCTAGAAGATATGCGTACTCATAGTACGAATGCGTTTCACAAAGACTATGAAAACGAAGATATTGATGAGGACATTGCCTGTGATGAAGGCGCTGATGACGGACGGGATGGAAAAATCCTTGTTTTCGACGATGATGACGGATCTATTGAGAAAATAAAGACGGCGTTGGCTGAAGAGCAAAACGTCCAGGTTGCGAAGTCCGAAGAAAGTGCGTTTCGAGCGATTTCAAAGAATGACTGGGATGCGGTCATCGTGAATTTTTCGGTGCAGTCATCTGATGCACTTGAGTTTCTATCAAGACTTAAGGCTCCCATTGAATTTCGCCATTTGCCTACGTTGGCAATTGCTGGCCCGAGTGAAGAAAAGCGTCTTCAAAAGAGCTTCGAACTTGGTGTGACCAATTACGTCAAAACGCCATTCTTAGATGCTGAACTGGCTGCCAGGGTGCGCCGTGAAGTATGCCGACATCGTATGTTGCGCGAATTGCGATTGGACGTTGAAAACACGTTGGAACTTGCGGTAACCGACCCATTAACAGGGCTTCAAAACAGGCGCTTTTTGGAGCGGCAGTTGAATACCCTGATTGATCAATCAATTCGTTACGAACGCGACCTTTCCGTCGTCATTATGGATATCGATAAGTTCAAAGTAATCAATGATGTTCATGGTCATCCGGTTGGTGACCTTGTGTTAAAAGAGGTTTCCCATCGCATTCGGCGCAGCTTGCGTGGATCCGATCTGGCTTGCCGTTTCGGGGGCGAGGAATTTGTATGTGTCCTCGCGGAAACCGAGTTGGATGTAGCTATTCTAGCTGCGGAACGGCTTCGCAAACAAATTGAATCTATGCCGTTCATCATCAATGATGACGGCACTGAGATTAGTGTGACAGCGAGCTTTGGGCTTACCCAGTTCACCGGTAAAGACGATTCTGTGGAAGCGATGCTCAAGCGGGCAGATGAAGCTCTTTATCGTGCGAAAGAGACTGGACGAAATCAAGTTGTCTCACAAGCTGCTTAGCAGTTAAAGCGGCGCGCTAATTATAAGAAATCTCACAACAAAAAACACCGCCTGATACTTTTCAAGCGGTGTTCAAATATTTTAATTTCAGAGCGTTAAAATCTTACTTGATTTTCGCTTCTTTGAACTCAACATGTTTGCGTACAACAGGGTCGTATTTCCGCTGTGTCAGCTTTTCGGTCATTGTGCGTGAGTTCTTCTTGGCTACATAAAAATAGCCGGTGTCAGCGGTGCTGACTAGGCGAACTTTGATGGTGGTGGCCTTTGCCATTATCTCAATTCCTTGGAAATGCTATCTAACGGGCGCAGAACCGCCGCTTTGAGCGCGCAAATTACTCATAACACGCAGAAAGTCAAGCGGTCCGTTTCCCCATCATTCTTGAAATGCATAAAACTGCATAAACCGCACTGAATAGTGCCAATGCTCCCGCAAAACCATGTGGATTCCAAAGGTCCATTGCAAGGCCCGCTAGAGCAGGCCCAACCAGCATTCCCAACGCATAACTGAAGACAAATGCCGAGTTTGCATTTGCAAGATCCGTGTCGGAGAACCTTGATCCCAGATGAGCAAGCCCGACGGTATACAACGCGCCGGTAATACCGCCCCATACGAATAAAAGCCCCATCAAGCCCAATGGTGAGCTCGAAAACAGGGGAATCAGAATGGCGCCAACCACTGCGACTAGGCTACATGTGAGTAAAAGCTTGCGGCGATCCATGCGATCACTCAGTAAGCCCACAGGGATTTGAAATACCACGTTTCCAAGTGTCATTGCCGATGCCAGAAAGATTATAACGTTGGTCTCGTAGGACAATCGAAGGCCATAAATTGGCAAAAGCGCAAAGGCGCTGCTCTCCATTGCACCAAACATCAATGCCGCACCTGTTGCGACTGGCGCGACGATTAGAAAATGAGAGAATTTGGAGCTGGGTTCTTCAACCATTTGCGGCGCGTTATTACGCGCCAGAAGCAATGGCACTGCGCTCAAAAATGTAAGTCCGGCACCAACGAGGTAGGGTAGCATACCAGAGGTCCCGGTGAATGTCAGAATGACGGGACCAGCGGCAAATCCGAGGGATAAGACGGTAACATAGATTCCGATAACGAGGCCGCGATAATTCGTTGGCGCAATCGCACTTATCCAGAACTCAGATAAGACAAATAGAATTGAGACAGCCAGTCCGCTAATCAGACGGAGTGGAAACCACATCCAGAAATCAGGCACTGCATAAAAACCGATAAAAGTTGCTGCATTGATTGAAATTGCAAGGAAAATACTGCGAATGAAGCCTAGTCGCTGGGCAATTCTGGATGTGAATGGAGTTGTCAAAAGTGCCGCAAGGCCGAACGTTGCCGCGTTCAAGCCGATAACGGTTGTGGGAATTCCCCGCCGTTCCATTTCAAAAGACAGAAGCGGAATGCTTAGGCTGATTGCCAAACCAACTGACGTGATCGTGGCGATAGCTGCCACAATCCCACGAGACTGCGAAGAGCGAAAGTCTATCTGCAGGCGCAACACTGAAAATCTCTCATACAATAGAACTCGTGAATGGAATTGTCTTTAAGCGGCGCAGATGCTTTGTCGTCTAAATCAAGGTGCGACTGCGTTTGCCTCTTCGACTGGCATAGATTGGCACTGGCTGATCGTCTGAAAGATAAATGGAGTTTATATCGGCAACTCTTATAGCAACATCTTTCAAAACCATAGATGTGATCCAGGGGATTTTCAGATGTGAAATGTCGTCTAGCGGCACCCAGGTCAGTTCGCTCAATTCATTGGTTGGGCTTTCAGACAATTCCAGACTAATTGCATCTCTTGTTACTGTAAAAAAACGTGTGTCATAGCGGCGCACAAGCTTCGCTGGTGTGGTTGCTCTTGCCACATAGCGCATAGCAGAAAGATCAGGTATCTGCCCGTGATCAAAAAACGGTTTCCAAAGTGCGTTTCTGGTCTTTTTGTCAGTCTTCTTTTCTGGGTCCATTTGCTGACCAATCAAAATTCCGGCTTCTTCAAATGTCTCACGGATAGCGGCCAACGCAAATGCGCGCACTCTCTTCATGGTGGCAACATTTCTCGGGCCAGATGCAATCAGGCGCGCTGCAGTCCCAGGAGTTAGGTCTTTAGCAAATGGTGCGTAATTGTCCGGAAAATCAACACGCCCGCCCGGAAACACGAATACGTCGGGCATGAAAGTGTGCGCGTTATGGCGTCGGCCCATGAGGACGTGAGGCCGCCGGTTAACTTCATCCAGTATCAGCAACGTACCGGCGGGTTTTGGTCGGATAACGGGATATGAAAACTCGGCGCCAGAGTCTTGCGTGTGGGTGATCTGCCCCATTATACCTTCAGAGAGTTGTATTTCATTGTGCGCCGTACGTTTCCTGGTCGTCATCTCCACCAAACCCATGCATTCTATTTGCCCATTGCAGGCCAACAGTGGTGCCTTTCAACGGTTGGAGCATCCAGAATGATAATGCGATCGTCAGGGGCACCCACAGTACCATATGGACCCAGATTTCGGGTCGGTAGATTTTCTCCACGAACAACATGGCCGCGACCACTATGTGCCCAACTATAAAAATTGTAAAATAGGGGGGAGCATCATCTGCGCGTTGGTGAAACAGTTCTTCATTACAATTGGAGCAATGGTCCACAACCTTGAGATATTTGCCGAACAATTTGCCTTTTCCGCAGTTTGGGCACTTGCAGGCAAGCCCGCGCCTCATGGCTTGCCAAAGGCGTCTTTTCGGTTCGGCATCGGGAGACAGTGGTGTGGTTATTTCTACACTGCTCATGACATTTCCTCTATCTGCGGCCGCGTCTTCGTGATGTTCCCGGTTTTTTACGTCGGGATCTGTTTGTTCTTTTGGGGCGAGCATTGCCTTTTCCAGAGACTTTGGTGCCTTCGCTAAGCATCTCAAAGCGCAATGCTCCGGCTACCGGGGCTGCTTCAACCAACTTTACTTCAACCTGATCGCCAATGCGATAGCGTTCTCGGCTCTTTTCACCCACGAGAGAATGCTGAGCTTCGTCGAAAAAGAAATAATCCCAGCCCAATTTGGAAATGGGGATAAAGCCATCAGCGCCCGTGTCGTTCAGTTTTACGAACAGACCAACTTTCGTGACACCGGAAATCTGCCCATAAAACTTTGCGCCAATATGATCTGCAAGGTGAGCCGAAATGAGACGGTCTATCGTGTCGCGTTCCGCCAACATAGCGCGGCGTTCCGCACTAGAGATGTCAGCGGCGATTTGTTCCAGTTGTGTTTCAAATCCCGCCGGTAGTCCACCTTCACCAAGCTCCAATGCGCTGACCAAGGCGCGATGAACGATCAAATCAGCATAGCGACGAATAGGGGAGGTGAAGTGCGCATAACGTCGTAAATTCAAACCAAAATGGCCCAGGTTCGCCGGGCTGTAGGCCGCCTGGCTCTGGGATCGCAACACCACTTGATTCACAACGATTTCATGCTCGGTGTTTTCTACACGCGCCAGAATGTCATTGAAGTGATGGGGCCGAAGACTACCGCTGGTGCTCAAATTGATATCAAGCGAACGTAAAAACTCGCGAAGAGACTCCAGCTTGTCCAGCGATGGCGTTTCATGAACGCGATAGACAAGAGCTGACTTCTTTGCCTCAAGGCTTTCGGCTGCCGCGACATTGGCCTGGATCATAAACTCTTCAATGAGCTTGTGAGCATCCAAACGCTCAGGCACAAAAACGCGATCAACTGTGCCTTCATCTGTCAGCAGTATTTTGCGTTCCGGTAAATTCAGCTCCAACGGGCCACGTGCATGTCTTCCACGTGTGGCGACTTCATAGGCAGCCCACAGGGGCTTCAGGATGCTGTCCAGAAGCGGTTCAGTCTGCTCGTCGGGCATACCGTCAATCGCGGCTTGGGCCTGCTGGTAGGATAGTTTTGCAGCGGAGCGCATCATGATGCGATGAAAGGTGTGCGATACTTTGTTTCCGGCGCTGTCGAAAATCATCTTCACAGCGATAGCAGGGCGATCTACGCCTTCACGCAAGGAGCAAAGATCGTTAGAAATGCGCTCCGGTAACATGGGAACAACGTGGTCTGGAAAGTAGACGGAGTTGCCGCGCAACAATGCCTCTGTATCTAAAGCGGAACCGGGCCGCACGTACCAGGACACATCAGCAATAGCTACAGAAACGATGTAACCGCCGGTGTTTAATGGGTCACTATCTGGCTCCGCATATACCGCATCATCATGATCTTTTGCGTCAGCTGGGTCGATGGTTACAAGCTGAACCCCGCGCCAGTCTTCGCGACCCTTTAAAAGGGCTGCCCCTGCCGCATCTGCTTCGGTTAGGACTTTGTCTGGGAAAACATGCGGAATATTGTGTGCGTGCAGCGCAATGGCACTGACGGCCTTTTCATTCGTCATATTGCCAATAACATCGATTATACGAGCAATTGGCAGCCCGTATTTGCTTGGCTTGTCGATCCGAACCGAGACCAGATCACCTTTTTTGGCCTTGGCGGCATCTGATGCATGAACAATCAGTTCTTTCTGTTTTTTATCAACTGGAATCAGGCGCGGTTTTCCCTCGCTATCGAATCCCAAGATGCCCAGGGTAGGGCCACGTTCCTTTTCCAAGACGCGAATTAATTTGCCGGTATGCGTCGGCTTTTTCGGTTGAGTCTCGCCCTCCCGGGTCAGTTTTGCAAGAACTCGGTCGCCAATACCCGGTGCAGGACCACGGTCACGTGGGCTGCGCAAAAGAAGAATAAGCGGGGGATTACCATCCTGGTTTTCGTCCCATTTGTCTGGCTTAGCGAGAAGCTCTCCGTCATCATCACGTGCAAATACGTGGAGAACCGTTACACTTGGAACTTCGCCGGGCCGACTAAGCTTTTTGCGGCGTCTTTGAACAGTTCCTTCATCTGCCATTTCCCGGAGTAGACGTTTCAGACCAATCCTGTCTGCACCCTTAACGCCAAATGCTTTGGCGATCTCACGCTTTCCGGCATTTCCGGGATTATCGGCAATAAAGCGCAGCACGTCGTCCTTGCTGGGCAAGCGATCAAAGTCTTTGCTGCGCTTTTTTACCAAGGTTTATTCATCCGCCTCAGCTGCTTTTTTCTTGGGTGCAGCTTTTTTTGCGGCGGGCTTTTTCTTGGCCGCAGTTTTCTTTTTTGCAGCTGGTTTTTTAGCCGCGGGTTTCTTTTTACCTTTGGCTGCCCGCTCATTCACCAGATCAATGGCTTCTTCTAACGTAACGGCTTCAGCCTCCTTACCTTTTGGCAGTGTAGCATTGACCTTGCCCCATTTGGCATAAGGGCCGTAACGCCCATCATGAACGGTAATCTTTCCGCCATCTGGATGCTCACCAAGCTCTTTCAACGCGGCAGCAGCACCGCGGCGGCCTGGCCCTTTGGCAGCTTTGTCTGCGATTGCTGCCACAGCACGGTTAATGCCAACCGAGAAGACCTCATCAACGCTTTCCAGATTAGCATAGGCACCATCGTGCAAAACGAAAGGTCCGTAACGACCAATGCCTGCTGTAATCGGCTTGCCGGTTTCCGGATGGTCACCAACAGGACGTGGAAGGGACAGCAATGCCAGCCCCTTTTCAAGGTCCATAGCTTGTAAGGACCACGTCTTTGGCAGGCTTGCGCGCTTTGGTTTTGCCTCTTCGCCCAATTGCACGTAAGGGCCAAAGCGACCGGTGCGCGCGGTGACTTTCATGCCGGTTTCCGGGTCTTCTCCAAGCTCGATGATGGCATTCTCAGCTTCACCATCGCTTTTGTTCGCTTGACCGAGCTGTTTTGTGAAACGGCATTCCGGATAGTTGGAACAGCCAATGAATGCGCCAAATTTGCCGACTTTCAGGCTAATCTGGCCTTCTTTACAGGTGGGGCATTGACGTGGGTCCGAGCCATCCTCTTTTTCAGGGAATATGTGCGAGCCAAGCAATTCATTGAGAGCATCTAGAACTTGTGTAATCCGCAGCTCTTTGATGTCGTCTACGCTTGCTGAAAATTGTGACCAGAACTCTGTGAGAACTTGACGCCATTCGATCTTACCATCGGAAACAAGATCGAGTTGTTCTTCAAGACGGGCGGTGAAATCATACTCTACATAACGTTTGAAGAAACCTTCCAGAAAGGCGGTAACGATGCGCCCCTTATCGTGCGGAACAAGACGCTTTTGGTCCATTTCGACATAATCGCGTTCGCGCAACACGCCCAGCGTGGAGGCGTATGTTGACGGACGTCCGATGCCGAGTTCTTCCATTTTGCGAATTAGAGTTGCTTCCGTGAACCGAGGGGGAGGTTCCGTGAAGTGTTGATTCGCTTCAATTTTTTCTCGCATCAGGTCTTCACCGACCTTTACAGCGGGTAGGCGACCTTCAGCCTCGTCGTCTTCATCGTCTTTACCCTCCTGATAGAGTTTCAGGAAACCGTCAAATCGGATCACTGTACCGCTGGCACGTACTGTCGCTTTTTTGCCTGAACCGTTCGCCATAATATCGACTGTGGTGCGTTCCATTTCCGCCGACAGCATCTGGCTGGCCATAGTCCGTTTCCAGATCAATTCATATAATTTGGCTTGATCGGATTCCAGGCGTTTTGCCATCTCAGCAGGATGACGCTCAACCGATGTCGGGCGTACCGCTTCGTGAGCTTCCTGCGCATTCTTAGCTTTTGTCGAATATTTTCTTGGAACTTCTGGCAGATAGTTTTTTCCAAATTGGCTCCCAATTTCGGTTCGAACTTCTGCAACAGCTTCTGGTGCCATGTCCACGCCATCGGTACGCATGTAGGTGATAAGACCGGTTGTCTCTCCCCCAATATCGACACCTTCATAAAGCCTTTGAGCAACCTGCATGGTGCGAGACGCGGAAAAGCCCAACTTACGGGATGCATCCTGCTGCAGGGTCGATGTGGTGAACGGCGGTTGCGGATTTCGTTTCTGTGGTTTTGCTTCCACGCTGGCAATGGTGAAGCTTGCGCTTTCCAGCATCGCTTTCATGCTGTTGGCTTCTTCACCGTCAGTGATCGTCAGGCGTTGGATTTTCTTTCCGTCAAATTCAACAAGGCGGGTTTTCAAATCTTCTTTGAATGCCGTTTTCAATGCCGCCTGAATGGACCAGTATTCTTGAGGTTTAAATACCTCAATTTCCATTTCGCGTTCACAGACTAAACGTAGAGCGACAGACTGCACCCGGCCAGCCGAGCGCGCTCCTGGCAATTTTCTCCAAAGTACCGGAGACAACGTAAAGCCAACGAGATAGTCCAATGCACGACGTGCAAGATACGCTTCGACAAGGTCTGAATCGATCTCGCGTGGGTTCTTCATTGCATCCAGAATGGCGCTTTTTGTAATGGCGTTGAAAACCACGCGCTCAACCGGTTTGTCCTTTAGGATTTTCTTGTCTTTGAGGATTTGTAAAACATGCCAGGAAATCGCTTCACCTTCGCGATCCGGATCGGTTGCGAGAATAAGACGGTCAGATTCTTTTACTGCTGCCGTGATTTCAGCAATTCGCTTTTTGGCCTTTGCATCAACTTCCCAACTCATGGCAAATTCTTCATCAGGCAACACTGATCCATCCTTTGGAGGAAGGTCCCGAACATGCCCGTAGGACGCCAAAACATGATAGTTTGAGCCGAGATATTTATTGATGGTCTTCGCCTTTGCGGGCGATTCTACAATGACCAGATCCATGAATTTGCCTGTCTGTTCAAAAATGGATTGAAAGGCAAGACGAACAAAAAGTTTGCTGCGTCAAGCAATTATTCGTCTGTCACATGGTCGGAACAGCGCGGCTGGTCAAGCCCCCATTTGGAATGAATTCGCAAAAGTTGTTTTTTAGGATGTTTACAACCGGTTCACTTTTGCGGTGCAAACTGCCTGTATTTTCAATGTTTAATTTCTTTCTTTCCAGGTGATTTTGTGACGACTAGCCCTACTGATAAAAATATTTCAAAAAAAGCATCTGAGATAATTTCGCCCACAAAAGAGGACACGCTGGTTTATGTAGCCGAGCTGTTGGTGGAGTTGGAAAAGATGACAAAGGGTGCCGGCTTCCCAATGGTGTCGTTTCTTTTGTCAATGGCGGCGCGAGAAGCCAGTCATGAAATTTTCGATAAGGGCCTATTCATAACAACAACTCGTCAGTGATAGATACTTTGTTGCCTGCATGGCGTGCTAATTGTCCAGCTAAATCCAATTCCAGCAGAATTAAGTAAACATCAGCGCTTGCCAGGCCGGTGAATCGGATCACCTCATCAATATCCACGGGTGTGGTTGAGAGCGCTTCTTTCACGATATCCCTGTCGCTTTGCGTCGGTTCGCGGGTTTCCGAAGATCTGCCTTCCTGCAAATCCGTTGACTGTGGCCTTGGCAGTAAGTCACCATGGATTGGATTTAGAACATCGCAGACGTCCTGTCCGGATGTTATCAAGTTCGCGCCATTCTTGATCAGGTCATTGGGTCCAGCTGCGCGAGGGTCCATTGGCGAACCAGGTACTGCAAAGACTTCTCGATTTTGCTTCAGCGCTAATTGTGCGGTGATAAGCGAACCGGATTTTCTGGCAGCCTCCACGACGATCGTACCCAATGACAGCCCCGACACAATGCGGTTACGACGTGGAAAATCTTGCGCTCTGGGTGCCCAGCCCAGAGGCATTTCGCTTATCAGGCAGCCGGTTGTGGCAATTTGTTCAGCAAGTGATTCATGTTCTGGAGGATATATTTTGGCAAGACCGCCGGCCAATACAGCAACTGTACCGGTAGGCATGGCGGCTTCATGGGCTACTCCATCAATGCCTCGAGCAAGACCGGAGGCAATGCAATAGCCTGCAGATCCCAGCTCGCGCGCCAGCTTTGTAGTTATCTTGCGACCAACGATTGAACAATTGCGTGCTCCTACAACAGCAATCATGGGCTGTTTTAAAAGGCTGTGTTGCCCTTTTGCGAGAATGAGCGGGGGAGCACCATCAATGGTTTTCAGCCAGGAAGGATATTCAGGTTCGCCAAGGCCGATAAACCTAGCTCCGAATCTATCTGCCAGATGCAGTTCCTTTTCCGCGTCGCCTATACTGGCCACGCGGATTCTGCGTGCTTTGCCACCTTTCTTAGCCAATTCTGGAAGTGCATCCAGCGCAGCGGTCGCGGTGCCGAAGTGATTTATCAGGTCGCGAAATGTAACCGGACCAACCTGTTCGCTGCGTATAAGGCGAAGCCATGCCAATCTTTGTTCATCAGATAGGGAAATGCCCTTCTGGTATGGATCGTCAAACAAACTCACTCGGACTTGGCCTGTTTCGACCCGCCAATCTTGCTTTCTGTGCCTTTTATGAGACGACCAATGTTTTCATGATGTTTGATCCATAAGATGATGGATAGCACAGCGAAGAATTCCGCAAACTGCCAACGCTCCAGCAGAACGCAGAACAGAATTATTCCAAGAGATGCAACGAGTGCAGACAATGATGAGTAACGGAATATCAGGGCCATCACGAGCCACACGCCCAGAAATATCAATGCCGCAGGCCAGTAAAGACCAAGCGCGATTCCGATAAATGTCGCAACGCCTTTGCCGCCTTTGAATTTCAGCCATACCGGGAACAAATGTCCCAAAAATGCACCGAAACCAGCGAGTATTGCGATATCTTGACCGAAGCGCCATGCCAACAGAACGGCAATTGTGCCCTTCAGAGCGTCGCCTAAAAGTGTGAATGCAGCAATTTTCTTATTGCCCGTCCGCAAGACATTGGTGGCACCAATGTTGCCGGAGCCAATCGAACGGACGTCGCCCAGGCCAGCGAACTTAGTCAGCAGATAGCCAAAGGGAATGCTGCCCAGCATATATCCAAAGAACAAAGCGGATAAAAAGAAAGGCCAAGACAATGACCAATTGATTGGATCTGGCATGCTGCTGCTTGTGGTTGTATTAACTTGCCGTATGATCATGCCCGCATTTGCATACGTTGGGCAAGGGGATAGAAATGCTGATGCTTCGTGTGTTTCCGAACCGACTCCATCGGTAGTATCTGCAAATGATTTTTGCTGTTTGCCGCTATCAACCCTCTTGTTTCGGGCGACGGCATCCTTTAACTGAAACGCAAACATGACAATGTAAGCGAGCACACCAAATGACGCTGATCGACACACGCACACCTGATCCCAAAAAATTCATCCCAGGCGCGACCGGTGATTGGGAAGTTGTTCTTGGTTTGGAAGTGCATGCGCAAGTTCAGTCGAATTCCAAGTTGTTTTCTGGCGCAGCGACAGCCTTTGGCGGTGAACAAAATGATCATGTGAGCCTTGTGGATGCAGCGATGCCGGGAATGCTGCCGGTTATCAACAAGGAGTGCGTTCGTCAGGCTGTGCGCACAGGACTGGGGCTTAAGGCTGAGATTAACAAACGCTCCGTTTTTGCGCGCAAGAACTACTTTTACCCTGACCTTCCTCAGGGCTACCAAATTTCGCAGTTTGACCAGCCGATCGTGGGCGAGGGCATCATTCATCTGGATATGCCGGACGGGCGGGTGGAAATTGGCGTGGAGCGGCTGCATCTTGAGCAGGACGCTGGTAAGAGCCTGCATGATCAACATCCTTCCATGAGCTATGTTGATCTCAACCGCTCTGGTGTTGCGTTGATGGAAATTGTTTCCAAACCGGATTTGCGTTCCTCTGACGAAGCGAAAGCATATATCGCGAAACTGCGCTCTATCTTGCGTTATCTCGGAACCTCCGACGCAGATATGGAAAAGGGCAACTTACGTGCCGACGTGAACGTCTCTGTTCGGCGCCCTGGCGAAGACTTTGGAACCCGCTGCGAGATCAAAAATGTAAACTCGATCCGTTTCGCAGGGCAAGCCATTGAATATGAGGCGCGCCGCCAAATCGCGATTCTCGAGGATGGAGGCAAGATTGATCAGGAGACCCGCCTGTTCGACTCCGTCAAAGGTGAAACACGGTCAATGCGTTCCAAAGAAGAAGCACATGATTATCGTTACTTCCCGGACCCCGATTTGCTACCACTTGAGTTTGACCAGGCGTTCGTTGATGCGCTGGCCAAGGACTTGCCGGAATTGCCGGATGAGAAAAAGGCGCGTTTCATCAGTGACTATGGCCTGACGCCATATGACGCGGATATTTTGGTCGTCGAACGCCAGTCTTGCGATTACTTTGAGGATGTTGCCAAGGGCCGTGATGCGAAAATTGCAGCTAACTGGGTAATAAATGATGTGTTCGGTCGCCTTAACAAGGAAGGTGTCGACATTGACAACAGCCCAATTTCCAGTGCGCAACTCGGCGGTATGATTGATCTCATCGCCAATGACACGATTTCTGGAAAGATCGCTAAGGATGTTTTTGAAATTTTGTGGACCGAGGGCGGTGACCCAGCTGAAATCGTGGAAAGTCGCGGTATGAAGCAGGTCACCGATCTGGGGGCCATCGAAACAGAAATTGACGCTATCATCGCTGCGAATCCAGACAAGGTGGAGCAGGCCAAGGAGAAGCCTGGGCTGTTGGGCTGGTTTGTTGGTCAAGTGATGAAAGCAACCGGTGGCAAGGCCAATCCTAAGGCGGTAAATGATATGCTCCGCCAGAAAATTGGTATTGAGTAACCCTTTGTGTCGTTGGCAGGGTGACTGCAAATCATTGATCCAGAATCAATAGGTAACCCTTTTCAGATAAGGGTTACCCCGAATGCTTCCGCAAATCGCATAAAGATTGAGACGCTTCACGATGGTGCAACGTTGGTTCGTGTCTACGTGACGGTTGTGCCGGAAGGTGGCAAAGCGAATACAGCAGTTCTAAAATTACTCGCTAAAGAACTTGGTGTTTCCAAGTCAAATCTCTCCATCATACGTGGCCAGACGGATCGCAATAAACTCATTAAACTCGAAGATTAGGTCACACAATTCCACTTCCAATTGCTTTTCATTGGCTCGAATGTGTTGGTGAGTTATATTTGTACCCAAAGGGACCGACCGAGCATGCAGAATGATACTTCCAAGCGCCACGATGTAGGCATGAAGACACGCCGAAAAGTTTTGGGGGATGTGCACGTTGATAAAGCGGAGGCTTCCAAAACGGCTTTCGATGCACCTTTTCAGGATATGATTACCGAGGCAGCCTGGGGCCACGTCTGGTCGCGGCCTCAATGGAGTGACAGAGAGCGCTCTATTGTCACGATTGCCCTCTTGGCCGCTCTTGGTCATGATGATGAAGTGGCCATGCATATTAGAGCAACTGCAAATACCGGTGCGACCAAGGAGGATGTATGTGAGGCGTTGATGCATGTTGCAATTTATGCGGGCGTCCCAGCCGCCAATCATGCCATAAAAATTGCCAAACAGACATTTAACGACATGGAAGAGCCGGGTTAGGTGGGCGAAGATATGGCCGATAGACCCATGCTTTCAAACAGAGATGCCGACTGGCATCCAGAAGCCTTCACACCTGCCTATCGTAGCAGTATCCTTAGATCGCCCAAACAAAAATTGATTACTCTCCAGCAGTCAGCGGGAGATTTGTTTGGTCCTGTTTTCGGGCATGATGTGTTGGGACCGTTGGATGGCGATCTTATAAAAAATTTCGCCAAGTCAGGTGAAAGCCCCATTGGCGAGCGTATTCTTGTTCATGGCTACCTTTTGGATGAAATCGGCAAAGGTATTCCAGGTGCGTTGATTGAAGTCTGGCAGGCAAATGCGGGCGGTCGTTATCGGCATAAAAACGACGACTATTTGGCGCCGCTTGATCCGAACTTTGGCGGTTGTGGGCGCGTAATTACTGACGATAACGGTTATTACAGTTTTCGAACGATTAAGCCTGGCCCATATCCTTGGCCCAATGGCGGGAATGATTGGCGACCGGCACATATTCATTATTCTGTTTTCGGCTCTGGATTTGCACAACGGTTGATCACGCAGATGTATTTTGAAGGCGATCCCCATATCAAACGGTGCCCCATTGTTAATACGATCAAGGATCCTGCCGCAATTGATCAGCTTACCGCAAAACTGGATATGGAGCACACGGTACCAATGGATTTGCGGGCTTATAGGCTAGACGTGATTTTACGTGGCCCGAGATCGACCCTCTTTGAAAACAAGCTGGAAGGGAACTGATGTCTCAGAAAGTGCGCCTGAAGGAGAGCCCGTCGCAAACTGCCGGTCCTTATGTGCATATTGGTTGCATGCCAAATTTCGTCGGTATTCCACACGTGTATGCTGCAGACCTCGGCACGCAGATGATCGGCGATGAAACTACGGGAGAGCGGATAGAAATAGTTGGCTGTATCTTCGATGGTGCTGGTGAACTTGTAAAAGACGCAATGATCGAAATTTGGCAGGCGGATGCGTCGGGGAATTATGCGGGGCAAAATGGGGCTGGAAGTCAAGAAAACCGGGAGTTTAGCGGATGGGGGCGACAACCAGTTGATTTGGAAACGGGGCAATTTATCTTTCAGACAATAAAACCTGGCCGGGTTCCGTATGCCGATGGCCAGCTGCAAGCCCCGCATGTCACCATTTGGATCGTAGCGCGCGGGATAAATCTGGGATTGTCTACTCGGCTTTATTTCTCAGATGAAGCGTCTGCAAACGCTAATGACCCCGTGCTGTCCTCCCTGGATGAGGCGCGCGCATCAACTCTGATGGCAGGTTTAAAAGACGGGCAATATCAATTTGATATCAGACTGCAAGGTGAGCATGAAACGGTCTTTTTTGATGTGTGATGTGAGCATTTGATATGAGTGTCAGTGTTTTCGAAGATGATTTGCTAGCGAGCATGTTCGGTGATGAACTGGTCAGTCAGCTGTTTTCAACATCATCCACAATTGCCAATTACATTTGTATTGAAATTGCACTTACCAATGCTCTCAGGGATGCAGATATCATTAGTACGGATGCTGCGGACGCAATTGTCGCAGGTTGTAATAGTTTTCATCCGGATTTATCGGCGCTTCGGTCTGCCGTGGCGATCGATGGAATTGCGCTGCCGGCGTTCGTTCTGCAACTGCGAGAACATATAGGCCTTCCACATTCCGAATTTGTGCATTTTGGTGCAACCAGTCAAGATATTATTGATACAACCTTGACACTTTCCCTGCGTGATTTGAATGCGGAATTTTCTAATAAATTCAAAGTACTGGTCGAATCAATTGATGATTTGAATCAGCAGTTCGGCACTGAAAGTTTGATGGGGCGGACCCGCATGCAAGCGGCGTTACCGATAAGTGTAAAGGATCGTTTGCAAACATGGGCTGAGCCACTATCCAGACTAGGTGAAAAACTGAAAGTCCAGGCCGTTGAAACTGCGGTGCTGCAATTTGGTGGGGCGGTGGGTACGCGACACGCATTTGGCACGAAAGGTGATTTTATAGCCGGACACATGGCGAAATCTCTGGGTCTTCGCAATCCGCCAAATGTGTGGCACAGTCAGCGAGATGTGCTTGTCTCCTATGCCAATTGGCTGTCATCAGTTACCGGCGGGTTGGGTAAGATGGGGCGGGATGTATGCCTTATGGCTCAGCAGGGCATAGACGAAATCTCGTTTTCTACCGCCGGCGGGTCTTCGACCATGCCTCACAAACAGAACCCTGTTTTGGCGGAAACGCTGGTTACTTTAGCGCAGTTTAACGCAACGCAGCTATCTGGCATGCATCATGCGTTGGTTCATGAACAGGAGCGTTCCGGTGCGGCGTGGGCACTGGAATGGATGATTTTACCGCAAATGTGCGTTGCAACTGTCAGCGCTTTGAACAATGCACATGCGTTGATTCAAAGCATTGACGGTATTGGCAAGGCTTAGCCAAAGCACTGCGACCAAAAGACAGCTTGTGCTGACCGTTGAGAACACCGTGGAAAGGGCGGGCGTTTCACTGCGGAGCTATATTTCAATGTTCGTTGCGGTCTCTTTTAAAAGTCTTGCGCTGGCGGCCAAAGCTTTCCGCTCCGCTTCATTCAAGCTTGGCATCAGGTCTCCAACAACGCCATTTGCCCCAATGATTCTTGGTAATGAAAGGGCCACGTCTTCAATACCCTGCACGTTTGGCGTCATTGTAGAAACGGATAGCACAGCCTGCTGATCCTGAGCGATGGCTTTGATGATGCGCGCTAATCCTGCGCCAATTCCATACCATGTAGCACCCTTGCCGTTGATGATATGATAGGCAGCCTTGCGGACACTATCATCAATATGCTGCTTTACGTGATCGGTAATGGGTGCTCCTATTTGCGCAGCAAACTCATTGATATCTACCGAGCCAGCACGCGCTGTGGACCAGGATAAAACCTCACTATCACCATGCTCACCCAGCACATAGCCGTGAATGGAATGAGGCGATATTCCAAGGTGTTTTCCAACCAGGTTTCGAAATCGGGCGGTATCCAGAATTGTTCCTGACCCAATGACCCGGTTTGGTGGCAGTTTACTCAGGCGAATGGTGATGTCGGTCATGATGTCCACGGGATTTGATGCAACGAGCAAAATTGCGTGCGGCGCGTTTGTAAGCACTTCATCAATAATTGAGCGAAAAACCTCCGCATTGCGCTCCAGAAGTTCCAGCCGGGTTTCTTCAGGCTTTTGGTTCACACCCGCAGCCAGAATAACAACCGCAGCGTCGGTCAGATCTTTGTAAGCGCCTGATTCCACTATAGTGTTGGAAACAAAGGGCACGGCGTGTGAGATGTCATCGGCTTGGGCGCGCGCAAGATCAGCATTTAAGTCCACAAACGTCACTTTGTTGATAGCCCCTGTCAGGGCCAGTGCATAACCTGCCGCGCTGCCAACCAAACCCGCTCCGACTATTCCGACTTTCATTCCAACTCCTCGGGTAAAATTTTTGCGAACACACCCACAAGAAATGCGGTGCTGATACCAAAACTGAGCAATCCAGTGACGGATGCAATTGCCGCGAGGACACGCCATCCAATTTGCGCAACGACATCGCCATATCCAACGGTTGTGTAGGTCGCCAGTGCGAAATACACCGCACTCTCCAAATCAGGAAGTCGCTGCAGAAAGAGGAATGTTCCCGCCCAAATCCAAACCTGTAGAGTGTGAGCGGCAACGATGCATAAAAGCGCGGTACCAATTGTGATACCGAAGTGCACGACGAACGCCTTCGATCTTGGAAAATCACGATAAGCGTGTAAAATTTTGACACCACAAATGACGATAGCCAAATGTACAAATGTACAAAGACCAAGCAAAGCACTTCCCCACAAAATTTCAGAAGTCAGTGACATTTCAATTTGAGTTCTCTTGAGTGTGCCGAGGGCTTGATTGCAGAACACAGGGAGTTGTGGCCACGTGATAAGTCTGTTTTGCAATTTTTAACAAGCGACGCCTTGATCCAGGTCACTTAGATCCAAAAAACTGATCGTTTTGGGGCTTTAAAGGCTGATTTGTAGCACAAACATCGCGACTGGCAGCTGCAGACAGCTTTGCCATTGCAACGCTGTGTAAACTGTTGATTTTAGAAGAAGGTGCAAGAATGAAATTGTTGCCAAAAATATTAAGGCACTGATATATTTAGCTAATACGACTTTTAGTTTGTCGGTCTGATGTGAATTTGCAGAGAAAAATCAGCAAACTTGTTTCCTCGCAATCTTGAAGATCTGGCCGCTTTCTTTTTGTTTTATAGTGTTCGGTACATTTTATGTAAGTTGTTCTGAGTGTCAGAACTTGTTGAAACGGCTGGTGCTATGCTTTTCAGGTATTTCGCGACGCTCGAGTGCGAGGGTATTTATCGCCATGCGATCGGTTCTCTAAAACGTCAAGTGAAGACACTCAGAAGGCCATCTAAGTATATCCGCTGCAAATACACTCTGTGAGCATCTACCATTTTCCAATCAGAATGCCTGAGCTGTTTTCGCCCTTGCGCATATTAAGCACCTCGTCATCTGTCATGGTGACACGATTTTTCCGACTTAGGAGACGATCCATAAGGTAGTCATGCATCTTTGCGCGAACGCTGCTGTATTCTGGGTTGCGGCCAAGGTCGGTGAATTCTTGGGGGTCATTTGTGAGATCGAAAAGCTGTGGCGGATATCCTTTGAAGTAAATGTACTTCCACTTTTCCGTTCGGATCATATAGCCGCGCGCATCAGAAGGACCCACACCCAGTGCGGCTCGCGCTGTATAAAATGCATAGTCTATTTCTGAGAAGGCGGCTTCGCGCCAACCATCAGGCTTTTCACCTTTCAGCAATGGCATTAATGAGTGGCCTTCCAGCCTATGGCCTGCAGGTGGCGCGCCGGTCGCTTCCATGAACGTGGGCACCAGGTCGATAGCTTCGACAAAGTCTTCGCAGACAGTATTACGTGTCCTATCCGCCTCTGGTCGCGGATCATAAACGATGAGAGGTACTTTAACTGACACCTCATGAAAAAGCTCCTTCTCGCCCATCCAGTGATCACCAAGATAGTCGCCGTGGTCAGATGTGAAGACAATCATCGTCTGCTCTGCTTTTCCGGTGTCTTCCAGCCAGTCGAACAGCCGTCCCAAATGGTCATCTATCTGTTTGATCAGTCCCATATAGCCCGTCAGCACGGTTTCGCGGACATTGGGTGCGGAGAAGGTTTTGCTAACCTCCATTCCCATAAATGCACCAAAAACAGGGTTGGGGTTCTCCTTCTCGCTATCCCGTCGTTGCGGTGGTACAAAACTATTGTGTCCATACATGTTGTGATACGGGGCGGGGGCGATATAAGGCCAGTGAGGCTTAATGAAACTGAGATGGCAGAGCCATGGCTTATCGCCCATTTCAGTTATGAATTCTTTTGCCCGCATGGTCATGTACGCAGTTTCCGAGTGCTCTTCTTTCACCCGTGCCTTTAGATTTGAATGGCGCAAATGCCAGCCGGACAGAACCTCGCCATTTTCACCCTCAGCCGAATTAGCATAGTCATTCCAGGGGTTCTCTCCCGGATAGCCTTTCTCGCGGAGCCAGTCATTATAACGTAATTTTCCGCCTCTTTTCTGAAGCCCCTTATTAGGGTGAAGACCATCGTCGCGCTCGTAAGGGTCAAACCCTGGTTGACTGATCAGACAACCGATCTCCGTTTTGTCGTTCAGTCCGAGCCGGGCCATGCCATCCTTGTCGGCGACCATATGCGTTTTGCCGACCACGGCAGTTGTAACCCCCAAAGGTCGTAAATAATCGCCCAGCGTCAACTCACCGATGGGAAGCGGAACCTGGTTCCACGTCGCGCCGTGGCTGAAAACGGTCCTGCCAGTATAGCAGGACGCTCTGGAGGGGCCACAAACTGGTGACTGAACATAGGCGCGATCAAATCTAACGCCCTTTGACGCCAGTTTGTCGATGTTTGGCGTGTTCAGGTGTGGGTGCCCATAGCAGGACAAATAATCCCACCTCAATTGGTCAGCCATAATGAAAAGAACGTTTTTAATATGAGCCACTTTTTACCTCGTAAGGTTGGGCAAGAGAGTCGCGATGGACGGAACGAAGTATACCAGAAGCAGGCCCACAAAGAGGGCAACGATATAAGGGCCAATTCCTCGGAATATATCTCCCAGCTTTACGTCTGGCAGGACGGATTTCACAACGAATGCGTTCATGCCGATGGGTGGAGAAATGAGCCCGATTTCTGTGACCAGAACGATAATGATCCCGAACCATATCATGTTGACGTCTGTTGCTGCGAGCGCTGGGAGAAAGACCGGAACCAGTAAAACGACAATGCCGATTGATTCAAACACCATGCCCATAAGAAGTGCGATCAGAGCGATGAACGCGACCAGTTGAACTGCGTTCATTTCTGTATCATCGACAAAGTCCAACAGGTCATACGGCATGCCCGACAGGTTGATAAATTGGGTGAAGACAACAGCACCAAACAGCACAATGAATATCTTGGAAGTTGTTGTGGCTGCTTCAACCAAACATCTTCGCCATTCCGCAATGTTGCGCAGATGGCCCCGCGTTATGGCTATGATCGCGGCCCCAAATGCGCCAATGCCTGAGGCTTCCGTTGCGGTAAAACCACCCCCGTAGATGCCTCCCAGCACAAAAATGAACAGCAGCAAAACGGGGAGGGTGCGGCGAATGGCCTCTTTCTTGCGCGCTGGCTCCAAGTCGCCGGAGGGCGGCGCGGAGGTCGGATCAAGGCGCACGCTTACCATCACAGCAACGAGAAAAAGCGAGACCAGCATCAACCCGGGCAATATGCCTGCGGTGAACAGCAAGCCGATATCCTGCTCGGCGATGATGCCGTAGATCACCAATGGGACAGAAGGCGGTATCATGATCCCAAGGGTGCCGCCCGCAGCAATGGTTCCGGCGGCGAGGCGGTCGCTGTAGTTGAAAGCCTTCATTTGGGGCATTGCGACTTTAGACATGGTCGCCGCAGTTGCCAGAGTGCTGCCGCAAACCGCAGAAAACCCTCCGCAGGCTATGACCGTCGCCATTGCAAGGCCACCCTTGAAGTGGCCGAATCCTGCTTGTGCCGCATCGTAAAGATCGCGGCTGATATCGGATCTGTAGATGAAGACGCCCATCAGGATGAAAAGCGGAATGACGGACAGGTTGTAATTCGTGCCTGCTTCAATGATTTGTTGGCCGGTCATCGCCAATCCGGCACCAAGGCCGCGCTCCAATGAGAAGCCCGCTGCCCCAACAATCAGCGTTGCGAAGCCAACACGAAAGCCTGCAAAACACAGGGTTAAAAGAACTGCAAAACCAATGAGGGCCGTCGTCATTCAAAAGCCTCATGTTCTGCTTCGGAGGTTTTGCGGACGTGGACAATAATGCCGGAGATCATTGAAAGAACGCTGATAATGGCCAACAGTGCAACAAGACCGGTTATGATAAACAAGGGGAATTCCAACACAAAAGTTCTGGCATTCTGGTGATGATGTTCCCATGCATTTTCGAACAGCACATAGGCGACCAGCGACATGGCGAAAACTGAAAAAACCTGCACAATTATGTTGTAGGTTCTTGGTGCAATGCGGCGGATAGGCCCGTCGAAAAGCTCTACAACGATGTGATCATCGCGGGCATTTGTAACCCCGAGGCCGGCGAATATTGTAATCGCCAACAATGCGGAAATCATTTCAGAAGCACCGAAAATTGGTGCGGTGAAAAAATATCGTCCGATCACATCCACGAAGGTTATAATCATCATTATGAAAATCACGAGGCTTGATACATTTTCAAGCGCCGTGATTGTTTTCAGCAGGACAGTTTGTACCAATCCGCTTTGGCCTTTATGCGCCATTATTGGGACAATTCAACAAGCCGTTGTTTGTAAAAATCCAGAGCGCCCTGGCTATCAATCCCAGCAGCTTTCGCATCGGCGAGCCATTTGGCTGTTATGGGTTTTGCGGCACCCACCATGGCCTGTTCAAGCGACGGCTCAACATCCACTATTTCGATGCCGTTCTCTTCAAATGTTGCGAATACCTTATCACCAACATCATCCCATTTGGCACCAGCCATGGTTCCGATTTTAGCGCCGCTCACCGCCATGATTGCGGCCTGGTCTTCAGATGAAATTTCCGCCCATTTATCTTTGTTGATCACAAAGGAGAATGAAGTCGTGTAGACCGCACGGGAGAATTTTGTCATGGATTTGACGTAAGGGATTACCTGGAATGATGCAATCGCATCGCCACCCAAACCAATATGACTGTCAACGACACCATTGGCGATCACCTCGTTTGACTGAACGGCTGGCGACGCCACAACGCCTGCCCCAAGCGAGCCTGACATGGCAGCAAGGGGGCCGGGTAGTGCCCACATCTTACGGTTTTTGAACTCGTCCACAGTTGTTATGGGAGTGTCCGTGCCGCTGAAGAGTTGGCCAGGTGAAATCACCCACATGGACAGCAATTGGACCGTGTCGAACTCGTCGGGGAAAAATCTTTGGCTTGTGTCCCAAAGTGCCTGCGACATCACTTCTGCATCGGAAACGCCAACAAAGGGTTGCATAGCGACAAGAGGTCCGCTGACGCGATTGGCAATTAGCCCGTTAAACTGAACTGCAGCATCAACCACACCCTTCTCCACAGAAGCTAATTGTTCTGGAGGCGGTGCGACTGACTTGGGAGGGATGTTGCCCACAACGCGGCCTTCGGTTACGCGCTCTACTTCATCCAACCAGGTCGGCAAGATGTCCTGACACACGAAATGTTTAGGCGGCCAAAAACAGTTCACAATCAGGCGTGTTTTTGCGTGTGTGATTGTTGGCGTGAGCATGATGGCTGCGAATATCGAAGCGAAAAGTTTCAGTTTCATGATGTCCTCCCAAACACCGGATGCCAAAAAATGGCACCGTCAGGGAGATATCATTGACCAATGCAACATATCAGTCCAATAATTATTTGATAAGTTAATATGCGATTTTGTTATGATAATTGATCCCAGACATTTAGAACAGCTTTCCGTTATCGTCGATGCAGGAACACTTATGGAAGCTGCAAAAATGATGGGGACGTCGCAGCCTGCCTTGAGCCGTATGATAAGCACATTGGAAACGCGTATCGGAATGCCGCTGTTTGAGCGAACCAGCCGACCGCTTAAACCAACAGCGATGGGGCAGGAGCTCTCGGCGCAGGGACGCACGATCCGTACCGCAAGAATGCGCGCGGCAGAATTTGTAGATTTTGGTGCGCGTGGTTTTTTTGGCGTTCTGAAAATCGGAGCGCCGCCGTTCCTCTGTCAACGCCTGGTATCCGAAGCTTTGGCGAGCTTCATAAATGGACGTCCGGCAGTGCGCGTGGATTTGGTGCCCGACTATTATTTGGGCTTGCAGGAACGCATATTTCAAAACCAGATTGATCTTATTGTCGGTCCGTCAAAGTTTGTCGATCACGGCAGCACCGAGCTGAAGGTTGAACCATTATTCACCGATGTCAATGTGATCGTCTGTCGTTCTGGTCATCCACTTTTGTCCAAGACAGAGATAAGCATTTCAGATTTGAGCGATGCGACTTGGGTTGGGCATTCAGACCGAAGCGTGCTTAGATCCGACATGGAGACCGCGCTCAAGTTGATGGGCATGAAGGAGTTGCGATTTGCATTTCAAAGTGAGTCAGCCGGCGCGGTTATGGAGATACTCAGAAGCACCGATTTTCTGACAATTCTACCGCGTTACGCCATTGGCAATCAAAGTGACTTCGGATTGTCCGTCATTCCGATGACCTTGCCCACATCCAAACAACTGGTGAGCACAATTACCCTTGCAGACAAGGAAGAAAGCAAACTCGTCACCGATTTCAAATCCCACATCCGCAGCTACATCGCGGGCAGTGAGTTGAATCATATTTAGAGCGAGCTAAAGGAGGTTTCTGATGATATGGCGCGCTGACTTTATGGCTAGAAGGCTTAGCGCCTTCGCCTCAATTTCACCGTCCACAAAAGGATGCGCACGAACAACCACAACCGAATAAAAACGGGGCAAAACTATTGCTTGTGCTTGTAAAAAAATTGAATGGCGGAGAGGAAGTCCGCTTTGCATTGCCTGCAACATATTGCCATTTAACGGTTTTGTTAAATCAGATTAAAATCATACCACAAAAAATACCACACAAGGGTGAGGTGTGGGGGAAATAACCTTTGTTCTTATCCGTCGATAGCATGAATCATTTGCTGTCGCATGTCCATGTTATCGTCCTCCCTGACCACTTGCCGAAACACAGCATTGCCCCCGCTCTGACGTTGCCACAACTCGCCGATAGTGACTTTGGCAATTTGTTCAGGATCGTTTTTCAAATGGTCACCCTTGTATTCCACGACAAGCGTTCGGCCATCGACCAACTCCGCCACAAAGTCAGGGTAGAATTTCCCGCCCGCTAGAGGCAACCAAAAAGCGTTTGGATGTTTGGGAACATTTCTGATCCAGTGCTTCACCTGGGGCATGCTGTCCAACGCTACAGCGCAACGAAACTCTTCGCCGTCACCACCATCTTCCCCTTTGCCGTCAAAAGCCGGAATTTGGTTTGGCCCTGTGAAGTGCTTGGGGAAAGACTGACGCCCGCGATACATCCGCATTCCGGTAAACATGCCATCAAAGAACTTGAACCCATTTTCGAAGCTGATTTCAGTTTCGGCTTCCGCTGCAAACAAATTTATTTGAAAGCTCTTGGACCGTTCAGCGTCATAGATGGACTCTAGCTTTCTTTGCAAACAGCGCGACAGGACATACTGGCACCGCATCAGCGCGGCCAGCGGAATGTTTCGTATGTCGATAAGATGCGACACAACCGCTGTGAGCCAACTTATCAGTTCGCTCTGTCCGATAAATCGATCCCGAACTTTTCGATCCAACCAAAGAACCAAGCCGCGTTCGGTCCAGCCATCAACGCCAATTTCCAACATCAAATTTTCTGACTGATCCGAATATTCAACCTTGAGCTTGTCGCCATCCAGATCGATCTCAAATGTATCCGCCACTTGACGCACCGAAAACTCTTTTTCGGTTAATTGATGCGAGTGCTCCTTGAGTGACCATTCGTGATACTCGAAAAAACTGTCATTGTCGGCAAACAGCAACTCGCCCTGAACATGCGCCATTAATCGCGGCGCAATAAATGTTTCTCCACGCTGGGCGGGTGAGGCCAATAGATTGTTTTCCTCTTTGAACCTCTCCAGTTTGTCCCGGAATGCTCCATGGTGTTTGGCGGGTAATTGTTCGTAGATTATTTTTTCTTCAACCGGCGTGGGGAAATCGGTCACCGAAACACGCGTGCGACCTTCCTCATCTGTACCAACCTGAATCTTGTTTGGAGCGGCAAGTTCGATGCCTTTCAATTCTTCAACCGAAGCGGCCAACGTCATCGCAAAACTTGGACGCGGCTTTGTTTGACGTCCGAACAGATCGGCCAACAATCCAGGCTGAGCGTGTTCAATATTGTCCTGAACGTCGCTTTCCTCGAATCCCATATCGACCAGACGATCCACAAGACCGCGTACGGCATCTTGAAATGCCGGGGAGTTCAGGCAGGCATAGGATTTATTCAACGCCGCCGCCGCACGTTTCTTAGCATAGGGCATACGCAACACGCGCCCTAAAAGTTGCTCCGCCGCGCTTGCAGAACTGATATTGGCCACAGAACAGAACACATAGGCAAACGAGCAATCCCAACCCTCTTTGAGCGCCTGAACCGTTACCACGTATTCAATTTGGCAGTTCGGGTCTTTAAGGTCGATCCCGTCCAGTTCGCGCTGGTTTCCGGTAACCACGGCAATCTGTTCGGGGGGGATTCCCTTCACATCGACCAAGTAATCACGCAATACCTCGACTGTGACTTCGAGATCCTTGTTCTGAGCCTGAAACAATACGATAGGCCGAATGTAATTGTCCCGGTCTGCCTTCGCTATCTCGGCAAGTTCCGCCCGTTTCAGGATCGCGCCATTTATCGCCGACTGCCACCCTTTGTGCTCTTCGAGCACGACGGGCATTTTGATCATGTGTTCGTCTTTCAGCTCTTGCGCCGTGACTGAATGCAGAATGTTCGACCGGTCCTTTGGTGTTGCGGTGAACTCGATAATTGCAGCCGGGTTGATCCGTTGTTGCATCTCGAATGAAAGCGATGTGACTGCACTATGTGCCTCATCCACGATCACAATCGGGTGATGCAGATGCAACAGATTGGCAAAGGAATTGCGAATATTTCCTTTGCGTGCACCCTCATCATTGCGCTCCAAACCGGGCGTGTTCGAGGGCACTGTGCTAAAATGCGGTTCAAGATACTCATTATCTTGGTAGACCTTGCGGCCCTTGGTGTTGCTAACCTTGAGTGTTTGGATCGTCCCCACAAACACACAAAGGTGAGAACGTAAATCTTGCGGTGTCACTTGCGTGAAATCGGCAATGTCAAAAACTCGAACCCGCCCTTCGAACGTGTCGTCCAACTCCTGACGATAGGGGTGGAGTGTATCCTTGAGCGCTTCGACCGTTTGACGCCGGATAATGTCGGAAGGCACAAGCCACAGTACCACCGGGTATTGACGCTCCAACCAAAAATCGCGCGCAAGTCCGATAGAATACGCAGCAAGCAAGGTTTTGCCGCCACCCGTTGGTAAACGAAGACAGATATAGGGGACTGATTCAAGGTTCTTTATCGGACTGTAAGTCCCGCTACGTCCCCGCAAACGCCTAGTTTGTTCTTTCTCTGTTGTGATCTGCTCAAAGGCCTCTTTTGGCCCACGCACCCGCGCATCTTTCAAATATTCGGCCAGCGTTTCTATGGTTTGTTTTTGGTATTTTTTGAGTTTCATCGCCGGGCCCTTACGTCATAGGGAGTCTGTTTGAAGATAATATTTTCTTCGCTTAAAGATGCCTCGGACAGGACTGTACGTTCGCCGTAAACCACAAGCTGATCATCATAATTCATTGCCGCATCGCGGATCATCTTGAGTGTCTTGCGGTTTAAGACATTGCCTCCGTTGATAGATTTGTCGCCAAGGATACCGTTATAGAGCAAGGCCACGCCCAGCGAACGACTATCGCCTTGTTTGCCGAAGTCATGCACCCCAAGAAAGGGCGTCATTAGGGCCGGGGCTGTCCATGGCGCACCAATTTCAGAAAACCAAATATGAGCGGCCAAGGTAGGGAAACGAATTTCCGGCTGAATTTGGCCCGTTTCATCAAACACGGGGTTGCCCAAACGAAAGAAGCGAAAGCCGCCCCCACCCGGCCAATTCTGCGCTTCTGAAATTCCGCCTTGTTCTCCGTCCACTACTTTCTGCAAACGTGGGGCGCAATGAGTTACTGCATGATCGCCCATTTCGATCCCGATGAACCGGCGGCCCATTTTCTGAGCGACTGCAGTCGTAGTGCCCGAACCTAGGAAAGAATCCAGAACGATGTCGCCGGGGTTGGTGGCTATTTGAACTACCTTTTGGATTAACCTTTCAGGCTTCGGCGTAAGGAAGGTTTCTCTCTCGTCCTTGAAAACAGCATGAATCTCATTCTTTGCCTCGGCGTTGTGACCAGCCTCTGTATGTAGCCAAAGTGAAGTTGGAACAACGCCTGTGGAGACCTCGGACAAGAACCGTTTTTGAGCTGGAACATTATCGCCGGACTTGCCCCACCAGATTCGATTATCAGAATTCAATTCACTGAATTTCTCCTTTGCCATCCTCCAGTAAGTGCCTGATGGTGGCCCAGAGATTACTCGGCCTGAAGGGGTCTCGATTGGATACTTTCCTTTACTATAAAAATTTCTTGCTTGAATTGGTGTCGCTTTCCAGGGGCCTCTAGGATCATCATCGAGGTTCTTATAGGCATCGTCCTGTTTAGCGGACCTTGGAAGATCATTACGTTTCCAAACATCAATGTTTTTCGCGAAGCAATAGACAAACTCATGCATATCAGAGAAGTGTTTTGCGGAATTTTTTATCGTATAGATTTTCTGCCAAACCACCGTGGTTAGAAAATTTCTACGCCCAAAAACCTCATCCATTATGACTTTTAAGTAATGTCCCTCCCGGTCATCAATACTCACCCAGATCGACCCATCCTCAGACAGCAATTCTCGCAAAAGCTCCAACCTTGGCCACATCATTGCCAACCATTTGGAATGCTCCAGATTGTCATCGTAATGCTCAAACGCCGAACCGGTGTTATAGGGTGGATCGATGTATATACATTTCACCTGACCGGCAAAGAATGGCAAAAGCGATTTGAGTGCTTCAAGATTATCGCCCTGGATTAACATGTTGCCGGTTTCGCGGTCTCCATAACCTAGAGAAGGGGCTTCCTCTAACAGGCGATAGGGTACTTTTTCCGTGGCCCGCACGTCATCGTCCCGCGTCATCCATCGCAATGTTGGCATATGTTCAAACTCGTCCCTGAATTGTCTGCGGCGCTGTGCTGGTGCAGATTCGTGGGAGATTAGCCGGGGAACTCATGAGGCACAAACGTCTTTCGTCTCATTCTGCCATTCCCCGAATGATCTCAAGTTGCCGTGCCTCTGATACCGGCAAATAGGAATTGATTGATGTTGCAAGATTTTCATGGCCTAAATTCATTGACCAAGCCTTGAGCTGTGTCATGTTGGCACAAGTTTTATCAGCATAGTCGAATAGTGTTTTGCGAAAACTGTGCGGCGTAAATTCAGGCATCTGCACCTTAGCAAATGCTGTACGGATGATTTTATTCAGTTTGGCAGAACCGGCATATCCCACCCGGTCCAGTCCGACATTTTGAAACCCTTGCCCCGGAACAACAGCAATTTTTGCTTTCGGAAAGAGCGCATCTGTCGGGCCAAACATTTTTTCGGTACGTAAGAAGTTAATCCAGTCTGAAATGCAATTGAGATAGGCGGTATCGACCGGAAAAAACTGACATCGGAATGTTTTGGCGTTCTTTGTGTTTACCTCACGCCCGTCTTGGTACATTTGCCTTGTTTCCATGTTGACATGTTTGAGCTTCAGTGAAGCCACAGCTCCATCGCGTGCGCAGGTGAGCATGAAGAAGGCAAAGAGCGCCTTATCGCGTTTCTCGTATTCGGTGCCGTTTGGCATAGCCTGAAACGCATGGGCACATTGTTCCATTGATGGATAAGGGATCTCGCGTTTGGCATGTGCGACACGCGCGGCTTTCATCGTATTGTTGAAATATTCCACATCTGCATAGGTCACCGCCTTTTTGTAACCCTGTTCACTTGCCAGCCAGAAAAAGCAGGCCTGAACCAGGCGCAGTGTGGAATCAATCGTGGTAACGCCAAGCGGTTTTCCCGTGTGCACGTTCTTGGCCTGTGCAAGGTGCTCTTTGAAGGCCGTGGCTTGCATCCGATGAAACTTTTTGAAGGGCTTGAACTTGGTGCTTTCCTCAAAGCGCCGGATAGCTGCCAATGCCTTGTCGATGGTCTTTGGATCCTGTCCTTTGGCATCGCGCAGATACATTGCATATGCCCATTTAATTCGTTCGTTTTCTTCAACATGCTTTGCCATGGGAACGCTCCTTCTATGGCCGTTTTTGGTAGAACTCAGAGCCCAAAAAAGCGGCGTGTCGCCGGGGGCTCTGAAAGTGATGGTTCACGCTAGGTTTGAAAGGTTCTCTTAGGCATCGCATCTGTTGCAGATTGTCAGGGACATGTTTTGCGTCAGATCATCAGCCTGGGCCCGGCTCACGAACTTGGTGCACGTGCCCTCACAGACAGCACAGAGCGTTGACAAAACGCCCCGATAGGGTGTCAACGGCATGTAGTCCGCCATGCCGCCATAGGCCGCAACAGGGCTTCGGCACCGCATACAATTGAACTGTTCAAGTGTAAGGGTGATTTTCCGTTTGATGTTGCGCTGATCCAGAAAATCTATCAGCACTTCACCAATGATCAGATGCGGAACTTTCCCCGTGAGGACTTGAAGACCCATTGGCCGCCATCCTCGCACCGTCTGCGGTGATACACCCAGCGCAGTCGCGGCCTGGTCATATGTGTATTGGCGGTGCTTTTTGATCCGGCGCGAGGTGACGCGCTTTGCCATCAGGCGCGCTCACCTGTCCCCGGTTCCACCCGGTTCGCCTCTGCCCATGTGTTGAGATCCGTTCCGCGATAGATAATCTTGCGGCCAAGTCGGTAGAATGCCGGACCCATACCTTTGTGACGCCATTGCGCCAGCTTGTCGCGGTCGCCGATGATTTCAAGTTCAGAATCACCAAGGACGTAGTTTCGATTTTGTTCGAACAGGTCTGCCATATGTCACCTTTGGTCTATTGTTTTCGGTGACATTCATTATTCAAATCCAGCGAAAGCATGGAATAGGCTGCATCGGGAAATCATGGGTCGAAATTCCAACTTGGAAAATCGACAAATCATTTCCCTACAAGATTCCTTCCTTACGCAGAGTGCCAAGCTTTTTCCGGATAGAATCAGAGCCAATCGGAGCGCCCGTCTTCTTTATAATCAAAAGCCTGGCATCCGAATCACTGTGTCTTTCGGCCTTGATATGGTTTTCTATTGCAATCGCTGCGGCTGAATCCGAACGAATAAGTGAGGGGTTTTCAATTGTAATTTTTTGATAGATCCGGATCAGAGCTCTGTCTTTTTCCGCTCGGACACGAGGAGCCTTTTTTAGACGGTTGTCTTTCGCCTTCTGCAGGTTTTTTTCGCTCGAGCGTGCTCGCAGAACATTGGATTCATGCGAAAACTTCCAGCGATAATGTTCAATCATTCTGCCCAGTTCGCACGCCTGTGTGACGGTCCAGCCTATTGCTGCCCATTTTTCGCCCATTGCGTAGTCTAACATTTGGAACCGCTCGTAAATCTTTAGCTCGTACCACGTTTTTGAGTACGGTGGCTCACGTCTGTAACAATCAAATATGCGTTGCCACTCGATTTCTTCATCGAAGGTTTGACCGTCAACTTCTGGTCTGGCCCAAGGGCTTGCCCGATACAAATCTTCCAATTTGTGAGCTTCGTACTTTTCTTTGAAATAGGCCTTCAATCGACCATGCTCAAATTTATGGGGCTGATCTTCCATCCATTTTGGCGGACCATCGTCTTCGATATCCGATAATGCGTCTTGAAATTCCTCACAGTCACCTTCGAGCGAATCGATGATCTGTTCCGCACTGGCTGTGCTGATTATTACTTTGGAACCCCAAAGTGGATTGGGAATAAACTCTGCAACATCCACGAGGGTCTTTTCTTGCCCACCAGAATTTACATAGAATCCATCGCCCAGCGCCTCTTCGAGGGCAGCCGCCTCTTCTTCCGAAAATTTTTCGTTCTCCGGCAAACACCAAGTCCTAATGTGGCGCTGATCCTCTGGTCACGAATTCGGACCATTTGTTCATCAACAAGCGCCGTCGATCCAACAAATCTGAGCGAGCATATGCTCTTTCAACGTCAGACCCAAATTTATGAGATAGACTGATTTCCGCTTCCTCTCTTGGAGCGTTTGCATATTCTGACGCCCATACCCGAAAGGTGGAGCGGAAACCATGAACCGTTACGCCTTCGACGCCCATGCGGCGCAAGAGCATCAGCATGGCCATATTTGACAAGGGCTTGTGCCGTTTTTGCCCTTCGAACACGTATTCAGATTTAAGAGCTTTCAAAGGCTCCAAAATCGCAAGCATTTCGTCAGTGAGCGGAACGCGGTGATCTTCGCCTGTTTTCATGCGGATTGCCGGACACGTCCAGAGGCGCGCCTCGAAATCTAGCTCCGTCCAGTGCATGCCAAGCACTTCGCCTGTTCTTGAACCGGTAAGACAGGTGAACATCAGCGCCTTCGCTGCCATGGCTTCACGATTTGACAGATCAACATAGAATGCCGGAACGTCCTGCCAATCCATCGCCTTGTGATGCTTGGGCTTCTTGACGACCTTCGGCAAAACGCCTGCATCTTTGATCGCGGTCACTGGGTTTTCGCCGAAACGGAAACCTTTCGACTTTGCCACATCCAATACTACCTTGAGCCGTTGCGCCAAGCGCCGTGCGGTTTCATGTTTTTCCGTCCAAATTGACGACAGGCACATCAGAATTTCAGGCTGATCAATGCTATCGACCGGCATCCGCCCGATTTTGGGAAACGCATAATCGCGCAAGGTGTTGATCCATTGTTGTCCGTGCTTGGCGTTTTTCCAAGTTGGCATACGGTCGATGTGAACTTGTTGGGCGATTTCTTCAAATGTGGGAATTTCCCGCTGGGCGTTGAAGCGCGGGTTTAGGCCTTGCCTGGCCATGCGCCGATATTCAAGAGCGCGATCACGCGCTTGATTGAGTGTCACGACATTCGCACCGCCTAATCCGAAATCCGTCCTTAGCGGTGCACCCTTGCGATTTTTCTGCCCTTTGATCGTAACTCGGACAATCCAGCGCCGCGCGCCGCCTGGATCAACGACCAGATAGAGACCATTACCGTCGCCAAATCTGCCCGCCCCAAGGTTCTCGACAAGTTTCTTCGTGAGCTTTCCTGTGAGTGTTGCCATCGATCATACCACATTTCATACCACCTAATGAAAGCATATGAGGTAAATCGAAAGAAATCTAACAAAAAGAGAAATTTGCGTAAACGCAACGAAACAAACAAAAAAAGCCGCCCAAGGCGACTTGTTCAAAGCGATCAAAAATGTGTGGTGGCGGAGAGGAAGGGATTCGAACCCTCGAGACGGTTTCCCGCCTACTCCCTTAGCAGGGGAGCGCCTTCGACCACTCGGCCACCTCTCCACCGCCGTGTTTATCTGCCAATTCCCTACAATTCAAGCCGTTTTTTCCGTTTTCCAAGGTTGCCGTATTTTACTCAAGAATGCGGCAAGATACTCGAATTGGCGTTCATTTCCGGCAAACTTGACACGTCATTGGCAAAGTCACCTTTTGGGGGAGGCATTTTGGATAGGAGCGAGTGACTTTACCGACCAGTACATGGCAGCCGCTGTCGGGTGACCTGGCTTAATACACTTTCGTGAAGCAGTGCCAGTTTTGCATTTTGAGGTGCTCAAATTATCAAAGCAAAAGAAATTTGATCTTTTCTGAAACCTTTCTGCATTTCTGTCCGTAGACCTAACATCAACATCAACAACGACAACAATCGGAGTTCCCGGCATGTCACTTCAACAAACACAAGTTCTTTCTGGTTTTCGCGCAGCACCTCGTCACAAATATATCGGTTGGTCCGTTGCGCCGATCGTCGCTCTGGGTCTGATGCTCGGACAGGTTAATGCTGCAGGTTCTGACAGTTCCACCCCTCCAACGCCAACCCAGACCTCAAAAGACTGTAAAAACGGTCAGATCTGGGACAAAGATCAAAAGAAGTGCGTTTCCGCTACGCAGGGCATGTTTGATGATGACACGCTTTATGAAGCTGCTCGTGAATTGGCATATGCTGATCAATACGAGAATGCGATCGATCTGTTACATTTGGCCAGCAATCCAAATGATCCGCGGATTTTAAACTACCTCGGTTTTTCAAACCGCAAAGCAGGCCGGATGGAAGTTGGCATGGCGTACTACAAGGAAGCGCTTAAGCGTGACCCGGATTACATTCTCGCGCGTTCATACATGGGGCAGGCATATCTGCAGCAGAACAACCGTAATGCAGCACGCGACCAACTTGTCGAAATTGAAGCACGCGGCGGCAAAGGTACATGGGCCCATACAGCGTTGGTGCAGGCTATAAAAGGTTCGAGCACTTACTAGACACTCGCTGAAATAAAAAAAGCCGTGGCGCGTCTTAGTCGGTGCCACGGCTTCTTCTTGTCTATTGCATTGATGTCCTAGGCGAGGGCCTGTTCCAGATCAGCAATAATGTCAGCAGCATCTTCAATGCCAACGGAAATCCGCACCACATCCGGTCCGGCGCCGGCAGCCGTCTTCTGTTCGTCAGATAGCTGGCGGTGCGTTGTAGAAGCAGGGTGAATAATCAGGCTGCGCGTATCACCTAAATTGGCAAGGTGTGATAAGAGTTGAACTTTTCCGACCAGAGCGACACCGGCGTCATAGCCGCCCGTCACACCAAAGGTGAACACAGAACCTGCACCTTTTGGCAGGTATTTCTGCTGTAGCTGATGATAGCGATCACCCGGCAGGCCAGCATAAGAAACCCATGCCACCTTTGGATGATTGGACAGGAACTCAGCCACTTTTTGCGCATTGTCGCAATGACGTTGCATACGCAGGCTTAAGGTCTCAATTCCGGTCAAAATGTTGAATGAGTTGGTTGGTGAAATAGCCGGACCCAAGTCACGCAGTCCGAGCACACGGCAGGCAATTGCAAAAGCGAAATTGCCAAAGACTTCGCCAATAACCATGTTGTTGTACTCAGGACGCGGGTCGCTGAGCATTGGATAGCGACCTTCGCGCATCCAATCGAATGTGCCTCCGTCTACAATGGCACCACCCATGGAATTGCCGTGTCCGCCGAGAAATTTTGTCAGTGAGTGAACGACGATGTCTGCACCATGCTCAAATGGACGGCACAGATATGGAGTTGCCATGGTGTTGTCGACGATAAGCGGTACACCGGCGCGCTTTGCAATTTTGCTGATAGCCTCGATGTCGGTGACAACGCCGCCCGGGTTTGCAAGACTCTCAATGAAAATCGCTTTGGTTTTTGGGGTGATAGCATTCTCAAAAGATGCCAGGTCGTCGGTGTCGGCCCAAACGGTATTCCAACCAAAACTTTTGAAAGAGTGGTTCATCTGATTGATGGAGCCACCATACAGCTTTTTCGCTGCAACGATTTCATCGCCAGGCTGCATCAAGGTGTGGAAAATCAACAGTTGAGCCGAGTGGCCGGATGCAACCGCCAGCGCTGCTGTGCCGCCTTCCAATGCAGCGACACGCTCTTCAAGAACTGCTGTCGTAGGGTTCGTAATGCGTGTGTAAATGTTGCCAAATGCCTGCAGTCCGAAAAGACTTGCAGCATGGTCCACATCGTCAAACACGAAGGCTGTGGTTTGATAGATAGGTGTTGCGCGTGCGCCAGTTGTTGGATCGGGCTTAGCGCCAGCGTGTACCGCGAGCGTATCAAATGATGGGCCGTTGTCAGACATGGACGTTCCTCAGTTGGTTTTTAAAAACTCTGGCGCTTGTCATAGCTGAGTTTTGCTGAGGCTTGCAAACAATGAGGTGTCGACATGAGGTATATCTTAGAAAAATATACCCCTTGTCGACGTTGAATGCGCAATATGACTGTGGATTAATCTATGCGGATATGATCCAGAGGCCATGGGCTAACAAGCCCAAGGCGAGCAATGTTGTGACCAGAGCAGCGGATGCAAATCCAGCAATCCTCTGCCAGCTGGGCGCATCTTCTTGAATGAAATGCCAAGCGTGAAGTGCGCGTCCCACAACGAAGACCAGACCTAGAATATGCAATACGAATGCTGGAGTTCCGATGAGCGCCGCGATAGCCAGCATAACAAGTGTAATTGGAATATTTTCAACAGCGTTGGCGTGTCCACGCATGATCCGAGTGAGGTGTTTATGGCCACCATCCCCAATGGAAATTTTGTGCTTGCGACGGAGCGAGCCGGTTGAATTGCCAAGCCATATTAAAATAAATGTGCACAACGCTGCGTAAATACCGACAATTGCGATGGGGACAGGCTCAAAGGGCGTCATATCAGGTTTCCTTGGTGGGATCAAAATAAGGTATTCTAAACGCAGTGGTTTATCACTTTGTGGAAATGGTGTTTGTCTGGCAAAATTCAATTCTTGTGAATACGGCCGAGTTTTAAGTGTTTTGCATCGCAGCAACTTGCACGATTTTTCTTGATCCTGTAATCGCTTGTCATGAGCACACATCCAGATTCTATACTTATTGTCGATTTCGGTTCTCAAGTCACACAGCTAATTGCGCGGCGGGTGCGGGAAGCTGGAATTTATTGCGAAATCGCACCTTTTCAACTCGCTGATGAAGCCTTTGACCGGATGCAGCCAAAGGGAGTCATTCTGTCTGGTGGTCCGGCGTCTACCTCTGAGATAGATTCTCCAAGAGCACCACAAGTTATTTTTGATAGTGGCGTACCCATAATGGGTATTTGCTATGGCCAAATGGCCATGTGCGTCCAGACCGGAGGCAAGGCAGAGGGGTCCGATCATCGCGAGTTTGGCAGGGCTCTCGTTGAGATCCACAAGACATCTCCGCTGTTCGATGGTGTGTGGGAGCCTGGAACCAGCCATCAAGTGTGGATGAGTCATGGCGACCGTGTTATTGAATTACCGGAAGGGTTTGAAATACTTGCGGTTTCTGAAGGAGCACCCTTCGCCGCGTATTCGAATGAAGCCAAGAAATATTACGGCGTCATGTTCCATCCGGAGGTTGTGCATACGCCAGATGGTGGGAAGCTTTTATCCAATTTTGTCCATAAAATCGTTGGACTTGAGAGTAATTGGAGCATGGCTGGCTATCGTGATCGGGCCGTTCAGGCGATCCGGGATCAGGTCGGTGATGGTAAAGTCATTTGCGCGCTGTCAGGTGGCGTGGATTCGTCCGTTGCCGCGCTTTTGATCCATGAAGCAATTGGTGATCAATTAAATTGTATTCTGGTCGACCATGGCTTGATGCGCAAAAATGAAGCAGCTGATGTCGTTTCGATGTTCGAAGAGCACTACGATCTGAATTTGAAACTTGTTGATGCTTCGGACCGATTTGTTGACGCTCTGGAGGGTGAAGCTGATCCAGAGACAAAACGTAAAACCATTGGACGCCTGTTCATTGAAGTTTTCGAAGAAGAAGCAAAAGCCATCGGCGGCGCAGACTTCTTGGCACAGGGTACGCTTTACCCGGATGTGATTGAAAGCGTGTCTTTTACTGGTGGTCCATCAGTCACCATCAAATCTCACCATAATGTTGGCGGCCTTCCGGAGCGCATGAATATGCAGCTTGTTGAGCCACTTCGGGAATTGTTCAAAGATGAAGTGAGGGTGCTTGGCCGCGAGCTAGGATTGCCTGACAGTTTTGTCGGGCGTCATCCGTTTCCAGGCCCCGGCCTAGCCATACGTTGCCCTGGTGGGGTAACCCGCGAGAAGCTTGACGTGCTGCGGCAGGCCGATGCCATCTACCTGGATGAAATTCGCAAGGCTGGCTTGTATGATACAATCTGGCAGGCTTTTGCTGTCTTACTGCCGGTACAGACGGTCGGTGTTATGGGTGATGGTCGCACATACGAATCTGTCTGCGCTCTGCGAGCTGTTACATCCGTGGATGGTATGACCGCCGATTTTTATCATTATGACATGAGCTTTCTAGGGCGTGCTGCAACCAGAATTATCAATGAGGTCAAGGGTATAAATCGGGTTGTTTATGATATTACATCGAAGCCTCCCGGCACAATTGAGTGGGAGTGATCGGCCAATTTGAGCTGGCGGGGAGAGTTGAACGCTATCTTCAAATTTTGAATTCAAAGACACAATCTTTAAAGGCGCTGATCAGGCTTATATGAACTTCTAAATTTGGCACGGACAATTATCGTTCTGGCCCTTACTGTTTGGGAAATGCCAGTCATCCGCCCTCTATTTTGCAAGCTTCAGGACATCTGCGTGCAAACACCATCGGCTCCTTAAGTGAAAGTGTCGAAGGAGAGAACGACTAGAGATCTTGAGCGTGTGGCAGAACAACAAGCTCACGTATTGCCACGTTTGGCGGACGCGTCAAAATGAAGTCAGCAATCTCCGCAATGTCATCGGCAGACAATACCTCCAGCTTCTCTACCTTGTCGTCTACTTCAGACTGATCGTTTATGCCCCAAAGGCAAGTCGCAACAGTACCTGGCAGAATTGAGGTAACGCGAATACCATCTTTGGCCACTTGTCGCCGCAAGCTACGAACAAATGCATTCAACGCATGTTTGGTGGCCGAATATACTGCTTCGTCGCGCATGTCCGAAATGCCAGCGATTGAGCCAATCGTGAGAATTTCTCCGCATCCGATCGCTTTCATTCCGGGAAGCAACAAATGGATAAGTTGCACTATACTGGAAAGATTCACATCGATCATGGATTGGGTCGTTTTATGGCTTTCATCCACAAAAGGCGCATTGCTAAATAACCCTGCGTTAGCAACAAGAATATCCACACGGCCAAAACAATCGGCTGCCTCATCAGCCAGCCGCGCCACATCATCTGGCTCAGCAAGGTCTGCCACCACATAGTGCGCGCCTTGTTCTATCTGCTCAGCCGTTTGCTCAAGCCTGTGTTTATCTCGGCCCGCAAGAACAAGCTTGCATCCGGCCTGTGAAAGCCTAAGCGCAATCGCCTTGCCGATGCCCGAGCTAGCGCCCGTGACTAGTGCTACTTTGCCCTTCAGAGCATTTCCCATCTGCTAAATGTCCATCTACCAAATTGTTGGGAAACACAGTGGCTGCCAAAGCCAGCAGTGGTTTCCTACGTATTGGGCGTAGTAATTTGGCGCCCTGTCGTCAACCATACCTGCAGCGTTTTCAGGCGTTGCAAGACTTCCCTTGGCTGGGCAACCTCTCAAATGGAGGGCAGGGCGCCCACATTTCCGTTGAAAGATCCGGTAGCTACCGCAGCCCCAACATTTGAACCTCAATTGCACTCACAAGCTTGAGCCAAATCTGTTCTTTGAGTTTCAGGCGCCGCTCCGCTTGCACTCCACAGTCTGGTGAGTTGATTGCATTTGAGTATTGGTTCGGATCATTTTTTCTCAGATCTAGTTATTGTGGGCTGAAGGACTTTGTATCGAAATTCAATAGCTGAAAATTCTGACGCTGTTTTAAGGGCGTACGTACAATGTAGCAACAGAGGGCTTATATAAATCAATGCCTTATACGAATATGCGATAGTGAAAGGAGAGTGGCGCTACGTTTATCTAGCTTGTCCAATCCGTATCTTGTTGACACTTCAAAGATCGCTGGAAATACTGCCGTAAGTATGCGTTTGGTTACTTATGGGGCCGGTATGGAATTTGACTTCGTGATTGTTGGCGGTGGTTCGTCCGGTTGTGTGCTGGCCAATAGGCTTTCGGAAGATCCAGCAAATAAGGTTCTGCTTCTGGAGGCAGGAGGGCGCGACAAGAGCATTCTTTTCCACTGGCCGGCAGGCTTTGCCAAGATGACCAAAGGTGTGGCCAGTTGGGGTTGGTCCACTGTTCCTCAGCGCAACATGAATAATCGCGAGCTTTGGTTTACCCAGGCAAAAGTGATTGGTGGCGGATCAACCATAAATGCGCAGATCTACACGCGGGGCAATGCCAAGGATTATGACGCCTGGGTAGAGGAGGGTGGTTGTGATGGCTGGAGCTACCGCGAAGTACTCCCATATTTTAAACGCGGCGAAGGAAACGACCGTTTTCATGATGCTTACCACGGTATAGATGGACCACTGGGCGTGTCCGCACCACGTGGAACCCTTCCGGTATGTGACGCTCTCATCCGGGCTGCGCAAGAATACGGCATTCCTTACAATCCGGACTTCAACGGTAAACAGCAGGCTGGTATCGGCTACTATCAACTAACTCAGAAGGACGTTCGGCGTTCTTCCGCAGCTGTTGCTTTTTTGAAGCCTGTCGAGAAGCGGCCAAACTTGACCGTAATGACAGGTGCACAGGCCTCACGTATCAACTTGGAAAATGGCAGGGCCACATCTGTTGATTTTATATTTGATGGCAACGCAAAAAGTGCTCGCGCCAGGCGAGAGATCATCGTGTCATCTGGCACTATTGGGTCACCACGACTTTTGATGTTGTCCGGCATTGGGCCTGCCGATCATCTGAAAAATGTTGGAGTTGATGTGGTACATGATCTGCCGGGAGTAGGCTCCAATTTGCAGGATCATTTGGATATTTGTGCCATATCTGAATGTACTGGAAGGCACAGCTATGACGGTACCGAGCGGCTGGATCGAACCATACTCGCAGGCCTGCAATATTTGTTGTTTAAATCCGGCCCTGTGACAGCTGCCCTGTTTGAAACTGGTGGATTTTGGTATGCGGACAAAACGGCAAGATCACCTGATATTCAGTTCCATTTTGGTCAAGGTTCCGGAATTGAAAAGGGTATAGTAAAAATTGACGGCGCAGGTGTGACGTTAAACTCTGCGTTCATGCGTCCCAGATCGCGCGGAACCGTACGTCTTGCTTCTGCGAGCCTGGATGATGCGCCGCTGATTGATCCTAATTATTGGGATGACCCATACGATGTGGAGATGTCGCTGAAAGGGTTGCAGATGGCGCGCGATATTTTGAGCCAATCTGCTCTTGAGTCATTTGTTCGAAAAGAAGTGCTGCCCGGGCCCGAGGTTAAAAGCCGAGACGAGTTGATAGAATACGCTTGTCGTATGGCCAAGACAGACCATCATCCAGTCGGCACCTGCAAGATGGGCCATGATGAAATGGCTGTCGTAACGCCGGAATTGCGCGTGAGGGGGATTGATGGTTTGCGTGTCTGCGATGCGTCTATTATGCCGACAATCAACTCATCAAACACGAATGCCCCGACAATTATGATCAGCGAGAAAGGATCAGACATGATCCTGGATCGGGAACCTTTATCACCTGCAATTTTTGATCATGAACGCAACGACATCGAGATGCGCGAGTTGGCTTAGCGGCAATTCGGAGAGTGTGACTACTTGCAAACCAAGCGTTTGATTGTCTCAACATTGAAAGCAAGACGCGTTTCCAGAGCTTCCGGTGTCATCATATTCTTTTCGTAAACAATCTCAGCGGTGTATCTGTTGGTGAGATAATAATAGCCGATGGCAGCTATTGTAATGTTCAGTTGCGTCACATCAATTCCGGGGCGGAATACGCCTTCCTGCACACCACGATCAAGAAGCATCTTCGTCATGTCCAAAAACTTACGGCTGACGACTGTAATCATCTCGGATTTCTTGAGATGTTTTGCACGGTGAAGGTTTTCGCTGTTCACCAGCGTAATGAATTCCGGGTTTTTCAGATAGTAGTTCCACGTAAATCGAACCAGTTTTTCAAGCGCTTCCATTGGGGGGAGTTGGTCCAAATCTAACTTCTGCTCGGCTTGCCGAATGTCCAGGTATGCCGCTTCCAGCACATGCTGAAACAGCAAATCTTTGCTTTCGAAATAGTGATAGATCATGCGCTTGTTAGACTTTGAGCGCTCTGCAATTTCATCTACCCGAGCGCCACCTAAGCCATTGCGCGCAAATTCTTTTTTTGCCGCATCCAAAATGCGCTGGCGGGTTGCCTCAGCGTCTCGTCGTTTGGGCGCTTTTGGTGTCGGCATTGGGTCTCATGTTTTCAAGTGAATCTGATGGCCTCGTGCAATCCTATCCGAAGTTGCCATTAAACGTCAAAGCCTACTGCCCGCGCTGTTGGCTGGTTTTTTTACGGCACCTTCATGGAGGTGGAGCTTGACTAAGTGATATTTAATGAAGTAACTGGTTAGTGCGTTAAACGAATTCGTATGAGCGGACTTGGTCACGGAAAGATCAGTGCTCTGATTGAATATTTGGCCAATTTGGGTTGGCAGACGCAGGAAAAAATGGGAGGTATTCATGTCGTTTATTAAGAAATTTATTGAGCAGGAAAAAATCAACCGGCGCAATTTTCTGTTAGCTGGTGCTTATGGAATGGGCGGCGTGGCGGCCGCTAGTATGCTCGGTGTAGGCCCGGCTCGTGCAGCGCTTACAGACCCTGCTGTTGCGTGGAGCTACCGCAACCGGACAAACCCATATTGGAACGAAATTGTCTCCGGCGGAGAGGCATTTGTAGAGAGCCTTGGAAAATCCAAGGAATTTCTAACCCACTTGATTAACGAAGGATCATCAGAGAAATCTCTGTCTGATGTTAAAGCGCTGCTGGCCAAAACTAATGGTAACCTTGCTTTGGCAATTGATACCAATGACGCACCAAATGCACGCCCTGTTGTGGAAGCTGTTGCGGGCGCCAACGCCTATGTGTCCACTCTGTGGAATAAGACAGATGACCTGCACCCATGGGACTTTGGCGACAATTATGTCAGCCACATGAGCTGGTCCGATGAAGGTCCTGCAGAGAAAACAGCACGAATCCTGCTGGATGCGATGGGCGGCAAAGGCGGAGTGGTACATCTGGGTGGAATTGCGTCCAATAATCCAGCGATTGAGCGGCTGAATGGCCTCAAGAACGCCCTCAAGGATTACCCTGATGTTGAGTTGCTCGATGCGCAGCCTGCTGACTGGGATACTCAGAAAGCCAATCAGGTTATGTCTTCATTCCTGACGCGCTATGGTGATGAGATTAAAGGCGTTCACTGCGCCAATGATACCATTGCTTATGGTGTTCTGGAGGCACTGCGTGCCGAAGGCATCGATGACATGCCGATTGTCTCCTACGATGGTAACCCGCAAGCCGTGGACCTGGTTGCACAGGGCAAGATTCTAGCAACTGTCTTTACCAATCCACATTGGGGCGGAGGCATTACAGCGGCTTTGGCGTATCATGCGGCTATTGGCACCTTTAAGCCATCAGATGAGCCAAATGAACATCGCGAGTTCTATGGTCCAACAGTCTTCATTACGCCACAGGATGCGGCGGATTTTAAGACAAGCTTTATCGAGAATATTCCGACCTATGACTGGAAGGACTTCTGGGGGCCTTCCAACGGTCAGATTATATACAAATAAGGTGTTTGCGGGCGGTTTTTGGGCCGCCCGTAACTTTTGGCATGTCGTGATGGGAGAGGCGTGTGAACGAATTCGTGACGAGAGATGCCCTTATAAAATGGGCGCCTTTAATCGTTTTGGTGGTCTTGGTTCTGGTCTTTGCGCTGGTTGAACCGAGATTTTTTTCTGTTCGGAATTTTGCACGTATTGGCATCTCATCTGCACCTGCGTTGATGGTGGCTATTGGGGTTACCTTTATCATCATTATGGGCTCCATTGATCTGTCGATGGAAGGCACAGTTTCCGTTTGCGCGGTGGCGTTTGCTTTTTGCTTTTTGGCGTTGGGTGGCACGCTTGCGAGTGTGGCTTGGCTTGCATTGCCGCTTGCACTCCTTGTTGGTGCCGCAATCGGCTTTCTCAACGGATTGGTGCATGTGAAGCTGAAAATCCCCTCCTTCATGGCCAGTCTGGCCATGGGGTTCGTGGGAACCGGGTTTGCTCTTTTAATGACCGGTGGCGACCGAATTCGAGTTGAGGACGAGGCGTTCAGATCTCTGTTGACAGTGCGTTGGCTCAGCTTTCCGATCATGTGCTACGTGGCATTGGTGTTCCTGTTGTTTGCGTGGTTCATACAAACCCGCACTAAGCTTGGTCGGAATTTTTATGCTGTGGGTGGCGGGGAAGAGTTAGCTCATTCATCCGGTCTAAACGTCAATAAAGTGCGTGTTCTGGGGTTCATGCTTGCCGGTGTTTTTTATGCTGTTGGCTCTTTGCTGGCTGTCGGTCGTATCGGCATTGCGGAAACGGCCACTGGCAGCAACTTCATGTTTGTTTCCATTACTTCCGTCGTTGTAGGCGGGACGGCCTTGTGGGGCGGTATAGGAGGCGTTTGGAATACGCTGATCGGCGTACTCATCGTTAATGTCATCAACAACGGCATGGTGGTCGTCGGCTTGCCTGGATATATGCAAGATGGCGTGCTTGGTCTCCTTGTTATTGTTGCCGTCGTGCTCTCTACCGACCGCAAAACCGTCGAATTCGCGAAGTAGGGGCATCATGTATCAACTACGCAATGTCGATAAGGTTTTCCCCGGAGTTCATGCCCTGAAGTCGGTGGATTTTGAGATTGGTCGCGGTGAAATCGTCGGGCTTGTTGGAGAAAACGGCGCCGGAAAATCCACCTTGATGAAAATCATTTACGGTGCCTACCAACCGGATGGCGGAACCATAAATATTGGTGACAAGATCGTCCGATTTCAAAGCCCGCGACAGGCAATGGAACAGGGTATAGGGATGGTATTTCAGGAACAGTCCCTGATTGCCAATCTGTCGGTCATGGAAAACATCTTTCTGGGCTATGAGCAGCAATTTGTGAAGTTCGGCGTCATCAACTGGAAGGAAATGGCAATGGCTGCAAAGGCACAATTGGCAAAGGTTAAGCTGAGCATTGATCCTGCAACCATCACATCCAAATTATCTTTTGCGCAAAGACAATTGGTTGAACTTGCAAAAGTCCTTACCCTTGAAGAGCGTGTTGAAGGTGAATTGGTCATCCTGCTTGATGAACCGACCTCCGTGTTGGCGAAAGAAGAAGTGGAGTTACTTTTCTCCCTGGTTCGGGAGCTAACCTCACGAGCATCATTCATTTTTGTATCTCATCGCATGGATGAAGTTCTTGAGCTCTCGGACCGAATTTACGTCATGAAAGATGGCGAGGTGGTGGATGTCGTCTCACGCGAAGCTGCCGATGTAGACAGCATTCAACACAAAATGGTTGGGCGGGATGTCGACAAGGAATATTACCGCGAGCAAAAGCAGACTCCCTACGAGACCGATGCTCCTCTGGTATCCCTTGATGGTGTTAGTCTTGGCACAAAATATAGAGAAATTAGCTTTGATCTTCACAAGGGGGAGGTCTTGTGTCTGGTGGGGACGGAAGGGTCCGGCCGCGAAGCTATTCTGCGAACTATATTTGGCCTAGATACTCCTGATGCGGGATCCGTTTCCATAAAGGGCGAATACGTTCGTTCCTTCAGTGCTCAAGCTGGCGTTGCCATGGGCATTGGCTATGTGCCGCGAGAGCGCAAGGTTGAAGGCATCGTTGGCGGGATGAATGTTTATGAAAACATCACCCTTAGCCAAATGAAATGCTATAGCAATGGTGGCGTGCTGCGGGTCAGCGAAGAAAAAGCTCTGGCCCGTGAGTGGATTTCAAAGCTCGCCATAAAGACACCTTCCGAACTCAAAGACTGCGGTGGATTGTCGGGCGGAAACCAGCAAAAAGTAGTTCTGGCGAAGTGGCGTTCTGGCGGCTCGGATATCATCCTGCTTGATCACCCCACGCGGGGCTTGGACATTGGTGCCAAGGAAGATGTCTATGACATGGTTCGCAGCATGAGTGCGGATGGTGTGGGCATCGTTCTTGTCGCGGACACGCTGGAAGAGGCCATTGGCCTATCCCACACAATTATCGTTTTAAAAGATGGCGAAATGCAAAAACGGTTTGAGGGTGCGCCGGGCTCCAAACCGTCCTTGTTCGATCTCGTCCACTATATGATTTGAGGTCGTGACATGAGATTTGAACGCATAAAGCCGCATCTGCCCTGGATCACCTTGTTGGCGTTGGTCCTCATTGTTGGCATTTCTGATACGAATTTTCTCAAGCCGCAGAACTTGATCAATATGGCGGCAGATATTGTGCCATTGTTTATCATGGCGCTGGGTATGACATTTGCGATCTACATTGGTGGCATTGATCTTTCTGCTCAGTCCATGGCGAATATGACAACAGTTATCGCAACCGTGACGCTCCCAATTTTTGGGCCAGGAGCCGCCTTGGTTTGTATTGTAGCGGGCTTGGTACTTGGAGCTATCTCGGGGATTGTGACCACGCTTTTACTGGTGCCGTCTTTTATCTCAACATTGGCAGTTGGGGGCATTGCATTCTCAGCTGGCCAGTATTTGTCAGGTCAGCGCGCACTTTACATGGATGCTGAACTACGAGATTCGATATTTGGATGGATGGTGGGCCGGTCCTTCGGGATACCCCATGAGCTGTTTATCGCGGCAGTGTTGGTTTTGCTTGCTGTGTTCCTGCAAAATCGCACAACATTTGGACGGTCCCTAAAAGCTGTGGGAGCTGGTGAACCGGCAGCGGTTGCTTCTGGTATTAGTGTTTCTCGGATCAAGATCATGGCCTTTGCGCTATCAGGTGGATTGGCCGCCATTGCCGGGCTTCTATTCGCTGTAAAACTGTCTGGCGGCTCTCCGACTATTGCCAACGGATTCTTACTACCTGCCATTGTGGCTGTTCTGGTAGGGGGCACACCTTTGACCGGCGGTGTTGGCGGAGTGGTGAACACACTTATCGGTACGCTCATAGTTGCAGTTATTCGCTCCTCAATGCTGTATTTTGAAGTGGATGCCACTCAGCAACAAATGGTATTTGGTGTGGTCCTTATCATTGCCATTGCGATGACTATTGATCGATCCAAATTGCGGGTCGTGAAGTGATGGCACAAATGATGAAAGCCGCAGTTCTCAAGGAACCAGGCCGTTTTGCAATTGAGTCCAAGCCAGTGCCGATCCCGGATCATGGCGAAGTCGTTATCAAGGTTCACCGAGTAGGTATCTGTGGAACTGATGTCCACATTTTCAACGGCCACTACGCGGCTGAAAATCTGCCGATGGTTCCGGGACATGAGTTTTCTGGAACGGTTCATACGGTGGGTGCAAATGTTACTCGGTTAAGGAAAAGCCAGAACGTTGTGGTCGACATTAATATCGGTTGTGGAACCTGCTTTTGGTGTCGGCGCAACGAAATACTGAATTGCCCCGAAATGAACCAGCTCGGTATCACGATGGACGCAGCATTTTGTGAATTTATTGCGGTGCCTCAGCGTTTGGTTATTCCAGCGCCTGCTCACATTCCGCATGACGTTCTGGCGTTGACCGAACCGTTAGCGTGTGTAGTCCGCGCTGCGAGAAAGGCCCAAGCATTTTTTGGTCAATCTGCCGTTGTATTGGGAGCAGGGCCTGTCGGTAACTTGCATGTGCAATTTTTGCGAGCCATTGGTGCGGCGCCAATTATTGTTTCAGATATTTCCAAACAAAGGGTGGAAATGGCACTGGCTGCTGGTGCAGATTTTGGCGTGTCTGATGCCGACAAGCTTAAAGAAACAGTTCTGAAGGCGACACAGGGTCGTGGCGCCGATCTCGTGATTGAAAGCGTCGGCATTCAAGCACTTTACGAGCAAGCGATGAGCCTACTCCGAAAAGGTGGGCACATCGCAGCGTTTGGCGTAACAGGGCCAGACGAGCAATTGCCCATTGGCATCCTGAAACTGATTTTGGAAGAAAACTCCATAAAAGGCTCAGTCGCTGGCATGGGACAGGACATGCACCATGCGCTGACAATGTTGGTTCATGGTCGCATTGATACCGCGCCATTTACGTCATCTGTCTTTGACCTTGATGACATTCAAACAGCATTCGAGACGCTCAGAGACCGTCCCGGAGATCTGAAAACTCAAATTCAACTTTAGCCGGGAGTTCTGCCGTGGGAAAGATTCTAATCATTTACGATACAGATAGCGATCGCCGCTTTACAGAGACAATGGTGCCGCTTGTAAAAGAAGGCGTCGAAACCGTAGAGGGAATGGAAGTACGCGTTCGTCATGTCGATAATGCTGTGACGGAAGATGTGTTTTGGGCGGATGGTATCGCAATTGGTTGCCCTACACATTTGGGCAATATTTCCTGGCGCATGAAAAAGTGGTGGGATGATCGCACGCCTGAAATCTGGTTCAAAACAGACGGTAAATTCGCAGTGCCATTTACCTCAGCTGGTAGTCTTGGCGGCGGCGGTGAACTAGCTTGTCAGGCCCTTAGCATCATGATGATGAATATGGGATATTTTGTATTTGGCATTACGGATTATGTCGCCAAAAAAGAGAGCCTTCACTATGGCGCTGTTGTTGCCGGCGAGCCGCGCGCGGACCATGCGAAAGAAGCGTGCCGCCGTACCGGCACGCGATTGGCAGAGTGGGTTGGTTACTACATGGAAGGTCGTAAAGACCTCCATCCTTTGCAATCCAAATATCAACGCTTTTGGGAGCTTGCAGACTGATGGGAAAAGCACGTTTATTGGTAGAGCTTGACGTCGTGCCAAATCAGGTGGACGCCTTCATTTCCATGTTTCACAAGGAATTCATTTCGCGGTCGAGGCAAGAGAATGGCTGTGAGATTTATGAGCTTTGGCAAGATCCTTCTTCCGTCAGTAAAATGACGATTGTTGAGGTCTGGTCATCTCAGTCCGCACTTGATGCGCATCTGGCTCAGCCTTGGCTTGCAATTTGGGCTCCCAAAATGGAAGCAATGCAAGCAACACCTTTAGTTGTTCGTTCGCTGGTCTCTACGGAAGTATAACAGGTATAAACCATCTGGGCTAAAACAGACCCGCGCTTGCGTAGATAAATGAATCTCTATATCAATAACTAAATAGTTACTTAAAGGTTTTCGGCACTCTAGCCTCTGACGGCCTTCATAGGAGAAATCGATGAATATGCACGTCCCAAAATTGTCGCTTCCATCTTCGCCCAAGCAGTTTGGGTTCTATGTAAATGGGCAATCAATTGCGGCAGGTGAACGTGAGGTTTTTGAGAGATCTTCACCTGGGCATGATGTGCCCGTGACGCGTATTCCAAAGTGCACCAGAGAAGATCTGGATAGCGCTGTAGCTGCTGCTCGCAACGCATTTGAAGACCGCAGATGGTCCGGCCTTTCTGGTGGTGAACGTGCCGACGTTTTGCTAAAGGCTGGTGCTCTCATTCGCGAGCGACTTGATGAAATTGCGTATTGGGAAACGTTGGAAAACGGCAAACCCATTAGCCAAAGCCGTGGTGAAGTTGGTGGTTGTGCTGGCATGTTTGAATATGCTGCTGGGCTTGCCCGTAGCTTGCATGGCGATAGTTTCAATAATCTCGGTGATGACATGATGGGCATTGTGACCCGTGAGCCAATCGGCGTCGTCGGAATCATAACGCCATGGAATTTTCCGTTCCTGATTTTATGCGAGCGGGTGCCGTACATTCTGGCTTCTGGCTGCACTATTGTTGCCAAACCATCTGAAGTCACCAGTGCAACAACGCTGATGCTGGCTGAAATTTTAACAGAAGCAGGTTTGCCGGACGGTTGCGTGAATGTGGTAACCGGTTCTGGCAGCTCTATCGGTCAGGGCCTGATCGATCATACAGATATCGATATGGTGTCCTTTACGGGCTCAACGGCGGTTGGCCGGCATTGTGTGAAAGCTGCGGCGGGTAATTTCAAAAAGCTGGGCTTGGAGCTTGGTGGAAAGAATCCGCAGATCGTATTTGCTGATGCGGACCTGGAGGATGCTGCTGATGGAGTGGCGTTTGGTATCGCGTTTAATACAGGTCAGTGTTGTGTTTCCGGTTCCCGGCTGATCGTTGAAAGGTCTGTGGCAGAGAAATTCGAAAAAATGGTCGCCGCGAAGCTTGAAAAGGCAATCGTGGGAGACCCTCTGGATGAAAACACGCAAATCGGTGCCATTACCACGGATGCACAAAACACGACGATTACCGGCTATATCGCCAAGGGGAAAGAAGAGGGTGCCCGGCTTGTAACCGGCGGAAACACCGTTGATATGGGCAAAGGACAATACATCGCCCCTACGATTTTTGGTGATGTTACCAAGGATATGGCCGTTGCAAAGGAAGAGATTTTCGGGCCGGTTTTGGTTAGCTTGCCATTCGATACAGTTGATGAAGCCATCGATCTTGCCAATGATACAGAGTATGGGTTGGCCGCCAGTGTGTGGACCAAGAACATAGATAAAGCTCTTAAAGTTACACGCCGGGTTCAGGCAGGTCGGTTCTGGGTGAACACAACTTTATCCGGTGGGCCTGAATTGCCGTTGGGTGGCTTCAAGCAATCGGGCTGGGGCAGGGAAGTAGGAAAATATGGTGTGGAAGAATACACGCAGATAAAATCTGTCCATATTGAGATAGGCAAACGTACACCTTGGATCGAATAATGAACGCCCCTGGATATGACTATGTAATTGTCGGAGGCGGATCGGCGGGTTGTGTGCTTGCTGCACGTCTGTCTGAAAATGACACTCTGCGCGTTTTGTTGATTGAGGCTGGTAGCAAGGATAATCACCCGCTTATTCATATGCCTGTCGGTTTTGCCAAGATGACGTCCGGGCCGCACACTTGGGGTTTTACGACTGCCCCGCAAAAGCACGCAAATATGCGAGAAATACAATACGCGCAGGGTCGTGTTCTTGGCGGTGGCAGCTCTATCAATGCCGAAGTTTTCACTCGTGGCGAACCGTCAGATTATGACCGCTGGGCACAGGAAGAAGGCTGTGATGGCTGGTCATTTGATGACGTGAAGAAGTACTTCATCCGCTCTGAAGGCAATACAATTTTATCCGGCGAGTGGCATGGCACAGATGGTCCGCTGGGTGTTTCGAACCTGGCAGATCCTCAACCCATGACGCGAGCATTTGTGCAGTCGTGTCAGGAATTGGGGATACCTTACAATCCAGACTTTAACGGTCCGAACCAGGCCGGTGCCGGCGTTTATCAAACCACGACAAAGGATGCAAAACGTTGTTCGGCTGCTGTTGGGTATTTGAAGCCGGTGATGTATCGCAAAAATCTGACGGTTGAAACTGGGTGTCTTGTATTGCGCGTGATTGTGGAGAACGGAAGGGCCACTGGGATTGAGTATGAACGCAAGGGTGAGGTGGCCATTGCCGCCGCAGATCAAGAGGTCATTTTGACATCTGGTGCAATTGGTACGCCGAAATTGATGATGCTTTCGGGTATCGGTCCTGCCGCCCACCTGCAACAACATGATATCGAGGTGGTGCATGATCTACCTGGAGTTGGCGAAAATTTGAACGATCACTATGGCATTGATATCGTTGCGGAACTAACCGGTCACTACAGTCTGGACAAATACAATAAGCCTCATTGGGCATTGTGGGCGGGCGCCCAGTATTATCTTTTCAAATCTGGCCCTGTGGCGTCCAATGTAGTTGAGGGTGGTGCTTTCTGGTATTCAGGCAAAGAGATATCTGTTCCAGATTTGCAGTTCCATTTCCTTGCGGGCGCAGGCGCGGAAGCTGGTGTGCCAAGCGTTCCCACGGGGACATCAGGTATCACACTGAATTCCTATACTGTGCGACCGAAAAGTCGAGGCACAGTAAAACTGCGTTCTCCTGATCCGGCAGATTTACCAGTGGTCGATCCAAACTATCTCGCTGAACCAGATGACCTTAGAGTTTCGGTTGAAGGTATCAAAACCAGTCTTGATATTTTTGCTCAAAGTTCCTTACAAAAATCCATTCGCAAGGTTCATTTTCCTGACGCTTCCGTCAAAACCCAAGCAGAATTCGAAGCATATGCTCGGCAATATGGCCGCACGTCCTATCATCCCTCGTGTACGTGTAAGATGGGTGTTGATGAAATGTCGGTGGTGAATCCAAAATTGCAGGTTCATGGCATTGATGGGCTTCGTATTTGCGACAGTTCGACAATGCCAAGCCTCATTGGTTCAAACACGAATGCACCAACAATTATGATAGCTGAAAAAGCCTCGGATATGATCCGAGGCAATCAGTAATCCAGCCAATGGGAAGCGCGTTTCCTAGTCCCAATTGGGCGCGTATGGGACGAGTTCTTTTGTGACGATGCGGTAGTTTTGATGCGTCAATGCATCAATGCGCGCCATATCGATGTTGGACAGAATAAAATCCATCACATTGAAATTTGCTTGCAGGTTTTCCTGCTTGGTCGACATCGTGTTGATCGAAACGCCTTTTTGTAAAATCCAGCGCAATACAATTTGTGCTGCCGTTTTATTGTATGCGTAGCCGATGTCCGCGAACGCCGGATTTTTAAAGACCTCGCCTCGCGCAACCGAACAATAGGATGCCAGCGGAATTCCGGTTTCAACCGCCGCAGCCAGTAAAATATCTTGATTGAGTAGCGGGTGAAATTCGACCTGATTGGTAGCTATGGGTGTGTCTATAATCTTGCGCGCGTCTCGCATCATTTGAGCCGTAAAATTTGAAACGCCTATATGTTTTGCAAGCCCGAGCTGGTGTGCTTTTTCCAGAAGCTTCAACGGTCCGGCAATTGCGCCATCTGCCGGGGGCCAGTGCAGCAGCAATACGTCTGTATAATCAATCTGAAGCCGTTTCAGGCTTTCTGCGACAGAGGGCAAGAATTTTTCATCAGAAAAATTGCTGACATCTACCTTTGTAGTGATGAGCATTTTATCTCTGCGCAGGCCCGTAGCCTTTAAAGCCTTGCCGGTATCTTCTTCATTTCCATACATCTGCGCGGTGTCAAATGCGCGATATCCGATTTGCGCGGCGTACTGGACTGCTTCATGGAGCTCCGCTCCTTTCAAAGGGAAAGTTCCAAAGCAGCGTTGGTATGTTTCAGTGAAGTAGATGCTCATCTTTTTCTCTTATGTTATAGCGAGATGGGGGGCTTTGTTATTCCGTGTTAGAATTGTTTCTTGATCGACGCGGATAAGACTGGCATAAAATAACTAGTTAGTTACTTTAGAATATCCGGGGTACGTATGTCAAAACTGAAATCTGCAAGTGCTGCGGTAAGTTCCGTGAAGGATGGAGCGGTGATTGCTGTCAGCTCATCCAGCGGATTGGGATGCCCTGATGCGGTACTTGCCGCCCTAGGTGAGCGTTTTGAAAATCATGGTGGACCAAAGAATTTGACATCCATTCATCCAATCGCGGCTGGTGACATGTTCGGCACCAAAGGTGTGGACCATATTGCACGCCTTGGCATGTTGTCTCGCATTATTGGTGGTTCATATCCATCGGGACCTAGCAAAGCTGAGCCGCCTCTCATTTGGCAGATGATTTCGGCCAACCAGGTTGAGGCATATAATGTGCCGTCTGGAATTGTGTTCGACATGCTGCGTGAAGGCGCTGCAAAGCGGCCAGGTGTGTTGACCAAAGTTGGTCTGGATACGTTCGTTGACCCTGACCGAGAAGGCAGCGCGATGAACGATGCGGCGCGAAAAAAGCCCATCGTCAAACACGTCGAATTTGAGGGTGAGGACTGGTTGTACTTCTCCGCCATCAAACCGGATGTCGCCATAATCCGCGCGACAACAGCAGACGAAAAGGGCAATCTGAGTTTTGAACATGAGGGCGCTTATCTCGGTGCTATGGAAATGGCATTGTCCGCTCACAACAATGGCGGATTGGTGATTGCACAGGTGAAGCGTGTTGCAGCAGCTGGAAGTATTCGCCCGCATGATATTCATGTTCCGGGCATTTTGGTGGACGTGATTGTTGAGGCACCTGATCAACTGCAAACCACTGCTACTGCCTATGATCCGGCGATCTCTGGCGAGGTCACACGATCCATGTCGTCTTTCAACACTGTGGAGTTTAATGTTGGAAAAGTTATCGCTCGTCGGGTGGCGCAGGAGCTGACGGACCAATCGACCGTAAATATCGGCTTCGGCATCTCCGCAAATGTTCCACGTATTTTGGCGGAAGAGGGGCTTCACGGTGCCGTGACATGGGTCATTGAGCAAGGCGCAGTAGGCGGCGTACCGCTTCTGGATTTCAAATTCGGATGTTCGGCTAACGCAGAAGCGTTTGTGCCGTCACCACACCAGTTCTGTTACTTTCAGGCGGGTGGTTTTGATGCATCATTGCTGTCATTTCTCGAAGTCGGGCATAACGGTTCGGTTAATGTCTCGCGCTTGTCTTCCATTCCTCATCGCACTGCCGGTGCGGGTGGGTTTGTGGACATCACTACGCGCGCGCGGAAAATCGTATTCTCCGGAAATTTTAATGCTGGTGCCAGAATGTCTATTGTGGATGGACGCCTGCAAATCGACAAGGAAGGCAAGGTTGCTAAATTTGTGGATGAAGTGGATCAGGTTTCGTTCTCGGGTCGCCGTGCTTTGGAGCAAGAACAGGATGTCACTTACATCACTGAGAGGTGTGTCATACAGCTCATCGATGGCCGATTGACCATTGTCGAAATTGCTCCTGGTCTGGATTTAAAACGAGACATATTGGACCAGGCCGCTACGGAGCTTTTGGTCGCTGATGATCTGAAAGTCATGGATGAAGCCCTGTTTCGCGATGCGCCGATTGGGCTGAAATTGGAGAGTAAACTTGGCGGGTGAAACAGCGCAATATTTTGATCTTTTAGTTGCTGATCATGTTGGCACTTTGACAATCAACAAGCCAGAACGTCTGAATGCGTTGACGGCTGAGATGGTCGATGAACTGAAGTATCAATGTCGGCAAATTGAGCGACGGGATGACATATTGGTTCTGTTGATCACCGGGGAAGGTAAAGCCTTTTGTGCGGGAGGGGACATCGATGCATGGAGTTCCGAAACCGCCGAAGATTTTGGCCGGCACTGGATCAGGAACGGCCATGATGCCTTCGATGCCTTAGCCAGATTGCGTCAGCCCGTTATTGCCGTTCTGAACGGTCATACTCTGGGTGGCGGATTAGAGTTGGCAGCCTGTGCTGACTATCGGGTGGCAGAGGCACATGTAAAAATTGGACAACCAGAAACCGGACTTGGAGTCATTCCAGGGTGGTCAGGGACCCAAAGAGCCGTGCGCCGTTTTGGTGCTCAGGCCGTTCGTAAAATGGCGCTGTTCGGCAAGATTTATACGGCAGAAGAGGCCCTTTCCGATGGGTTGGTTGATTTGATTGCTGAAAAGGGAGAGGGGCTTTCTGCCGCGCATGAATTGGCGCATGCGGTTGTTGCACGAGGTGCAGAGGCTACAGAACTTACAAAAATGCTGATTAATGCTGCAGAAGGTGAGGAGCGCGAGCGTGTTCTGGAAGCCATGGCTGGCCGAATTGCCGCTGGTTCTGTGGAGATTCAGGAAGGCCTCACAGCCTTCAAAGATAAACGAAAACCGAAATTTCCAATGTCTGGAACCACCAAAGAGGACTAGCACAAATGATGCGCCACTTCGTTCACCTGCGCTTCAAGAAAGAAACAGCGCCGGAAGTAAAACAAGGTCTCTACGATCAACTCGCAGCCCTGTCGGGTCATATCGATGGAATTTTAGACTTTCAGCATCGCCAGAATGTAAGTGTGGAAACGCCTTTGGTGCGCGGCTTTGATGATATGTTCTGGTTTGATTTTCGTGATGCAAAAGTGAGAGATACATATCTAGTCGATAGTCATCATCAGGCCGTTGGCACACAGATTGTTGCCGAAGTTGAAGGCGGCGCAGACGGTGTTTTTGTCTGTGACATCCAGATGTAGTCACGTCAAATTACGGCAATTTGTACCTTCTATTTATAGACCATAAGGCGATTGCTGCCTTCCTGGACGGTTTCACCATTCTGGTTTGTAACCAAGAAATCCAGAGAAATGATGGCGCGTTCTTTGGATTTTGGCTCTGAAATGTCGAGCACTCGTACCTTTGGCCGGATCGTTTCGCCAATAATCACTGGCCTGCTGAAGCGCCAATTCCAGCCAAGCGATGCCTGCGCCTTGAACTGAACATCTGCTTGGTTTTTCAGACCATCCACCAACGACAGGATTAAAAGCCCATGGGCTACGCGCCCTGAGAAGCCATGACGAATTGCGGCTTCCTTGCTCATATGAATTTCAAAATGATCGCCACTCAAGTCTGCAAATGCATCGATGATGTTGGCGGTTATCTTTTGAGTAGGCGTTGAGTACCAATCACCGGCTTTTACATCTTCATAACCATAAACGCCTTTGGTGAGATGTCGCTCGAACTCATTCATAGTTACTCCGGTGTGGGTGCATCTTCGCGCAGTAAACCCTGTGCTTTGAGCGTTGACCAGAACTCAGTTGGGATCGGATGGCTGAACCATTTTAAATTCTGGGTCAGTTGCTCAGCGGTTCTCGTGCCAGCCATGAAGCTTGGTATGGCAGGGTGGGCAACAACAAATTGCAGTGCGGCAGCGGGTAGCGGCACGCTATATTGCGCGCAAACAACTTCAATTTTGCGCACCTTGTCCATAATCTCCGGGGAAGCTGGTGCATAATTATACTTTGCCCCTTCCTTCGCGCCCGTTGCCAATATGCCGGAGTTGAAGCCGCCGCCAACAACCACAGCTGCACCTCGTTCTTGGCAAAGTGGGAGGAATTTATCCTGAGACTCCTGTTCCAACAACGTGTATCGCCCCGCCAGCAGGAAGCAATCGAAATCTCTTTGTTCCAGAGCTGTGTGGCAAACTTCCCATTCGTTTACACCAACGCCGATAGCTTTCACCACGCCTTCGTCTCTAAGCTTGCTCAGAGCTTTCCAGCAACCATCCATGGCTTCTTTGAAAACTTCGGGCTGGTCATGGCCTCTCGTAAACACGTCAATATCGTGAATAAAGCAAATGTCCATACGTTCCAGATTTAGCCTTTGGAGGGAGTCTTCAAAGGAACGCATGGTGCCGTCATAAGAATAGTCGAAATCAATCTTGAAACGCCCGGCATTGGTCCATGGCGCAAAGTCTATGTCTGCTTTGGCCGCTGGTTTTAGAACGCGACCCACTTTGGAGGACAGGATGAATTCGTCACGCTCTTTCCAACGCAGCGAGTGGCCCGTGCGCAGTTCTGCGAGGCCGTGACCATACATGGGTGCGGTATCGTAGTAACGGATGCCTGCATCCCAAGCGTGCTGGATCATGGAATCAGACGTTTCTTCATCGATTTCACGAAAAATATTGCCAATTGGCGCAGTGCCGAAACCAAAGGCAGTAACTTCGAGATTTACCCGACCAAATTTCACTTTATCGTGCGGATTCATTCTGCTCTCCCATAAGTAACTGTTTGGTTATTTACTCCTGTTGCAATCATAGTTCAAGTGGTTTCTAGCGTTGCCATAACCGCTTGACCCGTTGCATTTTCAATCATATAAGTAACTATATAGTTACCGGAGAGAAACATGTTCCTGAACGAAATGCATCAACAAGTCCGGGACGTTACCCGAAGTTTTGCAGACGATGTCATTCGTCCAGTTTCAGAAGAACTGGACCGTGAGGAGCGCTTTCCTCGTGAGATTTATGAGCAAATGGCAGAGCTGGGCCTCTTTGGGATTTGTGTCCCCGAAGAACTTGGTGGGCCGGGGTTTGACGCGGTCACATACGCACTTGTGATGGAAGAGTTGTCACGCGGCTATGCCTCCGTTGCAGATCAGTGCGGATTGGTCGAGCTGGTTTCAACACTGCTGGTCCAACACGGAACAGATTTGCAGCGGGAAATGTGGCTTCCTGGCATTTTGTCGGCCACGAAATTAGCTGCTTATTGCATTACCGAGCCGGAAGCTGGGACGGATGTGTCGGGTATTCGCACGTTTGCAAGCCGTGATGGAAAGGGTTGGATTTTAAACGGTGGAAAGATATGGATTCATAATGCGCCAGTTGCTGATGTTGGCTTTGTTCTGGCGCGCACTGACAAGGAATCTGGTCATCGAGGTATGTCCATCTTCATTGTTGATCTGAACCAATCCGGTATTGAGCGCGGTCCGAAAGAACACAAGATGGGACAACGCGCCAGCCAGGTTGGTGCATTGAGTTTCGACAATGTTCGATTGCCTGCTGAATCGCTTTTGGGCGTTGAAGGCAGGGGCTTTCACATGATGATGAGTGTGTTGGATAAGGGGCGTGTCGGTATTGGTGCCTTGGCAATTGGCATTGGTCAGGCTGGTCTGGAGGCTGCCGTGGAATATGCGGCGCAGCGGAAACAATTTAATAAACCTATTGCTGAGTTTCAGGGCGTGCAGTGGATGCTGGCAGATATTGCAACAGATGTGGAAGCTGCAAGACTTTTGGTCCACAGCGCTGCTTATAAAATCGATACTGGCGCTGATGCTACCAAAGCCTGTTCAATGGCTAAGTGTTTTGCGGCTGACATGGCCGTTGCGCGCAGTGCCGATGCGGTTCAGGTATTTGGTGGTTCGGGCTATATTCGCGGCTTTGAGGTTGAGCGCCTGTATCGAGATGCAAAAATAACGCAGATTTATGAGGGCACAAACCAAATTCAGCGTATGATCATCGCTCGTGAGCTTTTGTCTAGGGGAGCAAGTGCATGAGCAAGCAGGTGGCGCTGGTTACGGGATCCAGTCGAGGGATTGGCTTGTCGACAGCAATGGAGCTTGCAAGCAAAGGGTTTTCCGTTGCCATAAATGGGCCTTCAGATGACGCCGAACTAGCGGCAGCCGTCACTGCTGTTGGAGAGAGCGGCATGCCTGTAGCTAAGGTGGCTTGCGATATAGCAGATATCGCCAACCATGAGAAAGTTCTTGCAGATATAGAAGCGGAACTGGGTCTGCTTACGACGCTGGTGAACAATGCAGGTGTTGGTGTTTTGAGCAGAGGCGACCTTCTGGATGTAACAGAAGAAAGTTACGATCGTTGCCTGTCGGTCAATACCAAGGCCATGTTCTTTCTGACACAAGCTTTCTCCAAACGCCTATTGACTAGGTCGCGAGACGCGGATTTGTTTTACTCAATTGTCAACGTGACCTCTGCGAATGCCGAGGCTGTTGCTGTTCAACGAGGCGAATATTGTGCGTCAAAGGCTGCTGCCGGGATGATCTCAAAGACGTTCGCTGTCCGTCTCGGTGAAGAAAACATTGCGGTTTATGACGTTCGGCCAGGCTTGATCGCAACCGAGATGACTGCGCCCGTGATTGCTCAATACGAACAACGTGCCAAGGACGGTCTGACACTGTTCCCAAAAGTAGGCAAACCGGAAGATGTCGGGAAGATCATTTCGACGCTGGCTTCAGGCGACCTGCCATATACAACCGGTCAAACTATCTTCGCCGACGCGGGCATGTTGGTCTCTCGCTTTTAACAAGGAAACACATGATTATTAGCTTGCCAAATTCCGTCGGGCAAATAGCTGAATACACGATGTCCGGCTCATCAATCATAGCTGCTCCCCTTTCAAATAGTTCAGTACGGACTGTGTTTTCAGCTGCTCATGTAGTTGTCGATCCTTTTACGGAAAGTGATCCGGGTGGCGAAGCCGCGGTTGATTGGGAAGCAACAATGGCTTTTCGTCGGCATCTCACGGCCCTGGGGCTTGGCATTGCCGAGGCGATGGATACCGCGCAACGTGGTATGGGCCTGGATTGGCCGGGTGCGTTGGAGCTTATCACGCGAACCAAACAAGAGTTGCCAAATGCACTCGTTTTCAATGGTGCGGGTACTGATCAGCTGGATGCAGCAAACGCGACGACATTGGATGATGTGAAGCGTGCTTATCTGGAACAGATTGAGGCCATTCAAAAAATTGGCGGACGAATTATCCTGATGGCCAGCCGCGCTTTGACGCAAGTAGCTGAAACGCCAGATGACTATATTTCAATCTATTCAGATGTTCTTGCTGCGTGCGACGAACCAGTTATTCTTCATTGGTTAGGCGACATGTTTGACCCTGCTTTGGCGGGCTATTGGGGTAGCCGCGACTTTGAACCCTGTATGGAAACAGCGCTCGCCGTCATTCAACAAAATCAAAATAAGGTCGACGGCATAAAAATATCGCTTCTGGACAAGCAAAAGGAGATCATCATGCGTCGCCGATTGCCGGACGGCGTTGTCATGTATACCGGTGACGATTTCAATTATCCTGAGCTCATTGCAGGAGACGAGGAAGGCTTCTCGCATGCCTTGCTAGGTATTTTTGACCCTCTGGCGGCTGCTGCTGCCCATTCAATTGAGTTATTGGGTAATGGCGATGTAGAGGGGTTTCGTTCTGTTCTTGATCCAACCGTGCCTTTGGCACGCCGTATTTTCCGCGCACCGACACAGCACTACAAAACTGGGGTGGTGTTTCTTGCTTGGCTCAATGGTTTTCAAGATCATTTTGTGATGCTCAATGGCGCACAATCTTCGCGCTCATTGCCGGATTTTGTTGAGATCTTTAAAATGGCAGATCGCTGTGGAGTCCTCCGCGATCCTGATCTGGCCTGTGATCGTATACGTCGATTGCTTGCAATTTACGGAGCGTGATCTTGCGCGATTTTTCGAATGACCATTCGATGCTTGCGCTGAATACAGCCACACTTGGACACAATGTGGATGGTCAGGGAGCGGGTTGGGCGACGGAACGGGTCATCGAAGGCTGCGCGCAAAGAGGTATTGGCGGAATAACATTTTGGCGTAGGGAAATTGGTGACCAGGCACATGTGGTTGGAAACCGTGTGCGCGATGCCGGTATGCAAGTCAGTGGATTATGCAGAACACCATTTTTGACGGGGCCGCTCGCGCCACCTAGCACTCAAGCCATCATGGATGATTTTGAAGCATCAATTGATATGGCGCATACACTGGGTACCGATGTGCTTACTATCGTTACCGGCGGCGTTGTTGAGGGTAGCCACTCAATCACAGAAAGCCTCAAGCGCGTTCAGGAAATCGTCGCAGAAGCCGCGCCAATTGCCGCTCAGGCGCAGGTGACTTTGGCACTGGAGCCTTTGAACCCAGTTTATGGAGGGAACAGGTCTTGCCTTGTGACTGTGCGTGATGCGCTTGATATGTGTGAGGCTATCAGTGCGCCCAATGTGAAAATTGCTATCGATGTGTATCACGTATGGTGGGATACATCTCTTGGCGATGAATTACGGCGACGAGGCAAAGGCCAGGTCGCTGGCTATCATCTGTGCGACTGGTTGGCCGATACGACAGATGTCCTTCTAGGCCGTGGTATGATGGGAGACGGAGTGGCTGATCTTAAGTCAATTCGTTCGCATGTTGAGGGCACCGGTTACGACGGTTTTTGCGAGGTTGAAATTTTTTCAGCCGCGAACTGGTGGCAGCAAGACCCTGCGATTGTTCTAGATACCATCGTGGATAGGTTCAAAACAGTTTGCTAAACAAGCAACTGAAATGATTATCGTTAGAGAAAGGTACTGGTTCACATAACTGTGATTCATCCATGATCCTGCGTGATGCGTAACTATTCTAAGAACTAGGCATCGGTGACCTAAGGATTGTACCCCAGATGATCAAAATGTTTTCAAAAATTGCAAAATCAATCGCCTTTTCAGCCGTTCTCGTGACTGGAACCCTTTCCGCTGCTTCTGCGGAAGTTGTTGGCTTCGCTGGAGGTTGGAAGTCCGTCAACTTCCGGAGTATTCCCAAGACGCAATATAGTTTTGGTGGAAATATGCTCGGCATCAAAGCCTCTAGCAGTTCTTCGGTCATATACAAACCTGTTCCTGCTCCACTGCGGCAGGCTCGTCAGGCCAGCTGGAGCTGGAGTGTTCAAAACTCCGTACCCGCCACCAACCTTGCGAAAAAAGGTGGTGATGACCGCAATATAGCTCTCTATTTTGTTTTCACTGATGAAAAAACCGCATCGCGTGCGGGTAAAAACCCAAATATCAAACGCCTGCTAACTAAGCGCAGCAGCCGTATGCTCATTTATGTCTACGGCGGAAGCCAAAGTGCTGGCAGCTTTGTTCCTAGCCCGTACTTCAGCGGCCGGGGTACAACAGTCGTTAAACGTAGCGCTGGAACAGGATCATTTTCGGAGAATGTGGATTTGGCCGCAGATTATCGCCGTGCATTTGGAGGCGAAGCTGGAGTGCTTGTTGGCCTAGCGGTATCGTCGGATTCCGACGACACCGGTGTTATGTCTCAGTCGTCCCTGGGCGAAATTCGCTTGAATTGAACGAGACGTATAAGAAATCCGGCGCCTAGCGCTGGATTTTGATTTGCACGTTTGAATGACCGTATCTTTTCACTAGACTGTAGAGCCGTTTTGCATTTCTGGTGTGCAGGCGAACACAGCCATGGCTCGCTGGTCTGCCAAGGCGTTTGACGTAGTTCGTACCGTGAACAGCATACCCGCCGTGAAAGAACACCGAATAAGGCATTGGAGACATATTGTATTTGCGCGAATGCCACATTTTATGTGTTCGTGTCGGTTTGTAGGTGCCGACTGGCGTGCGATAGCCCTTGCGTCCGGTCGATACTTTCCAGGAATGACGAGGAATGCCATTTATGTAAACGCGCATTTTCTGGTCTGAAATGTCCACTCTGGCGACAACCTTTGCAGCGTCAGCCTGTGTAAGCCCAAAGGGCAAAGCCAGCAGCATGGATAATGCAAATAGGCATGCTGCCTTCTTTATTGAAGTAGTACTCACGATAACCCCCGATTAGTATTTTTTCGTGGGTGCAGGTTATGATCTGGAAGTTTAAGTTGAGTAAATGATTCCGGCAATGCCTTTAATATGCTGAAAACATTTTATATTTCCTAGCTTGATGCGCAATTGATACAGGAGCTGACGGCCGGGTCTATTTCCAGCCTTTTGTGAGCAATTGGCTCGTCGCAAATATTGCAAATGCCATAGTCGCCTTCTTCCAGTCTGCTTAGTGCTCCATGTATCCGGCGCAAATCCACTTCTCGTTTGTGTTGTTGAGCTTGAGACATGGCCTGCATCTGCAGGGCGTCCATGCGCGACAAGCGGCCAACGGACTGCTGATCCAGCTCAACCGGCGCGCGATCCAGAACTGTTTGCATCATTGCAGTCTCGATTTCCGCTTTGAGATCAACAAGCAATCTCTTGAAAGTCGCTGTTTGAGACTGAGTATGCCTGTCTGCCATGCCTTTGGATATCACATGTTCGTAAGTGATGCGATGCTGGACGTTCTGCGGCTTTGTTGCACACCCTTGAAGTTGTTGAAAAAATCGCATTGTAAAGATAAGAGATGTGCTTACGCGACAATTATTGGGCAAATTTGCATGACGATTCTGATTATCGGCCTCGCCTTGTTTTTGGGTGCTCATTCTACGCGAATTTTCCTGGAACCTCTGCGTATGAGCATTATTAATGCATCAGGCGATGGTTTGTGGAAAGCGGGCCACACCGTTTTAAGCGTTGCCGGATTGGTGTTGATCGTATTGGGGTTTCGTTCCGCTGCCCCAGATGCTCAAGCTTTGTGGGTGCCTCCTTTTGCGCTGCTCCACGTGGTTCCGTTGCTGATGTTGTTGTCTTTCATCATTCTCGTCGCAGCCTATGTGCCTGCTGGGCGTATTAAGGGCACACTGAAACATCCTATGGTTGTTGCAGTCGTGATTTGGTCCGGTGCGCATTTGCTGGTTAATGGCATGGAGCATGAAGTTTATCTGTTTGGCGCTTTTTTTGTTTGGGCGGTGCTGAATTTCCTATCCGCTCGGTGGAGGGACAGGCAGATGGCGCTGACCTATATTCCCGGCCCGTTGCGCAATGATTTGATCTGCATCGTGTTGGGCACTTTGCTTTGGGCGGGCTTTGTATTTTTCGCACATGAGTGGCTTTTTGGCATCGCGCCGCTGGTCTGATCTAAAACCACCTCAAATGGCCAAGTTTTAATGCGTTTCGTGATTGCTTAAGCAGAGAACAGCGGATAATGTCTGCGAAAATAAGGGGCTGGGCGCTTTCATCGCGATACCGGCCAAAATGTGTTTAAGCAGCAAGGCCGATAATGTCTGATCAATTTGCAAGAGAGGTCGATGAAGACCTCCGCAGTGAATACCTAAAAAGAATCTGGGACCGCTTTGGCGTATTTATCATTGCTACTGCAGTGATTATTATTGCTGCCACTGCGGGTTACCGTGGTTGGAGCTACTACAATGAGCAGTCAGCCAGATCTGCTGGCGATGCCTTCATGGATGCCTTGCAGCTCGCTGAGGATGGAGATGATGCCGAAGCGCTGAAGTCATTCCAAACCATTGCAGATAGTAGCCATGAGGGGTACGCGGCCCTTGCGCGTTTCAGGATCGCTACAGAACTGGCCAGCGAAGGCAATGTTGAAGGTGCTGTCGCTGAGTTTGACAAGATTGCCGAAACAACCGAAAGCGCAGAATTGAAGGCGTTAGCAAATTTGCGGGCAGGTCTCCTGTTGGTGGATAGTGGGACTTTGGAAGACGTGCAAAGTCGTTTGGCCGTGTTATCAAATCCTAACAGCGCGTGGCGCCATAGTGCACGAGAGTACATCGCCTTGGCTGCCTATCGTGCAGGTGATCTTGAAACCGCCACATCTACGTTGGATTTGATCCTGGAAGATCCAGAATCGCTGCAGAGCGTCCGGTCACGTGCGCAAATCTTGAAAACACTGGTTGAAAGCGCCAGCAACAGCTAGTCTTTGGGTCGTTGACAGATTAAAGAGCTGAGATATGAGCAACATCATCGCGAGACACTCTATGCCCCAAAATGGTTCTGACGTGCCTGCAGTCAGATACGTCAAATATGGTTTTTTGGGAGCGGTGATGTTATCGCTGGCTGGCTGCGCGGGTATCGATGTTCTTGCTGATGGCGTGAAAAGTATTAATCCATTTGCAGAAGAAGAGCAGATATTACCCGGCGCGCGCCGCGAAGCGCTTCCGACATCTGACCCGTTGGTTGTAGACGGTGTGCGGACGGCATCGATCAGCCCTGCCGCTTCATTTGCGAACTGGAACAACCCAGCTGGGAATGAAGCCAACAATCCCGGCAACGTAGCACTGGCTGGTGGTGGCGGAGGCCGCGTTTGGTCCGCTCAGGTTGCAGAGCGTCCAGGCCGTCGTGGTATCCGTAACTCGTCCGGCCCTGTTGTGGAGCAGGGACGTGTCTATGTGTATGATCCGAAAGGAAACGTAACAGCGTCTTCCTTGTCTGGTGGCTCGCGTCTATGGCGTGTCTCGCTGAAGCCTGAAGGCGAAAAGCAGGCAGCTCCCGGTGGTGGTATAGCATCTGGCGGTGGCTTTGTTTACGCCGCAACGGGGTACAGTGAAGTTGTTGGCCTGATTGGCGGTAATGGCAGTGAGGTGTGGCGTTATGACCTTGGCGAGCCAGCTCGCGGTGCGCCAACGTATGCGGCAGGCCGTGTTTTCGTCGTGACAATCAGCAATGAAGTGGTTGCGCTGTCCGCTGCGGATGGAACCTTGCTTTGGACATATACAGGTATTCCTGAAACAGCTGGTTTGCTGGCGGCCTCTAGCCCTGCAGTATCTGGATCAACAGTTGTTGTTCCATATTCCTCCGGTGAAATTATCGCGTTTGACGTTGAAAGCGGTGATCCAAAATGGAGCGACGCCGTTGTGCGCTCTAACCGAAATCTGGCTGTATCTGGATTGTCTGATGTATCTGGCTCGCCTGTGATTTCAGATGGCGTAGTGTTCGCCACGGGCGTGTCAGGGCGTACAATTGCTGTGAACTTGAAATCTGGAGAGCGGCTTTGGGAGCGTAACATCGGGTCAAGCTTCACGCCGATTGTTTCTGGCAACGCTGTTTTCATTCAGGATTTGCAAGACCGTATGATTGCCTTGGATCGTAAGTCCGGCGATGGATTGTGGGTAACCGAACTGCCCGTGGTTCGCAAGAAGCGTTCTCGCACAGCTTGGGCAGGCCCAGTGCTTGCCGGTGGCGCTTTGTGGGCTGCATCAAGTGACGGACGAGTTGCATCCGTCGATGCATCAGGTGGCCAATTACTTGGCACACGTGATATTAACAAAGATGTTTATCTGAAGCCGATCGCGGCGGGTGGTCGACTTCTTCTTTTAGCCGGTGACGGCACCATGATGGCATATAACTAAAGCCAGATTACCTCCTTTGGACCCCCAAAATGTTTACTGTCGCAATTATCGGACGGCCCAATGTGGGCAAGTCTACGCTGTTCAACCGGTTGGTTGGCAAACGCCTTGCGCTTGTCGATGACACGCCTGGCGTAACGCGCGACAGACGGTCAGGCGACGGTAAGATTGGTGATATTGAGTTCAATATCATTGATACTGCTGGTCTCGAGGTTGCGAATGTTGAGAGTCTTGAAGGGCGGATGCGCGCGCAGACCGAAGCCGCGATTGAAGAGGCAGATATCTGTCTGTTTATGATTGATGCCCGCATTGGTGTGACCCCGCCAGATGAGCATTTTGCAGACATGTTGAGGATAAGCGGAAAGCCAATTATTCCTGTAGCTAACAAGGCTGAAGGGAAAAAGGGCGAATCTGGTTTCTATGAAATGTTTAGCCTTGGCTTTGGCGAACCTGTGCCACTTTCCGCAGAGCACGGCGAAGGCATGGCAGATCTATATCAGGCAATTCGCGTCATTGCGGAAGCTGATAAGCCAGAAGAGCCTGAATTTGAACCGTTTCCGGAAGATGATGATCAAACGAAGGGCGTTTTTGATGACGCGTTCGATCCTGATGCGCCAGCGGAAGAAAAGCCTCGCGGGCCGCTCCAGCTCGCGGTTGTCGGGCGGCCTAATGTTGGCAAATCTACATTTGTAAATCACCTTCTAGGAGAAGAACGTCTGCTAACAGGCCCAGAAGCAGGTATTACGCGCGACACAATTTCAGTGGATTGGGTTTGGCAGGACAACGAGATTCGCTTGTTCGACACTGCCGGGATGCGCCGAAAAGCGAAAGTTCAGGAGAAGTTGGAAAAGCTCTCCGTGTCAGACAGTCTGCGAGCTATCCAGTTTGCTCAAATTGTTGTGGTCATGCTGGATGCGACCATTCCATTTGAGAAACAGGACCTTCAAATCGCGTCTTTGATTGCAAGAGAAGGCCGTGGTTGTGTGATCGCTTTGAACAAATGGGATCTTATTGAAGACCCGGATGAGGCTCTCAAAGAACTGCGAATTGAGGCAGCCCGGCTGCTACCGCAGATGCGCGGCGTGCCCGTCGTGCCTATTTCTGGTCTTGCCGGTAATGGTATTGATCAGCTTATGAAAGCTGTGTTTGAGGTTTACAAAACCTGGAATGCCCGCATTTCTACAGCTCATCTCAATCGTTGGCTTGATGGCATATTAAACCATCATCCGCCGCCCGCAGTTAGTGGCCGCCGAATTAAGCTGCGCTACATGACACAGGCCAAAACACGTCCACCGACATTCTTTATTTCCTGCTCAAGACCTGACGCGTTGCCAGCAGCCTATGAGCGGTACCTGATGAACGCGCTACGTGATGATTTTGGTCTCATGGGAATTCCGCTCAGGTTGATGATGCGCAAAGGGGACAACCCCTATGCAAATCGTGCCAAGAGAAAACACTGATCATGCATTTCCCAAGCTGGCCTTGTTGAGATACAGATTTCAGATCACAGTGGGTAACGTTAAGGACGTATCATGAGTTTTGAATTTCTGGTCACTTCTCTGATTGTGGTTCTGCTTCCAGGCACTGGCGTTCTGTATACTTTGGCAGTAGGGCTAGGGCAGGGTATGCGTGCCAGCGGCTGGGCGGCCTTTGGCTGTACGCTTGGCATTGTACCTCACCTAATCGCAAGTATCGTTGGATTGGCTGCCTTATTGCACACAAGCGCTATCGCATTTCAGGCGATAAAATACCTCGGCGTTTTGTATCTATTCTACATGGCCTGGTCGCTTATACGCGATGAAAGTGCGCTTAATCTGTCCGAAGAGCGGCAGGCAATGAAGCCTGGCCGTATTGTACTGAACGGCATTCTCTTGAATGTATTGAACCCAAAGCTGTCCCTTTTCTTTTTGGCATTTCTGCCACAATTTGTACCAACTGGAACAGCCACGCCAACCGCCATGTTGACCGCGTTAGCGCTTGTTTTCATGGCTATGACGTTTTTTGTGTTTCTAGTGTACGGTGTATGCGCTGCGATGGCCCGCGACTATGTCATTTCGCGTCCCAAGGTGTTGTTGTGGCTGCGTCGCTCCTTTGCAGGATCATTTGGCCTGCTGGGATTGCGACTGGCGATTTCCGATAAGTAGTTCAAGTGTGGTGCTTGCGCACCTCAATGGGTGTTTCACCGAATTGTCTGGAAAACGCCCGGCTTAGTGCTTCGCTCGACCGATAACCATAGCGCCTTGCAGTTTCCTGTATACGTGATCCACCGCCGATATCCTGTCGCGCCAATATCAGGCGCCATCGTCTGAGATATCCAATGGGTGTTTCACCAACAATGGACTGAAATAATTCTGCAAATCGGCTGAGCGAAAGTCCCGCAACATCTGCCAAATCTTGATTGCGCCAGTGCTTTCCCGGATTTTCATGGATGGCAACAATAGCGCGGCTTAGGCGCGGGTCTGACAGGCCACCAAAAAGCCCTACTTTTGCATCTCCACGTTCGATTTGAAGGCGCATCAAACGCACCATTAACACTTCTCCAAGACGGTTAAGAACTGACTCTGATCCGCACCGTTGTGCGTCGTTTTCAAATTTGAGCAACTGCACTAGGGATGCGGTCTGGGGATCAGACGCCAAATCCAATTCCAGAGTGCCCGGCAGCGCTTGAAACATAGGATTGTTGCTACCGCTCCAATCCACCTGTGCGCTGAACATCGGCTTTTCTGTTGGATGTAGTACAAAATTGCTGTTGCCTGAGGGAGACAACAAGACCCTTTGTGGATCGTCATTGGTGCGATTGGCAGTTACAAACAACTGGCCATCCGACCAAATACATGGAGTTACCTGCAACTTGAATCGGCTCATGAGTGAGGAAAGGCGATCAAATTGGGACATTTTCGGTCTTTCAATCAATTAATTCCGATTTTTCTAACCTATTTTCTTGTTATGCATCAACCAACAACGATCAACCAAAGGAAAAATAATGCTTGTCCCACGCCAGAAGACGCCTGATTTGAATCTACCAACGCTTGACCACAGTGCATTTGATCTCACTGCTGAGACTTCCGATCTTGGTACTGTTATTTGTTTCTACAGAGGTCTGCATTGTCCGATTTGTGCGAATTATCTGACAGAACTTGAGAAACGTGTGTCAGATTTCGCTGATCGCGGTGTTGGGGTCATTGCCGTTAGTTCTGATGGAGAAGAGCGCACGCGTGCGATGGCAGACAAAATTTCTTCGAAACAACTTCGGTTCGGCTATGATTTAAGCCTTGAAAAAGCTCGCGAATGGGGCCTCTACATTTCCACATCCCGTGGCAAGACATCTATTGGAATTGAAGAGCCTGCTCTTTTCTCAGAACCCGGCTTGTTTATGGTCACGCCTCAACAAACATTGTATTATGGCTCCACCCAAACCATGCCATTTGTGCGCCCACACTTCTCTGAGTTGGTGTCTGCATTGGACTTTGCAATTGCCAATAATTATCCCGCACGCGGCGAGTACATTGGCGCTGTGTAACCAACGCGCCCAATTGAATTAAAAGACCGCGCATTTCCGAGTAGGAGAGGCGTGGTCTTCGTTTTGTGCGACTTCAAACTAACATCGTGTGCTTGCTGCCGTTCCACAGATATGACCGCAATTGCGTTAGAGTTGGGGATTTCGTCGAAGACGTGATTTGGGTTGGATGTAATAATCAAATTTTCACTTCCCTTTGTTAAACAGGTGACATCGAATTTGGGGGATTGCATGGACCACTTTGATCTTATCGTTATTGGCAGCGGACCAGCGGGCCGAAGAGCGGCTATCCAGGCTGCAAAGCTGGGAAAGGACGTTCTGGTCGTGGAAAGAGGGCGGCGCGTTGGCGGCGTTTCTGTGCACACCGGCACAATTCCTTCAAAGACACTGCGGGAAACAGCGTTAAATCTCTCTGGTTGGCGAGAGCGAGGTTTTTATGGACGTTCATACCGGGTAAAACAAGATATTACCGCTGATGACCTACGAACGCGTTTGCATATTACGCTTGGCCATGAGGTCGAGGTTCTGGAACATCAATTCGCACGCAACAGGGTCACCACCATTGCCGGTGAGGCGAAGTTTTCTGATGCCAAAACCATAGAAGTAACAGGCGAAGAGGGCGAGGTTTTTCAATTTACTGCCTCGTTCTTTTTGCTGGCTGTGGGGACTGTTCCATTTAGGCCAGAATATGTGCCGTTTGACGGTACTTCAGTGTTCGACAGCGACAGCATTTTGGAACTTGGAGATTTGCCAAGATCCCTCACAGTTATCGGTGCTGGCGTTATCGGAATTGAATACGCAACCATATTCAGCTCTCTTGATGTCCACGTAACTTTGGTAGAGCCAAGAGATACCATGCTGGACTTCATTGACCGGGAGTTGGTGAGTGATCTGACATACCAACTGCGTGATCGTGGTGTTGTGTTGCGGTTTGGAAGTAAAGTTGAGAAAGTTACCAAACGCGACGGTGGCGGCTGCGCTGTTGAGCTGGAAGGTGGACGCACTGTGAATTCGGATGTGGTTCTGTTTGCTGCTGGCCGAATGGGTGCAACGCCAAGCCTAAATTTAGATGCGGCTGGTTTGGAGAGCGATCACCGCGGAAGACTAACGGTCGATGCAAAGACGTTTCAGACAACTGTTCCACATATTTATGCCGCCGGTGATGTCATTGGCTTTCCAAGCCTCGCCTCAACATCGATGGAGCAAGGGCGTATTGCCGCTTGTCACGCACTAGGTGTAGAAGCGCACGCGCCACCAGAGTTTTTTCCCTACGGCATCTATTCGGTACCGGAGATTTCCACGGTCGGATTGACAGAAGAGGAAGTCAAGGAACGCGGTATTTCTTATGAAGTTGGCATCGCCAGGTTCCGTGAAACATCCCGAGGTCACATCATGGGTTTGGATTCCGGGCTTTTAAAGATGATTTTTTCACTGAAAACCAGGCGGCTACTAGGCTGCCATATTGTAGGTGAAGGCGCCACAGAGCTTATTCATATTGGCCAGGCAGTGTTAAACCTACAGGGGACACTGGAATATTTTGTAGAAAATACATTTAATTACCCAACCCTTGCAGAGGCTTACAAGATTTCTGCGTTAGACGCGTGGAACCGAATGCAGCCGAAATAGTCTGCTGACAGTCAAATTGTACACCATTGGATTTTAATGTGCTGCCCAGACAAAAGCAGCACATCATTGCACAATTTACGCCATTGCGCGTGATGCTTGAGAAACTTCTTCTGTTGCAGATTTCACAACCTGAGCAGAATTGGTGATCTCGTTCACGCTTAAGTTAATTGTCTCCACTCCGTGGGATGCTCTTTGCATAGTGCCTGCAATTTCGTTGGTAACAGATGACTGCTCCTCCACAGCCACTGCTATGGCGGTTGATATCTCGTTTATTTTGGAAATTGTTGTTGAAATGACTTCGAGTGCAGAAACCGCCTCGCCCGTTGAACTCTGAACACCGGTTATGTGCGTGCCGATATCTTCTGTCGCTTTTGACGTCTGTGTTGCCAGATTTTTAACTTCCGCAGCAACCACAGCAAAGCCTTTACCTGCCTCGCCCGCGCGTGCGGCTTCAATGGTTGCATTCAGTGCCAAAAGGTTTGTTTGTTCAGCAATAGAATTAATCAATTCAATCACGGCGCCAATTTTTTGGCCAGCATCTGACAAGCCAACGACAATAGAATTGGTCCGGTCCGCCTGAGCAACGGCTTCTTCCGAAATCTCTTGAGCCAATTTCACCTGTTGACTGATTTCGCTCACAGATGCTGCCATTTCTTCGGTGGCAGAGGCAACTGTCTGAACATTCTCAGATGCTCCGTCTGATGCTTCTTTTGCTTCTTGAGACTGAGTGTTGGTTGTTTCAACGGCTTCCAGAATTCCTTGAATACCGCGTTCTACCTCTTTTTGGCTTTCTGCCCTCCGCAATCGTTCTTCCACAGCAGCAGTTATGTTAGTTGCATATTTCACGACTTTGAATGGCTTGCCATTCATGTCGAAAATCGGATTGTAAGATGCCTGAATCCAAACATCCTCGCCACTTTTGCTTATTCGGCGATACTCAGCTGCCTGGTACTCGCCAGCGGCCAGGGATGCCCAGAATTCAGCGTATTCTGGTTGGCTAGCGTCGACTGGATCGACAAACATTCTGTGATGTTGGCCTTGAATTTCTTCCAGCTCGTAGCCCAATGTTGCTAGGAAATTCTGGTTTGCCTCAATTATTGTGCCGTCCAAGTTAAAGGAAATAACTGCTTGAGATTTATCAATTGCAGCTAATTGCCCGGCCGATTCTGTCGCTTTCAGTTTTTCAGCAGTTATATCTGTAGCAAATTTCACAACCTTGTAAGGTTTGCCCTTGGCATTGAAAATCGGATTGTAAGATGCCTGAATCCAGATTTCTTTTCCTTGCTTGTCAACTCGGCAGAATTCGCTCGATTGAAAATTGCCTTGTTTCAATTCGTCCCAAAATGCCTGATAGGCCGGATCGTCTTGTTCTGATTGTTTGACGAACATCTTATGGTGCTGGCCGACAACTTCCGACAATTCGTAGCCTAATGCAGACAGAAAGTTTTCATTTGCTGTTTTAATTGTACCATCTAAGTCAAATTCAATAATTGCTTGTGACTTATCCAAAGCAGCGAACTTTGCTTTCAGGTCTGAAGTATTGCTAAACATCGTTTTCCCCGGTTTTGCGATTGCCTGAAACTACGAAATATTAATTAGCATTTCGTTATGCGTTTCAATTTTTGACTGAATTTTGATTTTTACACTAAATGGTTTGGGGGTTTTGATGATTGGTATCGCGTAATTTGCCCAAGAAATTTGCCAATACTCAGTCGTAGACGATGTTCGAATAATTTCATCGAGGCTGTCGCCTCTTCTGCCGGGGCATTGGAACGCTCCGCATCCAACATGGAAGCGTAACAACGTCTGCAAGTGAACAAATCAGCGCGGTCGTGTCCGCCGCAGGGCAGGCCTCATCCAATGTAACTCTGTTGCAGCTGCCACAGCGGAAATGAGCGATTCAGTCGGTGATATTAGTCAACAGGTTGTAAGGTCTACCGAAATAACAGCCAATGCAGTTACAGAAGTTGAGCAGGTAATGATATCAGAACTCAGGTGAATTGCATTCAAGCTTTCGGTAGTCAGGTGGTGTCTTCAATCGCGGCAAATGGCAGTACTATTGGCAAGATTCATGAGTTTGCATCTGTCATCTCATCTGCAGTTGAAGAGCACGGTACTGATAACTCGGAAATTTCTCGGAATATTGACGGGCTTCTTCTGGTACATCAGAAGTCAGTGCAAATATTCAGACAATCAGCCATTCGGTTAGTGAGGTCGGCACTTCCGTTTCTGATGTTCTTTCTGCTTTCACCGAATTGTCCAGCAAGGGACAAATCTTGCAAAAAGAAGTTGCAAGTTTTCTTGGCGAAGTTCGCAAGGTCATTTAGCTTTGAACTGAGGTTTACGATTTAATCTGGAATGAGCGCGCCAGGATTGAACAGACCAGTGGGATCCATAGAGGCTTTAATCTGGCGCATCATATTCAGCTCAATATCGGATTTAATACTTGGCATGAGCTTTGCTTTCAGCCTGCCTATTCCATGTTCTGCAGATACTGACCCATCATATCGCAGCACAATGTCATGTACGATGTCATTGATCCGGTCCCATTGCGCTAAAAAATCATCTTTGTCTGCGCCAATTGGTTGGCTGACATTGAAGTGAATATTCCCATCCCCTAGATGTCCAAATGGCACAGGCCTACAGCCCGGCAGCGCAGATTGCACAGCTTTGCTTGCTTCCATGATAAAATCAGGCATTGCTGACACGGGTACAGATACGTCGTGTTTAATGGAGCCACCTTCAAATTTTTGAACAGCTGACATGCCATGCCGCAGGCGCCAGAAATCATCTTGTTGTTTGCTGGATTGCGCCAGTGCTGCGTCAAGAACGTATCCGGCTTCAAACGCCTGCTCAAACAGCTCTGTCATGAGAGCTTCTGCTTCTTGTTCCGCGCGCCCGCTGGAAATCTCAACCAATGCGTACCAAGGATATTGGTCTGCAATGGGGTCGCGCGCGTCATCCAAATGGGTCGTGGTATAATCCAAACCAATGCGTGGCATGAGTTCAAAACCGGTTAAATTTCCACTTGCCAGGCCTTGTCCAATGTTGAGTGTGGCAAGCGCCGCATGGGGTGAATCAAAGGCCATGAAGGCAACCTGGCGACCGCGTGGTTTCGGAAACAGCTTTACGACAGCCGCAGTTACAATGCCTAAGGTGCCCTCTGCGCCGATGAATAATTGTTTCAGATCGTAACCTGTGTTGTTTTTACGCAATGCACGGAGCCCGTTCCAAACACTCCCGTCGGCGAGAACAACTTCAAGGCCAAGGATCAAATCTCTCGTATTTCCATAGGCAAGAACGCCCGTGCCTCCAGCATTGGTGGATATGTTGCCGCCGATTTGACACGTGCCTTGAGAGCCAAGTGCAAGCGGGAAAAACCGGTCTATTTCATCAGCTGCTTTCTGAATGTTCTCTAGCACGACGCCAGCTTCAACAGTCATAAAATTGCCGTCAGAATTGACCTCACGAATGCCATTGAGCCTTTCTGTAGAAAGGATTACGTGCCTTTTTGTGTCATTGGGAATTTGGCCGCCTACAAGGCCTGTATTGCCACCTTGGGGAATAATTTTCAGCCCGTGTTTGGCGGCCATACGAACGGCATCTGAAACTTCACTTGTGGAACCTGGCCTTAAAACGGCAAGTGCTTTACCTTGATAGAGGCCGCGCCATTCCTTTAGAAACGGCTCGGTTTCTTCAGCTTCTGACAGAACGGCATTTTCACCTAATAGGTGTCGAAAATCGTCTAACATAATTCGGATTTCTTGGCGCTTGAGGTTTGTCACAATTGCTTGAAGCCAATTGTAGGCTGTGGCATAAGCCGCTTCACAATATTCCTCAGACTTTGCCTTACCTGGCTACTTGCTTGCAAGAATAATTAAGGACGTTTTTCATGGCTGACGGTTCTGCCAATCTTTCTGGTAACATTATGAAAGGCAAAAAGGGGCTCATCATGGGCCTTGCAAACAATCGCTCTATTGCTTGGGGTATTGCAAAAGCCTGTCACGAGCAGGGTGCTGATCTTGCATTCACCTATCAGGGTGATGCGTTGAAAAAGCGGGTGGAACCTTTGGTTGCGGAATTGGGCGGATTTGTCGCTGGCCACTGTGATGTGACGGACTCTGACAGCATCGATAGTGTGTTTTCGAACCTTGAAGAGCACTGGGGCAAACTGGACTTTGTCGTTCATGCAATTGCGTTTTCTGACAAGGAAGAGCTGACAGGGCGCTATGTTGAGACGACAGAAGCAAATTTTCAGAAGACCATGCTGATCTCCGTCTACTCACTGACGGCGGTTGCCCAGCGTGCAGAAAAAATGATGAGCGATGGCGGGTCTATCCTGACGCTAACCTATTATGGTGCTGAGCGCGTAATGCCACATTACAATGTCATGGGTGTGGCGAAAGCAGGCCTGGAAGCATCCGTTCGCTATCTCGCAGTGGATCTTGGTCCTAAGAAAATTCGTGTTAATGCTTTGTCCGCCGGTCCAATTAAGACGTTGGCGGCGTCAGGCATTGGCGATTTCCGGTACATTCTTGACTGGAATGAGAACAACTCACCGCTACGCCAAACTGTTACAACTGATCAGGTCGGGCGTTCTGCGTTCTATCTGCTGTCAGACTTAAGCACTGGTGTGACTGGCGAAGTGCATCATGTGGATTCTGGATACCACGTGGTTGGCATGAAGGCGGTTGATGCGCCGGATATCGTTGTGAACAAGAAGTAGATTGATTGTGAAACATACGATTTACTTTGTTCGCCATGGCGAGACCGATTGGAATCGTGCTGGTCGGTTTCAGGGACATAAAGACATACCCTTGAACGACCTTGGTCGTGATCAGGCGCGCCGAAATGGCCGGTCTCTTAAGCAAAATCTGCCCACGCTGGATTTGCCATTTCTTGCAAGTCCTATGAAACGGACCAGTGAGACCATGGAGATTATTCGCGGTGAGCTGGGATTGCCAATCAGTGGTTACGATACGGATGTTCGGCTTAAGGAAATCAGCTTTGGCGAGTTTGAAGGGCTGACGGCTGACGAGATCGAAGCGCAGCGCCATGAAGAAATCACCAAACGTCGCATTGATAAATACAACTATATTCCGCCAAATGGTGAAAGTTACGCAATGCTTACTGAGCGCGTACGCGGCGTTGTGGACACCATAAAAGAAGATATGGTGATCGTCTCTCACGGCGGAACGAGCCGCGCTTTTCGTGGCATTCTCTATGGCCTGAGTGACGTCGAGACGCTTGAGTTGGCCACCCCTCAGGATCAGGTCATGAAATGTATGGCCGATAAAGTTATGCTTATCTAACAAAAGGCCAGTCATGTTGTTTGACGAGTTCCATTCACTCGCCTAAACACCAAGCCAGTAAGATTTATTGGTGTTTTTTCATGTCTGATAATAGTTTCGGCCATCTTTTCCGTGTTACAACTTGGGGCGAAAGTCACGGGCCTGCACTTGGTTGTGTGGTCGATGGATGTCCTCCCAGAGTTCCCATTTCGGAAGAGATGATCCAGCAATGGATGGAGAAGCGTCGTCCTGGACAATCTCGCTTCACCACACAGCGCAAAGAACCTGATCAAGTAAGAATTCTCTCCGGTGTTTTTCCTGATGAGGAAACTGGCCAGCTAGTGACTACAGGCACACCTATTTCCTTTATGATTGAGAATGTGGATCAAAGATCCAAAGACTACTCAGAAATCAAGGAACGCTTTCGTCCCGGGCATGCAGATTACACCTATGATGCTAAATATGGCATTCGCGACTATCGCGGCGGAGGTAGATCATCAGCTCGTGAAACCGCTGCTAGGGTTGCTGCTGGCGCTATTGCACGTGAAGTCATAAAGCCGATGCTGGTACGTGGTGCGCTCGTGCAAATCGGCGATATTCATATCGACAGAAGTCGGTGGGACTGGGATGAAGTTGATAATAACCCGTTCTTTTGCCCGGATCCCGTTGTTGCCAAAGAATGGGAAGGCTATCTGGATGGCATTCGCAAAGCAGGTTCCAGCATAGGTGCCGTTATTGAGGTGGTTGCGGAAAACGTACCCGTTGGATTGGGCGCCCCAGTTTATGGAAAACTTGATCAGGATATTGCCTCAGCCTTCATGTCTATAAATGCCGTTAAGGGTGTAGAAATCGGCAATGGATTTGAAGCGGCGCGCTTAAGCGGCGAAGAAAATGCCGACGAAATGCGTATGTGTGACGATGGTAAGCCGCGATTCCTTTCTAATAAAGCAGGTGGGGTATTGGGCGGAATTTCTACTGGTGAACCAGTTGTTGCGCGCTTTGCAGTGAAGCCAACTTCTTCCATTCTCAATACTAGAAAGAGCGTTACAAAATCTGGCGAAGAAGTGGATGTTCGGACAAAGGGGCGGCACGACCCGTGCGTTGGGATTCGCGCTGTTCCCATTGGGGAAGCAATGATGGCCTGTGTTCTTGCCGATCATCTCTTGCGACATCGCGGGCAGGTCGGAACTTAGTCATGAGTGACGAAAACCTGAGCGTTCATAAGGCTATTGAGGCATTCAAAGCTGGTGAGATCGTTGTTGTCACAGATGATGATGACCGGGAAAACGAAGGCGACCTTATTGTTGCAGCAACCCATTGCACTGCCGAGCAGATGGCGTTCATCGTTCGCTATACCAGCGGTATTGTGTGTGCACCGCTTAACCGCGAACAAGCGGCGCGATTGAACCTGGATCCGATGGTCGCGAACAATGATGCCCCGCACAGCACAGCCTTTACCGTATCGGTGGATTATCGTCACGATACTACGACAGGTATTTCTGCGGCTGAACGCTGTTCAACCGTGCGTGCGCTGGCGAATCCCAATTCAGGTGCAACTGATTTTGTGCGGCCGGGCCATATTTTCCCGCTTGTCGCAAAAGAAGGCGGCGTGCTCACACGGTCCGGTCATACCGAAGCTGCCGTTGATCTGTGTCAATTAGCCGATCTACCACCAGTGGGTGTGATTTCTGAGTTGGTGAACGATGATGGCACCGTAAAGCGTGGTACTGATGTTGCCAGTTTCGCAAAAGAGCATAATCTAAAGCAGGTATCCGTCGCTGATCTGATTGCTTATCGCCAGCGCCGTGAGAAACTCGTTGAACGTGTTGCTGAGCAGAGCGTAAAGACCCAGTTTGGTGACGCGAGGGCCATTTCATACCGCACGCCTTTCGATCCAATGCACCACTTGGCCTTGGTCTTTGGCAACATCAACGATGGTGAGCCTGTGCCTGTGCGCCTGCATTTGGAAGACATTCTTGGCGATGTTTTTGGCGCTAATGAAGCACTAGGTTCTGGCGTAGCGGCTATTGCTGATGAAGGCCGAGGTGTGATCGTCTATTTACGCGAAGGCGGTGTTGGCGTTACGCAGGGTGATGAGCGAAATTCCCGGGGGCCAACGACGTCGCTTGAAGATGTTGAGGACCACGCATCCACCAAAGCTCGTGAAGACACCTGGCGCGAAATCGGACTTGGCGCTCAAATCCTGAAGGATTTGGATGTGTCCAATATCCGTTTGCTGGCATCCAAGAAGAGACACTATGTGGGTCTTGGCGGCTTCGGTATCACCATTGCCGACACAGATATCCTAGACGTTTGAGCGTTGCTTACGTGGGATCAGAACCAACCAAGACAAGATAAAGGCGAAAACGCCGCACATTGCGATTGCGACAACCATTGGCATAACGGTGCCGTCGAAAAATGGCCCGGCTACAAGCACCATGACGCCACCTGTCAGCATCTGCAGGGTTCCCCCCAAGGATGACGCTAACCCAGCGATTTCTCCATGATCATCCAGCGCCATGACCATGGTGGTTGGTATGATAAGCCCCATACACGCATTGGCGAGGAACAATACACCAACAACGACGTACAGGGTTCCAAAGCCAATTGCTGTGAGGAACAGCAGCAGGCAAGTAAAGTACAAAAAACCGATGACAGCCCCGAACACAGTTCTGGCCATGCCGAAGCGCTCGCCAAAACCGGCGGCTAGTTGTGAGGCAGCAAAAAACCCAATTGCGTTAACAGCAAATGCCAGGCTAAAGCCGACAGGTGTCAGTCCGAACTGGCCGGTGTAGACAAATGAGGCGCTGGCCAAGAAGACGAAAAAACTGGCTAATCCGAATCCTCCAATGAATGTAAGCCCCATAAATTTCCTATGCGTAAAGAGGGTTTTCGCCCCTTTCAGCAAGTTGCCAACATTCACTGGAACCCGATTCTCCTTCTTCAAGGTTTCAGGAAGCATGAACCCTGTCAGAAACAGGCTGGCAACCGCCGCAGCTGATAGAATGACGAAAATTGTTCGCCAGCTGGAAACATGAATAACTCCGCTACCCGCCAAAGGTGCCAGCATAGGGGAAACACTGATGACCATCATGATCAGTGCCATAAGGCGCGTGGCTTCAGTTCCAGTATGCAAATCTCGAATAATTGCGCGCGGAATGACCATGGTCACCGCAGCACCCAAGCCTTGCAGGAAGCGAAAAGCAGTCAACGTTTCAATGTTTGAAGCAAATGCGCTGCCGAGTGATGCCGCAATGAAAATTGCCAACCCTATATAAAGGGGTGGCTTTCGCCCTACCTGATCTGCTAACGGACCATAGACCAGCTGCGCAAGGCCAAACGCAATGAAGTACGCGGTCAATGTCAATTGCGCTGCCGCGATTGAGCCATTCAAATCTGTCGCAACCGTTGGCAGCGCGGGTAGATACATGTCGATGGCAAATGGACCAACGGCTGATAAAAGGCCAAGTACGGCTGCGGATTTTAGCATTCCGGTAGACATTTTCAGCACTTTCAATCTGGAGATACGCAAAACGGCGCGCAGGTGATGCACGCCGTTCTAAAACAGATTCGAAATTGAGGCTGTAGTTAACCGGTCACAATTTCCAGTTTCAATGCATTAGCTCTTTCCATCGCGCGCAGCAGCAATACTCTCACGTAGTTGTTCAGCACCAACCGCGCCAAAAACGACTTGTTTTCCAACGACATAGGATGGCGTTCCGGTAAGTCCCAGTGCATCTGCAATTGTGTAGACTTCCTGAATGGTTTCCGCGGCGCGCTCACCTTTAATCGCGGCTTCAAGGGCTGCCTGATCAATTCCCAAATCCGTCGCAGTTTTGATGGCTTTGGCCTGATTGGCTTGGCCTGGGCTCAGCAGAAGCTGGAGATGAAATGCTTCGTATTTCTCCGGCGCGAGCTCATTTACGGCCACGCTCACGCGCGCAGCTTCAACAGAACCTTGTCCAAGGACCGGGAACTCCTTCAAAACGACACGTAGATTTGGGTCTGCTTCCATCAGAGTTACCATGTCCTGATGCGCACGCTTGCAGAAGCCGCAATTGTAATCGAAAAACTCGACAAGGGTCACATCGCCGTCCGGGTTGCCCAGAACAACTTGATTTTCAGAGTTGAATATCTGTTTTTCAAGGCTTGTCAAAGCGTCGACACGGGCGGTTTCCTCAGCCTGCTTTTGCCGCAATTCCAGTACATTGAGTGCTTCCGTGATGATTTCCGGGTTTTCCAGAAGATATTCGCGCACAATGTCGCGTATTTCATCGCGCTGTGTGTCCGGAAAACTCTCAGCAACCGCCGCCGTGGAAAGCGGAAACACAATGAGAGCAGGGGCTAAAATCCGCAATGAACGGCGAAGGATCTGTTTCATAGGGTGGAAAATGTCCTGGCAAATGATTGTTGATATATATGTTGTCGACGTTTTACGCACAGTTGCTGCGCCCGAACGTATAGCTATTCTTGCTGATACTAACGACATTGGGCTTACTAAACAATTATTCCGGCTCCGCCATTGGGTCAAATGACGAATTCGTCATGCGTGATGCTAGAACTCAGATTGGTAGGTGTTGGTGCCAGCAGCGTGTTCTAGTTCTTGAACAATGCAGGCCGGCGGCTTAAGGAGAAATAACTTGCTATTCCGCTTCACCTTCCTGCCGCATGCGACCTCATAAGTTCTTATATTATGACACAAGATTTCTCAATAAAAGCTGCTTCACTGCGAAGTGCTGTCAGTCCTTTCCTTGCCATGGACGTAATGGTTGCGGCACAAAGCCGAGAAGCGCAGGGCAAGCCTGTGCTTCATATGGAAGTCGGCGAACCTGGACACTCAGCACCGTTGGCCGTGCGTGATGCAGCCAAGCGCGCAATCGATGGTGATCGCATCTCCTACACACCCGCGCTGGGCCTGGTTTCCTTGCGTGAGCGCATTGCGCAACATTATTGGGATACTTACCAGGCTCGTGTCTTGGCCGATCGAATTGCGATTACAACGGGTTCGTCAGCCGGTTTCATCTTAAGCTTTCTATCGGCGTTTGATGTTGGTGATCGAGTAGGGTTGGCAGCGCCTGGATATCCGGCCTATCGCAATGTTCTAAAGGCGCTTGGTCTGGTGCCGATAGATATTCCGGTGAAGTCAGAAAACCGCTTTGTTTTGACGCCGGATGACGTTGAGGCCGTGCATAAAGACACGCCGCTGAAGGGAATACTAGTTGCCAGTCCCGCCAATCCCTCTGGCACTATGATGCTGCCAACTGATTTTACCACCTTGTTGGCAGCCTGCGAGCAGTGGGGTATTCGTTTTATATCTGACGAGATTTATCATGGTCTGGTCTATTATGGGCGCGCTGAGACCGCGCTTAATCATTCGTCATCCGCGATTGTCATCAATTCCTTCTCGAAATATTATTGTATGACCGGGTGGCGCATTGGCTGGATGGTTCTTCCCGAAGATCTGGTGCGTCCCGTCGAGCGGCTTGGGCAATCGCTTTATATATCGGCACCTTATATATCGCAGGTGTCTGCGATTGAGGCTTTTGGGGCCGCTGATGAACTGGATCAAATCAAAAATCAATATTCGCGCAATCGGGCAAAACTGCTGGACGCTCTTCCCGATATGGGCTTTGAAGACCTGCACCCGGTGGATGGCGCATTTTACGTCTATGCGGATGCCAGAAACTTCACAAATGATGCCGTTTCGTTTTCAAAATCTTTGCTTGAGAATGCCGGCGTTGCAGCAACACCAGGTGTCGATTTTGATCCGGAAGGCGGCCAGACAATGATGCGGTTTTCATTTGCTGGCGATGAAGACACGATCTCGAAAGCAATTGATGCCATGATCAACTGGCTGACGCCAAAATGAGTGAATGGGCCACATCCGCATTAGCGGGCTTCTTGCTCGGAGGCGGCTTGATTGTCGCAATCGGTGCGCAAAATGCATTTGTGTTGCGGTTGGGCTTGCTGCGTCAGCATGTTTTCGCAGTATGCCTGCTGTGTGCTCTTTCCGACGCGGTCCTGATTGTGCTGGGCATTGCCGGCTTGGGCCATCTGGTACAAAATTCACCGCTGTTGCTCAGTGTGGCAACTTATGGCGGAGCGCTGTTTTTGTTTGTTTACGGCGTGTTGGCGTTTCGTCGCGCGCTGTCTCCCGATGCCATGCAAATGGCTCAGCAATCAGGTATGAGCTTACGGGTTGCGCTTTCGACAGCGCTGGCCTTCACGTTCCTCAATCCACATGTCTATCTGGATACTGTCGTACTGCTTGGCAGTATTTCTGCGCAATATGCGGGCGATGCGCGCGCCGCATTCGGTGCAGGCGCTGTTATGGCCTCATTCGTCTGGTTTTTCGGCCTGGGGTATGGTGCGCGTTTACTCGCGCCTTTATTTGCAAGGCCTCGGGCCTGGCAGATATTGGATGTATTGATCGGCTGCGTTATGTGGGCGCTGGCCTGGACGCTGCTGATTTAATGCGGTTTTGAAACCGGCTGCTGTGATGGTAGCTTACCGAATTGAGCATGTTTTGATTTGCTGCAAAGCGTCTGTGCTGCCTTGACCGATTTGATGCCAATCGTGCCATATCGCTTTTCAATTGCCGCATCTCTGTCTCGGTCGGCTTTGCATTGGAAGCCTTTTGATTTCATGTGTTGCACCAGACTACTCCTTAACTAAACGGCTCGACCCCTTCGAGCATGAATAATCCTGCACTTTTAAGGTGAATCATTGTTTAATTATTTCATTCAAGTTTTCTTGCGGATTGTCTTATTTGGGCATCAAATTGCGGGAAAACTGCGAAGTTTAATTGCGAACAAATCCTTTCGCTGTTAAAAATACCAAGGTTTTGTGAATGGGGCAGTGTATTTGCCATGTCTGCGGTTGATTTTGAGTACAACGGCTTAGTTAAAATGACAGGAGGCTATCAGGGTGCTTCATTCACACGAATGAGCTCTGCTGATGATCCTCGTACCGAAGTGTCGCGCTCTGCAGTTTGGGCGCGCAGAACGGCTCCGCTTGCTTTCGCAACCGTTGTGCTGGGGGCCTTGTTACATCGGTTTGGTGCCATCCCCGTTGATGAAATGCTTGCCGTTTTGGGTGCAGGTGCGTTTCTGGCATTTCTTGCGTTGGGTATGTGCCTGAACAGTTTCATGGAAATCTGGCAGCTTGGTGTGCGTGGTCTCATGCAATCTGTGACCGCGTTGTTCATCAGTCTGGTCACGCTGACACCATTTGTATTTGTTGTGGCAGCCCTTTTGTATTTGCCTAAAGTCAATGGTGTCACGACCAATGTTGATGATCCCCCTTTGATGCTGGCTGATATTGCGTTAGCGCGTACAGATGTGCAGGTGCTTTCAGCTCAACAGGCTGCGTATCCCGGCATTCAAACCCAAGAATTTCCTTTGTCCGCTGCGACTGTTTATGATCTTGCTATTGGTGTTGCGTCGCGTCAAAAGCTGACTATCACGTTTGAGCTTCCGCCAATTGTTGTTGATACGGAGTCTGAGATAGAAGAGGTGGTGATTGCTGAAACACCAAAGCCGCGAGAGAAGCCAATTGTTTTGGATGATGGTTCGGTTATGCGGCGTACCGTTGCAGAGTTTGTGACAAAGGCATCTGAGGAGGGTGTTTTTGAAGCTTCCGCTAAGACGCCCATTCTGGGCTTTTCAGATGACTTTGTGGTGCGCGTTCGTACCACAGGTGAGCAGTCTTCAATAGTGGATGTCCGGTCGGCTTCGAGAATTGGCAATCACGATCTTGGAACTAATTCGCGGCGTGTAAAAGCTTTCTTGCGAGAACTTGATCTAACAGTAAAAGCAACAACTGTTAAATAAGCGGTGCTGCCACATTAGATCGTGCGATATGTGCTTTTCAGTCCTGGCAGAATGTCACTGCAGGATACTCGGCCAGCTTCAATCAATGCTTCTATGTGAGCCAACACTGTCATTGCCGCCGCTCCGTGCAGCTTTTCTGGCGTCGTCTTATAGAGCACTTTGACAATTTCGGAGATATCCGAGTGGCCTTGTTCCAACTGCTCCAAAATGGCTGCCTCACGCATAATGCGATGCGTCTTCAGGCCTTTGACATAGGCATGCGCGCTGGTGATTAAGTCCCCATGTCCCGGCAGATATGTGGCCTCTGGCCGTTTCAACAACACATCCAGCGAGCGGATATAGTCGGCCATCGAGCCATCTGGCGGTGCCACAATTGTTGTGGACCAGCCCATCACATGGTCACCCGAAATCATTATATCAGTGCCAACAACAGAAAAGGCCGCGTGGTTTGCGGTGTGTCCTGGGGTAAGAACCGTTTCAAGCTGCCAATCCGTCCCTTCAACGACTGCACCGTTATGTAGGGTTTTGTCAGGTTCGAACGCCAAATCAGCGCTGCGACCGAGTTGCGCCATTTCCTGTTTCGATAATTCCCGATAGGGTCGGTGCCTCCCTTGTGCAAATACAGGAGCACCTGTCAATGCCTTTAGTCTGCCGGTCAGCGGTGTGTGATCAAGATGCGAATGTGTCAGAACGATTGCTTCTACCGGACGGTCCTCTATCGCCAATAGCAAGGCATCCAAGTGGCTGTCATCGTCAGGACCGGGATCAACAATCGCAATGGATCGACTACCCACGAGGTATGTATTCGTGCCGCGGAAAGTATAGGGTCCGCTATTGGGAGCGGTGATGCGCCTTATGTTGTTTCCAAGATCAACGGCTTCGCCGGCTTCAGAATTGAAATCGGTATTAAACGCGAGAGCCACAGGGCTTCCTTTATATGAGGTAGGACAGGTTAATGTAATAGTATCCACCGAGTTATGGGCGAACTTAACAGGGGGCGGACCTCAGGAGCAATGAAGATTTATCGGGTCGTCGCAATAAGAAATCCGAAACGTTCAATCCGCTTTTTCAGGCATGAGGATATTCTGTGGCAGGTCTTGAAGTGAAGTCAGGCTCTGAACGGCGTAAGATGCCCAGATTTATATGTTTTCGTGCCTTGCAGTCCTGAAAAGACATCGTTATAGACATGTTCGAATTCGACATGATAACGACCATCTCGATTCATATTGGGGCGTAGCCAAGTGGTAAGGCAACGGCTTTTGATGCCGTGCACCGTAGGTTCGAATCCTACCGCCCCAGCCACCTTCTACCAACATGCGATTACACATTTTGTCTTTTGCCGCGTTATCGTGTGCAGCGACTTCTTTCTTATATCTCGGAGATATTGGAACCAGCACTTTTCAAGAGAGCAGCATTCGGTTACCAAGGCAGCAAAGTCATACAAGTGTTGCAACCGCCATTTACCGGATTGGGACTTGTTCTCTGCTTCAACTTTCAGCTTTAACAAAATCGAATCAACAAAGGCTCCTTTGACAATGACAAGCCGGGCTCCCGAAGAGTGCACTTCTATGGCTGAGTTGCGCTGCGAAATTGATGAACTTGATAGGTCGCTGATTGAGATGTTAGCGCTGCGTGCCCAATGTATTGATCGGGCAATAACTTTGAAAAAAGTTGAGGGAATCCCGGCCAGAGCAACTGATCGTGTTGAGGAGGTGGTTCGCAAAGTTAGAGCATCCGCTGCTAAGCAAGGGCTGGATGAGGAATTGGTCGAAAAACTTTGGTGTGAGTTGATTGAATGGTCAATTGAGCGCGAAAGCAAACATCTGGATTGATCGGGTACCGAAACTTCATAGATTTGGTGTTGCTGTGCGGAAAAAATTCTGTATGCAACACTTAAAAAGTGGACTTGGGCTTTTCGACTTGGCAAAACTGATTTTGCATCCGTATGCAAAAATTGAACCTGGGACCTCTTTGACATGTCGGATTTTCAAACTGAGAAGGCGTTCATTCAGGCCTACTATGACGCGTTGGGTGAGGGTGGTTCTGACCCAACGGCTGTTATTTCCCGGCATTCTGGCCCTGACTATATTTGGCGCGGTTGCCATCCGTTTAACCGATTGACAAGCGTCGAAGATATTGCAGAGCAGTTCTGGCAACCACTTCGAACGGCTTTGACTTCACTACAGCGGCGTGAAGATGTTTTCTTTGCAGGTACTAATCGCAAGGAAGGCGAGGATGGCGTCTGGGTAGTTTCAATGGGCCACTTGATGGGTCTGTTCGACAAGCCCTGGCTCGGTATTCAGCCAACGGGCAAAATGACCCTTCTACGCTATTGTGAATTTCATCGTGTCGTCAATGATAGGATTGCGGAAACGGCACTGTATTTTGATATTCCGCATTTGATGATGCAAGCGGGCCTGCAACCGTTTCCGCCTCAGACTGCCGCTCAATTGGTACAACCGGGCCCGATGACAAACGACGGTCTCTTGTTCGGTGCGCAAGCCCCGGAAGAGGGCGATCAGACCATGGCTCTCATCAATGCAATGATTGCCGATTTAGGCCAGTGGAAAAGCGGCTTGTCGTTAGAGGAAGAGCTGCGACGCACTTGGGCAGAAGACATGGTCTGGTGGGGGCCGGCTGGAATTGGCGCTACCTTTACAATTGCACGCTATGCTCAACAGCATGCAGGACCGTTTCGTGCCGGATTTTCTGAACGCAGTAAAACCAACCATGTTGCGAGGGTTGCAGAGGGCACCTATGGTGGTTTCTTCGGTTGGCCAAACTTTTCAGCAGTTCCAACCGGCGGATTCATGGGTATGCCAAGAACTGGAAAGCCGGGGGAATTCCGTGTGATAGATATCTATCGCAGAGATGGGGACAAATTAGCTGAAAACTGGATTTTTATCGACCTGTTGCATTTCTGGAAAACGCAAGGGCTCGATATATTGGCCCGCATGCAAAATACCCCAAGAACCTGATTGAATTTTGGAAGGCGTTACAGCTCCAGCAAAGCCTTTGCCGTTTCTTCATCCGTTATCAATCCGGTAGCGAAACCATTTGCGATCACAGCATGAATTGCAACGGTTTTGTGTGGACCGCCGCTTACGAGAATTCGTGAGGGAATCTCTTTAGATTCGACCGGTGTAACACCCACAATGCGTTCATTTATTTCATGATCAATAGGTACGCCATTTTCATCGATGAAGCGTCCAAGAAAATTGCCGATACAGCCTGCAGCGATCACGCTTTTGTAATCATCATCAGACAGAATGCCGGTTTCCCTGATGCTGGACAGGTTTTCGCCACCCACACTTACCAGCGATAGATCAGCCTGGCGGCCCTGCATTATTACGCGTTGCAGCATTGGCTGTGATGCTATTGCCTTTTGCGCATTCCTATTGTCACAAATAATTGGGCTGGGAAGATAGTAGCATTCTCCGCCCAGTTTTTGCGCGAGCGTAGTCGTCGCCTCATATCGATCAATGCTGGATTTTTGCGACAGGGAACCGATTAACGGGACAATGTGCAGGTTGCGATAAGTCGCCGGTTCTATGGAAATCGCCAGCGAACGTAGAGTGTGTCCCCAAGACAAGGCAACGGTCATGTCATCGGCAATCATGGGTGCAACCATACTGGCTGCATAGTGCCCAATTACTTGAGACAGAGAAAAAGTATCAGTGCTGTCGGATGGTGTAACCATCACTTGGGACAAGCCATATTTTGCGATCAGTTGGCGCTCAAGGTCCAAACGTGATGAAGAGGCGACATCAATTTCGATTCGTACCATGCCACGTTCGCGAGCAGTGGCGATCATGCGGTGCGCTTTAAAACGTGTCACACCAAGGCGCTTTGCGACATCATTCTGCGTGAGGCCGAGAACATAATATTGATGAGCGGCTCTCGCGAGCCATTCATCAGTGGTCGATGTGTCGCCATTTCGACTTTTGTCGTTAAGTCCGTTCAAAATTGCCCCCTTGAAAAGGTACTTGTTGTCGCATTTTCAAATGCGACAGTTAACTCAGCGGCAAATAAGTCGCTGGGAGCCTGAAAACAGTTGCATTATGGGGACCCTCCTTACTGCAGCGCACTTAAAAAAGACACCATCAATTATCGAAATGACCGCCCAACACCGCATTACTAGCGTTCTTATTTTGCAATAATGTAGTCTGATGCAAAAAAGGTTGCAACTTTTTTGTCGTCATGCAAAATAGTTGCTAACTGAGAGCGGCAAACAGCTCATTCGTATTGGGAGAAGCTATGTCAAGTGTTGGCCTGAAGGGAGGAGTGCTGTCTGCTGATCGTCCATGGCTATGGATGGCGCCGCTCATCGCCATGCTGCTGGCGTTCACGATTGTGCCGCTCTTCTATAATATTTGGCTTAGCTTTCATGAGTACTCCACGTTTGCCCGTGATCTGAAGTTTGTCGGCTGGGATAATTGGTCCAAGTTGATTGAAGATGAGCGGATGTGGGACGCATTGGGCGTCACGCTGTTCTATTTTGGTGTTGTGCTCTTCATTGAAGTTGTTTTGGGCATGTGCCTTGCACTTCTTTTGGACGCCGAGGAATTCGGATTTGGGGTTCTCAGGGCGCTTTTGACGCTGACACTTGTTGTTCCGCCTGCCATCACGGGAATGATGTTTCTTCTCATGGAAGATCCAGAGTTCGGTGTATTGACCTTCGTGCTGACAGAATTTGGATTGTTGGATAAGACTCAGCCAATTCTGGCGACACCGTCTCTGGCAATTTGGGGCGTCATTCTTGCCGATGTGTGGCAATGGACACCCTTCATGGTTTTGATTTTTCTTGCCGGCCTACGTTCCCTCCCTCCAGAGCCCTATGAGGCTGCCATGATTGATGGCGCCTCAGGCTTTCTGGTGTTTCGTCGGATAACGTTGCCGCTTATGAGCAAGGTCATCGCTGTGGCCGTATTAATACGCGGTATCGATGTGTTCCGAATGTTTGACTACGTGTTTGTCATGACGTCCGGAGGGCCGGGGACAGCAACTTATACGCTCTCTCTCTATTCGTGGCAGCAAACCTTCAGCTTTATTAAGTGGGGTTACGGAGCAACTCTCTCGCTTGTTATGCTGATCGTGATCCTGGTTATCGCCAATCTGTTTATCTGGCTTGCAAAGGTGAGGTGGTAATGATGGTCCGTTCCCGCAGATCGCGCATCATCCGTATTGTCTTTGCCTGGGCAATTGTCGCTCTGTTTTTCTTCCCAATTTACTATTGGACAACCGTCGCATTTAAGGATGCGAAAGAGATTTTTGACATCCCGCCAAATGTCTGGAGTTTCTCCCCGACGTTCAAAAACTTCGAAGAAATTTTCGGAATTTCATTGGGTTTTGGGTTTGGAGACCAAAAAGAGGTATTGCCCGGTGGAGGCAATTGGACAATGGCTCCGCGGTTATGGGATTCTATTGTGATAGCCCTATTCTCCACCATGCTTGCAATTTTTATCGCGACGCTGGCTTCGTACGCGCTAAGTCGTATGAATTTCCGAGGGCGCCACCATTTCGTTGCTTGGGTCCTGTCAACACGGATGATGCCGCCGGTGGCTGTCGCGATACCTATGTTCTTTATCTATAAAGAATTGAACCTGCTTGATACCTATACCGGGGTCATTCTAATTCATGCTCTTATGAACCTTCCATTGGCTGTGCTGATGATGAAGAGTTTCTTCGATGATATTCCGAAAGAGATCGATGAAAGCGCGACAATAGACGGTGCATCACGCTGGCTCATTTTCCGAAGGGTCATTTTGCCAATGGCTAAGGGTGGGATTGCAGCGACGGCTGTCCTGGTATTCATCTTTTCCTGGACTGAATTTTTATTCGTTCTCACACTTACGCAAACCGGGCTGAAGACTGTTCCGGTCGCAGCATCTTCCTTCGTAACATCAACAGGAACAGCCTGGGGCAACATGGCTGCTTTGGGAGCTGCGGCGATGGTTCCAGCCTTCATATTCATTCTTCTTGTCCAAAAACAATTGGTTCGCGGACTGACGATGGGCTCACTCAAGCAATAGAGCCTGAACAAAATGACGACCATCTTTCGAAAAACCAATGGGAGGTAAATTATGAAAGATCAAACTAGGAAAGAGCATCTGGCCAAGATTACTGGCGATTATGTTGGGGGCAGAATGAATCGGCGCTCCTTCATCCGCAATGCATCTTTGCTCGGACTGGGAGCGGGAGCTCTTGGATCCGGTATAGTTCGGCCATTCTTCAACTCCTCCGCATTCGCTGCAGAAGAGTTGCGGCCCAATGAGGAAATTCTCAAATGGGTGAAGGATGTGGCCAGCCCATTCAAAGGCACCACAATCAAGCTCGCAACTGAGTCCACACCACCTTCAAATGCGCTTAACTCTCAGCTGAAGCAATATTTTGAAGAGGCTTCCGGAATTAAGGTCGAGATCGAAGTTTTGCCTCTGGAGCAAGTGCTTCAGAAAATGACTCTGGATATCGCGTCACAGCTTGGCACATATGATTTGTATTATATCGACCAAAGCTGGGCGGCTTCCGTTAGCCGCGATGTGTTCGACCCACGCGAACAGATTGCAGACAATGCAGATCTTGCAATGCCTGGATATGATATCGATGACTTCCTGCCAGCGTTGGTAGATGGTATTGCTAAATATGATGATCGTTGGGTAGGTGTCCCTTACGATATTCCAATTTTCATGATGATGTATCGCAAAGATATCTATGAAAAAATGGGCTTCTCTGCGCCAACAACGCTTGAAGAATACTACGAGCAAGCAGCGGCCATCACCACTGAGATGGGCCCGAATATGTACGGCGCTACAGGTCAGATGAAATCTGGTCACTATAGCCTCGAGTGTGATTGGACAGCATGGCTGTGGGGCCATGGCGGTTCTATTTTCGGAGCTGATGGCAAGTTCACCGGCAATGATGAGCAGGGCCTTGCAGCAATGGAATATTGGGATCGTCTGTACAAGACCATGCCACCGGGCGTAACCGGCTGGACATGGGATGGTCAGGGTCAATCTGTGGCTCAGGGCGTTGCCGCGACTATGATGAGTTGGGGTGAGTTCTTCCCATACTTTGATGATCCTAGTGCTACGAAGGTTTCCGGACTTATGGAAGCTGTGCGTTGTCCAAAGCCGAAAGCTTTGCGGACTGTTAGTGAAACTGGGTTCGGTGAAATTCCTGGCGTTGGTCACCAAGGTGGTTCGTCGCTTGGTGTGTCCCGGAATTCCAAAAACGTTGATGCCGCATGGATATTCATGCAGTGGGCGACATGTGCTGATACACAGGCACTGATCACCACGCTAGGCGGTGGTACGGGTCCAACTCGTAACTCTGTTTATGATGATCCAAGAGTGAAAGCGAACAATCGTGTTGGTGCTGGTACGACCCGCCATCTGGATGTTGTACGTGACACCATTGCTATGGATATGGGTTCTGAACCAGATTTGCCGCAATGGGCAGAGTTGGCAAATGACACTATTCCGGTGCGGCTCGGCAAATACTTTGCTGGTGAGTATTCTTCCGCCAAGGAAGCCATGGACGATATTGCTCAGGCAACTGACAAAATCGTCGCTGGTTAATAGGCCTGACTTTGGGTGGCGGCATTTGTTGCCACCCATTTTTGTGAACTGGGCCTGAAATATTGTACTCTTGTGCAGTGTTTTGAAAGCTGGTCGGGCTTGTTGTCAGTGTCCGCCAGACCAAAGAACTTGAATATTGCCAAAGTTGCAAAAGCGCTGAGAAAGAATGATGTATGTCTACCGTTGAATTCCGGAAAATCGGGAAGAGTTTTGGATCTGTCGAGGTGTTGCGCGATATTGATCTGACAATTGGCGATGGAGATTTTACTGTTCTTTTGGGGCCATCAGGTTGCGGTAAAACGACTTTGTTGAGAATGACCGCAGGGCTTGAAACAGTTTCTGCCGGTGAAATTCATATTGGCGAGCGTGTGGTGAACGACATACACCCAAGAGACCGCGACATCGCCATGGTGTTTCAAAATTACGCGCTTTATCCCACCATGAGAGTCTCGGAAAACATTGGCTTCAGCCTAGAAGTCGCGGGGCATTCCAAACAGGAAATCCGCCAAAAGGTGGAAGAGGCTGCGGCCATGCTCAGCCTGACAGATTATCTGGACCGTTACCCGAAAGAATTGTCCGGCGGGCAAAGGCAGCGCGTGGCCATGGGTCGCGCTATGGTGCGAGACGCTCAGGTATTCCTGTTCGATGAGCCACTATCTAATCTGGACGCCAAGTTGCGCGCGCATATGCGTGTCGAAATCCGGCAACTCCATGACAGGCTTAGTGCTACTACACTTTATGTAACTCACGATCAGATTGAAGCCATGACAATGGCTGATAAAATTGTGCTGATGCAGGGTGGAAACATAGTGCAATCCGGCACGCCAGATGAGCTGTATGATAGTCCCAGCACTAAATATGCGGCTGAATTTATCGGCTCTCCGGCCATGAATTTTCTCAATGGTGTCTTGGAAGTTCAAGGGGGAGAAGCATTTTTCAGTTCTTCCGATTTGAAGCTGAAATTGCCTGAAAATTATGCTGCGCTGGAAAATGGGCGTGAGCTTGTTTGCGGTATTCGACCGACTGATGTGTCATTATCTCAAACAGGTGATATATCAGGCAAGCTGATCATCGCTGAAAAAACCGGTGCGGAAATTCAGCTTCATATGTCTATTCAAGGAACTGATTTCAGCGCAGTTGTTTCGCGTGACGCGAAATTTTCAGCCGGGGACCAGGTTACACTTGCTGTGGAACCAAACCGTCTGCACATATTCGATGCGGCAACAGAACTAAGACTTTAAAAAGGAAAATTGACCGTGAAATCTCGTTGGTCGGATGCGGATGCGAAAGCTTGCGTAAATAAGTATGTTGCCTTGGGCTACAATGAGGATCTCGCGATCCGCACATACACAACTCAGATTTTAGGGCAGGAGCCCAAACTTGTTTTGCATGGCGGTGGCAATACATCTGTTAAAACCCGGATGACCGACAATTTGGGCAATGAGCATCAGGCTATTTGCGTTAAAGGCTCTGGCTGGGATATGGGCGTTATAGAACCTGCCGGGCTTCCAGCCGTTGAACTGAAGCCTCTGGCAGCACTTGCATCACGAGACAGCATGACGGATGAAGATTTGGTAGCGGCGCAAAGGCGCATGTTGCTGGACCCTTATGCGCCAAACCCTTCAATTGAAGCTGTGCTTCATGCTGTTGTTCCGCATAAGCATGTTGACCATACTCATGCCAACGCGATTATTTCCCTGACCAATCAACCCAATGGGGAAGAGATCATCAGGGAGTTGTTCCCCGATACAACGATTGTGCCATATGTCATGCCGGGCTTTGTTCTGTCGAAGGTTTGCCAGGACATTCTGAATGATGAACCTGACGCCAAGCACATGATCCTGATGAACCATGGTATTTTCACTTTCCATGATGATCCGCGCCAAGCCTATGACGACATGATTGTGATGGTTGACAAGGCCGAAAAACGTTTGGAACAGGGAAATTCCAAACCCTTTGCCGGTGCTACACTACCTGACAAATCATTGGACGTTTCAGATATTGCCCCCATCATTCGCGGTGCGCTTGCACTTGAGACCAGTGAAGAGGGGAAGCCGGATCGCTGGATACTGGATCATCGGGTGAGTGAAGAAATCCTGCATTTTGTGAATGGTAAAGAGGTTGCAGACTATGCGACCCGAGGCAATGCAGCGCCGGACCACTCTATCAGAATTAAGCGTTTTGGCCTGGTTGTGCCTGCACCGGATGCGAACAACAGAGATGGATTTGTCTCTGGTCTGCAGCAAAACCTTCAAGCATACAAAGATAAATATTCAGAGTATTATGAGCGGAACAATGAGCGAGTTGGGGGAGGCATGGTTATGCTCGATCCGGCGCCACGTATCGTTTATGTGCCTGGTGTAGGGCTCTTTGGCGTCGGTAAAACTGCGAAGGAAGCTGCAATCTGTGCTGATATTGCCGAGGCGACCGTGAATGTGATTACACGCGCCGAAGGTATTGGTGAATTCATTGCGCTGAGCGAAGAGCATTTGTTCGATATTGAATATTGGTCTCTTGAGCAAGCCAAATTAGCGAAAGCGAAGACGTCAGAATTAACGCGGCAGGTGGCCGTGGTAACGGGTGCTGCCAGCGGATTGGGCTTTGCCGTGGCGCAAGAATTGGCGAGCCAAGGTGCGATGGTTGCTCTGTTGGATATCAACGATGAAGCGGTCCGGAATGCTGCCAAGGAAGTAAACGGACATCCCGTGGTCTGCGATGTGACGGATACGCGCTCTGTAGCTGACGCTATCCAGTCAGTTGTAAAAAAATTTGGTGGTGTAGATATTCTAATCTCCAATGCAGGTGCCGCATTCCAGGGCAAGTTACTGGAAGTAGACGATGCACTGTTTGAGAAAGCATTTGATCTCAATTTTTGGGGGCACCACTATATCGCCCGCGAATGTGTGAAAGTGATGGAAGTACAAAAGACCGGCGGCGCGCTGGTTTTCAATGTATCCAAACAAGCATTGAATCCAGGGCCGGACTTCGGCCCATACGGCACATCAAAAGCAGCCTTGATGGCATTGATGCGTCAATATGCAATTGAGCATGGCGCTTCAGGCATCACCTCCAATGCGGTAAACGCAGATCGTATTCGGACCAATCTCCTAACAGATGATTTTGTCGCAGAACGCGCTGCATCGCGGGGCATAACGCCTGAGGCGTATATGCGTGGAAACCTTGTGAAACGCGAAGTCACCGCAAAGGATGTTGCTGAAGCATTTGTTCATTTGGCGAAAGCCAAAAAAAGCAGCGGCGCGGTTGTAACGGTTGATGGCGGTAACGTCGCAGCAATGGTCAGATAACTGAAGGTACAGACTACCCGCTCCCCAGTTGTTTGGAGTAGGTAGCTATCTAAGTGTTCCGGCAAGCTTCCGTATTGATCACGTTTTGACGTTCCAACAATGTGTCCCAGGCAGGACGGTTTTCTGCATTTGCTATAGTCGTTTCTCCGTTTTTGCTCATATTTTCGGCCGCCTCTTCAAAGCTATTATACCACTTCGCACCAACTGCGGCACACATAGCCGCGCCCAGCGAGGTTGCTTCCAATGACTTGCTGATGGTCAGATCCAGGCCACAGGCATCCGCTATCATTTGCCGCCAAAGGGCCGATTGCGCTCCTCCACCAACGGCTACGATTTCATCGATTGAAATATCATTTGCCCGCATCGCCACTATGCAACGAGCAATTTCACCCGTCAGAGCTTCCAGAACTGCACGATACATGTGACCACGTGTATGGATGGCGCTCATACCATTGAAAGACGCCCGCGCATTCATGTTCCAATGTGGATTCATGCAACCAGCCAAGTAGGGGCAAACGATCAAACCTTCAGAACCAATTGGTAGCCAGGACGCCTCTTTCTCCAACTGCTTCCAGATTTCGGGATCTTGCTTGCCACCTGCCAGGTTTTCAACGAACCAGTCCACGAGAAAGGTGCCCGCGCGTAGCACACCTTCCAAGAAATACCCGTTCCCCGTAGGAGACGTCATGGTTCGCCAATTCAGATTTATACGTGGCTCTGCTGACCATGCTCCGGTTATGATTGCCGTCCCCAAATTGAGATAGACAGTGCCTTCTTTTGCAGCATTTACCCCTAAGCCTGCACACTGGCCGTCGCCACCTCCGCAATACACAGGCGTTCCAACAGACAAGCCGGTGTCCCGGGCGGCTTCCGTGGAAACCTGTCCTATTAGTTCAGCTGGTTGCATAACGTTTGGAAAGGTTTTTGGTGTCAGTCCAACAGCATTCAGAATTTCTTCCGACCATTCCATTTTATTGATGTCGAAAATTCCAAATGGATCTGCGCTGGTACGGCTGGCAATATTGTTGCCGGTTAATCGTCCTGAAGTGTAGCCATGGACATCTGTAAAAAGATGTACCTTATCAAGGATATCGGGCATGTTTTCCCGAAGCCACATCAGCCGATAGGCAACCGGTGTGACATCTTTTGGTTTGCCGGAAATCTTGTGAATGTGTCCCTCACCAAGTAAATCGTTGAGGGTGTTGACTTGCTCCACAGCGCGATAGTCCAACCATACCATTCCAGGTCTTTGCGACTCGCCAGCCTCATCTAAAAAGCCGACAGTTTCACGCTGGTTGGATATCGCAACACCAACAATTTGTGATGCATCGACTTGCTTTGTCAATTCGCTCAGTGCGGTCTTTGCAGCTTTCCACCAGTCACTCGGTTCTTGTTCAAAGTATCCATCTGAGGGAGAGCTCATGGGAATGAGTGCGCGGCCTTCTGTAATGGCAGAGCCGGTTTTATTCCAAGCTATTGCTTTGGCGGATTGCGTTGAGACATCGAGACCGACTACATATTCGTCTTTCATTTCAGTGATTGTCTCTCGTGTAGGTGTGAAGCCGCTTTGCGGTCGGCATGTCAGTAACGAAGTGCGTTGCGTATCCACTGCTAAGCGTGGCGTGCAGGGCTGAGGTTTTTTCAGCTCCTCCGGATACCACAAGCCGTTTTGGAATTGATTTGGCTGTTTCCAAATCTATTGAGAGGGTTCTGTCGGATAGCGGGCCAGCAACTTCATTTCCGGTATGGTCGATGAAGCGGCCAAATATGACGGCGGTAGCACCATTTGATATATAATCGTTTCGTACCTGATCCGTTAGAAAGGGTGCATCACTGAACGTCGTGTTCGGAAGCAATTCGCCCACACCAAAAACCAAAATGTCCGTTTTGGCCATAAGCTCAAATTGTCGTTTGATGGATGGTTCGTTGATCAGGCGATAGCACAGTTCTTTATCCGACAAGAACGCCGGCGCATGCAGGTTGACGCACTTGGCGGACAGCCGTGATGCAATCAGCGCAGTACAAAATTCCGGAGCCGTGTCGCGCCCATCAATAGAACTGCCGGCTACCTGCACCACGGTTGCTTTGGGAAACTCCTGAGGTTGCATCGCTTCACCAAGCGCATACATGGTTCGTCCAAAAGCAACGCCAAGAATGCTATTTTCCTGCAAGAGAGACTTAACCACGTGAGCGCCGGCGCCTGCAATTCGGTCACGCGTTATTTGCGGATCCTGCTCTGTTGGGTCAGGTAGAATATGCACGGCCTCCAGGCCGTAGGTCTCACTCAGCGTTTGTCCGATGCTTTCACGTTGCAGAATTTCGCCGGAAAGGCGAATTGTAACCAATCCGCGGCTGCGAGCATCAGACAAATAGTTCGCCACAGTTTGTCGACTGACGCCAAGCTCAAGCGCAATTTCGTTTTGTGTGCGCTGTTCTGAATAGTAGAGCCAAGCAGCATAAGCTACCGGATCTCCGATATATTCTATGGGCGTTCTTGCCTTGCCCGGTGGCGGATTCGTTTTCATGCTTGCATCTTATATTGCGGTATTTGCGAGTGATACCTTAAAGAAATAGCGCTTGATTGTCATATGCTAATTCAATATAGCATATGCTATTGGAAAGCGAAATAGCGATAGCCGAGAGAGAATCCCCTTGATGATTACCCATGCAGAGCCATTTCGATGGACCGAGCTGATTGATGAAATTTGTGCAGGTAGCTGGATAAATCCTCTGAACGGAAAGCAATTCCCGCCAGCGCCATTTGAGAAAATTGTTTTCGAAGAGGACCTTGCTGGCAAGGAATTGCAGTTGGTCACTTCTCTTGGTTTTAAGCCGCCCTTCGCGCTGGTATGCGATCAAAGCACTTATGCGGCGTTAGGCGAGCGAGTTTCGGAGGCGCTTTCAAAGTCTGGTGAAGTAAAAGAGATTATTCTCGACAAACCGCATGCAGATTTAAAGTCTGCGCGTGCTCTTACAAAGGATCTTGAAGGATACGAGTCAGTCATTGCAGTGGGGTCTGGTACGGTCAATGATCTTGCCAAATATGTAACGGCGCAAGATGGACGTAGATACTGTGTTTTTGCGACGGCGGGGTCGATGAACGGCTATACGTCGTCAACTGCCTCCATGACATTAGACAGCGGACTAAAAGTATCGCTGCCTGCGCATGCCCCAGCTGGGTTTTTTGTGGATCTCAATATCTGCGCTTCAGCTCCCACCTATTTGACGGCTGCTGGCTTTGGAGATTGTTTGTGTCGCTCAGTCGCCCAAATAGACTGGTGGATGTCTCATCGTGTGTTGGGAACTAAGTATCACCATGAGCCATATCTAATTGAAATACCTGATGAAATTCGCCTCAACCAACATGCGCGCGGCATCAAGGAGGGCGATGTTGAAGCTACTGGATATCTGTTTCGCGTATTGACGCTTTGTGGTCTTGGTATTTCCTTCACTGGTGTTTCGCATCACGGCTCTATGGGGGAACACCAAATCTCCCACTATCTGGATTGTTTTGCCGGAGATCGCCATCCTGGCACGCTCCATGGGCAACAGGTAGGGGTTGCCACGCTTACAATGGCACGCATTCAGCAACAGATTTTGTCTTCGGAAACGCCTCCGGTGGTATCAGCCACTAAAATTGACTTTGACGATATGAAGCGCCGAATGGGTGTGGAGGTCGCAACGCAGTGTCTTGAAGAATACGAAGAGAAGGCATTTGACGATTCAGGCGCAAAGGCGTTCAACCAGAAAATAGCAGCAATCTGGCCGGAGTTGCGTGAGGAATGTCTAGCTATGGCTATTCCTGCTGAGCAGTTGGAGGACCTGTTGCGTGCTGCAGGCGGTCCAGCTACTGCTCAGGAATTGGGTGTGCCAATTGACCTTTATAAAGAAGCGGTGCTGCACGCTCATGAAATGCGCAACAGGTTTTCCTTTGTAGATATTGCTTGCGACAGCGGGATTTTACCTGAGATTGTTGCGCGTGAGGTGTAGGGATGAAGCCAATTTCATCTCTTTCCGTTGAAACTGCAAGAAACATCAAGACTGTCTTTGCAGATATTGATGACACGCTAACGACTGATGGACGTTTGCCGGCAGATGCCTATCAGGCCCTGGAAAACCTCTACAATGCAGGTTTCAAGATTGCACCAATTACGGGCCGCCCTGCAGGGTGGTGCGATATGATTGCCCGGTTCTGGCCGGTTCATGGCGTTGTTGGTGAAAACGGCGCATTTTACTTTGCCTATGATGCCAATGCCAAAAAATTGGTTCGCAAGTATGAGGCTGATGCGGCAACAAGGTTGCGCAATACCGAACGGTTAGAACACATAAAAACGCGTGTTTTAACTGAAGTGCCGGGCTGCGCGATCTCCGCTGATCAGGCTTATCGCGAAGCCGATTTGGCTGTGGATTTTTGTGAGGATGTGCCACCACTCAACGATGCAGATGTTCAAAAAATAAAGGATATTTTTGAACAAGAAGGTGCGGTTGCCAAGATTTCTTCCATCCATGTGAATGGCTGGTTTGGAGATTATGATAAGCTCTCGATGTCTCGTAGTTTGTGCGCCGACGTGTTTGATTTTGATCTTGAAGAACAGCGGGAGACGGTGGTTTTTATTGGAGACAGCCCAAATGATGCGCCTATGTTCGGATTTTTTCCAAACTCATGCGGTGTGGCAAATGTGAAGGACTTTATTGGCAGGATCAGTGCGGAGCCCGCATATGTCACTGAAGCGCGGGGCGGGCAGGGCTTCGTTGAAGTGGCGGAACGGCTGCTCACAGCAAAGACAGCATGACTTTGGGGTCGAGGTTTGATGAATTACATTGAGGGTCTCATTTCAAAGAACGAATTGGGGTGTATTTTGGCGACCACAATCTAATGGCAGGACATATGCCATAATAGCCGAAAGAATTCGAAAGTAGTGACATGGACCAAATAAAAATCGAGCCGTTCTCGGCTGAGTTTTCCGCACTTAAGTCTGTTTCAACAAGTATCGGACTAGATCCGATGTTAATCCAGGCTGCCGGTGGCAATACATCCATAAAGAACGGCGATACCATGTGGATCAAGGCATCTGGAACACTGCTCGCCGATGCTTTAAAAGCAGAAATTTTTGTACCGGTTGACCTGGAAGAAATGAGAAAGGCTGTTACTGCCGGGGAGGCGCGAGCCGACCAGCCTGGGGAGTTTCTGATTCCGGGGTTTTCGACTTTAAGACCATCTATCGAAACCAGCTTACATGCTGTATTTGATCAGAAAGTCGTAATCCACGCTCATTGTGTTCACACATTGGCGCACGCCATCCGATCCGATGCAGAGACCCTTTTGCGAGATCGTCTCAATGGACTGAAGTGGGCTTCTGTAAACTACACCAAGCCCGGCGCCAATCTTGCTCAGGCCGTTGCTGGAAAGTTGGACACTGGCACTGATGTAATCATTTTGCGCAATCATGGGGTTATTGTCGCAGCTGATACTGTGGATCAGGCGCACAAATTGTTGATGAATGTTCACAGCAGATTGGCAGTTGTTGCTGATAGCGCTCTAAAGCCGGACCTTGCGCGACTTGCAAGCCTTTCTGCCAAAGGGAATTATGAGCTTCCAGACTATGAACCGCTTCACCAACTTGCGCTAAAGTCTGAACGTTGCAGGCAAGCAAGCTTTGGTAGCCTGTATCCCGATCATGTCATTTTTTGCGGTATTGGGGTTGCTGTTGTGGAAGATGGAGAAACGCCGGAAATCGTATCGCGGCGCGTTGAGGACATGGGGCTTCCAATCCCTGTTTTCATGCTCGTTCCGGGGGCTGGTGTGCTGGTACAATCTGATGCCAGCAGCGGAGCGTTTGCATTAATGCGGTGTTTGGCTGATGTCATGGTGCGGGTCCCTGAAGATGCCAAGCTTGATTACTTGAGTCAGGAGCAGAATTTGGAGTTGCTGAATTGGGATGCCGAAAAGTACCGGCAGGCACTGAATGCAGGCTGACGCTGTCTATATTGGTCTTGATATTGGAACCTCTGGCGCTCGCGCAATTGCGATGTCTCATGACGGCGTCGTGCTGGCAGAGGGTAAATCAGCTATGCGGGACCATGACGAAAATCATCGCGATCCGAGCGTGTGGTGGCGTGCGGCGTCCACTGCTTTAAAGAGCGCTATACAAGACTTCGACGCCTCTCGAGTTGTGGCCATTAGCGTTGATGGGACATCTGGTACCATGATACCCGTTGATGGGAGTCACAGGCCTTTGTCGGACGGACGCATGTATAATGATCCATGTACAGACACAAATTTACTGGATCAAATTGCACAATATGCGCCAGCAGAGAGCGCGGCGCACGGCTCAACAAGTGGATTGGCTAAAGCACTTATTTTTCAATCCGACAAAGATGTTTCCAATGTGTTGCACCAGGCTGATTGGATTGCTGGACAATTTTGTGGCACTTTCAGCAGCGATGCCAACAATGCCTTGAAAACGGGTTTTGATCCGGTAGGTGGAGAATGGCCCGCCTGGATGTCGAAAACTGGTTTGAATGTGGAGTTTCTTCCCAAAGTACATGCGCCAGGAACGCCAATTGGAGGTCTGCTACCCGATATGGCGGCTGAGTTTGACTTGCCTTTAAAAGCTCAAATCGTTGCGGGTACGACAGATGGGTGCGCCTCTTTCTTGGCAACCGGTGCTGAACTCCCCGGAGATGGTGTCAGCGCGCTTGGAACAACACTCACCATCAAAATTCTCTCTGATAAGCCAATTTTTGATCCGTCTTGTGGCATTTACAGCCACTATATCTTGGGAAATTGGCTTGCAGGCGGCGCATCAAACACCGGCGGTAATGTTCTTTTGGCACATTTCACGCCAGACGAAATGGCTGAACTGTCGGTAGATATCGATCCATCTACACCAGCTAAATTTGACTATTATCCACTGGTCAAGCCGGGTGAACGTTTCCCAATTGCAGATCCCGCACTCGCGCCAAGAATGTCTCCGGTGCCTGAAAATCGAAGCGAGTTTTTAAAGGAACTTTTTGAGGGTATCGCCGGCGTTGAGGCATGCGGGTACTCAAAACTGGCAGAACTAGGTGCACCAAAGTTGACATCAGTTCGTTCGGTCGGTGGCGGGGCATTGGATGTAGCATTTAGCGCCATTCGGCGAAAACGACTTGCTGTGCCGTTTCTGGAGCCAGCAAGTTCAGAAGCGGCTTATGGTGCCGCGCGCCTAGCACGGTATGGAATGACTTTATGAGCCTGTTGCTTTCCAATCTCGAAGATGTCGCGCCTCACTTTGATGCTTTTCTGATCGACCAGTTTGGCGTGCTTTTGAATGGAGAGGGTGCTTATCCGTTTGCGCCATCTACCCTCAAGCGCCTTTCAGAGTTGGAGAAACGTATTATTCTTCTATCAAATTCAGGCAAACGCTCTGATCGAAATAATCAACGCTTGGTGCAGAATGGATTCGCTCGAACCAGTTTTGAGACCGTCCTTTCCTCTGGAGAGGTGGCATTTAGCTATCTGAACGACCGCATTGGCACCGAAATAAAGTCTGGAGCAAAGGTTCTGCTGCTAGCGCGTGATGACGATATGTCTGCAATTGATGGATTGGATTTGGAACTTACAAACAAACCAAATGATGCCGATCTTGTTTTGATAGCTGGCAGTCGTGGGGATGAGTTGGATCTGTGTGACTATGAGACCATGTTGGCTGACCCGGCCGAACGTCAGATCATGTGTATCTGCACAAACCCTGATATGAGCATGCTGACACCCATTGGCAAAAAATTTGGAGCTGGCAAAATTGCAGAACTTTATGAGGCGCTTGGTGGTTCAGTGCATTGGATCGGAAAACCGCACAAGATGATCTATGAAGCGGCCATGGCGCGGCTGGGGGACATTGAATCGGACCGCATCTTGTGTATCGGAGATAGCCCAGCGCACGACATTGCAGGTGGGATTGGTGCTGGCCTGCAAACAGCACTCGTCAGAACAGGAATACACGCGGACTATGCCGATGAGGATGTGGAAGCGGAATGCAGAAAAACTGGCACATTGCCGAATTTTTTCCTGAGCCGTTTCTCGTTTTCGCAATGATAAAAATTTGGAGATCAATTTGAGTTTTTCTCTGTCGCTGAATACGAACCCGCTGGTAAACCGTTTTGCAGATTTGGATGATTTGGCAGACGTCATTGCGCATGACTTACGTATTCGCGATGTTCAACTGACGCATGAATTTATTAACCCAAGTTGGCCCGCGCCTCTTATTCGTCGGCTAACCCGACAGTTGGAAACGGCACAGGAGAGAACCGGCATTCAGGTTACATCCGGGATGACGGGGCCTTATGGGCGGCTTAACCACTTCGGCCATCCAGACCATGAGGTGCGCCGCTACTACATGGATTGGTTTAAATCCTTTGCTGACATTACAGGCGATTTAGGTGGTTCTTCGGTCGGTAGCCAATTTGCCATATTCACTTACCGCGACTTTGATGATGAAGCGACGCGGGAGGCCTTGATAGATATTGCCATCGATTGCTGGGGAGAAGTTGCAGATCATGCGAAGAGAGCAGGGCTAAAATTTCTATTCTGGGAACCAATGTCAATTGGTCGTGAGTTTGGCGATACGATTTCCGGTTCAATGCTTTTACAGGAACGCATAGCGAGCGCAGGCTTCGCTATTCCCATGTATATGATGGCTGATATCGATCATGGAGATGTGACCAGCGACAACCCGGATGACTACAACGCTTATGCGTGGGCAAAAGCTGTACCTGCTGTCTCTCCGATAATTCATATCAAACAGTCTTTGATGGACAAAGGTGGGCATCGCCCGTTCACGAAGGAGTTTAACGCAGTTGGAAACATTCAACCGGAACCTTTGATGAAGGCCTTCAAAGAGGGGGGTGGCACAGATAATGAGATTTGTCTTGAGTTGTCATTTAAAGAACGAGAGCCAAATGATCGCGAAGTCATTCCTCAAATCGCTGAATCTGTCGCTTTCTGGGCGCCATATATCGATACTGGCGAACGTGATCTAAATATTTAGTTGCAGCGCAATCTCAGGAATTTAAACCATGGCAAACGAACAGCAGATCTGGATTGGCACAAGCTGGAAAATGAACAAGACTTTGGCTGAGGCTGAAGTTTTCGCAGATGGTCTTATCGCGACTGACGAAAGCCGCGACACGCGCATACAACGATTTATCATTCCGCCCTTTACCTATGTGCAGAGCGTCAAGGAAGTGCTCGCAAACAGTTCTGTAAAGGTGGGTGCCCAAAACATGCATTGGGAAGATCGAGGAGCGTGGACCGGTGAAATTTCTCCCGTCATGCTGACCGATTGCAATCTGGACATTGTGGAGTTGGGTCATTCGGAACGCCGCGAGTTTTTTGCAGAAACAAATGAGACGGTCGGCTTGAAGACTGAGGCGGCAGTGCGTCATGGCTTGATTCCCTTGATCTGCATTGGGGAGACGCTGGCGGAACGCGAGGCGGGGCAGGCGGAAGCTGTGTTAAAGGCCGAGGTTGAAGGCGCTCTGTCGAAGTTGAGCGATGTTCAGAAAGACGCGCCCATGCTCCTTGCCTATGAGCCTGTTTGGGCAATTGGAGAGAACGGTATTCCGGCAAGTTCCAGCTATGCAAATGATCAGCATCGATTTGTGAAGGAAGTTGCTTCTGACATTCTTGGGCAGGAAATTCCATGTCTCTACGGTGGCAGTGTAAACCGTGGCAATTGTGAAGAGCTTATTCAGTGTCCGTATATTGATGGGTTATTTATTGGCCGTTCTGCCTGGGATGTGAGCGGATATCTCGACATTTTGCAACGTTGTTCTGCAAAGCTTTAAACTGGAAGGAATCAGAATATGAAACTTGGTATTGCAGGTGACAGTGCAGGAGAACCGTTGGCGCTCGCATTGTACGATTATTTGAAGTCGCGCGATGGTGTGGAGGCATTTGAGTTGTCCAAACCTGATGATGGTGGTGACGAATTTTATGCCAATCTTTCTGATCGTGTTTGCACAAAGTTGAACTCTGGAGAATTGGATAGGGCAATTCTCGTTTGTGGCACTGGCATTGGTGTTTGCATTGCAGCCAATAAGGTGCCCGGAATTAGGGCGGCTTTGACACATGACACCTATTCCGCTGCAAAAGCTTCCACATCAAATAATGCGCAAGTCATTACTATGGGTGCGCGCGTGGTAGGTGCTGAAGTAGCTAAAACGATTGCTGATGCATGGCTTGAAACAAGCTTCGACATCGAAGGGCGTTCAGCCGGCAATGTGAATGCGCTTGATCAAGTGGACGCAAAGTATAAGGCCTGAAGCTCATTTTCGGGAGATAATGCGCGATGGAACGAAAAACAAAGAAGCTGATCAATAATGCTGATGATGTCATCGATGAGTTAATTGATGGCATGGTTGGTGCGCATCCGCACTTGTTGAGCGTTCAAGGGCAGACCGGTCGCGCAATTGTTGCAAAGCAGGGCCCAAGGCCAGGCAAAGTCGGTATTGTTGTTGGTGGCGGCTCCGGCCATGAACCAGCTTTTTCTGGATATGTGGGTAAAGGGCTGGCGGACGCCGCAGCAGTTGGAAATGTGTTTGCGTCGCCGTCACCGGTTCAAATTGCAGATGCTGCACGCGCATCAAATGGCGGCGTTGGCGTATTATTTCTCTATGGAAATTACACCGGTGATGTCATGAATTTTGACATGGCTGGAGAAGCTTTGGCTAGTGAAGGCATTATAGCCCGTTCCGTCACTGTGACAGATGACGTGGCCTCTGCGGGAAAGGAAAACCTCACTGAACGTCGCGGCATTGCTGGAGGGTTTTTCGTTTTCAAATGTGCCGGAGCTGCTGCAGATTTAAATCTCTCCATGGAAGACGTCGAGCGTGTTGCAATGCGCGCGAATGCGCTGACCCGCTCAGCTGGTGTTGCGCTGGGCGCTTGTTCTCTGCCCCAGACATTGCGGCCTAATTTTGAGCTCGGCGACGACGAGATGGAAATTGGGATGGGTATTCATGGCGAGGCCGGCATTTTTCGCGCTCCTATGGAAACCGCCGATGCGGTTTCGGATCGTCTTATGGAGCTGTTGCTGGCTGAATTGGGGCTTTCCGAGGGCGACGAAGTTGCTGTTCTGGTAAATGGATTGGGTTCCACCTCTTTGATGGAGCTCTACATTATTCATCGTCGCGTGAAAGAACGTTTGGCGGAAATTGGTGTTTCTATCTACCACTCATGGGTGGGAAACTATGTGACCTCGTTGGAAATGGCCGGGGCATCCATATCAATTCTCAAGCTAGATGCTGACCTGAAGCGCTATCTCGACCATCCATGTAATACGCCAACGCTTCAGGTGGGGCAGATAGCTCAGACAGAGACTAGCGTTACGCCCGCTTCAGATCAGGCGCCTGTGTCGGTTGAAGCAAATTCAACCGTTAAGAAACGACAACTACTCAAAAGCGATGGCGCCATCACGCCGGATATGTTTAAGCGCATGTTGGTTTTTGTTGCTGGCAGAATTAGTAGCAAGCGCGAATACCTTTGTGAGCTGGATGCAGCTATTGGTGATGGGGATCATGGTGTCACCATGGATATTGGCTGGCGTGCTATTAGTGACGCGGTGAGCGGTTCGTCCAATCTAAGTACAGTTTCTGACATTTGCACGAGCGCGGGAGATGCATTTCTGAATGCCGTCGGGGCGTCTGCCGGGCCACTTTATGCGACGGCATTTTCACGCGCATCAGATGCGACTGCTGACCGTTTGAATCTAGATGCTTCCTCTTTCGCACTGCTTTTATCGGCCATGAAGGATGGCATTGCTCAGAGAGGCGGGGCCCAATTGGGTGATAAAACCATGCTTGATGCATGGATACCTGCTGCAGAAGCTGCAGTTCTTGTACAGCAATCTGCTATGTCGGAGCTGGCGTGTGTAAAAGCTGCTTCCAAAGCTGCCGAAATAGGCATGGAAAATACACGCGATTTGCGTTCAAAACGCGGTCGTTCCGCAAAACTGGGTGTCCGTTCTATCGGTCATATTGATCCAGGTGCAGCTTCAGCGTTTCTGATTATTTCGGCAATGTCCGATTTTTTTGAACAGGACATGCACTAGTCCTAGGTACCTGTATACAATCAAACGTATTTTTTGCGAATTCTGGCCTCGTTTGCTTTTTCCTTTGTGGGCTAATAATTTTATCAATTTGATTCAAATAAGTGTCGCAAATAACTGAAATATATAATTTTTTGACCGTAGATTTGTTGTGCTGTGGCGAGGCTTCGAAATCCATCTAAAATTGTATCTATAGAGGTTCTCTTGCTCGAACTTCTTAAGCGAGAAATTTCCGATCAACAGGCTTCTTCCCGTTGACAGTTTTTTTGAAACGTGAAATTAATTACATATAGTGTAAATAATTACAAAAACGCACTGGGAGCGAAATGACGCGTAACGGGTCCAAGCGAGATGGCGATGCCAGCTTGTCGATTAGAGCAGCATGGCTGCACTACGTCGGTGGGTTGACTCAGGCTGATGTCGCGAAGCGTCTTGGTGTTACGAATGTGAAAGCTCATCGTCTCATCACACGCGCCAATCAGGATGGTGCGGTGAAGGTCAGTATTGATGGTGAAGTAGCAGAATGCGTTGCTCTGGAAACTGCCATTTCAGAGCGTTTTGGATTGTCATATTGTGAAGTAGTCCCCGATATTGGCGAGGACGATATTCCGATCCGTTCTTTGGGGATCGCCGGCGCCAAATTCCTCCAGCGCGAAATTGAGAGTGGGAATACAAGGCTAATTGGCCTGGGGCATGGTAGAACACTTGCTTCGGCGGTCGCTTACCTGCCAAGTTTGGATGCCAATGGCGTCCAATTCGTATCGCTTCTTGGCGGCTTGACGCGAAATTTTTTGGCGAACCCGCATGACGTGATGCACAGGCTTGCTGCGAAAACCGGAGCAGGGGCATATGTCATGCCCGTACCGTTCTTTGCAAACAAGGTGGAAGATCGCGAGATCATTCTTGCTCAGCGAGGAGTTCCTGAAGTCATGTCAATGGCGGCCAGTTCAGAACTGAAATTTGTCGGTATTGGCACATCGGAACCGAGCGCGCAGTTGGTGTCATCTGGCATGATCGAACAAGAAGAAATTGGCGATGTGAAAGCTCAGGGCGGTGTTGGCGAGCTGCTAGGTCACTTCTTTAGCGAAGATGGACAAAGCGTTGAAACGGAAATGACCGCAAGGACCATTTCGGTCGGTCTACCGGAACTTAAACAAACAAGAATTGTTGCTGTCGCTGGTGGCAACGAGAAGGCCCCTGCAATTGGGTCCATTTTGATGAGCGGCTTTCTGAGCGGGCTCATTACCGACGAACGCACCGCTGGTGCGCTTCTAAAACTGTAACAGTCTTCAATCTTTGGGAGGAAGCCAAATGTATGAAAAGGAAAAAGGTCTCATTCAGTCCTTTATGGACGGAAAGATCAGCCGACGCGGTTTGATACGTGGTCTGGGTGCTATGGGTGTGACCGCTGCAACAGCGGGCGTGCTTGTAAACTCAATGGCCACAAAAGCGCTGGCAATGAACGGTTTTGACTGGAAAAAGCATTCCGGTAAAACTGTGAAACTTTTGCTCAACAAGCACCCTTACGCAGATGCCATGATCGCCAACCTTGAAAACTTCAAGGAACTCACTGGCATGGATGTGCAGTATGATGTGTTCCCTGAAGATGTGTATTTCGACAAGGTAACGGCCGCATTGTCATCAGGTTCATCTGAGTATGATGCTTTCATGACTGGCGCGTACATGACTTGGACATACGGTCCAGCCGGTTGGGTAGATGACCTGAATGAATTCATTCAGGACGAATCTAAAACCAATCCTGACTACAATTGGGATGACATGCTGGAAGGTGTGCGCAGCTCTTGTGCGTGGAACGGCAAACCCGGCGGCGAATTGGGTTCTGCAGATGCCAAACAGTGGTGTATTCCATGGGGTTATGAGCAGAACAATCTCGCTTACAACGCCAACACATTTAAAAAGCACGGGCTGTCTGTTCCAACGAATATCGATGAGTTGGCTGATACAGCTGCTGCAGCGAAAGCTGCAATGGGTGGCGGCTACGGTATTGGTGTACGTGGTTCACGTTCTTGGGCCACTATTCACCCCGGCTTCTTGTCTGGCTATGCCAACTTTGGCGAGAAAGACCTGAATGTATCGGCTGATGGCAAGCTGTCTGCGGCCATGAACACGGCTGTGTCCAAGGACTACCATGCCAAATGGGTTAAAATGATCCAGGACAGTGGCGCGCCTGATTGGGCAACCCATACCTGGTATCAGGTTGGTACAGATCTCGGCGCTGGTAAGTCTGCGATGATTTATGATGCTGATATTCTCGGCTACTTCATGAATGGCGGCGACAATGCGGAAGCTGGTAACCTTGCTTATGCTCCGTTTGCAGCCAACCCTGATGCGTCCGCACCGACACCAAATATTTGGATCTGGTCACTGGCTATGTCCAGCTTCTCCAAACAGAAAGATGCGGCATGGTACTTCATGCAGTGGGCTTCTGGACCAGAGCACGGCTTGTTTGGTGCAACGAAAATGGACTTCGTGAATCCTGTTCGCAAGTCTGTCTGGGCTGACGAAATGTTCCGCGATCGTCTGAACAGCAGCTATCCGGGGTATGTTGAGATGCATGACGTTTCAGCTCCGGGGGCAAAAATACACTTCACTGCGCAACCTTTGTTCTTCGATCTGACGACAGAGTGGGCAGCGGCTATGCAGAAAATGGTCGCGAATGAAGTGCCGGTAGATGAGGGTCTGGACCAATTGGCGCAAAGCGTCGATCGCCAGCTCAAAGAAGCCGGATTGGGTTAACCTCCTACTTGGGCTCGCCTTTCCTACCAGGGCGGGCCCATTTATTGAATTTCTGTTTGAACTAATCGTTGCGATTGCTGCATGCTTGGTGCTGGAGTCGGGGGAATTGTTATATGGCCGAAGCGACAATGCCTGCGCCTAAGAAAAAACGTTTCAAAGTCAGTCGGCGCTATTTGCCATATCTCTTGAGCTTGCCTGCTCTCCTGACATGCATTGGAATTCTCATTCCATTCTTTACGGCAGTTGCCTATTCGTTGCAGCGCTACAGATTATCTCAACCTTGGGCGCGCAAGTGGAATTGGGGCGAAAATTACCTGAATTTTCTGACAGACCCATCGTTTTGGAACACGCTTCAAGTTTCTCTGACATACGCGTTTCTGACGGTTGGAATTGAGTTGCTGCTTGGCCTTGGCATTGCTTTACTGCTGCAGAAGCGCAGTCGTTTCAACAATTTTGTATCAATAATGCTTTTGATGCCGCTAATGACAGCGCCTGCGCTTGCGTCTTTGATGTGGAAGCTTATGACCAATCCTGGCTTTGGCATTTTGAGCTATTTTGCCACGCTTCTGGGGTTCGAAGATATGCGCTGGGCATCAAGCCCATCAACCGCCATGTTCACTGTAGTGCTCGTTGATGTATGGGTTTACACGCCTTTCATAATGATTTTGCTTCTCGCTGGTTTGCGCTCCCTTCCACGCCAACCTTTTGAGGCCGCAGAACTGGATGGGGTACCTCGTGCCTTCGTGTTCTGGCGCATTACATTACCCATGCTGACACCATTTTTGCTGACGGCAACCCTGTTCCGTGTAATCGAGTCCATCCAGCAATTCGACATCATCTACGCTATGACACAGGGTGGTCCGGGCGATACATTGACCGTATTCCAGGTTGAAGCCTATCTGAATTTCTTCCAGTCGACCAATGTGGGACGCTCAGCTGCGCTGCTGCTGATCCTTTGGGCGATCACGTACTTCTTGTCGAACATGTTCATCAAGAACTGGCTGCGTCTGCGCGAAAAAGCGCGCGGAAACGCTTGAGGAGCTTGCAATGGAAACCGTAAACCCTATCGAGCGCGTGTTGCGCGGTGTGGCAATCACATTAGTGATTTTGTTCTTCATGTTCCCGATTTTCTGGATTTTCCTGATGTCTTTCCAGACAAACGAGACCATTTTGCGTGTGCCACCTTCAATCGTCTTTGAGCCAACGCTCATGAACTATAAGGCCTTGATTACTGGCACATTGGATACAGCGGCCGGTGCTCTTGAGATTGAGTTCATGCGCAACATTTTCAATTCTCTGTTCCTGTCAACAGCGTCTGTCGCTCTTGGCCTGTTGTTGGGCGTTCCTGCTGCTTATGCCTTCGCGCGTTTAAAATTTAAAGGCGCTGAAGACATTGCGTTTACACTACTGTCGTTTCGGTTTGCGCCGCCGCTATTGGTTTTGCTGCCTCTCACAATCTATTTCCAGCAGATTGGGTTGGCGGACACTTATTTCGGGCTAATTTGGGTGTATCAGTTGATTGTTCTTCCACTAATCCTTTGGATTGTGCGGGGTTATTTTGAAGATATTCCGGTGGATGTTGAATATGCGTATCGCATCGCCGGTCACAGCTGGTTTTCAACCTTCCGCAAGATTGCTTTGCCTTTGGCTGGGCCAGGCATTGCTGCTGCTGGTTTGCTTGCCTTCATCTTTGCTTGGAACAACTTCATTTTTGCGCTGGTGTTGGCCTCTGCTGACAAACAGCCAGTAACAGTTGGCGCGCTAGCCTTCATTACGGCCTCCGGTATTCAGTACGGACAGATTGCATCGGGTATCGTACTTTCAATCACACCGACATTCGCACTGGCATTGTATGCCCAGCGCTATCTTGTTGAGGGCTTATCCCTTGGCGCGGTGAAAGGATAAAAGATGAGTATCAAGCTCACTGATATAAGAAAGTCCTTCAAGAACGATTTGGTTCTGGATGGTGTCTCTCTGTCCGTCAACGATGGCGAAACCCTGGTTCTGTTTGGTCCATCTGGTGCTGGTAAAACTGTGCTGCTCAGATTGCTCGCAGGCGTCATTGAGCCAGATGAGGGAACCATTGAAATCAATGGCCTTGATATGCATGAAGTTGAGCCTGAAGAGCGTGGCATTGGAATGGCGTTTCAAAACTTTGCTCTGTTCCCGCATATGGATGCGCGTGAAAATATCGCCAGCCCGCTGACTGCTCGCAAACAGAGCAAATCTGCGATTAAGAACGGTGTAGAGAGCCTAGCGCGGCTTTTAAAAATTGAACATGTTCTTGGCCACAAGCCGAAAGAGCTTTCAAACGGTCAGAAACAAAGGACTGCTCTGGCACGAGCGCTCGCTGGGGAACCGTCAATACTGCTGTTGGATGATCCCTTGCGCAACGTGGACGCCAAGCTACGGTTTGAAATGAGGCTTGAACTGCCACGTTTGTTGCGAGAGCAAAAAGCAACGGTCATCTACGTCACGCAGGACTACAAAGAGGCCATGGCATTGGGCGATAACATCGCTGTCATGAATGATCACGGTATCCAGCAACTTGGTTCACCTGAAGACATTTATCTCAAGCCGGCTAATGTCGAGATCGCACGTCTGTTTGGCGATCCGGTGATTAACCTTCTGGACGTGGAGCCAGGCAAGGGGGATGCGGGCATTGAAGTAAGGCTTTCCGATCAACCCGTTGTCATTGATCAGGGATTCGCCAGTTCAATTGGTAAAAAGTGCATATTGGGTGTACGCCCCGAAGCGATCCGGTTTGTTGAAGTTGGGACACCTGGATCATTCCCTGTGTCGGTTGAGGCGGAAACCCCGCTCAATGAGAAAACAGTCAGCCTTGTTATGACTGCCAGGAAGCGTGAGATCATGATTTCTCGTCCAGCAGGGACGCCGGGCCCGCAAGAAGGTAGTGCCCATGTCATGGTTGATGCCAGCAGCGCCTATCTGTTCGATCGCGAAACAGGAAACCGCATTGAGCCAGATCTCCTTGGGGCCAATCAACAAGGGAAGGTTGCCTGATGGACACCATGCTCCGACTTGAAAACGTGGATAAATTCTATGGTGCCATTAATACTGGCGTCCACGCCGTGAAAAACATCAATATGGAAGTGAACAAGGGCGACATCATTGCGCTTCTTGGCTCTTCTGGCTGCGGCAAGACATCCACGCTGCGCATGATTGCAGGTTTTGAAGAAACCAGTCGCGGGAAAATACATCTTGCGGGGCGGGAAGTGCAAACATTACGACCAGTTCGCCGGAACGTGGCTATGGCGTTTGAGGGCTATTCCCTTTACCCGACAGTGACGGTGCGTGAGAACATTGCATTTGCGTTAAAAGCAACTTCGTTGAGTGCCGCCGAGATTGCCGGAAAAGTGAACGAAATGGCAGAAATGCTGGAAATCACCAGCATGCTGGACCGTTTTCCGACCTCTATTTCAGGCGGCCAGCAACAGCGGGCATCTCTTGCGCGCGCGCTTGTTCGTGAGGCGGATCTTCATCTGCTTGATGAACCAATGGGGCAGCTAGAGCCCCAGTTGCGGACACTGCTTCGGGGACGCATCAAGCACTACATCAAAGAGCGTGGTCAGACTGCTATTTTGGTAACGCACGACCAGACCGAAGCCAATGCGTTGGCTGACAAGATTGCCGTCATGGAAGATGGCGAGTTGCAGCAATTCGCAAGCCCGAACGAAATTAAGGAAAAGCCGGCCAATTTGTTCACCGGGACATTTGTTGGCGAACCACCCATGAATGTTTTTCCGGCCACAGCATCTCATGCAAATGGATTGGTACATTTGGATTTGGAGGGTGGCCTGGACTTATCCTACCCGGACTCGGCCATAGCGCACGATGTGCGAGAAAAAATCCTGTCTACCAAAAAAGTAGTCATCGGGGTGCGTCCTTACGCGGTGAAACGACGTGAGGGTGGGGCTTTGGCGCAGGTTGTAGCAAATCAATGGCTTGGTGATCAGAGCCATATTGCGGCCCATTTTGCGAATGGCACGATTGTACTGGTTGAGCATGATCGGGCGGCGCTGAGTGAAGGTGAGGCGATATCCGTGCATCTCGACCCATCAGATCTACATATCTTTGATCCAGATACTGGTAAGGCGCTCAGCCACGGGCAGGATGTTGCCCTATGAGCAAGGACGTCTTGATTGGAATTGATGCTGGTACATCTGTCATAAAGTCGGTGGCCTTCGATTTGGCTGGGAGCCAGATTGCGATTGCTTCAGTTCCAAACAAATATGAAACGTCATCTGATGGTGCTGCCACTCAATCACTGAATCAAACCTGGCAGGATTGTGCGCAGACCCTACGCGACCTTGCCGATCTGGTGCCGGGCCTGTCCTCTCGAACTCTTGCCGTTGCTGTTACTGGACAAGGCGATGGAACGTGGTTGGTTGGCAAAGGTGATAGGCCAGTGGGAGATGGGTGGCTCTGGCTGGATGCGCGGGCTGCTCCGACCGTCCATAAGCTTCGCGACCGAGATGCTGATCAAAAGAGATTTGAAGCCACCGGAACGGGTTTGAATTCATGCCAGCAAGGTACCCAACTCGCACATATGCAAGCGGTACTTCCCGAGTTGCTTGAGGGTGCAGAGGCTGCTCTTCATTGCAAAGATTGGCTGTTCTTGAAGCTCACAGGCATGCGTGCCACCGACCCTTCCGAGGCTTGTTTTACCTTTGGTGATTTTCGCACGCGTACCTATGATCAAAGTGTCATTGAAGCGCTTGGTGTTTCTGAATTGCGCCATTTATTGCCGGAAATCATAGATGGGTCGCAAAACACCATTCCACTGTCCCAAACTGCCGCGGACGAGACCGGTTTGTTGGCCGGTACGCCGATTTCGCTAGGGTATGTAGATGTTGTGTGCACCGCCATGGGCGCTGGAGCCTATGCGAAAGGCCTAAGTGCAGGGTGCACAATCCTTGGTACGACCGGTATGCATTTGAGATCAGTATCGGATCAAGACGTTTATCTGAATGAGGACCGTACCGGATATGTGATGACCCTTCCGGTAGCGGGCCAGGTTGCGCAAATTCAATCTAATATGGCAGCGACGCTCAATATTGATTGGATGCTGAATATTGTCGAGGATTTGGCCAGCCAGCTTGGTAACCCTGTGGCACGGTCCCAGCTCCTGTCTCATGTGGACAGGTGGATTAATGCAGGCAAAGCGGGATCACTGCTCTATCACCCTTATATTTCCGAGGCTGGCGAGCGTGGTCCATTCGTTAACAACGCCGCAAGGGCAAGCTTTGTTGGCCTGAATTCATCACATCAATTTGCAGATTTGTTTCGCGCTGTTGCAGAGGGTTTGGCTCTGGCTGGAACGGATTGTTACAACGCCATGGGCGGCGTTCCAGGTGAGGTTAGACTAACCGGCGGTGCCGCAAAATCTGCAGCACTTCGAGGTGTTATGGCAGCAGCGATGAATACCCAGGTTCGAGTGTCCAGCAGAGGCGAAGCGGGTGCAGCGGGTGCAGCGATGATGGCGGCAGTCGCCACTGGCGTGTACGGCACAATGGATGCCTGTGTTGATGAATGGGTGACGCCACTAATTGGCGAACCAGAAGCGCCAGCCCCGGAACTTCTGGAGACTTACGCGGATATCCTCAAGGAATTTGTAGCGACGCGCAAAGCTTTGGAACCCATCTGGCAAGGCATGGCAACACTTCAGGAGAAAATCTAATGTCTAAGGAAGTCGCGATCATTGGTGACAACTTCATGCTGCCTGAAATATTCGAGCAAAAACTGGTCGAGACCTGCGGTGATTTGGTGACGATGAGGTCCAGAAAAGACAACTGGCCAGATGAGCCAATGGAACACGGTTATGCAGTCGATGGCGTTGCCGGATTGAAGGAGTATTTTGGTACACCTGACGGTGTTGTCGAATTTGTTGACGGTGCAGAAATTCTCATTACCCAGCTTGCGCCATTGTCGCGCGATGTGTTCGAACGCCTGCCAAATTTGAAGATGGTTGCGGTTTCCAGAGGTGGACCAGTCAACATCGATATGGCGGCTGCAAAGGAACATAGCGTGCTGGTCGTCAATACACCGGGCCGCAACGCCAGCGCTGTCGCGGAGTTCGCCATTGGTGCGATCTTAACGGAAACACGCAAAATTCGTGTAGGCCACGAAGCACTGAGAAACGGTGAATGGCGTGGTGACCTTTACCGCGCTGATGTAACCGGCCGTGAGCTGTGTGAAATGACAGTCGGTGTGGTCGGATACGGCAATATTGGGTCAAAAGTTGTCCGGTTGTTGCGAGCATTTGGTTGTCGGATACTCGTGCACGATCCTTACGTACAGCTTTCGCCTGATGACCGGGAGGCAGGAGTGGAACTTGTAAGCTTTGAGACGCTTCTTGCAGAAGCTGACATTGTCTCTCTGCATCCGCGGGTAACAGATGAAACCCGACATATGATGAATATGGACAGCTTTGCAAAGATGAAGCCGGGTGCTCTGTTCGTTAATACGGCACGTGGTCCACTTTGCGATTATGATGCTCTATATAGCGCTCTCACCGAGGGAGACCTTGGGGGAGCTATGCTTGAGACATTTGCGATCGAGCCAGTGCCAGAGGATTGGCCGTTGTTGCAATTGGATAACGTGACGCTGACACCTCATATTGCTGGAGCCTCTGTGCGCACAATAACATTTGCAGCGGAAATGGCAGCGGAAGAAGTAAAGCGTTTTCTTGCCGGCGATCCCGCCCGCAACCCGTGTTGAGACGCTTATGCTTAATCAAAGTGGCCACACAGATAAAAATATTGAGATGATCTCGTCAGCTCATCGCCTTCGGGTTGAAATAATTCGGACTTTTAAACGTGCCAATAACAGGGGCTGGTAGTGGACACGGTCGACCTATTCATAATTGGCGGTGGTATTAATGGCGTAGGAATTGCCAGAGATGCGGCCGGGCGTGGCTTGTCTGTCATGCTATGCGAAAAGGATGATCTGGCACAGGGGACGTCCTCCCGTTCAGGAAAACTGGTCCATGGCGGGCTGCGTTATCTTGAATATTATGAATTTCGACTGGTTCGTGAGGCGCTTATTGAGCGCGAGACACTTCTAAATTCTGCTTCTCATATCATTTGGCCATTGCGGTTCGTATTGCCGCATAGCCCATCAGATCGCCCGGCCTGGCTCATTCGTCTAGGCCTGTTCATTTATGACCATCTTGGTGGCCGCAAGAGACTTGCTGGCACACGTTCGCTGAACTTGAGAAAAGATCCTGAAGGTAAGCCACTAAAAAATAAGTACAAGAAGGGCTTTGAGTATTCAGACTGTTGGGTTGATGATGCAAGATTGGTGGTGTTGAACGCAGTTGCGGCGTCAGAATTGGGCGCGGAAATTCGAACTCAAACCGCGTGTACATCTGTTCGCCGTGAAGGCGCGCATTGGCAGGTACAAATGACTGATACAATTGACGGTACCAAACAAGATATCAAAGCCAAAGTGATCATTAACGCTGCTGGCCCATGGGTAAATGACATCATTGGGCGAGTGGTTGGTGATAACTCCACTCGAAATGTTCGTCTTGTTAAGGGCAGTCACATTATCGTTCCGAAGTTTTGGGATGGTGACAATGCCTACTTGGTGCAAAATCATGACAAGAGGGTCATTTTCATCAATCCTTACGAGGGTGACAAAGCCCTGATTGGAACTACTGACATTCCCTACGAAGGTGGTCTTGATGAGGTTGCAGCCGATGACAACGAGATTGAATACCTAATCTCTGCCGTTAATCGATATTTCTCAAAGGAGCTAAGCCAAACGGATGTTCTAGAGAGTTTTTCCGGAGTCAGACCCTTGTTTGATGATGGAAATGGCGATCCAAGTGCGGTGACTCGGGACTATGTATTCGATCTTGTGCAGAGCCAAGGCCTTGCTATTTTGAATATATTTGGTGGAAAGATAACAACGTTCCGTAAACTCGCAGAGCATGCGTTGCATCGATTATCTCCGATCTTCCCTGATATGGGAGGGGACTGGACTGCAAATAGTGTTTTGCCGGGTGGCGATATTGAAAATGCTGACTTCGATTTGTTCGTTGCGAACGCTAGAGCAGATTACCCCTGGGCACCGGATGACTTACTTTTGCACTATGCTCGGCTCTATGGCACGCGGTTAACATGTATTCTTGGGGACGCAAAGAATGTAGAAGCACTGGGGCAAAAATTTGGCCCTAACCTGTATGAGGCTGAAGTCCGTTATTTGGTGGAGCATGAATGGGCCTTGCATTCTGAAGACATCTTGCGGCGGCGAACCAAGCATGTTCTTCATATGAGCACATGTGATATTACAAGTTTCGATGATTGGTTTGAACAGACTTTTTCCAAGGTAGTAGAAAGTCAACATCCACAGCAAAAAAACGCCTTGTAGATCCTATTTAGTCCGTATCTAAAGAAGGCGTTTCAAGCCCTTGCTGATGTGGGCCTGATTTTTCGATTGAAGCCATTAGTGCTTTTACAAGAAATGTGCCCGCTTGCCCGACATTTTCCTGAACGACGATCATTTCCTTACGGAAATGGCGCAAGAAGTGAACGGCTTCTTTTGCTAAGACATCAAGCTCTTTACCCAATTCAAGACCCGCATCCTCAGCTGCTGTGACCACAGCCATTGCTGCACTTGTTGCTCCGCTTATGATTGCATCTGGTGGATTGGGCGCATGAATGGCTTTAGAAACTTCGTGTTGGATATCAGCAATGCTGCAATCGCTGTTTACCGTATCAAATACTTGGAAGTTTACATTCAACTTTTCTGCAGTTTTTACAAAGCCTTGGATCATTTGCTTGCCATAGGTCTGATCTTCAGGCGGTGCCAGCAACGCTAGGTTTTTACGGCCAAGTGACACAAGTTTTTCTACTGCCAGTTCCGTGAACCGCTCATTGTCGAAATCAAAATAGGGATGTGAGATTCCCATTTCTGTCCGGCCATGCGTCGCGAATGGAATTCCGTGTTCGTTCATATATTTGACGCGAGGGTCGTTGGGCCGCAGTTGATTTATTATGACTCCGTCCGCAGAGCCTGTTTCCACTATATAGCGAATTGGGTCCATTGGATCATCTCCTGCAGCAACAGGAGTAATAATGAGGTGGTATGGGCTGTCACGAAGTGCGGTCGATACCGAATATATCAACTGCGCAGTGTGATTCATCACATGCTCTTCTGTAGACATCACCAAACAAATCACATTGGTTTTGCCGGTTCTCAGGCGCACGCCAGCACGGTTTGGGCGGTATCCGATATCCTTTGCAACACTGCGCACACGTTTTTTCGTATTTTCACCTATGTCTGGCGCATCCTTTAATGCTCGCGACACTGTAGCAATTGCCAAGCCTGTGATTTCGGCAATTGTCTTTAGTGTCGGACGCTTCTGTCCTTGAAGCAAGCCGGCTCTATGGTCGCCCAACAGTTCGTGTGGTTGTTCAGGTGGCTTTTCGGCATCCATGTATTTTAACTTTCGTTCGCCGCCGTGCTCCACGTTGGATTTGCAATTGTTCAAATTGCAGTTACACTCGGAATTTCACTTTTCACTATGCGTTAAAAAATTTCAAAAAACCAGATTGATTCAATATCTAAAACGTTATAGCGTCAATCTATAACGTTATAGGTCCATCTGGGAGGAAAATATGAGACTTAAAACTTTAGCCGCCGCATTGATGCTTTCTGTAGGGCTTCCAATGGGTGCTTCGGCAACCGATCTGGAAGTGACGCACTGGTGGACATCTGGTGGCGAAGCCGCCGCTGTTGCTGAGTTTGCCAAAGCTTTCAATGATGGTGGAGACAAATGGGTAGATGGTGCTATTGCCGGTTCCGGTGGTGTTGCACGCCCAATTATTATTTCACGCATTATCGGCGGCGACCCTATGGGCGCCACTCAGCTTAACCACGGCCGTCAGGCTGAAGAGTTGGTTGAAGCCGGTTTGATGCTGGATTTGACTGACATTGCAGAAAAAGAAGGTTGGCGCGATCTGGTAAACCCTGTCCGTTTGCTGGACGGCTGCACAGTTGATGGTAAAATTTACTGCGTGCCAGTAAATATTCACTCACCACAATGGTTGTGGCTAAGCCACGCAGCTTTCGAAAAAGCTGGTATTCCTGTTCCCGCAGACTGGAACGAGTTTGTAGCGGCGGCACCAAAGTTGCGCGAGGCTGGCGTTATTCCGCTTGCGATGGGTCAGCAACCTTGGCAGACACAGCTTGCTTTTGATGCGATGATGTCCGCAATCGCCGGTGTTGAAGTGTATAAGCAAATTCTTTCTGAGAAAAATGAAGAAGTTGCTGCTGGCGCTGAGGCTACAAAGGTATTTGAGGCCTATGCATCCGCACGTGAGCTGTCTGATGGATCAAACGTGCAGGATTGGAACCAGGCAACAAATCTTGTGATCACAGGCCAGGCTGGTGGTCAAATTCATGGTGACTGGGCTCAAGGTGAGTTCCAGGTTGCAAATCAAGTTGCCGGCAAGGACTATACATGCCTTCCTGGTTTGGGATTGCATGAAGTCATCGCAACTGGCGGTGATGCATTCTACTTCCCCAAAAGTGACGACGCGGAAATCACAGCAGCTCAGAAGCGGATGGCGTCTCAGATGATGTCAAAAGAAGTTCAGGTTGCGTTTAACCTCAAGAAAGGCTCGTTGCCGATCCGTGGTGACGTTGATCTTTCAGCTGCAAATGATTGCATGAAAAAAGGTCTAAAAATTCTGGCTGATGGAAACATTTTGCCGGACGCTGTGAACGTTTTGTCTGCTGATACGCAGGGTCAGATTCAGGATTTGATGGTTGAGTTCTGGAACAACAAGAGTATCACTCCAGCTGACGCGCAAGAGCGTTATGTTGCTATCATTGCTGACGCTGACTAACAGCTTAGCATAAAGGTTAGCTGGCTCGGTCATTGTGGCCGGGCCGGTTCCTTAGTTCTCAGGCTGGTGCCGGTTTTTGATGTGAGGTGTATCTCTACGTCTTGAGCTGGCGCTGTCTAAGGCTTACCTCAGTGTGGGAAGAGGGCCATGGCGCATACATCTCGTCCGCCGCAATTGTTCCGAAATATGACGGCCAAAATCGCTGCCATTCCAATGGTGCTGACGGCGTTGGTTATTTTTGTCGGCGCGACCTTGTGGACGGTCTATCATTCATTCACCAAGTCCAAATTGCTGCCAAGCAACAAGCTGGTAGGGCTTGACCAATATGAGCGTCTTTGGTCTCAAAACCGCTGGCTGATATCAATTGAAAACCTTGCGATTTATGGCTTGTTTTCGATGGTTTTTTCCCTGTTGATTGGCTTTTTGCTGGCTGCAATGCTGGATCAGAAAATTCGGTTCGAAAATACATTTCGCTCAATCTTCCTGTATCCGTTTGCTCTCAGCTTTATTGTGACGGGCCTGGTGTGGCAATGGATTCTCAACCCGGAATTTGGAGTTCAGGAAATTGTTCGAAAGCTGGGATTTGAGAACTTCGTATTTGACCCGTTGTACAACTCAGAAATTGTTATTTACGGCGTTTTAATCGCAGGCCTTTGGCAGGGCACGGGCTTGATCATGTGCCTGATGCTTGCAGGTTTACGTGGCATTGATGAAGATATTTGGAAGGCTGCTCGTGTTGATGGTATTCCCATGTGGAAGACCTACATCTTTATCGTCATTCCCATGATGCGCCCTGTGTTCATTACGACACTCGTTATTATTGCCTCTGGAATTGTGAAGGTTTACGATCTTGTGGTTGCGCAGACTTCGGGTGGCCCCGGTATCTCTTCAGAAGTTCCTGCAAAATACGTTTATGATTATATGTTCCAGAACCAAAATCTGGGGCAGGGATTTGCCGCATCCACAATGATGCTGATCTCAGTACTTGTTATCGTCATCCCATGGGCGATCCTTGAATTTAAGGAGCAGCGTTCAGATGGTTGATGTGTCCCATTCATTGTCTGGCCCTCAGGGGCCGAAGCCGACGAGGACGTTTTCCCGTCGCAATATTGTGCTTTACGGCACTTTGTTCGTAGTCGCGGTTTATTATTTGCTGCCGCTCTATGTGATGGTTGTTACATCGCTAAAGGGCATGCCGGAGATTCGACTGGGCAACATCTTTGCGCCACCCGTAGAGATTACTTTTGAGCCTTGGGTGAAAGCGTGGTCCGAAGCCTGCACAGGCCTGAATTGTGATGGCCTGTCGCGCGGTTTCTGGAATTCCGTCCGTATCCTCATTCCGTCTGTTGCCATTTCAATACTCATCGCCTCTGTGAATGGCTATGCGCTGGCCAATTGGCGTTTTAAGGGTGCAAATATCTTCTTCACGATCCTGATTTTTGGTGCGTTTATCCCGTATCAGGTGATGATCTATCCAATCGTGATTATCCTGCGCGAAATGGGCCTTTACACTAAACTGGGTGGCCTGGTGATGGTGCACACCATCTTCGGAATGCCGATCCTGACGCTGCTGTTCCGGAACTATTTTACATCCGTTCCGGAGGAGTTATTCAAGGCCGCACGTGTCGATGGCGCGGGATTCTGGGGAATCTATTTCCGCATCATGCTGCCGATGTCACTGCCCATTTTTGTGGTGGCAATCATCCTACAGGTGACGGGCATCTGGAACGATTTCCTCTTTGGAGTGATCTACACTAAGCCTGATAACTACCCCATGACAGTGCAGTTGAATAATATTGTGAATTCGGTGCAGGGGGTAAAAGAATACAATGTGAATATGGCCGCTACGTTGCTCACCGGGCTTGTACCGCTCGTTGTATACTTCGTGTCCGGAAAACTATTTGTGCGCGGCATTGCGGCCGGCGCGGTCAAGGGTTGAATACAATGGAAAATCCAAGCGTTTCAATAAAACATCTGGACCTGCAATTTGGCAGCGTAAAAGTGTTGAAAGACTTGAATCTGGACATTGGGCAGGGTGAGTTTCTCGTCTTGCTTGGGGCTTCAGGTTGCGGGAAATCGACTCTGCTGAACTGTATTGCCGGTCTGTTGGATATTTCTGGTGGTCAGATTTTTATCAACGATAACAATGTGACTTGGGCTCAGCCGTCTGAACGCGGCATTGGTATGGTCTTTCAGTCTTATGCGCTCTATCCGCAGATGACCGTGAAGGGAAATCTCACCTTTGGTTTGAAGAATGCAAAAATGCCAAAGGAAGAAATTGAAGCGCGCGTTGCTCGTGCTGCAGAAGTTCTCCAGATTGAGCCGTTGCTAAGCCGTAAACCAGCTGCGTTGTCGGGTGGTCAGCGTCAAAGGGTGGCAATTGGACGTGCCTTGGTCCGAGACGTCGACGTGTTCTTGTTTGATGAGCCGCTATCTAATCTGGATGCCAAGCTGCGTGCAGACCTGCGGGTTGAGTTGAAATTGCTTCACCAGCGCCTGAAAAATACGATGATCTACGTGACCCACGATCAGATTGAGGCCATGACCCTGGCTGATCGTATTGCAATTATGAAAGATGGTTTGATCCAGCAATTAGACAGTCCACATGAAATCTACAACCGCCCTGTCAACAAATATGTTGCTGATTTTATTGGTTCCCCATCAATGAATTTCTTTGAGGGCAACGTCACGAGCGGTCGATTTGTTAGCGGAAATCTTGATGTGGACTTGGCGGGATATGAATTTGCTGAGGGTGGCAATGCAAGCGGTCCGGCCTGGTTTGGCATTCGCCCGGAGCATATCGTTGTCAATGATACTGCGCCATTCACCATGGAATCTGATATTGAAATCGTTGAGCCAATGGGCTCTGACACGCTGGTTTGGACAACAATCAATGACAAACCTTTTCGAGTTCGAATGGATGGACAGGCCAGCGTAAATGTTGGCGATAAAATGAAAATTGGGTTCGATCCCGCACGCGCATCCATGTTCGATAAAGCTACCGAAGTGCGTCTCTAAAAATACGAGTTTTACATGATTGATCTGGCAGGCACATGGTCGCTTTGCGACCAGCAGGGCACGTATTCTCTGTCGATGCAGCTCCCTGGAGATGGTGTGAGCGCGCTTGAGCACGCGGGTATTGTTCCAGATCCATATTGGGGGCGGAACGAGTATGATGTTCGCAAGATGTCACAGCATGAATGGGTCGTAAAACGCACGTTTTGCGTTGATGGCACGGATTTCCTGCTCGCCATTCAGGGGATCGACACTGTGGCTGAAGTCTCTGTTAATGGGCAGCAGGTTGCTGCGACAGAAAACTGTTTCCGCAGTTATGAGATTGATGTTTCCAAGATTTTGAAGATCGGTGAAAACGAGATCGATATTCGTTTCTTTTCTAACCCTAAAATGGCTCAGAAACTGCAGGAAGAGCAGCCCTTTTACGTGCCTTGGCAAGATGGAAATGGCGCGATTGGCAACGTCAACATGCTGCGCAAGGTGCAGTGTGATTTTGGTTGGGATTGGGGTGTAGCGCTGTCGCCGTTTGGGGTCTATGGCGACATCAAATTGGTGCCAAAGCGTGATGTGGCATTGGGTGATGTAAGGATCAATCAATCTCACGAAAATCACTGTGCCACAGTTGATATAGCGGTTGACGTCATTGGCGCTGGAGATGACTGCAAGATATCGATTGATTTTGCCGGTGATGAGCAACGAGTTTCGGTCAAAAACGGCGCTGCGACCGCCCAATTTAAAATTAGCGATCCTGATTTGTGGTGGCCAGCCGGGCTTGGCAAGCAGACACTTCACGATTTAAGAATCAAACTGGATGACCAGATTGCAACCCGCCGCATCGGGCTGCGAACCCTAGAACTGATCACCGAAAAAGATGACGTTGGTCTTGGTTTCAAATTTCGCGTGAATGGCCACGATCTGTTCATGCGTGGGGCAAACTGGATACCGGCAGATGCTCTGCCAAGCCGGATCACCGAAGATAAAACCCGTGCACTTTTACAGTCCGCAGTGGACGCCAACATGAACATGTTGCGTGTGTGGGGTGGCGGGCGCTATGAGCCGGATTACTTCTACGATTATTGCGATGAGATGGGCCTGCTTGTCTGGCAGGACTTTATGTTTGCATGCAACCTCTACCCATCGACGCCGGACTTTCTTGCGGAAGTGGATGCTGAGGCACGTGAGCAAGTTGCGCGTATCGGTCACCACGCCTCTTTGGCGGTTTGGTGCGGTGACAATGAACTGATCGGAGCGCTCGGTTGGTTTGAGGAAAGCATCAAGGATCGGGATCGATATCTTGTCAGCTATGACCGTTTGAACCGCACCCTTGAAACGGCTTTGAAAGAGACATTGCCGGATGCAAATTGGTGGCCGTCTAGTCCATCGCCTGGCCCAATGAATTTCGGCGATGCTTGGCATGATGATGGTTCGGGCGACATGCATTTCTGGTCTGTGTGGCATGAGGGCAAAGACTTTGCGCACTATCGCGATGTCAGACCGCGATTTTGTTCCGAGTTTGGGTTCCAGTCTTTTCCATCCATGAACACCATTCGCACATTTGCGGATGACGCGGACATGAATATTGCCTCGCCCGTTATGGAAAGCCATCAGAAAAATGCAGGTGGCAATGCCCGCATTGCAGAAACCATGTTTCGGTATTTCCGTTTTCCAGTTGGGTTTGAGAACTTTGTTTATGTTAGCCAGGTTCAGCAGGGTCTTGCGATCAAAACCGCGGTAGAATTCTGGCGCAGTGTAAAGCCTCGTTGCATGGGCACTTTGTTCTGGCAGCTAAACGATACCTGGCCAGTGGCTAGTTGGTCCAGCCTCGACTATGGCGGCAATTGGAAATTGCTGCACCACATGGCACGGGACTTCTATGCGATGGAATTGGTGGTTGCAGTGCCCAATGAAACGGGAATTGCATTGACAGCTATTCAAGATCACTTGGACCCGTGCAAGATTCAGGTGTCTGCATTTGCAAGCAACATGGTGGGCGAATTACGCAAACTTGGCGAAGGGCTTGCCGAAGTCACCTCGACAGAAAATGCAATACTTCTTCATTTACCAAACGATGCATTGAAACCGGGTGAGATCTTGTATTTTGAATGGCAAGGCAGTGACGGCCAAACAAAGTCTGATCATTTTGCACCGGTTCCCTACAAAGCACTCGATCTAGTAGACGCTCAGTTAGAATTTGAAGTTGCGCAAAACGGTAATGATTGGACGATCACTCTCAATGCTCAGGCGTTGGCCCTTTTTGTGTCCTTTGAAGCAGATGTTCCTGGTCGCTTTTCAGACAATGCATTTACGATGGTACCAAACAAAGATGTAACAATTGTCTTCTCTCCCGATGAGCCATCCCATTCGGGCACAATACCAAACTTTACCCTTAGAAACCTATTCACGGCCACCTATGGCACCGCATGAAGCGATGTGCCTGCTTTCCCTGGAGAAAATTACATGACCGATTTTTCTTATCAACTTTATAGCTCCCGGAACTTCCCAACGTTGAAAGGCACGCTCTCTATGCTGGCTGGTCTTGGCTATGCCGAAGTTGAAGGTTATGGCGCCTTGTATGCAGATGCTGCGGCTGTGGATGAGCTGATTGCTAATCTTGGGGACAGCGGCCTGAAGATGCCAACTGCGCATATGAGCATAGATATGGTCGAGAACGATCCCGCCCGCGTTCTTGAAATTGCAAAAGCGCTTGGTATCACAACCATCTACGTACCCTATCTTGTGGCGGAAGACCGCCCGACTGATGCCGATGGATGGCGAGCGTTTGGAAAACGCCTTGAACAAGCTGGTGAACCACTTCGCGCTGCGGGACTTGGCTTCGGTTGGCACAATCATGACTTTGAGTTTCATGCGCTGCCAAGCGGCGAAATCCCGATGGAATTGGTGTTTGAAGCGGCTCCCTCTCTGCAATGGGAGGCTGATATAGCCTGGATTGTGCGTGGGGGGGGCGACCCTTTTGATTGGATCAAACGCCATGGTTCAAAAATCACCTCTGTCCATGTGAAAGATATCGCCACAGAGGGCGAAAAGTTGGATGAAGATGGCTGGGCAGATGTGGGTGATGGCACCATGGACTGGGCTGGCATTATGACAGCTGCCCGCAGCAGTACGCCTGCCAAACATTTCATTATGGAACACGACAACCCGAGCGACGACAAACGTTTTGCGACGCGCTCCCTTGAGGCCGCAAAGAGCTTCTGAAAGGTAAAAACATGAGTGAATTAGGAATTGGAATAATTGGTTGTGGTAATATCTCCACAACTTACTTTTCGCTGGCCCCCCTGTTCAAGGGCGTGGAAATGCGCGCTTGCGCGGATATTAATATGGATGCTGCGAAAGCCAAGGCGGAAGAATACGGAGTGCGGGCCGAGACAATAGAGGGCCTTCTGGCAGCAGATGACATCGATATTGTCGTCAATCTTACCATTCCAGATGCCCACTACGCCGTTACCAAACAGATATTGGAAGCGGGCAAACATGCCTATTCCGAAAAGCCAGTTGTATTGAGCCTTGAAGAGGGCAAAACACTGCGTGATCTTGCGACCTCTAAAGGGCTGAAAGTTGGCTCTGCACCAGATACATTCTTAGGGGGAGCGCACCAACAGGCACGAGCGCATATTGATAGCGGTGCTGTTGGTGACATAACGTCTGGCACAGCGATTGTACTCAGCCACGGCATGGAACACTGGCATCCAAACCCGGATTTCTTCTTTCAGCCTGGTGGCGGACCGGTCCTCGATTTAGGACCCTACTACATCGCCAATCTGATTAACCTTATCGGCCCGGTTAAACGGGTCGCGGCGCTTACCTCCATGGCGTCCAAAACACGGACCATTTCAAGCGAGCCAAGGGCCGGTGAGATAGTGCCTGTGGATACGCCTACAAACGTGCACGCTATTCTGGAATTCGAGCAGGGTGCAACAATCACCATGCTGTCCAGCTGGGATGTATGGGCCCACAAGCACTCCAATATGGAGCTGTACGGAACTGGGGGATCGCTCTATGTGCCGGATCCAAACTTTTTTGGCGGCACTGTTGAAGCAGGCGGTGCCGACTTTACAGACGTTGTGCCGTTGGCGCCTTGGGATCACCCGTTGGGCGTGGACAATCAGGATGACAAGGGCAAGGGGCGCGCAAATTATCGCGTAGCAGGGCTTGCGGATATGGCAATTGCCATTATGGAAGATCGTGACCACCGTTGTTCACTGGAACGGGCCCTGCATGCAGTGGATGTGATGACATCCATCCTGAAGTCCGGCGAAACGGGGGAGTTTGTTGCGATGACAACAAGCTGTACACGCCCTGCAGCGCTTGGAATTGAAGAAGCGCACGCACTATTGAAATAGGACATGTTTTATGAGCTGGCATCCCAATGAAGCCCGATACGACAAAATGCGCTACAACCGTTGCGGTAAAAGCGGCTTAAAGCTGCCAGCGCTTTCGCTTGGTCTTTGGCACAATTTTGGTGGCGATACGCCACATGAAACCAAACGTGCTCTTTGTCGGCAGGCATTGGATAGTGGCATTACCCATTTTGATCTGGCGAACAATTATGGTCCGCCGCCAGGGTCTGCTGAAACAGCTTTTGGTGAAATCTTGAGCACTGATTTTGCGGGATTGCGTGATGAATTGCTTATTTCTTCAAAAGCCGGTTACGGAATGTGGCCGGGACCTTATGGTGAATGGGGCAGCCGTAAATACATGATCGCAAGTTGCGATCAGAGCCTGAAGCGGATGGGTCTGGATTATGTCGATATTTTTTATTCCCACAGATTTGATCCAGATACACCTTTGGAAGAAACAATGGGTGCGCTTGATCACATTGTGCGGTCTGGTCGTGCTCAATATGTCGGGATTTCATCATACAATTCCCAACGCACTCGCGAAGCGGTTAAAATCCTCAATGAATTGGGCACGCCATGTCTGATCCATCAACCAAGCTATTCGATGATTAATCGTTGGGTGGAGGAAGATGGCTTGCTGGATACACTGGAAGAGTTGGGTGTGGGCTCCATTGTGTTCTCACCTTTGTCTCAAGGGATGCTAACAAACAAATATCTTAGTGGCGTTCCTGACGGCAGCCGTGCGGCTCAGGACAAATCTCTTAATCCGGACTTCTTGAGTGAAAAGACCTTGTCAAATGTCCGAGCATTGAACGACATCGCTCAAGGTCGCGGACAGACGCTTGCGCAAATGGCAATTGCATGGGTTTTGCGCGGTGGCCGTGTAACCACAGCTTTGATTGGTGCAAGCCGAACTGACCAAATCGTGGACTGCGTTGCGGCGCTGGACAATTCAGAATTTACCGATGAAGAACTGGCCTTGATCGATCGTCATGCGGAGGACGCCAATATCAATCTGTGGGCAGCTTCTTCAGAGCGGAAAGGCCCCGAACGCAAAAAACGAAACTTGAAATAGCTGGAAGAACGCTGTGATCAAAAATCCTATTTTGCCGGGTTTTAATCCGGACCCTTCCATTTGCCGGGTGGGTGATGATTACTACATCGCCACTTCGACTTTTGAATGGTATCCCGGCGTTCAAATCCACCATTCTCGAGATCTGGTCAATTGGACGCTGGTAGCCCGTCCATTGAACCGAAAAGCACAATTGGATATGCGTGGAAATCCGGATAGTTGCGGCATCTGGGCGCCATGTCTAAGCCATTCAGATGGTAAATTCTGGCTCGTGTATACCGACGTAAAACGCCTCTCTGGCGCTTTCAAGGACGCCCACAATTACATTGTGACCTGTGAGACTATTGATGGTGATTGGTCAGATCCCGTTTATGCCAATTCTTCTGGCTTTGATCCTTCATTGTTTCACGATGATGATGGCCGGAAATGGTTCATTAATTTGCAATGGAACCATCGTGGCAATGGCACTGGTGGTAATCCTGCCCATGCTTCGTTTGATGGCACATTGCTGCAGGAATATGATCATCAGGCCGGAAAGCTGGTTGGCCCTATCAAGAACATCTCAGACGGTTCGCCTCATGGCTTGAGCGAAGGCCCACATTTATTCAAACGCAATGGCTATTACTATTTGACGCTGGCTGAGGGCGGTACGGGTTACAAGCACGCGGTTAGCATGGCACGATCCAAGCAAATTGAAGGGCCATACGAGCTGCATCCAAACTATTTTCTGATGACGGCCAAGGATGATCCTGACCACCCGATACAACGCACTGGCCATGGTCAGATGGTGGAAACCCCGGATGGGAGAGTCTATCACACCTTCTTAATGGGCCGCCCAATGAAGAGCTTGGCAGGTGAGGGGCCATTCTGCCCGATGGGTCGTGAGACTGGCATTGCTAAATGTATCTGGCGTGACGATGACTGGCTTTATTTGGAAGATGGAGGTCTGCTGGTGCCTCAAGAAGTGCCGGGTCTGGTGGAAGGAGTGGAACCAACGCCACCGCAGGCCACTGACGACAGTTTTACTGGCACAGAGTTGCCGATGGATTTTCAATGGTTGCGCACCCCTGAACCGGATCGCATCTTCGCCATGACCGGCAACGCATTGCGCCTGTATGGCCGCGAGAGCATCGGCAGTGCTTTTGAGCAGGCCCTGGTGGCGCGGCGGCAGGAACATTTCGTCTATGCTGCGGAAACCGCGCTGGATTTCGATCCGGAGACCTATCAGCAGGCGGCTGGTCTGACCACCTACTACAATTGTCACAAGTTTCATTTTCTTGCGCTCAGCCATGATCCGAATTTGGGCCGCAGTCTGGCTCTCATGTCTTGCCTTGGTGACTGGCCGAACGGCGCGATGAAGCAACATCTGTCTGTACCAGTTGCTGTAGTTAAGGGCCCGGTAGAAATGCGGGTTGAGATCGACCATGCGCACCAACAGTTCTTTTGGAAACAGAAAAATAGAGGCTGGCAGAAAATTGGTCCTGAACTGGATGCAAGCCTTATCTCCGATGAGGCAGGGCGCGGCGAACATGCTAACTTCACTGGCGCTTTTGTCGGCATGGTGGCCTTCGACACCAGCGGTCGCGCGAAGCCGGTGGATTTTTATGGCTTCTCCTACCAACCAGAAGCGGACTGAGCGCTTTAAAGCTGGTAAACAGGATTCCAGTTGATTTGATGCATTGGGAAGGCACGGGATATGGATGTAGCAGCAATAGGAAAGCTTCTTGCTGAAACGCGACTAGAGGCTGCGCGTCTTGAAGAATATCCCGGCCCCGCGCCAGCAAACCTCATCGAAGCATACGCAATCCAGGATGCGATGATTGAAGCTATGCGATTACCCATAGCTGGCTGGAAGATTGGGTGTACATCTCAGGCGGCACGTACGGCTCTTGGCATTGATGAACCAATTTCGGGCCCTGTCTTTGAAACCTTTGTTTCACCGGGGCCGGCAGCCGTTCCTGTCGGGGAGAATGATCTTCGAATTGTGGAAGCCGAAATTGGTTTCCGTTTGAAGCAAGATCTGGGGCCACGTGATACACCGTACACCAAAGCGGATATTCTGGATGCTATTGCCACTGTGCATCCAATGTTTGAGGTCGCAAACAAACGTCTACCAGGGCCTCAAAAGGAAGCCGCCGTATGGATTGTTGCCGATGGTGCGATCAATCAGGCCATTGTATTTGGAAACGGCATTCCGTTTGATGCTGACATGGATCTCGCCAATGAAACCGTAAAGGTAAGCATTGATGGTGTGCATGCAACAGATGGCATTGGGTCAAATGCGCTGGGCGGTCCATTAGAAGTCATGGTTTGGATTGCCAATCATCTGAGCGAACGTGGTATTGGTCTCAAGGCAAACGACTGGGTTTCCACCGGCCTCATCTGTGATCTGTTGCAGCCAAATCAAGGTGCCACAATTGTTGCTGAATTTGGGACTATCGGTACATTGAGCCTGAAATTGTCTGCTCAATAGGCCTTAGTTGTTGGTCAAATCCAACTGAAGAATTTGATTTCTGTGAATGGAAGCTGTCATTGCGGTGCCGTATCCTTTGAAGTGAATGCGGAGCCGGAATGGGTCATGGAATGCAACTGCTCCATTTGTCGGCGGTTGGGTGTGTTGTGGTTCCACGCGGAGATAAATCTCGTCGAAATCAAATCCAAACCTGATGCGACCTTGCGCTATATTCATGGTGACAAAATGATCGCATTTCATACCTGCAAAACCTGCGGATGTACTACGCATTGGGATAATATTGACCCAACAGATCACAATCGTATGGCTGTCAATTTGAGAATGATTGAACCCGACATGCTCCAATCGTTGCGCGTACGCAAATTTGATGGCGCTGCCACTTGGAAATACTTGGATTAATTTACGTCTTTAATTCAATGATTTAGTCAGTCGACAGTCGCCTGATTGAAAAGCTGTGACCATTTTCAAAATGTAGAATTGGTCACAGCCCAAATATCAAAGAGCGCGTACTACAATCCCATTTGCGCCTTCATATTTGAAATGAAGGTCGCATCATCTTGCTCTTTGCGCGCGTCCAACAATGCGTGAGCGTCGTCGCCAGCTCTGTATCGCAATGTGTTTGTTCCATCTGTCGCCGCATTCCAAATCACGCCTGCGACCACTGATGGGGGAGAGGCATTCGCGCTGCTGTCCCCAAAGCTGGCAAAGAGCTTTTGAACTGTGCCTTGGTACTCTTCCATTGTTTCATCATTGACGAAATCGAAGGAACGACCGCCGAAATCTGTTGCGATCATACCCGGTTCCACGATCTTTACCGCAACGCCAAACGCCTCTAATTCGTAATGCAGAGACTCTGACAAGCCTTCCACCGCAAATTTTGTTCCATGGTAGAGTGTACCAAGTGGGAACGTCATTTGGCCTCCGATAGAAGATATATTGATTATCGTCCCTGATGCGTTGGCGCGAAAATGCGGCAAAAGCGCCTTTGTGGTTGCCAAAAGACCAATGACATTGGTGTCAAACTGACGGCGGATGCGTTCGTTTGGAAATGCTTCCAAAGGACCATAGGCCCCGTAGCCAGCATTGTTTAAAAGTACGTCTATTTTGCCAAAACTCGAAATGCCTGCTTCTACCGCCTTAGCGATGGAATTTCCATCCGTTACATCGAGGCGCGTTACAAGAACATTGTCGAGTTGGATGAGTTCCTCTTCTTTTTCTGGAGTGCGCATGGTTGCGATTACATTCCAACCTTTGGACTGAAAGAATTTCGCCGTGACTTTGCCGATCCCGGAAGACGCACCTGTTATCAAAATGGTCTTGGTCATTTGGTTTTCCTTTGCGAGTTTTATCTTGGGAAGAAGCGGAGGGCAGCTAGAGGTTCTGTCCGCCAGAAACCTCAAGGCGTTGGGCCGTCATCCATTGATTGTCACCAATCAACAGGCTGGAGATTGCCCCGCCAATGTCATTAGGGAGACCCGCGCGGCCCATTGCCGTTGTGGACGCAACAAACTGATTTATTTCCGGATTGTCGCGAACAACGCCGCCACCAAAATCTGTCTCAATCGCTCCAGGAGCAACAGCGTTTACTGCAATTCTGCGACTGCCAAGTTCCAGCGCCATATAGCGCGTCAAGACTTCAACCGCGCCTTTCATCGCCCCATACGCTGAAAAGCCAGGCATTGAAAATCGAGCGAGACCAGTGGAAAGATTTACAATGCGGCCACCGTCTTGCAACAAGGGCAGCATTTTCTTTGTCAGGAAGTAGACGCCCTTGAAATGCATATTCATCAAAACATCAAATTCCTCTTCAGTGGTTTCAACGAATGGCTTGCTGATGCCGATGCCAGCGTTGTTAACGAGGAAGTCGAAGGTTTTCTGACCCCATTTTTCTTGCAAGGCGTTTGCCAACTCTTGAGCAAAATCAGAGAATTGCTGTGTGCTTCCCGTGTCCAATTGCAGAGCTACGGCTTTGCGGCCCTGATTTTCGATCTCGGATACAACCGCATTCGCGTCGTCTGCTCGCGATAAATATGTGATGATCACATCCACGCCTTTTTGAGCAAGATGAAGCGCGGTGCTTTTGCCAAGTCCACGACTGCCGCCAGTGATGAGAGCAATTTTCTGTGCCATTTAGCTTTCCTCTGTTTGATGACACAGACTTAGAAAGAAATAGGGGAAAGTACCTGCCAAATACTCTGGATTGTTTGCCTAATCCTCCAAATAAATGTATTTTTCTTTGAAATTTTTCCATTGCGTACGGTATAGGTGAGCCAGGAAATGGAGATCAATGTGTTGCGAACGAAGCTTTCGAAAAAAATAGCATCTTATGCAAACGACAGAAACATTGATGTTGAGCCGTATTTTACTGAAATCCCAAGTCTTGTAGTTTTGAGGAATAATCATCCCACCGTTTTGGATGGAGTTTTGTACAATCCAGTCATGTGCCTAATTCTCCAAGGAAGAAAAGATACTTATGTTGGTGAACGACGTTTGAGCTTTGGTGCTGGGGAATCTCTAATCGTCTCTCATGACTTGCCGGTAATGGCTCAAATAACTGAAGCAAGCGCTGACAAGCCATATATTGCTTTGGTTTTCTCTATTGATCTTAAAATTGTTCGCAGCCTCTACGATGAGATCGAGGAGTCAGACATTGATGATCAGGTTAAAAGTGCATTCGATGTGGGGCATGCGGATACCGAGTTGATTGGTGCGTTAGAGAGGCTTTTTGATCTTGTCGACCGCCCGCAAGAAGCAAAGGTCATGATGCCCCTCCTGATACGTGAAATTCATTTCCGAATTCTGATGGCGCGCCACGGAGCTATGTTGCGCCAATTGCTACACCGCGATAGCCATGCCAGTCGTATTGCAAAAGCTATCAACCGTATCAAGGAAGCCTATGCGAAGTCGCTTACCGTTGCTGACCTTGCCAAAATTGCTGGCATGAGTGCATCGTCATTTCACGAGCATTTCAAGGCCGTCACATCAACGACACCCTTACAATATCAAAAAGACATACGGCTTTTACAGGCGCGGCGGCTTGTCCGAGACGGTGATCGTTCCATTTCTCAGGTTGCTTTTGAAGTTGGTTATGAAAGCCCAACTCAATTCAGCCGCGAATATGCGCGCAAATTTGGCCTGTCGCCGCGCAATGATTTAAAGACATTGTCGCTGAGCGCTGTTTAGCTGCTCTTGCCGCTAATTATCATATCCAAAGATGGTGTCTCTGCCAGCAATTGCTGACTATAAGGCGCTTGAGGGTCAGCAAAGAATGCATCGGCATTGCCGCTTTCCACCAGCTCTCCATTGCGCAAAACAGCAACCCGATCTGACATTTGGCGTACCACAGAAAGATTGTGGCTGATGAATAGTATCGATAAGCCAAAAGTTTGCTGTAAGTCTTTGAGAAGATTTAAAATTTGAGCCTGAATGGATACGTCCAAGGCAGAGGTTGGCTCGTCACAAATCAGGAATTCAGGACGTGCAACCAAGGCGCGGGCTACGGCAATGCGTTGGCGTTGACCGCCGGAAAATTGATGCGGGTAACGCAGCATGGAGCGTTGTGGTAGCTCAACCAGGTCTAATACGGAGGCAACGATTTTGCGGACTTCATCATTGTCTTTGGCAAGACCGAAATATCGGATTGGATCGCCAATTATATCCAATACCTTGCGCCGGTTATTCAGCGAAGAATATGGGTCTTGAAAGACCATTTGTATTTTGCGGCGCGCAGGATGTTGGCGCGGACGGGCACGGCCATGGGGCAAGGCGGTACCCTCAAAAATGATCTCACCAGCGGAAGGCTTGACTAGGCCAACAATGCTTTTCGCAAGCGTTGATTTGCCTGATCCACTTTCGCCAATAACGCCCAGCACTTCGCCAGGCATCACGTCCAATGAGATATCCTTCAAAGCCTTGAATCCATCTCGCTTGCCAAATGCGAATGGGCGATTGGCGTAGAAGGTGACATCCATTTCCTTGATGGATAGGACCGGTCCATCGGTCGCTGAAAATCGCCCTGCGTCTTCCAACAGCCATTTTGTCGCAAAGTCTGCTGAGGCTCCGGTTACACTCCAACTGGTCTCCAGTCCCTTGGGTAGCTCTTCATCCTTCATGATGTTGGTGAAGCGATAGAGCTTCTCGCCAAGGCGTGGTACAGTCGCCATAAGCGCTTGTGTATATGTGTTCTGAGGCGAACCAAGAACTTGCGCGGTTGGACCTTCCTCCATCAATTTGCCGCCGCGCAATACCGAAACACTATCTGTCACTTCAGCAATCACGCCAATGTCGTGGGTGATGAGAACAATGCCAACTTTGCGCTTCTGCGCCATTTCGCGAATGAGCTGCAATATTTGCTTTTGGATCGATACGTCCAACGCCGTGGTCGGCTCATCTGCAATAATGAGATCAGGATTTGTACAAAGCGCAAGCGCAATCACAACGCGTTGGCGCATGCCCCCGGAGAATTGGTGCGGGAATTCCTTGATACGGGTTTCGGCATCGCGGATACCAGTGTCCTGCAGCAGTTCAAGTGCCTGTGCTTCAGCTTCCTCAACACTTACATCTGAATGCTGAAGAATTGTCTCCACCATCTGATCTTCAATGGTAAACAGCGGGTTGAGGGATGTCTGAGGGTCCTGAAAAATCATTGAGATTTTCGCACCACGCAGCTTGTGATAGTCATCCTGCGGTAAATCACGCAAGCTCTTTCCATGCAACTGCACATCCCCTTTGGCGATATAGCCAGGAGACGGTATGAGCCCGATTATGGCAGCGCCGATGGTGGATTTCCCTGCACCAGATTCTCCCACCAGCCCATGTATTTCACCCGGCTCCAAAGACAAGTTTATACCATCAATGGCAGTGAATATGCCAAATCGGGTTGGGTATTCCACGGTCAAATCGGTGACGTTTAGAAGCGATCCCATTAGCGGCGTCCCGGATTGAGCGCATCGCGCATGAAATCCCCCAGAATGTTCACCGACACAATCATTATGATGAGTGAGAGCGAGGGGAACACCACAATCCACCATTCGCCGGAGAAGATATACTGGGTGCCAATATTAATCAGTGTTCCAAGGGATGGCTGGTTGGGTGGTACACCCACCCCAAGGAAGGACAGGGTGGCTTCCAACAGGATTGCAACCGCCAAATCTACAGTGCCGATGACCAACAACGGTCCCAAAATGTTTGGCAGAATAGAAATGAACATAATGCGCAACGGGTGAACGCCCATAATCTCGTCTGCCTGCACATATTCTTTGTTGCGTTCCACAAAGGTGGAGGCGCGGGCAATGCGTGCAAAGTCCACCCACAATGATAATCCAATGGCCACTGTGAGCACTACAAGCAGCAATTGCTCATGCTGTGCGCGTGGCAAAATACCGCGCGCTACACCATCCACGAGAAGAGCGGTAAGGATGGCAGGCAGGCTAAGTTGGACATCTGCAATACGCATGACGATGGAATCATAGCGCCCACCAATGTAACCGGCGGAAAGTCCAAGCGATGTGCCCAATATTGCTGCAAAGAGAACTGATGACAGACCAACGATCAGGGATAGGCGTGCGCCATACATGATGGATGACAGCAAATCGCGGCCCTGATCATCGGTTCCTATGAAAAAACGTGGGTCGCCCCCTTCGGAAAAGGCAGGCGGTTCAAAACTGTCGAGAATGTCAAAGCTCGCCAGATCATATGGGTCGGTCGGTGCCAATATTGGTGCGAAGAAAGCGCCGAGTATTGAAATGAGGGCAATGACAGCGGCAAACTGAGCAACAGGGCTGCGCAAAAAAAGGTATAACAGCTCATTTTCAACTGAGATGCGTTTCCAGCTGGCCCATGCATTTTGTAACATCAACTTGCCTCCGCTTTTACACGCAGGCGCGGGTCTATGACGAAATACAAAATGTCCACAATCAGATTAATGACCACGAAAATCAGTCCTATCAGCACCAGATAAACCGCCATGACCGGGATATCTACATAACGGATACTATCCAGAAACAGCAGTCCCATCCCTGGCCACTGGAATACACTTTCCGTCACAATGGAAAAGGCGATGATGCCGCCGAACTGCAGGCCGATAATTGTGATGACGGGCACCATGGTGTTTCGCAAGGCGTGGCGATAATGCACGGTGCGATAATCTATGCCACGGGCAATGGCGAATTTCACAAAATCGGTGCTCATCACATCCTGCATTTCCGACCGCACCAGTCGCATGGTGAGAGTGAGTTGATAAACACCAAGGGTGAGGGCAGGCAGGACCAGCGCACGCCAGCCATCAACGGTAAGAAAATTTGTTTCCCACCAGTCGATCTTGACGGTATCTCCACGCCCAAAAGTGGGGAGCCAACCAAGCTGGACACCAAACACATAGATCAGAAAGATACCGATCACGAAAGTGGGGATGGAAATGCCAATGAGCGTCGAAACCAATATAGCTTGTGCCAAAGCGCCGTTTCGCTTCAACGCGGTGTAAATGCCTGCAGGAATACCAAAGGCGAGGGATATGAGCAGCGAGATAAACCCGAGTTCCAAAGTTGCAGGCAAACGGCTGAGGATCATCTGCCCAATGGGTTGGCGGGTGCGATAGGAGAAACCAAACTCGCCAATCGCCAGATTTCTGATGAATTCGGCGTATTGCTGGATCACTGGACGATTAAGTCCAAGATCTTCGCGCAACCGCTCCTGATCCTCGATGGAAGTTTCCTGTCCGACCATCACAGCAACGGGATCGCCCACATATCGAAACAGCATGAATGCCAGCAGGCTAACAGCCAACATCACGAAGATGGATTGGAGCAAACGTTTAAGAACGAAAAACAGCATGAAGGGCCGCGACGGGTTAAGATGAGTATCAAGAGTGACAGGCTTCTTCGCAGATTGCCAGATGACACGTCCAATCTGTTGTGGGTTGCGGCTCTGGTAACGTTTTTGTGAGCGACATTATAGTCACCTGATTGGACTATCGGTTTGCCCTTGCCTAATTTGGCGGTCTGTGTTGCGCTTTGCAGCAGATATATATCCGGTTCACGGAAGAGGGAGACACCATCCATGACTACCTACAGTTTTTACAGGCGAGCGACGGTTGCCGTTGCTGCACTTATGATATCGGCCAGTGCCGTCTCTGCGGAAACGTTCCGTTGGGCCGGTTCAACCGATCCGCAAACAATGGACCCGCATGCTGTGAACGCTGCGCCGGTTCTTGGCTTTTTGAATAATGTTTATGAAGGCCTTGTCCGCCGCAACAAAGAAATGAAAATCGAACCTGCGTTAGCGGAAAGTTGGGAAGCGATTGGCTCCGAGGGCTGGCGTTTCAACTTGCGAAAAGGCGTGGTGTTTCACGATGGTGCGGAGTTTACCGCTGAAGACGTCATGTTCTCCTATGAGCGCGCTTCATCTGAAGAATCTGATGTGCGCTCGTGGTTTGCGCCAATTTCTGAAGTCGTGGTTCAGGATGACTACACAATTGATTTCATGACCAAGGCGCCAAATCCGCTTTTTCCGGATTCCATTGCCAATTTCATGATCATGGACAAGGGCTGGGCAGAAGCCAATGACAGCGAACGTCCGGCACGCGATGCGGAAAACACGGCAACCCGCGCAGCCAATGGTACTGGCGCATTCATCCTCGCTTCTCGCGACCCGGGCGTGCGCACCACGCTTGCACCATTCGGCAGTTGGTGGGATGAGCTGGAAAGTAATATCTCTGAAGCCGTGTTCACGCCCATAGGCGAAGCCTCAACCGGCATGGCAGCGTTGTTGTCCGGCGAGATTGATTTCATTGCGCCAATTCCGCTGCAAGATGTGCCGCGCATGAAGCAAACTTCCGGCTTTACTGTGCATGAAGGCGTTGAAGCGCGTGTGCTGATGTTCGGCTTTGGACATGAAGCTGATGTGCTGAAATACTCTGATGAAACAACTGACAAGAACCCGTTCCACGATATGCGTGTGCGTAAGGCCATCTATCAAGCCATCGACGTAAACGCGCTGACAAGCAAGGTCATGCGCGGCACAGCCGAGCCTGTATCACAGCTCATTTCCAAGGAAATGCGCGGCTTTTCAACCAGTTTGGTCGATCGTCTGCCGCTTGACGTGGAAGGCGCCAAAGCACTGCTGGCAGAAGCAGGCTATCCTGACGGGTTCTCATTTGGCCTCATGTGTCCCAATGACCGTTATATCAACGATGAATCTATCTGCCGCGCCACCGCCTCTATGCTGGCAAAAATTGGCGTGACTGCAAAACTTTCCTCCATGCCGGTTCGCAACTACTGGCCAGAATTGCGTGCCGACAATTTCGACATGTATCTTCTGGGTTGGTCTCCTGGCACGTTTGATGCCGAGCACCCGATCCGCTTCTTGGCTTCGACGCCAAACAAAGAGAAAAAGCTTGGTTCATGGAATTTTGGTGGTTTCTCCAACGCCCGCGTTGATGAATTGCTGCCAATGATCCAGACAGAGATTGACGACACCAAACGCCAGGCCATGATCGATGAAACTCACAAGATCATCCAGGACGAAGTGGCCTATGTGCCGATGTATGTCCAACCGCTCATCTGGGCGACCAAAGACAACATCGCACTCACCCAACGCACCGACAACTTCTTCATTCTGCGCTGGGTCACAGTGAACTAAGTTTGATGAAACAGATGGCTGAAGGGCTGCGATAAATTAAGAATGGGCACCGCTGAAAGGCGGTGCCCTTATGGTATAAAATAGAGTCGAAGACGCATGGGGAAAGATACAGCTGACAATCCAACCTGTATGGAAAACAACATGATTAGAACGGAGCGGCTCTTGTTGCGGCGTGCTCAAATGAGCGATCTAGAGGATCTGCATCAAGTTTTCTCGCATCCTGAGGCGATGCGGTATTGGGATAGTCTGCCGTATGATAAATTGGAGCAGACAAAGCATTTATTGACGGCAATGGTTGCGTCCAATCCGGCCCAAAGTGACGATTTCGTCATTGAGTTTGACGGCCGTGCCATTGGCAAGGCAGGCTGTTGGCGCATGGGTGAAATCGGCTTTATTCTGCATCCTGATCACTGGGGTAATGGGTTGGCCTGTGAGGCCCTGAGCGCTGTCATTCCACACAATTTCGAAAATTTGCCTATCGACCGACTGGAAGCTGATGTTGACCCGCGGAACACTGCATCGCTCAAAACTCTGTCGCGGCTTGGATTCTATGAGATTGGCAGGGCAGAGAGAACAATTCTGGTAGGTGATGAATGGTGCGACAGTATTTATCTTCATTTGAACCGATCTGCATTGTCGCAAAACCAATGGCCTGCTGAATGAGTCTCATTTGCCCCAATTGTAAAGCTGACCAGTTTTCATGCGTCAGCAGTGTTGAACTTGGGCCGGATTTTCATTGGGATGAAATTACGGTTCAACGCTCCAGGTGTCGCTCATGCAATCAAAAATTTATTTGCAGCTATCGCGAAAAACGCAGTTTTCGACCTGATCGGGAGGACTCTGTTTCCCACGTCGCTTACAAGGTCAGTTTGTCATACTGGTTCCTTGTTGGCTTTGGCTTTCAAACACCAAGGCGGCGCAAATCAGTTGGCTGGAGGCGGAGGGTTGCCGGCGGAGTGCTTGCGAGGGTAAGTGCATCTAGCCATGCAATGCCTGTTGTCTACAAGCGCAGCGCTAATGGGAATCCCGTCAACTAGTAGGTCCCGAATCCAGCAAAGAACCCGAAAGCAATGCCGTATTGTTTAGCGCCAATTGGATCAAATTGAACCTCTGGCGTATTGAGTGTTACATTGCTAAGATCAGTTGTTCCTGCACCACTTACGTTGAATATCACTGCAAATCTATTGTCGGTCACCGCATTCACCACTCAATAGTATTGAAAGAAAAGTAATACATAAAACTACAATTACCTTTGCCGTACCCGTATTCTCCATTATCTCCTCTCGCTGCCACGCAATCATAGTGCTGAACAATTGAGAATATGGTATTTAAAAACAAGAAAATACAAACGGGATAAATTATTAAATATTTTAATATTTTTTTCTTTAATGACAATGATCTTCCTGTCGTATTACTAATTTTTATTGTTTCAAAATTAAATTAGATAGTTTGAATATAAATTAATTTTGATCTATTTTATTGTACTGTTTCTAGGTTTTGGCCTCTAAGTACCCAGTCGCTTCCACACATCAAATTTGCTCCATTCTTCGACAAATTTATAAGGGTAATCTGGCAATCCGCCTGAGGATGCAATGGTCAGCTCTTTCAAATCAGTCGGTGCCAAAATTAAATCACTGGCGGCCAAATTACTTGTCAGTTGCCTTGCAGTGCGTGCACCCAACAGAATACTCGCCACGCCTGGTCGGGATAAAAGCCAAGCCAAGGCTACATGGGTCATTGGCCGATTGTGCTGCTCAGCGATAGAGCGCAGAACGGCAAGGATTGTATGAGTGCGGCTGTTGTTTCTTAAATCATACGCTTCAACACCTCGGTTTGGATCCTCCCCCAGCCTGCTTGCACCTTCAGGACGCGCCTCAGGGCTGTATTTGCCCGTCAACCAACCGCCGCCAAGCGGGGACCATGGCGTGAGCGCAATTCCTTCTTCCAAGCAGCATGGTAGCACTTCCACCTCCACGCCGCGATCCAGCAAATTATATTGAGGCTGAAGGGCTACCGGAATGGGGAAACCATGTTGTCTGGCGGTAGATATGATTTTCTGCAATTGCCAACCTGTGACATTTGACCAGGCGATGTTGTGGATTTTCCCGGCGCGTACAAGATCCGCCAAAGTGGCCAATGTATCAGCGACGTCCGTATGTTTGTCCCAGCCATGGATGAAGTAGAGATCAATTGCGTCGAGCTTCAGCCGTCTCAAGCTTTTTTCGACAGCGCGCGTAAGACTGCGCCGCGAGGCACCATGGCTCCCCGGAGGTGGTGCAAAGCGTCCCTTCGTTGCAATTATGAGATCCTCAGCGCCACCCCGCAGATGTGCCCAGCGTCCAATTATCTCTTCAGACAGTCCGTTGCTGTAGACATCAGCCGTGTCGATAAAGGTTCCGCCATGATCTACGAATAGATCGAGTTGCTTAAACGCTTCCGTTTCGTCGGTTTCTGCTCCAAATGTCATTGCGCCAAGGGCAAATCGAGATACAATTGGTCCGCCTCGTGCCAATGGACTGAAGGCCATGGCTGCTTTGTTGTTGTGCTGTGTCATGTGCAACTACCTACCAAATGCGTTTGGTTTTTTGTGGTTTTGCCGTTGGTGTGATTTTGCAATGAGGAAGTCATGCGCTGAAGTATCTGACATGCGTCAGATAGAGTTTCTACTGTCCAATAAATGAAACGGCAGCCTCGTCCACCGTGTATCTCCACAAATAGATCTTCCTCAAGTAGCGCTCTTTTGGGGTGAAATATGGATTCTTTAAGCACCGTGTCTTTTCCTTTTAAACTGAGCGATCAAAGACATGTCCGACAGCAACAAATACGCGCAGTGGGGAAACCGTCTTGACACTCGACCTGCCGCTAATTTAATCGAGGAGCGGTGGCAATGAAATGAAATGGATTGAAAGGGCCTTTTCATGAATGAAATGAAAGTCGACTGGTCCGATCTATATCTTTTTATGTCGGTTGCACGGGAGGGCGGGCTGTCAGCTGCTTCAAAAGTCACAGGACGTAGTGCTGCAACTTTGGGCCGCCGCATGCTTGCGCTTGAGCGCTCCATGGAACGTGAGCTCTTCATTCGACATGATCGCGGTTATGAAATGACAGCAGAAGCGCGTAAGCTTCTGGACGATCTTCAGGACGTTGAGGCGCGCATTGTTAGGTCAACTTTGCCTCCCACGAGTAATGCAAGACCCCTTGTAAAAATCTCAGCCGGTGCGTGGACGACTCTGGCCATGATCGAAAATTTGGACGAAATCACAGGCAAACCTGCGGATATCAGGTTGCGTTTCATGTCTGCCGAGCAGTCGCTGGACATTACAAGGCGCGAAGTTGTTATTGGAGTGCGCAATGCACGACCGACAGAGGAGGGGCTTGCCGGCCGGCGCCTATCGCCAGTTGAATTTGCACCTTATGCAACAGCTGCAGCCCCAGAGCTTTGGATCAGGGTAGTGGCGGATACACCGTCGGCGCGCTGGTTGGCAAAAACGGTTGGCAATGATGCATTGTGCGAAGTGAACTCACCACGCAACAGCCTTGATTTGGCATTGTCTGGCAAGGGGATTGCGCTTTTACCAACATTTATTGGTGATCAACAAAGGGGACTAAGTCGTATCAGCAGTGCGATCCCAGAACTTACGCACTACCAGTGGATTGTTACCCATCAGGACGACCGCCATATTCCGGAAGTCCGCCGCACGATTGATCGGATCTGCCGGCTTCTGGAAGCTCAGGGTTGAGTTTGATTGGTCTCACATAAATGTTGTAGTCCGTTATGCGGTTGGCCTGATGCTGACACCGGCCATAGACGTTAACAATAAACTTGTAAGTTCCGCCTGTCGTTTTGTGTGCGTTTTGGAAAATACAGAATGAAGATGGGTTTTGACGGTGTTGTAGCTGACACCTCGGTTGTCCGCTATGGTATGAAGAGACTGGCCACTTATCAGTGATATCGCCAATTCAGATTCGGTTGCTGTGAAACCATAAGTCTTTGACAAAAGCGAGATAGCGGTAGTTTGCCGCTTTCGTGGGTCGCTGATAAACGCCACCGCAGCGATACCTTCTTCGGACTGACTTGTTTCAAACACCGGCACAAGACTTATGACGTAAGAGTTCAATGGGGAACGCCGCGGAATGGAAAGCATGCCGCCAAGCCGATCGCTATGGGGAACATCGGTGTCGCAAATCGCACTTAGCAACGCGCAGAACTGCTCATCGGTTTTGGACGCCTCTATTTTTAGTCCGTCGGCGTCATAAGAAATCCCATCGCTTTCCTCAAAAATGCGTTTCGCAGCGGCATTGGAGTATTTCACCCGTCTGTCTGCTCCAAACATCACTATCCCAAACTCAACCAAGTCAAGGATTGTATTTGATTGAAGCAGCATCTCCTCGGTTTTTGAAATACGCTGATGGAGGCTAGTTGCCCGCACAAGATGCTTGTTCATGTAGGCCATGGAGGCGAGTGCATTGGTGCTAAGTGCAGATTGGCCTGGTAGTCTAGCAAATCCGCAAGTACTAATTTTCAGCATGTTTTTTGCCAGAATGGAACTTCCATCATCATGGTAACCCCAGGGCTTGGACACACGCTCATAGGTTTTGGAACATTCCCACATACTGTCTGGCACCAGCGTTCGGCGCATGATCGGAACACAAACAGGAATTGTGGTTGCGGCCTTAACCATGCGTTCCATCGCGTCGCATTTTACTTTGCTAGGTCTCCATCCTTGCAGTGCTTCTGGATCAAAATTATGCGCTCCATAAACAGTGACCTTACGTGTTAGAGGATGAAATGATGTATAAGCGACGGCGGTATTCTCCGCCGCCGCGCTATAGAATTTCAGTGCTCTCGCATAGTCATATGTTTCGCCCATGCAATCATAAAATGCCTCAACAGCACCGAGAACTTGACCTGCCATAAGTTATTGTCCTGATAAACATAATCGTTCGCCCCGATTGTCAGGCCTTGGTAGACGAGTTTTGGACGAGGGTGTTCCTCCAAACGGATGAGCTCAACGTTCGATTTTGTTTTGGTCATTGACCTGTTGTCAAATCCTCAGCCAGCATCAATGCGTTTCCATCGGGATCATAAAATGATGCAGTTTTGACCATACCCTCGATTATTATTGTATCACCATCGAATTTTACACCTGCATTTTCCAAGCTTGCTCTGGCGGTTGTGATATCTTGAATGCCAAAAACAGGCACAGAGTTTCCTGGAGTTGGTTCTGCCTGTTCTCCCAAGCCCAGCGTAACGCCTTCAGTCATTGTGGCCAGTTCGCTCCAGCCAGCTTCATCGCTGTGGTATAGAACCTTAAATCCCAGCATCTTTTCGTACCACACAGCACTTGTGTGCCTGTCTTTCACCGAGATTGCGATGGTTATGGTGTTTTCCAGAGATACGACAGACATTGGGCTTTCCTCTTTTCATAAAATATATTAACTATACTTTATGGACATAAATACTCTTGTCAAGGTTACGTCGCGCGCTTGGTCGCTACATATCCTTTCATTGATGCACTCCGGAACTCCCGGTCGGCAGGCTGCGTTGCTCTCGGCATCAGGGGCAGGGAGGACTGCGTTTGCCCAAAGCCTGTCTCATTTGGTTGCTCTTAATTTACTGGAACGCAATCCGGGACATGGACACCCTTTAAGGCCAGAGTATCGTCTCACGACTGCGGGGGCTTCTTTTGCAAAAGCTGCTGACAGAATAAAACAGGCAGTACGCGAACAATCTGAGCATCCGTTGCTGCGGCGGGCATGGACGGTGCCTATTCTGGCTGTCAGTCCAAAGCCGATTTACTTTAAAGCCATCAGAACTCGGTTGGGCCCAATAACAGACCGCGCACTTTCGCAATCCTTGAAGCAACTGGAATCCAAACACTGGATCAGGCGGGATATTGACGCAGCAATGCATCCGCCACGCCCACTTTATCAGGCTGTCAATATTGGCGCACAGATATCTGATGCCGTGGGCTTGGGAATTTCCTAATCATAAGGCCGCCTTGTAGCCGCAATATCGTGCAATCAGACCGGCAGATATTGGCAGGCGTGGTTGCCTGTGTCATAGGAAGCGCAATCTACCTCACAAACCAAGAATTAAAGGGAGCGGTATATGAAACTCGTTCGTTACGGGGCGCCAGGAGCTGAAAAACCAGGAATGATTGATGCAGAGGGCGCGTTGCGCGATCTGTCTGGTCATTTGCATGACATTGATGCCTCCACAGTTACGAAAGAAAGCCTGGCAACGTTGAGTGCGCTGGACCCCGGCAGTTTGCCATTGGTAGAAGGAACACCTCGCTTTGGCGCCTGCGTTGGTGCCGTGCCGAATTTCTATTGCGTTGGTCTCAACTACGTGAATCACGCAAAAGAAAGCGGTCTTGATGTTCCGACCGAGCCGGTATTGTTCTCCAAAGCGACATCCTGCATTCAGGGTCCCAATGATGATGTTACCATTCCAAAGGGAAGTGAAAAGTCCGACTGGGAAGTTGAACTCGGAGTGGTCATTGGGTCTGTCACAGAGCATGTCAGCGAAGCCGATGCTCTCTCTCATGTGGCAGGATATTGCCTTGTAAATGATCTGTCCGAGCGCGCATTCCAGACAGAACGCGGCGGACAATGGATAAAAGGCAAATCTGCACCTACATTTGGCCCTATCGGCCCGTGGTTGGTCACGGCCGAAGAGATACCTGATCCTCAGGCGCTACCCTTGTGGCTGAAAGTCAATGGTCAGACGATGCAAAATTCAAATACATCAGACATGATTTTCTCTGTGGCCACCATTGTCAGCTATATGAGTCAATTTATGCGCTTATTGCCTGGTGACGTTATTACCACCGGAACTCCAGAGGGCGTTGGCATGGGTATGAAGCCGCCTCGATATCTGACTGATGGTGACCAGATTGAGCTGGGTGTGGAAGGGTTGGGCACTCAAAGCCAAGCCGTTCATGCATTCGGTCACTAGTCGGCAAACATATATTGTGATCACGATCTTCGCATCAATGATCTGAAAATTTGAAAAGTCCGATTTTTCGATCGGACTTTTTTCTTTGATCTGTATCAAGGTACGAGCAGGGAAAAGTACCAATATTGACAGTGTGAACTAATTTACAGGTGCAAAATACAACCACTAATGATTCGTATGCTGATCTCAGATTTCGTTTAAAATCCGTAAACAATTATAAATAGTATTTCGTATATCGGTGAAAACTGACAAAAAAGCGTGCAAAACCGCCCGAACGAACTTGTTTTCTGACTTATTAGCATATGCAGAGCTTGAATTTGGTTGAATTCAGTTCAGTGGATGGTAGATTAGAACTGATAAAAACTGGAGCTCTTTGATGGACTATAATGCGCTGTTTAAAGAACAACTTGACAAGCTACGTGAAGATGGAAATTACCGCGTCTTTGCAGAGTTAGAGCGTCATGCTGGAGGTTTTCCAAAAGCAACCCGTTACCGTAATGACAGCGTAGATGAGGTTACTGTATGGTGTTCCAATGATTATCTCGGCATGGGCCAGAATCACCGCGTAACCAGTGCGATGGTTGATGTTATTGAAAAATGCGGCGCTGGCGCTGGTGGTACTCGGAATATTTCTGGCACCAATCACCATCACGTATTGTTGGAGAAAGAGCTTGCGGACCTGCATGGTAAAGAATCCGCGCTTATTTTCACATCCGGATATGTGTCCAATTGGGCGGCCTTGGGAACCTTGGCAGCTAAATTGCCGGGCTGCATCGTCTACTCTGATGCATTAAACCACGCGTCAATGATTGAGGGTATCCGCCATAGCCGCGCTGAAAAGCGTGTCTTCAAACATAACAGTCCGGATGATCTACGTCGCAAGCTTGCAGCTGATGATCCGAATGTCCCGAAATTGGTGGCGTTTGAATCAGTCTATTCAATGGATGGCGATATCGCACCAATCAAAGAGCTCTGCGACGTGGCAGACGAATTTGGTGCGATGACATATCTCGATGAAGTGCATGCAGTTGGACTTTACGGACCTCGCGGTGGCGGTATTGCAGAACGTGAAGGCTTGATGGACCGATTGACCGTTATCGAGGGTACGCTTGGAAAAGCCTATGGTGTGATGGGCGGTTACATCACAGGTTCTGAAGAATTGTGCGATTTTGTTCGCAGCTTTGCATCCGGCTTTATCTTTACGACCGCTATTCCGCCGGCGCTCGCTGCGGGCGCTGTTGCGAGCATCAAATATTTGAAAGAAAGTCAGGTAGAACGCGCGCACCATAAGGAGCGTGTCGCAACCTTGCGCGCAAAACTAGATGCGAAGGGCATTCCTCACATGCCAAATCCGAGCCATATTGTCCCAGTGATGGTTGGCAATGCATCGAAGTGCAAATGGATAAGCGATCTTCTGCTGGATAACTACGGCATCTACGTACAGCCGATTAATTATCCAACGGTTCCTGAGGGAACGGAACGTCTACGCTTTACGCCAACTCCGTTTCATACTGATGACGATATGGATCGGTTGGTCGGAGCATTGTCGGATTTATGGTCTCAATGCGCGCTTTCACGGGCTGTTGCTTAGGTCATAACCTCTGACATCTGTATCAATATGATTTGAAAGCCGGATGCTTCTGGATTGAAGCTCCGGCTTTATCAATTTGAACAGCTGATATCTGAATTTATAGCGCAGAGAGAATTTCGCCGCGCGCCGGATAGTCACTTTTCAAAACGAAATCAACAGCCTTAATTATATCTGATAGAGAAGGCCGGGCGAAAGGGCTTGATTGCACGCAGGTATAGTAAAGCGTAGCGTCGGGCTTAACGAGAAAGATACCTGGCTCATTAAACCTTGGCGGTTCTTCTACATTGAGAGAGGTCATGCCGCGATGAGCGGAAAGGTACAGCCCCCATTTGCGGGCGTCTTCAAGGCTCAGACCGTAAGCAATTGGAAGTTTGTCCAGTCCCCAATGTTGTTTGGTGGATCGTGCCCGCTCTTCGCTATCTGTAGAAATCGCCACAACATTTACGCCGCGCTTTTGGAAATCAAACATTCGGGATTGCGCATCTTGCAGTTGGTTGCGGCAAATCGGACAATGCCAACCACGATAGAAAATCAAAAGCGTGAAATTTTCTGGCTTGTGGAATTCCAAAGTCCATGTTCCACCACCTACCAGTGGAAGACTTATTTGAGGCACAATTTGCCCGGGAATCAATGGCTGAATGTCTGACATATAGAACTGCTTCCACCTGGTATTACGTTCAAAAAACTGGTGTTCTTGGGACACAGGCTAAAATTTAGATGAGTTTTGGGGTGGAATCGTACCTTTTCGGCGTTTAATTCGGCCTAGCTAAACTTTCCATCCGGCACTGAATTGCCTTATTGATTTTCCAGTGTAATCTAGTGCTTAGGAAAAGGTGCTGATCAATCAGTAATTTGCAGCGTTTTGAACAGCGGAATATTTGGTGCCAATAGACGAGCCAACTGACAAGAACGAAAAGCCGGTTAACCGTCCTGAAGTGGATGAAGCATCTTTGGATTGGTTTACTGATCACGCCCGTTCGCCTCAAAGGCCAGATGTGGCTGGGGCGGTTGCCGATCCATTGCAGTCACAAGCAAATCGACCAGCACCTCCAGAGCAACCACAAACTTACATACCACCTAATCCGGCGGCTGTTGTGCCTGGGCCTATGGTGCAGGCCCCAGCAGTGAATGTTGCACCTCCAGAGCTTACAACAACCCGCGTTGTGCCGCAGGATTTAGATCCAGCGGAAACGAGGCCTGTTCAGCCTCCGATGGTTGAGCAGCGACGTCCAGAAACGCCACCAACTTCGCTGCCTCCTGCAACCTTTGAACCATTTTTAGCTTCACAGGATCCGGTTGAGCCGCAATACATTCAACCCGCACCTGAATCTGCTCCTGAGCCACAGGTCGCCCCACCTGCTCCACAACCGCATTATTCAGAACCGTATCAGCAACCTCCGACTGTTCCGCCTCAGCCTGACGGCGCTGTTTTTCAGCAACCAGTTTTTACGTCAGAACCGGAACAGGTTGCGGTTCCAACTGTGGCTCCATCTGTTATTTCGCCGGAACCGCCTGTGCAGGTGACAGACCCACAAATAGATGCGCAGTTGGATATTGAACGCGGTGTCGGTCGACGACCAACGCCTGCGCCTCGGCAGGAAACACCTCAATCCATACAGCCTATAGATCCCGGCTATGTGCGCCCGCCTGTTCGCAATGATCTGTTGCGTGGTGATGCCTATGACGTGCCGCCAGCAGATAATGCTGCAAATTTTGGTGGACAAGATTCTGTGTCGGCAGGGTCCGAAACTATGGCTGATTCTGGGAATGATTTTAGCGGTGCAGTTCCACCGCCAGGAGGCCGCGGTTCTAAGTTAAAGTTGCCCAAACCCAATTTCCAGCTGAGCAAAAAGCCCTGGGCACGGCAACTGGCTCTGGTTGGGGGCGGTCTCGTGGGGCTCTTTGTTCTACTAGTATTCATACTGCCGTTCTTTTTGCCTAGCCAGACGATTGCAAATGAAGTTTCCAGGCAAGTAAAACTGGCGACAGGTTGGGTGTTGCGGATCGATGGTCCAATTTCCGTGGGTGTGTTTCCCACTCCCAGATTTAGCGCAAATGATGTTTCCATTTCAGCGGATGGTGAAAACAGCGTTGTACGAACCGAGTCGATCCGGTTTGGTATCAACCTTGCTGCCATTTTCACCGGCAATGTCCGTTTGGATGAAGTAGCTCTTGTTTCACCCAGTATCGATCTTCTTGTGGATGAAACCGGAAGGGCGACTTGGCAACAGGCAACATCTGCGGATGCTGGTGACTCAGGCCTACGACCAAGTACAGGTGCTGCCGGTGAGGCGGTTGTTGATGATGCCGGTAGTGCTCTGGAAGCTCTTGAACGCCTGCAAATCGACGAAGTTACTGTTCGCGATGGAACTATTCGATATCAGGACTTACGCACTACAACTGAACATGTGGTCAGCGATATTGATATCACGACAGCACTGACATCGCTTAACGTTCCGTTGATTATCGACAGCTCATTTACCTATAAAGATCAATCATTTGACCTGAAAACACAACTGGACGATCCGGGCGCTGCCGTGGATGGTGCTCGCTCTCCGATTGAGCTTACATTGGGCGGCGAAGTAGTGAATGCATCGCTTGGCGGCACGGTTGATTTTGGCTTGGGGCCTGCTTTTGGCGGCCAGTTTACATCTGGCATACCCTCGGTCACAGCACTGGCCAAGTGGCTTGGAACAACGCTGCCGGAAAATTCAAAGGGACTGGAAGGCATTCAGGTATCTGCGGAGCTTGCGGCGTCTCCAAGCGCAGTCGATATTTCCAATTTTGCACTGCGTGTTGGAGAGGAAACAGTTCAGGGCGCGTTGCGAGCAGATTTGACGCAATCCGATCCTTTTTTGTCTGGAGAGCTGGTATCTCAAGGCGTTGATGTCGCAACACTGTTTTCTGCGGCTGGACTTGTTGGTGAAGGGCAGCCAAGCCTTGATGGTTCGCTGATCATCGATCTTCAGTTTGCGACGGTGGGTGCCGGGGTGGAACAAATGATGTCCAGTCTAAATGCACGCGGTACGCTTGGTCTGAGAAGTGGTACTGTCAGCCAAACGGGTATTGGTTTGGCGCTTGGCGAAGCTGATGCGGACACCATCAGCAACATCACGGCCAATATTACGATCAACACACTGGACACACCGATTGGACTAGTTGGCCAGGCTGATTGGCGCAACGAACGGTTTGATATGAGTGGGCAATTTGGCGCGGGCCAGATGCTTGTCAATGGCATGGGTCCGGCACAATTGGCAATTAACTCCAATCGTGTTTCAGGTGGCATAAACGGGACACTTACTCAAACTGGCGACTTCAATGGTGATGTAACGTTGGAAACGCGCTCATTGCGTGGACTGATGGCATGGCTTAATCAGCCTATTGGAGATGGTGGAGGGCTTGGCCCGTTTAGTTACACCGGCCAGCTCTCGCTTAGTCCAGGCGCTGTCAATTTTGACAATGCGCGTATCCTGATTGATGGCACGTCGGGAACTGGTAGTGGCACGGTAACCCTGACTGGAAAGCCGAAGCTGCAGGCAACACTTGATCTGCAACAACTTGATTTAACGCCATACCTTTCAGGCAGCGGTTCATCTGCCGGTACTAATACCCAATCTGGCGGCAATCTTCCGGGGATCAGCGGCAGCTCTGTTAATGGCGGCTGGAGTACTGATGTTATTGATCTCTCTGGTTTGCAAAGTGTTGACGCAGATCTGAAGATCAGCGCGCAGGAAATCATGTGGGATGGCATTCGCACGGGACGCACCGCGATGGCTGTGTCGGTCACAGACGGTGTGTTGACGGCTGATTTGACCGAGATGCAACTCTATGAAGGCCGCGGGGCAGGGCGCCTTGAAATCAACGCATCAGGCGAAACACCAGAGATTGGAGTGAATTTCGATCTGTCTTCGCTCAGCGCATATCCATTCCTGCGAGATGCTGCGCAATTCACACGTTTGGAAGGTGCTGCAGATTTTAGCATCGCGCTGAAAACGCGTGGCCGTAGTGAGTTGGCTCTGGTGTCCGGGCTGGATGGCGAAACACGAATGATGTTCAACAATGGTGCGATCCGTGGCATCAACATTCCAAAAATGGTTCGCACTCTGTCTGCCCGAACGTTGCTGGGTTGGCAGTCGAATGAACAGGAAAAAACTGACTTCAGCGAATTTGCCGGTTCCTTCCAGTTCACGAACGGTTTGGCGCGCACACGTGATATTCGTCTGGTGGGCCCGTTAATCCGTGCAACCGGTGCTGGTTCCATTGATTTGCCTGCTAAAACCATGGAAATGCGGTTTGATCCTCGCGTTGTCGCTAGCCTTCAAGGGCAGGGCGGAGGACAGGATCTTGCCGGTCTCGGCGTTCCGATCGTGGTTGAAGGGTCGTTTGCTCAACCACGAATTTACCCGGATATTGCAGGAATTCTGGAAAACCCGGATGCTGCATTTCAACAATTGCAGCGTTTTGGCGGCGGCCTAACGGCGCTGACTGATGATGGTGATGCGCTGCGTGATCAGGTTCGTGAACGCACTGGCTTAGACCTTAATCAGGTTGTTCGTGATGGCCGCATTGACCGCGACGCTGCCATTGGGCAGGGCGCAAATCTGATTGGACGCTTGATCGGTAACCAGCAAGTACAAAGCGGCGACCTTGCGCCTGTTGGTGTTAATAATGGTGCTGGCCCGCAACAAGTCAGTGCAGGCGGAATTCCGGTGCCGCGCATAGATCCACGCGGTTCATTTGTGAGGCCGACTGGGCCTGCTAATGCCGCGCCACGCTTTATGACCCCAGCGGAGGCGCGTCGTGCTACAGGTGGACGCGCAGTAATTTCCGGCAATGGCGGCGGCACCACGCGTTCACCGGCGGCTGCGCCAGCAGCGCCTGTTCCATCGAATAATGGTGGGCCGATAGATTTGCTGAGTCCCGGCTCCTCAGGCTCTGGTGTTCGCACCACAGTTCAACCTGGTACAGGCAACCCGCAAGGCCCGGCTTCGAATCCTGTCGAAGGTCTGTTGCGTGGAATATTTGGTCGCTAGACAGACGCGATTTCGCAACGAAAGCTCCTAAAATATGCCAGCCACCAATTCTGTTTACACCGGCCTGCCAACAACTATCTTTGAGGTCATGAGCCGCCTCGCCATGACACATAAGGCTGTCAATCTCGGGCAAGGTTTTCCTGATGTGGATGGGCCATTAGAGCTGCGACAAGCCGCGGCTGATGCGCTGATGCGTGGCCCTAATCAATATCCACCAATGTTGGGCCTTCCAGAGCTCCGTCAGGCCGTGGCAAAGAGTTATGAGAGATTTCAGGGTCTGGAAGTGAACTGGCAAAGCCAGGTGATAGTTACTTCCGGCGCAACCGAAGCACTATCTGACGCAATAAACGGTTTGGTGGAACCGGGCGATGAGGTGGTTCTCTTAGAGCCGCTATACGATTGCTATGCACCGCTGGTGGAACGTGCGGGAGGCATCATTCGGCTCGTCCGGCTGGAACCGCCCAACTGGGACCTGCCAGTAGACGCTTTGGAGGCGGCGTTCTCAGATCGTACTAAAATGGTTCTCTTGAACAACCCGATGAACCCGGCTGGTAAGGTTTTTACCCAGGATGAATTGCAGTCCATCGTTTCCGTCTGCAAGCGCTACGATGCGTTTATTGTTGCCGATGAAGTATACGAACATCTCACGTTTGATGGACAATCACACGTCTCTATCCTGTCTCTGCCAGATGCCTGGGACCGTGCCGTAGCTATTGGATCGGCTGGAAAAACCTTTTCAATGACCGGTTGGAAAGTTGGTTCAATCACAGGAGCGCCCGCTATCATTGAACCGATTGCAAAGGCGCATCAATTTACAACGTTCACCACACCACCGCACTTGCAGGAAGCCGTTTGCATGGGGCTGGCATTGCCTGACACCTATTTTGATACACTGAAAACGGATTTAGCCGGCAAGCGTGACCGGTTAAGCGCTCGGCTCACAAAACTTGGTTTTAAAGTCGGGCGATGTGATGCTGCTTACTTTATCAATGCGGATTTTTCACAATTGGAAATTGGCAGCAGTGATGTCGAAGCATGTCAGGCAATGGTTCGGGATGCAGGCGTTGCAACGGTTCCAGTATCGGCATTCTACAAGGGCGAAACGCCACCTTCAAATTTTTTGCGTTTTTGCTTTTGCAAACAAGATAGTATTTTGGATGAGGCGGCAGAGCGTTTGTCCAAATGGCTCTCGAGCTAAATTCCTATACGGCCAAATCCAGGTAATTTGATCGCAGGATCGCGAAAGTCAAAACCAGCAACAAGGCCGAGGATATTAATCTCAAAACCTTCCTCACCACCAAATGAAACGCCCAGTAGGCCATTCATTGAAAACTTCACACCGTCGGTCATCTGTGTCATCCAACTGCCGCTGACCAGGAAGTCTTTTCCAACTGCCGTTGGCGGCAAAGTTATATGCAATTCAGGTACTTCACGCAAAACAGTTGCGACAAACGTGTTTGAGTTTGGCCCTGGCCAGATGTGGTAATCTCCGCGCTTTCTGTAAGGATAACTCGCTATTGTTTCTCGAATTTTTGGGATGAGAGCCTCGGCGATTGATCCGGTTAGAGTTCCTACAAGCTGAGGTTCATTTCCATACCAGCGCGCATCGGCTGCATAAGCATTGTGACGGACAGGGGTGCTCCATCCTACAACATCATAGCGGTCCCAAGAATTTGCGCCTTTGGGTTTGACAACAATCCAGCTGTGAACTGCAAAAATGCCTTTCCAGCGCCCGGTGCGTGCTGAATAGACTGAAACGACAGCGTCTTCGACATGACTTGCTGGTGGCAAAATGCCTGCACTGGACCAGTTAGCCGTTCTCCAGCTTCTTTCCCAACCTTTGGACCAGAAGACAGCGGCGTGCACCCCCAAGGGTAGAAGAAACAAAAACAGAAAGATCAGTGAAAAGTATTTTGTTGATTTCCCCAAAAATCCAAACATAAGTCCACTATTCCATCATTGTCGTCGCCTGACCTTATAGTTGGGCATGAAATACGCCATTTTGAAGATTTGTCAGGTACTACCTATGTTTCAAGTTGAGGTTTTGCGTGGCAAACACGTTGAAAGCACTCACAATTGCTCCGTTGCAGTTGTTGACGCAGACGGTCATCTCTTGGCTGAGTTTGGTGATATTTACCGGCCAATATTCCCAAGATCGTCGATCAAAGTCATTCAGGCTCTACCACTTGTGGAAAGCGGCGCGGCAGCGCGGTTTTCACTGCAGGGTCAGGGTCTTGCGCTTTGTTGCTCATCACATGCCGGCGAGAACAGGCATGCGGACATGGTGAGCAAAATTCTTGACGCAGCAGGGCTGGATGAAGGCGCCTTAAAATGCGGTTCAGCATGGCCTCATGAAGGTGAACCGACAATTGATTACGCCAGGGCAGGTGGCGGCAAGCGACCACTGCGCCATACTTGCTCTGGAAAGCATGCGGGCTTCCTATGTTTGTCGTGTCACCTTGAAGCTAATGTGGACGAATATCTGTTGCCAGATGGGGTTGTTCAAAAGGAAATCATAGCCGCGCTTGCAAATGTTACCGGATATGCATTTGACCATCCGCCGGAAATTGATGGATGTTCTGCACCAACATATTCGGTGCCGTTGCGGGCTTTAGCTCAAGGATTTGCACGCCTGTCTGCAGGTCACGGACTTGGTGTCGAACGTGCAAAAGCGGCAGGGCAGTTGTTTAAAGCCTGTATGAAAAATCCAGAATATGTTGGCGGAACGGGACTTTACGACACCCGCATCATGGCTGCTGGAGAGGGCAAGGTTTTCGCAAAATTCGGCGCAGAGGGCGTTTATTGCGGCGCTTTACCAGAGTTGGGCATTGGCATTGCAATTAAATGCCATGATGGGTCGATACCGGCGGCAGAAATTGCATTCGGCTGCGCTGTGTCGGCTTTTCACGAAGAAGTAATGCTAAATCAGGACCACCGGCCCATCCACAATGATGCAGGATTATATGTAGGCGCAATGCAGCCGGCCAGCGCATATAACAGTTGAGTTCCTGATCTAATCGTTTGAGGTTTCGGAAAACATGGCCTTAAACAACTGATCAACGGCTGTTCCAGGTTGTAACGTGCCTGTCTTTACTTTCAACTCAAGCCGGTTTGCTAAGGTTTGAAGGGAAGGCTGCTCCCACAATATGGATTTTAGCCTGTAATCGAACATCGACCACATCCAGCCAACCCGCTGCTGTTCTCGGCGCTGCTGCCATTCGCCAGAAGCTCTCATCCGTTCCTGAAACAGCTCGATTTGAGACCAGATCGCATCTACACCAGTGTCGAGAAGACCTGAGTAAGTCATTACGGGCGGTGTCCAATTTGGGCTTTGGGGTGACAGAATGTGCAGGGCATTTCGATAATCTGATGCAGCGCGCTCTGCGCGTGGCTGATTATCACCATCCGCTTTGTTCACCGCAATCATATCGGCGATTTCCAGGACACCTTTTTTGATACCTTGCAGATCATCGCCTGCACCAGGCAGCATTAGGATGAGGAAAAAATCTACCATTTCGGCAACAGTTATCTCAGATTGGCCGATACCAACAGTTTCAATGATAACCACATCAAACCCTGCCGCTTCGCATAACAGCATTGTTTCTCGAGTTTTTGCTGCGACGCCTCCTAGAGTTCCTGACGAAGGGGAGGGCCGAATGAATGCATCCGGGTTACCCGCAAGAGTATGCATGCGAGTTTTGTCACCAAGAATAGATCCACCAGTTTTGCTTGATGATGGATCGATCGTCAGTACAGCAACTTTATTGCCCTTGGTCGTTAGTCTGTTTCCTAGCGCCTCTATGGTGGTGGATTTTCCAACACCCGGAACGCCCGTGACGCCAAGGCGAATAGCCTTTCCGGTGTTTGGTGAAAGCGTTTCAAGCAATTGACGCGCCTGCTTGCGGTGATCCTGTCGCTTTGACTCCACGAGTGTAATAGCGCGCGCCAACAAGGTGCGATCGCCATTTAAAATTCCGGATTCAAGCGCTGAAATATCTGTCATCAATTCCGTCATTGTAATGCGCGGCATTAACACCGGTATTTTGCAAGTTAATATATTGTGCTCTGGTCCAATGCTATGGTTCCGGGCAACGGTTCTGGCGCGTAAGTTACAAGTTTAATATCCTATATGACAATGGGCTTGACCGGTTAGCATTAAGGCGTATAGCCGGATCGTTGGTTCAATTGAACCAGAAGCTTTTGAGCCGCCTCTGCGATCACCGTTCCTGGCGGGAAAATAGCATTCGCACCAGCATTGTATAGGGCCTCAAAATCCTGCGGAGGAATAACACCGCCAACAATGACTAGAATATCTTCCCGGCCTTCTGCTTTGAGTGCTTCGCGTACTGCAGGAACAAGAGATAGGTGTCCAGCAGCTAGTGAAGACACGCCGATCATATGAACATCATTTTCTACTGCCTGCTTTGCAGCTTCTTCGGGGGTTGCAAAGAGGGGGCCTATATCTACGTCGAAACCAAGGTCGGCAAAGGCCGATGCAATGACCTTTTGGCCGCGATCATGGCCATCCTGTCCAACCTTGGCGACCAGAATTCGGGGGCGCCGGCCATCATTGGTTTCAAATTGCTCTGTCATTTTGAGGACGGTCTGCACTTGTTTGTTCATGTTCCCAACCTCTTGCCGGTAGACGCCAGAAATGGTTTTGATGTCTGCTCGGTGACGCCCAAAACTTTTCTCCATTGCATCTGACATTTCGCCGACTGTGGCTCGCGCTCGTGCTGCAGCGACGCAGGCAGCCAACAAATTGCCCGACCCCTTGGCTTGGTTTGTCAGATCATCCAACGCCACTTGTGTTTCTTCTTCATTTCGCTCTGTGCGCAGATGTTTCAGTTTTGCAAGTTGTTGTTCGCGAACAGCGCCATTGTCTACTTTCAGCACGTCAATTGCAGGGTCACTCTCTGGCCGATATTTGTTCACACCTACGACAACCTGCTGACCAGCGTCGATACGAGCTTGAGTCTTGGCAGCAGCTTCTTCAATGCGCATTTTCGGAAGGCCTTGCTCGATCGCACGAGCCATGCCGCCCATCCCTTCGATTTCGCGAATATGGCCCAACGCTTTTTGCGCAAGATCGCTGGTGAGCTTTTCCACAAAGTAGGACCCACCCCAAGGGTCGATCACATTGTTAGTGCCACTTTCCATTTGCAGGAACAGTTGCGTGTTTCTCGCGATCCGTGCAGAGAAGTCGGTCGGCAGTGCGAGAGCTTCATCCAGAGAGTTTGTGTGCAGTGATTGGGTGTGGCCCTGTGTTGCCGCCATTGCTTCCACACATGTGCGCGTCACATTGTTGAACAAATCCTGTGCCGTCAAAGACCAGCCGGAGGTTTGGCAATGGGTGCGCAGGGCCAAAGATTTAGGGTTTTTCGGAGCAAACTTTTCGGAAAGCAATTGTGACCACAAAAGCCGCGCAGCGCGCAGCTTTGCAACTTCCATGAAGAAATTCATGCCAATGGCCCAGAAAAAAGAGAGGCGTGGTGCGAAAATATCCACATCCATACCTGCCTTCAAGCCAGCTTCGATGTATTCAACCCCGTCGGCGAGCGTATATGCCAGTTCCAGGTCAGCAGTCGCTCCTGCTTCCTGCATATGATAACCGGAAATGGAAATTGAGTTGAACTTTGGCATGTTCTGACTGGTGTAGGAGAAGATGTCGGAAATGATCCGCATTGAGGGCTTAGGCGGATAGATGTAAGTATTGCGAACCATGAACTCCTTCAGAATATCGTTCTGAATCGTTCCGGTGAGTTTGTCTTGCGAGACGCCTTGTTCTTCTGCAGCAACAATATACAGCGCGAGCACCGGCAGCACTGCACCGTTCATAGTCATGGAGACAGACATTTGGTCCAGCGGTATTCCGTCAAATAGCTGTTCCATGTCCAAGATAGAATCGATGGCGACGCCAGCCATACCCACATCGCCGGCCACACGTGGATGATCGCTGTCATACCCGCGGTGTGTCGCCAGATCAAACGCTATGGACAGGCCTTTTTGGCCTGCTGCAAGGTTCCGACGATAGAATGCATTGCTTTCCTGTGCAGTTGAAAAGCCAGCATATTGCCGGACTGTCCAAGGGCGTTGGGCGTACATTGTGGGGTAGGGGCCGCGTAAAAAAGGTGGCAATCCGGGCCAGCTGTCTAGATGATCGAGACCTTCAAGGACACCAGGATCATTTTTCGACGCAATTGATATTCCTTCTGGCGTCTCCCAGTTGAATCCGGGTCCGTTATCTACTTTGCTTGGCTTCTTAAATGCGATTCTTGAAAAGTCAGGAAGTGTCATTGTTCGACTCCCTCCAAAAAGGTGATCGCATCTTTGAGTGTTTCGTATGCGTTACTTCCCTCAAAAATATTGGAATTTGCCCCTTTGAAATTCCCGCTCCCTGCCAACAAACAGTATTTCGGGCCACTTTTTTTAATTTGAGTCAGAATTTCGACAGCGTATTCCGCGTAGTCTTCATCTGAACCGCAAAGGCAAACAATGGGAGTTTCCTTGGTGGCCAGTTCTGAAGCGTCTGTGCGTGGGGAAATGACCTGACTGACACTGGCAAGCCCTGCCGCTGAAAAGAAGTCTGATGCGAAACTCTCTTTGGGTTTGAAGCTATTGGAATCACCAATGCAAATCAAAGCCACTTTGGCAGTGCTGTCCGCATGAAGGGCCTTGGCACGTTTGGCTAGTTGTTCAAAACATTGACCATCTCGCATCAAAGGGAGCTTATTGGAAATGTGCTGCCTCTCCAAAGGACGGTCAATCAAGACATCAACTGGTTTCTCGTCAAGTTTGGAAAAATGACTGTTTCCCAGAGAAATTGTTTGCCGCGTGTGGATTTTCCGGAGCCTCTTCTTTTGGCTGGCCTTTGTTAGATTCGCCGGTGTTTCTGCCTTGTTGGCATTCGACCAACCGCCCGCCACTTCAATCTTTTGGAAAATTGACCATGCTTTTTCTGCAAGTGCCGTTGAGAAACTGTCGAAAAGACCTGCACCAGCGGCTGGATCAACAACGTGGCTAAGGTGACTTTCTTCCTGCAGAACAAGGCTTGAATTGCGTGCGACACGGCGGGCAAACACGTCTGGAAGCCCCAGGGCCTGCGTGTGCGGCAAGACAGTAACGCTGTCTGCGCCACCCAAGCCTGCAGAGAAACTCGCTAGTGTGGTTCGAAGCATATTCGTCCACGGATCGCGCCGACTCATCATGCGCCAACTGGTTTCTGCGTGTAGAGACAGAGGCGTAAAGTCCACGCCGCTTGCCTCCAGCATATATGCCCAAAGCTGGCGTATGGCACGGAGTTTTGACAACGTTTCGAATTGATCTGCATCGCAACTTAACTTCGCATTCATCATACTGGCAGCAATCGTCCCGTTGATACCGGAAGCCATCAAAACTCGAAGATGCTCGACTAATTGGCTAAGTACAAATGCCAATTCCTGCGCGGCTGACGCACCTCGATTGTGCCAATCGGCACCGTCGGCGGTAAAATAGGTGGAAGCGGATTCAGTAGAAAAATCAAAATCTGTTTGCGCATTGCTTAGGCCAAGTGAGACCGCGAGGTTTTTGCCCGCATAGTTATGTTTCTTGCAAAAGGTGTTCCAAGCAGGAAGGTGTTCCGCGCGAAGCCCTTCAAAACGCAAGGTGGTTGCATCTACGAAAACATTTGCCAGGACAATGTCAAAGACGTCAGCGGCTTTGGTGTCGACCCCAAAACCGAAGCTGGATGGAGCATCTCTTAAAACAATAACCGCACCATCTGCGCCTTGTTCTAAGTCTGCGAGCAGTTGTTTGTTGGCTAGCTCCGGGTCTGGAAAGTCTATGCGTGAAAGTGTTTTCCAACTGGTTTCTGCACGAAAATGGGAATTTTTATTCGCACCGGTTTCATCCGTCAGTGGGTAAATCGGGTCCAGTTGGATGTCATCCAGCGTACGTATTCGAAGTTGTTCAAAGGCTTCTTCACCAGAAGGTTTGCGCAGCGTTTTCGCCAACAGGTTCAACCATTCAGCGCCAGCACGCGACTTTGATATACTTTGCAGAACAGGAGTTTTATCTATTGCCATAACATACTCTGAAACTTCAGGTTCCTGTCTTAAGTTGTGCGCAGGATAAGGGCAGCATCCATGCTGAGCAAGCCCTGCAAAAGTAGCGCTTAGTCTCATTTTCGGCAGTGGTACTTGCTTTCAAATGCGTTGTATTTTCCGATCTCTAAAATCTTAGAGAGCAAGAAATGTCAAAAACGACAGTGGGAAAAACAGTCTGTAAAAAATATATTGCAAATTCGATCCAACGGAATATTCTGATTGTTATTCGGATACATTTTTTTCGAATTTGTTCGTGGGGGGATACGACTCGGCAATCACGGCTTTTGTCGTGAAATTCATCTTCAGCATTTTTCGCTGGTTTGGTTCTGGGCCTGTACAACACCACATTTGTTTTGAGTATTTTTTTAAATTTATTTTTGAAATCATTTTGAAAAGGCAGGCATTTTTTTCAAGCCTGAAAAGACATGAACACCAAACCGCATTTCGACTTGTTCGCGCAAGCACAACGCTTCGCGTCCGTTACTTTGCCTGAGGAAATTTTGGATCATTTGGAGCTGACACTTCGTCCATTTGGCCTGACACATTTTCTAATTACTGGTTTGCCAATGCCCGGGCGTCCGGTTGACTCTCTCGTGCTGCGCAAGGATTGGGAAGATTTTTCTTCGGATGATGGTGGCATGCTTTATTCGATTGACTCAGACGATCCGATTATAACTCAGACCATCGATGCATCGGAGCCATTCAGTGTCGGCGTTGATGATATGATTGGAGAGAAGATTCGACCTTCAGAACTATTTCTCGCAGCGCGTGACTCTGAAGATACGGTTCTGATTTCAGTGCCAATTCACCAGTTGCATCCTTTTCAAGGCGCTGTCATTGCCGCTGGTCGGAACATCAAACTTGACCGCTATGCAATGTTGGGCGTTGAGTTTTTCTGCGTTTCAGCCATGCAAAGGCTTCACGAAGTGGGGGGGCTGCTAACTGATCGGCCCGGCAGCTTGTCTACTCGTGAACGCCGAGTGATTGAGCTGACCTCTCACGGTCAAACCGCCAATGATATTGCTGATGCATTGGACATATCCCAGCGAACTGTGCATGCGCATTTGCAAAACGCCAGCAACAAACTGCGCGGAAAAAACAAAACGCATACAGTGATGCAGGCCGTGCGATACGGTCAGATAAACGCTTGAGTACTCCGTAAATATCTCGAAAATAGAAGGCGTCGCATTTGCGACGCCTCTTAAAATTTAGATATTTTCGATATCAGTAGGTCATCGTCGGCGGCAATTCTTTTGCCTGCGCAACCCATTTCGCTACAGATTTCTCGCTTGGCACCAACCGCACGAGTTTTTTCTCTGCGTTTACTTCAGCCATTTTGGCAGCAAGGTTTGCGACATTGCGGTTACGCAATTCTTTCACTGTATCCACACCGGCGGCTTCCAGCAGCTCAGAATACTCTTCCGCCACACCTTTAATGCGCATCAGGTCGCACATATTTGCCCATTTCAGAATCTGTTTTTCATCAAGACCAGATTCGGCTGCAACAGCTTTGCGGCCTTTGGGATCTTTTGCGCGATCGAGCAAGGCTTTTGTAGTGCGAATACCGACAGCCTGTAGCTTTGCGGCATAGGTTGGCCCTATGCCTTCAATGTCGATAATGGAATAAGATGACATGCTATTCTCCCTTGGTAGAAACCGACGTGGAACCGCCCTGGCCGGTATAAGATTAAATCAGATGAATTGGCTCAAACCCGGGATGGATTTGATAATTTCGTCTACGGTATCTTCGCCGGCCTGTTCCTTGGAATAGTCCAGTGTCTCTTGAGCAACGGTTTGAACCTCACCCATTTCCAGACCGAGATTTGAAAGTTGGCCAAATGCGGCCATAGCGCCACCGGTGCCGCCGCCAAGCATACTGCCGAGACCGCCCAAAAGACCACCGCCACCGCTAGGCTCATCGCCGCCTTCACTGACCAGGTCGCGTGCGCCAGGTATCGAATCCAGTAATTTGCCAACCTGGCTATCAGGCCCTTCCTTGGCGAGGAAGCTGATAATGATGGAAACGGCTTGGCGCGCAATGTCTTCGCTGATGCCCGCTTTTGCCGCTACTTTGATAATGAGGTCCTGCATTTTTCATTCCTAAATTTCATTTTCTCGCAGATGCCTCAGACAACGCGCGAATTGTGGCACTATTTGGCAGCAGAATCAGTTCTATGACAAGCGCTTTCGGGCCGCTTTTGCCTAGGTTTCTCACTGATATGTAGATTGCACATTGAGACAGACTTATGTCTGTGCCAAAAACATTGCCACAACGGGCATCAGAATTTCGGAGAACTATTCAATGTATGAAGAAGGCAAAGTCTATCTGGGCACAAGTCGTCACCCGGATGACAGCATCAATTCTCCAGAATATATGCAACTGAAACTGGCGAATCGGCACGGACTTATTACGGGTGCTACCGGTACAGGTAAGACCGTATCGCTTCAGATTTTAACGGAGGGCTTTTCACGGGCCGGAGTTCCCGTTTTTTGCGCTGACGTGAAGGGCGATCTGTCTGGCCTTGCCATGGCCGGGGACAGCAAGGGCTTTCTTGAAGAGCGTGCTGAGACCATTGGTTTTGCTGATGACTATAATTACGAAGCATTTCCAACCGTTTTTTGGGATTTGTTTGGGGAGCAGGGACACCCAATACGCACAACAATTTCAGACATGGGCCCACTCCTATTGTCGCGGCTTATGGAATTGAACGCCACTCAGGAAGGCGTATTGAATATCGCTTTCAAGATTGCTGATGAAGAAGGTCTGTTGCTTCTCGACCTGAAAGATCTGCAATCGCTACTTTCAAACCTGGCGGAACGTGCGCAAGAAATCTCGGGTCGCTACGGCAACGTTTCCAAAGCCTCTGTTGGTGCCATTCAGCGTCAACTACTGGTGTTGGAGCAGCAGGGTGCTGAAAACTTTTTTGGCGAACCCGCGCTGGCAATTACCGATTTGTTGCGCACTGCACCAGATGGTCGAGGCCTTGTAAACATCTTGGCAGCTGACAAATTGATGATGTCACCACGCCTCTACGCAACATTCTTGTTGTGGCTCTTATCGGAGTTGTTTGAGCAGCTTCCTGAGGTCGGCAACCCAGATAAACCACGTCTGGTTTTCTTCTTTGATGAAGCTCACTTGCTGTTTGATGAAGCCCCGAAAATTCTCCTGCAAAAGGTAGAGCAAGTGGTTAAGCTCATCCGCTCCAAAGGAGTCGGTGTTTTTTTTGTCACGCAAAATCCTCTGGATGTTCCAGATAGTGTGTTGGCTCAGCTTGGAAACAGGGTGCAACATGCCTTGCGCGCCTATACTCCGCGTGAACGTAAGGCTGTGAAAACGGCAGCAGATACGTTCAGGCCCAATCCGGAGTTTGACGCTTTTGAGGTTATTACAAATCTGGGAGTAGGCGAAGCACTTGTGTCGACACTCATGAAAAAGGGTGTGCCATCTATCGTCCAGCGTACACTTATTCGCCCCCCTTCCTCCCGCATGGCGCCAATTACGCCGCAAGAGCGCAAGAAGATCATGCAATCCAGCCCCGTTTTCGGCCAGTACGATGAACGAGTTGATCGCGAATCTGCCTATGAAAAATTGAAAGAGCAGGCAGAAGAAAAACTTAAACAGGAAGAGAAGCAGCGCGAGCGGGAGGATGAAGAACGCGAGGAAACCGGTCGTATGCGCCGCTCGCGCACTGGATTTACATTGCCAGATTTTGACGACCGGGATGATGACGACAATCGCTCGACGCGCCGTCGCCGTAAAAATTATCGCGATGACCGGCCAACCAAACGGTCTCGCAGTCGCAGCCGTAGCAAAACTCGTCGTCGTTCCAGCAATCGGCAAACGGTAACGGAGGCAGCCATGAAGTCTGTTGTTCGCTCAGTCAGCACTCAACTTGGCCGTGCTCTGGTACGCGGCATTTTGGGTTCACTGAAACGCGGATTCTAAGCCGACCTCAACGGTTTTGAAGCTTTAAAGGATTTTCCCCATGAGTAAGTTGAACTCGGTTCTTGGCCGTATTGATAGTGATTTGGAAACCAGCATTGATCGTTGGTTTGATTTGCTGCGCATTAAATCCATTTCAACAGACCCTGATTTTGCAAAAGATTGCGTGCAGGGTGCCGACTGGTTGGTTGATCAGCTCCAGGGAATTGGGTTTGAAGCATCACGGCGTGACACCCCCGGACATCCGATGGTTATAGCCAAGAACCACGCCGCAGGACCTGACGCACCTCATGTGCTGTTTTATGGTCACTATGATGTGCAGCCGGTTGATCCGGTTGAACTGTGGAATACGCCTCCTTTTGAGCCGGAATTTCGTGACGTTGATGGCAAGAAGCAGGTTTTTGCCCGTGGTGCCGCAGATGATAAAGGCCAGCTTTTGACGTTTGTCGAGGCGTGCAGAGCATATATGGCGGAAGCTGGTGCCTTGCCGCTTCGTATTACCATGTTGTTTGAGGGTGAAGAGGAAAGCGGCAGTCCAAGCTTGGACGATTTTCTTAAAGCAAATGCAGATGAGTTGCGCGCAGACATTGCGCTTGTTTGCGATACAAATATGTATGATGCGAACACTCCGGCAATCGATACAATGTTGCGTGGGATGGTCTATGAGGAAGTGGTCGTTACAGCCGCAAGCCGCGACCTGCACTCAGGTCTTTATGGTGGTGCTGCGCAAAATCCGATCCGTGTTCTGTCCAAAATTCTGGCTGGTCTTCATGATGAAGAGGGACGAATTACGCTGCCAAATTTCTACGATGGTGTGTCAGAGCTGGCGCCAGATATTGCCAAAAGCTGGGACGCGTTGAACTTTGATGCGGATGCATTCCTTGGCGCCGTTGGTCTTTCCGATCCTGCTGGCGAAAAAGCCTATTCCGCCCTCCAGCAGATCTGGGCACGGCCAACATGCGATGTAAATGGTATCACTGGTGGATACACTGGGGCAGGGGCCAAAACTGTCATCGCTTCCAAAGCGTCTGCTAAAGTTTCCTTCCGGCTCGTAGGTGAGCAGGACCCAAAGGCTATTCAAGCTGCCTTTCGCAGTTATGTGGAAAGCATGCTGCCTGAAGATTGCACGGCCGAATTCACTGGCTATGGCAATGACCGCGCCTTTAGTTTGCCGCGCGACATGCCGGAAATACTGAAAGCTCAAAGAGCATTGACCGATGAATGGAATAAAGAAGCCGTGTTGATGGGCATGGGCGGTTCGATTCCAATTGTGGGCGAATTTAAGCGTGTTTTGGGTATGGATACGCTGCTGATTGGCTTTGGTCTTGATGATGACAGCATTCACAGCCCGAACGAGAAGTATAATCTGACCAGCTTCCACAAGGGCATACGCTCTTGGGCGCGGGTTATGGAAGCGCTTGCGAAATAGCGTTGGAATTATTGATTGGGGAACGAAATGACGACTGACACACTAAAGCGCATCTGCGTTTTCTGCGGATCAAACCCTGGCAATGATCCAGCTTATCTGGAAGCCGCACAAACCCTTGGTGCGGCCATCGTAACGCGAGGCTACGAGCTCGTCTATGGTGGCGCGGAAGTTGGTTTAATGGGGGCGGTTGCCGATGCTGCATTGGAAGCTGGTGGCAGGGTTGTAGGGGTGATGCCCAAAGCGCTTGTCGACAAGGAAATCGGCCATAAAGGCCTTTCAGAGCAGCACATCGTCTCATCTATGCATGAACGCAAGGCTCTGATGGCGGACCTGTCCGATGGTTTTATTGCTTTGCCGGGTGGTGTCGGCACATTGGAAGAAATCTTTGAAATTTGGACTTGGGCACAATTGGGTCATCATGATAAGCCTTTGGCATTCATGAATATTCTCGGGTTTTACGATCCACTTTGCGCGTTTCTTGATCACCAGTCATCTGAAGGGTTTGTCCGCAAGGGGCATCGGGATATGGCTATTTTCAGCAAGGATGCAGCAGAAATCCTGCAGGCTTTTGAAAATTACGATGCGCCAGAGTTGCAAAAATGGGTCGAGCGCGCGGAGATTTGAATTCTCAGCTGAAACTTGATCAGAAGAAGCGGCTTAGTAGTCTTATCAAGTGGCTTGATAGCCGGGAATAAGATCGAAGATTTGATCGCCCATAACATCAACAAGTTTGCCGGTCTGCGTGAATTCGGGAAGCATTGTCGCTACGATTTTTTCAGCAACTGCAGCAGGCGTTGGTAGCGTATCAGGATCTTCACCCGGCATTGCCTTCGCGCGCATTGCGGTGCGTGTAGCGCCGGGATTGATGGCGTTGACGGCCATGTTGGTCTGGCGCGTTTCCCCGGCATACACTTTTGCCAACGCTTCAACAGCGGCTTTGGAGACTGCGTAAGGTCCCCAGAAAGGCTTGCATTTCCAAGCAGCCCCGGAAGATAGAAAAGTCACCCGAGCGGCATCTGCTTGGCGCAACAGTGGGTCAAGTGAGCGAATAAGCCGCCAGTTGGCTGTCACATTGACATCCATGACCTTTTCCCAATCGTTGGGTTTTATGTGACCAAGGGGAGAAAGCACACCTAGTATTCCGCCATTGGCAACGAAGCCATCTAACTTGCCCCAGCGCTCGTAAATGGCTGCGCCCAGACGGTCTATTCCGTCATAGTCGGTCAGGTCCAGAGGAACCAAGGTTGCAGACCCGTCATTTGCTTGAATGGCATCATCAAGATCTTCAAGCCCGCCTACAGTTCGGGCGACAGCTACAACGTGCGCGCCCAAATCAGCCAATTGAAGCGCTATCTGATAGCCAATGCCACGGGACGCACCAGTGATGACCATCACCTGGCCTTCAAGAACTTTTCGGGTCACTAGCTGGCCTCCACCAATGTCGCGATTTGATCGCTGGCGCGTTCATCGTCTTTGTCGGTGAGAGGTGTTGGATATTCGCTCGTAAAGCAAGCGTCACAAAATTGGGGCTGTTCATTGTTGCGCGCGTCTTCTCCAACAGCACGATAAAGACCGTCGAGGCTGAGGAACGCCAGCGAATCCACTTTGATATAATCTTGCATGGCTTCTACAGACATGCGCGATGCCAACAGCTTCGACTTCTCAGGTGTGTCAACGCCGTAGTAGCACGGGCTTTTTGTTGGTGGACTGGCGATACGCATATGCACTTCTGATGCGCCTGCATCTCGTACCATTTGTACGATCTTGCTGGATGTGGTGCCACGAACGATGGAATCGTCTACCAGTACAACACGACGACCTTTCAGCACGGAGCTGTTCGCGTTGTGCTTCAGCTTCACACCCATATGCCGAATGGAATCTGTTGGTTGGATGAATGTCCGCCCAACATAGTGATTTCGAATAATGCCGAGGTCGAAACGCAATCCGCTTTGTTCCGCATAGCCAATCGCCGCAGGTGTTCCAGAATCTGGCACCGGAATTACAATATCTGCATCCGCTGGCGATTCATTGGCCAGTTCAATGCCGATCTGCTTTCGGACATCGTAGACACTGGTCCCCTGAATAATGGAATCTGGTCTTGCGAAATATACGTGCTCAAATATGCAAAATCGCGATTTCTTGACATCAAATGGACGAAGGCTCTCAATACCCTCTTCGGTAATTACCACCATTTCGCCTGGATCAATCTCACGAACGAAACGCGCGCCGATGATATCGAGCGCACATGTTTCAGACGCCAATACGTATGCACCTTCCAAATCCCCCAGAACAAGTGGTCGGACGCCCAGCGGGTCCCGGCAACCGATCATCTTTTTACGAGACAGTGCCACAAGCGAATATGCGCCTTCGATCTGGTTAAGCGAATCTACGATTCTGCCAACCAGTGGGCCTTTTTCACTCGTCGCTATCAGATGAATAATCACCTCGGTGTCGGACGTTGATTGAAAAATTGAACCGCGTAGCTGTAATTCGCGTTTTAGCGTGTGGGCGTTTGTGAGATTGCCATTGTGCGCAACGGCGAACCCACCACCGGCGAACTCGGCAAATAGTGGTTGGACATTTCGAAGGCCAGCGCCGCCAGTTGTTGCATATCGGTTGTGGCCGATTGCGCGGTCACCACTCAGTCTTTTGATGACAGCTGGTTTGGTAAAGTTGTCTCCAACCAAGCCAATGTGTCGTTCAGAATAAAATTGCTGTCCGTCAAAGGCCACAATGCCAGCCGCTTCTTGACCGCGGTGCTGTAGCGCGTGAAGTCCGAGGGTTGTAATCGCACCCGCATCTGCGTGGCCAAAGACGCCGAAGACGCCACACTCTTCATGAAGTTTGTCGTCGTTCGGGATCATATCAATTCACCGGTGTGGCGTTTATGATTCGCTCTACATTTCTCGCGTCATCCTGAGGGATAGCCGCTGGATCCTCGGTGCCCAGTGGAGCAAGTTCTTCACTGTCCTGCTGAACACTAGGTGTGTCTTCCTGCGGCGCAGACTCCAACGGAGCGGGGGATGACGGTGTGGTTGTAGTTGCAGGCTCTGGATCATCATCGCTAGGAAGAACATCGTCATCAGGGCCTGTGGTTCTGCTTCCCAGGAATTCTGCGATCGTTTCCTGAATGTTTTCAGGTAAGGCCGCTGTTATACGTCCTCCGATTTCCAATAAGGTCGGCAGAGATTGCGCATTCGTGACCCACTCAGGTCGATTTTCCCGTTGTACCAAGCCATTGAAAATCATCAATGCCACAACAACGATAAGCAAGCCACGTGCGGCGCCGAACATGAAACCAAGTGTGCGATCTATCGGTCCTGCACCACTGTCCAGAATGAAATCTGAAATGCGTATGGTTATAAAAGATACGATGATCAAGGTAACGAAAAACACAGCAGCGGCTGATAAGGCGACCGAGAGCAAATCATTGCCAACATATGGCTCGACATAAGGCAGAACGTATGGATGGAAGAACAAAGCGGCCGCGGCGGCTGCGACCCATGTGCCAATAGAGAAGACTTCCCGAACAAAGCCACGCATCATTGCCAAAAAGGCCGAAATCAACATGATGCCCAGAAGTATTCCGTCCAGGATGGTAAGGGACATGGGGTAGGCTCCGGGGTGTTTTATTAAGCTTTGGGCTTCTTAACCTGAATATGCTGCATTGCCAAATATTTCTGCGGAGTTTTCCTAAGGTTCTCGTTGTGGGGCTGTTGCAGCAATTGACGCGACCATGCTTGTCAGGTCTGCGATGGCGCTTAGTGAAAGGTCTTTGAGGCCAACTGCGTTGTCTTGAGCCGCCTCCGCAGCCGTTGCCAAAGTGAACCCAAGCTTCTCAGCTTCCTTCAATCGGGACTGTGTATGTGTCACAGATCGAATAGCCCCAGACAGGCTGATTTCACCAAAGTAGACGCTGTTTTGCGGCAGAGGAGCGCCGGTTAAAGAAGATACGAGAGCCGCAGCGACAGCTAAATCTGCGGCAGGTTCCGCAATTCGCAGTCCGCCTGCGATGTTCAAATATACATCATTTGCACCGATTTTCACACCGCAATGTGTCTCCAACACCGCAATAACCATAGCAAGTCGGCTGTTATCCCACCCAACGACTGCTCGACGCGGAGTTCCCAAAGAAGAGGGAGCGACCAAAGCTTGTATCTCTACCAAGACAGGGCGCGTGCCTTCCATGCCGGCAAAAACTGCGGTACCTGGATTGTTGGCTTTCCTCTCGCCTAAGAACAACTCGGACGGGTTCGAGACCTCTCGCAATCCGCCGCCGGTCATCTCGAAGACGCCAATTTCATCGGTCGGACCGAAACGATTTTTGACAGCGCGCATGATACGGAACTGATGTCCGCCTTCACCCTCAAAATAAAATACGGCATCCACCATGTGTTCCACAACACGGGGGCCAGCTATCTGCCCGTCCTTCGTTACGTGCCCTACCAGAATGGTTGTTGTTCCCATTTTTTTGGCATAGCGAATCATTGCCTGTGCCGCTGTACGTACCTGCGTGACGGTTCCTGGAGCCGAGTCGACCTGCGATGTCCAAAGGGTCTGGATTGAATCAAGGATCAAAAGGGCAGGTGGGGTGTCTGCTTCCAGGGTTGTCAGAATATCTTCCACACTGGTTTCGGCTGCTAATTGCACGGACGCATCGCGAAGACCGAGGCGTTGGGCACGCATGCGGACTTGTGCGATTGCTTCCTCGCCTGAAATATAAATGACTTTTTTGCCAGACCTTGCCAGTTCGGCAGCGGCTTGTAGTAGGATTGTAGATTTTCCTATGCCGGGATCACCGCCGACAAGAAGTGCAGAACCGGGAACAAATCCGCCGCCTGTTACGCGGTCGAGTTCTGTGATGCCACTCGTGATCCGGGGTGCTTCCGGCGTTTCACCCTCAAGCGGCACAAGTTCCATTACCCGGCCTTTGCCGACCAACCGCTTTGAAGCACCGCCAATGCCGGAGCCGGGATTTTCCTCAACTATAGTATTCCAAGCGTTGCAGGACTCGCATTTTCCTGCCCAGCGCGGTGTTACCGCACCACAATTCTGGCAGACATATTGTATTTTCTGTTTAGCCAAGACTAATCCGATCAAATGTCGTTGGTGTAGATCCGATGGAAGCGATTTCCGAGGCTTGTTAGAAATTCGTATCCGATTGTTCCGGCAATGGTGGCAGTATCATCCAGCACAACATTTGGGCCGATCAACTCTATCCATTCGTTCTGATAATCACAGCCCGCTAATTCATCTACATCTGGATGATCAGTTAAATCAACGGTTGTGAGATCCATGGAAACTCGACCCAGAAGAGGGACCTGATGTCCTCTCCATGCAGCAAAAGCGCCTTTGCGAATGTCACTGCTACCGGCTGACCGGATATATCCATCCGCATATCCAGAGGCGATTGTTGCCAAGATCCTGCGACCAGACATGTCATGCGTGGAGGGAAGAACAGTTTCCGCACCGCCATACCCCACTGTCTCACCGGGCGCGGCAGACTTAATCTGCAGAATCCGAGATTCTATCTTAATAGTTGGTTTCATTGGATTTTTTAATAACGCATCTGCGGTGCATGCGCCGCCATAAAGCGCTATACCAGGCCTGACCAAATCATAGTGATAATCTGATCCCAGAAAGATTCCGGCAGAATTTGCAAGCGATGCGACAGTGCCGGTTCGTGCCTCAACGGCTGGCTTGAAAGCCCTGTTTTGTATTCCGCTCAATGCGTCCGCTGGTGTGTCGGCACACGCGAGATGACTCATCAGCAGGCTGGGCGGATAGCCGTCAAGTGCGTCGCTGGCAAGCAGCCCATGGTAGTCAGGGATTGGTAACCCCAACCGGTTCATTCCGGTTTCCAACTGAATGGCATAAGGTAGCTTTTCATCACCCACCGCCTTGAGCCACACATCAATCTCAGCATTAACGACAGGCCTGAGTTTGTAGCGCCTATAAGTCTCTAGAGCTTCCGGGAAAAACCCGGCGAGTATATAAATCACAGCGTCGGGGGCAATTTTGCGAGTGCGAATGCCTTCTTCGGGCAGGGCAACAAAAAAGGTCCGGCAGCCAGTTTTCCAAAGCGTGGGAACGACCTGTTCGATGCCAAGACCGTAAGCGTTTGCCTTTACAACCGCGCTACATTCGGCATTGCCAGACATGTCGTTGAGCAGGCGCCAATTGTCCGCGATAGCACCAAGATCAACGGTAAGTCGCGCACCTGCTATTGCAGCCTCAATTGATGCGTTATCCATACTGCTCCGGAAGGTGGTCATCCTGTGCCAAATCGCTGAATCGGGTAAATTCACCTTCGAATTGTAGCTTCACGGTGCCTGTTGGTCCATGACGTTGCTTGGCAATGATGACTTCTGCAACACCGGCTACTTCCTCCATATCCGCTTGCCATTTGAAAAACTCTTCGGTGCCTTCTTTTGGCATTTGACGTTGGAGATAATACTCTTCGCGATACACAAATACCACAACGTCCGCATCCTGCTCGATTGATCCTGATTCACGAAGATCGGAGAGCTGTGGGCGTTTGTCATCGCGGTTCTCAACCTGTCGCGATAGCTGCGACAATGCGAGGATCGGGATATTCAGCTCCTTCGCAAGTGCCTTCAGTCCGGTGGTGATCTCAGTGATTTCCTGAACTCGGTTATCTGAACGCTTTCCAGATCCACTCAGCAATTGAACATAGTCGATGATCAACATATCCAGTCCACGTTGCCGTTTCAGGCGACGGGCGCGTGCCGTCAGTTGGGAAATTGAAATGCCGCCGGTGTGGTCGATGTAAAACGGAATGCTCTGCATTTCCTGACTGGCAATAACAATGTCGTTGAATTGCCGTTCGTCAATTGATCCGCGCCGGATTTCTGAAGACGACACCTGAGACTGCTCAGCAATGATACGAGTCGCAAGTTGCTCAGATGACATCTCGAGTGAGAAGAAGCCAACAATCCCGCCATTTGTAGCTTTTGTTGTGCCATCTGGCTGTACTTCGCCCATATAGGCCTTGGCAATATTGAACGCGATGTTGGTAGCTAGCGCTGTTTTACCCATTGCAGGACGGCCTGCTAGAATAACCAAATCTGACGATTGTAGGCCACCCATTTGCTTGTCCAGATCGCGCAGTCCTGTGGAGACTCCAGACAAGTGCCCGTCTCGTTGATAGGCTGCGCTTGCCATGTCAATGGCATCCTTCAACGCATCGGTAAAGCTGTGGAAACCGCCATCATACCGACCTTGTTCGGCAAGTTCGTAGAGCCGTTTCTCAGCATCTTCGATTTGCTCGCGTGGTGCGTGGTCCACAGGTGAATCAAATGCAACATTCACCAGATCCTCGCCAATGCCAATTAAGCTTCTGCGAATGGCAAGATCATAGATGGATCGCCCATAATCCACTGCGTTGATAATAGTGGTCGCCTGGGTAGCAAGACGGACCAGATACTGACCAACTGTAATTTCACCAACTTGCTCGTCGGCAGGCAAAAAGGTCTTCAGCGTTATTGGAGTTGCGACCTTGCCCACTCGAATGAGCTGAGCAGCGGTTTCATAAATCTCCCGATGTAAGCCTTCATAAAAATGTTCAGGTTCAAGGAAATCTGAGACGCGATAGAAAGCTTCGTTGTTGATTAGGATTGCACCCAGCAATGCCTGTTCAGCTTCAAGGTTGTGAGGTGCCAGTCGGTAACTGTCGTCACTTTGCTCTTGCAAATTGTCGTTGGTCTCGATGCTGGTCAATGCTGTGGTGTTCATTCGGCTCTCCGTTACGAGCCGTATTTAACCATTTGGAAACCATATCGGAAGGGTGATTGCTCACTCATTTGCGTCTGGTCATCATATTGATGGGAAGGGTGGGCTTTGTCCCCACTACCCACAAAGCAAAAACGCCCGGCATTGAAACCGGGCGCTTTTTTATAAAAGCTGAGTGCTTATTCGGTCTCTTCTTCCGAATCAGCTTCAGTGCCTTCCTCAAGTTCTGCAGCGCCTTCTTCAAACACCTCTTCCAGATCTGGAGCGTCTTCATCCGCGACTTCTTCTTCGTCGTCGAATTGATCATCTGCAACTGAAACATCTTCACCTTTAGCTTGACGTTCCGCTTCATCTTCGGAGCGCGCAACATTTACAGTGACTGACGCGTTTACATCGGCAAACAAAGCGATTGTCACTTCATGCAAACCGATTTTCTTGATTGGCTCATTCAACTGAATTTGTGAGCGCTGAACTTTGAAGCCTGCTTCATCCAGAGCAGAAGCGATGTCGCGGGTTGTAACAGAACCGTAGAGCTGACCAGTTTGTCCAGCACGGCGGATGAGAACAACGCTGGTACCGTCCATACGGCCGGCAACATCCTGCGCATCGTTCTGCAGATCCAGATTGCGTGCTTCGATTTCAGCACGGCGGTTTTCAAATTCTTTCATGTTTGCAGAAGTCGCGCGCAAAGCTTTGCCGTTTGGCAGAAGGTAGTTGCGGGCATAACCGTCTTTAACACGTACAACATCGCCGACCTGGCCGAGGCGAGCGATACGCTCAAGAAGAATAATGTTCATGTCTTTGTCCTATCTGGTTTTATTCAAGAGTTAGAAGCGCCAGAGGCAGAACGCCCCCGGAGATTTAGGAACCCATCCAGCCAACCAAGGGCGAGAATGAGCAAAATGGGAAAGCCGAAAAGAATGATGCTTCCATAAACTGCGAAAAGCACGATGCTGCGTGCAGACATTTTTTGTGTCAGAGCATGCAGCGCTGCAAACCCAGAAATGATGACAAGAGATACCGATGCGCCAGCCACAACCGCAAGGATTGGCGTTGCCTCGCCGGTGATCCAAATGACCGCGATTGCAAACAGCGCCGTCACATACATCAATTTTGGGAATTCAAGCGTCGCAATTGATGCTGGTGGCCGTTTGAAGGCGCCATAGCGTCTTGCAATGCGTATCGCCAAGGTAAGGTTCAAGGTTGTAATCAATACTAAGGCTGCAGCCGCGACAAAGGGCAATACTGCCACAAAGATTGACACAGCCTCGTTGATGACTTCTGTAGTAATTTGCCCAGCATTGATAGAGCTCTGCAACATCAGCTCGGCTTGTGGCTGTATGGAAGCGGCGGCAGATTGAGGGTTAAACCCTGTGTGAAGACCGATCAAAATGACACAAACAACAGACGTGACCGCAACAGCCGATAGCACACGGCCCATTGGAAACCATGCGGAGATACTCGCTTCCGCCACGTCTGTATTTCTCAGAGCAATCAGATAGCTTGCAATCAATGCTGGTATGGCGACATTCAGCGCGTACGGCACGGAAATTTCAACTAGTCCGGCTGCTGCCACAATAGCAATTGCCGCAGCAATGGCAGAAATGACCCCTGAACGCGGACCGAAGGTGAGGCTGGCGATTTGAATGGGAAGCTGAGCAAACAGCGGAAGCACCAAAGCCGTGAGCGCGCCAGCAAGCACGCTTCCGAATAAAAGTGCCGATAAAAGACCGGCGCCGATGCTGATAAGAATTGTCTGTGTCATTCTCTCGCTGTCCCGCGTTGGCGGTTAGAAGCGTTCAATCGAACCGATTGTCTGCCTCAGCTGATTTGCAATTGGGCGGCAGTTAATTCTACCGCCCAATAATATACTTACTTAATTACGTATGGCAGCAAACCGAGGAAACGTGAACGTTTGATGGCCTGAGCCAACTCGCGCTGTTTCTTGGCGGAAACTGCTGTGATGCGCGAAGGAACAATCTTGCCACGCTCTGATACGTAGCGCTGAAGAAGTTTCACGTCTTTGTAATCGATCTTCGGTGAATTGGCTCCGGAGAACGGGCAAGTTTTGCGACGACGGTGAAAAGGACGACGTTGCGGAAGTTGTGCGATATCAACCATTGAATAAATCCTTGCTCTTACCGGTCACGACCACGACCACCGCCACCGGGGCGACGATCATCACGATCACGTTTTTGCATCATGGCTGTTGGACCCTCTTCATGCTCTTTGACACGAATGGTCATGTAACGCAGTACATCTTCATTCAGACGCATTTGACGCTCCATTTCCGCAACCGCTGCATGAGGTGCGTTGATGTTCATGAATGTGAAATGCGCTTTGCGGTTACGCTGAATGCGATAAGTCAGGGATTTGAGGCCCCAGCTTTCCACAAACGGCACTTCGCCGCCATTTTCAGAGAGAACTTCTTTCATATTGTCGACCAGAGCTTCTACCTGCTGGCCGGACAAGTCTTGGCGTGCAAGCACGACATGCTCGTAAAGTGGCATATTGCCTTTCCTTATATCTAGTTCAGCGCAAAGCCCCGTCGAAGCCCTTTGGCCAAATTGGCCGTCGGAAAGGCTGATCGAAGACGCATCGAGAGCGGGGACACCGACAGCCGGGAAATGCCCTACTACGACGCCTCATGTTTCCACAAAATGCCATAGCCCATCGTTCAGCCCCCAGCTGAACTGGTTGCGATGGCGGCGTTATACTGCTGGCGTCTTCAAATGCAAGGTGATTCAAGCAAAAACCGCCTGTTTAGGGCAAATAATTGCAAAGTTCCTTGACAGGAATGCCTTGAATGGAGTGTCACACCCACCAAATTGCAATCTACACCGACCAAGCGACACGAGGTTTTATCTTAATGGCACGCGTATTCACATTTCCAGGCCAAGGAAGCCAGGCCGTTGGCATGGGCAAAACCTTGTCAGACGCATCTCCCGCTGCAAAAGCTGTGTTTCAGGAAGTCGACGAGGCCCTTGGAGAGAAACTGAGTGATATTATCTGGGAAGGCCCGCTTGATGCGCTGACATTAACCTCCAACACCCAACCAGCTTTAATGGCGGTAAGTTTGGCAACGATAGCTGCAATGGCAGACGCCGGTATTAAAGTGGCAGATAATGCATCTTACGTAGCCGGGCACTCGCTTGGTGAATACTCCGCTTTGGCGGCGGCTGGAAGCATAAGTATTTCGGATGCCGCAAAACTTCTGCGAATTCGTGGCGACGCAATGCAAAGTGCCGTTCCAGTAGGTGAGGGAGCTATGGCTGCTATTCTGGGATTGGAATTGGAGCAGGTTGAAGGCCTTGTGCAGGAGGCTTCGGAAGCTGGCGCGTGTGATGTGGCCAATGACAATGCTCCAGGTCAAGTTGTGGTCTCCGGTGCTAAGCAGGCGGTGGAAAAAGCTGCAGAACTGGCAAAAGCGCTCGGTGCACGGCGTGCGTTGATGCTCCCAGTGAGCGCACCTTTCCATTGTTCGCTGATGCAACCCGCTGCAGAACGTATGGCGGAAGCTCTTGAGGGTGCTTCGTTCAACGCACCAGCTGTACCGTTGGTGGCAAATGTGTTGGCCAGTCCGATTTCCGATCCGGATGCCATAAAGAAGCACCTGGTGGAGCAGGTTACCGGACGCGTGCGTTGGCGCGAATCCATTGTGTGGCTGAGCGAAAATGGGGTGACAGAGGCTCTGGAAGTCGGAGCGGGCAAAGTGTTGACCGGATTGATAAAGCGCATTGCACCAGATGTTGCGGCACAGGCTGTTGGTAAGCCTGAGGACATTCAAGCACTAGTTTGATATGCAGCGCAAAAATATGTCAAAGGACTGATTCATGTTTGATCTGACTGGAAAGATAGCTCTAGTAACCGGTGCAAGTGGAAGTCTCGGCGCTTCAATTTCGAAAGCGCTTCACGCTCATGGTGCAACCGTGGCACTTCATGGAACCCGTGTTGAGGCACTTAAAGCACTAAAAGCGAAACTTGGCGAGCGAGCACATGTCTTCCCTTGCAATCTGGGAGATAGAGAGGCGCGTTCGGGTTTGGTTCCGGCGGTGCTGGAAGAGTTAGGCCAGATTGATATACTGGTGAACAACGCAGGTGTCACGCGTGACGGACTTGCCATGCGAATGCAGGATGACGATTGGGATACAGTTGTTGATATCAATCTCAATGCGCCGTTTGAGCTTGCAAGGGCCTGTCTTCGCGGCATGATGAAAGCGCGTCAGGGCCGTATTATTGGAATTACGTCCGTTGCCGGAATGGTTGGCAACGCTGGCCAGGCTAACTATGCGGCCACAAAGGCAGGTCTAGTCGGTATGTCCAAAGCACTTGCGAGAGAAGTCGCAAGTCGGGGGATAACGGTGAACTGTGTCGCCCCAGGTCTCATTGATTCTGCTATGAATGACAAGTTGAACGACAAACAGCGGGAAACGATTCTCACTGGTGTTCCAGTTGGTCGCCTTGGCGCGCCGGATGAAATTGCCGCAGCAGTGGTGTTTTTGGCGAGTCAGGAAGCTGCTTACATCACAGGTGAGACGATTCAGATCAATGGCGGCATGGCCATGGTCTAGGGCTAGGTGCGAACATGACAGAGTCTTGCTGTTGCTGGCGTTTCAAAATAAACTGTGTTAGCAAGCGCGAAATTCCTTGATTGTTGCGACGTTTTTGCCGCATAGCCTGTCACTGGAAATTATTAATCGGTTTTGTTTTGGTTTCAGCACGATATTTCGTGGTGCCAATCTTGACCAACTGGACTTAGTTGGGTTTCGAGGCATCAAATCTAAGCTAGGCGAACGGAAAGAAACACTGGCGTGTATTGCGCTTAGATAAGGACTTTGGACGGGGTTACCGGTTCAACTTCCTTGGTGTAAAGTTTATTTAAGCAGCCGCCAAAAGTGCGGTGAATGAATGAGGAAAGTGACTTATGAGCAATGTTGCCGACAAGGTGAAAGAAATCGTAATTGGCCACCTGGATGCCGAGGCAGACAAGGTAACGATTGAGGCTAGCTTTATTGAAGATCTTGGCGCGGATAGCCTGGACACAGTTGAGTTGGTGATGAAATTCGAAGAAGCTTTCGAAATTACGATTCCTGACGAAGCTGCAGAATCCATCGTGACAGTTGGAGACGCAGTAAAGTTCATCGAATCTCAAGCAAGTGCGTAAGCCTGTTTGTCACTAATAATTGGTTGCCGGCTTCCCGGAAGCCGGCGCCTGTAAAAGAGCATATGCCGAAGAATTTTTCAGCTCAGCAGTTGGGTAGACTATGAGACGTGTGGTTGTAACTGGCCTTGGCACGGTTAACCCGCTCGGCTGCGGAGTTGAACCGTCTTGGGCAAACCTTATTGCCGGCAAAAGTGGTGCGTCACGCGTAGAGCGTTTCGAAGTCGACGACATCGCTTGCAAAATTGCGTGCCACATCCCCTATGGTGACGGCTCCAATGGGACATACAACCCCGATGACTGGATGGCATCGAAAGATCAGCGCAAGGTCGACAATTTTATTGTATATGCCATGGCTGCTGCGCAGCAGGCGCTCGACGATGCGGATTGGCATCCCACAAGCTACGAAGATCAGATTTCATCTGGTGTTTTGATCGGTTCTGGCATCGGTGGGCTTGAGGGTATTGAAACCGCTGCGCATTTTCTGCGCGATCACGGCCCACGTCGACTAAGTCCATTCTTTATCCCCGGCCGTTTGATTAATCTGGCTTCCGGTTACGTATCTATCAAGCACGGACTCAAAGGGCCAAACCATTCCGTCGTTACCGCTTGCTCGACAGGCGCGCATGCGATCGGAGACGCTGGGCGTTTTATTGCTCTAGGCGATGCGGATATTATGGTGGCTGGCGGAACAGAGTCGCCAGTCTGTCGGTTGTCTCTTGCCGGGTTTGCCTCATGCCGAGCTCTGTCTACAGCATTTAATGATGAGCCAACCAAAGCATCACGGCCTTATGATAAGGATCGTGATGGCTTTGTTATGGGTGAGGGCGCAGGTATTGTGGTCCTTGAAGAATACGAGCATGCGAAAGCACGCGGTGCCAAAATATACGGCGAATTGATTGGCTATGGTCTTTCCGGAGACGCCCATCATATTACCGCACCTTCTGAGGATGGCGATGGCGCATATCGCTGTATGAAGGCTGCCTTGAAACGTGCTGGCCTTGATGCTTCCGACATTGATTATGTGAATTCGCATGGGACATCCACACCGCTTGGTGATGAAATTGAGTTGCGCGCTGTAGAACGCTTGATGGAAGACAATGCAGCCAATTTGACGATGTCTGCGACTAAGTCTGCCACAGGACACTTGTTGGGAGCGGCTGGCGCTATTGAGGCGATATTCTCGCTCCTGGCCATTCGTGATAATGTTGCTCCTCCGACGTTGAATTTGGATAATCCCTCCGTTGAAACCAAGATTGACCTGGTGCCGCATAAGGCAAAGGAAAAAGAAATTTCAGTTTCGCTATCAAATTCTTTTGGATTTGGCGGTACAAACGCATCACTTATTTTTCGGGATCTTCGCTAAAACAGGTTATCCTGTATTAACGCTGACCTCTTTTTGGAGACGTAACGATGACGCGATCCAGACGTGGTTCAAAAAACTCGGACTACGATCCGCTAGATTTTGATAGCGAGGAGCGACGTTATTCGCCGCGTAGTGCAAGGCAATCCCTCCAGTCTGAAATTGCGCCGCCACCACCGTCCGGGCGTGCCCGACGTCGCCATCCCATTGTGTTTCTTCTAAACTTTATTCTGATGTCAGCAATTGTGCTTGTGGTTGTATTGGGCGGCCTGCTCTTTTACGGCAAGACATTGTACGAAGCAGAAGGCCCGCTGCAGACCGACAAATCAATCGTGGTTGAGCGTGGGATGAATGTTCAAGCCATCGCGAATTTGCTGGATGAACAACAGATTATCGACAACAAGATACTCTTCCTTGCCGGTGTGCGAGTGACCGACTCTCACGGTAAATTAAAAGCTGGTGAATATCTCTTTGAAGAAAAGTCTTCGATGGCGGATGTTGTTGCAAGGCTTGTCGAAGGTAAGTCCATTTTGCATTCGGTCACCATCCCTGAAGGCCGAACAACAAAACAAATTGTTGATATTTTGAATGATGATCCCGTCTTGACTGGGTCCATTGATGGTATTCCCCCGGAGGGCACGTTGCTTCCGGAAACCTATAAATTCACACGCGGCGACAACCGCAAGCAACTGCTTGATCGCATGCGTAATGCGCGTGATCGTGTGGTGGCGGATGTTTGGTCACGCCGCTCTCCCGATTTGCCAATCTCGACACCTGAAGAGATGGTCATTTTGGCCAGTATTGTCGAAAAAGAGACCGCTTTGGCTGACGAGCGGCCACGTGTTGCGAGCGTCTTCATCAACCGCTTGAAACAGGGCATGCGTCTTCAAACAGACCCAACTGTCATTTACGGTATTGTCGGCGGTGAAGGGACACTTGGCCGGCCTATCTCTCGCGCTGATTTGCGAGCGGAGAACCCCTACAACACCTATGTTATAGATGGCTTGCCACCAGGACCAATTGCCAATCCTGGTCGGGCGGCTTTGGAGGCCGTTATAAACCCGGCGCGTACTAAAGATTTGTTCTTTGTGGCCGATGGTTCGGGTGGGCACGCGTTTGCGGAAACTTTTGCGGAACACCAAGCAAATGTTCGTAAATGGCGTGAGATCGAGCGGGAGCGTGCTGCTGAGAACTCAAATGGTGCTGATGAGAGTGGCGAAACGAGTAACTAAGCTCTAATGAATGCCACTTTAATCAACAAGATAAGAAGAGAGGTCCCAAAATGGCGATAAGCAGCATGACTGGTTATGGCCGTTCTGAAGGGACCTTTGAAGACAGATCATGGTATTGGGAGATCCGGAGCGTAAATGGCAAAGGCTTGGACCTTAAGTTCCGTTTGCCGCAAACTTTTGATATTCTTGACCAAAAATGCCGCAAATATGCCCAGAGCCAGCTGGGCCGCGGCAATGTACAATGCGCACTTTCTTTAACGCAGTCTGAAAATAAATCGGCCTTGCAGATCAATGAAGAAGCACTCCAGCAGGCGCTTGATCATATAGCTTTTGTTGAAGGCAAACGGGAAACAATACCTCCTCGCGCTACCGATATTTTATCCATGTCGGGGGTCTTGGAGCGCGCGACCGAAGAGCCGGATCAGGAGGTGCTGGAAGCCCTGACAAACGCATTGTTTGACAGTTTTGTAGAAGCTATCTCCGCTCTACGACAAGCGCGTGCCGCGGAGGGAGCGCATCTTCACAGTGTGGTATCGGGATTAGTAGAGCAAATTTCGGATTTGACTGACGAAGCTTTGCAAAACCCATCACGCAGTGCCGCCGCCATCCAGGAACGGTTGCGCAACCAAATCTCATTGCTGTCCAATGGTCAGTCCCGGCTGGAGGAAGATCGCTTGCATCAGGAGGCGATGCTGATTGCCACCAAGGCTGATATTCAGGAAGAGATTGATCGATTGCGCGCGCATGTCGAGGCGGCAAAAGTTCTGCTGGATACCGATCAGCCTGTGGGTCGAAAATTTGATTTTCTGACGCAGGAATTTAATCGTGAAGCAAATACGCTTTGCTCAAAGTCGAATGATCCAAGCCTTACGAAAACTGGCTTGGCATTAAAGGCTGCTGTCGATCAAATGCGTGAGCAGATACAGAATATCGAATAGGATCGCCAGATGCGCAACACTTCTGCCAACACAATTGATCGACGCGGGGTTATGCTTGTCTTGTCATCTCCCTCGGGCGCCGGCAAATCCAGCATTGCCAGACAGATTTTGGACAAGAATACCGAAATAGAGCTGTCAGTATCTGTGACAACACGAGAGCAGCGCCCTAGTGAAATAGACGGAACGCACTATCATTTCATCGACCAAAAAAAGTTTACGGTCATGCGAGACCGTGGAGAGCTGCTGGAATGGGCCGAAGTCCATGGAAACTTCTACGGCACGCCTCGCGACCCAGTTGAAGATGCTTTGTCAAGCGGCCGTGATGTTTTGTTTGACATCGACTGGCAGGGTACCAAACAATTACAAGAAAAAATGCCGGAAGATCTTGTCAGAATCTTTGTTTTGCCACCCAGTATTGACGAGTTGAAATCTCGTCTGGAACGCCGCGCAGAAGATACGGCTGATGTGATTGCACGGCGCTTGGCGAACTCAGCGCTCGAAATGGAACAGTGGTCCGAATATGACTACGTCATTATCAACGAAAAGCTTGAACCATCTTTTGAAAAGGTTCAATCAATTCTGCATGCTGAGCGCATGCGCCGTGAGCGTGCGATTGGAATGAAGATGTTCGTGGATGGCCTAATCAGCCAGCTCTAAGAGCGTCGAACGCGTTTGCGAGAGCCACAAATCCTTCTACTGGAACCTGTTCTGCCCTATCTGTTGGTGCGATACCCGTTTGCTCAAATATTTCAGCAGTTACACCAAGAGATTTCAGGCTTTGCCGTAGCATTTTTCGGCGTTGCCCGAAGGCCGCACTGGCAACTTGCGTCAAGGTTTTCTGGCTGCATGCGGAGGGCTTAAGGCGCGGCTCCAGATGTATTACGCTGGAAGTGACCTTTGGCGGCGGTGTGAAGGCTTGCGGGGAGATATCAAACAGTACTTCGGTGGTACAACGCCATTGTGCCAATACCGCCAGTCGGCCATATGATTTTGAACCTACCGGTGCCGAAATCCGTTCTGCCACTTCTTTTTGAAACATCAGTGTCATTGAGCTATAAAAAGGAGGCCAGGCATCGGCTTCTAGCCAGCCGATCAACAGCGGTGTCGCGATATTGTAGGGCAAGTTTGCGATGATTTTTATATCGCTTCCTGCGGCAAACCCAGGCTGGTCTACCAGCCCATCGCCTTCAATGATTTTCAATTGGTTTGGATAGGCACGCAGAACCTGATTAAGTGCGGCGATACAACGTTGATCGCGCTCAATCACGGTGATGCTGTTTGGACCTTCTTTCAGAATCGCACGTGTCAACCCACCAGGTCCTGGTCCAATCTCCAGAACATCAGCATCCTTCAGCCGTCCAGCGCTGCGCGCAATTTTGCTGGTCAGGTTCAGATCAAGCAAAAAATTCTGTCCAAGAGATTTCTTGGGCGCCAAATCAAAACCATCTATGACGTCCCGTAGAGGCGGCAGAGCATCAAACAAGTGGCTCATATCGTTCCACCAGCGGCCATTTTTTCGGCCAGTTTGATGGCAGATACAAGACTATCGGATCTGGCTACGCCTTTGCCGGCGATATCAAGCGCTGTGCCATGGTCCGGCGAGGTGCGGACAAATGGCAGGCCGAGTGTTACGTTGACGCCTTCATCGAAGGCCAGTGTCTTTGCAGGGATCAAGGCCTGATCATGATACATACAAACAGCCACATCGTAGCGAGCGCGGGCGCGTGGGTGGAACATTGTGTCGGCGGGCAGCGGACCGAAGACATTGATGCCATCTGCTTTGAGTTCTGCAAGGGTAGGGGCAATCACATCACGGTCTTCCAAACCCATGCTGCCATCTTCTCCGGCATGCGGATTGAGGCCTGCGACAGCAATGCGGGGAGCGGAAATTCCAAATCTTTTGATGAAGTCCGCATTACAAATCCTAATGGTTTCAGAAATGAGTTCTGACGTTAGCGTCTTCGAAACATCTTCAAGAGGGATATGAATAGTGACTGGCACTGTCGATAAAATGTCAGAGGCAATTAACATCACTGGCGTCACTGGCTGGCCTGTATGCTGCTGTGCCAGAGCGCCCAGAAATTCAGTGTGACCAGGATATGCAAAGCCTGTGTCATAGAGGTTCTTTTTGTGGATGGGGTTTGTAACAACTGCTGAGCAGAACCCGTTAAAGACGGCTGAGACCGCATTCTGGATGCTCTCCACCACCGCATGCCCATTTGCCGAATTGAGTTGTCCGCAGCAGTTTGGCTCTACAGCTGCGCTATTCACTACCAACAGACTGTCGTTGCCAGACGTGTGGGGTAACTGATCCGCAGATGCTGTTCTTAGTGGCAAATTATGTATGCCGAGAGTAAGGGCACGTGCTGTCAGTGTCTCGGCGCAACCAAATACTGCAAAGGCAGGGAGGTTGAGCTCTTGTCTGTTAAGCCACGCCGAAATAGCCAAATCTGGACCAATGCCAGATGGCTCGCCCATAGTCAGTGCCAAAGGTTTGGTCACAATATTTGAAGCCTGAATCGTTTGCGAAAGTAACTAGCGAATGTCGATGATGGCTTCCTGGCGGAGGTCGCGAATGTACCGGCGCGCAAGCAATTGTCCTTCTTTATCCATCATTTCGGCGCGAACTTCTTTCTCAATCTTGGCATTACTTGCCACATCACGAATTCCACAAAGAACCAGAATTTCGTAACCCTCTTTAATGCGCCCAGGCTCTGTGCCCTGGCTTATCTCGATAGAGTTCAGCTTTTCGACCAATGGCTTGGACAGTTGAGTTTCGTCTCGGCGTCCTACATTTTTGACGACGACATCGCGCAGACCTTCCGCTTGCGCGCCGACTGCCTCACAGCCAGCAATCGTGGGTCGAAATTTATCTGCTTTACGTTTGATTGCCTTGATACCAGCCTCTTTCGTGCCAGTTGGAACGATGAAAATCACCTGCTTCAAAGAATATTCTTTGATGGTACGTTGTTCTTCACCAAGCGCTCGTACGGAAGCGATAACGTCGGAATCTTCAACTTTCACTGTGCTACGGAACCTGGCTCGCACGACACGAGACCAGGCAAGTTCGGCCTTCAGCCGGCTTTTGAGTGCAGATGGATTAACCCCCGACTTGTTCAATGCTTGCCCCAGTTGCGATGGGCTCATCTTTGTCCGCTGAGCGATACTTGCGAATGCGCTATCGACCTCTTGTGGTGAAACATTTATGCCGCGTCGGCTCGCTTCACCGACCTTTAGTTTCTCTTCAATCAGCTCGTTCAATGCTTTCGACCGAGAACCATTTCGACTCGTCAATTTCAAAAGCTTTGTTCGCTGTGTCAGCTCATAACTCGTAATCGGTTGATCATTGACTAAGGCAACAATTTTGTTTTGCGCTAGTGCAGCGCCGCCAGATGTAATTGTGGATACAATAAAAGCGGCAAGTGCCAAGCAGCAAAGTGATCGTAGAGCGGAAAACATTGTCGTTACCCTTGTCAATATTTGGTCTATCACGAGCGAAAGCTCGGTGTAGATACGCATATAACCCATGGGAGAAAGTTTAGGGCAAATTGTGGCAAGAAAGAAGGGGCGCGTGGCACCTTTAAGGTAACTTTTACGGTTTCAAACCTGAAATTTCTCCCAGATGACAAAACACAAAGTGGTGGTTTTCTCTTTGGTAGCTATCAATTGATGATTTCAATTTTGTACCTAGAAGGACGTTGTTGTGTTCTCATCGTCATCATTGAAGTCGCGACTAATTTTACCGCCGCCGATAGTTTTTAGGTTTACTTTCAGATAGATACGCTGATCTGAGTCTAGGTCGGTATAGCGGTCATGAGTCTCCGAATAGGTCAATGAAAGCCCAAAACACTCGTCATCATACGCGATGCCAATGCTGTCACTTACAACACCACTGTTGTGAATGTCATATCGAACGGAGCCAAATGCTCTCCAATTTTCATTGATTTGTAATGAGGCGGTAGCTCGAACTTCTTCGCGATCTTCATCTATGCCAAGATTTGGCTGGGCACCAAAATACGCATAACCCAACGATGCAGCGACAAAGCCGCGTTTACCGCTGGCTGTAATTTCCGAGCGATTAATTTCAAAGTCATCTTCATCGAAGCGCACGAATGCATCAAGACGCAAGTCATTTGCGGTATCAACAGTGAATCTAGCAATAAAATCAGATCGATCTGTCTCTAGACCACTGTCACTTCCGGTCGCCGCTACATCTGGGTTGGCAAACGAGTTTTTACCAAACAGATGGAACGACTGTCCAAGAACTGTACGGATGGACATGCCATTGTTGAAGTTGGCGCGATAGATCAGGCCGATATTTGCGCGTGATCCACCTTCAACGCGATCGTAGCCGGAAAATTTATTGATGCTAAACAGATTGGTGTCATCAAACACAAGACTTTGTGCGTCCTCGTTTGGAAGACTACCAAGTTGGTTCTCGTTGCTGCGCACTATTATTTGGGCAACTGGCTCAAAACGCTGCGTTCCCCAACTGTGCTGGCTGAGGAGAGGCCAGCGCCATTCTACACCGGCAAGAGCCAAGCCACGAAAAGCTTCATTGTCTTCAATAAATGGCGCAAGTGGTTCGTCTTTTTCCAACCAGAACGCGTCACCGCGCAAAGATGCGAATGGTGTGAAAAGTTGCCCCATTGGGCCAACTAGCGTCTTCTGCCAAGTCGATTCCAAGGACAGGCGAGTATAGGTGCCTTTTGGTCCCACGATACGGCCAGTTGTATTACCGTTGCTGGATCCAAAGTCGGTGTTTTCGCGAGATAGGCTGGTAAAGTTGAAATCAAATGACATCTCGCCATTTAAAACCGGGTCTCCGAAAACCAGATTGTAATCCAAAATCGGGTGAACAACCGCCTGCTCTTCCTGAAAGTCAGTTCCTACACTGTCTTCATTATCTTCGCGCAAAACCCGGAAATGGTAGCCGCGCAAATCAAAGTAATTGCGCTCGCTTTGTCCGGTCAGATACAACGTGGAAGTGGCTTCCTGTCTATCGCTATCTTCTAAGTCGTAGTCCCGGGTGAATGTCCGATCACTTATGGCGGTTGCGTCCCAACCCCATTTCCACTGGTGATTTATATGAAATTCACCGTCGGATTGCACATAGCCGCGCATTGTCTCATCGCCTTGAAGACCATCGAATTCATCTGGATCAAACTGAGCGATGCCTGCAGCGCGAATGCGGTAGGAACCAGTTACCATTTTGTGACGCCATTCGGCATCTAGCAACAATCCCTGCTTTGAGTAGGCTGTTGGTGTAACCGTCAAATCATAGTTTGGCGCTAAGTTGAAGAAATACGGTGTACTCAGCCCAAGGCCGGTCGATTCGCCGTAACTAAGCCGTGGTATCAAAAAACCGGTCTTTCTTTTGACCGAGGGGTCAGCGTGAGAGAAAAATGGCATATAAGCCACCGGTACGCCCATGAACTCCAACCAAGCATTTTGGTAGTAGATCATCTGTTCTTCTTGATCGTGTATAACCTTGGCGGCTTTTACTTGCCATAGAAACGGACGGTGAGGGCGATCAGCGCATGCCTCGCAAGCTGTATAACTACCTTGGTTGAATACTGTTCGATTGCCTGCCGTACGCTCAGCTGATTCCGCACCAAATGTCGCGTTTTCAGGTGTCTTTACTTCCAGCGAGCGGACAAAACCATCGCGAAAATCATCGGTGATATCAACCTGGTTTGCAGTCAGTACATTACCCGTCGGCTCCGTTATACGCACGTTCCCGAAAGCCATTAACCGGCCGCTGCGTTGATTGTAGACAACTCGTTCGGATGTGAGTGTGTAACCATCATAGACAATTTCTACATTGCCTTCAGCAGCTACGGTTTCCTGATCGTAATTATAAATCAGCTCGTCTGCCTCAACCAGCATTTGAGCATTTGGATTGGAGCGAACCTCATCAGCTAATTGCTGAGCGCTCTGAGCGTGCGCAGAAAAACTGATAGGCGAGACAAGCATCGCGACGGTCAAAGCGATTGCAGACGCAGATGCACCTAGCATCCAACGATAGTTTCGGCTCTTAAAACCAAAATGTACAGCCTTGGAGTGATCACCCATAGCTACGCCGTGGCGCTTTGTTACAGCGCGCGTATCGAGTGATATGTCCTCGGACCGGGCGTCGGCGGAATGCCTCATCCGTCCTCCTGATACAATAATACAGTTACGCCCAAAAGACTTGCAATGAGCGCAGGAAGCCAAGCGGCAAGAGCTGGGTTAAGCAGTCCGTTGCTGCCCAAGTCCCCAACTAACTCAGAAAGCACATAAAGCACGAAGCCAGCACCAATTCCACCTAAAATCATGCGCCCTGCGCTACCAAGTCGAGTCAATTTTAATGAAACGGTTGCTGCAATGATAACCATTGCAATAAATAGCAGTGGCCGAGCTAGATGTGTCTGGTATTCCAATTGGAGGCGATTGGTTTTCAAGCCAGCCCGCTCTGCAGCCTCAATCGTGTCCTTTAACTGCCAAAATGCTATGTTTCCTGTACTTTCTGCTTGCTGGCTAGCCTGTTCCTTTGTGAAGAATGTGGATAACTCGTAGCGTGATTTGAGGACCGGTGGCGCGTCTGCCGTTGCAACGCGTGCTTCATTAAGCTCCCAGTAACCATCTTTCCAATTAGCGGACGTTGCGTCCACCTGTTCAAGAAAATCTCCCTCTTTGGTAAACACCAAAGCCGTTACATTAATTAATGTTAACCCTTTGTTGGTGGCGGTCTTAGCTGAAAGAATAGATTCACCAGTAACACCCTCTTGCCTGAACCAGACATTTGCAGTTTGATTTTTTTGGAAGGTTTTGGCTCCGGTCACTTGCGACACCTCAAGCTCCTCAGCTTTCTCTGAAAGCCAAATTGCAACCGGGTTGTAGAGCATGCTTGTTGTAAGGCCTATCACAAGCGCTAAAAAGAGCGCTGGTTGAATGAACTGCCAAATTGATACACCTGCGGCCCTAGTGACTGCGAGCTCCAATTTTCGCGTTAAATTCAAAAATCCGAGTATCCCACCAATCAGCATTGCAAAAGGAAGCACACGTTCCGCGATGATAGGCGTTCGGAAAAGTGCCATCTGTAAACCGATCCAGAATGAGAAGCCGTCTTGTCCAGAAAATTCTCTTATCCTTTCGATGACATCCACCATAAAGATTATAGCGAAACAGATCATGAAGACGCTGAAAATCGCTCTTGTGAAAACGCGCATGAAATAAAAATTCAAGGTCATGCGGAGCGCCATCAGCCAAAAGCCTCATCTTTCTTCTTTCCAGTGCGGAGCTTCAAAGCAATTGTGGCAAACATATTTATCAGTTGATCAGCTATGCGTTGTGCAAAATCCAGACGTACGTTTTGCCAAAGTAAAATCAGACTGATGAGTGTGGCACCCAATGGGATAATGTATAAGAGTAGCGTTCCAAACGATGTGGATTCTGCCAATCCTTCAGCTGCAAAACCCAACCCACGCATTCCAATCGCAACAATTGCAGCGCTCATGATTGCAACAGTTTGACCAGAACGGGTGGTTTGCGGACTTGCCATGAAAAGCATTGATATCATGGCGAAGGCAAACGCATAAAGTGGCGCTACAAACCGGCCGTGGACCTCAGCGCTGATCTCGCGGAGTGTCGTTGTGTCATCTGAATTTGAAAGGGATTGCAATAGTTCAAAGGTGCTGCTCTCTTTGGTGCGATATCCGGATTTGTCCGAGCGTTCGCGAAACTGCGACAGATCAAACGCGTAGCTTGCAAACTCTATGATTGATGAAGAATTCTGCTGCGTTTCTCTCCGAACAATATTGCCCTTTTGCATAATCAAATAAGTGCTGGGACCCGTTTCTACCAACGCGCCTCTGGCTGCAAGGTATTGGAATGATACAGTTTTATCTCGTGTGTCACTTATCAGGATGCCGCTTAAGCTGCCATCGGTATGCCGTTCCTTGATATGAACCATCAAGCCAGAATCCACATCCGTAAATGCGCCAGGTATCATAATGCTGCTGATCAAGTCTGCGCGTACCTGAATTACATGACCGCGCAACTGTTTCAGGCCGGAAGGTGCAACATATATGCTCAACACACCGGTAATAATCGCGACGATAAGGCTTAGCCAGAGTAGGGGGCGCGTCACGCGTTTGGGCGATCCGCCTGACGCCGCGATAATGACGAGCTCGCTGTCTTGATGCAAAGTGTTCATCACATACAGCACCGCTATCAATAACGCGACCGGAGCTAAAATTACAATAAGGCTGGGAATGGCAAGGGTGGAGATCACCAGGAAGAGCTGCAGCGTTTGACCCTTGGCTGTTACAAGATCAATTTCTCTCAGGGCCTGCGTCATCCAGACTATGATGGTCAATGTAATTGTCGTAAGCAGAAAAGCAGCCAAGCCTTTCCACAGGACATAACGTTCAATTCGGGCACCCAGTCCAAACTTCATATCGCGTTGTTACATTCTTTCATTTGGCCTTGATCCTGCCCATGTCTGGCAATGACCAATGTCGTTTCACATCTAAACACGTAGGGTCAAGTTACCAATCGTTGAAATGCCGAATTGGTGAAAGATCGTAATGACCTCTTGCCGGATTCGTTCTTTTATACCACTTTCCCAACAAGATGCCGTGTGAATAAAACGGAACTGTCTCCAGGCTATCGGTTTGATCAGCCACGCAACACAAATCAATAAGAAGGCTAAGTTTATGTCTCTGCTTCCCAGCTTTGTATTTTCCAAGAAAATTACCGGCTCACCGAAAACCGTAGTGACGACATGTGATGATAGCTTGCAATTGTCTCAATTGCTTTTGGCTGATTATCCAGAGCTACAGGAGACCTTCCAAAAAGCTGCGAATGCGACTGACTTCACGGGCACATTTGGCGCGCATGTCGACCTTATTACGCCATCTGGAACAGGGTTTGATCGTCTCGTGGTATTCGGGGTTTCTGCAAAAGAAGGAGCCGATCTCGTCAACTGGCGCAAATTGGGTGGTCGTGCGGCGGCGTTGCTGAAAGGTGAAAGTGCATCCGTCGTTCTGCGTGGCGGTGAAGCTCACGCTTTGGCTGAATTTGCTGAGGGCGTATATTTGCGCAGCTATAGCTTTGATAAATACAAAACCAATAAGGGCGAGAAAAAAGATAAGCCGAAATCTCAGAAAATCTCCTTAGTCTCTGAATTGTCCTCGGAAGCAAAGAAGTTATGGTCTGTTGGCCAGGCTGTTTGTGATGGAACGCTCTTTGCGCGCGAGCTTGTGAACGAGCCAACAAATATTCTTACAACCACCGAATTTGCAAAGCGCCTTCAAGGGCTTGAAGATTTGGGCGTGGAAGTTCAAGTGTTGGAAGAAAAAGAGCTGGCAAAAATCGGTATGCGAGCTCTCCTGGGTGTTGGGCAGGGGTCTGCCATGCCATCCAAAGTGGTTGTTATGCGCTGGAACGGTGGCAAAGCTAAAGACAAGCCGCTTGCGTTTGTAGGTAAAGGCGTTGTCTTTGATACGGGTGGTATCTCCATCAAGCCCGCAGGTGGCATGGAAGATATGAAAGGCGATATGGGTGGCGCAGCTGCCGTGTCGGGCCTTATGAAAGCGGTTGCAGGACGCAAGGCAAAAGCAAACATTGTTGGTATTGTTGGCCTGGTGGAAAACATGCCGGATGGCCTTGCGCAACGGCCGGGCGACATTGTGACCTCATTGTCGGGCCAAACAATTGAAATTATTAATACAGACGCCGAGGGTCGCCTGGTGCTTGGCGATTTGCTTTGGTACACGGAAGACACTTTCAAACCGCAGTTCATGATCAACTTGGCGACATTAACTGGCGCGATCATTGTTGCGCTTGGCCATCACCATGCTGGCATGTTCTCCAATTCTGATAAGTTATCTGCCGCATTGTCTGAAGCTGGCGAGACGAGTGAAGAGCTGGTGTGGCGTATGCCGCTTGCGAAATCCTATGATAAGCTAGTCGATAGTAAGTTCGCTGATATGAAAAATACCGGTGGCCGCTGGGCTGGGTCTATCACTGCCGCCCAATTCTTGCAGCGGTTCGTACGCGATGTGGACTGGGCGCATCTTGATGTTGCCGGAACTGCAATGGGATCTCCACAGACGGATACCAATCGCTCTTGGGGGTCGGGATTCGGCGTCAAACTGTTGAATCAACTGATCGCCGATAAATACGAAGGCTGAAAACCTCATGGCGGAGGTGTTGTTCTATCATTTGCAAGCGCAACCACTTGACGAGGTGTTGCCAGGTTTGCTGGAGCGCTCACTGGGGCGTGGATGGCGGGTGGCAGTGCAATCGGGAGTTGGAGACAAATTGTCTGATCTCGATACGCTGCTTTGGAGCTATCGAGATGACAGTTTTTTGCCCCATGGGACCTCCGGCGATGAATTCTCCGACCAACAGCCCATTCTCCTCATGGTTGAGCCAGACAACAGAAACGCCGCGGATGTTCGTTTTCTCATACATGATGCTGCGCTTCCTGACGATTTGAGCTACGAACGTGTTGTACTGATGTTTGATGGAACAGATGAGATCGCCGTTGGAAATGCGCGACAGCATTGGAAGACATTGAAGACCGGCGATCATGACTTAACCTATTGGCAGCAGAATGATGCTGGCCGATGGGAAAAGAAAGCTTGAAATACAAGAAAAATCAGTAAGATAAATGTTTGCGTGGTCGTGGCTAACCTCCATTTTCTTTGAACCGACAGATAACCGTCGTATTTGGCGCGACGCGCGAAAAATCCCATGCTACGCTTTTGTTTAATAGTGTATCTCGCGCAAGGTTTGAGATGTTTCTAAGCGTTTTTGAATTGTTTAAAATTGGTATTGGGCCATCATCTTCTCATACGATGGGGCCAATGGTGGCAGCGCGCCGGTTTTTGGAAGAATTGAGAGATGGTGACTGGCCGAGACCCGCAGGTGCAAAAGTCTCCCATATCAGCGTTAGTTTGCATGGTTCTCTAGCGTTTACAGGTAAGGGGCATGCCAGCGACAGGGCGGTCATTTTGGGTCTCGCAGGATTTGTTCCTGATACACTTGATCCAGATGAAGCCAGTACCGTATTGCAGCGAATTTCATCTGAGAAAAATGTGTCTCCTGAGGGGTTTACGGGTTTTTCTTTCGATCCTGAATCGGATTTGGTTTTTGACTATGGACCGGCGCTACCACTCCATGCCAATGGCATGCAATTCAATGCACAAGATGCTGGCGGAAGGCTTTTGCTGAAACGGGCATATTTTTCCGTTGGTGGTGGCTTTGTGATGAGTGAAGCCGAGATGGAAGCTGACGCTGCTCTGAGGGCAAAAGGTCAGCCGCAGGAAGAGCAGTCGTTGGAGGCAGTGCCATTTCCATTCAAAACTGCAAACGAAATGCTCTCAATGGGAGCTGCCAGTGGGCTTAGTATTGCGGAAATGAAACGTGAAAACGAAGTAGCGAACGCAAGCCCCGACGTTTTGGACAGGGGATTGGCGAAAGTCTGGCAGGCAATGTCTGCTTGCATGGATCGAGGGTTGTCTTCCGACGGGCAATTGCCGGGGGGGCTCAAAGTGAATCGCCGGGCCCAGGAGATTCATGATCAACTTGTTGCTGAGGCCGGCAGCAACGCATTTCATCCACATAAAGTCATGGATTGGCTTGGCGTCTATGCGATGGCCGTTAATGAAGAAAACGCCGCTGGTGGACGCGTTGTGACAGCTCCGACAAATGGTGCAGCTGGTGTGGTTCCTGCCGTTATCCGCTATTATCTTGATCATTGTATCGGCGCGACCGAGGAAGGTGTTAAAACCTTTTTGCTGGTGTCAGCGGCAATCGGCGGGATCATCAAGTACAACGCATCAATTTCGGGTGCGGAGGTGGGATGCCAGGGAGAAGTGGGGTCTGCGTCGGCGATGGCTGCAGCTGGTTTATGTGCTGTTTTAGGTGGCAGCAACGCCCAGATTGAAAACGCTGCAGAAATTGCGCTTGAACACCATTTGGGTATGACATGCGACCCGGTGGCTGGCTTGGTTCAGGTGCCGTGCATTGAGCGCAACGCGCTTGGTGCCGTGAAAGCGGTAACCGCAGCAAGTCTTGCTCTACGTGGTAGTGGAGCGCATCTGGTGCCACTTGATACCTGCGTCGAGACGATGCGCCAGACCGGCCGCGACATGATGGATGAGTATAAGGAAACGTCAAAAGGTGGTCTTGCTGTAAATCTTGTAGCTTGTTGATGTGGTAAAATAATACCATATTCTCAAACATCTGCGAAATAACGCTTTTTTCGTGTGTTTTACATTTAAATTGTCTTGACGGCTTTGTCCTCCTCGGTTAAGTCCGGCCTCATTGAACGACGGTACTGTTTCAGTGCCGTTTATGCCGTGGCGCAAGGCTTTCTTTGGTTGAAGCGTTACATTTCCATCAGGTTTGAGCTGAACACATGAAAACTTATTCTGCAAAAGCCAGCGAGATCGAAAAGAATTGGATTTTGATCGACGCTGAAGATCTTGTTGTGGGCCGTCTTGCTGCCATTGTGGCAACTCGTCTGCGCGGCAAACATAAACCAACTTACACACCTCACATGGATTGCGGCGACCACGTCATCGTCATCAATGCAGAGAAGGTCGCACTGACCGGTAAGAAATACGAAGATAAAGTCTATTATTGGCACACAGGACATCCCGGCGGCATCAAGCAGCGTACTGCACGTGAATTGATCGAAGGTCGTTTCCCTGAGCGTGTCGTCATGAAGGCTGTTCAACGTATGCTTCCAAGCGGCCCACTTGGCCGTCAGCAGTTGCGCAATTTGAAAGTCTATAGCGGCTCCGAGCATCCACATGAAGCCCAACAACCAGTGACACTGGATGTCGGTGCGATGAATACCAAGAATAAGAAGGTGGCCTGATCATGGCTGAAGAATTGCAATCTCTTGAAGATCTCGGCAACGTAATGGATGCAGACGGTGAAGCTGTTGAAGCGGCACCTGTTCACGTTCAAAAGCTTGATGATCAGGGCCGTGCTTACGCAACCGGCAAGCGTAAAGATGCTGTCGCGCGTGTTTGGGCCACTCCAGGTTCTGGCAAAATTACCGTAAATGGCAAGTCATTTGATGCGTATTTTGCACGTGCTGTGTTGCAACTGGTTGTACGCCAGCCGCTGGTAGCTGCGGATCGCGATACACAGTTCGACATTAATGCGACTGTGACTGGTGGCGGCTTGTCTGGCCAAGCGGGTGCTGTGCGCCACGGTATTTCCAAAGCCTTGACATATTACGAGCCTGCGCTGCGTGGCGGCCTCAAAAAAGGTGGCTTCCTCACACGCGATAGCCGTGTTGTTGAGCGTAAGAAATACGGTAAAGCGAAAGCTCGTAAGTCTTTCCAGTTCTCCAAACGTTAAGTTTGGGTACTATGAATTTTGAAAAGGGCGGCTATCGAGCCGCCCTTTCTACGTGTGCCTTCTCGGCTATTTTAGTGGCGCGAGGTCAAACAACAGAACCTTGGCATTTTCACCATTAATCTGAAGCTTCCGTTCCACTACTAGCAATCAGGTTTTGCGATGGATACCAGCCTGGTACGTGACTTCATCTCATCCATCTAAAAAACCTGCTAAGACATTGGCATCTTGCCGCGTTCATATTGATCCGTTCAATAGATATGAGAAAATCTCAAAGTTCTGATTCCGGTGTGCCGGAAACCGGCCACTGGCAGCAACAATGAAAGTAGAAGCAGCGCGGCTGTGAGCCGGAAAATGTTCATGGAATAGGTTTCAAAGATTTGCGTTTTCAAATCATTAGGCTTATCTGCTGGCGACAAAAGAAAGTAAGGTCGGGTTGAAAGCATGTCGGACAAAAAAATCAAGATCGGCGTTCTGGGCGCATCGGGTTACACGGGTGCTGATTTGTTGCGCCTTGCTGTCCGTCACCCGAACATCGAAATAACTGTCCTGACGGCAAATTCTCATGCCGGGAAGCTTGTAGAAGATGTTTTTCCACATTTACGCGGCCTTGGTTTGCCTGCTCTCGTGACGGTTGAAGAAGCTGACTGGGAGGATGTGGATGCTGTCTTTTGCGGATTACCACACGGGACGACCCAACAAATCACCAGTAAGGTTCTGAAATCCCATCCACATGTGAAGTTCATAGATATGTCGGCAGACTTCAGAATTCGGGATGGGGCCACCTACGAGCAGTGGTACGGTATTGCCCATCAGGCAATGGATTTGCAGGCTGAGGCAGTCTATGGCCTTAGCGAACACTATCGAGATGAAATTGCCACAGCTCGTCTCGTTGCATGTCCAGGCTGTTATCCAACTGCCGTATTGACAGCTATGCTCCCTTTGGCGAAGCAAGGTCTGATTGATCCAAAGCAGATTATCATTGACGCCAAATCTGGTGTGTCGGGTGCGGGCCGTGGCTTGAAGCAGAACACATTATTCTGTGAAGCAGGTGAGGGCATGTCGCCTTATGCTGTTGGCACCCATAGGCATGCTCCGGAGATTGAGCAGGAGATTGGCGTTGCATCTGGCGTGGATACGATCGTGAATTTCACACCCCATCTGATCCCGATGTCGCGCGGCGAATTGTGCACGCATTATGTTCAATGCAGTGATGGCGTATCACCAGATGACTTGCGTAATGCTCTTGTAGCATTTTATGCCGATAAACCATTCGTATCAGTTTTGAAGGCGGGCGGAGTTCCGGCGACTCAGCATGTGCGTGGGTCCAATAATGTTCTGATCTCCGTTTTTCCTGATCGAATTCCTGGACGGGCCATTGTCATTTCTACCCTGGACAATCTCGTCAAGGGCTCCGCGGGGCAGGCACTTCAAAACTTTAATTTAATGTTTGGCCTGTCAGAAATAACAGGGTTGGAGCAGGTTGCGTTGTTTCCATAGGCAAACGCGCAGCAATATTTTGACGCCGCTTTTATAATTGGGTTGTCAACAGACTGTCTGAAGGACACCGTCAGGTGGTTTTAGATAGTTATTTGAGCACCCAATGGCAATTTTTCGCCTGGCGCACACATCGATCTGCGTCGCAGTTTTATCTCTTCCATTTGCGGTCAACGAAGCAATTGCCCTAGATTCTGAACAAAATCCCTTAAATGAGGAAACTCAGTCAGGGCCTTTTGCTAGCGGTGATGTGTTCTCGCGTTACGATGGCGCCAGGCCCATTTTGGGAGCAGGTCTTTTTGCCCCCTTTTTCAACGAAAATGGAATGTCCGTCTTCTTTGACGGCAGTTTAAGTGCCCATGATGACGGCTTTAACGCAGCCAGTGTGGGTATTGGCTATCGTATACAGCGCGCATGGGGCGTGCTGGGCCTGAATGGCTTTTTTGACGTGAGCGAGACGCTTTATAGTGGCTTGCGCGAGCAAATTGGCTTGGGCGCAGAGCTTGCCACCGGGCGCTTTCGCGTGGGCCTCAACGGCTACCTGCCTCTAGATGAGATTGAAACTACTTCCCATGTGCTTGGTGTTCGGCTTGTTGGCGAAGAACTGCGCATGTTCGGTGAGCGAGAACACTTCCTAAAAGGTGCCGATCTGGAGTTTGGTGCTCTTGCAGCAGACATCGCCACAGATACTCTGTCGGCAGAGATTTGGGCCAATGGCAAATTTGAAAGCTTCACATCGGATGTCTTAGGAACCCGGAATCAAGCAACAATTGGCGTCGAGGCAGTAGTTCGACCCGTGGGTTTGACAGGGTTTTCGGGTAGCACTCTGAAATTGGAAACCGGTGCGCAATGGGACAGTGAAACCAACGATATTGCCTTCGTTGCCGGCTTTAATGTGAGTATGGCACTGAACGCTGATGATGGCCGCGCCTTGAGCGCCGACCATGCGGAGACTGAAATACTGTCTAACCGTGTTCGCCGTCGCCATGGCATTAAAACGGAAGTAGCCGGTTTCTCCGAATTGACGTATGACCATGAGACGGATGTTGCGCTTGACACCGTGTTTCAACCTATTGATCAGCCCACACTGGACCTTGCGCTCACCAATACTGATGCATTGGTAATTGTGGATGACCCAGGCACATCGTTTGGCCCGGTCAGTCTTAACAGCGATATTACATTGATGGGCGGTAGCTCCACTATTTTGGTGCGGGGGCAACAAAGTGGCAACGTGGCGGCGTTTACTGCGCCAGGCAGTATGCCGCATTTTTACAATGGCATGTTTGGCACTGGATCTGTGACTACTGTTTCCAACAATTCCAGCGGTGTACACATCGCGGGTTTGGACATTCTTGGAAATGGGGGAAACGGCCTCTTTTTCTCACGCAATGGCATTGGCATCGGGGCGGGTGTGCGGAATATCGTGATTGAAAACAACCGCATGTTAAATACCACTGCTGGCATAGGTCAGGGGCCATTTGGTGGAGATGTGATCATTCGCAACAATTATATAGAAGACGCGGTTCTCGGGCTGAATCTGGGATCAAATCTTACTGGCGTTTTGATTGAAGGAAACACATTTGGAAATTTGCGCCTGGATCAGAACAATACAAGCGGTCACGCTATCACACTCCCATTCCATACAGGAAACAGTTCTCTTGGACCTGTTGTTGTCAAAGACAACATATTCTTTGGTGTCATACCCGGGAGTATCCTTTTCGTAAGCGGGGTCGGTTATGATTTTGACGGTTCAGGTAATGTCAGCACTGCAACAAATTCGATCTCAGCCGCGAGTGCACTGTGCACAAAGTCTGGTTTCGGCATGGCGTTTACCGGTACGATCGGTTTTTCCAGCGGTTTGATACAAGATACCCTTGGCGCTACCTGCTATTGACGAGCACTCTGGCTGCCAAACACGTGAAAAGCGGTCTGGTTCCCCTTGACATTCTGCCTGTCTCATGTGCTTTTCCGCGCAAGAAAAACGTATCATTGGCCTTGCGCCGTAAGCATTTCAGGACACACCATGCATCGTTATCGTACCCACACTTGTGGCGCTCTTCGTTCGTCAGACGCTGACCAATCTGTTCGTCTTTCCGGTTGGGTTCATCGAGTGCGCGATCACGGCGGTTTGCTCTTTATCGATCTGCGTGACCACTACGGTTTAACGCAGGTGGTTGCTGATCCAGATTCCGCGGCCTTTACAATGGCAGAAAGCCTGCGTTCCGAGTTTTGCATTCGCATTGATGGAACCGTAAAAGCGCGTGATCCGGAAACAGTAAATGCAAACCTTGATACTGGTGAAATTGAGGTCTTCTGCTCTGAGATGGAAATTCTCGGTTCTGCGGATGATTTGCCGGTACCTGTGTTTGGCGAGTTGGATTATCCAGAGGATACCCGCTTAAGGAATCGCTTCCTTGATCTACGTCGCGAGACACTTCACAACAACATCATGACGCGCTCGAAAATTATTGCGGACATGCGTGCGCGTATGACGGCTGGTGGTTTCAATGAATTTCAGACCCCAATTCTGACTGCGTCCTCGCCAGAAGGCGCACGTGATTTTCTAGTGCCGTCACGTATTCATGATGGTACTTTTTATGCGCTTCCTCAGGCTCCTCAGCAGTTTAAACAGTTGCTGATGATTTCTGGTTTCGATCGCTACTTCCAGATTGCACCCTGTTTCCGTGATGAGGACCCACGGGCTGATCGTCTGCCTGGAGAGTTTTACCAACTCGATTTGGAAATGAGCTTTGTCACGCAAGAAGACGTGCTGACCACAATGGAACCGGTTATCCGCGGCGTGTTCGAAGCGTTTGCGGAAGGGAAGCCGGTTACGCAAGAGTTTCCGCGCATTCCATACGCTGAAGCCATGCGCAAATACGGCAGCGACAAGCCAGATCTGCGTAACCCTATAGAGATGGAAGCGGTGACTGAGCATTTTGCTGGTTCTGGTTTCAAGATTTTTGCTGGCATGATTGAACGCGATCCGAAGGTAGAGGTTTGGGCTATCCCAGCAAAAACCGGTGGTAGCCGCGCATTCTGCGATCGCATGAACAGTTGGGCGCAGGGCGAGGGGCAACCAGGCCTTGGGTATATTTTCTTCCGCACAGAAAGTGACGAAGTCGTTGGCGCTGGCCCGCTGGCCAAGAATATTGGTCCAGAACGTACAAAAGCATTGCGTGAGCAGCTGGGTCTTGGCGATGGTGATGCAGTATTTTTTGTGGCGGGCGTACCATCCAAGTTTGCTGCTTTCGCAGGATCAGCCCGTACACGTGTCGGTACAGAATTGAAGCTGGTTGATGAGGACCGGTTTGAGTTCTGCTGGATTGTAGATTTCCCGATGTATGAATGGGATGAAGACAACAAGAAAGTTGATTTCTCACACAACCCATTCTCAATGCCCATGGGTGGGCTGGAAGCCTTGGAGAACGAGGACCCTTTGACCATCAATGCCTATCAGTACGATATGGTGTGTAACGGATTTGAGTTAGCGTCTGGCGCGATCCGCAACCATGATGTGGATGTTATGAAAAAGGCATTCGCGCTGGCTGGTTATGATGAAGACGTTCTGGAAGAGCAGTTTGGTGGGCTTTACCGTGCGTTCAAGTTTGGCGCACCACCACACGGCGGCATGGCAGCCGGTGTTGATCGCATTGTTATGCTATTGGTTGGCGCCAAAAATCTGCGTGAAGTAACACTTTTCCCGATGAATCAGCAGGCACAGGATTTGTTGATGGGTGCACCGGCGCCAGCAACCGCAACGCAATTGCAGGAGTTAAACCTGCGCGTCATTCCTTCTGCAAAGTAGGTTCAAAGCCAACGGATTGCCTGGAGCGCCCGCCTAATTGGCGGGCGTTTCTGTTTCCGCTTCTGATTTTGTATCAGGTGTCGTGGAGCTGGTGTTTTCAATTGTGGTCCCGAGCATGCCAATCAGCTTGCGAGGATCGCCTCTCAGTTGCCGTTCAATGTCTGAGATTTCAACACTGTTTTCGGGCTTCAACTCTATTGTTAGGCTTTCCGGGTTGGGGAGAAACGCTTGCAGAGCCTTTGCCAATTGTTGCTGGAATGGAGGGTTTTGAAGTACGCCAAGTAGAAATGGCAAAGTTGCCCCGACCTGGCTGCGCAATGTGTCACCCTTGGTGCCAAGCTTTTGCGCTTGAGCGTCAAATCCGGCTTCAACGACACCCGCGTTTGTGAAGACAATTTTTGCCGCGCTCAATTTCCCTTTGCGAATGCTGCTTGCTGCTGCGGCAGGGTTTTCAAAAGGTGAGGTAGCAATATTTTCGATGTTGGCTGTCAGGTTGAGGCCACCAAGTTTTGCAATATCCGCTTTCATTTCTGATATCGCCAATGTTCGAGTGGCTGCATCAAAGTTCATCGATAAAACTTGATTTAACTGAAGCGTATTCAGCCCAATCGTATCCATTATGCCTCCCAAACGCCCGATAATTGTTCCATCGCGTGGTATCAACGAACCAGGTAATTTGAGCTCTGTGACCGATACGCCGAGGCCAGTCGTCATACCGGCATTGTTCAGATTTGCAGCCAGAGAAAAATCTTCCAAACTGGCTTGCAGAGCCAATTCCGGCATCTGCGCGCTCAATCCAGATACAGACAAGCTGCTTAGAATGGGCACAAGATCAGACGTTTTTGTATCCGCGCCGTTGACCAGGGAAACCATTGTGTCTTTGTTAGGTAGCTGCAGGCCAGATAGCCCGACCTTTTGAAGGCGGAATTCACCAACTTCTTCCACAACAGCATTAAATCCAGACAGTTGAGCGACTGCGGTCCCTGATAGCGACAATTCGTTGAATGTCAGCGAGTCAAAACTGAGATCTTCAATGCCAAGAGCATCGACATCTAAGCCGGTAATTGAAAGCGCTCCAAATTTGGGCAAAGACACAAGATCCAACACGAACGCCGGTAAGTCCCTTTTACTGATAGCGTCCAGATCTTTTTCACTTTCAATGATCTGTATCAAGCTCTCTTCCGCAGTATTGGCTAAGTCGGCGATTGAAACGTCGGCAATCTGCACAGCATCAATGTTAAGATCGAGACCACCAATGGAAATGCTATAATCTTCAATTGAAAAGGAACCAAAGAAAGTTGTGTCTTGCTGAATAGCTCGTTCCCCATCGAAGAGCTTCAGGACTGTCTGAAAGTTGAAATTTGATAGTTCTGCCTTACCGAAACTCTCTTCAACAAGAGGCTCCAAGGGTGGGCTGAGCGTTTCCGCGCCAACAAGCGCCATACTGCCAATTTTACCGCCTTTCAATGCGCTGACTTGAATATCACGATAAACGCTCTCTGCAAGAACCTGAGTCTCCTTCTTATCTGAATAGATACGGACGCTCAGTGATGGAATATTTACCGACCCAGCCACAAGCCGCACAAATTTAGTAAACAACGCACGCTTGCGTTCAAAGCGCGTACCTGTTGTCGCAGCGGCACTTTTGGAAGATAAAGGCAGGGAAGGTAGCAATGCGCTGGTCAATACCATGTCATCAGTTTGAAACTCAGTTTCACCAAATCTGATCCGTACATCTTCCAGAATAATTCTGTCGGCACCAACGACATACAAACCAAATGGCTCTGATGCTTTAGAAAGAGTGGCCGATCCGATGTCTACATTCAGATCAAATGCCGGATCATCAATCACCAAATTTGAAACGTACAGCTGGTTGGAAATATTGCGCAAGTTTACAATGTCCGCGCGAGCGGAGACGCCAGAAATTGCATCAAGATCTGAGAGCCAGCTCAGGAACTTGTCGTCCAGTTTTAAATTTTCAACGGGCGGCGGGCTTACTTGTTGAACAGGTGCTTCAGATGTTGAAGTTTCTTCTTCGATCGTGAGGGGGCCTGGTGAAATTGAACCTGTTGCCAAGCTGGTGTCAGATTGAACCTCGCTGCTGGTGTCTTGTGCCATTGCCAATCTTGGCGCCAACAATAGAGTTGGGGCCAATAGGATCGCAATTGCGCAAAGACGTTTCATAGAGCCAGCATCCGACATCTTTATTGGTTGGCGGAAATAGATAAGCCCAGAAGCTCAACCACAGTTCCTGGTGCCGAGGTCAAGGCAGCAAATACCTGAATGAATGGTGTTGGTTTTTCTGGTGTCATAGATATCTGGAAATTGTCGGGCTCGTTAAGGAAGGCGGTGACAGCGTCCGCGACTTCTTTTTGAAATGCATCATTCTGTAGAGCAGCCAGAAAGAAAGGTAGCGCGCCTGATAGTTGTGCTGCGAGCGCTTCTGGTTCAGTTCCCATTTTTTTGGCCTGCGACGTCAGGATTCTGCCAGTGAGCGACTTATCATCGATTTTCAAATCCAGATTACCAATACTAGCGGTCGCGATGATTGCCCGTGGATCTAGGGGCGAAGCCATGAAGCTTGCCGGGATGCCTCCAATCGATGCAGACATGTTAAGCGTTGCTGCATCTTTGCCTACAACATCCAGCTTTTCGACCATCAGAGTATCAGTTTCTGGATCGTATGTGCCCTTGGCATTTACCGAAATATCGAGTGTTTCATAGCCAAGGTCCAAGATATCCTCGCGAATGCGTTTGCGGCCTATGTTGTTTACGGCTACGGAAATTCCTTCGACCGATACTTCACCCGCCACAGGAATGTTATTTTCGTCTATGTCCGCGACGCTATCGAAGCGCGCAATTTTTAGCGGTCTGGCTTCCGCTTTCCCGCCCAGTTCTATGTCCAAAACCGAAGATGTTTCGTAGCGAAACCATTGGCTTAGCGCGCCTTTTACAATCTGATCTGCGGGTTGGACAGACACATTTGAAGCGGTTGCGGACGCTATTTTTCCAGAAAGGGTGCGGGATTGAAGTGTCACATTTTCTGTTGTGACAGAGTCAGCAGTAAAACCACCATTGTCCATCATCACTGGCGCTAAAATTTTGGTAGCATCAATCAATATGCTTGGGCGTTTTGCCTTGTTACGCGTCAGGGTAACTTTTTCCAAAACCACTGTGTTCGCAGTTTCATCAAAGCGTGCGATCTCATAGGCAAATGTATCACCGCTCACTTTGGACATGGTGCCGATCAAAGCTTTGCCAACCAGATCAGCAATTGCTTCTTGCTGTGCTGAGGCAACCAATGGAGTGGAAAAGACAAAGGCAAATGCCGCTATGGGCGCAATGAAAGAACGAAAAGGGTAGGTCATGAAATTACTTTCTACTTGCTTTATATTCTCGAGCCGATCAACCGGTTGAATTTTGCTAATTTGATGTGTCGTTAAAAGACCTTATAGGCCCGATTAAGGCTGTTGCAACCGGGTGTCTATTGCAGACCAGAAAAAAGGCGGCCCCAAACAGAGGCCGCCCCTTTGAAAATACGTTGTGTTTCATTACTGATTTGCAACCACACCAACTGCAAGAAGGTCTGGCACAGCCTCAGGTGAGCTCATCGCGGCGCCAGCAATTTGAGCGACCGGCACTGGGTTTGCCGGCGCTAGGGAAACTGCTAGCGATTTCGGTTCATCCAGAAATGCAGAAACCGCTTCTGTTACCATTTTGGTGAAATCAGGATTGTTAATGTGACCCAGGCCAAGACCCAGCACAAAAGGTGCTTGGGATTTGAGCTGTTCAGCGCTGTTACCAGTCATTTGAGCTGCAAAATCTAAGCCTTTTTCAAAGATGGAATCATTTGCGAACTTCAAATTTGCGCCACGAAGTGTCGCCGTTGCCATCAAGCCCTGAATTTGGTCAGCATCCTGCAGCATCTCCGCGACGATTCCACCGAATTGAGCGGAAAAATTGATCGTGCCCATTTCCGCAGCTTTGATTTCAATATTGTTCATTTCCAGATTTTGGGTGGTAGCATCATAGGCGCCATCAAGGTTTACGTCCAAAATGAGATTTTCATAACCGGACGCATCCATAAATGCTTTCATCTCGGCATCCATGATGCTGGCTGGTACTTTGATGTCATCAACACTCAATGTGCCGGTCCCGCTGATACCGTCATCGTTCAGATAGTTTGCGGTGCTCTTTACAGACGCTACGGTTACAGGTGGTTGATCACCTTGCAACGCGTTGAGGTTGATAAGTTCAGCACTGGAATACTTTAGCTGCCAAGATTCAGGTTTTTCCGTATCCAATTCTAAGGTTGGAATCGAGAGGTCCGAAATGCTCATGCTGGCTACAAACAGTGTGCCGCCGTCTACTTCGGCCTCAAAGCCGGTTGCGCTGAGCATCTCCGAACCAAACCCTTCGGTATTGTCTTCGTCGTAACCTTTTACAGAAACTGTTGCCAGTGAAGCGGTTTTGCCGTCTTCAACGGCTTTTAAGTTGATGACCATCACAACATCATCGGCTGGATTATACACCGCTTGGTCATAAGAAACATCTGCACCGGATTGCGAAAGCAAAGCCACTAAGCGATCAGCGACGGCGTTGGCGTCGGGTGCTGCAAAAGCAACGGTCGTTGAAAGTAGAGTGCTTGTAATAAGTGCACTGATGGCACCAGCTTTGATGATAGTCATAAGGTCCTCATAATGAGAATTGGAAGGTCGCTTGTTTGACATACGCATTTGTTCAAACGCGCGGTGAGAGTGGCTCTTTTATGTTGCGATTGTGGAGGGTTTGTCTCCACTGCGCAAAATAACTTTATGTAATGTATAGGAGGCCTGAATAGCGGCAACTAAGTGGAAGCACAACAGCTTCTTCGATGTATGGTTTAGGCAACAAAGTGAAAAGCATTTTACAATCAATTTTAGAATTTTAATGAATTTACAATCTCAATAGTTATTTTTAACATGGTAGATGAGTTTATTGAATCGGTGAGAGTGTGCCTAAGTAGTGTTTCACAAGCTTAGATCCAGACTATTGATCGCTGGCGGCGTGTTCTGTGCGCTGCTCGCATTGATGCTGGCTTTTTTCTTGCACAACACGGGGCGTGACAGGGATGTCTCCCGAATTACCGGCCTACTTTTTGACGAGCTGAGTGTTCAGGTTATTGCTGTGATGGATGAAGCGCGTGGCACTTTGTCCGGTTTCAAGAACGCGGCGCTGGGGCCGTGCAATGTTGGTGCAATTGATGCAATGCGCAGACAAATCTACACAAATATTTTCGTAAAAGACTTGGCTGTTACGGACAGTAAGGGAAATATTCTATGTAATGCCTCCGGATTTGAGCAAACGGTTAGAACGCGTGCAGACGCTCAAGTCCTTGCCGAAGATGGGATTTCCATTCAGGCGGTACAAGTTGAAGCAGCGCAATTTGAAGGCTTGTTGATTTCCCGGTCCATTGGCCCGGATCGACGCCTGAGCGCGCTGGTCCTGTCAAATGCTTTGCTGTCGGCAAGAGGGCAACGTGTTGTGCTAGAGGGTGGGTTTGCGCTTTTGTCTTTAAGCGATGGAACAGATGTGGGGCGGTACCCGGCGACAAGGCTGACTGCGCCAAACCATTCTGGAAATTCCGGCTTTGAAACCGTCGAGCGAGAACTATCTCCACTTCCTTTGAAATTGAAACTGTATGTTGCGCATTCCACGTTGGATAAGCTGGTAGACTCAGCAAGTCCAGTGCCGTTTATTCTGGGTGCACTAATTTTCTGCGCATTGGCATTTATCGCTTTCCTTTATGTATCGACCCACCGCGAAACCCGGCTCAACGAGTTGGAGCAAGCGTTGGAAAATCGCGAGTTTATTGCCTTCTATCAACCGATTGTAAATATGCGCACCGGTGAGTTTGTAGGTTGCGAGGCGCTGATACGCTGGCAAAAACCAGATGGTACGATCGTGCCACCGGGCGTCTTTATACAGCAAGCTGAGAGATCTGGTTTGGCTGTTCCCATGACAGTTGTTTTGATGAACCGAATCCGCGAAGATTTGGAAGTTTTCTATGCCACTCATCCTTCACTTAAGGTGGGCATTAACTTGTTCAGTGATCACTTTAACCGGCGGCAGACAGCGCAGGAAGTTGACGATGTGTTTGGGCCTTCCGGCATCAATTTTGAGCAACTGACTTTTGAAGTGACTGAAAGACTGCCCCTAACGTCTTCCACCAAGGCAAAACGTGTGATCCGTGATCTTCAGGATCTGGGGTGTAGTGTTGCCCTTGATGATGTTGGAACGGGGCACAACGGCCTACAATACCTGATGGAACTTGGCGTCAATACAATCAAAATTGATAAACTGTTTGTAGATGGTGTATCTCAGTCAGGTTTCTCGGAAACTATTATTCAAGCCCTTGTAAAGCTTGCGAATGATATGAATATGGATGTCGTTGCAGAAGGTGTAGAGTCCAGCGATCAGATGGCCAAGTTGAAAGAGCTTGGGATCGACAAAGCGCAGGGCTATTTGTTCTCCAAGCCGTTACCACCAGATGAATACCTACGTATTCTCAATCGTGCTTTTGCCAGAAATTCCTCCTCCCAGACTCATCCAGGTGATGGCATAAGGGCGAAAGATCATCTCCAGTTGGTTAACTTGACTGGGCGCGCGGAAGCATGATCTGAGTGATAAGCTCTAAATCTTAGGCCTGATTTACAGCTGCATTTTTAGTCTCAATTTTCAGAAATACCGAACTTATAGTTAATCGGTCGTTTACGCCGTATCTGGTAGTCTTTGCCATAATTCGACCAATTGGTTTTGTCTGGGGCAACTCTTTGAAGTTCTTTAAGCGAGTTCGGCATCGGTTAAGTGTTTTACTTGCAGTCATCGCCGTGTTTATCGCTGTGGTGCTGTTTATCTCTGCGCGCTCTCATTTTGCTCTCCGCTCAGATGCGTCCGCTTTGCTGGATAGTGAGCTGTCTTCAATAGGAGAAATCATCACCAAATCCTTTGATTCACACATCGCAAGTGTAATTCAAAAAATAGACGTTGAAGGGCTGGATCGGCTCGCCGGATGTTCTCCTAAATTTCACGCACTGAGCCGTTTTCTCGTTGGTTCACTGGATCATGTCCAAGATATCGGTTTCGTATCTTCAGACGGAACGATGAAGTGCTCCGTATTGCGCCCACTACAACCAGTGCAGGGTTTTTTGCAACCCTGGAGCCTTGATAACCCACCAATGACGTTGGCTGTTTTGGAGGACGTAAAGCTGGAACGTCGACCCTTGGCATTAGTAATTAACAAAGGCCTTAACAAGCGTTATGTGGTTCGGTTTGCACCGTCTATTCTGCCCAGTGAAGTTGGGTCAAAAGTTATCGGTCCGTATCTGCGTTATGATGCCTTGTTGACGACGGGCGATCGTTGGATACAGTGGTCCAGCTCTGATCATGTCACACGAAAAATTTCACCCATTGTCAGGTGGTTACTCACATCTCCTGAAAACCCAGACCGATATAACAAATCTGTTTCCTCAAATTCCTTTCCCATCACTGTAGTCGTTGGAGCAGATTTTGAGGCCTTGATGGCTATTTATGATCAGTTGGACAATGGCGCATATGGTGTTGGCCTGCTATCGGGGCTGGTTATCTTGTGCCTTTTGATTGTTATAGCTTGGCGCACCAAACAAAGTGATCTGGATTATAATGCTGTCTTTGAGCAAGGAGAATTTATTGCTTATTATCAGCCTGTTGTCGATATGGGTACAGGCAGTATTGTTGGTTGCGAAGTTCTTTTGCGCTTTCGCACAGGCGAGGGGGAAATTATATCTCCCTCCGCGTTTATTGCCTACGCAGAAACAACTGGTGTCATAATGGAAGTGACGCATAAACTAATGATACGCGTTGCCCGTGAGCTGGACGACCTGTCAAAGGAATATAATAATCTCAAGGTGGGAATAAATCTGACAGGTAAGCACTTTGAAGATATTTCTGTTGTCGATGATATTCGCAGCATTTTTGAAAAAACAAATACGTCATTTGAACAATTGGTGTTTGAATTAACAGAGCGGCATCCTGTGGAGGATTTTGAGATTGCCCGCATGGTAATCTCAGGAATTCAGCAACTTGGTGCAAGCGTCGCACTTGATGATGCAGGTACCGGCCATGGTGGCTTCTCATACCTGCAGAAACTTGGATTGGACGTCATCAAGATTGACAAGATGTTCGTTGACACCTTTAGCTCTGACGTCACGACAATGACTATTATTGATATTATCGTGGAGCTCGCAAAAAGTCTCGACATGGGTATCATTGCTGAAGGTGTGGAAAATGAAGATCAAGTAGAACGCCTCCGAGATTTGGGTATTTCAGCGGCTCAAGGGTTCTATTTCTCACCAGCATTGCCACCTGAGAAATATATAGATCTTGTGCGTCGATCTGCTGTTGCAGAAGATAAGTTCGCTCTGTTTGATGAGACTCGCGTGGCCTCTCAACCAGACATCATGACGCCTGATATTGCTCCCCCTTCTGCGCCACAAGAAGAAGAACAGTTAGCAAAAGCCTCCTAGGGGTAAATAATGGTGTTGTGCACCGTCTCTTCTCTTTTCTTGTGCAAGGAATTGTGTGACGAAGTTGGAGTGACACCGGCCTTGAAGGACGGACAATTGCAGGGGTAAAATCATGAGCGACGGCGAAGCTGACAAGAACACCGAAACCGCCAAAGACGATTTTGATCAAAACGCGCTTTTTTATCATGAATTTCCGAAGCCGGGTAAGTTGGAAATTCGGGCAACCAAGCCGTTGGGAAACCAGCGCGATCTTGCCTTGGCCTATTCTCCCGGGGTCGCCGCGCCGTGTCTGGCAATTGAAAACGATCCTGCGCTTGCATTTAACTATACGGCACGCGGCAATCTTGTTGGTGTAATCTCCAACGGTACCGCAGTTCTGGGCCTTGGCGCCATTGGTCCACTGGCTTCTAAACCAGTTATGGAAGGGAAGGCGGTTCTTTTCAAAAAGTTTGCTGGCATTGATGTATTTGACATCGAGGTTGATGAAACCGGTGTGGACCCATTCGTAAGTGTGGTGAGCGCACTTGAGCCAACGTTTGGAGGTATAAACCTTGAAGACATCAAGGCACCCGAATGTTTTCAGATTGAAGCTGCTCTTCGCGAAAAGATGAATATCCCAGTCTTTCATGATGACCAACATGGAACGGCGATTATCGTTGGCGCAGCAGTGCTCAACGGCGCTGAGTTGGCGGGTAAAAAACTGGAACAATTGAAAGTTGTAGCGTCAGGAGCGGGTGCCGCCGCACTTGCATGTCTCAATTTGCTTGTTTCGCTCGGCGTTTCGCGAAGCAATATCTGGGTGACCGATATTGAAGGTGTTGTCTATGAAGGGCGCGAAGCTCTTATGGACGAATGGAAAGGTGTTTTTGCGCAGAAGACCGACTTACGGTCCTTGAATGAGGTTATCGATGGCGCGGATGTATTCTTGGGTCTATCTGCTGGCGGCGTATTGAAGCCAGAGATGGTTAAGCGCATGGCAGATAATCCACTTATCATGGCATTGGCTAATCCAAACCCTGAAATAATGCCGGAAGAAGCTTTAGCTGTTTCTCCAACTGCCATGATCTGCACGGGCCGTTCGGATTATTCAAATCAGGTCAACAACGTGTTGTGCTTCCCATACATATTCAGGGGTGCGCTTGATGTTGGTGCGACGACGATCAATGAAGACATGAAACACGCTGCAGTGAAAGCTATAGCTGAGTTGGCTCGTGAAGAACCAACTGAAGTGGTTGCTCAGGCATATGGTGGCGAGTCACACACTTTTGGGCCGCAATACATTATTCCGTCTCCGTTTGATCAACGCCTCATTATTCGCATTGCACCCGCAGTGGCTCAGGCTGCGATGGATTCTGGCGTCGCAACGCGACCCATAGATGACATGCAGGCATACGAAGATCGCTTAAGCCAATTCGTTTTCCGTTCTGGGCTTTTGATGAAACCAATTTTTGCCGCGGCAATACAAAAACCAAGTCGAGTCATCTATTCTGATGGTGAAGATGAGCGTATTTTGCGGGCTGCTCAGGTGCTTGTTGAAGATGGAATTGCAACGCCTATCCTCATTGGTCGACCAAGTGTTATGGACAGCAGAGCGGAACGTTTTGGCTTGCGTTTCAGACCCGGCCGCGATTGTGAAATCATAAATCCGGAAGACGATCCGCGCTATCGGGATTACGTTGACTTGTTCCAATCCAAAGTCGGCCGAAAAGGTGTCACGATGGATGCAGCACGGACCATTGTTCGCACCAACACCACGGTGATTGCTGCACTGGCGTTGGAACGTGGTGACGCCGATGCCATGATCTGCGGCCTGGAGGGGCGTTACAATAAGCATGTGCGGGATATCCAGAATATCATCGGACTTAAATCTGGCGCACATGATTTTTCCAGCCTTAGTCTTTTGATCAATGGTCGCGGTGGTTACTTCCTGACGGACACATATGTCACGGAAGATCCGTCTCCGCTGGAACTGGCTGAAATGACCGTGATGGCTGCAAGTCATATCCGGCGATTTGGTATTGATCCAAAGGCAGCACTTCTATCGCATTCAAATTTTGGCACGCGGGATACTGAATCTGCCAGAAAAATGCGTGAAGCATTATCTATTTTACAAGATATGGATGTCGACTTTGAAGTGGATGGTGAAATGCATGGTGATGCAGCTCTGTCAGCCACGATTAGAGACAAAGCAATGCCTGACAGCACTTTGAAAGGCGTTGCAAACCTGCTTGTTTTCCCCACACTCGATGCGTCCAATATTGCCCTGAACCTGCTGAAAACAATGACGGATGCTTTGCATGTTGGGCCGATATTACTTGGGTGCGCCAAATCTGCTCACATCGTCACACCATCTGTAACCTCGCGAGGTATTGTGAATATCTCAGCACTAGCTGCGGTTGAAGCGACGTCAGATAAAGCGTAAAGCGAATGCCATCCAAAAAATGGAGCTTTTATGACCGACCATAATGACATGGATTGGAGTGCAACATTTCTCACTCCGGACCGGTTTGAGACACTGTTGACCATGGATGTAAATGAGGCCGTTGATCGTCTCATAGAGATTTATGATCGTAATGCACAATTCATCCAACAGCATTTCAATGCTTTGCTGGAAAATGGAAAACCTTCAGGGCGCGTCAGGGCCTGCTACCCTTATGCACGTCTTACAACCACGCGGTATACAGGCCCAGATTCACGCTCTTCATTTGGTTTTGTTGCCGGGCCCGGAACATATCAAACGACACTGAGCAGACCAGATTTGTATCGTGAGTATTTGAACGAACAGTTTGCCAAACTGATTGAAAATCATGGCGTTGGCATTGAAATCGGAGAAAGTGATTCACCTATTCCGCTACATTTTGCCTTCCCCGAAGGCATGCATGTAGAGGGAGAGCTTTCCAATCGGCTGGACGTCCAACTTCGTGAGGTTTTTGATGTTCCGGATTTGGCAGTCACAGATGATGCGATTGCAAACGGGGAGCATGAGGTTGCTCCAGGGGAAGCAATGCCTTTGGCAGCGTTTCCAGCGCAGCGTGTAGATTATTCACTTCACCGGCTAAGCCATTATACAGCGACGAGCCCCAAGCATTTTCAGAACTTTGTACTTTTCACCAACTACCAGTTTTACATTGATGAGTTCTGCAAGCTGGCACATGAGATGATGGCTTCCGGCAACAGCGAATATGATTGCTTTGTGGAACCCGGCAACGTGATAACGCAGCTGGGCGATCGCGCGCCAACAAGCGGCCAAACGCCTCCGCGTTTACCGCAGATGCCAGCCTACCATCTATGCCGCAAAGGCCACGATGGAATTACAATGGTAAATATTGGCGTCGGCCCTTCCAATGCAAAGACAATCACCGATCACATTGCGGTCTTACGACCAGCGGCCTGGTTAATGCTAGGCCATTGTGCTGGATTGCGTAACTCACAGCGCCTTGGAGACTATGTGCTGGCACACGGTTATGTACGCGAGGATAATGTGCTTGATGCTGACTTGCCGACTTGGGTTCCAATTCCACCTTTAGCTGAAGTTCAAGTTGCACTGGAACAATCGGTTGCGGAAATCACCGGCCTGAAGGGGTATGAGCTGAAAAGTGTTATGCGCACAGGTACTGTGGCCACGATTGACAACCGAAACTGGGAATTACGCGATCACCGCGAACCGGTCCAACGTTTTTCGCAATCGCGTGCGATTGCTCTTGATATGGAAAGCGCAACGATTGCTGCCAACGGTTTCCGGTTTCGTGTGCCGTATGGAACACTTTTGTGCGTGTCCGATAAGCCGTTGCATGGCGAGTTAAAATTGCCCGGAATGGCGAGTGATTTCTATAAGCGTCAAGTCGCGCAGCATCTGCAAATCGGAATAAGGGCAGCAGAAAAAATGCGTGAGATGTCTTCAGAACGTTTACACAGTCGCAAGCTGCGAAGTTTTGCAGAAACAGCGTTTCAATAAGTTCCAAATCTCGTTGCAAAAAAGCCCCCGGTATGTCCGGGGGCTTGTTATTTAGCGGCGGCGCCACCAACCACTACGTTTGGGAGTAGGGGGGGCTTCTGGAACAGGTTCCGGCGCCGGTCCAGTCTCAATTGCCATTTGCGCCGCATTGTCAACTGAAGCAGGTTCGGTAGCTATCTCAACAGACGCTCCCTCGACAGATGGGATATCAACAACTGGATCTGCTGCACCATTGACTACATCTGGTGTTGCTTCGACATTTTCGTTTGACGGATCAGGTGCATCTGGCGTGTCTACAGAAATCGGTTTTTCTTCGGGCGACCCATCTTCAGCAATCGCTGCTGTTACCTCTGCTTTTGGCTTTCGGGGTTTGCGCGTGCGACGACGTTTCGGTTTCTCGACTGGCTCATCAGTCTTTACATCAGAGGTAGCCTCTGTATCCGCTGCAATTGCATCTTCAGACTGGGATGTCTCGGATGAAGATGCGGCATCGTTAGAGACCGCTTCCTTTGCCTGTTCGTCTGCAGCTACATCTTCGGTCTGCGCATCGCCATTTTCGGTCGCTGCAACGGAACTTTCCTCTGTTGTCTCTTCTTCGCTGCGCTTACGGCGGTTGCGACGTCCGCCACGTTTGCCCCGACGGCGTTTCTTAGGCTGATCATCTTCATCATCGCCGATTTCTGAAACAGCATCTGCATTTGCTTCGGAAGTCTCAGAAGCATCCGTATCTTCGGCGCTTGTTTCGCTTGCATCTGTCTGTGCATTCTGCTCGCCACTACCGCCACGTTTCCGCCGGCGTCTGCGTCTTTTGCGTTTTGGCTCTTCTTGCTCCAGAGTTTCCGCCTCGGCGTCAACCTCTTCATCCTCAAGCTCAATGCTGTCAACACTGACCAGCGGGGCACGCTCAACTGGCTTTTGACGTGCTTCGGCACGGTCGCCTTTTTCAATGTTGAAACCTTGCATAGATACGGAGCTATCCGCATCGACAGTTACCTGGACACCAAAACGTGCCTCCAGTTCCGCCAGATTCGTTCGTTTATGATTGAGAATATAGAGAGCTACTTCCGCCCTAACTTTCACAGATACATTGTGGTTCGAGTTGCGTGCTAGGTGATCCTCCAACCCGCGAATAACCTGTAGTGCGATAGAAGAATGTGAGCGCACAAACCCGCTACCTTCGCAATGTTCGCACATTACGGTTGTGCTTTCCAGCACACCGGTGCGGATGCGTTGGCGCGACATTTCCATAAGGCCAAAAGGAGATATCCGTCCAACCTGAATGCGTGCGCGGTCTGACTTTAGACAATCCTTCAGTTTCCGCTCAACCGCATTGTTGTTGCGGCGTTCTTCCATGTCGATGAAATCAATGACAATCAGACCGGCTAAATCACGTAAACGCAACTGGCGGGCAACTTCTTCTGCTGCTTCCAGGTTCGTTTGTACAGCGGTGTCCTCGATATTGTGCTCACGGGTCGATTTACCCGAGTTCACATCAACCGAAACCAGCGCTTCAGTCGGGTTTATGACTAGATACCCACCAGATTTCAACGTCACCTGAGGAGAAAACATCGCGTCTAATTGTGGCTCGATGCCGAAACCAGCAAACAATGATTTTTCATTACGATACGGTTTCACGTTTTTGGCGTGACTCGGCATGAGCATTTTCATGAAGTCTTTTGCTTCACGGTAGCCATTTTCACCCGCCACCTGAATTTCGTCGATATCCTTACTGTAGAGGTCTCTGATGGACCGCTTCACCAGACTGCCTTCTTCGTATACGAGGCAAGGTGCGCTGGATTGCAGAGTTAAAGTGCGAACATTTTCCCAAAGCCGTAAAAGATATTCAAAGTCACGCTTGATTTCAGGCTTGGTGCGGTTTGCACCTGCCGTGCGCAAAATAACACCCATTCCCGGTGCGACTTCCAGTGAGTTCGCAACTGATTTCAGACGCTTGCGATCAGCCGGGTTTGTGATTTTGCGCGAGATGCCACCGCCGCGCGCCGTATTTGGCATAAGAACAGAGTAGCGACCTGCCAGAGACAGATAAGTCGTCATAGCAGCGCCCTTGTTGCCGCGCTCTTCTTTTACGACTTGAACCAAAAGCACCTGACGGCGTTTGATTACTTCCTGGATTTTGTATTGACGGCGACGGGGGCGTCTACGCTCCGGTACTTCTTCTAATGCATCTTCGGCGCCCACTGATTCGACATCAGCTTGCGCTTCTCCGTCTGACTCATCATTAGATTCCGAAGTTTCAGAGCTGTTTTTTGAATCAGCTTCGGAGTTTTCTTCATCGCTCTGCAATGCAGTGTCAGTTTCTTCTGAAACAGGCTCAGCAATCTGTTCATCAGGAGCCGAGCTCTCTGCCACAGTTGTGGAAGCTTCCTCTGCAATTGCAGTTGACGCGTTTTCCTCGACTGGTTCTTCAGGCTGCTCGGCATCAGCAGAATCTTGCGGTGGAGCTACCTCGTCTGCCGCCTCAGACGATTTTTCTGAAGCGGCTTCTGATTTATCGGTATCTCCAGCGTCATCATCTGTGTCGCCGTTTTCTTCAGCAGCAGCAGTTTCTTCGGCTGCTTCTTCGTCCAGAAGAGCTTGCCGATCTGCAACCGGGATTTGATAGTAGTCAGGATGTATCTCGCTGAATGCCAGAAACCCATGTCGGTTTCCACCATAGTCCACAAACGCTGCTTGCAGCGACGGCTCGACCCTTGTTACTTTTGCGAGATATATATTTCCTCTTAGTTGAACTCTGTTTGCAGCTTCAAAGTCGAACTCTTCAACCTTGTTGCCCTTGACGACTGCCACACGGGTCTCTTCCGGGTGGGAGGCATCGATAAGCATTTTATTTGCCATTGATGTTTCTCTCCGCAGGCTGAGTGCCGGGCGCGGGGCAGGGCGCAGAATTGCGTTCCAACTGCGGGCGCGGCAAAGCCTGGTATTTTGTATGATAGTGGTGAAAAGCGTTTCGGAGAGGACAGAGCGGCGATCAACGCGAAGCGAGTTACAGCAACTAATTCAGCCGTAAAAGCCAGGATCTTTTCAATCCCGGCACTCAATGCTTCGTAAGCCGTATCTGCGGATATAAGTCTCACCCGAAACGGAACCTTCAAATTGTTTTTGATGCACGAACACAACTTGTCCGGGCAAGGAGCAAGCACTTCATGTTTTAAACAATCGCACTTACAGATCCGGAAAACCGCAATGCCATTCTGGCGACGCGCTGTAGCAACGACAAACCCGAAGTTGCCTCCTGAGGTCATTTGCCTTGCCGGTCCATAAGCACCATCTGATCATGCGTGCCGTTCTCCCTTAATAGATTTGACGGCAGATTTTAGCAAGCGTCAGTTTCACTATTTGTCGTCTTTTGATATGCGTAACCCTTAGGAAAATTCAATTGAGCATAAAACGGAAATTTAACGGATTGTAAGCTATATTCCGTCAGTTCAAGTTACATGTGTAATATGGTCAAAAACCTTGCAAAATAAGGCAATTTTGTATTTCAAGCGATACCTGATGAGTGGCATTGAGATAAAATGGCAGCAAGTTGGGAAACGGCTGGCCAAAAGTGGTTTGGCGGCTGCGTTCAATATTTTGCTGGCTATGATTGTCGCAGGCTTTCTTCCGAATTCAGAATCGTTTGCCGATGAAGGGGCGCCGATCCGAGCGCTGGATGCACGTGCAGCGGGAAATGATGAACGGACAAGGTTTGTCATTGATCTGGAGAAGTCAGTGGAATTCGCTGCTTTTACCTTGGCTGACCCGTATCGTGTCGTGATCGATGTCCCGGAATTGGACTTCACTGATATTAATGACCAAAGCCGGGAAGGGCGCGGCCTGGTCGGGACTTTTCGTTTTGGCCTGATCGCGAAGGGCAAGTCCCGTATGGTGCTTGATCTTACCGAACCTGTAATTATTGACGAATCTTTCGTCCTGGAGCCGTTGGAGGGCCAGCCTGCACGGATTGTGTTTGATCTAGTTCCGGCCAGTAGAGAAGCTTTTTTGGAAAAGGTAGGTAAACTGAAGTCTGTTGGGACACTTAAGGCAAAAGCTCGTCCGGTTTCCATACCGACCCCAAAAGGGCGCGGAAAAATGGTAGTTGTACTTGACCCGGGACATGGCGGTATCGATGATGGAGCGATTGGTCCAGGTGGTGCTAAGGAAAAGGATCTGGTGCTTCAATTTGCTCTCGATGTGCGTAAAGCACTGGAGCGGACCGGCAAGTTTGATGTTCAGATGACGAGGGACGACGATACCTTCATCGCTTTGAATGATCGTGTTTCATTTGCGCGTTCTAAAAGTGCGCAGCTGATGGTGTCCTTTCATGCGGACACAGTAACGCAGTCGTATGTGCGCGGAGCGACCGTCTACACGCTGGATGAAAACGCATCTGATGAGCGTGCGCGTGAGTTGGCCGCTAAAGAAAATCGGTCAGATACTATTGCTGGCGTTGAGTTGCAGGACAAACCCGACGAAGTCGCTGATATTCTTATTGATTTGGCGCGGCGAGAGACAAAAAACCTTTCAATAGCATTCGCGCGGCGTCTTTTGGGTGATGTTAAACCCGCTATGAAGCTTAATAAGAACCCACGACGTTCCGCAGATTTTCGAGTTTTAACGGCACCTGATGTTCCTTCTGTTCTGGTTGAACTGGGATATCTTTCCAACGAAAACGATGAAAAGCTACTGAAATCAGATGATTGGAGGAGAAAAGCCGCTGAGCGCTTCGCAATTTCTATCGAAGGTTACTTCAAAAAAATCGCACGTAATGCTGGCTGATTGTCTGATAGTTGCTTGATTGTGTCGGCTGGCAATTCCGCAGTGACGCAATTCCAACACAGGTGAAGGCAATTGTCATGCAAATCAGTGGCAGTTTAATTGCAACGCCGCGCTAAGGTCTGTAAACTAAGCGTAATAATTAGAGTTCGTGGTGATTTGCACGGACACAAGCCCAATTTTGCCCAATTTACTTGAAATGAGTTCCACTTGTGCTTTCGCATGAGTATCGAAATTCAATCAGCGAACCGGAAGTCTGGTTTTTGTTGTGATTCATGGGGTAGCCAGTTTTCATTAGTCGCTTTCCAACAGGCGGTTTATGCAGCTGGAAATGAAGGAAATGCATATCATGGCTGGTGAAGGCAACCGCCGTAAAAAGAGAGTAAAACGTTCGATGTTTGCGCGAATATTCGGCTTTCTGTTTACATTCGGTGTTGTGATGACGCTGAGTGCAACCGGCGTTGGGGCTTATTTTCTGACGCAATACGCTGACGAACTGCCCGACTACGAAGTGCTCAGCGCTTATGAACCGCCGGTTATGACCCGCGTTCACGCTTCAGATGGTGTTTTGATTGCGGAGTATGCGCGCGAGCGCAGGCTTTATTTGCCAGCTGCAGCCATTCCCGATTTGATCAAAGCTGCGTTTTTGAGCGCTGAGGACAAAAATTTCTACCGCCATCAGGGTGTTGACTATGTGGGCTTAGCGACAGCTATGGCGCGCAATGTGCAAGCTCTTGGCACCGGGCGTCGATTTGCGGGCGCGTCCACAATTACCCAGCAGGTAGCTAAGAACTTTCTTCTATCCAGCGAGCGTACGGTCACTCGTAAAGTCAAGGAAGCGATGCTGGCTCTGCGTATTGAGCAAGCCTACACAAAAGATAAGATTCTGGAGCTTTATCTCAACGAGATTTATCTTGGCCTTGGATCGTACGGTGTCGCGGCCGCGTCCTTGAACTATTTTGATAAATCCGTCCACGAATTGACACTTGAAGAGGCTGCGTATTTGGCAGCCTTGCCAAAAGCACCGAATAACTATCACCCATTTCGCCAAACAGAGCGTGCTATCGAGCGTCGTAATTACGTTCTCGATCGCATGCATATCAATGGTTACATCACCCAAGAACAAGCACAGGCAGCGCAAGCACTGCCCCTGCAAGTGCGCTTGCGTGAATATGGCGGCCAGATTTTTGCAGCTGACTTCTTTGCGGAAGAGGTGCGCCGCGAGATCTTCGATATATATGGCGAAGAAAAACTCTATGGCGGTGGTTTGTCTGTTCGCACCACCCTTGACCCGAAGACACAGGTTCAGGCTCGTGCTGCCTTGCAACGTGGTTTGATAAAATTCGACGAAGCGCGCGGTTGGCGTGGCCCACGCGGCAAAGTTGATCTTACAGCTGCTAGTGATTGGGGCAAACTTGTTGGAGAGTTGGAACCTTTATCCGACGTGCCGGAATGGAGCCTGGCTGTCGTTTTGGATGTAAATGCACAACAGGCGACACTTGGTATTCGTCCTGAATCTATCCGCTCTCGTGGCCTGTCTGACGAACGAAAAACAGGTGTTCTTCCTTTGAAATACGCTAAATGGGCTAAATGGTCTGTTGGTGAGCGAAAAGGCCGCTCAATTAAAGGCGTGAGCGATGTCGTGTCTGTTGGCGATGTTATCTTCGTTGAGCAAGTTGCTGATACAGATGCAACATATCGTTTGCGTCAGGTGCCTGAAATCAATGGTGCCATAGCGGTTATGGATCCGCACACCGGCCGTGTAAAAGCGCTAGTTGGCGGTTTCTCCTATGATGCCAGCGAATTCAATCGCGCTACACAAGCGCAACGCCAGCCGGGCTCGTCGTTTAAGCCTATTGTGTATGCGACAGCGTTGGACAATGGCTATACTCCATCATCTGTTGTGATGGATGCGCCTATTGAGATTGTCTCTGGCCGTACTGTTTGGCGACCGCAAAACTACAGCGGCGATTTCTATGGTCCTTCCACCTTACGTACGGGAATCGAGCGCTCGCGAAACGTTATGACTGTTCGCTTGGCGCAGGATATGGGCATGCCGCTTATTTCTGAATATGCGCGCCGGTTTGGAGTGTACGATTCTTTAGCTCCATATCTGCCTATGTCCCTTGGCGCTGGTGAGACCACAGCGCTTCGGATGGCGGGTGCGTTTAGTGTGTTTGCAAATGGGGGCAAGAAGATTGAGCCAACCCTGATTGATCGTATACAAGATCGCTTTGGCAAAACCATTTTCCGTCACGACCAACGCATTTGTGAGGGCTGTGAAGCGACTTCTTGGGCCGGGCAGGAGGAACCAATTCTGGTTGATGAACGCTTGCAGGTTCTTGATCCACAAACTGCATACCAGATCGTTTCTATGATGGAAGGTGTGGTGCAACGCGGCACCGCGAAGGTTGTGCGTGAAGTCGGAAAACCAATTGCTGGCAAAACCGGAACGACCAATGAAGAAAAAGATGCTTGGTTTGTTGGCTTCTCCCCAGATTTGGTAGCTGCGGTTTATGTCGGTTATGACAACCCACGCCCAATGGGTCGTGGTTCAACCGGCGGCCAGCTTGCGGCACCAATCTTTAAGGATTTCATGAAGGAAGCGCTGAAAGACACACCTGCGGTACCATTCCGCGTGCCACGCGGGTTGAAACTGATACCGATTGATCGCAAGACCGGATTGCGCGCAAGCAATGGAACCGATGGAGTGCTTATGGAAGCCTTCAAACCTGGCACTGCACCTCCGGATAATTATTCTATTATTGGGTACGAGGATAATGCTGGAAGACCACTGACCGTTGCTCCTGAATCCGACCGGGCGGTGATCTCAGGTACTGGTGGCGTCTACTAGTTCAGTATTTAAAGTCGAACTTGAACAAAGCGCGTGGGTCATGCATAAGCCCACGCGCTAAATCTTTTTGCCGGGAGTTTTCCGATGCGCGCTGAAACGCAGCAAATAGTTGATGACATAGAGCAGGCACTCACCCTGCTAAGGAGGCATCTTTGACTGGGATAATGCCCGAAACAGACTGGCCGAACTGAATGCACTGGTTGAAGATCCTACGCTTTGGGATGATGCATCCAATGCGCAAAAGATTATGCGCGAACGTCAAAATCTAGACGATCAGATCAATGGTATTCTAGACTTACAAACAGGCCTAGCAGACAATATCGAACTCATTGAAATGGGCGAGATGGAGGATGATACGGACATTGTTACAGAGGCTGAGGCCTCAATTTCAGACCTGAATGAAAAGGTTCGCAAGCAACAAATTCGCGCGATGCTGTCGGGCGAAGCCGACGGTAATGACACCTATGTGGAAATACATTCAGGCGCAGGCGGCACCGAGAGTCAGGATTGGGCATCCATGTTGTTGCGCATGTATACGCGCTGGGGCAGCCGGGATGGTCGCAAGGTTGAAGTAATTGAAGTTCAGGACGGCGAGGAAGCGGGCATTAAGGCTGCTACCATTCTGGTCAAGGCGGCAGATTCCTATGGCTGGTTGAAAACCGAATCTGGTGTGCATCGCCTGGTACGAATTTCTCCCTTTGATAGCAATGCGAGACGCCACACAAGCTTTGCCAGCGTTTGGGTCTATCCCGTAATTGATGACTCGATTGAAATTGATATTCCGGAATCGGATGTGCGCATCGATACTTATCGCGCCTCGGGAGCAGGCGGTCAGCACGTGAACACGACTGACTCTGCCGTAAGAATAACGCATATTCCATCTGGTGTTGTTGTGCAGTGTCAAAACGACCGATCACAGCACAAAAACCGCGCCACGGCTTGGGGCATGTTACGCTCCCGCCTCTATGAAGAAGAGATGAAGAAACGCGAAGAGGCAGCCATGGAGGAGGCATCATCCAAGTCGACAGTTGGCTGGGGGCACCAAATTCGATCCTACGTATTACAGCCTTACCAATTGGTCAAAGACCTGCGCACTGGTCAGGAAAGCACAGATCCACAAAAAGTTCTTGATGGCGGCATTGATGCCTTTCTTGAGGCATCGTTGTCTCAAAAAATCGAAGGCGGTGCCGGTACGGATATCGAAGACATCGAATAGCGATAACTTAAATATTGAATTTACGAGCTATCCAAGTTGGTAGGGCCTTGAACTAACGAAGGCCCATACGGGCCTTTCGATAGCGAATGATGGCGGCATTTAGCTCTCCACCAAGAATAAGAATGACGGCAATAATGTATAAAAATACTATTGCGATCATTGCACTGGCCAAGCTTGCATAAGTCGATACATAGCTTGAGAAGTTTTGCAAATAGAGTGAAAAAGCTGATGCTCCCAGCACCCACAGAACGAGCGTGAATAAAACGCCCGGCCAAATTTCGTTCAGCTTGCGTTTATCCATTGGCAGCCATAGGTGCGCAGTAATTAACACTGCCGATAATACGCCAGTCGCAATTAGAAATCTCCAGAGCAGTACTGTTTTCTCAAAGGTGCCCAGCATGGGAACTTGATTTGCCGCAAACTCCCAGACTAGCGGAGCCAGAACCAAAAGAAATGTCAGCGCCAAAATTCCAAATGCGCCAAGAACGACAAATATCAAGCTTTGAAGCCTGCGATACCAAAATGACCGAGCCTCTGCTTGGCGGTATGCTCGATTCAATCCAACCCGAGCACCTTCAACACCGTTGGAGGCGAGATAGAGCGCAATTCCTATGCTGATGGTCAGAAGATCTCCGCGCGGCTCGGTGAGCAATATGTGAACCTGTTCTGCAAGTGGTTCGGCAATTTCACGCGGCCAGGCCTCAAACAGCAATGTAGCTGCTTGCCCGGCCAATTGTTCTGAGCCAAGGAAGCTCGCAAGAGCTGCAACAAAAATAAGAAATGGAAAGAGTGCCATAAGTGCACTCAGTGCAACGTGGCTCGCAATTGCCCAACCATCGTCTCGATTGAAATGGCCAGATGCATCGCCCAGTATACGTTTGCCAATAGCAAGTGTTTTCAGCATTCAGTTTATATAGAAACTAGTTGTAGCTTTCAAAGCACCTAGAGTTTTGGTAGGTGTTTTCCGGCATCCATAAATGGTTGGGGGTTTTTTGCTTGGCCTCGATTACGGACTTCATAGTGTAGGTGGGGACCGGTGCTGCGTCCCGTACTGCCAACTTTTCCGATTACGTCGCCGCGTTTTACCGATTGTCCGGCTTTTACACTAATTTTGCTGAGGTGACCAAAGCGGGTTGTCAGACCATGTGCATGTCGAATTTCGACCAATTTTCCGTAGCCACCAGCTCGGCCTGCGCGTAAAATCTGTCCATCAGCGGTGGCAAATACCGATGTTCCTGTTCTGGCTCTGAAATCAACACCGGCATGAAACGCCGCACGTTTGCGAAACGGGTCAATGCGTCGGCCAAAACTACTTGAGCGAACGGCGTTTTTCAGGGGTACAGCAATGGGAAGGGAGGCGGATATTTTTCGCAGACGAGAGATGTCCTCAAGCTGTCTGTCTATGCGTTTTGATGTCGCAGAAATGGCGGCTTCATCAAACTCGACAGGAATAAATGGCCCCCCAATTGCGCTGACCTTGGCAGGCAACTTTAACTTGATGGGCAGTTCCGCGAGTGCATCGCGATATGCGCTGTGTTCCTTTGTTATAGCTGTGGCAACCGCATGAATGGAAACAGCGTTGATCTGTTCCATGGTCTTTAAATCCGCTTCGTAACGTTCAATTTGCTGGAAGGGATCTTCCAAACTGGATTCTTGCTCAAACTCTTCAAAGGTATTTGGCATTTTGAGGACGCCGTTGTCCTCTGGTTCGTTTTCGCCACCAACTGCGCTTTCGTCACCGGTAAGCGATATCCCGCTGTCGGCCAGAATTGGTGTGCTTCCTGGTTTGATCATCGGCATTGGCGCACTAACAGCGGCAACCTGAATACCCATGCGGCGCGCATTATCTATAACAGCAGCGACCCTCGCGTGGCGGGAGGCATATTGATCCTGGCGAACTGAAAGTTCTGCCAATTCTGTAGCAAGCTTTGCTCTCTCCTCGGATGAGGCGTCCTGCACTGTCTCCATTGCTGTGCGAAACCGACGGAATTTTGCTTCATATGTTTGTCGGAGTGCGATTTCCTGAGTGGCGCGTTCTGTCAGCAACCCATCGCGCTTGAATAAGTAGACCGCAGCGCCAACATTGAAAAATGCCAATATAAGAAGACCGCTAATAAAACTGGTCAGTATCCATGGCTGGATCGCCAGGACAACAGTCTTCTGACCGAAATTTAAAATGATCCGTTTTGCTTTTCGCTGATCAGTAGGTCGGGCTTTGCGCCTCTCGACAGACTTGGACATTTTTACCACTCATACGCAACACTTACTGAATGGCATCACACACTATTAAGGTTAACACTGGCTTTCCAAAACGGAAATCAATGGTTAACACGGCTGCAAGTCATCGCTTTTTGCATCCTTTAGCAGTAAAAAGAGATGTCTCATTGCTGAACGGGTGCAGCGAGACATCTCGTTGGGAATTGTTTTGCGCGCCCTGAATTTCTCAAATTGCAATAGGCGACAGTTCCTAAAGTTCTTTTACCGCAGCCAATACGTCATCTACGTGACCTGGCACTTTCACTTTTCGCCACGCCTTCACAATTTTGCCAGAAGCATCAATCAAGAAGGTGGAGCGCTCTACACCCATGTACTTTTTCCCATACATGCTCTTTTCTACCCACACGCCATAAGCGTCCAATACTGTTTTCTCTTCGTCAGCAATAAGAGGGACTGTCAATTCATGTTTAGCGATGAACTTATCGTGCTTTTTGACGGGATCGGGCGAAATCCCGACAACCACTATGTCCAGCGCGTCAAACTCTGCCTTGAGTTCTGAAAAGCCGATAGCTTCTTTAGTACAACCCGAAGTGTCATCTTTGGGGTAGCAGAACAGAACCGTAGCCTTGCCGGTTTGAGCGCTGAGGGTAAAAGTACCATCGTTGCTCATAGGGAGTGAAAAATCCGGGGCATTGTCGCCTTCTTGAACGGACATAAGTTGCCTTTCTTTTGTCGGGTTTGGATGCGAATCGAAATCATCTGAAAATCGAGTGAAAACATCGGATTCTCAGGCGATTCCGTATGTCGTTGCCTTGTTAGTCAGGATAGCATATCAGGTGCCAACTGGTTTGAATTTAGTGTTCACCGTGATTAACTGGAATGGTGTCAGGCAATATCAAGATCAATGTCTGATTTTCAACCGAGAATTTGAAAGTTTGATGTCTGCTCATGTCCTTAATTGAGGAAGACAAGTCACAACACAAAGTCAGCTTGACTGACGAGAGCGGTCTGGATTCTGTTGAGACCGTCGGTGATGTGCGTGCGTCAGGGCATGACAGTCCGGAGGAAGATCAACTAGTTCCATCATATATCACCCATGAAAACGGCGCGCCAAAACCACCGAGCCGAAAATGGTTGCGCAGGCTATTGATCTGCTTCGCTATCATTTTGGTGGTGGTAGTGGTTGCGATAGGTTTGCTTTATCTGCGGCTGTCGAGCGGAGCGATGTCGTCAGCTGTTCTGGCAGACAAAGTAACGCAAAATGTTACGAACACGTTGCCCGAAGGTATGTCGTTTGAGTTTGACGAGGTCTCTATCTCGCTTGACCCGCTGCGTGGTCTTCTTGCGAATATCACTAACCCGTCACTTAAAGATGCGAAGTCTGGGATTTCCGCGAAAAGTGCGAATGTATCCGTAGGGTTGCGAGCTAGCAGCCTGTTATATGGGTCCGTTAGAATTCGGGATGTTGAGATTGAGAAACCATTTGTATCAGCTCAAGTCGCAAGTGAGTCCTTGCGCTCGGTCCAACAATTGGATTTATCCGGCAATGCGCCATCTACGGGAAACGCTGCTCCAACGCTTCTGGCTCGCGTTGGCCTTGAATTAAAGCAACTGCATGCCTTTGCATCTCAAATTTTGCTCAGTGGCAAAAATCTTGGATTGAGACGCATTACCCTGTTGGATGGCTCAGTGGCATTGGCACGAAGCCGAGGCGTACAACAAAATTATAGCAGTATCAATTCTACCATTACCCTATCGGAAAATAATAACAGCTTACTTGCAGAAGCTTCTGGTGTTGGCACCGGTGGGTCCTGGAGGCTACAGGGGTCAGCAGTTCCAGTTGAGGAAGGCCGTGGTCATGAAATTAAACTGGCTCTGTATGACGTAATCTTACCGGAGATTATTCCAGCTTTCGGGCGCGAAAACTTTTCGTTGAGAACCGATGTTCCCTTACAATTGTCTATGCGGTCAAAATATGTTGGTAAAAACAATGTGCCAACTGCATCCTTTGATGCTGAGATAGGGAGCGCCTACCTCTATATTGGAGAAAAGGATTTGGCGTTGCTTGATGGCGGCCAGCTCTCTCTGATCTGGTCTCCAGAGCAAAACGCATTGAGTGTTGAAACAGCAGTCTTGCGTTTCGGCGATACAGTTATGCCATTTTTGGGTTACATCCGAGCGTCTGAAAATAACCCGTTGAATGAAGTAGATGTAAGACTCGTATCTCGCGACACTATTCTGGCGCCCAGAGATGTGACCGGCGTCGCACCGCTCGCCGTTGAGTTGATTGGAATGAATGGGCGCTTTGATTTATCCAGTCGTTACCTGTCAGTGGACGCATTTGAATTGAGAACCGGCGAAAGTCGCATTCTTGGTTCCGCCAATGTGAACTTTCAATCGCAATTTCCATCTATGGCTGGAGCCGTATCTGTGGGACCGATTGCCGCCAGCAAGGCCAAACAACTCTGGCCACCAACACTAGCTGGTGGTGCACGGCGCTGGTTTGTGCGCAATGTTGAGGAGGGTGAAATCGAAGGTATCGACGTCACTTTTGCTATTCCTGCAGGTCTTGTGGGCAATCGTGACCCTAAAAAGGAATTCCCCAAAGAAGCGTTTTCCGGAATCATGAATTTTTCTGACGCCCGTGTGAGAATTTTTGGAGACTTACCTGACCTGAGTGCCAGAACCGGGCAGCTTGGTTTCGATCAGTTTGGGCTCACGGCGTCAATTGAGGAGGGTAGCGCCGTCAGCCCTTCAGGTGAGCTTGTTGACGTGCCTTCGGCGATTTTTAGGCTTCCAGTGCTTGGGCCCCGCAACCCGGAAGCGCAAGCGACAGTCTCTATGATCGGCAAGGCGAGCGATCTGGCAGAAATTGCTGACGTTGCCCCTTTAGGATTTATGACCAAGCGCGGTGTGCCTCCCGAAGCGGTAACTGGAGAAGCCGTTGCGGAAGTAAGTGCTACTTTCAATCTGAGTAGTAAAATCAACCCAGAAGAAGTCGCGACCACAGCAACAGTCCGTTTGTCAGATTTTTCCAGTACCGTTCCTATTCAAGACAGGATTATTTCCAAAGGCGATGTGGTTGTCCAGATTGACGCCAGCGGTACTGCGGTGCGTGGCAACGCGCAGCTTGATGGGATCGACGCCGATGTAAATCTGTTTCTTCCTGCCGGAGGGGCACCTGGATCTAAAACAGACATTCGTATCGTTTTGTCAGATGCACAACGCAAGAAACTCGGAATTGACCTCGGTGAGATGCTTACTGGCCCAACTCCGGTGGAAGTTGGTGAGATCAACGCAAACGGCGGTAGACCTGTTTTAGTTGATTTGGCGCAAGCCCGTTTATCCTTGCCATCCATAGGCTGGAGCAAGGGGGTCGGCGTTCCCGCTGTTCTGTCTTTCCTTTTGATTGATACCGATGACACGCAGACACTGGAAAATATCAAGCTGAGTGGAGACGGATTTTCAGCATCTGGCCGAGCGGAACTCAGTAAGTCACGTGGCCTTGAAAAACTGGAGTTGAACCGTGTTTCTCTGCGGCGTGGCGATTTGGCGGCTCTAGAGATTCGGCGCACTGCAAAAACAGCTTATCTGATTGGGATCAATGGCGATCAAATTGATGTTCGCGGATTGATAAGGGCAGTTAAGAAAAGCGCAAATAATGAGTCTGGTGGAGAGGGTATTGACTTTGCAATTGACGGAAAGGTGAAAAAACTTGCCGGATTTGGTGGCAAAATTGTTTCTGATGCCAGCTTCTCCTTACAAACAGACGGCAGCACGCCGACTGCACTTCAATTGTCCGGTAGCCAAGGTAGAAACAAAGCTGTTTCGGCCTCCATTGAGGGCGGGAATGGGTCTTCATGGCTCAGCTTTAACGCGCAGGATGGTGGTGATATTCTCGCGTTTCTCGACATCACAGAGAGCGTTAACGACGGTAGCTTAAGCGTATCAGCCTCTTTGGGGCGAGGAAACGCTGCTACTGTGGGTCAGGTCGTGCTGAGTGACTTTACAGTCGGCGACAGCAAAAACCTGGATCAATTGGCCCGTAGTGTGCCGCGCAACAACAATCAGTCAGGCACTTCATCTGTTCGGCAGTTTGAGAATGCGCGCATGGACTTCACACTCCGCAATGGCCGTCTTGTTATGGATGATGCGCAAATACGAGGTCCTGCGATGGGCGTAACCTTGAACGGTAGCATTGACCTGAAAGCGTCAAACTTGCGTTTAAATGGCGTTTATGTACCCGCCTATGGATTGAATAATGTTTTTTCCCGCATACCGATTGTTGGAACTATCGTCGGTGGTGACAGAAATCAGGGGTTGCTGGGCGTGACATTTCGGGTTTCCGGCAATCTCAGCGATCCGTTACTTACGGTAAATCCAATTTCCGCAATTGCTCCGGGGATATTCAGACGGATCTTTGAATTCCGCTAAATTTCACCTTGACCCTTTATCGGTCATTTAATGCTCCCGACCGATGCGTCGGAAACATTGATTATCATTTTGAAAGACGCTCGACTAAGCAGACTTCAGCAATACGTGTTTCTTCTTGCCAAGAGAAAGCTTTACAACACCCTCTTGCGTCAGATCTGTTGTGCCAATTGAGCCACGTTCGTCGGTGAATGGCTTGTCGTTTACCTTGACCGCGCCACCCTTGATGTGGCGGCGTGCTTCGCTATTCGATGAGGCCAGGCCTGCGGTTACCAAAGCGGTCAGAATACCCAATTCGGCAAGATCATTGCTGGCAACGTCAACCGTTGGTAAATCAGCAGACAACGCTCCTTCCTCGAAGGTTTTGCGTGCTGTTTCCTGAGCTTTTTCTGCTTCGGTACGGCCATGAAGCATAGCGGTAATTTCGGTTGCCAGTATTTTCTTGGCTTCATTGCGTTCCGCGCCGTCCAAAGCCGCCAGCTTTGCAACTTCATCTAGTGGTATGGTGGTGTAGAGTTTCAGGAAACGTTCAACATCAGCGTCCTCGGTATTGCGCCAATATTGCCAAAAATCATAGGGGCTGACCAAATTAGGATCCAGCCACAAGGCGCCGCTGGCAGATTTGCCCATTTTGGCACCGGAGGAGGTCGTCAACAAAGGGGTGGTTAGTGCGTATAGTTGCGGTGCATTCAGACGATGGCCAAGATCAATACCATTGATGATATTTCCCCATTGATCTGAGCCACCCATTTGTAAACGCACATCATAACGCTTGTTGAGTTCCACAAAATCATAGGCTTGCAGAATCATGTAGTTGAATTCGAGAAACGACAGGGACTGTTCCCGCTCAAGCCGCTGCTTTACACTATCAAAAGCCAGCATGCGGTTGACCGAAAAATGCGCTCCCACATCTCGTAAAAACTCAAGATAATTGAGACCCAAAAGCCACTCGGCATTGTTCGCCATGATAGCCCCGTTCGGCCCATCGCTATAATCAATGTAGGCCGAAAAATTTCTCTTTATCGATTCAACATTGCTGTTGATCATGTCCGGCGTCATCAGTTTACGGGCCTCATCCTTAAAGGACGGATCACCAACCATGCCAGTGCCGCCACCCATCAAGGTGACCGGTCTGTGGCCAGTTTTCTGTAGCCAGTGGAGCATCATAATTTGAATTAGGCTTCCTGCATGTAGGCTGCTGGCAGTCGGGTCGAAGCCAATATAGGCAGTCACCACCTGTTTATTAAAAAGGGCATCGAGCCCATCAACATCTGACATCTGATGGACAAATCCGCGTTCAATCATAACGCGCAAAAAGTCAGACTTGACTTGAGACAGGCTGACGGACATGGGACAAACTCTTTATTGTGTGTTTCTAAAGACTGCTAGGTAACAACGGCGCTGTCCTACCAGCGATTTTGAGAAAATGCACCCCAAAACAAGGTTTTCTTATGCGCAAGGTCCATACAATCGCAGGAACTATGAGCGGAACGTCACTGGATGGTGTGGATGTTGCGATCTTAACCACCGATGGTGAAGCGCATTTGGTTCCTGGTGTCACGCATTTTCAAGCTTATACGGATAAGGAACGTAAAGTCCTGAACGCGGCCTTTGATGCGGGCCCGGATATTGTTGACCGCAAAGACAGGTCAGGCATTTTGGGAGAGGCTGAAGAAATTGTAACACGGGTTCACATTGAAGCTTTGACAGATGGAACCAATCTCTCTTCTCAACCTGTTGAATATGTTGGATTTCACGGCCAAACCATCTTTCATGATCCTGCGCGTAAACTGACAGTCCAGATTGGCGATGCGCAAAGTGTGTCAGATGCATTGGGCATTCCTGTTGTTTATGATATGCGCCAAAATGATGTGTCGCAAGGCGGTGAAGGTGCTCCTTTGGCTCCGGCGTTTCATGGTGCAATGGTCGCTGCACTGGGCGCAAAAGAACCCGCTATTTTTCTAAATATCGGAGGTGTTGCAAACGTCACATATGTGGGTGACGGGGGTGAACTACTCGCTTTCGACACGGGTCCCGGAAATGCGCTGTTGGATGACCTCATGCAGGCCGAGTTTGGTGAACGGATGGACACCGGTGGAAAGATTGCGAATAGCGGGCGCATCGAGGCTAGGGCTCTGAATGAGTTGTTGTTGCATCCTTTTTTCGACCGTGAGCCACCCAAATCTCTGGATCGAAGGGACTTTCATAATTTTGCTTTGGATAAGCTGGCGGGCTTATCGACGCCAGATAAACTGGCGACACTAACTCGCTTTACGGTTCAAGCGATCATGCGTGCTCATGAATGGCTCCCAAAAGCGCCAAATACGATGATTGTTTCTGGGGGAGGTGCGAAAAACCCGGTTATGATGCAGCACCTCAAAGAAGCATCTCAGATCACACCACAGATCGCTTCCAATCTTGGATGGGATGATGTGTTTATTGAAGCGAATGCATTTGCCTATCTGGCGGCACGGCATTTGCGAGACCTGCCGTTGTCATTTCCTGGCACTACGTCGGTTCCTGAACCTATGAGAGGCGGCGAAATAGCATATCCTCGCGGGAGTCGCGCATTTACTTAGATCGCCGGAAATGAACCAGTCCTCTGGACAAGACAGCCCGCGCCAAGTAGTTAGCGTCAACTATTGTTCCTTTAGCGCATGATTTTGCGCTGACATGCGTTTCCAATTTGGGCAATCAGACAGGAAGCGCATGAATCCTATGTTCAGAAAAGACACACCATGACAGACTTCGAAGGCATCGTTCCGGCGCTTGGCCAGGCGTTGACCAAGCGCGGCTACAATGAATTGACACCTGTTCAGCGGGCAGTCTTAGCACCAGAGCTGGCGGGAGCTGATGCGCTCGTCTCAGCCCAAACGGGTTCCGGTAAAACAGTTGCCTTCGGTCTCGCAATCGCACCCACCCTTTTGGGAGAAACCGAACGGTTCAAGCCTGCAGAAGCACCTTTGGCATTGGCAGTGGCACCAACACGCGAACTAGCACTTCAGGTGAAGCGCGAGCTGGAATGGCTATATGGAGAGACCGGAGCGATAATAGCTTCGTGCGTTGGCGGCATGGACATGCGTACGGAGCGCCGAACACTTGCCCGTGGCGCACACATAGTTGTTGGCACACCTGGCCGTTTGCGAGATCACATCACGCGCAACTCTTTGGACACCTCACAGATGCGAGCCGTGGTTCTTGATGAAGCAGATGAGATGCTCGATCTCGGCTTTCGCGACGATCTGGAATTCATTCTGGAAACAACGCCGGAAGACCGCCGCACCTTGATGTTCTCCGCCACTGTTCCAAGAACCATTGCGAACCTGGCAAAGAAATATCAGAACGATGCCGTTCGTGTTTCCACATCTGAGGAGAAAAAGCAGCATATCGACATTGAATACCGGGCCATGGGTGTTGCCCATAACGAGAAAGAAAATGCGATTATCAACATTTTGCGCTTCTATGAAGCCAAGAATGCTCTGGTGTTCTGCAACACGCGCGCAAATGTAAACCATATGACTTCGCGCTTGAACAACCGTGGCTTTTCGGTTGTAGCCCTGTCTGGCGAGTTGAGCCAGAACGAACGGACACACGCGCTGCAAGCGATGCGAGATGGGCGCGCGCGCGTTTGCGTTGCGACAGACGTTGCTGCACGTGGCATTGATCTGCCAAATTTGGATCTTGTTGTGCACGCAGACCTACCAAGCAATGCTGAAACACTGCTGCACCGTAGTGGCCGTACAGGTCGTGCCGGACGCAAGGGCGTGAGCGCGCTTATTGTGCCCAAAAATGCGCGTAAGAAAGCGGAGCGCCTACTGGGATGGGCCAAGCTGACAGCGACCTGGGCGCAGCCGCCATCGGTCGAAGACGTGACACGCCGAGATGATGAACGTCTGTTGGCAGACCCAACACTCAGCGAGCCGGTAAAAGAGGAAGAACAAGCATTTGCTCAGGAATTGCTCTCTAGCCATTCTGCAGAGCAGATCGCTGCTGCATATGTGCGGCTCTATCGTGCGGGCCAATCTGCACCGGAGGAATTGCAGGAAGTGAGCATTGCTGACGCGCCACGCAAGCCACGTGATGAGTTTGGCAAAAGTGTCTGGGTTTCACTTTCGGTTGGTTATAAGCAGAATGCCGAGCCACGCTGGCTGATCCCGGTTATGTGCGAATCCGGAAATATCACAAACAAGCAAATTGGTGCCATCAAGATCAAGGATAACGAGACCTTTGTTCAACTGGATGCTGCCCACGCGGACAAATTTTTGCAGGCTATTGGCCCTGGCCAGACAATGGACGAGAAAGACAGGAACGTGAAGGTTACAAGGCTTGACAGTGCGCCAGACCTAACCAGTGAACCAAGAGGGCGTTCCAAACCTGACCGTGGCTCTGGAGATCGTAAAAGACCTTCGGGGGGGCGGGACAGGAAGCCACGGGATGGAGCTAAATCTGACGGTGGCCCTTCCCGTGGAGATCGGTCCAATCGTGCAAAGCCTCAGGGTACGAAGCCTGACCGGATGAAGTCCGAGTGGATCAAGCCGGATAGACCGAAGCGGTCTGAAGACAGGAACCAACGCAAGGGAACCGATACTGATCGCAAGTCCAATTATTCCAGCAAGTCAGAACGAACGCGGTTTGGAAAGTCTGATCGCGCAAAACCTGTTGAAAAAGATCGGAAGTCCGGTCGAAAGTTTTCCCAAAAGTCTGACTTTTCTCCTTTGGAAAGTGGACCGGTTGTGCGCTCAGAGTTTGAGTCGAAATCAGAACGGTCATCTTCGCGTGGCGAGAAATCTTCATTTAGCAAACGAGGAAAATCAGTTCCGCGCGGCGAACGCTCGGTTGCTGGTGCCGCCAGCGAGGAACGTATTGGTGGGAAGCCGCGCTACGGCAAAAACAAGAAAGCTGGCAAGGCTGTGGTTGGGAAAACAAAGTATTTCCGTGGCGATGCTCCCAAACGAGGCAGTAAAGCCGACGGATCAGCACCCATAAAGCGTCGTAAGCCAAAGCCCGACGCTTAGGGTCTACCATGTATCGGCGTTGGATTTCTCTGTTTCGGTGACCGAGATTTGAGAGAAAAATGAAGGCAGGGCGGTGTGAAACTGTTTTGGATCGTCCAAGTTGGTAAAGTGATCAACACCCGGCAACGTTCGAAGCATTATGTTACTTTTGTAACTAATCCGTTTCTAGCTGCGTTCCAATCTCTTGTTGATGGCTCTATCATAATCGCATTTCAAAATCAGCGGCGAGACATCTGAATTTTGCGCAATCGGCTCGTAATTATATCGCATAATGTTTTTTGGGGTGTGACGGAGAACCCCGAGATTCAGCGTACTCATAATTCTTTGTATAAGCGGACGAGCATCATGGTTGAAGATAATTTGTTTGCTGTGATTTTTGCCAGTCTTTCTCGCCCAGCACTTTTAGAATTACGTGAGCCAGGCTCGCTGTTCTCGGAAGTGCTCGCAACCAAAAGCTTGTGCCTCCAGTAACCAGACTGGCAATGCGGCGTGAACGGCTTTCCAGAGTTTTTAGTGCAAAAAGCCCCCCAAAAAAGAATTGCCGAAAACATGCATTTCGGGGGATGGAATATATCCAAAACTTTCAGAACATTGCTCGCCATACGTTCAATGGTTAGTGTGTGGCGGTTGCTAGGGGGGGACGGTACTTAAACCATGCCCTCTAAGATCGAGGGCTGCAGTACAATAGCCAGTCTCAGCGAAGAAATCGGCATCCGCGCTAAATTGCTCTTGATGCGAGCCGAGATCGTGAAAAAACAGGATCGCTTCCCGAGACGGACATTGCCACTGACGGAAGTTCAGCCCCACATCATCATCACAAACCACGCTTTGGCTTTCACCATCCGCAAGTGATGTGCATTGGACATTGGTCAAGTCTTGATCTCACGAATTAATTCCATTCGTTAGATCGTGGCCTATGATCTAGGCAATCTTTGATCTTAATAGGAATCCGACTGTTCGTGAATTCCAGCCGATCCCTATGGGTGAGCTAAATGTCTATTTTTCCTAACACTTCCAGGCGCTTGTCGACATAGTTGCCACATAGTTCAACGAGAGATTCAGTCTGTCCAGCAAAGAAGTGGTTAGCACCGGGCAATGTTTCGTGGTCGATGGTAATGCCTTTTTGTGCCTTCAACTTATCCACCAATGCCTGAACGTCCTTCATTGGGACAACTTTGTCTGCATCGCCATGGACCATCAGGCCAGAAGCAGGGCAGGGTGCGAGGAAAGAGAAGTCGTAAAGGTTTGCAGGTGGCGCTACTGAGATAAATCCTTCCACTTCGGGGCGACGCATCAGTAACTGCATTCCAATCCAGGCACCAAAGGAAAAGCCGGCAATCCAGCAGCCACGCGAGTCAGGGTGAAATGTCTGCACCCAGTCCAGTGCCGCAGCAGCATCTGATAGTTCGCCGGCACCATGATCAAATGTGCCCTGGCTTCTGCCCACGCCGCGAAAATTGAACCGTAATACGGTGAAGCCGCGCTTCGCATACATGTAGTATAGCTGATAGATGATCTGATTATTCATCGTGCCTCCAAAGCGCGGATGCGGATGAAGAATCAGTGCTATCGGAGCGGTTTTGGATTTAGAGGGCTGGTAGCGACCTTCCAGACGGCCTTCCGGTCCGTTGAAAATGACTTCTGGCATAGGGTGCAGTCCTCTTGGCGGGCACTTTACAGTGCGTTGTTTATACACTTAGGTCGTATCCCACAGTTTGTAGGCGACGTAATTCTTGACAGCGTTTCAGGTGCGTCCTAGTTAGTAGTTTAGAATAATTCAAAACTAGCAGGGTGGCACCAGAGCGTTAAGGCGCTTGTAAACACCATTTACCACCCGGCTGGCAAGAATGACGTTTCATTTCAGGTGCAAAGAGGACCATTTTTTCAACAATGCGCGTGTATCTCGACCATAATGCCAGTTCTCCCCTGCGCCCGCAGGTGAAAAAAGCCATGGTCGATGCGATGGAAATGGCTGCAAATGCGTCGTCAGTGTACGAAGAAGGGCGTAAAGCGAAGGGCGTGATTGAACGCGCACGCGAGTTAGTTGCGCAACTAGTTGGTGCCGATAGCAAGGCCGTCACATTTACCGGCGGTGGTTCGGAGGCAAACGCTACCGTTTTGCAACCAATGATAAATGCAAAAGGCAAACCTCTCGTTTTGGATCGTCTGCTGGTATCTTCGGTTGAGCACGATTCGGTTATCAAGGGCGGTCGGTTTTCTCCAGAACGGGTTGAAAAGATTCCGGTTGATGCAGACGGTTTGATCAATCTTGGTTGGCTCGGAACGCGATTGCACCAAATTGCTGAGGCCGATGAAACCGTACTTGTTGCCGTTATGTTGGCTAATAATGAGACGGGTATATTGCAGCCTGTAGTGCGAGTTGGCGCGTTGGTGGCCGAGCATGGTGGATACTTTTTATGTGACGCTGTGCAAGCGCCGGGAAAACTGGCTGTAGACATCAATGAAATTGGTGCGCACTTTCTCACATTGTCTGCGCATAAAATTGGTGGGCCACAGGGTGTAGGCGCAATTGTGCGACAGTCTGACGCCTATTCATTTCAACCGCTTATTCGCGGCGGTGGTCAGGAAGCGTATGGCCGCGCGGGCACTGAAAACATTGTTGGCATTCACGGCTTTGGTGTTGCTGCGGAGCTAGCTACTCAAGATGTTACATCAGATAAGTTGATTGCCATGCGCGATGAACTGGAAGCTGAACTGGAGGGAGCGATCATTATTGGTCGTGAGGTTCCCCGGCTTCCAAATACGAGCTGTATCGCAATACCCGGAATTCCAGCGGAAACCATGTTGATCTCACTAGACCTTCAGGGATTTGCACTCTCGTCAGGGTCTGCATGTTCGTCTGGAAAAGTAGGTGTCAGTCACGTATTAACTGCGATGGGGCTTGAAGAAAATATCGCCCGTTCTGCTTTACGCATCAGCCTTGGCTGGAATACTCAGGCCACGCAGATAAAACAATTCGTAAAAGCCTTTAATCAGATGACGAAGGCCCTATCTCCCAATCACGGGGAAACGGCCGCCTAGAAATTGAAAAGCAACAACCTGCAGCCCTTGAAGCTGTGAAGGATGGAGTAAAATATGCCAGCAGTCCAAGAAACAATTGATCAGGTTAAAGAGATCGACGTTGATAAATACAAGTACGGATTTGTCACCGATATCGAAATGGAACTCGCCCCGAAGGGCTTAAGCGAAGATATAGTTCGCTTCATTTCCGCAAAAAAGGACGAACCTGAATGGATGCTGGAGTGGCGCCTGGATGCTTACCGCCGTTGGAAAACAATGGAGGAGCCAACTTGGGCGCGCGTCGACTACCCAAAGATCGATTTTGAAGACCTGCACTACTATGCAGCTCCAAAGTCCACGACCGGCCCAAAGAGCCTGGACGAAGTTGATCCAGAGCTTCTGGAAACCTACAAGAAGCTTGGTATTCCTTTAAGTGAGCAAGCGGTTCTTGCCGGTGTTGAAGGCGCGCGTGTTGCGGTCGATGCTGTGTTCGACTCCGTGTCTGTTGTGACAACGTTTAAGGATGAGTTGGCGAAAGCTGGTGTGATCTTCTGTTCGATATCAGAAGCTGTTCGTGAGCACCCAGAGCTGGTGAAAAAGTATCTTGGGACAGTTGTTCCGACCAGTGACAATTACTACGCAACGCTCAATGCTGCTGTGTTCTCAGATGGCTCATTTGTTTACATTCCAAAGGGTGTTCGCTGTCCGATGGAACTGTCGACCTATTTCCGCATCAATGAGGAAAAAACTGGTCAGTTTGAACGCACCCTCATCATTGCAGATGAAGGTTCGTATGTGTCGTATCTAGAAGGCTGTACCGCGCCAATGCGCGACGAGAATCAGCTGCACGCTGCTGTGGTGGAACTCGTTACGCTTGATGAGGCAGAGATTAAATATTCTACCGTCCAGAACTGGTATCCTGGTGATGCTGACGGAAAGGGTGGCATCTACAATTTCGTCACCAAACGAGGCGACTGCCGTGGTAAGAATTCTAAAATTTCCTGGACACAGGTAGAAACCGGTTCGGCCATCACCTGGAAATATCCTAGTTGTATTTTGCGCGGCGAAAATTCTCGCGGTGAGTTCTATTCCATCGCGATTTCAAATGGCCGCCAGCAAGTGGACAGCGGAACCAAGATGATCCATCTGGGTAAGAACTCATCCAGCCGCATTATCTCCAAAGGTATTTCTGCTGGAAATTCCCAAAATACATACCGTGGATTGGTATCAGCGCATCGCAAGGCCGCAGGTGCGCGAAATTTCACGCAGTGTGACAGCCTGCTGATCGGTGATCAGTGTGGGGCGCATACCGTGCCTTATATTGAGGCGAAGAATTCTACAGCGGTTTTCGAGCATGAGGCGACTACATCGAAGATCTCCGATGATCAGATGTTCTATTGCCAACAGCGCGGCATGAATGAAGAAGAAGCTGTGGCTCTCATCGTGAATGGTTTTGTGCGCGACGTGATCCAACAGCTTCCAATGGAATTCATGGCGGAGACACAAAAGCTCATTGGTATCAGCCTGGAAGGCTCGGTCGGTTAATCACTAAAATTCAGACATTTAGCGCGGTAGGCGGCTAAACTGATTCAGAACATTCAGGACGACACACATGTTACAAATCAACAATCTTCACGCCGAAGTTGACGGCAACAAAATTCTTCGCGGTATCAATCTGACAATCAAGCCCGGTGAAGTTCACGCCATCATGGGACCAAATGGTTCCGGCAAGTCTACACTGTCATACGTGTTGGCGGGCAAAGATGACTATGAGATCACGGAAGGTGAAATCCTTTTCAAAGGCGAAGACCTGTTGGACATGGAGGCCGACGAGCGCGCTGCCGCTGGCATGTTCCTGGCGTTCCAATACCCAATTGAAATTCCAGGTGTCGCGACCATGACTTTCCTACGCACAGCCATGAACGCGCAACGCAAGGCGCGTGGTGAAGAAGAATTGAATACACCAGATTTCATGAAAATCGTGAAACAGAAGGCAGCTGAGCTGAATGTCACTGCCGACATGTTGAAACGCCCGCTGAATGTTGGTTTTTCCGGCGGCGAGAAGAAGCGCAACGAAATCATGCAGATGGCTCTGTTGGAGCCAAGTATGTGTGTATTGGATGAAACAGATTCCGGGTTGGATATTGATGCATTGCGGATCGTTTCAGAAGGTGTGAATGCTCTGCGCGGGCCAGATCGAGGCATGTTGGTAATCACACACTATCAGCGCCTACTTGATCATATTGTGCCAGATGTAGTGCACGTCATGTCAGCCGGTAAAATCGTGAAATCAGGCGGCAAAGAGCTCGCGCTTGAACTGGAAGAAAAAGGCTATGCTGACTACGTCAATGCAGCTTAGGGCAGGGGTAGAATTATGACTGCACAACCAACAAATATGCAGACTCAGGCAGAAAAGGCCCTGTTGGAAATTCTCGGCGGACAGCCCTTGACCGGTGCGCGTGAAATCGCCGCCGGCCGATTGCGCGAAAGCGGTTTACCGCATCGCCGTGTTGAAGAGTGGAAGTACACGGATCTGCGCGCTTATTTGAAAGATTTCCCTACACTTGCCGACCAAAGCGGTGCCGTTTTAACAAGGGAACCTCTGGTGCCGGCAGACGTCAGCCTGCAAGTGGTAAATGGCCACGCACAATCTGTACCCGGTGAATTGCCCGACGGCGTATCTATCAGTGTCGCTAAGACTGACAATGGTACCGCTTTTCACACTAAGCCAAGCACTACTGTGGATTTGAACACTGCACTATCCAATGGCGGCTACAGCATAGCTATTTCCAAGGCCGACAAGGTTCCGGTCATTTTCATCGACCATATTGTTGATGGTACGGAAGCGGTGACTGCAGCCTTCAGGCATTCAATCACTGTTGAATCCGGTGCAAATGCTACTCTTGTGGAGCGTTTCTCCGGTCCGTCTGATGTTGCCTATCTGGTCAGCGGTGGTCTTTCCGCCTTTGTTGGGGATGGCGCGTTTCTAACCCACACACGGGTTGTAAATGAAGGCCCGCAGTCTTCGCATCTTGGTGCAATTGGTGCACGTTTGGGTGCAAATGCGACTTACGAGCCATTTGTCATGACGCTTGGCTCGTATCTGGTGCGTACAGATGTGCATCTGACTTTTGAAGGTGAGCATTCTCACGGAGGCGTTCGTGGAGCGACGTTAATCAAAGGCGATGAGCACACTGATATGACGCTTGAAGTCGATCATGCAGCACCAAACTGCACCAGTATTGAGCAGTTTAAGTCGGTCATCGATGGCCGTGCTCAAGCGGTTTTCCAAGGCAAGATCATGGTAAAGCAGATCGCCCAGAAAACCGATGCGAAGATGATGAGCCAGGGCTTGTTGTTGTCTGAAAATGGCGAATTTTTAAACAAACCTGAGTTGGAAATTTTTGCGGATGATGTGGTTTGCGGCCATGGTGCGACCTGCGGTGACCTTGACGACAATCTTCTGTTCTATCTTCTGTCTCGCGGTATTCCACGTCCGGTTGCCGAAACCATGATGGTACAGGCGTTTGTTTCTGAGGCGATAGAAGACACCGAGCAGCCAGAGATTATCGAGGCTCTGGAAGCAATGGTTGAAGATTGGTTGGCTACGCGTCAGGCGTAGCGGAAAGGACCAGCGAAATGGATACCATGATACCTGAAACAACGGGTGCATATGATGTGATGGAAATCCGAAAGGATTTCCCAATTTTGGCGCGAGAAATTTACGGTAAGCCTCTGGTATATTTGGATAATGGCGCATCAGCGCAGAAACCAACCCAAATGTTGGAAGCCGTTCAGAGTGCTTACGCAGATACATACTCCAACGTCCATCGTGGGCTTCATTTCCTCTCCAATTCGTCCACCGACCTTTATGAGGCTGCGCGTGAGACCGTGCGAGGTTTCCTGAATGCACCCCATGTGGATAATGTTGTTTTCACACGCTCGACAACCGAGGCGATCAATCTTGTGGCTCAGGCTTACGGTGGCTTGAATATAGGCGAAGGCGATGAAATCGTACTTTCGATATTCGAGCACCACTCCAATATCGTGCCATGGCATTTTCACCGTGAGCACAACGGTGCGGTAATCAAGTGGGCGCCTTACCGAGAGGATGATAGTTTTGATCTTGAAGCATTTGAGACGCTTCTGACCGAGCGTACGAAAATCGTGGCGTTGACCCAAATGTCAAATGTCACCGGCACCATTTTGCCGATCAAAGAAATTTGCCGTCTGGCACATAAACGCGGCATTCCGGTGCTGGTGGATGGTAGTCAGTCCGCAGTGCATATGTCGGTTGATGTTCAGGAATTAGACTGCGATTTCTTCGTAATGACCGGGCACAAGCTCTATGGGCCGTCAGGGATTGGTGTTCTGTATGGAAAGTCCGATCGGCTTGAAGCCCTACCACCTTATATGGGTGGCGGAGAAATGATCCTGGACGTTATGGAGGACACCGTTACATACGCGCCACCGCCTCATAGGTTTGAAGCGGGTACACCTCCGATTGTGCAAGCTATTGGGTTGGGCGCCTCGCTTTCCTATATGCAGAGCATAGGTTTGGATGCCATTGCTGCCCATGAAGCCGATTTGCGTGATTATGCGTCGCAGAAGCTGGGTGAAATGAACTCTGTAAAAGTGTTTGGCAATGCTCCCGACAAGGGCGCGATCTTCTCGTTTGAAGTTGAAGGCGCCCACGCTCACGATGTGGCCACTGTGTTGGATCGTGAAGGAGTAGCGGTGCGTGCTGGTACACATTGTGCCATGCCTCTGTTGGCGCGCTACGGAGTAACAGCAACATGCCGGGCATCGTTTGGCATGTATAATACGCGTGGCGAGATAGATAAGCTTGTCAGCGCGATTTCAAAGGCACAAAGCTTCTTTGGCTGAGAGTGTCCTTTGAAGAACCGGACGATAAGCAAGGTGAAGCCATGAGCGACGAAATGGGTAAATATCTTCCTGAGGATCATCCTCTTCATGTACCGGAAGCAAAACCAGCTCCCGACATTCAGCTGGCGGATGATGATGGCAGTGGCCAACCTCAGTTGGATACCAAAGAAGGGACAAACCTCTCTGAGGAAGAGCAGCAGAGACTGACAGAAGACATCGTTGCGGCCCTCAAAACGGTTTATGATCCTGAAATACCAACCGATATTTACGAACTTGGTCTTGTCTACAAAGTGGACCTGACAGACGACCGCGATCTTGATGTGGATATGACGCTTACGGCTCCCGGTTGTCCGGTCGCTGGTGAAATGCCAATATGGGTTGAGAATGCGTTGCTTTCCGTGCCAGGTGTCGGGCAGGTAAAGGTAAACATGGTGTTTGATCCGCCTTGGACCCCTGAACGCATGTCTGAAGAAGCCAAAGTGGCATTAAACTGGTTCTAGGAGCAATCCAATGGGTGCTTTTCAAGTCTTAACACTGACCGATGCTGCTGGAGCACGAGTGCGTGATATTATGTCAGGTACCGAGGGAGCTGCGGGCATCCGGATTGGTATTAAAAAGGGCGGTTGCGCAGGTATGGAGTATACCATCGACCTTGTGCAGGAACCTGATCCCAAAGATGATAAAGTAGAAGCCGACGGAGCGACTGTATTTGTAGATCCGGGTGCGGTTTTATTTCTTCTTGGTACCGAGATGGATTTTGAAGTCACCAAACTTCGCTCTGGATTTGTATTCAATAATCCAAACCAGACATCCGCCTGTGGGTGCGGCGAATCCGTGGAGCTGCAAGCTGCGAATCCCGCCGCCTTGACAAACGCTTAGCCGAGAGTTTGTGTGATTTTTTTTCAATCTCTGAAAGATGCGTGCCGACAGGATTGGCTCGCATATACGCAACATGACTTTGTGCGCCAAATGGGCGAAGGGACATTGCCTCGCCCCGCATTTCAAAAGTATCTTGTGCAGGACTATCTATTCCTCATTCAATTTGCACGTGCTCATGCTCTTGCAGTCTACAAGTCAACAAACCTAACGGATATGCGTGCTGCTGCTGCCGGTGTTGGTGCTATTCTGGATGTGGAAATGGAGTTGCATGTAAAGCTATGTGCTGCTTGGGGACTGTCGCGCTCAGATTTGGAGAGCACGCCTGAAGCATCACAAACCATAGCTTATACACGCTTTGTGCTTGAAGCAGGGCATGCAGGCGACGTTTTGGACCTCAATGTTGCGCTGGCGCCATGTATGATTGGCTATGCCGAGATCGCAAAATGGCTGGTTCACACCTATGGAGCTCCTGATCCGGATCATCCATATCACGCATGGATCAGCGAATATGCAGGAGAAGGCTATCAGGAACTTGCAATCGCTACGCTGTCAACGTTGGAAAGACAGGCAAAGGAACTGGTGACAGAAGCTCGATTACCGCGCCTGAAAACACTGTTCGCTCAGGCAACGCGTTTGGAAGCTGACTTTTGGCAAATGGGGCTGGATAGTTAAGTAGTCGCAATGCTTCAAGGGGACTACGCCCTTAGGAAACCATTCGCTCATCATCAAAGTTACTTTTTTCAGACATAACCTGGTTTCGGCCTGCATGCTTTGCGGAATACAGCGCCTCATCTGCCCGCTCAATCAATGTAATGGCTGTATCATCCTTGTTGAACTTTGCAACGCCGGCAGACAAGGTAACATTGCCCAGCTGTTCACCTGTTGAACGCTTGAGAAGTTTTCTGTCTTTGACGGCTTCACGAATTTGATCTGCCTGCATCACCGCTTCATCCAAAGAAACATCCGGGAGTATGACTGCGAATTCTTCACCGCCGTACCGCGTGGCGATATCGACTCCGTTGATTGTATTCTTGATAGTCATACCAACAAGACGCAACACTTGGTCACCGGTCTGGTGGCCCCAGGTATCGTTGAATTTCTTAAAGTGATCGATGTCTATCATAATAAGACAAAATGACGTTGAAATGCCGGAACTTGCCTGAATTTTGCGTGCTATTGTCTGGTCGAACAGGCGACGGTTCCCAAGGCCCGTCAACTCATCTGTAAGGTTCTCGAAACGTGCAGCTTCCAGATTATCCTTCAATTCGGCAACTTGCGCCTGCGATGCTTTCAGTTGCTCTTCCATGGCTTTGTTGGATGCGCGGACGACCGCTGTCGCCTTCACAATTTCATGCACGACGCTCTTAACAGCATCCGCATTTTTTGCGGCTCCAAGATCCTTTGAGAGGCCGGAAAGCGTTTGGGAATAATCGTCGTTTACCTCAAGGCTGCTGTCGATACTGCCAAGCATGACCTCAATCTGCTCACCAAAGTCCGTACCAAATTGATCAAGCTTGTCTCCAAGCCGGAACGGTGACAGAAATGTATCGTAAAGGTAGGTTGTCTCTTCCATCGTGACTTTGCCGCGACTGCGCAAAATCTCATTGACGGCTGTGTTCAGTTTTTGATCGAAGCCAGCTGAGTATGTGTACCAAAGTTCGTAGTGACGTGGAAAAGCAGGCACTTCGCAACGTTTAATTTGTTTGATTGCAGCCTCCCCGTGAACGAGGGTGCGCCTGAAATCGTCATGCTCAGCCATACTTGAAACTATCCAACCTTAAAAGTCCCGGTGATTCTTACCGGTATTCGCTTAAAGGTGCGTTAATTTGTCCAGCTACATTCTATATCGAGGGTTCTCTCGACTAGCTAATAGTCACAGAACGCAACAAAAATGCGGGCACGTGATCTGCCTCTGCAAATGGCACATTGTCGTTAGCTGTCTGTTTACGTCGACTAGAATCGCGAGACCGTTGAGGCCTCTCATTTTGTGCTTTTGACGCAGGTTTTTCTCCGCGGTCAGCTGAGGCATTCACCATTTTTGTCTCATTGTTGTTGCGGTCTTGGTCTGCAGACTCTGTTTTACGTGAACGTCTATTTCCACGACTGTTCTTTGAGCGTGGTTTTGATTCTGTTGCCTTTACGTCTTCCTCGGTAGAAGCATCATTGGATTCAGATGCTGCAGGCGTTAGGTCTTTCGTATCTAACTCTCTGCCAATGAGTTTTTCCACGGCATCGAGGTATTTTTGATCGGATTTTGATACCAATGTATAGGCGGTGCCTGTACGCCCAGCGCGCCCCGTGCGGCCAATGCGATGTACATAATCCTCAGCATGCGTGGGCACGTCATAGTTAAAAACGTGGCTGACTTCCGGAATGTCCAAGCCGCGTGCGGCAACATCACTTGCCACAAGAAGAGTCGTGCTTAAATCCTTGAAAGAGGACAGCATTTTCATGCGTGCATGCTGGTCCATGTCGCCGTGCAACGCGCCTGCATTATATCCGTGACGTTCCAAAGAACGGGCAACGGTTGCCACGTCACGTTTGCGGTTACAGAAAATGATCGCGTTCTGCAAATCTTTCGACTCATCAATCAAGCTGCGCAACGCTTCACGTTTCTCATGCGGCTTGCTGCCACATGATACCGAATTTTGCGTCACAGTGAGCGCTGTCGATGAGCGAGCAGCTACTTCGACCTTTGCCGGATTGTGTAAGAACTGATCAGCTAGCTTCTGGATCTCCTTCGGCATTGTTGCCGAGAAGAACAGGGTCTGCCGCGTAAATGGTATCAGCTTACAAATGCGTTCGATATCGGGTATAAAACCCATGTCCAGCATACGATCTGCTTCATCAATCACCAGAATATCGACACCTGTCAGAAGGAGCTTTCCACGCTCAAAATGATCGAGTAGGCGGCCAGGTGTGGCAATCAACACATCTGCGCCACGCATCAATTTCTTTTCCTGTTCTTCAAAAGAAACACCGCCGATCAAAAGGGCAACGTTTAATTTATGGCCAGATCCGTAAGTGTTGAAGTTCTCTTCAACTTGAGCTGCAAGTTCACGAGTTGGCTCCAATATCAAGGTGCGAGGCATGCGCGCTCGGGCGCGGCCTTTTTCCAGCAACGTGAGCATTGGCAGTGTAAAACTGGCTGTTTTTCCGGTTCCAGTCTGAGCTGTTCCGAGAACATCTCGTTTCTGCAAGACGTGTGGGATTGCACCAGCCTGAATAGGCGTAGGCTCAGTGTAGCCAACACGCTCAACTGCGGCGAGGACCTTTGGGCTGAGGCCCAATTCGTCGAATGTCATTTGGGGCTTTTCAGAAATGGGTTTCGGGCCAATCTGTTGCGGCGCAATATGCGCGCTGTTTATTTCCTGAGGGCAACATAAGCAAACAAAGCGATATGTCAACAAATCTGTGAAGTATCAATTACTTGCAGCAACACTAAATGTATAGTCATTTCGACCCGTTAAAAATAATTCATATCCGTATGGTAAATTAGGATCGTTGTTTGTTTCCGTCTCCAGAAACACATTCAACTGTCCTTCAAGATCAGAGTGAGAAGACACATCAATGATCTTCTGCTTGAGCTTAGCTACTTCCGGAATTTCCAGTGTGTAGGGCGTTTGATTCTTGCCGGACTTACCAGAAGGGATCCATTGAATAAAAAGCTGTTGCTTGTTTTTATCCTTTTCCATCAGTACCACGCGGTGTGTCCCCGCATTGCCATTTTGGGCTTTCCATTCTCCGGCAGTGTCCACGAACCGGATAGAGGATGATGAATTACTGATCGCAGCTTCAATGCTTTGTGCGGCTGCTTTGTTACCATCTTGAGCCGACGCGATGGTTGGCATGGCCATGCTTGTGCACAGCAAAATTGCACTCAAAAATCTCATGTGAATACCGTTATATTACAAATTCTTGGAGGATATATGGGACAAAGGGGTCAGATGTCTAGATCACTTGCGAATTCAGCGTTTTCTTGAATGAAAGTAAAGCGGGCTTCAGGCTTGTTTCCCATTAATTGTTCCACTGATGATCTGGTTTGATCAATCTCGGCCTCATTGATCCGCACCCTCAACATTGTCCGTGTTTTAGGGTTCATTGTAGTTTCCTTTAGCTGCGCTGGCATCATTTCGCCTAGGCCTTTGAAGCGGCCAATATCGATCTTCCCACGGCCATTGAATTCTGAAGCAAGAAGTTCATCCTTATGAGCATCATCACGGGCATACATGGTTTTGCCGCCCTGGCTTATGCGATATAGCGGCGGGACCGCCAGATATAGATGACCGTCCTCTATCAGTTCCGGCATCTCTCTATAGAAGAAGGTGATGAGCAGAGAGGCGATGTGAGCCCCGTCAACATCGGCATCAGTCATGATCACGATTTTGTCATAGCGCAGATCACTTGAGCGATAATTGCTCCGCAGCCCTGCGCCGAGCGCTTGGCCGAGGTCAGAAAGTTGTTGGTTTGCCGCAAGTTTCTCACGGCCGGCATTTGCCACATTGAGGATTTTGCCGCGCAGAGGGAGTACGGCCTGGTTTTTGCGATTGCGTGCTTGCTTGGCAGATCCACCAGCAGAGTCGCCCTCAACGATGAACAGTTCAGAGCCCGATGCAGCTGTCCCAGAACAATCTGCCAATTTGCCCGGCAGGCGCAGCTTGCGTGTTGCGCTTTTGCGGTTAATCTCTTTTTCCTGCCGGCGTCGTAGTCGCTCCTCAGCGCGATCCACTACCCATTCCAGAAGCTTGGACGCCTGAGAAGGCGATCCCGTCAACCAGTGATCAAACGCATCACGTACAGCGTTCTCTACGATGCGTGTCGCTTCTGAGGTTGCCAGTTTATCTTTCGTCTGGCCGACAAACTCCGGTTCTCGAACGAATACGGAAAGCATTGCTGCTGAAGATGTCATCACGTCATCGGCGGTAATAATGGATGCTCGCTTATTCCCGACCAACTCAGCATATGCTTTTAGTCCACGGAGGAGGGCAGTCCGCAATCCGCTTTCATGGGTGCCTCCGTCGCCAGTAGGAACAGTGTTACAGTAAGATTGAACAAATCCGTCGCCCGCAAACCAGCTAAGTGCCCACTCAACGGAGCCATGACCGCCGCGTCGTCCTGCTTGTCCTGAAAATATCTCATCCGTAACGCGGTTTTTCGCATCCATCTGATCTTCCAGATAATCCTTAAGTCCACCTGGAAAGTGATAAACGCCTTCGACAGGTGTGTCGTCTTTTTCGCCAATGAGAGAAGGTGCGCAGCGCCAACGGATTTCGACACCGCCAAACAAATAGGCTTTTGCCCGGGCCATTTTAAAAACAATCGCTGGCTTAAATTGAGCCTTTTCTCCGAAGATTTGTGCATCTGGATGAAAGGTAATTTTTGTGCCGCGGCGGTTTTGGGTGTCCCCCAAATCTTCCAGTTTGCTAGTGGCCAGCCCGCGCGAAAAAGTTTGTCGGTATAATTTCCGGTTTCGCGCCACTTGCACTTCAAGTACGTCAGATAATGCGTTTACCACGGATACACCGACGCCGTGGAGGCCGCCCGAAGTCTCATAGACCTTTGAATCAAATTTACCACCAGCATGAAGCGTGGTCATGATGACCTCAAGCGCAGAACGGTCTTTGAACTTGGGATGTGGGTCTACAGGAATCCCGCGACCATTATCGGTGACGCTTATGGAACCATCTTCGTTGCAGTTGACTTCAATCCAATTGGCATGGCCGGCAATTGCTTCATCCATGGAATTGTCGATAACTTCGGCAAACAGGTGGTGAAGTGCTTTTTCATCGGTGCCGCCAATATACATGCCAGGCCGTTTTCGAACTGGCTCCAGGCCTTCCAGAACCTCAATATCTGCAGCAGTGTAAGCGTCCGGATCTTCAAAATTACCTTGCGCTTTCGCCTTACTTGAAGACTTCTTCACGACAGGCTTTTCAGGTTTTGGCGTAGTTGGAGGTGCCTTGCCTCCAAAAAGATCTTCGGCGTTGCTCATTGGCCGTGTGTATCCCAATATGATTCGGTCGGTGAACTATAAACAAAGATAGAACAAAAAATGGCGGAGGCTTTAAGAATGGGACGTTTTTTTAGGGCGTGTGTCATGTTTTCCCTATGTTTTGGTGGTTCTTCAGCTTTCCAAGCGGCAGGTTAAGCAATGGGATTGGGGACAGGGGTAAAGCGTGACGCTTTTGAAAAATGCTGGTTGGACGACGATCAGTGATACGTCATCGCGTGGTAACTGGCATGAGTGCTTTGAACCAAGTGGTTTACGCCATACAAAGAACCCTCTAGCGCACGTGCCAGCGATGGTTGGTGGCGTATTGTAGGCGATCAATATTGCTCTCAATGGCCGCCCGGCCGATCAAGGGACTGCAGTAGTGTTTATTCCACAGCTGCAGATCAGGCGACTTTTGTTGGGCTGGTTGAAGTATCACGTTGGACTGGCCACGTTGGACTGGCACTCTAAGAGATGGAAAGACGTTCTAGCGTCGAAAATTCAGATATCGCTCTCAGTTCTTTCGGCAGGGCTTACTGCGCAAAGAAAAATCACAAACATCAATTCTGGCAACGAAACCTTTACCTTAATGACCCATCTTGTTGGTCGATCTGATCAGGTATTGCGTCGAGGATCATATGGGCGAGAGCTCCAATTCAGCTGGCGGAACAAGAGTATGCGTAGTTCCGCCAGCTGCTCAATATGCTGCCGCACATGATGCGGTTTTGAAGGCCTCCAATTTTCGGGCAAAGCTTCCGTTGTTAGGTGCTTTGCCCGTCATTGTTTTGGCAGTTTTCTTTTTGCTTTCATAGAAAAAGGCGCCCAATCAAAGCGCCTTTTCTGTTGTTGAGATACTTGCATCTAAACAGCGATTTTGCCGCCACCTTTTTTGGTTACAACCAAAACTGATGGACGTGGCGGGATGCCGTCTTTGAAGTCAGGCCAACGTGTTGCCGGATCTTCGAAAGTTGAGGATCTCTCAAAGCCTTTAAAGTTTTTGGTGCCGTCGGTAGCAGGATGCTGAACTGCAAGAAACAGAGTTTCTTCATTGTCGTGGAAGTAGGGACCACACAGTTCTGCTCCAATCGGAACTCGGAAGAAAAGCTTAGAAGTTCCGCGCAGCTCTCCTTCCGTCTCAACGCCGTAGAGACCATCGGCCTTACCTGTTTTTGCCCAATTGGAACCTTGGTCGGTCGAAACCCAGAGGCGTCCAGAGTTATCAATAGCGCAGTTGTCAGGGGAGCCGAACCAACCATCTTTGGAGGTCTCTGGGTTCCACTGCGCGCCGACTTCTTCAACATCGGGATCGCCACATTTCACCAGGATTTCCCACTCGCCTTTAACAGCTGTGTGGTCGCCATCGGCTTCTGCGATTTCCAACACATGGCCAAACACATTGTCAGCACGTGGATTAACCGGATTCTCATCGCCATCCTTGCGCCTGTTGTTGTTCGTCAGCATGACGTAAACTTTACCGTCGCTTCGTGGCTGAACGTCTTCGGGACGGTCCATCGGTGTGGCGCCCAGCGCATCGGCAGCAAGGCGTGTGTCAATCATGACATCAGCCTGACTGGCGAAACCATTTGCCGCTGTGAGCGGGCCTTCACCATGTGTGAGGGGCATCCAATCAACAGTGCCGTCTTCATTGAATTTAGCCACATACAATGTACCTTCAGAATAAAGCTTCATGTTGGCAGCGCGATCATGCGGGTTGTACTTATTCTTGGACACGAACTTGTAGACGTAGTCGAAACGATTATCATCGCCTGAGTACAAAACAGCGTGGCCGTTATCTGCGATGATGGATTCGGAGCCTTCGTGGCGAAAACGACCAAGGGCTGTGTGTTTGATTGGTGTGGATGTTGGATCAAGTGGGTCAACTTCTACAATCCAGCCAAACCGATTGGACTCATTTGGCTCCAGATCGATGTTGAAACGATCAAAGTACTTGCCCCACGCGTACCAGCCACCAGGAGTGCCGTAGCGTTTCATAGAAGCTGCTTCTGGACCTTCGAGAATGGCTTTGCCATCAGCGTTTTTCTTGTCTGTCCAAAAATAGCCGTGGAAGTTTTCTTCCGCCATTAGATACGTGCCCCATGCGGTGATGCCGCCAGCGCAGTTGTTGATGGTTCCCACAACCTTAGTGCCGGTTGTGTCCTCAGATGTTTTCATACGGTCGTGGCCTGCTGCGGGACCATCGATTTCCATAGCTGTTGTAAGCGGCGTGATACGACGATTGTAGGTACTGTCGCGAACGACAGACCATTTGCCGCTATCATTCTGCTGGATTTCCACAACGGTGCCACCATGAGCGGCCATTTCGGTCTCAACCAAGTCCTGTGTCATTTTTTTAAAGCCGTCGCGGTCCTGACGGCCAAGACCAGCGAACATGACTTCTTCATTTGTGTATTCGTGGTTGACGCAGAGAAGGCCACGTGTGCCTTCATCGTTTAATGCCACGAACCCCACATAGTCATTGTTGTACCCAAACTGTAACAATTGTGACTGAGGCGTTTGATTCATTGGGTCGAATTCCGGCGCACCCTCAAAAATAGGGTCGCCCCAACGCAGCAGGATATCCGCATCATATCCTTCCGCAATGTGGTGTGTCTCATCGACGCCACCTTCAATTTCTTGAAAATTGTAGCGGCTGCTGGCGGCTGCAACAGCTTTATCTGCTGAAATGAGAGCAGATGTACCAAAGAGCGTCGTTACGGCTGAAACGCCCAAGACACCTTTCATAATGTCGCGGCGGCCATAGCGCGCATTAATCACATCGCCAATTGTGTTGCCGAGATTTGGGTTGGTCGGAATGTCATCGAAAGCTTCAAACGCTTCCGCTTTGTTACAAAACTCATCAAGATTTACGTCTTTTGTCACGGTGATAGCCTCTCCTGATCGTTGGCCCCATTATGGGAGCCAAAGCTGTTGCTCGACTGTGAATTGCTCAGTGTCTAGCATCTTGGTCCGATAATAGAGGACTGTTTCATGTTCATGACTGTTGCATTGCAGCTTTGTGACAGGGCGAAAAGCCGCATGCAGGCACCGCATTGAAATCTTAAATCTGGAGCCAAATTTCAACATCTGACCAGTCGTTAATGCAGAAAGGGCGCCCCGAAGGACGCCCTAATGTGGATTAGTTTAGCTGCTCCAGATTATACGGAGTAGTACATGTCGAACTCAACCGGATGTGGTGTGTGTTCGTAGCGGATGTTCTCTTCCATCTTCAGTTCAATATATGCATTGATCTGATCATCGTCCATTACACCGCCAGCTTTCAAGAAGTCGCGGTCTGCATCGACTGATTCCAGTGCTTCGCGCAGAGATCCTGCCACAGTTGGAATTTCAGCCAATTCAGCTGGTGGCAGATCGTAGAGATCTTTGTCCATCGCTTCACCTGGATCAACTTTGTTTTTGATGCCGTCAAGGCCAGCCATCAGCAATGCCGTAAACGCCAGATATGGGTTGGCGGTTGGATCCGGGAAACGGACTTCAACGCGCTTGCCTTTAGGCGATGGGCTGAATGGGATACGGCAGGAGGCTGAACGGTTACGCGCAGAATAAGCAAGCAGAACAGGTGCTTCGTAGCCAGGAACCAAACGTTTGTAAGAGTTGGTTGATGGGTTTGTGAAAGCGTTGATTGCTTTTGCGTGTTTCAAGATGCCGCCGATGTACCACAGGCATTCCTGGGACAAATCAGCATATTTGTTGCCAGCGAAAAGTGGGTTGCCGTCTTTCCAGATGGATTGGTGAACGTGCATGCCTGTGCCGTTATCGCCAAAAACAGGTTTTGGCATGAATGTGGCTGTTTTGCCCCAAGCATGCGCAACCTGATGAACACAATATTTGTAGACCTGTTGATGGTCAGCCATTGTAGTCAGCGTCTGGAACACAAGGCCAAGTTCGTGCTGGGCAGATGCCACTTCGTGATGGTGTTTTTCAACAACAACACCCATTGCTTTCATTTTTTCCAGCATGTCGCCACGCCAGTCCTGGCCGCTATCGACTGGTGGTACTGGGAAGTAACCGCCTTTTGTGCGAGGACGGTGGCCCATATTGCCGCCTTCATACTCAGAATATGAGTTTACTGGCAGCTCAGAGCTATCGAGCAGGAAGCCTGTGTTGTATGGCTCTGTGGAGAAACGAACATCGTCAAAGACGAAAAACTCAGCTTCAGGGCCCACATAAACAGTATCGCCAGCGCCAGAAGATTTGACGTAGGCTTCTGCTTTTTTAGCTGTCATGCGTGGGTCGCGATTGTAACCCTCACCGCTGATCGGGTCCAAAATGTCGCAGAAAATAGCGAGTGTTGGAGCCTGGAAGAACGGGTCTTTAGCAGCCGTTGCAGCGTCTGGCATCAATGTCATGTCGGACTCATTGATGGCCTTCCAGCCGGCAATGGAAGAACCATCAAACATTACGCCGTCAGCGAACATATCTTCATCGACTACAGATGCGTCCATTGTGACGTGCTGCATTTTGCCGCGAGGATCTGTAAAACGCAGATCGACATATTGGATGCCGTCGTCTTTGATCTGCTTCAGAATATCAGTTTCGGTTGCCATAGATCGCTTCCCTTTGATCTTGTTTGACTATTCAATTTTGGAGCATCGGCAATGATGCTCCGAAGAGAGTTGTGATGCCGATTGCGCTAAATCGCTTCGTCACCGATTTCACCGGTGCGAATGCGGATTGCGTTCTGCACATCGCTGATGAAAATTTTGCCATCGCCAATACGCCCCGTTTGAGCTGCATCGCGTATCGCATCCACCGCACGGTCGAGCATTTCGTCAGAGACGAACAGTTCTATCTTCACCTTAGGTAAAAAATCCACAACATACTCTGCACCACGATATAGTTCCGTGTGTCCTTTTTGTCGACCAAAGCCCTTGGCTTCCAAAACGGTGATGCCTTGCAGGCCCACTTCCTGAAGTGCCTCTTTAACCTCATCAAGTTTGAAGGGTTTGATGATGGCCTCAATTTTTTTCATGCTTTTCCTCAATCGACAAAATCATGCTACCGAGACGGCAGGTGAAATGGAGTTGCTAACCGCATGCTGCGATTTCTTTTCACTAATGCAGAAAGCGTGCCAGAATTGTGCTGTTGTACGAACAAAAATTAAACATCTGTTAAACTGTGAGCTTATGGCTGAAGTCAGTAGGTTTGCGACAAGCCGTCACACCGAGTAAGTTTTCTATTTTATGTAAAAGCAATTTTTTTAGGCGGGTTGCTGCACAAAATTTAATCAAAATGCGGTTTTTGTGCTTAATTGTTGTGCGATGCATGTTTTCCTGTGCTTTAAGTCAGAAAATTCATTCTACAAAACACCTGTTTGTCGATTTTCACGTGTGTTTTAACTGGTTTTGGTTGACCACCGCGAACAGCTTGATATAGAGGCGCGATCAAATTGGTGTCGCCTTGAGATGCTGATGAGGTGAGCTTACAGAAATGCGGGCGTGGTGAAATTGGTAGACACGCAAGATTTAGGTTCTTGTGGCGCAAGCTGTGGGGGTTCAAGTCCCTCCGCCCGCACCAGCTCTCTGGTTCTTTTCAAGGCCGTGAACAAAGCCGTGCGCCAGACTTGGCGCAATCCGGCGAATTAACTAAATGTCAGGACGACAAACATGCAGGTTAGCGAAACCCTGAACGAAGGCTTGAAGCGCGAATTGGATATCGTCATTCCAGCTACGCAGATGAAAGACCGGATGGAAGCCAAACTTGTGGAACTGAAAGATCAGGTCCAGCTCAAAGGTTTTCGCAAGGGTAAAGTTCCTGTTGCGCATCTTCGCCAAATGTATGGCAAGTCCATCATGAGCGACATTTTGCAGGAAGAATTGAATTCTTCTTCACAGAAAGCAATTTCTGACCGCTCTGAAAAACCAGCTATGCAGCCAAAAATTGAACTGACAGAAGATCAAGGCGAAGCAGATAAAATGCTGAGCGGTGATGCTGATCTTGCTTACAAGCTGGCCTACGAGATTGTTCCTGACATTGAAGAGTTGGACTATAGCAAACTCGACATTGAACGTCCGGTGGTCGATGTGGCTGATGCTGAAGTCGATGAGCGTCTTGAAGAAATTGGCAGCAGCAACCGTCCTTATGAAACTCGCGATGGTGCCGCCGAAGATGGTGATCGTCTCACTATTGCTTATCTTGGTAAGCTGGATGGAGAGCCATTTGAAGGTGGTCAAGACGACAATGCGATGCTCGTTCTTGGCTCTGGACAATTCATTCCCGGCTTTGAAGAGCAGTTAGTCGGCGCAAAAGCTGGTGACGAGAAAACCATCAAAGTAAAATTCCCGGATGACTACCAGGCTGAGCAACTGAAAGGTCAGGATGCTGAGTTTGACGTGACTGTGCGTGATGTGGCTGCTCCAGGCGAAGTGGTCATGGATGATGAGTTCGCAACGCGCCTTGGCATGGAATCGCTTGAAAAGCTGCGTGAAGCTGTTCAGCAGCAAGTTGAAAGCCAGTACGGTGCAATGACACGCCAGAAAGTTAAGCGCCAATTGCTTGATCAACTGGATGAGATGCACAAGTTCGAATTGCCACCGACACTGGTTGAGCAGGAATTTGAAAATATCTGGAAACAGGTCACGCACGACATTGAGAACCACGGGAAATCCTTCGAAGATGAAGGCACAACTGAGGAAGAAGCAAAAGCTGACTACCAAAAAATAGCAGAGCGTCGTGTGCGCCTTGGTCTGGTACTTGCTGAAATTGGTGACAAGAACGAAGTCAAAATTTCTGATGAAGAACTGCAACGCGCATTGATGGATCAAATCCGTCAGTTCCCAGGGCAAGAGCAACAGGCATTCGACTACTATCGCAACAACCCGGAAGCCATGGCCAGCCTACGTGCTCCAATCTTTGAAGAGAAAGTTGTAGATTACTTGCTGGAACTTGCCACGGTTACCGATAAAACGGTTACCAAGGAAGAGTTGGCGGCCGATGATGAAGAAGACGAATAGCACGACCGCGACCACTACACTGATTGTTGCCTGAATGCAGCGACGATGACTGGTGTTGATCGGACAGAGTAAAATTGATCAATCTTGATCTGTGTCAAAGCCCCGCCTTTCAAGGCGGGGTTTTCTGTTTCTGGAAAGCTTTCTGGGGCATCCAATTTGGATGAGTTCTGGAGTGGTTTCTCCAATGCTGGCGTTCTGCAGGAAAGCCATTCACGGGTAAGGAGCAGACTATGACTGCAAATCAGGTAATCGGTGATATCCGGAAAAGGAATTTTCAAACTATTTCCACTACGGCCCTGTGGATTCTGGTGCTGTGTGGAACCGGTACATTATATGCTGACGAGCCGGACTACTCCGCGGTTCTGCGCGGTCAGGATTTGGCGAAGGAAAAATGCTCGCGCTGCCATGAAGTTGGGAGAGAGGGCCAAAGTACCCATCCGGAAGCTTTACCCTTCCATAATATTTCCAAATTTTACCCCGTTGAAAACCTGGCTGAAGCTTTTGCCGAAGGGATTTATGTCGGGCACCCAGACATGCCAGCGTTTGAATTGTCTGTTGGACAACTGACCGATTTGCTGACTTATCTCAAAGCGGTTCAGCCGCAAAAGTAGGATATCAACGGCGAGGAGCATGTAACGCTTTGAAAGCTTCGAACCATTAATAGTGCGAAAAACGCAGTTCTGGGTGGCCTTAGTGAACAGCTCCATCTCAAACTTTGTGGCGTCGTTGCGGGAAATCAGGCAGCAGCAATATATGTCTCGCCAGATCGGAGTTGAGACGCTCCATGGAGTATAAAGGTGTGAGTATGTTCTTCGAGCACAGGTCTTGATTTTGTGAGATGAAATCATCCCAATCTAAACTGTTCGAAGCACTCATTCGTTCAGCAATGGTGCTGAGGAATGCCAAAGTTATCGTTGTGTTGAATTTGCTTGGCGCGCCCGCGCGTTCCGCCAACGCTTGAATTGATTTTGCATATGACGCCGCAGCTTTGATGAATGTGTATTTACGGAGCATGGCATAAGCAACCATCAAATGCTCTGTGTGACCGAAGATTTTGGGGTCTAGCGTCTCGTTTTCGAATTGTTGAACTAAGTCATTTGCTTTGTGCGTCATCTCAAGTCTCGTCTGTTTTGTGGCTGTCGTCAGAGTTGAGGTCGAGGTCGTAAACAGATTTGAGCTGTTGAATCTTCTCAATTGTTTTGTCTGAAAACGGCGTTTTCCCATCAAAGCAGTGAAGTGCCATTGCTTCCAATAATTCGGCGAGCGATATGTCCAAGTGCTCCGCCAGTCCCTTGAGGACTTTAAGCAATCGTTTTTCCAGTCTGATTCCGGTCTGGACGCGTTCGATCCGTTTTTTCATAAAAGTACAATAGATATCTTGGTACCTGGGTATCAAGTGAATTTGTGCTTTTTTTGCCTTTTTTGTAATTTAGGGCAGGTTGTATCGGTAGAGTTATCCATCAGAGGGAGCCCAATATATGGATGTTGTTTCACATATAGTGAGCGCCTTGCCTGTAACTTCTCCACTGAAAACTCTGTTTTTGTCGGGGAGTCGTGGGCGTGGCACGGAAGATGAGTACAGCGATTTTGACTTCGTTGCAGTATGCGAGGAAAGTCAGAATGAAAGCGTTGCTCATGATTGGCACGCCATTTTGGAGGAACTCGAGCCGCTGATTTACTGGCAGAAGCTGGGAAAATCATCGATGCTCATCAATGCAATTACAAAGAGTTGGATTAGGATAGACCTGTCCATGGTATCCAGCTTGGATAAGTCGCGGTTTACGCAGGATACACTCGTAGCTGTTTTGGACCCTGATGATCAATTGGCATCACTTCCAAAAAAATCGAAGCGACAAAAAACCAAGCCTGACGCTGTGTTAGCGATCGTGAATGAATTCATCCGCATTATGGGCCTGACCGGTATCGTTATGGGACGCAGGGAATATCTTGTTGGTGTGTGGGGCGTGCAGCATTTACGCAATCAACTGGTTGCCTTAATGCTGGAAGAAGTAAATCCAACTCATCGTGGCGGCGCACTCCATTTAAATACCTTTTTGACAGATGAGCAGAGGTTTGCTCTTGGCGCGCTGCCATCGGCAGTCGCAACAAGAAATTCCATAATTCAAACCAACATGGCTTACGCAAAGGTATTCTTGCCAAGAGCTCGAGCCTTGGTGGATCTTGTTGGTGCCAAATGGCCCGAAGAGTTTGAACGAGAGACATGGGCGTATTTAACGCGTGCGCTAGAGATTGATGTGAGTTCGCAATTGGCGATTGCTGAAAGGTGACTTTCCAGAACGGTGTCGAACCAGAATACCTGCTTTGAAGTTTTGCAATGCAAGACCTGTAAAGTTTTCAGTTGTGTACTCCCATTTTTGACCCATGATTTAAATGTCGTTGAGCCGTGCAGTCTTTGCAGCGCCAAGTTAGCGGCGCGCGGAGACCAGCATGACTCCATATACTTTGAAGCGAAGGGTTAGATCTCAATTTTTTTTGGCGCCAAAACAATTGACAGCCTAGTACCAGAATTTGATGACAAACCTAATTTTTTGAGCTAGCGTTGAATCGCTGTCCGACTAAGTTCGGGCCGTCAACGGGAGAGGGTCCCAGTCTGTTGTGGCAGACTGATACCGCCGAAGGTGAAAATGCCCATAATCTCTCAGGCAAAAGGACCGTTGACGGATAGGCACTCTGGAAAGTCGGATCAAGTGGTTCGCGCCGACGGTGTTAAGTGCATGTGTTCCCCGGAATGCTGTGCGAGTCTCTCAGGCTAAAGACAGAGGGGTCATCTGCCGCATGTTGTGTGGCAGCTGATTCTATTTGTTTGAAGCTTGGAGCCAGTGAACCGTTTTGAAACAGACACCCCTTTATGAATTTCACATAGAATCCGGCGCCAAAATGGGTGCATTTGCGGGCTATTCAATGCCGCTATTTTATCCGCTTGGAGTCATGAAAGAGCATTTGCACACCCGCGAATCTGCAGGTTTGTTCGATATCTCCCATATGTTGCATGTTGAGTTGCAAGGTCCAGAGGCAGCTCAACTCATTGAGCGTTTGTGTCCCTATTCAGCAAGTTCTCAAGAACTTGGTTCATCGCGTTACACATTCTTTCTAACCGAAGATGCCGGGATTGTAGATGATCTCATCATAACGAGATTGGGACAGAACCGGTTTCTGGTCGTTGCAAATGCCGGCTGTGCTGAGAAAGATGTCATTCATATGCAATCCGTCGCCAACGGGTTTGATGCCGGTGTTACTGTGTTGCCGCGTGGCTTTGTGGCGCTTCAGGGACCGAGTGCGGAAGCTGTCTTGGAGGATTGTGGACTTTTGGTTTCAGATTTGCCGTTTATGTCGGGCATGGAGCCAAAGACTGGTTGGTTTGTTTCTCGCAGCGGTTATACGGGTGAAGACGGTTTTGAAATCGCAATGCCTGAGTCTGATTGCGACGCTTTTGCGCGCAAATTGCTTGGTGATGAACGCGTAGAACTGATCGGACTTGGCGCGCGCGACAGCCTTCGTTTGGAGGCCGGTCTTTCGCTCTATGGACAAGACTTGGACGACACTATTTCCCCTCATGAAGCTGGCCTCATATGGGCTGTGCCAAAACCGTTACGTATCGGTGGTGCCTACATTGGGTCGAATGTACTTGCGCAAAAAATCGATACCGGGCGCAGCCGTATGCGCGTTGGCCTCAGTCCGGAAGGCAAAATGCCGGTTAGAGCAGGCGCAGAGCTCCAAAACGAGGCTGGCGAAGTGATTGGCACCGTCACTTCGGGTGGCTTTGGTCCGACTCTGGAGCGCGGTGTTGCATTGGGCCTGGTTACAGTCAGTGCAGCCGACGAGCCCACTTTCGCAGATGTCAGAGGTAAGAAAATTCCGATGCAGCGCATGAAGCTGCCTTTTGTTCCTCATAACTACAAACGCTAAACCTGTCTCAGGAGACGACAAATGAGCACTACATACTACACAGAAGAACACGAATGGCTCCGTGTTGAAGGCGACGTTGCAACAGTTGGAATTACCAATCATGCCCAAGAACAACTTGGCGATTTGGTTTTCGTTGACTTGCCGGCGCCGGGAAACTCTGTAGAGCAGGGAGATGACGTGGTTGTTGTTGAGTCAGTTAAAGCTGCATCCGATGTTTATGCCCCAGCATCAGGAGAGATTCTTGAAGTAAATGAATCTCTTGGTGGCGACGCTTCGCTTGTCAATTCAGGTGCTGAAGGAGATGGCTGGCTTTACAAAATGAAGCTGAGCAAGCCCGCTGAGTTGGACCAACTCATGGATAAAGCCGCCTACGATGCTTCCATCGCCTAACCCAGTTTTGTACCGCGTCTACGGTATTTGGAGATATTGACCATGACACAAAACCCCTTTCTGGAACGCCATATTGGCCCCGGCGATACAGATCAGCGCGCTATGCTCAACAAACTTGGGATGACTTCTTTGGAAGCACTGATCAGTCAAACTGTCCCGGCGAGCATTCGCATGGAAGGGGAGGTATCGATACCTGACGGCATTGGTGAAGAGGCTGCGCTGGCCGAGCTTTTCGCCAAAATGGACAAAAATGTAGCTGCCAAGGCGATGATAGGGCAGGGCTATCATGGGACACATGTTCCACCGGTCATTCAGCGAAACATGTTTGAAAACCCTGGTTGGTACACCGCTTACACGCCTTACCAGCCTGAAATATCCCAAGGCCGGTTGGAAATGCTGTTTCATTTTCAAACGCTGGTGGCTGAATTGACGGGCCTGCCGATTGCAAATGCTTCACTTCTGGACGAAGCGACGGCAATTGCTGAAGCAGCAGGCATCGCATACCGCCATCATCGCCAAAAACGCCAACGCATTGTGGTAGCGAACAAGGTGCACCCGCAAAGTCTGGATGTACTTAAAACCCGTGCTTCTACAATTGGTTTCACGGTTGATGATGGTGACATCGACGACACTGTTGCGGCAGTTATTTTACAGCTCCCCGACACAGAAGGCGCATTGAGCAACCCGGATGCCATTGTCGAGGCTGCGAAATCCGTCAATGCTTTGGTTATCGTCTCCGCTGATCCGATGTCTCTGGTTCTTTTGGAGGCGCCTGGTTCTTGGGGCGCAGATATTTGCGTGGGCTCCATGCAGCGTTTCGGTGTGCCGCTCGGCAATGGTGGTCCGCATGCTGCGTATATGGCCGCATCAGACGCTTTGACCAGATTGGTGCCCGGACGACTTATTGGCGAATCCATTGATGCGCATGGCCGGCCAGCCTACCGCCTTGCGCTTCAGACACGTGAGCAACATATTCGCCGAGAGAAAGCCACGTCCAACATCTGCACAGCTCAAGCGCTTCTTGCGAATATGGCTGCAGCTTATGCAATCTGGCACGGACCTGCAGGCCTGAAAGCGATTGCGGAACGTATTCATGGCTTGGCCGCGCGGTTCTGCAATGCCTTGACCGCTAGCGGGTTTTCCGTGGCTTCGGGCAAGTTTTTCGACACAATTACGGTTACCAGTGCTGGGAATGCAGAAGCTATTTTCAATGCTGCGGAGGCCTCCGGGTATCTCATTCGAGTGATTAATGCCGACACCGTTTCAGTGGCTTTCGACGAAACAAGCACAGAGGCAGACCTGGAAGTCTTGTGTGACATTTTTGGGGTGAAAATTGTTGATGCACCCAAAAGCAATCTGACGGCATCTCGCAATTTTGATAGTTTTCTTTCTCAGGAAATTTTCCATTCCTGCCGCTCCGAAACGGAAATGATGCGTCTTTTGCGCAAGTTGATGGATAAGGATCTTGCGTTGGACCGAGCGATGATCCCTCTCGGCTCTTGCACCATGAAACTCAATGCAGCGGCAGAAATGATGCCTGTGAGCTGGAATAAAACAGCGAATATCCATCCGTTCGCACCTGCACACCATCTCAAGGGCTATCAGGTAATGACTGATGATCTGGACCGCTGGCTTTCAGATTTAACGGGTTTCGCAAAGGTTAGTTTGCAGCCAAATGCAGGCAGCCAGGGAGAGTATGCCGGCTTGCTTGCCATTAGAGGGTATCACGAGGCTAACGGGCAAGGTCACCGCAATATCTGCCTGATTCCTTCTTCCGCTCATGGCACGAACCCGGCATCCGCACAGATGGCGGGATATGATGTGGTGGTTGTGAAATGTAATGCCGAAGGTGATGTGGATCTCGCCGATCTCACTGCCAAGGCTACAAAGCACTCTGAAAATCTCGCTGCACTGATGATTACTTATCCATCTACACATGGGGTTTTTGAGGCGGAAATTCGCGAAATCTGCGCAAAAGTGCATGAACATGGCGGCCAAGTATATCTGGATGGTGCGAACCTCAATGCGTTAGTGGGGCTGGCGAGGCCGGGCGATTTGGGTGCAGATGTCTGCCATATGAATTTACACAAGACATTCTGCATTCCGCATGGCGGCGGCGGGCCTGGCGTTGGCCCCATTGGCGTAGCGCCGCAACTGGTGCCCCATCTACCGGGGCATGTTGTGCAAGGAAGCAATGGAGCGGTTTCAGCTGCACCACATGGGTCGGCGTCAATTCTGCCAATTTCGTGGATGTATGTGCGTATGCTTGGTGGAAACGGGCTAAAGGTGGCAAGCGAGATTGCTATTTTGAACGCAAACTACATTGCTGAACGGTTGAAGGATCACTATCCAATTCTGTTTACAGGCAAGAATGGGCGTGTGGCGCATGAGTGTATCGTTGATGTTCGCCCTCTAAAGGACAGCGCCGGTGTGAGCGTGGATGATGTTGCAAAACGGCTGATCGACTATGGCTTTCACGCGCCGACCATGTCTTGGCCGGTAGCAGGTACCTTAATGGTCGAACCGACTGAATCTGAGCCGCTGGCTGAGATTGACCGTTTCATTGAGGCGATGATCGCGATTCGGGAAGAAGCCAGAGAAGTCGAAAAAGGCACTTGGCCGAAGGATAACAACCCTCTACACAATGCCCCACATACAGCAGCGGAACTGACAGCTGACGTTTGGTCGCATCCTTATAGCCGATCAATGGCTGCGTATCCGAATGGCGTTGATATCGCTTCCAAATACTGGATGCCGGTGTCACGGGTGGACAATTTGCATGGCGATCGCAATCTTGTCTGCTCTTGTCCGCCACTGGAAAATTATGCAGTTGGATAAGGAGCCGGTCCTACCCCAATTGGCTATGATTTCTGTGCGATCAAAGGTGGATTTCTCCGCACCAGCGTCGTGGCTTTGACAATAGAGGAATTGGTTTCCGCTCTCTCAGAGAGCGGTGCCAACAAAGGGTCTAAATCGTCTATGGAGCGCAGGCAGAGCCGGGCAATAAAACAGTCCTCGCCCGTTACTTTATCGCATTCAATGCATTCCGGCATGTCTTGAATGATCTTTTCAACGCGGTGCAGTTGACCTGGCAATGGTTTCACTCGAATAATTGCTTGCAGAGCATAGCCCAAGATTTTGGGATCTAAGGTAACAGTGTATTCGCCGATCGCTCCAATATCTTCCAGCCTACGAATACGGTCTTTTATTCCGGGTGCTGACATGCCCACAGATTGAGCCAAATCGCGCATTGATATGCGAGCATTTGCAACCAGTAAGTTGATAATCTGCGCGTCAATTTCATCCAGTGCTCGATCTTTGTAATGCAAATCTAATTCCTTAAAGATCTTTTTTTATAATGTTTTTGTATGAAATCACTTTTGTTAGGTAATGTAAATCTCGCGAAATAAATGGTTTTCTTTGTCGCTAGCCAGGGTGACCTGGATCAAATGCACAATTTGAAGGAAAGAAATATGAACGTTCAACGCATAGCAGCTTTTTCAAACGGAAATGAAGGTGGCAATCCGGCGGGTGTTGTTATCGCGGAAGAGCTTCCAGATGCTTCTCGCATGCAGGCTATTGCAGCGGAAGTGGGCTTTTCTGAAACAGCTTTTGCGACGCCTAAAGGAGAGGGATGGGCCGTACGGTACTTCTCTCCGGAATCAGAAGTTCCGTTTTGCGGCCATGCCACCATTGCATTGGGAGCAGCGCTCGCGATGGAGAATGGCGACGGTGTTTTTCCGTTAAGCTTGACAGCATCGGAAATCACGGTTGAAGGGCGTGCCGAAAAGGGCGGCGTCGCAGCCGCGCTGCAATCGCCCCCAACCCAAAGCCAACCTGCTGATCCAAACATGTTGGAAGAAGCACTTCTGCTTTTCGGTTATGTGCGTGACGATTTGGATATGCGCATTCCGCCTGCATTTGCGGAAGGCGGGGCTACCCACCTAGTGATTGCTCTTAAGGAGCGTTCAAAATTATCTGCGATGAACTACGATTTGGATGCCGGGCGTGAATTCATGAACCGGCATGGGTTGGTCACAGTAGCTTTGGTGTTTGCGCGGGCTGATAACTTATTTGACGTGCGCAATCCGTTCGCATCGGGCGGCGTGTTGGAGGATCCGGCCACTGGCGCGGCTGCAGCAGCTTTTTCCGGGTATCTGCGCGACATTGATTGGCCGCATGGCGGAGCTATCAACATTGTGCAGGGCGAAGATATGGGAATGAAATCCCTCTTGCGTACCGAAATACCAATTGAAAAAGGCAGCTCAATTCGAGTCTCAGGCCATGCGCGCGTCATGTAATCTTGAACTCTGTCTATGATCTGCTTTCGCGTTTTCCTGTTTGCTGGCATAAATGCCAATGGAGCTAAACAGGGGAACGCGTGGCACGGATGAAAGATGAAAATAAGCGTGTTGCGATCCGCAATGCGGTAGTGTCGGAAGTGTTGCAAAGCGGCCTTGCGAATGCCTGTGTCGCGCCGATTGCCAAGCGTGCTGGTGTATCAGCGGGCACGATTTATCTTCATCACCCCAACAAGGAGGTGCTGCTGCAAACAGTTTTCTGGAAATCAAATCAGAATTCTACCGTGCGATGATGACCAATGTGTCAGATGAACTAGGTCATGACGAAAGTATTAGAGGTATGTTGGCTGATTTGCTGGATTGGCTGCAGCGTTATCCTGAAGTTTTTCTGTTTTCGGAGTTCATAAACGCGGCTCAGTCGCTGGATGATGCTGGGCAGGCGGATAAAGATACGACTTATTCAACTTTATGGCAGGCTGTTCGTGGAAGACCATAGAGATTTGAGTTTCTGCACAGCATCCCAAAAAGATGCGCGTGCTTTGGCTGATTTACGGGTAGAGGCAATGCGGGAAAGCCTGGAGGCGGTCGGTCGTTTTGATCCAGATCGCGCGCGAGCAAGATTTCTCAAATCGTTTGAGCCCGAAGCCACAACCCGAATCTTGAAAGCGGGCAGGTTGGTTGGTTTCTTTGCACTTAAGCGTAAATCCGATTACCTGCTGCTGGACCACCTATATATTGATGATGATCTGCAAGGCATTGGACTTGGCTCTCAAGTGATGAAATTGGCAAAAGCGCAGGCCAATGAGGCATCTCTGCCAATTGAGCTTTGTGCGCTAAAGGGTAGCGCCGCAAATGGATTTTATGAGGGGCACGGATTTTGTCTGATTAGGTCTGATGCTTTGGATAACTACTACAGATTCTCTTTAGAAACTTGAGCTTCCGATTATTGTGGCCGGCATAATCATTGTAAAATGAATGAGCGTTCATTGTTGTTGACAATTTTAGGCATGGCTTGCTGGTCCGTCGTCCCAGGTTGCGGCTAGTACGCACTTACTCAGCAAATTCTCTTACCAGGAATTGGGTGAGGGCAATTCAGCTTGATGATGGATTTTGACTGGGTATGCATTTTTCCTGACGGAAAACAGATGGCGGCCAGGACCCGACATACGTGGAGTGTTACAGACGACCCCACTGAAACATTCGCCGACGTTAAATCCTTGGATGTTGAAATTCTGTCGCCTTTTACAATGAAATAACACACAAAGCAGGCTCCATTGCTTTTCAGCAACTGGTTCCCTTCTGGCTCTATCTTGATGCCAGAAGGCAGCGTAGGCTTGGTTATAGACGCTCAATGACTGAGCTGGGAGGTTGTGCGTGGAAGAGCATATTATTGGGGGGCTCAGCCTCTCGGTACTAATCTATTGCGTCGTGGCGGTTTTTCTTGCCGGACTTATACGTGGCTATTGTGGGTTTGGCTTTTCTGCATTGACTGTCGCCAGTGTAACGTTGGTGTTGCCTCCTATTGAAGTCATTCCCTTTGTAATGCTTCTGGAGATCGCGGCCAGTATTGGAATGCTGCCAGCGGTTTGGCGCTCGGTGGACTGGCGTTTGGTGGGTTGGCTGTTTACCGGATATGCCATTGGCGCGCCCTTTGGCATCTATGCGTTGATCAATGTGCCGGAGGAGCCGGTGCGCATTGCGATATCTGTTATCATTCTCATCCTTAGTTTTGCGCTGTTACGTGGCTTTGTTTTTAAACGTGCAAACCACACCAGTTCCATTTTGGGGACCGGCGTCATTTCCGGAGCCATAAATGGTGTCAGTGCCGTTGGTGGCCTGCCCGTCGTGCTTTTGATGCTTGCGAACTCTGCAACAGCATCGGTGACACGTGCCTCCATCGTAGCGTTTTTGATGCTGGGTGATCTTTATTCCACCGCCATCTACTCAAGTTCCGGGCTAGTAGCGGGAGATACTTTGACCCGCTTTGCGGTCTTGCTGGTTCCTTTGACCATAGGCGTCATGATCGGCAGTCGACAGTTTGTCCGCTCAAATCCAGATTCGTTCAAAACCCTGGCGCTTTGGCTGCTTATTGCGCTGGCCTGCGTTGGTTTGTTGCGCATTCTGGTGACCTAATCTGCACGTTACATTGCTATTTGTATCGGTGTTGGTTCATGCTTGTAGGAGTAGGCTGCTCCTTGCGATGCGTTTGTGATGACCCCGTTGGTTGCCGCTTACATAAAATCGACTAATTAAATCTATCAAGATTGATTGGGTTGGGTGAGGGCACATCATATGACACAAGATATGGCACGTATGGCGGACAAAGAGCTGTTTGGCACGCCTTCGCAAATATCGATGATGGAACGCGCACGCGCGCTTTGGGCGCTTGTGTGTAATGACCCGGCATTTTCCTTCTTTGGCCGTTCCGTGACCCTGTGTGGGCCGACAGATGACGCTTTTGAACGCATAGCCGCCCTTGCTAGGCTGCAAGGCGGCACGGCCTGTCACTACTTTCCTAAGACGGAAGTTGAAGCGATGGGCCGTGAACTGCAGGAGGTTGGCCTCAATGTCAGCCACCACAACCATATGCGTGGTACCGAAGCGGCTTATAAAGCCAGTAAAGCCCTGATTGACGCCATGGAACTGCCGGCAAACATTACCCTTGGTGTCGTGGATATGGCAACGCCGGGAGAGATTGTGAAAGACATTGCGGACGTCTCCGTGTCTTGCGGCGTTATGCCGGTGCCAGGCGATGCCATGCGCGGCCATGTGCGGGATGGTCTGTGCCTTGCTGCGCTGGATGAGGCTGGAACGGTTGTGGCAACCTCATCATCATATATGAATAATCACCCGGAAGGTGAACGAGCAACTGACGCGTTCTGGGGCATGCTGGCCACGCGTGAAGACCGGCGTGGAGAACGTTTGGGCTTATATCTGGGTGCGTTGGCCATTGTGCAAATGTGGGAAAACCACGGCGCAAGAGCTTTTAACACTGGCGTAACGGATGGCAATGCGCCTTCCATGGCGGTTTGTAAAAAGCTGGATATTGCCGTCACCGATTGGGTGTTTTTATTATGCACCGATCCTGAATTGTTTGGCGATAGTACATTTACGAAATAGCCCTGCCGTCAAAAAACCTATCCGCGGCGCTTGAGCCGGACCAGTGCTTCGTCCAAAGCAGACAAAAACCGCGAGCGATCTGCTTTAGAAAACGGTGCCGGGCCGCCAGTGATCTCGCCGGTTGAGCGCAAGCCCTCCATCAGATTACGTGTTGCAACGGCGCTGCCGATAGTATCTTCCGTAAACCGTTTGCCAGTGGGGCCAATGACGATGGCATTGGCCTTTACGCATCGGTCTGCCAACAAAATATCCGCTGTGATCACGACGCTTTGGTCATCCGCACGCTCGGCAATGTAGTCATCCGCCACATCTGGTCCGGCGCTTACGATGACGCGGCTGATCAGTGGATCGTCTGGAATGCGCATGAAGCTGTTGCTCACAACACTTACTGACACACCATAGCGAAACGCCACCTTGTAGACCTCATCCTTTACAGGGCAGGCATCTGCGTCAATATAAATGTGGAACGGCACGGCAGACATCTTGACATGACCTTTAGCGGGGGTTGAAAGTCAATTGAAGAGTAGTTGAAGTATACTCCGCGCGTATATCTGACTTTCTTCTGCAAATGTCCAGCAATTGCGATGTCCTGACTTTTAAGCAACAGACTCCCAAGCAAATGGCCGGTTAATCACTCAATAACTTCCCTGTGGTTAAATATGCCTAGTTGGGTTTGCTGTCATATTTGAATTTCCTCAATGTGGCTGCGACTTTTGAGGTAATATTGGGGAATATCGTGTCTTTCTTTACAAATATGAGTATCAGTGCGAAAATTTATGGTGCGGTGGCTTTTTGCCTTGCTGCGCTAATTGGGTCTTCGTTGTTTGCGATCCTTCAGATTTCGCAAATTGGCAAAGAACTTGAAGCCATCGCGGAAGAAGATATTCCGCTAACAGTGGCAATAACCGAAGCTGCGGCCTCACAGCTTGAGCAAACTATCCAGTTTGAACGCATGCTGAAATCCGCCCTGGAAGAAAACCTTGGTTTGCCCGGCGCCGAAAAATACCCCAAAGTGAAGGAAAAATTCCACTTCTACGGTGTTCAAGTTGATGAATACATCGTGAAAGCCGAGGAAATCGCGGCCCACGGCGTTGAGCACGCTCTCAATGACGATATGGAAGCCAAATTTACTGAAGTTTTGGAAAAGCTGAAAGTTCTTGAGGCCGAGCATAAAGTGTTCGAAACCCACGTCGTTGAAGTTGAAGCGCTGCTTGAGTCTGGAGACATTGTTGCCGGCGTTGAGCTTGGCGAACTTGTGGATGAAGAAGCTGACAAGCTGGACCACGAAATCGAAGATCTGCTGCGCGATGTGTCCAACTTTACCGCCCAGTCCGCGCTTACTGCAGAGCATCACGAACAATCCGCACTTAAATGGTTGGCCATTGCCTGTGTTGTAATCGTGCTAACTGTTACACCAGCAGTCATTTTCATTGTGCAGGTGTCGGTTCCAAAACCACTTCGCGAGGTGTTGGGGCACATTGACAACTTGGCTTCCGGCGAGTTGGATGAAGAAATCTTGGTCTTCAGGTCCGATGAAATTGGCCGTATTATGGAGGGGCTGGAAGGGTTCCGTCTGAAGCTGATTGACAACAAAAAGCTCGAAGCGGAGATGAACAACTCTCAGCGCTCCGTTATCGAACGCGGCGAGAAGGTGGAAGCCATCAACCAGGAATTCGACGAAACCGTTGGTGATATTCTGGGCACCGTTACAACAGCTGCCCAGCAAATGAATGATACGGCTTCGTCCATGTCTTCCGCGTCAGAGGATGCGCGCTCCAAGAGCCACGAAGTGCTGGAAACCGCGCAGGAATCTTCGCAGAATATGGCGTCCGTCAGTTCTGCAACTGAAGAGCTGAGCGCTTCCATCCGCGAGATTGCCGGGCAGACGTCCCATGCAACCGAAGTAGCACGCACCGCCGTGGACAGCGCAGAAAGCGTACGTTCCCAGACCACAGACATGGTGGAAAATGCCCAGAAGATTGACGAAGTCGTCAACCTTATCTCCGGCATTGCCGAGCAGACCAATCTGCTGGCACTGAATGCCACCATCGAGGCAGCACGCGCTGGCGAGGCCGGCAAGGGCTTTGCGGTTGTGGCATCTGAGGTGAAAGGCCTTGCGGGACAGACCGCCAAGGCGACTGAAGATATCAGCAGCCAGATTGCATCCATGCAGCAGGCCACTACAAACACGGCTGAAGCCATCGATAACATCGTCTCCACCATTCAGGGGGTGAATGATGTTATTACGGCCATCTCCGGTGCGGTGGCGGAGCAAGAGGGTGCCATTGGTGAAATCACTCAGAACATTCAGATGGTAACCAACGGATCGCAGTATATTTCCGATAATATGCGGGATGTGTCGGATTCTGTGGGCAATACCGGCGAGTCCGCTGGCAAGGTGTTGGGTGCTTCTGAGATGCTCAACCAAGAGGCAGATAAGCTGCGCAATCAGATCCAGGACTTCCTGTCCAAGGTGAAAGCGGCTTAACGCCAAAAGTTTTGAAATTGCGGCTGGCGCGCCCAAGGCATGCCAGCCTGCATCTCCCCAATAGTCTCACCGCACATTTTTCCAATACTCCATAGGGCAGGGCACCCACGCTCCAAAGTGGTGGCATTGCCGCTATCAGGTCCACTCAGGCCCAATCAGGCCCAATCAGGCCCAATCAGGAATGTTGTGTGCGCTTCCTTGATATCCCATTGATACGTTATGTGCGCCTTGCAAAGGGCTGTTAGCCCTTACTTTCAGTCGGCGCGGTGGGGCCCACCACATCTCGCCTGTTTTTCAGTTTCAGCTCATCTGCCAGCATGTCGTGCACAAGGTCCAGTGCGTCCTGCAAATGCTGATCCAGATGCATGACCCCGCGCTCCAGCGCACTATGGTCCCGCTCTTCGGAGAGGCCCGCATGGGCCAAAGACATCAACCGCGCGTAATGACGCGCCTCGACAAGCAATTCATCAGCGTCTAACAATTTGGACATGCTAAAATCTTTCAAACAGAATCAATTTTTTAAAACTACCGGTCAACGAATATCGTCGCTCGACCTATCTGTCAATTAAATTCGTTGGAGAGGCGATGATTATCACCCCTGAACAATGCCGAGGCGCACGCGGCATGCTGGATTGGTCTCAGGCAAAGCTTGCCAAAGAGGCCAGACTAGGCTTGTCCACAGTCCGCGATTTCGAAAAAGGCAGGCGCATGCCACTGATACCCAGCATGTTGGCTCTGGTGGCGGCGTTAGAGGGGGCGGGGATTACGTTTACGGTGCCGGATGAAGGGGCTGTTGGGGTTGTTCTGAAGAGGTAGGCGTTGAGGTGTGCTTTCGGCCCAAAGCCGCCGTTCGTTGTGCAAGGTCGGTTCTCCCGGATTGCAGTCGTTTGCCGCATTTGCGAACAATAGCAGGCTCAAATGACCGCAATGCGGGGTGATCTCAACGCCAGCATCGAACGCTTCGTCGAGCTTATGATGACCATCGGTACTCCGAGAGTCTCAAAGACCTGACACCTGTTGACGTTTACTTCGGACGCGGCGAGACCATTCT
>JBDWQA010000019.1:0-449566 GCA_039986835.1 Hyphomicrobiales bacterium
CGGCTTGACCGGGGGACCCACAACAGCGCCAACCTAGCAAACCGCACCCAATGCCAAATCCATTGCATGGGTCCCCCGGTCAAGCCGGAGGACGACGGACAGGTTTCAAAATCCCAAATCACCACTTTTGATTTAGTCACCAATGCATATACTCAGAGTATGAAATTGGTAAGGACCAGCTAGAGATGAAGAACATGAGTTTGTGGGAATGGCTTGGTATGCGCCGCTATGGTGAGTGGGCCAGAGTACCTTGGGTCGGAAAGTTTCTCGGAGCTGTCCTGACTACTCTGTTTATTTTGCTCTGTTTAGGTGCTGTTTGGAACTTTGGTTTGTTTCTTCGCGCACTGGTGGAAACCGGTTCATTTGCAAATGACCAAACTGGCGCTGCAATTCGAAATATCGGCTTGGTAGTAGTAGCATTTGTGGGTGCACCATTCCTGATATGGCGGGCATTTGTTGTCCAGAAACAAGTTAATGTTGCTGAGCAGGGAATGATTACTGACCGCATTAGCAAAGCAGTCGAAGGCCTAGGGTCGGAAAAAATTATCCGCGAGCTAGTAGAAACGCCTAGATATAGAAAAAACAAAGATACGGGTGAGTGGCTCTACGATAAAGAAAACAATCTAATTCCGGCACTTCGTCCTGACAAAACACCGATTGTCGACCGGAAAACCCATGAGTTAACTTCCCCAAATTTGGAAGTGCGGATTGGCGCAATTTTCTCTCTCGAACGGATTTCACAAGATAGCCTACGAGATCACATTCAGATCATGGAAATTCTGTGTGCTTACGTACGTGGCAATGCGCCTGCCCAGTCCCTTACTCCTTCAGATGATTTTTCCGCCGCGGTAAAACCAAGAGAGGATATTCAAACAGCGATTACTGTATTAGGGCGGCGCTCTGGCGAACAAATCGAACTAGAATGGACAAAAAAATTTCGCCTCAACTTTCGTGGCTGTGACCTATCAGGGGTAAATTTTTCTTTCGGAAATTTTTCTGCGGCGCAATTTACGGATTGCAGGATTGAAGGGGCAACCTTCGGAAACTCCGTTCTGGAAGGCACGCAATTTTTCAACTCACTGCTGAATTACACGTTCTTTAAGGATGCTGACCTATTTGGAACACGATTTGATTGCGCAACTATAAATCAACCTGTTGTTCTAAATAATAAAAGCGGTGGGATCATGGACGCAAATGTGAACGGTATTATAGTTGCTGGCGCTGACTTGAGTTCTTTGGTTCATCTGCACGAAAATAAAAATTTGCAAAAAATGCTTGGCACACGAGAAACTAAACTACATTTTTACCCGGAAGAGTTTCGAATAGAACTCCTGAGAATGTGTGAGGCGGATAAAGAACTCCTGCAAACAGGTTCGGTAGAAAGTGACAACAAATTTTCACACTGGCTACCCTATGGTTTTATCCCTGATGACAAACGAAACCAACTATATGCAAAATTTCTCGATAAATTTGGCCACAATAGGTGGCCGCACGTTTGAAATACATAACTCCCAACCAGCGTTTCTACCCCACCAACAACCGCCCCGGCTCCACCCCCACCCGCTCAGCCAGTTTAACAATCACGTCCAATGATGGATTGCGCACGCCGCGTTCGATGCCGGAGATGTAGGTGCGGTCTATGCCGATCTCTAGCGCAAGCGCTTCTTGGGACAGACCTGCTGCCTTGCGTGCTTCGCGTAGATTGGTGCCGAGAATTTTTCTGTAGTCCGCCATGTGCCCATGAGCACGAAATGTGGACTTATCGTCCACGGACTCAGATACACATTTTACTTGCCATGCAACCTATGATGATTATAGTCTACATTACGTTTTAGAACCCAGTGATTTGAAGGCATCCAACATGCCAAACAAATGTTGTGAGCGCGCATGGCAAGAACGGCTTGCACTAACGGATTTAGAGGCAGAATGCGCTTTGCGCTTGCTGCAAAACCTGCCACATAATGCCCCACAAGCGGCATCCGAAGCCATGCGGGATCATCTGATGGACTATGCCGCCAGCGAGCCAGAGCTTGCTGCCTTGCTATTTGCCTATTTTGTGAGTGGGAAAACTCCCAAAAATCCCTCTTGCTCTTCCCCCGCTCCCCCGTTATAAGCTGCGGCTTCATTGAACTGTCCGGCAGGGCATGCCGAGTCCGTTCAAAATGCTCAAGCCCGCATATCTAACCGGCGCAAGCGCTTTACAGTGCAACACATCGGTTTGGGCTTACAAAACAATAGGAGAGCAAAATGCCCAAGATGAAGACGAAATCGGGCGCTAAAAAGCGCTTTAAAGTAACCTCGAGCGGTAAGATCAAAGTTGCACAGGCCGGTAAACGCCACGGCATGATTAAACGCAGCAAGAAATTCATCCGCAACGCACGCGGCACAACCGTGCTGTGCGACCAGGATGCACGTATCGTGAAGAAATTCCTTCCATACGCTTAAAAACGATCTTTACCGGAGAATATAAAAATGGCTCGAGTTAAACGGGGTGTCACCACCCACGCCCGCCACAAGAAAGTTATCAAGGCCGCTAAAGGTTATTACGGCCGTCGCAAAAATACCATCCGCGTTGCCAAGCAGGCCGTGGAGAAGGCTGGCCAATACGCCTACCGCGACAGGAAAACCAGAAAACGCAATTTCCGCTCCCTGTGGATTCAGCGTATCAACGCTGCTGTGCGTGAACACGGCATGACTTACGGTCGATTTATCGACGGCCTCAACAAGGCCGAGATTGCTGTGGATCGCAAAGTCCTGTCTGACATTGCTATTCATGAGCCTGCTGCTTTCAAAGCTCTGGTCGACAAAGCGCAATCTGCGCTCGCCTAAAGCTAAAGCTGCTGCTTTCGGCCCCCTTGTTGAGGCCCGGACATTGAACCCACGTTGGCGGCGCCGGCGTGGGTTTTGTCATGTAAATGCGCCATCACTGACCTGAAATTTTTAAAATTGGACCATTCCAATGACTGATCTGGACACTTTAAAACAATCTGTCTTGTCGCAAATTGAAGCCGCAGCCGATGAAGCCGCGCTGGAAGCTGTGCGCGTTGCAAGCCTTGGCAAAAAGGGCAGCATTTCCGATGCCATGAAGGGCCTTGGCAAAATGGATGTGGAAGAGCGCAAGGTCGCAGGCCCTGCCCTCAACGCGCTGAAAAACGAAGTGGCTGATGCCATTGCCGCCCGCAAGGATGTGCTGGAAGCTGCCGCCCTTGAGCAGCGCATGGCAACTGAGCGCGTGGATGTTACCCTGTCCGTGCCCGCAGGCCCTGCCGACCGTGGCCGCATTCACCCTGTTTCGCAGGTTGTGGATGAAATCACCGCGATTTTTGCTGATATGGGTTTTGCCATTGCCGAAGGCCCGGACATTGAGAGCGATTATTACAATTTCACTGCGCTGAATTTCCCTGAAGGCCATCCGGCCCGCGAAATGCACGACACCTTCTTCTTCGATGAGAAAGAGGGCGCTGCCGAAGGCGAGCGCTTGTTGCTGCGCACCCACACTTCACCCGTGCAAATTCATACGATGAAGGCTGAAGAGCCGCCCATTCGTGTGGTTATTCCTGGCCGGACCTATCGTTGCGACAGCGACCAGACCCACACCCCCATGTTCCACCAGGTGGAAGGTCTCGTCGTCGACAAGACCTCAACCGTTGGCACCATGAAGTGGGTGCTGGCTGAGTTCTGCAAGGCGTTCTTTGAAGTGCCGGAAGTGGATATGCGCTTTCGCCCCAGCTTCTTCCCCTTCACCGAGCCATCCCTTGAGGTGGATATTCGCTGCGACCGCTCCGGCGACAATGTGAAAATCGGTCAGGGTAACGATTGGCTGGAAATTCTCGGCTGCGGCATGGTGCACCCCAATGTGTTGCGCTCAGGCGGGCTGGACCCGGACGAATATCAGGGCTTTGCCTGGGGTATGGGAATCGACCGCATTGCCATGCTGAAATATGGCATGCCCGATTTGCGCGCCTTCTTCGATGCCGATGCGCGCTGGATTGAACATTACGGCTTCCGCCCCCTCGATCTGCCGACATTGTTCGGCGGTCTAAGCCGCGCTTAAGGGAGATAAGACAATGAAATTCACGCTCTCCTGGTTGAAAGACCATCTTGATACGACAGCCTCGCTCGATGAAATCGTCGAGGCACTGACCATGGTTGGGTTGGAAGTGGAAGAGGTCGATGACCGCGCCCGCTTCATGCCGTTCACCATCGCAAAAGTGCTAAGCGCAGAGCAGCACCCGGATGCGGACAAGCTGCGCGTTTTGTCCGTGGATACGGGCGATGGCAAGCCTGTGCAAGTTGTGTGCGGCGCTCCCAATGCGCGTGCTGGCCTTATTGGCGCTTTCGCAGGTCCCGGCACCTATGTGCCAGGCATCGACGTGACGCTGGGTGCCTCCAGCATTCGCGGTGTGGAAAGCTTTGGCATGATGTGCTCCGAGCGCGAGCTGGAACTGTCCGACGATCATGACGGCATTATTGACCTGCCAGCTGACACGCCCATCGGCGGCGCATTTGCCAGCTATGCCGGTCTTGATGATCCGATGATTGAAATTGGCGTGACACCCAACCGCCCGGATGCACTTGGCGTTTATGGCATTGCGCGCGATCTGGCGGCAGCCGGCATCGGCACCTTGAAGGACGCGGCTATTCCAGCCGTTGCTGGCGAGGGTGAATGCCCTGTGTCTGTTGCGCTGGAGTTTGGCGATACGGAACCACTGTGCCCTGCTTTTGGTTTGCGTTTGGTGAAAGGCATCCAGAACGGTCCCTCGCCGCAATGGATGCAGCAACGCCTGAAAGCCATTGGCCTGCGCCCGATCAACACGCTGGTGGACATCACCAACTACATCACCTTCGATCGTGGCCGTCCGCTGCATGTGTTCGATGCGGATAAGGTTGCGGGTAATCTGGTGGTGCGTCGTGGCAAGGATGGCGAAGAAATCGCCACGCTCGATGGCAAGACCTACAAGACCACGCCTGAGATTTGCGTGATTGCGGATGATAACGGTCTGGAATCGCTGGCCGGCGTTATGGGTGGCGAAGCAAGCGGTTGTTCTGAGGACACCACCAATGTGCTGATCGAATCTGCGCTTTGGGATCCGTATAATATTGCGCGTACGGGTCGTGATCTGGGCGTCAACTCGGATGCTCGCTATCGCTTTGAACGCGGTGTGGACCCGGCGATGATATTGCCCGGGCTGGAACTGGCCACACAAATGGTGCTGGACCTTTGCGGCGGCTCGACTTCCAAGGTGTCTGTGTCTGGCACGGTGCCAACGCCTGAAAAAACCGTCAACTTCCCCTACTCCGACATCAAACGCCTGACTGGCCTTGATGTACCAACAGAGCGCGCCAACAGCATTCTGGAAAGCCTTGGCTTCCCGGTCTCAGGCTCTGGTGATGTGGTGCAGGTCTCTGTGCCAAGCTGGCGTCCCGATGTGGATGGCAAAGCGGATATTGTGGAAGAAGTCATGCGCATTGTGGGCGTCAATGAAATCGCTCACAAACCGATTCAACGCGGCGATCATGTGCAGGGTCCGATCCTGACTGTGCGCCAGACCCGCGAGCGCCGTGCACGCCGTGCCCTGGCCTCTCGTGGCATGCTGGAAGCGGTGACCTGGTCGTTCCTGCCAAAAGATCAGGCGGAAGCCTTTGGTGGAGGTCAGCCGGAGCTGGCGCTGGCCAATCCGATTTCAACCGATTTGTCAGATATGCGTCCAAGCCTGCTGCCAAATCTCATTAGCGCGCTTCAGCGCAACGGGGATCGCGGGATCAACAATCTGGCACTATTTGAAGTGGGCCAAATTTTCACCGGCGATCAGCGTGACGAGCAAAAAACCGGAGCAACCGGTGTGCGCCGTGGCGCGGTACAAATCACCCATGATGGCCGTGACTGGCGTGGTGCTGCCCGCTCAGTGGACGCCTTTGATGCCAAAGCCGATGCTTTTGGTGTGCTGGCCGAACTGGGCGTGCCCGTGAACAATTTGCAGGTCGTGGCGGAAGCACCATCCTGGTACCACCCAGGACGTTCCGGGCGTATCCAGCTTGGTCCGAAGCAAATCTTTGGCACATTTGGAGAACTTCACCCAGCGATCTTGAAAAAGCTGGATGTGGACGGACCTGTGGTTGGCTTTGAAGTGATTCTGGAAAACCTTCCAAAACCACGCGGCAAAGCGACCCGTACCAAAGCGGCTCTGAACCTTCCAGAATTACTACCGGTCTCCCGCGATTTCGCCTTTGTGGTTGCATCCGATGTAAGCGCCGACAAGCTGTTGAAAGCGGCCAAGGGTGCTGACAAAAAGCTAATTCAGAGCGTCTCACTCTTTGATGTGTACGAAGGAGACCGCATGGAAGAGGGCAAAAAATCCCTCGCCATAGAGGTCACCCTTCAACCACGCGATAAAACCCTCACCGATGAAGACATTTCAGCGGTCAGCAACGCCATCGTGGCATCAGTGGAAAAAGCGACTGGCGGACAACTTCGTGGGTAACTGAACGAAAATTGAATGGGCGAAGGTGTACAAATGCCCTCGCCCATTTTAGTGATCTGGCTCAAGTGGGCCGCTAAAAACACCAAAGCACCAAGTAGCTGTTTTGCTCGCATTGCAGTCTTTGAAAATGATCACCAACATCGAATTTGCACAATCAATCAGACGATTACTAAGTGTGTTATCAACGATGTCGCAGCTGCTTCAAATTTCGCATGACATGGGTGCTAGAAATGGTATGCATAATTCATGGATTTAATTTGGACTGATATAGTCGCTGCTTGGCCTAACATTATTTTAGCCTGGACCGCACTTTTTCTGGTGGCTCTGGCACCGGGACCAACTGTTGTTGCAATCATGGGTATTTCAATGGCTCGTGGGCGTCGCGCTGGCTTAATTTTCACTGCAGGCTGTATGACCGGTGCTACTACTTGGGCTGTGCTGGCTGGGCTTGGTCTGTCTGTATGGCTGACAAGCTTTGCTAGTGGAATCATAATCTTGAAAATAATTGGTGGGCTTTATCTTATTTGGATGGCAATCAAATCCCTCAATTCAGCCCTCACTGCTGATGAAAAAGTGACCAATAAGACGAAGTTTGACAGCAAAAAAAGTCTCTACCCCCGCGGCCTTGCCCTGCATCTAACCAATCCAAAGGCCATTTTAGGCTGGGCCGCAGTGATCACACTTTCACAAACTGAAAACGGTTCTATTGCAGTCCTCATCTTCACCCTATTGGGCTCCCTGATGATCACATTTTCGATTCACTTCACCTATGCGGCGGTGTTCGCCAGCAAAGTTGCAATGGATACCTATGCGAAAGCCCGCCGTTGGATTGAAGGTGTTCTGGCCACTGTATTTGGTTATGCCGGATTGCGTTTGCTGACAGATTGAACGAGAAGATCATTCGCTTTGAAGTTTGAATGCTACCAAGTGTCCAAAAGGGAAAATTCATCAAAAATATCAGTTCAATTTGCGACACACCAAATTCTGCAACAATGAGCTCCAAACAAACATTCGGCGGATAAAACGGTCTGGCTAAGAACCCGATCCAAAGCGCATGCTTCTCCATAGAGGTCACTCGTCAACCTCGCGATAAAACCTCGACCGACGAAGACATCCCAGGGGACAGTTGCGCTGGTAACAGAGCGAAAAATTGAGAGGGCGAAGACCTTTCAAACACATCTTCGCCCACTTTATCGGATGGCCACAGCCTAACAAAGCACAATTCACTCCACAGGGTCTTCATGCGCAATGATCAACTGAGCTTACGCTTCGATCATGAATACAATCGTCTCTGCGTGAACCCCATCGTGTTTCATCGCTGCTTTGCCGATAGGGCTGTTGTTGATCTCAAGGAACTTGTCGATATCCGGAATGCTGGCGGATAGGCCAACCTTGTTGGGCTCTGTCGGGTGGACAAAGGTCACCATATCAGAGGCGAAATCCTTGAAAATTTCGTCGCGCTTCGGCGATGCGAGCCAATGTTCGACATCATCAACCTCATGCATCGTGATTACTCTGGGCATAATTTTCTCCTATTCTCGGTTTTATGTTGTAGTTGGAACGGCTTGGGTTTGTTTTGTGGGCGCATCGGGCAGGAATAAATCCGCGTATCTGTTGCGTTGGGTCCACAACACCAGCCCCCCTGTCACAATGAGGATGGCCGCAAGCGGTAGCCCACTGGGATTGAGTGCCGCATGAAAGCAGACGATAACGGCCATGATCGGCGCCAGGATTGCCAAACCGAGTGCGGGTGCCCGGTTAGTCAGAAGAAGGAGCGCGCCTACCAACTCAACACTTTTCATCAAGGGCCAAAAAAACCCAACTTCTTTCAGCGCAGTTTCTAACGCCAGGCCCTCTACCGAAGTTGGGGGATGGATGATGTGATCGCCAAAAAGAATAAATGCAAAGCCATCAATGGCACCAAGCAGAAAAATTCCGCCAAGCAAAAAGCGGGGTAGAATGTCGAACATCATCGACTTTGGGTTTGACAACGACGGCACCATTGTGAATTTCCTTCAGTTTATGATTGCCTTTCGCTAGGCATTAGCCTGAATATGCGGGAGTTTTGATGTCACTCCAGCGAATTGTTTTCAGTCCAGACGAATGAAATTCAGATACGCAACCTCGACTTGAACCTTCTCCTGGTGTTTCGAGTGCTGATGGAAGAAGGCAGCGTGAACCGGGCGGCGGAACAGCTTGGCCGCACGCCCTCGGCGGTAAGCCATGCCCTTGGTCGATTGCGCGAGCAGTTGGATGATCCATTGTTGGTGCGTACTGGTGGTATCATGAAGCCCAGTCCGCGCGCCGAGGCCCTTTACGATGAAGTTCGCCCGATCTTGTCTCAGATAGAACGGATTGTTCAGCCGCAAGCTGCATTTGAACCGAACACAAGTAATCGTATCTTTAAAATTGCTGGGCCTGCGCTGGATCTCATCTCCTCCAAGATAGTCGCGCTCATGCATGCCAAGGCACCAGATACTGGTCTGGCGTGGCAGCCATATTCCAAAGAAACTATGGTTCAGATCACCAGTGGGGATGTGGATATGGCATTTGGGAACGCGAACTTCCCTTTGCCCGAAGGATTGAAAGCGCAATCCTTCAAGCCTTTAAAACGATATGTTTTGGGACGGCGTGGCCATCCCGCGGCCAATGATTGGAACACCGAAAGTTGGATGCGGTGGCCCCACATTGTTGTGCGCATTCCAGCGGCGATCCACGGCACCGTCGACGAGCGCTTAGCCAATCTGGGTCTGAAACGCCGCATTGGGCTTCACGCAGCTGCCTGGTCCGGTATTGCCTCAGCGCTGAACAGCACCAACATGCTGGGAAATTTTCCAGCTATTTGCATGGTGGAAAGTGCGATTGGCAAAGAACTGCAGCTTTTCGAACCGCCAGAACCCATGCCCCCACTACAGTTTCGCCTCATTTGGAAAGCCGAACTTGACGCCGACCCCGCGATTTCATGGCTGCGAGGCATAGTACTGAAGGCGTTCGATGAACTGTATTCCGAAGCAGATAGGCTTATTTCAGATACCGACATCATCATGCCGAGATCCCTCACTTGATCCAATCCTTAGTTGGGGTATGTGGCAATTCTTGGCAGCCGCACTTTCGCCTGCGGGCGCCTGCGTTGGCTAAGTTGCGGGCACACCCAACTGAGATGAAGGCTGGACATCCACCTTCACAAGCCCATCGCGTTGAACGCGATGGGTCTGAAGCGCCAGACAAGTCGCCATCAAGCACCCTAAACCGGCGAAGGTGACCATTGAGGTCGAGCCTACTGACGCACCGTAGATGAACCACAATGCGTTCCCTGCCGATTGAAGGCAGTTGCGGGCAAGGCTTTGCCCGCGTGCCAGGTCCTGATTGCGCAAGTTGGCGATCAATTGTGGTACAGAACTGATAAGAGTAGTCGCACCTGCGGCAAATCCGAGGATTTCGATAGAGATCATTTCCATCAATCAGCTCCATCGATAGTGCGGCGCACGCTCGCCCTTGGCGAAGCGGGCAAGGTCGATGAGGTCGATAGCAAATGACCCAGCGTTCGTGATTGTCAAAACGATGATCCAGGTATGCAAATCCGAATGCAGCGTTATGTCATCTCCACGTGTTGCCATCCATGCGAACATTGGCAACCACATCAAATGGCCGATGCCTAAAAATCTTGTAAACCCGATCCGGCCATAGATGATTGCCTGCACGACGACTGAGACAAGAGTCACTGCCAGAACAACCTGCGCCTCAACGTGTAAGATGAAGTAGAGGCACAACAGGTTGACGCCAACCAGCCAAACATTCCAAATCCGGGGAACGGGACGGAACCGCAGGAACACGATCCCAAAAATCTTAAGTACGCTTGTCAGAAAATTCACCATAATCTTTCTCCAGTATTTACTTTGGTGATGTATGGGTAGCTGCAGCGTGGCTTGTGGCGATACTTCGCCACGTGTAGTAAAGCACTACGTTTCGCGTAGTTAGGAGATGAGCGATGCAGTACGGTCAGTTTTGCCCTGTGGCAAAATCCGCAGAGATCCTTGGAAACCCATGGTCATTGCTGATTGTCAGAGAACTTTTGTTGGGCAGCACACGGTTCTCACGATTGCAAAAAGGAATGCCCCGAATTTCGCCAACGGTATTGAATACCCGTTTGAAAGAACTTGAAGCCAATGGTGTGATCACCAAGCGCCCGATAAGCAGACAGCGTGGCTTTGAGTACCATCTGACACCCGCGGGCAAAGAGCTGGCACCGGTTATTGAGTCGCTCGTGGTCTGGGGTATGCGGTGGGCGCGTGATGAATTACGCAGCGATGAAATGGATGTGGCGTTCCTGATGTTCGACGTTGAACGCAACATCAAGACGGAAGAGCTGCCGGGTGGCGAATCCGTGCTCTGCTTTCAGTTTTCTGATCTAAACGAATACAAGAAATGGTGGATCGTTTGCGATGGGAACTCCCGCGACCTGTGCTATGAGGATCCGGGCAAGGACGTGTCAGCCTATATTTCAACCACCTCGCATGAGCTTGTAAATATTTGGATGGGCGACGTATCGCTTTCAGATGCTATGTCGGATGAACGGATCACAGTTCTTGGCGATAGTATCGTTTGCCAGAGGTTTAAAAAGTGGTTTCCTCTCTCTTCGGCAGCTCAAATTCCTCGACCTGCGCACCAGATCTAAATGGATGAGTCCGCAGGCAGGTGCGGATGGACAGCAGTTGGTTAAATGCAACGCGGGCATCGGTAGCCCTACGGACGAAGGCAAAAGCCCTTCGCAATTATAGTCGCCCTTCAGCAATGCAACTATCCCATGCAATCAATGGCTGTGGTGCGCAATAAGACTGATGCTCAAGTCTTCACTTTTACATTGCACCGGTGAGCTATGCTTGTCTTGTTTGCATGCCTGACACAATGATATCAATAACCAGCTGGAAATTCCAAATAAAATCCGGCCCAATTCACGGCTGATGTAATGTAAATGGATTATTGACTCCTTTCCGAGCCATACGTTTAAATAACTTAAATCCAAGTCGGGACTTATATTCTGAAGCCAAATAATAAATCAGGTGAATTGTAAGAAATTGCTTCGAAGTAATTACTCAAAATTATACAACAGAGATATACTGAGATTTGTGATTCCACTTCTTGCAGTAATCGCCGTGCTTCTCGCATACAATTGGATGTTTCCTATAGTAAAAGCGTATTTGTACGGTGAAACCATTCCTTCGAGGGTTCGCAACAACTCAGACCGACCCGGGTGGTTCATTATTCACGTTTTTACCGGAACCACTGCGCTGCTGGTTGGAACTTTGCAAATGTATAAGAAATTGCGCAGTTCATATCGCGGTCTGCATCGTTGGCTTGGGCGCCTGTATGTCGCGTTGGTATTCGCTTCAACCGGAACATCACTTGCCCTCGATCCTCGTCTTTCGATTTACGGAACCGACATATTACGCCCACTGGCTGCGGCGCTTTGGTTCGGCTGCACAGTTCTTGGGGTCATCGCAATACGCAAGCGCGATGTGGACGGCCATCGACGCTGGATGACTCGCAGCTATATACTCGCATATATGGGAATAACTTTCCTGATTTTGAGCGGATTCTGCAAAGTCGTCGGGATGCCTATTGAAATTAGATACCCCCTGGTTATTTGGGGGAGTTTACTGATTAACGTGACAATCGCTGAATTGGTTGTCCGGCGATCAAATAATCAATTACGGAACGCAATATCCGCAGTTGGAGCCTAAATTCTCGACCACGGCAATGGTGGCTTTGCAGTCTAACAAAGCAGAGGCTGTATTCTCTAGCAAGATTTTCGACAATACCGGCCCATTGCGGACTTTTGTGTCATCCGCAGCGAAAGGCTGCAAGGAGCCCATTGTCGTCGTTCGGCTTTCAGTTTCAACGGTTATTCACTAGTAAAATTGCGGTTGTGATAGGTTCGGTATAAGTACAAATTTACGATTTACTTTGTATTGGATTCACAAGTTGAAACGCCAAATTGAACAAGCTCCTGAAGGTGTCCTTTGGGAGGATCTGAAAATCGCCCCCTGGTATCAATTTTTAATTGAACTTTTTTTGCCCATTCCTTGGCTCGTACTCTCTGTTGCTTTGTATGGCGGGCCATTTTGGTTTTTAGGACCAGTCGGTAGTTTCTTCTTTTTTCTCTGTTGTCTAAGACTTAATCACGAGGCCATTCATGGAAACTTGGGATTGAGACGGCACCTAGATCACACCATCATGTACGGGTTGAGTGCGTTGATGTTCGGATCAAATCATGCGGACGCTTTTTGTCATCTACTTCATCACAAAGACACTCTCGGCAAGCAGGACCATGAGGGGCATTGCGCCCATCTTCCTGCTTGGAAGGTGTTTCTGTACGGTCCACGTTTCCCAATCGATTTAAATCTTGCCGCGTGGAGGTATGGTGGGCCACGGTGGCGTAGCCGCATTTCGACAGATTGGATACTGGTTTTGGTTGTCGTTTCTTGCAGTATCGTATTGGACTTCAAAGGTCTACAAATGCACTTCATTGTCATGCTAATTGGGCAATGTTTAACTGCTTTCTTTGCGGTGTGGATTACACATCAAGGTACGATCGGAACAGGGCTCGCCGGTCGAAGCCAAAGAGGACCTCTGGCTTGGCTCGCCTACCAAATGTTCTATCACAGAGAACATCACCTCTTTCCCACAGTGCCAGTTAGCCGGTTAGGTGAACTGGCTCAACGTCTGGACGACAACGTTCCGGGCTATGCAAGTGCTCGTCAACCGGTTTCAAGAGTTCTTGGGAAAGGCTGACGCTTCTTCATACCTCATCCTAAATTTTGCATATCGCCTTGTTTGTTTCAGCAGTTTTGTTGCAACCAGACAGGCGCATAGATATCTAATGGCCGCAGAGTCCGCAAAGCTGAGTCTTACTGAGAAAAACCAGCTGTTTGCTTGCACCATTCCATCCATGGAAGCCGGCCGCGTCACTCCCATGGCCAACAACCTAACGGCCACCCGCCGCGCACTGGAATATGCCAGCGGCGCGGGTGTACCACTTGGGAAGGTAGCTGAGTGATGGATCTGAATCAGGTTGTGAAGAGCTGGATTGAGCCTCAAGTTGACGAATACAGCAGATCTCATGAATGGTTGCGTCTTAGGTGAGGGCCACAATATTTGGCAAAACAAAAAGTAGTAGTCTTGCCAAAGCGTTATATGTCGGCCTCAGTAACGCGTAGTTCAATCGAGTACACCATCATGCTCAAAAGAAAAAGGATTCGCGATGACACTGGGTCCCTTTGACTTTCAACTTGGCGAGCGCGGCCTCGCTCCAGTCCATCAAAGCATCGGGCCCGCACATGAACACCTCCCGCTCGTGCAAATCGTCAACAGCTTGAATATCATCGATCTGTACGCGCCGCTGATCAAGTGTCAGTGCGCTGTCAGAGAATTTTTGGCGCAGTTTTTGAAGGGCGAAATTGGCTATTGCAATGTCATTCCCGACGCTTTGAAAGGCCATGATTTTCAGGTTCAGGTTGTCAGGCAATGATACCATATGTGCCAGAAAATGGCACAATACGTTGATGTCATCGTCGCGGCCAGAAAACAGCAAAACAATATCCATTGAAAAGTGTTCCGGCGATGCGCGAGCAACTTGCGTGATCCCATCCCACATCGTCATGAATGGGGTGATGCCGACACCACCTGCGATCCATAGCATTTTTGACGGAACATTCGGAGGCCCGCCTAGAGGATCGGTTTCAAGACAAGTGAACCCGGCTCCAGTACCATTAAATTTAATAGATACTGCATGCGCGATCAACTTATCGGCGTTGTCATGCAAGAAGTTTGACATCACCCCCCCTGGTTTGCGCTTGATTGTTACGTCGACCTGATTGGTGGCGCGGAACACATTGTTCTGCGCATCAAATCCGGGAGCGCTTGAAAGGGTCCAGGTACGCACATAATCTTCATTGACCAACTGGGGGTAGGTTTCGTTCATGTGACTGTATCCAGCGTCCAGTATCTCCGAGAAATCGAAGACGCCGAACCCGCCGGGCAGCGGGGCATCTATCGGTGATGACAATTCAAACGTAAGCGTTTTGATGCTTTCGGAGCGGGCGCTCGTAGAAACGAGCGTGGCCCTGGTCGCGTCTTTACCTTCATGCGCGACTGTCGCGTACCCCATCTGCTCCAGCTCCTGCCGCAAGTACTTTACAGGCGGATTGTACGGAGAAAACTGTTCCATAGAGACCATGCGCAGGTTGAGGCCGTTTCGGACAAAAACAGCCCCTGTCACTTTGATACGAGTCAGCAAGGCGACACGTGGCATGATGGCTTCTGCCTCCGCATCATGCAGGTTCTCTGCCACACCTGTGGCGTAGAGAACATCACCCGTTGTGAAATCAGGAAAGACCAAACCAACCTGTGGATCGGTCTCGATGTTACCCAAGGATTGAAAAAAGCGATTGCCGGAATGGTCAGGCAAAACCAAGTAGGTCGTAACACGATCGCCTTCTTTCTCGTCGTAGATTCGGACAAACCCGGGTGCGCCACCGCGATGATTTAGACCCATGTCTGTTTGGCTATCTGAGGCCTCGCCTTCGGCGATATGCTTTGTTGCCAGAAAGACGGTGCTTGCCCGATCAACCACCATCTTTGCAGCTTCTGACAATGCAGTTGTAAGGGTGTCAAATTCATCAAAAACAAGTTTGTTCATGCGCTGTTGGTGTTCTAGGGCACGAACGGTGATGTATTTGGGGCAATTCCCAAGATGCTGATCTGAGGACAACGTAAGACTGACTTTTCCAGTCTTATCGATGGATACGAGGTCGATGTGCCCCGCTATCTTGTTGCGTCGGCGATTGGTAAAATCGACCCCAACACCCGCAAAGAGCCATTTGCCGTCAATGGAATTTGTCTGGTTCAACGCCCGCACAAACGGATCGAAGGCGTTGGTTTCGGCAATGACCTTTGTCTTGTTGCGATCCAATATCGTGATGCCAAGGGTCGGATCGTCGTTCGATGACGTGACCAGAAGACTTGCCCACGGGCGCCCATGGGCATCAAGCGTCGCTATCGGCAAGTATGACAGACCAGAAAAGAAGTTTGCGTGCTGCTGAGACATGTCACTTTTGATGTAGTCAGGGATAGCATTGCTCAACTCCTTTGGCGTGTTCCGGCGTTTTTGCAGCAACAATTCACCTTTGTGCGAGTCATGTGTCGTCGACATTGCCATTTCCTTTTTTCAATCATGTATGCGCAGCCATGGATCCGGTGATCCGGATTAATGGCGCCCAATTAGAGCCCCTGACCGCTCCGGCCGGGATGATCATCAAGACGCTGTCCTAGATGCCAACGAAACTCTCTTCTTCTTTGATCGAATGCTCGTTGATGCCGGCAAAGCGGTGTTCCATATATCCATTGGCATCGAACTCCCAGTTCTCCTTGCCATATGCATAGAATCAATTGCCGGCCGTTATCGTGGTACTCGTAAGCATAGCGCACGGCGATGTGAGTGCCTTCAAAGGCCTAGAGTTCCTTGATCATACGATAGTCCAACTATATTGGCCCATTTGTGGGTCAAAAACTCTTCATTCCAAGCGCGACCTTCGAAGGGGTTACGACCATTCCAGCGATCTTCGGCGACGCGAACTTTTTCGATGCCCGTGTCATGTGCGAAGAGCGGCAGCGTGTAGCGCGGAGCTTCCGTTGCCATGTCGCTCATCCTCTTGTTCTGAGGCCAGAACAGCGGCAGTCGCAGGCATGGCTTCGAAACTTGGCAAAGCCTCAAAACGTGCGATCCAGGAGCGGACATTCGGGTAAGGCTCAAGAGAAATATTTCCCTCTGGTGCGTGTGCCGTGTAAGAATAAGCCGCAACGTCGGCAATCGTTGGTCGACTACCGACAAGCCAATCATGATTTTCCAACCCCATTTCCAACTTCTGCATGGCTTTTGAAGCCGTTGCTGCCGCAAAGTCTGGATCCAAAGGTGCTTGGAAGATTGTGATCAACCGTGCAGCGCAAGATCCGAATGCAATCTCACCGGCGGCCAATGAGAGCCAACGTTGCACACTGGCCTCTCCCACCGCGTCGCTTGGAATCCAATCGGGCGCGTATTGCCGCGCCAAATATACAAGGATCGCATTCGAATCAGACACAATCACCTCACCGTCTTCCAGAACAGGAACCTGTCCGTTTGGATTCATTGCAAGAAATTCGGGAGATTTATGCTCACCTGCGGCCAGATCGACAAAGACAGTCTCATGTGCGATCCCTGCAAGCTTGGCAAAAACCAAAGCGCGATGCGCGTGTCCTGATTTTGGGAAATGATGAATGCGAACGACATTGGACATCGATGAACTCCTGTTGATTGTAGTGTGTCCAACACAAATATCGCTTGCATAAATGGATGATAATTGTCAATTTTGGAGTGAGATTAAGCCCTGAAAGGGCGCAAAATAATGGACAAAATAGACCGCATGCGAGCCTTTGCACTGGTCGCAAAGAACGCCTCGTTTACCGTCGCAGCTCAACGTTTGGGACGGTCGGCACGTTTGGTCAGCAAATATGTGGCGGACCTCGAAGGATCACTTGATGTCCAGCTTCTAAATAGAACGACACGCAGTGTATCCCTAACCGATGCCGGTGCAACCTATTTGTCGATGTGCGAGCCGCTACTCGATGGGTTTGACGAACTCGAGGAACGGGTCAGAAACGAACAATCAGCGCTGCAAGGCTCCATTCACATTTCAGCGCCAACAGGTTTTGGAGCGCTGCGACTTGCGCCGTCTCTGGCGCGCTTTGCCGCCAAACATCCGAATGTAGAACTCGACCTGCAATTCTCTGACCGAAGGGCGTCCATCATTGAAGAAGGTTTGGATCTTGCAGTGCGGATTGGACCGATGCGTGACAGCTCTTTGAAAGCTAGAAAACTTGGCCGTATGCCTTTGGTTGTCTGTGCATCGCCTGCCTATCTTGAGCGTGCAGGCACGCCCTCTCATCCGCGTGCATTGACCACCCATGAGTGCATTCTGGACGGTAACATGACGGAACCCACAACATGGAGATTTGCCATCGATGGCGATGAAATTGCGGTTCAAGTCAATGGACGGTTTCGGTCGAACGGGCCTGCGGCCTCTGCGCGTTTGGCTGCAGCAGGCGCTGCCGTGGTGAGATGCCCGGCGTACACTATATCCGACGCCTTAAGGTCTGGAGAGTTGGTTGAGCTTTTCGGTGAGCACCGCGTGACCCCATATGTTGTCGCAGCGCTATTCCCACAGAATCGACGGCTCACCACTCGCGTGCGGGCACTTATCGATCACCTTGTAAATGACGCATCCTTATGTCCTGACGACAAGTGAAAGCACTAAGTCATGAAAAATGGGTATTTCGGCTTTACTCACTTTTCTCGCCCGGTTGGATGAGCCCGTTTAGAATAGGTGTTCGACCAATTGATCATGCAAGTAGCCCACCCGGACCTGTCGCAATTTTGTGTCATCCATCCTAAAAGGTCATTGGATATTGATACCGCAGTCCTCAGATAGTTTTCGCGGACAGATCGGAAGAGACCAACCTTTTGGAGAATGGTTTTCGACGACATGCCGTCAAAGTGCGATCGAGCCTCCGCATCGTTACGAATTTTGGCACGGAGCTATGGTGGTTGCTGGCCGCTTCAGGCATATGGAAAAACTATATGTGAACAAGCGATTGCATATTCCTCAATCTGTGCTCTTCACAGACATCACCAACGTGCACAATGTCCGCTTTGCGGCCAAAGTCCGTTTTAATGTGATCTTTGCACTGGGAAATTCTATGCGATTAGACGGCACACTCTTCCTTTGGAAGCAGCGTGCCGCTTTAGTGCGTTAAGGTTTGTCAGCTTGGGCCGCTATTTCTAGTGGGCCAGCATTTTGGCAACGATCTCAGCCCCGCTTAGCTTTGCGTGGAAATATGTTGGCCAATTGGTAACTTCTGTCAGCAATACAGCACGGTCATCGCCCCAATACAGGTGGAAGTGATCAACTTTGGTCGGCACGATTTCATGATCGCTGAACTGGATAAACTGGGGAGCAGATTCGTCGCCTCCCGATTTCTCAAAAATAAAGCGCACACCTTGGTTTCCGGATTTATATGTCAAGATTTCAAACCCATCTTCCTGGTACTGCCCTTGCACGGACTGCCCATCCCGAAAGAAAGTAACGCTGGAACCATCGATCAAAATGCGATCCACATCTGTCTTGTAGCCAATTTCGTAGTAGGCTCGGTATTCCTCAGTTGTCTTTTTTCCACTTTCAGCCTTGTATTCCATCACAGCATCCAAAGTGCCGTCTTGCAGCAGTGGATAAAGCGACTGCCAGTCAGAAGCCCAGTCAGAAAGGCTACGGGAGCGAACTTCAGCTTCATTAATCAAGGACGGTTCAGCAACCTTATGAGCATGCGTATGCACCTCTGATTTAGAGGAGTTTGTTGCTGTTTGGGCCATAACCTGCGTAGAGAATACGATTAGCGCGCCCGTCACAATGAGACCGGCTCGTTTTAGGATTGTCTGCAGCATATAAATTCCAATCATTGATAAAATGTTATGTTATATCATAATAATTGGATCAGTATATTTTTCATTCGCGTTTGGCAAGGCGTACTGAGTTGGATCGCAAAGATTAGGGTCAATCATCATGGAACAACTGCCTGCAGTCATTGATTGGCGTGAAAACCAGGTAAGTTGTCCATTACCGTCACCTACCGGAGCCAGCCACAGAGTCCCTGTTATCAACCATCTAACAGCCATCTGCCATGTTCTGGGTGTGCGGGAGGTAGAGTTCATCACTGAAAATGTCGGCAGCGCGGGTGTACGTCGTGAAAAGGTGGTTGAGAAATAATTGTGAGTTATCTCACTAGGGGCTGGTTTGAACCCAAATTGCTGGATGCTGCGGCCTGCATGACGGTCCAATACCATATTTGATGCATTTGCGCCCTCTATTCAACTAGGTGCTATGGCACTCAAATCTCACACTAGACATGTTTAAGCGCCCCCAAGAGTCTTCGGATATCCATGTGTCCGTAATCGCGTCATGCACGAACCATTTATCAGCGTCTGCTTTTAGCGCATCGGGATGTATTGTTTGTTCAGACTTAGTTGCAAAGCGAATCCTTGCGACTGTCCGAGCCTGAATAGATTTAGCAAGAGCGCGGGCGCGTTGGTTTTGCGCTGGCCCATCGTTGATCAATGCAAATCGTGACATGGTATCCATGCAATGGTGTCGCGTTTTGTCTGGCAGGCTTTCAATGAGTTTGGCACGCGCTTGCATCGCCGCTTTTTCAAGACCCAATACCGCAATCATCGGGTTAGATGCGGACAGGATCAATGCCAGCGCTTGCGCTTCTTCTTTTGCCAATCCGGTCAAGCGCGTGCGGTAGTTAAAGCCCAATTCGATGCCACCTTGATTGCCCTGATGGACAATAATGGGCAAGCCTGCCTCTGTCATCGCGTCAACATCACGCAAAATGGTACGGGGCGTTACCTCAAGTTCGCTTGCTAATTTTGCAGAGGTTTGACGTCCGCGGTTTTGCAACAGCAGCAGGATTTGAAGAAGTCGAGAGGCGCGCATTTCTAAAACCTTATATGACATAAGATGTCATATAAGGGGTGTTAAGTCGCATGGTGTCAACATGAGGAAAAGCTGTGAAGTTCTACGAAACCAAGATAGAGATCGCGTCTTCCCCGGCACGCGTATGGCAGACGCTGACAAGCGAAATGCCACGCAATCCCGAACACTATGGAATTGTGCGGTTCGAGGGAAACATCGCGCTGCAATCAAAAATCAAACTCTGGTCAGAGGTCGTCCCCGACCGCGCATTTTCATTAAAGGTGATCAGATTTGATGCGCCCAATGAGATGGCGTGGCGTGGGGGAATGCCATTTGGATTGTTCGTTGGCACTCGCACTTTTGCGATTGCGGCAACTGAATATGGGAGCGCGTTTCGGATGCGTGAAGAATTTTCGGGCCTTTTTGCAGGACCAATCACCAAGTCTATGCCGGACTTAACTCCAAGTTTTATCAAATTCGCAAATACACTAAAACAAGAGGCAGAACGCAATGACTGATGTTACCTACGGATCAGGGACGCACGATGATCCTTGGATTCTTAAAACGCCGCCCCTTTCATCTGAATTCCACGTTTGGAAAGATGAGACGAAAACCCCAGCAGCGCTGGTCGTGCAAGTTGGAAAGACCCAGCTTTCGTACCAGTTGCGCTGCCTGGAAGAAGCTCATGCCATGTTGAAATCGTATGGTGACTGGATGCCATTGGGCAATGCAGATGAGGGTAAACCCGTAAAAGAAGGTACTTTGGAACATTGGGCACGATCTGAAAACAACCCCGTGGGCGGATATTACGGACTTCGGAAAGGGTATCGGGGCCGGTTTGCCAATTACGTCGCCCCAACGCTGGAGCTTCTGGGGCTTGTGGAACTCGAACACAATGCGCGTAATAATCGACTGCGGGCGCTTTAGTGACAATTGACCTCAGTACAACGGCGATGAAGTCACACCTTGTCCGCATTGCTGACCTTGATTGAGAAGAAGAACAGGCAGTCCGCCCATTGCCGCTTTTACTTATGGAAGCCGGCCACGGCACCCAAATAGCCAACAACCTATCCGCTATCCACCGCGCCCTGGAAGAAGTCGGAGTAGAGGTCATTGCCAAAAATGTTGCAAGTGCCCGACATGGGAGGGTAGTTGATTGGTGTATTTGAAACACGTCAGAAGGGCTGCTTCGGGCCTTGCCAATTCGTTAGCGTCGATGCAGCGAAGCTCTGTTCCAGAGAATGTTAAGGCCGCTGATATACCTAGCTGCGTTGCATTGCCTCATGCAGCTTCGCTTTGTAGATTTCGAGACGAGCGTTTGCATTGGTATCAACAATCATAATCAACACCAACATGGCTATGGCAGTGATCAAACCGGCTCGCCAAATTGGTGCGTTGAAAAATAGCACCAATATAGAGCATGCAGCAATTATCATTGGAAACAGCAAAAAGACGGCTATTTTGTAGTCGCGAAGTGTTTTGTTCACGCGTCCAAGTTCAGCGCTGACAAATGCTGAAGCGTCGATATTGTAGGCTTCGGGGAAACTCGCAAGTCGCATCTGGTTAGGGATCAAAAGGCCAATACCAAGGATCAAAAGTAGTGTACCCGCAACTAGTGTGGGGATAACATAAGCTTTTGCTAAATCAGTTTTGCCCATTTGCCAAAACCCCAAGCTGATAAATAGTAGTGCCAATCCAAAAATTACGAAAAATGCAGACGAAAAGCTCTCTGCCTTTGCCCACTCCGTTGCCGTTTTCAAAATGTCCATTGAGGGTTACTCTCGATCAGAATTTTGGGCTAGAGTGACCAGCTAAAGCCGGTTGCTTCCTCAGAAACATCCCAGAGTTTGGACATAACTGCTTTGTCATAGGCATGTGGATTGAGCGTACCTTTGCCAACCGGACCGACAAACTCCATGCGGCCAGTAGGGCCGTAAAATGCCCGCTGTTCTAGTCCATCTTCCGTGGCGCACATAGTCTCTGGAAACGCCCCCCTTTCGGCAGATTGCACCATGGGCGACTTTGACATAAGCCACCAAGCAATCCGCGTCAGAACACCACCACTTGTGCTAATCAGTGAGGTTGCAGAAGAGCCAGGATGGCACACATAAACTCTCACACTTTTGCTCGCAATTTTGATGCGGTCCTGCAGTTCAAAAGCAAACATCATCTGCGCTAGCTTGCTTTGGCTATACACGGGATTTGCACTGTAGTTTTTGTCCCAGTTAATATCATCAAACTGAATAGTTTTGATCCCCATATTATAGCCAAGGCTGGCAACAACGACGATCCGTCCCTTGGACGCTTCGATACGATCAAAAAGCATCCCGCAAAGGAGGAAATGTCCGTAGTGGTTGGTTCCAAGTTGGCTTTCAAATCCGTCAACAGTAAATTCCTGCGTAGGCACTTGGGCGATTGCAGCATTGCAAATCAGTGCATCGATCTGAGGAACGATTTTCATAACTTCAGTGGCCGCCGCCCGCACACTGGCTAATTCGGATAGATCCATAACCACAAAGCTCACATCTGCCTGCTCACCAAACTCTTCTCTAAGCTCTTGGACTGCAGTGGCTGATTTCTTGGAGTTACGATTGAACATTACCACCTTCGCACCTTTGGACAGAAGAATGCGGGAGGCTTCGAAACCTGCACCTGCATTGGCTCCCGTTATCAGATAGGTCTTACCGGCAAGCGAATTTAACCTTTCGGGTGTCCAACCATTGGTTCCAAAGGTGGTGTCCGGCATTGTCTTCTCCTTACGGTTTCTGCTTCTTAAGTTTATGATGGATGTCGCATTCTTAAGTTGATAAATAACTCCCATATGCAGTGAAAAGTAGACAAATTAGTCGCTTTTACTTGCCTATTTGTATCAGTTTGGTTGATTTGGACTATATGAGAGAGCTAAGTTGCGGACATGAGCAAAGAACAAATCAAACACATTATCGAGCGCGAAACGAAACAAGACGGTCTGACTGAAACAGGCATCACGGGCGTCCGTCTATTCCGGGCAACCCAAGCTATCCCTTGTGTTCCAGCCGTGTATGAATCAAGTGTCGTGGCCATCTTAAGCGGGGCTAAGGAAGCGATTCTGGACGGAGCCAGATATGTCTATGATGATAGCCAATATCTTGTCTGCCCCATACCGATGCCCGTCAAAGCTGGTACGCCCGCCGCATCATTCGATAATCCTCTTTATGGCGTCTTCATCTCGCTTGATAGCCGTGTGATGACTGAACTCACCATGGAGATGGAAAACAATGGAAATGCGGCCTCAGTGCATCGAGGCGATTTACGCGCACAAGGAATAAAATTTGCCAATTGGAGCACTCTCTTCACGGACGCATTGCTGAGATTATTACAACTCGGGGCGAACCAAACAGACATGGCAATTCTTGGAGATGCGCGTCTCCGTGAACTGTACTATGCGATCCTGAAGGGAGAAGCTGGAATGTTTGCGCGGCAAGCTTTTGGTGCTGGCAACGCGATTGCCCGGTCTATCGCGCATGTGTCGTCCCATTTGAGTGCACCTATTTCAATTGAAAATATGGCTAACCGTGCTGGCATGAGCCGCGCTGTGTTTCATCGCAAATTCAAGCAAATGACCACGATGACGCCGATCCAATTTGTGAAATCAATGCGTCTAAATAATGCTGCTATGCAGATAGCCGGAGGCACTGCAATAAATCAGGCAGCGCTGGATGTGGGTTATGCCAGCCCATCTCAATTTAGCCGTGAATTCAAACGGATGTACGGGCAGTCCCCCAAACAATGGAGTGATGAACAGCGGCTAGCCTCTGGACTGGGGTATGCCCAAGCGAAAAGTCGACATTTAGAAGACCGAAATTAATGGTGGCTTTGTCCGCATTACTGCCGTTGATTAAGATGAAGAACGAACTGGCTGCCTCGATTTATTCCATCCATGGAAGCCGCCTGCAGTATCCCCCTATCCAACAACTTAACCGCCATCCGCCGCCCTATGGAAAAGCTGTGCGGTGTGGGTGTCCGGCATGGGAAGGTAATTGATTGTAGGATCTTAGCTAATTTGACGAATGTCTGGTTTAAGCCATTTTTACCAAATTCTGCCTTGCGTATAAAGGGCGGTTTCAATGTTGAGATTTTGTTGTTCCATTGTTACGGTTGCTCGAACATCGAAATCCATACCTAGGCCGTGGCTATGTTGAGCAATGCCAAAACACCTGCGGAATACATCGATCAACTTGAAGAAGATTGGCGTCGGGACAAGCTACAAAGCATCCGGGCCATCATCCAAAAACAAGCACCACAGCTCACTGAGCGCATTCACTATAAAATGTTGGGATACGCTGAGGACGGCAATTATGCATTTCACCTCAACGCACAGAGAGCTTATGTGAGCTTATATGTTGGTGATGCATCCAAAATTGATCCAAATGGAGAGCTGCTTAAAGGTTTGAGTGTTGGAAAGGGCTGCATTCGCTTCGCCAAATCGACTGAGATTGCTAATACGCATATCGACGAATTCATTGGCCGCGCTTTTGAGATGTGGCGCTCAGGTGAAGATATTGGTTGTTGATTTTTGCTAGTGCGACCAGCACAGCCAATTAGCCATTCCTTTTCTTTCAGCGAATGTCTGCCGTGATCAGTCCCAGCCATGAAAGCCGGCCGCAGCACCTCAATGGCCAATAATCAAACCGCCATCCGCTCCACTCTGGAAGACGTCGACGTAGAGTTCATCGCCGAAAAATGCTGGCGGTACCGGTGTCCGGCATGGGAAGGTGGCTGAATAGAGAATCTGTATCAGGTCACGAATGACTGATTTGAGCCCAAACCTACGGAGACTACGCTCGGCTCCAACGTCTGCTATTGAGCATTTTGGGGAAAGGTGTTCTCTAGGAGCAGAACACATCTGTCAGATTTGAGTAGATTGAATGCAATGGATACTTCAGGATTTTGAGGACACTCGGAAGATGGCTGATGCGCTTGACCAGCTGCAAATTCCGTACAATTGGCACAAAGTCGTTCCATTTATTGGCGAACTAACACCAGCTCCGACTATCTATAATCCAAATGCTGTCGTCATGTTCGGTTCTTATACCCTATGGCGATACGCTGAGGCCAACGACCTAAAACCAGGCGTCTTTAAAATTAGGCCTTTTGTCCATGAAGCATCGTGGCACCCGTTTCTTCTCAATGGCGCGGATGCTCTTTTTCTGACACTGCGCGACGTTCCCGAACTATTGCCCGATGACAGGACAAATTGGTTCTTACGGCCAGTGAAAGACAGTAAAGAAGAGCCAGGAAACATAAAGTCGACTGGTGAAATAATCGCACTGGCTAATAAGGTACTCGCCTTAGAAGAACATGAGATACCCAAAGGCTCACTTCGTCATGATACAGAAATGATGTTTACGCAGCCCGTTCGTATTTTGAAGGAATGGCGACTGTGGGCGGTTAGAGATGAGATTGTTACGTTCTCTCTCTACAAGGACGGCTCCCGTGTCGTTTACCGACATGAAATTGATGATGACGCCTTAGAATTTGCAAAGAGTTTGATCAAGGCAAACCCAAATTACGCACCCGCCTATGTGATCGACATCTGCCGCACAGACGATGGGCTAAAGATGCTTGAAACGAATTGCATCAATGCTGCCGGCTTCTATGAAGCGGACTTGTTGAAGTTGGTATCGTCAATCGACGAATTTTCTGTTGGCTAGTTAATAAATGCGGATATTTATACAATCGCCGAGTTGCGTCGCTTTGTCCGCTTTGCAAACTCTGATTGAGATAATGAACTGACTGGTCACTCGATCAATTCTATCTTTTGAAGCCTGCCGTATAGCTCAAACAACTAACATCCCTGCCGCCATCGGCCGCGCTCTGGAAGACGCCGCTGTAGAGTTCATTGTCTTGAACTGCGAGTGTGTGGGGTAAGGCATGGCAAGTTGGTTGATTGGCGCATCATAATCAGATCACCAAGGGCAGTTTCGATCGTTGAGTGGGGGAAGCTGATTGTTTGGGTGGCGAGCAGACACAAGTATTCCTGAGAGTGCAAATCGTTTCGTGCTGAATTTATGATGAAAGAATGCAGTTGCCAGATCCGCGTCAATAATTTAGATGGGTCGGTATATCTAATCTATTGTCAAGTAACCCTCGTGATCGCCTGCTGGTAACAGCTCGCGCGCTCTTTCTCCGAGATGGCATTCCCAACAGTGGCATCCATACCTTTACGCTGAGGCTGAGGTCGCGCGGATGACATATTACAACAATTTCGCATGTTCTGGTACGACAAATCTGCGTCCTTTGGGATGGCGGGATCGTCGGTGCATATGTCCAACAATCGGATAGACCAACCAAAACGCGCAGGATGCAGCTCGCGCCTCATGCGCGGTGCCGCATTGTGACGGCATACAGAGACTGGTTCATCATCTTCGGCCTTGCACTTGGAGTGTGTGTCAGCAACACAATCGCTCGATTTGCCTGCGGACTAATTCTACCCGTGATGCAGACAGGCCTTGGCTGGAACTACACCCAAGCGGGTTGGATCAATACATGAATGACCTAGTTTAGCGCCTGGCCTCTGACCCGTTAGGCGCTAACTCTGCGGTTCTTTGTAACTTCAGCCAAAGTCGTGGATTTGTTCCCTGTACGCGTAGGAACTCTCTGTTGAAGTTCGACTTGGTGTTAAATCCGCTGGCCAGCATGGCCTCTGTAACGGACTTACCTTCCAGCATCATTGCACAGGCGTGTTGAACACGGTGTTTGTTGATGTAACGCGATACGTTCTCCCCTGTGCGTTTGTTGATAGCGCTTGAAAGCTGCTTTTCTGGCACAAGCACTTGGCGAGCTAAGCGCGATAGTGTCAGGTCCGGATCTAAGTAAGGCTTGCTTATTTCGACGTAGGAATCGAGCTTGTTAACAATTGTATCGTCGCGCTTCTCATCTTGCTCAGCGTATTGGTTTGCCTCTTTTAAGTTATTGCTGTGGCTTTCGATGGAATGAGAAAGGCCAAGTAGCCCCAAAATGAGCAGTGTGATTGACGAAAACAAACTTGGAACCCAAAGTAAGACATCATCGTTTCCTGATGCGAGACGGACCGCGATGAATATGTCTGTCCCTGCTGAAGCGACTAGCGCAATTGCCAGAATGCGCCATACGAGGAGCGACATGCTTCCATTTTCCAAACGACTGTGTGGCAAGCTGTCTTCCCCACGGATGAGCGCAATTGTCATAGCAAGTCCATACGCTGCAAAGAGGACCGGGATCAGCACATCTAGACTCTCGGGGGATACGGCCAGGCAAAGCAAGGCGAGAGCTGGCCCAACCATGTGCAAATACACGTCTTGTATACGAACAAAACCAACCGATACTTGTTGGAAGGCCAGCCACGCAGCGGCAGGTATGACCGTGGCAAAGATTGGTTGAAAAGCTCTGAGGGGTTCCAGGCCATAATATTGCACCGCGGCGACAATTGCACTTTGCACTGCGCAGCACCCAATCAAAACGAGAAGCACGGGATGCGTTTCCCGTGTCACCAAGCGCTGCAAAAGGAAGCCCAACAAAAGTAGGGCGATGATCATTGGCACAGGAAGAACTGGCATCAGGTGGAATCCACTTTTCTTGATCTATAGGTCCTAAATCCTGATCTGCGCGACCTAAAACCGAATTCAGGTCGTAATAAATAGGGCAAGGGGGTGATTGAAGATATCACGATTCAAACTACGTCACCGAGAGGACCCACATGAGGCATTTGATTACCGCCGTAATTCTGATCCTAACTGCGACAACAGAACTTGTTGCGCAAAACGTCGGCATCGCAGAACTTACCATCCCAGCCCCCCACCACAACCAAGACTTACAGGTGGCGGTCATGTTCCCAGCGACCGTTGGAAAAAGCGTGATGTTTGCAGAGAATGCAGTGTTCTATGGCACACTTGTTCTTGAAAAAGCGGAGCCAACACCTGGAAGACACCCAGTGGTTCTATTGTCTCACGGCTGGGGCGGCAACTATACAAGAATGGCTTGGCTTAGCGCGGGTCTTGCCTCAAAAGGTGCCATCGTGGTTGCGGTAAACCATCCAAATAGCACAACTTTCGACATAAATTTCGACACCGCATTTAATCATTGGACTCGCGCTCAAGACCTATCAACAGCGCTGGACTATGTTCTCCAAGACGGTGTATTCGCGCCGTATATCGACGCAACGCGAATTAGTGCGACCGGGTTCTCCTACGGCGGGTGGACTGCTCTGTCACTTGCAGGTGTAAAGGGCAGGCGCGACGGCTTTTGGGAATATTGCGCAGCCGCAGGACCTGGATCACAGTTTTGTGCCGAGCTTGCCAAAGCGGGTATCGATATTTCCGCAATTGACCAAGATAGTTACGAAGCTTCGTATCTAGATCCCCGCGTTCGCAGGGTTGCCGCGATTGATCCTGGCTTAACTTGGGGCCTTACGCCAGCGGACCTGCGGGGTTTAAACTCGCCACTTCTTCTTGTCGGATTAGGCGAAGGCGCCGACAGGCTCAACGCGACAGACACCAGTGCAATGGGCAGTAATTTTGAGGTATTGGTTCCAAACGCATCTGTTGAGGTGATTTCACCAGCTATGCATTTCACGGCTTTGGGAGTATGTAAACCAGCGGGAGAAGCTATCTTGAAAGAAGAAAATGACGATCCAGTCTGTACGGACCCAACCGGAACAGATCGCGCAACCGTTCTCAACACTATCATCCACGCGCTGGCCGATCATTTCGAACTCCGTTAAACTGATGCTCTGTGCTCAATTTATCTGTGGAGACGAAGACGCCGTTGATTTACATGACCCGAAGAGACATTCGGTTTTGCGGGCCGTTACGTCTCGCAGGAAGGTCTTTTCTCTTCATCTAAACTGCGACAGCAGATCTTGGTGAGTTACGCAGTATTCTACTTTGGCTCGAATCCGTCATTCAATTCGAGAACTCACTGAATGACAGCCCAAAGTTAGAGAGGTACTCAGGCACAGAATTTGAATCATTTCCAATGCATGCTGCGTTCTCAAATAGGAGGCAGTTTGTTGTTCTTGCGTATAATGTTTGTGAGCGCACGAAGGCCGGGGTGGTTGTGTCGCCGACTTCCATAGTAAATATGGAGTGGTGCACTTGCAGCAGCAAAATCATCAAGAACGATTTTCAAGGAGCCCTCTTTCAGGTCCTGCGCGATGCGGGCTTCTAAAAGATACGCCAACCCCAGCCCAGCCTTTGCGGCTGAAATCGTCGTTGCGGTGTCCTTTATCGTAAGGTTTCCGGGAACCCGCCATGCGCGCTCTTTTCCATTTTCTTGCAGTTCCCACGAGTAGTTGGAATTGTCGCCAAGCTGCAATTGCAGGCATGTATGTCCTTTCAACTGAGAGGGTGAAAGCGGCACACCGTTTGTTTGCAGATAGCTTGGTGCGGCCGCGACTACCCACCGATGGGGGCCAGTCAATGGAACGGCAACCATGTCTTCGGGAACGTGATGGCCATAGCGTATGCCGGCATCATAGCCCTCCGCAATAATGTCTATTGGGCGCTCTTCAATCGCCACGGTCAGCTTTACATCAGGGAAACGGTTCACAAACTCCGGCAAAGCAGGAGCGAAGAGCAAATGTGATGCGTCAGCAAAGGCATTGATCCGCAATTCACCAAAACGCGCGGCACCTGGTGCTTCTATCGAATGTAATGCGTCTTCAATTGTATCGAAGCCACCAGCCACGCGCTTGGCTAGGTCCAACCCCAGATCAGTTGGCATGACGGCTCGGCTGGTACGGTTCAGAAGCTTTACACCGAGCTTTTCTTCTAATCTACGTATGGCATGACTGGCAGCAGATGGCGTCACACCCAGTTCAATTGCGGCAGACGTAAAGCTCTGGCGACGAACTATGGTCAAAAACAACTTTAGGTCAGCAAGGTTCGTTCGGTCAGATGCGATCATTGTGAATCTTATTCATGCCAAGATTGATTCAAGTTCATAATATAGCGATTACTTTGCTGACACTTCAAGTGTATCGATGATCTGGGCTCGAAGAGCGGGATTGTAGCAAGTAGTGGATGGTGCTCACGTTCCTTGCGCTGACACGATCTGGGGCATCTGTTTTTTCAACAGGCCATTGTGGGCTCAGATGCACCGATTGATGACGCAAGGAGAATTACCATGAAAACCAGATTTTTTGGGCGTACGGGTCGCACAGTTTCCGAAGTAGGCTTCGGTGCGTGGGCTATAGGCGGAACCTGGGGCGAGGTAACTGAAGAAAACGCCCGCGACGCTTTGCATGCAGCGCTTGATAGCGGGATGTCTTTTATCGATACAGCTGATGTTTATGGCGATGGAAGGTCTGAGCGCATCATCGCTGATGTGTTGAAGGAACGCGACGGTGAACGCCCGTTTGTTGCAACCAAAGCAGGGCGGCGTTTGAACCCGCATGTAACTGAAGGGTTCACTAGGGAAAATCTAACCGCCTTCGTGGACCGTTCTCGTAACAATCTACAAATGGATTGTCTTGATCTAGTCCAGCTGCATTGCCCTCCGACCGAGGTTTTTTACCGTCCCGATGTCTTTGAAATTATGGAAGGTCTGGTTGGTGATGGCAAAATTAAGGGGTACGGAGTTTCGGTAGAAAAGGTCGAAGAAGCGCTGAAAGCAATTGAATATCCAGGCGTCCTGTCGGTGCAAATCATTTACAATGTATTCAGGCAACGTCCCGCTGAACTGTTTTTCCGCGAGGCGCAGGCGCGCAATGTAGCTATCATCGCGCGCGTACCACTCGCTTCGGGCTTGCTAACCGGAAAGATGGATGCATCAACCAGTTTTGCCGGTGACGATCATCGTGCTTTTAATAGAAATGGCGAAGAGTTTGACAAGGGCGAAACATTTTCAGGCGTTCCCTTTGAACTTGCTCTTGATGCGGTGGAGGAAATCCGAGCGCTGGTCCCTGATAATGTCACTATGTCGCAGTGTGCGCTACGCTGGATTCTGATGCAAGAAGCTGTCACCGTGGTCATCCCAGGTGCCAAAACAGATGCACAGGCTCGCGGCAACGCCGCGGCTAGCGATGTGCCAGCGCTTTCTGTTGAAACGATGAATGCCATTCGCGACATTTACCAATCTCGTATTGCCCCACATGTGCATCATCTCTGGTAACAGAGCTTAACCTGTCTTCCGATTGATACGCCAATTCACAACAGATCGCCCTATAAGGAGTACTCCATGAGCGCAACAGATATACGCGACACAATTCCGCAAATTGGTTTCGGGACGTGGAACCGTGACGGCCAAGAGGCCTATGATGGCGTACAATGCGCGTTGGAGGTTGGCTATCGCCACATCGATACCGCAGAAGGGTACAAGAATGAAGAATATGTGGGTGATGCCATTGCCGGCAGTAGGATTCCTCGCTCAGAGATATTTCTGACCACCAAAGTAGCGCCAGAAAGCTTCGGACCTGATCAGGTGATGCCTCACGTCCGAGCCTCGCTCGAAAAATTGCAAGTGGATCAAGTCGATCTTTTGTTGCTCCATTATCCTTCCATTGGTGATGAGTATGAGATTGAGGATTACATGGCGCAATTCGCCGAAGTCTTCGATGCCGGGCTAACAAAACGTCTAGGGGTATCGAACTTTACCAAACATTATATCGACCGAGCGATAGAACTACTAGGCGACCGAGTGATAGCTACAAACCAGGTCGAAATCCACCCCCATATGCAGAACCAGCCGATCGTTGAGCGCTGCCGTGAGCTTGGTATCCCGTTGACAGCTTACTCTCCACTTGGCCGCGGTTACGTCAATCAGGACAGTACTCTGCAGAGGATTGGCGCGAAGCATGGGATTACGCCTGCGCAGGTTGCATTGGCCTTCCTAATTGCTGAAGGGTTTGTGGTGATCCCATCTTCCGGAAATCCAGCACGTATCGCCGAGAATTTCATGGCTCGCAATGTTGAACTAAGCCCTGAAGAGATCATGGAAGTGAAAGCGCTGGATGAAGGCCGGCGTTTGGTCAACGGACCGTGGTGTCCGACTTGGGACATTACATAAATTTAGCTGTGATCCAACGAAACGAAATTGATTTTTGTTCGCGAGGTTGGCTTGCAAGAAGGCCTAAATTCCTGACTGTTCTGATCTTCGTTTCGTTCATATTGTACACCATCCTACTTCCATTCGGTGGCTGACATCTAAGCAAGCCAAGCCTCACGCAGAACATCATAGCCAGCAGGAACCGCCATACACCTCGCTTTGGGAGCTGCTGGTTGTGAAGTTGTGCTGTATCGGAGGGCGCTAAACCTGCGCCAGGCCGAGATTTGTATTAAGCAAAAACTGCGAGAATATGGGGCCGCTGGCTGCGCCGATGGCTCGGGCATTGCCGCCAATGCTTCCTGCTTCCACCAGTGGAGGAATCAGGCCTCTGGTGTCCTGATTGGCGAGGTATCGTGTGGTGCGTTCTACTAATTCGTCTCGCACTTCACGGGGGAAGGCGCCGTCTATGACGATGGCTTCAAAGTCAATTACAGAACAAGTTGATAGGGCGGCTTTCGCCAGTTCTTGCGCGGTTTGTCCAAGCCAGTGATCGACATATCGTGAAATATTGCTCCAATCTTGTGGCTGCTTCCACAGTATTTGCGGATTTATATCGACTTGTTCCAATCGCTTTTCCAACAAATGGAGCGACGCAATGTCAATGAGTTGCCGGCTTTCACCATTGGGGCCGATACTGCGCAAAGAACCAAGCGCCCCGGCATTGCCTTGATGGCCCTCAAAGACGGAGTGGTTGAGGACAACACCGCCGCCCACAAAAGCTGCTATGAAGAAGTAAGCGTAGTCACGGAACTCTTTGCCGCGCCCATAGACGTGTTCCGCCTTGCACGCGGCTGTCGCATCGTTGATGACATAAACTGGTAGATCGCTGAAGTTGCCAATTTCATCTACGTAGTCAATTTCCTTCCAGGACATGAACTCTTCAGGTGGGGTGCTGGCAACATCATACCAATTCCACAGTTCAAACGGAGTTGCCAGTCCAATGCCGCAAATGCGTGACTTTTCTTCAGCACTTAGGTTTTCTGAGAGACTGGAAAGGCCGTTTTTTAGAAATTCAAAGATGATATCCGGCATGGGGTAAGCATAATCAATACTGATCTGGTCAAAAATGTCGCCGGTAAAACCCATCAACATTAGGTCTGCGTTTCTGCGTCCAATTTTCATTCCGAATGAAAGAACGCCTTTTGGTGCAAGCGCCATAGGGACTGACGGTTTTCCTACTTTCCCGCGTTTGGGAGCGCCTTTTTCAAGCAAACCTGAGTTTTCCAGCTTTCGCAAAATGACGGATACCGTTTGCGGAGACAGCCCAGCAAGGCGTGCGAGATCGCTGCCCGGCATTGGGCCACTCCTGAGGAGCATTGAGAGAAGCAAGCGTTCATTGTAGTCACGCAGACCGCTTTGATTTGCCCCTCCGCTCAACGATCTGATCTTCGGAATATTCATCTATCACCTTGTAACCGCAAAGGGCTCAAACTGAAAGATGCCATGATTAATTAATAAATCAACTTTATTTATTTATTGACAGGTTCGATTTTTTTCGCTTTTTTAAGCCCAACGTTGCGTGGTGCAACGTAAAAATTGATGGCAGATACTCCGCATTGGTCGCTGCCAGATTTTCATATTTGGGAGGATATTATGAAAAAGACATTGATCGCGGTTTGCGCCGCAGCCCTTACAACCACGGTTGTTGCTATCGCCCCTGCCTCAGCTGCCAGCCATACAATATCAGCCTGCTTGATTACCAAGACCGACACTAACCCCTTCTTTGTGAAGATGAAGGAAGGCGCAACTGCCAAAGCTGAAGAGCTTGGCATTAACCTCAAATCATTTGCTGGCAAGGTAGATGGTGATCATGAAACTCAAGTAGCTGCGATCGAAACTTGTATTGCAGATGGCGCAAAGGGGATCCTGCTGACGGCATCAGATACGTCTTCTATCGTGTCCTCTGTTCAGCAAGCGCGAGATGCAGGGCTGGTGGTTATTGCACTAGATACACCACTTGAACCTATTGATTCCGCAGATGCTACCTTTGCGACAGATAATTTCCTTGCTGGTGAATTGATTGGCAAATGGGCTGCCGCCAAGCTTGGTGATGCTGCAAAGGATGCTAAAATTGGCATGCTTGATTTGGCAGTCAGTCAACCATCGGTTGGCGTTTTGCGCGACCAAGGATTTTTGAAAGGTTTTGGAATCGAGTTAGGAGACCCTAACAAATGGGGGGATGAAACTGATCCGCGGATTGTTGGCAACGATGTAACAGCTGGCAATGAAGAAGGTGGTCGCAAAGCCATGGAAAACCTTCTAGCGAAAGACCAAGGAATTAATGTCGTTTATACGATCAATGAACCTGCTGCAGCCGGCGCTTACGAAGCGCTCAAAGCCATTGGCCGTGAAAACGATGTCTTGATCGTCTCAGTCGATGGCGGTTGCCCGGGTGTTCAAAATATAGCGGACGGCGTTATTGGTGCAACATCACAGCAATACCCATTGCTTATGGCATCCAAAGGCATTGAAGCGATTGCTGCTTGGGCAAAAGATGGCACAAAACCAGCTCCGACACCCGGCAAAGACTTCTTTGACACCGGTGTCGCTCTTGTCACAGCAGAGCCAGTAGATGGCGTCGACTCCATTGATGTTGCCGAGGGCACAAAGCTCTGCTGGGGTTGATTAGCTCCTAAAATAGTTCAAACCTTGTGGGGCGGCTCTCGTAGCCGCCCTATTTTATAGGACTAACGCCACGTTGGTGGAGAGGATTTCCATGGTTGATCAAGCCACCCAAGATTTTGAAAAAGCAGCTGCCAATTCACCTGATCAGGTTGCTGAATTTGGCGAAGATTCAAGAAGCTTTGTAGGATCGGTTCAACATCGTCTGCACCAAACACCGGCACTAGTTCCTTTAGTCGTGCTAGTTTTGTCAATTGCGGTGTTCGGCATATTGCTGGGCTCAAAATTCTTCTCAGCTTTTGCGCTAACACTAATTTTACAGCAGGTTGCAATCGTTGGAATTGTTGGTGCTGCTCAGTCTCTGGTTATTCTGACAGCAGGCATTGATCTGTCTGTTGGTGCCATTATGGTGTTGTCATCCGTCGTAATGGGTCAGTTTACGTTTCGTTATGGGTTACCAGTAGAAGCAGCGGTGGCTTGCGGCCTGTTGTGCGGTTCCTTCTGCGGGTTTATCAATGGCTGGTTGGTGGCAGTTATGCGCTTGCCACCGTTCATTGTAACCCTTGGCATGTGGCAGATTGTTCTTGCTACCAATTTTCTCTACTCGGCGAATGAGACAATTCGCAGTCAGGAAATTGCCAAAGAAGCACCCCTGCTACAACTCTTTGGGTGGAAGTTTAAAATTGGAGCTGATGAAGCAGGACGTGGCGGGGCAACCTTCACTGTCGGCGTCATCTTTATGGTTGCCCTGATTTGCCTGCTTGCCTATGTGCTCAAACAAACTGCATGGGGTCGACACGTCTATGCCGTCGGAGACGATCCAGAGGCGGCAGAACTCTCCGGTGTGCAGGTAAAGCGAACGCTTATTTCAGTGTACATGCTTTCCGGACTCATATGTGCGTTTGCTGGTTGGGCTTTGATTGGCCGAATTGGCTCGGTATCGCCAACATCCGGTCAACTGGCCAACATTGAGAGCATTACCGCTGTGGTGATCGGAGGCATCTCGCTGTTTGGTGGCCGAGGCTCTATTATGGGCATGTTGTTTGGCGCGCTCATTGTAGGCGTGTTCACGCTCGGGCTGCGATTGCTGGGCGCAGATGCGCAATGGACATTCCTACTCATTGGAGCCCTCATCATTGGTGCGGTTGCGGTTGATCAATGGATCAGAAAGGTGGCGTCATGAGCACTCCAATTTTGCAAGCAAAAGGCCTGGTTAAGCGCTATGGCAAGGTAACAGCGCTGGATCATTGCGATTTTGAACTGAACGCTGGTGAAATTCTTGCGGTCATCGGTGATAATGGTGCTGGTAAGTCAACCTTGATCAAGGCACTCTCCGGCGCCGTTCAACTCGATGAGGGTGAGATGTTTATGGATGGCAAACCCATATCTTTCAACTCGCCGCAACAGGCACGAGAAGCTGGCATTGAGACCGTCTATCAGACATTAGCTCTGTCACCAGCATTGTCGATTGCCGACAATATGTTCTTAGGTCGCGAAATAAGAAAACCTGGATTGCTCGGCTCTGTGTTCAGGAAACTAGATAGAACTGCCATGGAAAAACAAGCTCGGGACAAGTTATCTGAGTTAGGTCTTATGACTATTCAGAACATCGGACAGGCTGTGGAGACCCTCTCGGGTGGTCAGCGACAAGGCGTGGCCGTAGCAAGAGCTGCTGCCTTTGGTAGCCGGGTCATTATCATGGATGAGCCAACAGCGGCGCTTGGTGTGAAAGAAAGCCGTAAGGTTTTGGAGCTTATTCAAGACGTGCGTTCACGTGGTCTCCCAATCATTCTGATCAGTCACAATATGCCCCATGTGTTTGAACTTGCTGACCGCATTCACATTCACCGCCTTGGCAGCCGGCTCTGCGTGATAGATCCAAAAGACTATACTATGTCCGACGCTGTTGCCTTTATGACAGGTGCTAAGGAGCCACCGACGGAAGCCGCTGCAGCTTAGAGGTGTTCGAAGCTGAAATCGCTCGGATTGGCGAAGTAACTACAATGCTAAGCGAATAGGCGGTGAGCGCTTTATAACCGCCATCGTCCGGCTACCCGCATCTGGCTAATCAGCACTGGTGAAGCCATGGTTGAACATCTGTACGTTGTTCAGTGCCGGTGCCTATGGATGGATTTCATCTAGACAACTACATCCTCAGCGAACGCAGGTTGTTGGCACCCAAAGGTGTCTCCAAGATCTTTGATGCTGACGGATTTATCTCATTACTTGAACGCATGCGGAGGTATGGACATGAAATAATATTCCGCATGTTTGACAAAGATCACGATATAGCAGTTGCAAGCGTGGGAGTCGTCGGTGCGGAGGATGAGATTGTAGTTGTCGAGGGAAATGATCGTTTGTTGGTTGGAGAGCTAGCAGGATTAGTTTACCCAAGTCCATGCGGGAGCGACACTCACAGTCGACTACATTTAGTTTGCTTGACCTTCCGCCTACTGGAAGCAGTATTGAGGTACAAAAGTTGAATTGGGAGCTCACCCTGAGAAACACAGCACTTCTATCATGCATAGCCGTAGTTATTGGCGTTGGATATTGGTTCATCACTCTTCATTTCGGCCCCCAGAAACAATCCATGCCAACAGGCACCCCCATTGTCGCTGTTCAATTGCCTCAAGATTTCTCTGAACAGGCGCTTATCGGTCAATTCAAGTTCGAAGCTAATTGCGCGGCCTGTCATGGTGTACATGCAAGCGGAAAAGATGGAACTGCGCCTCCATTAGTCCACATTATCTACGAACCAAATCATCATGGCGACGAGAGTTTTCAACTTGCAGTGGCCCGAGGTGTTCGACAACATCACTGGCCGTTTGGAAACATGCCGCCGGTGCAGGGGATAACTCGCGATGAAGTGGGTTCAATCATTACATATGTTCGCGAATTGCAACGTGCCAACGGTATCAATTGAGAAAGTGTCATGAGAAAAATTATTAGTTTACTTTTATTGATAGCATCGGCTGGATTTGCTTTTGCGCACTCAGGGGCAACCGGCATTGTGAAAGAACGTATGGATGGTATGGGCACTCTGGCGCAATCCATGAAAGCACTAGTCCAGATGGAAAGAAGCCAGAACATTGAACTCGACAAAGCAGCAGAGATTGCTCGCAAAGTCCAGGCGCAATCTGGTTACGCCATGACCAGGCTTTTTCCAGCGGGACAGCATCAAAAGGTGTCAGAAGCATCTCCAGCCATCTGGCAGGATTGGGATCGGTTCGAACAGATATCAAAAGAGCTGTTTCAGGCTGCCGCTCAGTTGGAGGCAAATGCGAAATCTGGCAGTGTTGACCTCACGTCCGCAATCAGGGAACTAGGGGTGACTTGTTCGAGCTGTCATCAGGATTTCAGGATCAAGAAGCGGAAATGAACGCGAAAAAACTTCTGCCCAGGGGGGTGTCATTGTTTGGGTGATGATCTTGTCTATTCCGTGTGTTCAAGCTGCCCATGAGCTTGTTGGTCGCAAAATCAACATTTTGTGGACAGCGACAGCAGGCTCGAAATTGTGACGCGTCATCGCTTCATCACATTCATAATGTGCTGCAAAAATAACGCCTGATACAAATGAAATCCTGTCTTCATAAGAGACGCGGCCTGCGCCAAGGTACGCTTCGATCTGCCTGGAAGAGAAATTGTCGATTTTCTACTATTACTGTATCTACTAGTTAGCTGGAAGATCGTATCAAAGAGCTACACTAGAACAATAAAATAATCGGCCATGATGTTTCGCAAAATTGGTTGCATCGCTGATAAATGAGGCCACTTTGGACCACAAAGCGATGCAAGCGCGAAACACCTTATAGATTGGAAATCTCAATACACTCCAAGCTGGTGAGTTCTGGCTCTCCGCCGCGTGCACCGCTGCCTGCTGCGATCTAAACTTTACCATTCATCACGCAGCAATTGGTGCCATGGCGCGCTCTGTTGAGGCTGGGGCCCAATTTCCAACGCTGTTGCAGACAGTTGAAGATTTGCATTTCGGTGAAGGCTTCCATCCGGTGTGCCTCACCGCCTACATAGATGATGCGATCGTCAATAGTCGCAGCCCCACCAGCGGCTGTTTCCACAGGCAAGGGTTCTGGATGAACAGACCATTGGGCAGAAGAGAAATCATAGACATCGACATCTGCGATTGTCGCGGCGAAAAGAGAATCATAGTCTTTGCCTTCGTGATGCCCTGTTTCACGCCCGCCAAAGAAATACAATTTGTTATCGAGAATGGCGCAAGGCGCATGATCTCGCTTATTCGGAGCGTCAGGCAAAACCTCCCACTCGCCTGTCCGGGGATGGATTCTGTCAAACCAAGCCTGCGTACATGAGTGGTGGCCGTCAATGATGCCCCCAACGACATAAATCCAACCATCTGTATGCAGCACGCAACCGTCAGCACCTCGATAGCGAACAACCCGACTGTTTTGAGCTGCGCTCCGGAAGAGGCATGCATTTAGTCAATCTGTATGTTCCAATAGCTGTGTTGAAAGAGATTTAAGAAACAGCACCAAATCTTCACTCTCCTGTTCGGTCAGGTTGAGCGGTGAAAGAACTGGCGCGGCGTCGCTGTGAATGCGATCCAGATTGATGTTGGAATAGTGGTCCACAACATCCCGCACTGTTTTCAATGATCCATTGTGCATATATGGTGCGGTACTGGTGAGTTGTCTCAGTGACGGCACTCTGAATTGGCCAAATGTACGATGCGTTTGGGCGACCTGTTTAGTAGCCCAGGCAGACTCCCGCTCTGATGAATCATTAAAGCGGCCCAGTTTATTAAACGGTGAAGCCTTAAGTTTGTTAATCCCCTCAAAGCGTCCTCGGTCGACCCGGCCCGGCCCGGTAAAGTAAGGAACACCAGCATCGTCGAACTCGTCACTCGAAAAACGCGCGCCAATGTGACACAGATTGCATTTGGCCCGCCCGACGAAGAGCGCAGCGCCTCGCTGTGCGGAAACTGGAAATTCTCGAGCTGATTTGAAATCCTTGCGTGCGAGCGCATCTCGGAAATTGTCAAACGGTGTGCGCCCTGAGGTGATTGTTTCCTGAAAAGCGGCTAATGCCTTTGCTGCATCCACAAGCAGTTCAAGCGGGTCTCGGTCGTCGGGCGACACGCCGAACACATCACGATATTGCGCGCTCAGGCTTTTACTTTGGCGTAGGATCGCAGCCACGTTTTCGGGAGTTGCCCCCATCTCCCGTGGATCAAGAATCGGGCCAATACTGTGCGCCCAAAGGCTGTCGTTTTGCCCGCCCCAACCAAACCACCGATTTCCGGACACGTTGAACAGCGATTGAGTATTCCGGTCTAAACGCTCAAGTCCACCGGCGCGTGCCTTCCCATCAGTCCAGCCGGAATTTGGATTGTGGCACGTGCTGCAGGCAATTTTTCCATTTGAAGACAATCTAGTGTCAAAGAACAGAAGTTTTCCAAGTTTGGCAGCCAATGGATTGCCCGAAACCCTGTTGCTTGCGTCTATCTGCCGATTCTGAGGCCAGGGGCCGTGGCTCACGATTTTTGCTATCTCGTCATCGTTCAGCAGGAGTCTATCTCTGTCGTCAGAGGCTTGCCCAATAACAACCCAGCCGGAAATTATGATAAAAGCTGCACATCGAAGTACTCCAGCGGCCACGGACCTGCTCATTGAATGTCCACATCGAGGGTGAATCGATATGGCTTACTGTTATGAAATGCAGTCACTTCAATGCGCCAAATGCCTGGCATATGAAACAGGAGGTTTTTCGACCGGTATTGACGATTTTCAGCATACTCTGTTTTTGGCTCGTAGTTCATGCCGTGCTTATGTGCGGGCATTGTTGCATCGATGGTAAGATGGCTTGGTAAATGTTCCGATTGGGAACAAACAGCTACCATCAAATCAAACGGCGTATTGAGTGACACATCCTTCGGATTGAACTGGATCTGCATCGTCCAGGGAGCATCCGTTGCGCTGGAGAGTTGAAACCCGGTCCCAGAACGGCATGGATCGTTTGCATGCGCGAATTGAACAACTCCAAGACAGCAAACACTCACTAGCAGCATCCATAATCGTCTCATCTGCCTTGCCTGTCCTCAACCTGCCTGATCATGGTTTCAGCATTGCCAAATGCAATCTGGTCTACCAGCTTCTCCGGCAGGCTTGATATCCATTCGCGGCTGAAGTCCGCATGGTCTTCGACATAATACCATCGTTCGGGAGCAAAGGTATCGGTGCCAACCATGAACCTGTCTGGAAAAGCCGCAAACACCGGTAGCCAGTCACTTGCAACTTGTCCATTATCTGATTGGTCGCTCCTAAACGCTAAATCTGCCCAAAGGTTTTTGTGTCTTGCAAGCACTTGAGCAACAGCTTCGGGGCGATCAAAACCGGAATGAGCCCATAAGACGAGCGCATCGGGATATGATTTGAAAATGAGGTCTATTGCTTCTTCATCCGAATGGGCGTGAAGAAGCAGATTATGCTCTTTCGCCAAACTAATGATTTTCTGGAAAACGGGAGTATTTACATCGTCGCCATAAGCGTGAAATTCACCAATGGCTAGATAGTCGTTTTTTGCCAAATTCTCTTCAACATAGTCGATGACGGTTGGATCATGCATCCAGGACGAAATTTCCCCTCGTCGGCGATATGGGCGCAGTGCTGGCACGATCAGGTCAGGAGCTGCTTCAAACAGCAATTGTGTACCATTGTCATCAGAACTGGATACCAATGCCTTCCGCAAACCAGCCGCACGCAAAGCCTTTATAGCTTCGTTGGGTGGCACAAGTTTTACGGCATCATGGCTGTAGTGAATGTGTGCATCAAAGATCGGTAACGGTTCTGCATGGGCCTGCTGCCCGAGCAAGACTGCTAAAAGAAAGTTGATGCCTGAAAATAGCCTTGTACTCATGTCACCGATGCTCCTTGGTTTGAAGAGATCAGTCATCATAGCGCAGACCTTGCTACAAATAAACGAACTGGCACATTTTCGACATGTGGTTATCTTTCCATGTTGAACCAAACCAAATTGTTTGCATTCTTGAATATAATTGAGTTTGCGAAGCGATTGACTGCTTCCCTTATTCCAACCGTAGATGCCGGCCGCAGCACTCCATCCCAACAACCTAACCGTTACTGCAGGGCTCCAGAGAAAGCGGCGTAGAGTTCATTTGCGAAAACGGTGGTGGTACAGGTATGTGGCACGGGACGTTGGTTGATCGAAAGGCCTGAATCAGATCTCCAATAGTCGGAGCGGGCACAAAGTGAACAAAGCGAAATAATCCGGACTATCAATGTTTGGCGATGTAGATTTACAATCTGTGATGCACAATTGTAAAACCTTCGTTTGGCCTCGGTGCTTCAAAAAATTTGGAAAATTGCAGGAATTGCTCCTCCGTTGGCGCAAATGGATGATTGCCGCGTGCGTTTCGTTCGCGCAATCGCTCTAGGCAAATCTCATCGGGCGTATTGAGAATGTGAAGCTGATTTTGGGCGTTCGTATTGTCGAGCAAACCACGCATCCAGCTTCGGCTCTCAACGGTATTGGCTTGAAAGTCCAAAATAACACAAACACTAGCATTCAGCAGTGAGGCTATGTGCGGGCCCATGACTGTTCTGAGTTTTGAAGTGTATTTCACGTAGTCCGATGCAGTTGAGATTTCATTTGCGAATAATGCATTTAGCCATTCGTCTTCAGCAATCAAAATTCCGCCTGTTGTGCGGACCAGATCGGCAGCCAAAGTTGATTTTCCGGCCGCGATTTTACCGCATAACAGGTGCAAAGTTGGGACGGTGCTAGACATGGTTTTGATCCTCTCGTGTCGCGTATTTCAATTGTGCACTTATTGGGTCGGACAGGCATTGCACGCGAATTCGCCCGAACCGTGTGTGATTGTATTACATTGTTTGAGCTTGAGTTTGAGCCATCCAAAGCAAGTTAAAGAGAAGGATCACGGACGATAATCCGCTGGCGATGGTGCGAATGGTGTTCCAAAATGTCCAGCGTGGCAAATATGTAGCTGTCCAATATTCGCGTGTTTGGTCTGACGTAGTTTCCATACTAGCTAGTGCCTCATTCATTGGCACGTTGAAAAATACTGTGACGCCAAAACAGCCAAAAAGGTATATGAGGCCGGCAACCATCATCAGAGTGCCGGGGCCATTGCCGACGAAGATGCCACCATACGCAGCAATTAAAAGCGAAAGCGGAGCTAGACCAATAAATAGAACCATAAAGACCCAGCGGAACACTTCGCGATTGATTGTTTGCATGGCTTCTACGCCGCCCACACCACTGGTATTGGCGAGAGATCTCATAATGAAATCCGAAAATGCAAGAAAAACACCACTGACCAAGGCATAGGCCAGTACAACGAATTGAAGCAAGAAGAGGGTGATTGGTGGCATGGGAATGTTTCCGTGTTGTGGAGGATCGGTGGTGGGAGAACACACGCTCCCACCCTTTCAATTGGTTCTGATGTCGCGCTTATGCGGGTAACTTCGCTATCGGTCGTGACGATTTGCCTGTGGCGCGGCGGCCAAAGGCGATTATCAAAAGTGCTGCTACTACCAGCTCGAAAATCAATGCTCCGACAATGCTTGCAGAGGGCATACCATCGACAAGCAGTCCGAGAATACGTCCGGCAGGAAAGGCGAGGAATACGGTTAGTGCCGCAATGATAGACGTCTGACATATCCCTTCGCGCACGATACCGATCAGCATGATAATGCTCAATACTGATAGGCCGGCAGCAGAAGCACGAAGCTCGTTCAAGAGATTGGTGCTATCGCGAAACGCGATGCCATAACTAGCGTAAAATGCAAGGGGCGCAGCGAGGATAGAGATGCCGATGCCAAGCGCAGTCACGCCAGAAACGCCTAAGGCAACTTTTTGAAATATGGATAAGGTCATTTTTGATCTTTCGATTTTAAGGTCAACTTGAAAACGGATTAGGCCGCATTTTCCCATGCGCCCGACTTGGCGGCATTTGCCGCGTATTCGCTGAAATTACGGGCGGGGCGCCCCAGCGCGCGCTGTACGCCGTTGCAAACGCTGCTATTGCGCCCATCAAGCGTTTCGCGTGCAATGCCGGTGAAGACATCCGCGACGAACTCACCACCTGCTTCTGCAACATTTGCATGGAAGTCTTCAAAGCTGATTGGAATGTGCTGAATTGGGCGGCCTGCTGCCTGACTAAGTGTTTCGGCCATATCAGCAAAGCTCAACAGACGCGGCCCGGTGACCTCATAAAGTTCGCCCGTATGGCCGCTCTCAGTCAGTGCCGCGACGGCAACATCTGCTATGTCATCAATGTCGATGATTGGCTCTTGGACCATCCCACCGGGCATTGGCAGAACGCCCGATAAAATTGGATCACGAAGATAGCCTTCGCTAAAGTTTTGCGCGAACCATGCGGCGCGGATGAGGGTGTATTCTATACCCGAACTACGGATGGCTTCTTCACCAAGGCGGGCGTGGTGTTCGCCGCGACCGGACAGTAGAACGATGTGTTTGAGATCGTTGGATTTCGCGACTTTGCAGAACGCTGCCACTTTGTCCACAGCGCCGGGAAAAGCTAAGTCTGGGAAGTATGTGACATAGGCTTTTGCAACGCCTTTTACAGCTGGACCCCAGGTGTCGGGCGCTTCCCAATCAAACGGGATTGATGCGCCACGCGATCCGCGGCGAACAGTCAAATTCATGGCCTCTAGGCGGTCCGCTACACGTGATCCTGTCTTGCCGGTTGCTCCAATGACTAGAATGGGTGGAGTGTTCATTTTGTGTTTCCCTATTTATGCGTGTCGAAGCCAGCCGGATGTGAGCGGCTCGATGCGATTGGTGTAAATGTTGTAAGAAGTGGCCACTCTTTTTGGCCTGTTAACAGGAACCCAGCAGTAGCTGCAGCACTAAGAACGCAGCTGTAGCGAGGTCTACAACCAGCACAGAGAGATGTGTGTGAGAACTGGTACGAAATCGCATTGAGCATCTCCTGGACATTGGTTGATGTCCACTAGGTGCATCATTGACAGGGTTTTGGTATTGACCTGTGCTGCCATCGTTTTGACCGATGCCGCCAAGGGTGGTTCACACGCTTATTCTGTCTTTTCTGTAGGCTGCTGGGGTGTCACCAACCCAACGTTTGAAAGCACGCGTGAACGAACTTTGCTCGGAAAAACCAGTCAGGAAGGCTATTTCCGCAAGCGAGTATCGATCGTCCTGCAGTAGTCCTTCGGCAAGTTCGCGCCGAGTCTTTTCGGCAAGGGTTTGAAAGCTCAAACCGTGCTCAGCAAGCCGCCGATGATACGATCGCGCACTCAAACCAAGACCGTGCGCAATATCGGCCATCTTTGGCAACCCATCACTAAGGGCCCGCGCAATAGCGTCCTTGGTTTTGGCCTCTATCGTAGTGTTGCTCCTGATTTCAGATAACTCCGCATCCAGATGTGAAAGCAGGAACTGAGTGATGCCTTTGTCACCGAGTAAATTTGGTTTGGCTAAAGCATCATTTGAGAGCATCAAAGCATCAAGTTCTGCATCAAAGCGCACCGGACATCCGAAGTAGGTTTCATGGGCCGAGGTGTCTTTGGGTGCGGAGTGCTTGATCAACACCTCCATGGGTGCGAACGTCGCATGAGATTCTTGCCGCGCCAGTGAAACCGCGCTCGCCAGCGTTGCCTCGTTTGAAAGTCGCATCCCGAGGCGGCGCGAACCTTCTCGATGCAAGATAAAAAGTATACCGAGTTTGTGCGGCCGCAACTCATACTCCACCACGCTCGTCCAAAGGCGCGCATAGCGTGCCACTCGAGATAGTGAGCCCATCACATCGGGCGCTGCCTTCCAAGCTAGCCCAAGGGCGCCATAGTCATCGCAACGCATGGATTCTCCAGCGCGCAAACCAAGTGCCGTAGCATCACTTGTTGCCGCGATCTGCTCAATCATTTCGTAATAAGCAGTATCGGTAATCATGAACTTTGGGTTCCACTCACCGTCAGCATCCAGCCCGATGGATGCGAGCAGCACAGTGGGATCAACCGCGTCTCCCGCCGCAGCAACCATTTTTCGCGCGAAAAGTGAAGTGATATTTCCCATCGACCTCAAAATACCAAAGCGCATGTAGGCAAACAAGACTTTAACCACTCATCGAGAGTCGGGAAAATTGAGAATCTCTATCAAGACGCGCTTTCGCCAATGCTGGCGCCTGCCAAAGCAAAGCGTTGGTTTTTAGCATCACTGAACTTTGGCTGAAACAAAGGAGGGAATGATTGCCTCTACTCATCCCATCCATGGAAGCGAATGGCAGCGCTCCATAATCAAATATCCCAACCATTATCAACCTCGCTCTTGAAGACGCAGACGTGAAGTTCATCTACGAAAACGGCTGTGGTGCATGTGTGTAGCCTGGGGCGGGTTGAGTGACGCGTTTGAACCACTTTCCAATATGGCTGGAACGAGCTCAAAGTGGCCAATGCTGGAGCAATCATGAACTATGTCCTTTTGGCTCATGCCACGGCAATTGCTTCTATTTCGAGTAACCATTTCTCGTCAAAAATATCGCATACAATGACAGTCAGAGCGGGCTCTCGTTTGCCAAGAACCTCCTTCCTCACGGCAGAGTTTTCCACCCGGTCTTCCCGATTTGCAAGGAATGTTGTGTGCTTGACTATATTGTCCAGGCTCATGCCTGCTGCACGAAGCTGTGCCTCGACGTTAGCCCAGGCTTGACGGGCTTGATCACCGAATGATTTGGGTACCGTGCCATCCAGTGCAACCGGTATCTGACCACTCACGTAGAGCGTGCGCGTTGCATCACGCGCTTCTATTGCTTGCGAATATTGTGACTTCAAATCGTGGCTGTCTGGGGCATTGATTAGTTTGATGTTCATATTTTACACTTCCGTTTTTGGAATGAAAATAATTACGCATCTTAATATAAATTAGAATATTTATTCGGTAATAATATGAAAATACGAATGATATTAATAAAAATGGGCAAGGACGTTCGCTTTGGATCGTTTTGACAGAATGATATTAGGCGCATTGATTGAAGACGCCGCCGCTTCTTATGAATCGCTTGGCCTGAAGGTTGGATTGTCAGCACCTGCAGTTCATGCGCGAGTCAAAAAAATGCGCGAAAATGGAGCGATTGAACGCTCAACATTGAAGGTAAACCCTGTTGCAGTGGGAAAGCCGTTTCTCGCGTTTGTTTTTGTCGATTTCTCTGGCTGGGGAAAGTCCAAGAAGCTGATGGAGATAGAGCGGTTCCCCGAAGTTGAAGAGATTCACTCTGTAGCAGGAGACAGCGGGCTGTTGATAAAGGTGAGAACGCATGATGCCCACGCGTTGGAGCAGTTTTTGGCTGAGCTTTATCAATTTGACGGGGTCCAAACGACAAAGAGTTTCATCGTCCTTTCAACTTTCCTTGAACGCGTTACTCAAGCGGATGTGACGGAAAACTGGCCTGTCGATTTGCTACCTGGATCATAAAACGTGAGTTAACAATCATTTGCTGGACGAGTACGACCGTCAACTCAGTCCGAATTGCGGACTTTGATTGAGATGATGAACGGGCTGACGCCTGTTCCACTCCCATCTATTGAAACTGGCTGCCGGAACCTCTGAAGCTAGAACCACGTCGCTAACGGTGCGTAGGCGGCAGCGGGAGTGGAGTTTCTAACCGAATGTGGCGGTGGTGCAGGTGTAGCATGGGAAGGTCGTTGACTAAGGAGTTTGAACTGTCTCGCGATTGGTTTTATCGCTTCCAAATCATATACGAAGAGACAGGTTACTCTTTTCAGATTGCCAAAAAGGCGCTATTCGATGTTGCATGGTGACTATCGACACAATGCCGTTTTTCTATCTGGCTGCCTGTATCGGCGTTGTTGGGTTTCAGTTTGCTCTTATGGCTGGCGCCCCCTGGGGGCATTTGACTCAAGGCGGCCAGAACCATGGAGCACTGCCAACAAAGAACCGCATCGCGGCCTTCATTTCAGTGTTCATTTTGGCAGGCATGGCCTTGGCAATTATATCGATTGCTGGCTTCTGGCCGCATTGGCCTGTTTGGACAGCATGGGTGGCACTGGCCATTCAATCCGTCGTGACGTTGCTGAATTGGATCACGCGTTCGAAACCTGAAAGACGGCTCTGGGGACCCATTACTACGGCAATGCTTGTGTTGGCAGCCACTGTGGTTTTCACGGCTTAAGTTCTACTGACCTCACGACCGTTGGCCTTGTACAGCAAGGGCCTCCTCTATCAGTGTCTTCAGCCGAGGCATAAGTCTTTGCATCCATTCGGCCTTTCGATTGCTGTGAGCTGAAAGCCATAAACGTGCCGGTTTCATCGCTTCGCTACAGGGCCACCAAGTCAGTTCCAGAACACCTCGCTCGTTGTGCCTCTTGAAGTGCCAGTGTATGCATCCTGGGTATTTCTTTAAGGTACTCTTCATTGAAACTATGAGCGCTTCCTTTGCGCATACATCTTCGATGGCTGTTACCACCGCGTGAGTATCAGAAAATTCAGGTAATTTGATATCAACGTCCGTCATATCCTCGGCCTAAGTGGCAGGCTTTAAGCATCCAATTGCTCAACTAGTTTGAGAGCAAAAGCCTCTTGTTTCAAAAAGCATTTGAAGCACGTTGTCGGTTTGAAGGATACAATACAATTTATACCATATCTTTTCGCATTCCAGATTTCGTTCGGGTTGTTCAGGGTCAGGCTGATTTAGGCCTCTTTCATTTGGATCATTCGCCCAAGACCGCAGGCCTTTGCTTCGCTCCAAGCCAAAGACGCGCAAGTAGCAATCTGCCGCTACGCCTTTGCCCGCAAATTTAAGATATGCATGGTCTATCCGGCTGATACGCATAGACTACTCCAAGCTTTTTTGCTCAAGGCTAACAGAGACATTCAATTTGTTTCCGTCGAGATCGCGCGCATAAGCACCATAGTAGTCTGGATGATAATGCCGTGGTCCGGGAGATCCCTCATCTGTACCACCGTATCTGATTGCAGTGTCATAAAATGCTCTCACTGCTGCATCATCAACAGCATAAAACATAATTTGCGTTCCGTTCCCTGAAGTCGCAGGTAGCTCGTTAAAGGGAGTAACCACAAAAACTGTGATGCGATTATCGTCTCCGGCATAGCCACGTTCATTCGGTTCGCACAGCACACACCTCATGCCGATGGTTGCAAGAACAGCGTCGTAGAATTTTCCGGCCGCTTTCATGTTGTTCGTACCGATGCACACGCCGGAAAGCATTTTTTATACTCGCTGCTGAATGATGGTTGTCTGGTGATCTTTTTTGCAGCGTACCATGGAAACCGCTGCAGCAAAACGAGCATTGGTGCGACGGTATCGACCAGTTGCTTTGTCGGCCAATCTGCCAATGCCTTTCACTCTAGAAAGGTTCTGCAAACATTGCGACAAGTGACGAAACTAGGGCGCGAGATTGTCTGCAACCTGCCAGACCGATCGGACAGACGAAGTAAATGTTCTTTCGATCATCTCCAGTCACAATCGATGCCACGGCTTCGTTGCTGACACCATGCGTATGCGGTTGGGTTACGACAAGAAGCCCGTCCAACTCGCCTGCGCGGACAAGTTCCGGATCATCGGACTTTACCGGTCTGGCAATGTGCGGAGCAAGATTGCTAGTTCCCACTGGCCAGTTTTCTGGCAAGTTGTCGATGAGACCCTCACCAACACCTATCAGCAATTTCCGACCAGGCAGGGCTGGCGCAATTGCTTCTGTCGATCTGGATATGATCCTGAATGCTTCACTCAAATCTGGCAGGTAGGCGCTACCTGCTTCAGTCAATAGAAGTCCGCGCGCCAACCGTCTGAAGAGTTTGACGCCAAGTGAAGCTTCTAGCGCCTTTACCTGCTGGCTGACAGCACCGGGCGTTACGCCAAGCTCGCGCGCAGCAGCTTTAAAGCTCAAATGACGGGCTGATGCTTCAAACGCACGCAGCCCATTTAGTGATGGAAGCCTGTGACTCAAATTATCTCCTCTCAATTCAAACCGTCACCGCTAAGGCATAGTTATTCTATGCCTTAGCGTCAATTAAACTGGTTTGTAGAGAGGCACTGACGCTTCTATCGATGATTTGAAAGGCAAATTACTTGGAGGCATAAGATGGAGCTTGGTCATTCGCCATTGTCATTCTTGCTAGCGAACTGCGCAGTTATCATTGCATCTATCGTGCAAACATCGACCGGGATGGGTTTTGCCATGATTGCTGCACCGTTGCTCGCGCTTGTGAGTGTCGAATTTGTTCCAGGACCGATGCTGTTTGTAAACCTGTTCTTGTCACTTTTTATGTTGGGAGATGGTCGGTCGCACGTCGTCCGACGTGAGGTTGCAACCCTTTTTCCAACAATCCTGATAGGTACAATCATTGGTTCGGTAATCTTATCCCGCGTGCCCAGCGAAAAATTGGCAATGCTGTTTGCCTCATTGATTTTGTTGGCGGTTGCACTCTCAATATTTGCCAAGCCCCAACCTTTGACAATGCGGAATCTTTCAATTTGCGGAATTGCGGCAGGCGCACTGGGCTCGACGTCAGGCATACCCGGTGCACCACTTGTCATCATGTATCAAAACGAGCCTCTCGAAAAAACGCGACCAACCCTGGCCCTGATTTTCACGTTCTCCTACATCACGTCATTGGTGGCGCTAACCTATGCACACGCGTTTAATCTTAGACTTGCTTTTGACGGCCTGATGTTACTCCCCGGCCTGTTGATCGGTTTTGGCGCTGGAAAATGGGCACGCCGATTCATGACAAAATCCCTGGGACGTATTTTAATGCTGTCTATCGCATCAGTCGGTGCCCTCTTGCTTTTGATTAAAGCAGCGATTGGATGACAAAGTCTCATATGCAGCTTTCGATGCCAGCGTAGCGAATTCCTGTTCCATCTACTGATTGGATTGCCCTGATACTTCCGCCTTGCGAGGTTGGCTACTTGTCAGCATACTTAAGAGCGCGAATTTTTCCCGAGTAAATTCTGAGCCCGATTTTGAATGCACTGGAAAAGAGGTGGCAAATCAGTGCCAATTTCTTGTGTGATCAGACAAAACAGAGCAAATGAACTTTATAGGACTTTGTGTCGATCTCAATGCTCCCGAGTTGTTTAGGTTCACATGCTGGAAAACAACCACTGCGGCTGGTAAAGAGTTATGGCACCTAAGTGCAATATTTTTTTGAGGCGCAACCATGCAAACAGAAATCTACCACAGTGCACCCAGTGGCAGACTGCCCAACAACAGACTTCCTGTTCTAATTCACCGCAACGCAATACCCAACGCGAGCGTTGATGCGGTTATATCCTGTTTCAGGCAAAATGGCTGGAGCAATAACTGGAACTACTCCGGCGTTTACACCTACGCGCACTTCCATTCCACAACGCATGAATGCCTGGGGTGTGCAAGCGGCTGGATGGATCTCAACCTGTCTGTCGGAGCTGGTGGGTGGACACGGCTCAGGCTTTCTGCCGGTGACGTTATTGTATTGCCTGCGGGCCTGAGTCACGAAGATGTTGGCCATTCAGAAGACAACATCATGTGCGGCGGCTATCCCGATGGTCGCGATTGGGACAACATCCAGCAGGAGTTCCTGACCGACGAACTCTATCAACAGGCGTGCAAACGCATTATGTCTCTTCCCATTCCAAATCTTGATCCGGTGACGGGCTTGCCAATGTCCCATTGGCACGACGCTCCTGCTTCGACCGAAAAGTGGAATGAGTGGCGAGATAGTCTGGACGCAACGGCTTGAACAGTGGCCGGATAGCTTTTCTTCTATCGCTATAGAGCCAACATGCGATCCATAGCATTATACTCCTGATCTGCGTAAGGCTCTATGGTTTCCCATCATCAACATGTCGGGTTCTGCTTCGTTTCAGCAAGTGTCATTGGAAAAGGAAAATCAGCTCGTGATGCCTGATCATACGTCCCTTTCTACACTTCGGCTGGGTTTAGCCAACCTAGCGTTGCTTCAGTCGCGGCTTTAGTCTTGTATTCAGCACCAAGAGGTTGCGTCCAGCCAAGACGGTCAATTTCCGGAAAAAGCCATTCGTAGTTGATTTCACCATGATCGGGTGCGCCCCGGTCCGGCACAGATGCAAATTGAACATGTCCGATGACCGGCAAAAGGTCTTTCAATCGTGTGATGAGATCGCCTTCAGTTCGGCCTACATGATAGCAGTCAAACATAAGCTTCAAATTGGGTTTGCCCACAGCTGTGATGATTTGCGCTGCTTGTTCTGTGTTGGACAGGAAGTAGTTCGGCGCATCATTGCGATTGAGCGGCTCGATCAAAATAGTGCGGTCGGTCTGGTCTGCAGCATAGCTCAGGTTTTTGACAAAGCAGTGGTGCGCGGCCTCGCCAGAGGCAAAACCCGCCATGACGTGAATGGCTGCGGCATCAATCACATCGGCATATGCAATTGCTTCATCAATAGCAGCTTGCGCTTCCGCTTCACGCCCACATATGGCGGACAAACCATTGTCACCATTTTCCACATTGCCGCGTCCTGTATTCAGGCCAAGCATCGGGAGGCCGGTTTCATCCAAAGCTGCACGTACATCTTGTGCTGGTACTGCATAGGGCCAGTGGCATTCCACAGCTGAAAAACCAGCTCTATGGGCAGCACGAATGGCATCGGGCAAGGTAAGCTCGGTCCAAAGGAAACCGAGATTGGCTGAAAAACTCGTCATGCATCCCACTCTACGTCAAATTTGGAAACAAGCTTTTGTATTTGATCATCACTCAGGCCACGTGGATTAAGACCTCGTGTCATCATGGCGAGCCGCGCTGTGTCTTCCAGCTCTTCAATAGCATTGCAAGCTGCTTCAATATCTTTGCCGGCCACAACTGGACCATGATTGGCCAGCATCACTGCGCTGCGTTTGCCAGCCAGCCCGCGCACTGCCATGCCCATGGCGGGGTCACCTGGCATAAAAAATGGCAGTAACTTTACTTTGCCAAGTTTCATAATGCCGTAGGGTGTCAATGGCGGCAGAAAATTATCTTCATCCGCATCGGGCATCATGGACAAAGCGACGGAGTGGCAAGAGTGTAGATGAACCACGGCCCCTGCTGTGGAGCGTGTGTCGTAAAAGGCGGTGTGCAGCGGCATTTCCTTTGTAGGTTTATCGCCATCTACAAGCGCTCCGTTCACGTCGAAACGGCTGAGACGGCCGGGATCTAGGCGGCCAAAGCTGGTGCCTGTGGGGCTAACCAAAAGGCCACCATCATCGGTTCTGGCTGAGATATTGCCGGTGCTGCCACCAGTAAGACCACGATCAAACATGGATTTGGCCATAAGGCATATTTGTTCGCGGAGTATCGCTTCAACAGACATCAGGTATCCAACTTGTTTAGAGCATCGGCAAAGAAATTCTCATTGCCGAAGTTACCAGATTTGAGCGTAAGTGCTACGATTTCTCCTTTAGATTGGCAGAATGTCCAGGGCACGCCGGGGGCGATTTCTTCGGCAATGTCCAGTTGTGAAATTTCAAGTGCCTTGGTGACCGCCCCGGAAGTTTCTCCGCCCGCAACAACAATGCGGCGCACGCCCAAATCGCGCGCAACAATTGCACATGCAGCCAAGGTATCCTCTATCAGTTTCCCCGCCACCTCTACACCAAGTTTCTCTTGCACCTCATGGACGCTGGTCGGCGATGCAGTTGCATAGATCAGTGGAGCTTTCCCAAGGTCTTGTTTGCTCAACCAAGCCAGCACGCCATCTCGGCCGCTTGTCATGAGTTCTATCGGATCAAGCTGATAGGATGGTGCGCCGGTTGTCTGATAATGCGCGACTTGAGCATTTGTCATGGCGGAACAACTTCCGGACAGAATAACGGATTTTCTGGCAAGCGAAGGAGAGGGCGGACGCATAGCGTCAGCTGCTATCAATCCCTCTTTCAAATAGAGATCTGGTAAAGGTGCGGCCACCGCTGACCCTCCGGTAATCAACGGCATGTTGCGTGTGGCTTTGGCTATAGGGATCAAGTCTTCGCCAGCAATGGCATCGATGATCACATGGGCCACACCTTGATCATGAAGCTGAGCCAGTTTGCGCTCGATCTGTTCAGAGCCTTTGGCTACACAGGCGTGTTCCACAAGACCAACAGTCCGTTTCACCTGAGGTGCGAGCAACCGGGTTAAGTCACTTTCGCGCATTGGCGTCAGAGGATGGTCTTTCATTGGGCTCTCTGCCAACGGTTGCCGTCCCACAAAATGAACGCCCATATACGTCGTGCGCCCATTTTCTGGAAATGCCGGACAATAGATCGTCTGGTCAGTACCAATGGCGTCCATCAAAGCTTCAGCAACAGGGCCAATGTTGCCTTCATCTGTGGAATCGAATGTGGAACAGTATTTCCAGAAAAAGTTCTGAGCGCCGGCGGCGTTAAGCCATTCGTAGGCAGCCATCACCTCTGCAACCGCGTCGTCCACCGGCGATGTCCGACATTTTAGTGCAATGACCTCCAGAGCCGCACCATCTTTGGGCGGAGCAGAAGGAACACCAATTCTCAACGAAACCCGCACGCCGCTGCGTGCAAGCAGCCCGGCCAGATCCGTCGCACCCGTGAAATCGTCGGCAATGCAGCCAAGCACAGTACGCATGGAGCTTATTCCTTTAAGTTGTTGGAATTTGGCAGCGAAAGCCCGGCATTGCGTGCGTAAACTTTTGCAATCGCTGCGTCATCCTCTGCTCCCAATCCCATGCCGACAGCAACCATATATTGTTGCAGTGCGGCCGCGGTGATCGGCGCGCTGAATCCGGAAGATTTTGCCGCGTCCAGTACAATTCCCAGATCCTTGGGCCAGATATTCACCTGGCTGTGGGGAGTGTAGTCCCCATCCACAATATGGGGAGCCCGGTTTTCCAACATCCAACTGGTGCCCGCACATTGAGAGATTACTTCTGTGAACTTCTCCGGTGTAATACCTTGTGTCATTCCAAATGTGAGCGCTTCTGCCATGGTTGCAATATGAACGCCCGCCAGAAGTTGATTGACGGCTTTCATGGCAGAGCCCGCACCAGCGTTATCCCCAAGCTCAAAGACCTTTTCGGCAGTTGCATCAAGCACGGGAAGCGCTGCAGAAAATGCTTCTTGTGTGCCAGATGCCATGATGGAAAGCTGACCACGTGCAGCCTTCAAGGCGCCTCCGGAAATTGGTGCATCGAGATAAGACACGCGATGATTGCCACAGCGGCTTTCCATATCTTTGGCGAATTCTGGAGGCATGGTTGCACAGGCCAATACCACCGCGCCTGATTTCAACCTTGGAACAATACCGTTGTCACCAAAAAGAACCGACTCGGTTTGAGCTGCGTTGAGAACAACGACAACCACCGCATCCAATTGTGACGCGTCATCATAGATATTACCATCGGCGCCACCTTCGGCCCGAAATTTCGCCATTGGTGCTTCAGCGATATCAATTCCATAAACCTTGTGGCCAGCACGCAAACACGAGGAAGCAATGCCGTATCCCATTGAACCCAACCCAAAAACGGCTATCTTTTTACTGGTCGCCATTGGCTGCCCCTAACTTGGTTTTTTAACGTGGGCTGCATCGCGACGCTTGCTATGTATGCGGTAGACCTTATCGGATGAAGTGATGAACATTGTTGTTCCATCTTTGCCGCCAAAACATAGGTTGGATGTTTGGGAAGGCAGTCTGATCTTGCCCAGCAACGCGCCTTCTGGAGAAAGGCAGTGAATACCATCCAAAGCCGATGTCCAGACAAAGCCTTCGTGATCAACACGCAATCCATCGGGAACGCCGGGAGCAACAACTGCAAACACACTCCCATTGGATAGGTTCGTTCCATCAACCTCAAAAACCCGGATATGATGCGGCAAATTATAGTCTATCCCGGGGAAACTTGCTCCTCTGATAGCTCCAGAATCGGCAACATATAAGCGGCTTTCGTCTGGTGAAAACGCCAGGCCGTTTGGCTTTTCGAAATCGGTTGCGACTGCGGTTACTACACCGTCAGGCGCGACGCAGAATACATAGTTGCCGCCAATTTCGCTCTCTGCCGGATAGCCTTCAACATCAGAGTTGATTCCGTAGGGTGGATCGGTAAACCAGACCGTTCCATCTGATCTGACCACTACATCATTGGGTGAGTTCAACCGTTTGCCCTGATAAGCATCGCTAATCACTTCCACAGCGTTTGGATCAAACGGGTCAAGCCGCCGAACCACACGCCGTCCACCATGCTCACAGCTTATCATTTGATCAGCTTGGTCCAGCGTATTTCCATTGGCGAATTCGCTGTTTTGCAAAGCAACGGACAAGCCATCTTTCTCCGTCCAACGCATCATGCGCTTGTTTGGAATATCGTTGAAGAAAAGACCGGCATTCAGCCAAACCGGACCTTCCGCCCAGACGCAACCCTCTGCGATCACTTCGGGATGGCGCTTTACATCTATGAAGGTATCAAAGATCGGGTCTACCGTCGTAAATCCAAGAGCGTAGCTCATTTTGATGCGCCTTTTCGAAGCGTTTGGAAAAGCAGCATTGTTAAAATAACAACGCCAAAGATGATGTTTCTCCAAGCATCGCTCATCTGCATAACTGACAGGATGGACGTCAGCAATGTGATGAATAATACGCCGCCAATTGTCCCGAATAAACCACCTCTTCCGCCGAGGATTGACGTCCCGCCGACTACAACCGCAGCGATAGTTGGAAGAAGGAAGGGGTCACCCATGGATTGATAGGCCTGATTTGCATAGCCAGCAAGCATGACACCACCCAAGGCCGAACACATACCTGCCAGTGCAAACGCAAAGAAGATAACCGATGGTGTTGATACTCCGGATAGGAAGGTCGCTTTTTCGTTGAATCCAATGGATCTCAAATACCTGCCAAAGGGTGTGCGGGCAAGAAAGAGCCCTAGAGCAATGGCAGCAAGCATCCAAATCAGAAAGCTGATAGGCACACCAAAGAACTTTCCGGAAGCCATACCAATCATAATGGCGCTTGCCTCTCCCTTGGGATTAAAGCCACCGGTGTTCAGAACAGCTAAGCCAAGCAGCATTGAATTCACGGCAAGAGTCCAGACCATGGATGGAATGCGCAGTATTGCAACTCCAACCCCATTGATAATGCCTATAAACGCACCGAACGCCAATGCTGCGGGAATGGCAATGGCTGCTAGAGCAGGATTGCCCGAACCAACCAGCGCGGTTGAAAGGATGGCTGACCCCGTTAAAATCCAGGGCACTGATAGATCGATATGTCCCAGCAAGATGACGATGGTTGCACCCGTAGCCAAAAGCCCCAGGAATGCGGCGATCTGCAATTGTTGCAGCAGATAATCCGCTGACAGTATTTGCGGGAAGAAAAAGCTACCAACCAGAACAAGAATAACAGTACCCAGATAGGGCACAAGTGAATCAACCGAGACAATGTTTCTCATCGACCAAACACCTCGAGCCGGTTGCGTACACGCAAAACATCTGCACCGCCAATGGCGATCGCCGCTGCCAGAATAAGGCCTTCAAAGAGGGGCTGTGCCAAGGAGGGTATGCCTGAGAAAAACATCAAGGAGGCAATGGTTTTCAAAATGAACGCGCCTGCAAGAGCGCCGATGAGGGAGCCGACGCCGCCGCTGAGCAACACGCCACCCAGCACAACCGCAGCAATGGAGTTGAGTGTAAAGTTTGCTGCAATGCTGGCATCACCGGTTGTGGTAACGAAGCTGTAGAAAAGTCCTGCCAGTCCACCAAACAACCCCGCCAATGCAAATGCAGAAAGACGCACGAATGTTGTATTGATGCCGGACTGATATGCTGCCTGTTCAGAAGAGCCAAGCGCATATAAGCCAAGCCCCAGTCCGGTGCGTCTGAATGGAAACCAAAATCCAAAGACAAGTACGGCTGTGATTATCAATGCTGTTGGAACGCCAAGCACATCCAACGTCATTGCGTCGGCGAAGTCATAATTAATAGCCCCACCAGGGGTTGGCCTCAACAAAAGCGCCAGTCCAACAAAGACTGATGCCGTAGCGAGGGTCACAACAATCGGCTGGATCCTGCCGTAAACAATCAGCAATCCATTGAGCAATCCACAAGCCAAACCTGCTGCCAGAACCAGTGCAATGCCAAACCCGATATCTAAAGCGGACCCGTCTAGAAAATGAGATGCGAGAGTGTTTGTAAGTGCCATGACAGCGCCCACTGAAAGATCAATGCCGCGCACGACCACAGCAAAAAACTGCGCGATAGCTGCCAAGCCAAGTATCATTGCCTGATTGGCCCAAATGGTGACCACGTAGGTTGAGGGGCCTCTTGGGTGAGTTCCAAGATATATACCAAGCAGGATGATAAGCACGACAGCAGCAATCACTTCCCGGCGGTTGGAGCGCATGTAATCAAGCATGGGCGATACCTGTTGAAGCTGGTGTATCGGAGGGAATATCTAAGGAAGCAGCGATAATGTTTTGTGCTGTCATCGCCTCGCCGCTCAGGGTCGACACAATCCGTCCGCCATAAAATACATGTGTCTCATCGCAAAGATGAATCAATTCTTCATAATCGGTGCTCAACAGAATGATGGCCGTGCCCTGATCCGCCAATGTGCGCAGCATTGAGTAAATCTGTGTTTTGGTTTTCACATCAATGCCCCGGGTTGGATCGGCCAACAGAAGGCACCGTGGTTTTAACGCCAGCCATTTCGCCAACACCACCTTTTGCTGATTGCCGCCGGAAAGGGAAGAAATGGGCAAATCAAGTCCGCCATGCTTCAATTCAAGCTGGTCGAGAGATGCCTGATAGATGTCCGGGTTGGTCGCATCAAGCTGGCTCAGGCCAATTGCAGCCAGTTGAAGGTTTTCCGAGATGCTCTGGTCTTGTATTAAGCCTTCGGTCTTTCGGTCTTCTGGGATCAGCGCCAATCCAATATGAGGTTGCTTGGCCGCTTTGGGATCGTTGATCACAACAGGTTTTCCGTCGATTTCAACGGTGCCTTGTGTCTGTTTCAAAAGCCCAAAAAGACCCAGAAGCAGATCGTTTTGCCCCTGACCATCTAGCCCGCCAAGGCCTACGATCTCACCTTTGCGAACGCGCAGATTGATATCTTCCAATACGCCATTCCAAGAGAAATTCGTTACCCTCAAAACATCTTTGGCCGTTTCAGGAGGTGTTGGCTTGGGCGGGAAAAGTTCTTCAATCCTTTGACCCACCATCATATTGATGATTTCACCATAATTATGCGCACCTTGGTCAAAGCTTTCCACCCGTTGTCCGTTTCTGAATACGGAGACGTGGTCTGCCAGCGCTTCAATTTCATGGAAGCGGTGGGAAATGAACAAAATGCTTGTTCCATTGTTGCGTTCTTGCCGAATGCGCTCAAAAACTTTGTCTGCCACTGAAGCGTTCAAAGCCGAGGTTGCTTCATCCAAAATGAGCAGGCGCGGCTTTTTCATTATTGCTTTGGCGATTTCCACCTGTTGGCGCTGAGGTAATGTCAGGTCCGCTACCCGGTCTGACATCTTAATATCGCCGCCATCGATCTGACCCAAAACATCCTGGGCCGTTTCAAGTGCTTCGTTTTTTAGCCAGCCAAGCCCGCTGCCAGGTGCGCTAAGCAACAAATTTTCACGAACGGTTAGATCTGGAACAAGTGACAGTTCCTGAAACATGCAGACCAGACCAAGGTCATGGGCCGCTTTCGGTGAGGTCAAACGAATCTCGTTACCTTCAAGAATGATTTGGCCTTCAGTGGGTTGGAATACGCCAGAGATCAGCTTCATGAGCGTCGACTTGCCGGCGCCATTCTCGCCTAAAACGGCATGGATTTGTGACCGTTTGCAGGTGAAATCAACACCATCCAGCGCTTTGGTGGCACCGAAATGCTTGGCAATCCCGCGCATCTGCAACAGTGTGTTGTTCTTACTCATAAGTCTCAACCAACATAGGGCTGGCGGCGACATTGCGCCGCCAGCATGGAGTGCTTTTCCTGAGCTTAAGTGTTGTCAGGAGATTGAGCCAGCAGCTCTTCAGGCGTAAATGGCTTGAAGCATTCAGCGTAGCCCGTACCGGTGTTGAACGACTTTGGAAGGTCGGGGAAGAAGTTTTCACCCGCTTTTAGATCAGCCGATTTGACCTGAGGGATGGGTAGAAAGATTGTCTGAGGCAGCGTTTTACCTTGAAGCAATTCTACCGCGGCTTCCAGAGCAATAGCTGCCATTGCAGGGGCCTGACTTGCTGAAATACCGGGAATTTTCAGATCACTCATCAACATACGCACGCCGTTTTCACCATCAACACCCATTGGTACAATGGGATGGCTTGCGGCTTGCATGGCGTTGATAGAACCGGCGGATCCATGCTGAGACACCACGGCATCAAATGTGCCGTGTGTTGCCAGAGCGTCAGCTACGACTTTTTGACTTGTGCCAGTGTCCCAGTTGCCAACAACTTCAACGATCTCCAAACCGTCGACTTTTTCCAAGACACTCATCATGCCTAGGCGGCGGTCACGGTCGGTTGAGTTGCCCGGTAGGCCATTTACCATCAGGATTTTACTAGCCTTGCCGCCAAGTTCATCCATGACAGTTTGAGCTTTCAGGGCACCCAAATCTTTTTGGCTTTCATTCACCTGGACCACTTTGTCAGTATCCAGAACGTTATCGAAGGGCACGAGAATTGTTCCAGCGCGTTCAGCGCGGCGGATGACAGGTTCGAAGGCCGTCGGGTTTACAGCAATGAAAGCGATGGCGTCGTAGCCAGCTGCAATGAAGTTATCGATAGCTGCAATCTGGGCCGCGCTATCATTTCCCACGGAGACGACAGTAAATGTGTCAATCTTTTCTTTGTTTTCTGAGCGATTGCTCCAGGCTTTAGCGGACTGGATAGCTTGAATGCGCCAATCATTGCCTGCAAATCCGTTTACAAAAGCAAGCTTGTATGGGCCATCCTTTGCGTCATAGGATTTTGTGGATGTTCCTGGCGCAGGTGCAAAGCACTCTGGACGATGTGTTTCAGCGGCGCTTGCGATGGTGCTTGTAAAGCCGATACCGGCCAAGAGCATAGTTGATGCGAGTAGAAGTTTTTTCATGAATTCCTCCCTGGTTACACACGCAGCACTTTCCCGTGACGCGTGATGTGTTTACGTAAACACATATGGTCATAGTAGACATGTTTGTGTAAACATTCGTCAAGCCTAAATGGGAAAAAAGTTTCACTGCGATGCTAGAGAGCAAAAAAAGAAAACAAAAACAAGGCTCTAACCAGCTAACAATGCATGATGTTGCTCGGGTGGCAGGAGTCAGCCAAATGACAGTGTCGCGTGTTATGCGCGGGTCTGGCTATATTTCCAAAGATGTAAAAACCAAGGTTGAAGACGCTGCGCGAAGCATTGGCTATATACACAACAGGCTGGCGGGCGGTATGGCGGGTTATGATAATCCGCTGGTTGGCGTCATTGTTCCAACTCTCCAGAACAGGGTTTTCACAGAAGTGCTGTCCGGTGTGAGTGATGCGCTCAATGACAATGGATTGCGACCGGTCTTTGGTGTTTCGGAGTACTCCATGAAACGGGAAGAGGAATTGGTTTTCGATCTTTTATCTTGGCGCCCACGCGGACTTATTCTGGCCGGCTTGGAGCACACTGAGGCTATGCGAAAAATAATCCAGCAAACAGGTGTTCGCGTGGCTGAAATTATGGACATTGATGGTGATCCAATAGCTGCAAGTTTTGGCATTTCTCAGGGAGAAGCCGGAGAACATATGGCCGATCATTTGCTGAGCAAGGGATATGAAACCTTCGGCTATATTGCAAATTTGGCTGGGATGGATCTGCGCGCGGAGAAACGGTTCGCTGGTTTTAGGAGACGTATTGAGGACGCCGGCCGTAAGATCGTAGATCAGCGTATTTCCAGTGATGAGTTGACGATGTTGGACGGAAAAAAATTGACAGCCAGCCTGCTTGAGCAAAGCAATCCTCCCCAAGCTATTTACTACTCAAACGATGATTTGGCAGCGGGTGGTTTGATGCATTGTCTGGCCGAAGGTATTGAGGTGCCAAAAGATGTTGCATTGGCTGGCTTCAACGGTTTGGGTTTCTTGGAAGCAATGCCTATGCAAATTACCACAATACGCACGCCGCGCTACGAAATTGGACGTGCAGCTGCTGAATGGATTGTGAGCGGCAAGGAGCAGACGCAAGATCCTGTCAGACATGAGTTCAATGCAGATCTGATTTCAGGTGAAACAAGCTAGCCAATTTGTGTGGGACGATTAACCGGATCCAATACGGAATTCCTGCCGGTTCCGTCTACTCCTTGCCGGTGACTAAACTGAATTGTATTCATACAATCTAGCTAAAAGGTTGTTCGATCAGACGGTATTCTTTGGGTGTGAAACCAGTGATCTTTTTGAACTCACGTGTCATATGCGAGGCGCTGCTATATCCAGATTCATCTGCCAAAACAGCCAATGATTTTGATGTTCCCTGCAGGTCGATTTTGATTAACTCGACCCTTTGCCTGCGAATGTAAGTCTGTGGCGACAAACCCAGCGCTGCGGTGAATGTCCGGATAAAGTGAGAACGGCTCATGCCCGCAATTGTTGGCAGATCTGATACGTGGACCCCTGAGCGTAAGTTGGTCGCAATATGCCGCAAAGCGCTCGCCAGACGTTCCACATTATAGCGGCGCTTTCGGTCTGCAATCGTTTCATGGATGTCAAAATGCGGTGCCAGTAACTGCAACAGGCGACCATGCATATCGATGCGATCTGCAAACCCGGGCTGGTTCAGCCCATCGTGAATCTGGGTCATATTCATCTTCATACTGGCCGGATCAGAACGTGATATTTCAAAGTGCCAAGGTCTGAGCGCTAAGATATCGACCCCCCCCAGCATGGTCATTTTGAAACAGACATTCTGCAAACGTAGGTTGTCGGGACAACGATAGCGAAAACTTGCTGTGGGCGGAAAAAGATAACTGCATCCTTCCAGTAACTCGCATTCGATACCGTCATAGGTAACATGGGCGGAGCCACGGACAATGTGATACAGGCGATGATAATCATCGGCGAAACGAACACCGTGCCATGCGGTGCCATATTCTGAGTCATCAGCATGAAAGAAACGAATGCCCAACTGACTTAAATCCATAACCGCCTCCTTAAAATCCCGTCTCACCCATAGGACATTTGTACGCATTAAGTGACTATAAATATGTATATATTGATAGTTTTGAGACATGGATGCCATTTTTAGACATATGCGTGAATGGATTTGAGGCCACGTTGCAGTGCAGACTGCTTCCCAATACGCGGGAAAGTGCGGATGGTCAGGGAGGGCTTTCATGTACATTGAATCTTTCGAAACGTGGATTTGTAAGCGGCCTAAAGGCATGTTCGATGCGTCGCGTGAAGGTGAAGCGCCAATGCCTTGGGACTACGGCGTTGGAAAAATTACTACATCCGATGGCGTTGAAGGCCTGGCAACATTCTGGGCGGCTCGGTCCGGTGCTGTAACCGATGCTTATCTGTCAGATGTGATTGCGCCGGTTATCCTGGGCAAATCGATCCATGATCGAGAGCGCATCTGGCATGACTTCTGGAATATTGACCGTCATGGAGCATTCTTTCCCGTTTTTTTACCGGGGCCAATTGATGTGTCGCTTTGGGATGCGGCCGCCAAAACTGCCAATCTGCCACTGCATAAATATATCGGCAGCTATCGCACATCCTTGCCGGTTTATGCATCCAGCCTTTGGCTTGCATCGGTTGAAGAATATGTCGAGGAAGCGAAAAAATATGTCGCCAAAGGCTTCAAGGCTTATAAAATTCATCCCTGCGGTCCTTCAGAATTAGATATGGAAATCCATGCCGCCGTGCGTCAGGCAGTTGGGCCTGACATCGTGCTGATGACTGATCCTGTGGCAGAATACTCCTTGCCGGAGGCAATCCGAGTTGCGCGTCATGCGGAAAGTTTGAATTTCCGCTGGCTGGAAGAACCATTTCGCGACTATGAGCTGGAAAAATATGCTCGTCTTCGCGCGGCAGTGGACATAGAAATTGTCGGCACTGAGACAACGCGTGGCGGACCTTGGGGTGTTGCGCAAGCAATAGCTTCGGGAGCATGCGATACAGTGCGCGCTGATGTTTCCTGGAAGGCGGGTGTCACAGGCACTTTGAAATCAGCTCATTTGGCTGAAGCGCATGGCTTGAACTGCGAGCTTCACACCACAACCATGGGCCCTATGGATGTGGCAAACCTGCATGTGTCCTGTGCCATTCGCAATTGCGAATACTTTGAACTTTTCGTGCCGGAAGATGTCTTTCAGGCACCTATGACGCAATCCTATGACGACTTCATCGACAGCGAAGGCACAATTCACGTGCCGGATGGCCCCGGTCTTGGCTGCGATATTGACTGGAACCTGGTGGACAACAACTGCGTGTCGCGAAAGCTCCACAAATCGTAATTTTAACGCAGGGAGGGGAGGAGCCTGCTTGCGCGTTTGACCGCCGATCATCTTCGGCAAACACTTAAGGGAGACCAACATGACTAAGAAATGGACTATCCTGAAAACTGCCATTGCCGGTGTGGCAATCGCCTCTTTCAGTGCGTTCTCGGCGTCGGCCGAAGAGCCGAAATTTGCCTGGTACGCATCTACTGTACACCCCTATTTTGATGAAGTGCAAAAAGGTGTTGATGCGTTTGCAAAAGATACCGGCGTAGAAGTCACAAAGCGCCTGGGGCAGGATTGGACGCAGGACAATCAGAACGAAAACGTAGCGGCCATGGCTGCTCAAGGTTTCAATTATTTCTCGATCTTCCCCTCAGATGTTTCTGGCGCGAAAGGTCTTTATGAAGAATTAGCAGAGCGCGGTGTAACAATCGTTGACTTTGGCCAGGCGACACAGGAACCAACTCCGGCCGCTTTTTATGTCGGTACACAGCTTAAACAAGCGGCGATGCAAGCCACTGAAGCTTTGGTGAAATCGATGGGCGGTAAAGGTAATATTATCAATATTCTCGAGGTCCCAGGCGAAAACACGCGTCTGCGCCGTGAGGGGGTTGAGGAAGTTGTTGCCAAATATCCAGATGTAAACATCATCCAGACAGTGGGCGATCTATCAACCATCGAAGACAGTGTTGAAAAAGTTCAAAACGCGATTGCTGCCAACCTTGGCAAGATCGACGGCATGATTGCCACAGGTTACACACCAACCGTTGCAGTTGCAGAGTTGTTAACTGAGTATCACGAGCAAGGCGGTGACCGCATCCACTTCTTCGGCATCGACACAGACGCTGTTGTTTTGGATGCCATTCGTGCTGGACATATTGACGGCACACTTGCGCAGAACCCGTATGGCCACGGCTACATTTCAATGGCTCTTTTGAAAATGATGTCTGAAGGCTTCAAGCCGGTCGAAGGCCAGCACGCTATTGATGCAGGCGTTCTGACCGTCACCAAGGACAACATCGACAATTTTCAAGGCGAGATATCTGATCTGACAAAGGGCATTATCAACAGTCTTGAAGGTGAATACCTGACCAAGTGATTTTAGTATGGCGGTAGGGCAAGATTGCTCTTCCGCCAACCAATTCACATCGGAGACTACAGCATGTTTATGAAAAGGTTGCGCGCCGGTCGTATCATTACGGGCGCTGAAGCGGGCATTTTGGGTGCGGCTGCGTTGCTGGTGGTGATTTTCGCCCTCGCTTCAGACAGCTTTCTTACGCAGTACAACATCTTCAATCTTACCCGCACTCAATCGCTTTACATGTTTGTTGCGCTTTCGCAGGCTATTATGTTGGTTACCGGCAACATGAACCTGTCAGTGGGGGCGATTGCAGGTCTCACCGCTGTCACGTTCGGTTATACAGTCGATACTTTGGGTCTGCCCTGGCCTTTATGTATTGCTATAGCGCTTGGCGTTTCGTTGGCGACAGGTTTTTTCAATGGCTTTGTAATGACAAAGCTTGGTGTGAACAGCTTTATTGTCACGCTCTCGACGCTCTTTATTTTCACTGGCATCGTCTATGGCGTGTCGGAAGGTTATAGCTATCGTAACATTCCGGCAGCTTTCAAAACTATTGGCCGAGGCAGTTTTCTAGGTCTACCCTATCTCTTCTACCTAATGCTCGGCACGCTTCTGGCTGTGTGGTACATGTTCCGCCACACCATTTTCGGCCGCCAGCTTCTGGCAACTGGATCCAATGCTGAAGCGGCTGAGCTGTCCGGCATCAACACCCATCGTGTCATTATGGGCGCTAATTTCCTCTCATCACTTTTTGCGGGCATTGGCGGTCTTTTGTGGGTATCGCGTCTGGGCTCTGCGCAGCCAGCCATCGGTGAAAATTGGCTGATCATATCATTCGCCGTCGCAATCATTGGCGGCACTGCGCTTGCCGGTGGGCGTATTACGGCGCTCGGTTTGTTTGCAGGCGGATTGATTATGGTGTTGATCAAGAACGGCCTCATTCTAGTGCAAGCCAATGTCTATTTTGAGCAAGCATTCCTCGGGTCAATCATTTTACTCACAATCCTGCTTGATCGTGCGCGCGAGGTCTGGGCCAAACGGACAAACCGGTCATGACGCTTGAACTCAGCGGTATCGGAAAATCATTTCCGGGTGTGAAGGCACTTGATGGTGTTTCGACAATTTTTCATCCCGGTGAGGTTCACGCATTGCTAGGTGAAAACGGTGCGGGCAAATCAACCTTGATCAAGGCAATTTGCGGTATTCATCGCGCTGACGAAGGAACCATAAGGCTGGATGGAGAAGCGCTCAATCTCAGCTCTCTGGGCGACGGCATGGCCAAAGGCATTACAATCGTAAACCAGGAAATTCAGGTGTTTTCTGAAGCCTCGATTGCCGAAAATATCATGATCGACAAGCTTCAACTGTACCGAAGCGGCATGGGATTGGACTGGCAGAGGCTTAATCGCGACGCCGCCGCCGCCCTCAAACGAGTGGGGCTTGATCTCGATCCAGAAGCTGCGATTGGCGATCTGTCGGCGGCCCAAAAGCAGCTTGTACAAATCGCCAAGGCGCTTTCTCGGGAAACAAAGGTGTTGCTTCTGGACGAACCGACATCATCCATCACAGCCAATGAGGTAGCGCGTCTTTTCGCATTGGTGCGTGAGCTGAGGAATAATGGCATCACACTGATCTTTGTCTCACACAAGTTGGAAGAAGTGCTGGAAATATGCGACCGCGTAACCGTTTTGCGGGATGGTCACCATGTGGGCACCAAGCCCATTGCAGAATTGGACCGGGATGACATTGTGGAGATGATGATCGGTCGCAAGCTGCGCATTGAGGCTTTTCCACGTCTTGAGACTGACCAAGATACTTCAGCCTTGGAAGTGAATGGTGTGAGTGCGCCTGGTTTGGTGGACAACGCAAGTTTTACGCTACGTCAGGGCGAAGTTCTGGGCTTTTATGGTTTGGTTGGATCCGGCCGAACCGAGCTGGCCCGCACATTGATTGGCCTGTATTCCAAAAGCGCTGGCACAGTAAGCGTCAATGGTGAACCGGTGGAGATCGCCGATATTGGTGAAGCAATCGAGAAATATCGCATTGGCTATGTATCTGAAAATCGCAAGGAAGATGGCTTGTTCCTCGACTTTGATATCGAAATGAACATGACTATGGCGATGGGTAAACGGCTGCAAAACCCCATCACACGTGCCATTGATGGCAAACGACAACGCCGGATAGCCGAAGAATTGATGAGCGCATTGGATGTACGGGCCACCGGTATTGAACAGCGTGTAGGAGATCTTTCCGGCGGCAACCAGCAAAAGATTTCGATTGCAAAATGGCTGGCGGCTGACTGCGACATCCTAATTGTGGACGAACCCTCAGTGGGCGTGGACGTGGGCGCTAAATCGATGATTCATAAGCTCATTTGGGATCTGGCCTCGACGAAAGGAAAGTCAGTGATCGTGATTTCATCCGATATGCCCGAGATCATTTCGCTTGCAAGTCGCATTCTCGTTTTCAAAGAACGTCGTATCGTGGGGGAGGTGCCAGGATTGCCGGAACCAGGACAAAGCGAAGACAGTGTAAGCCAGGCAATCGGGAGATTAATGGCATGAGTGATCCATTTCGGCTGGATGGTCGTGTCGCGGTAATCACTGGTGGCGGAAGTGGCCTTGGCCTTGCCATTGCCCGTTGCTATGTCGACGCTGGCGCGAAAGTGCTGATCGTAGGGCAAACGGCTTCAAAGCTGGACATAGCAATTGAAAAATTGGGGGAGAATGCGCGCGCGCATAGGGCAGATGTAACTGCGTCCGATTCTGCAGACGGAATTATCAATGCAGCATGCGAAGCGTTTGGCCAGTTGGATATCGTGGTCAACAATGCTGGCACGCATCTCAAAAAACCATTCGAAGAAACAAGCTCAAATGAATTTCGCGATGTATTGGATGTTCATGTAACTGCCGCATTTGATTTGACGCGTGCTGCTCTTCCGTTTTTACGGGTGCGCGGAGGTTCTGTCATTTATCTGGCATCCATGGCCAGTTATCTCACAATCCCCCAAGTTGTGGCTTACACAGCTGCAAAGTCAGCGGTTTTAGGTCTTGTACGTGCGACGGCAGCCGAAGTCTCGGAAGATGGCGTACGTGCTAACGGCATAGCGCCTGGCTGGATTACATCTCCGATGACAGAGGCAGCGTTAGGGAATGACCCAGCGCGCAAAGCGAAAATCATGTCGCGTACACCGATGGGTCGAATGGGCGAGGACACGGATATCGGATGGGCTGCAACCTATCTCGCTTCGGAAGCTGCGGGCTTTGTCAACGGCCACGTTCTCGCTGTCGATGGCGGCGCGGTTACTGGATTTTAGGGTATGAAGGCCTTTTATATCAACGCTCCGGGCGAAGGTTTTTTTGGTGAAGCCAATGAGCCTGAAATGGGGACAGATGATGTGCTTTTGCAAGTGGAACGGGTGGGCCTTTGTGGCAGTGATCTGAACACGTGGCGTGGCATGAACCCATTGGTAGGTTATCCTCGCATTCCAGGTCATGAAGTCTCCGGCACCTTACTCTCCAAGGGCGCCAATGTACCTGAACGGCTTGAGATCGGCATGGCCGTTACGCTCAATCCCTATAAGAACTGCGGCAGGTGTCCCGCGTGCCAGGTTGGCCGTATCAATGCATGCAGAAACAACCAGACATTAGGGGTTCAGCGCGAAGGTGCCATGACGAGCAGGATCTCCGTGCCATGGGAGCGGATTGTGGTGTCTAAGACTGCCCATCCGGATCACCTTGTACTGATAGAGCCTATGGCGGTTGGTTTTCATGCTGTGCGACGCGGGCGGGTTGGCGCAGATGAAACCGTACTGGTTTTTGGATGTGGAGCGATTGGCCTCGGCGTCATTGCTGGCGCGGCACGGCTTGGGGCGCGTGTCATCGCCGTCGACATTAACGGCGCTAAGCTTACTCTCGCCAAGGCCGCTGGTGCCGCCATAGGTGTTTCGCCAGATGAAGTGAAAGACACCGTCCAATCCTTGACGCATGGCGACGGCGTTGATGTAGCAATCGAAGCTGTCGGCTTGCCGGAAACTTTTCTTGGTTGCGTTGATATCGCGGCTCCGTGCGGGCGTGTCGTATATATCGGGTACTCTAACACGCCGGTAACATATGATACGAAACTGATCCTTACCAAAGAGCTTGACGTGATGGGCTCCCGTGGAGCTTTGCAGGAAGATTTCCAGGAGGCCGCAGCGCATTTGGAAAGCGGAAGCTACCCGGCAAATGACATTATTAGCCGGGTCATGCCGTTTCGACAGACAGGTGATGCGTTGGCCTATTGGGCGTCAGATACTGGAGCTGTGACAAAAATTGTCGTTGATGTGCAAACAGGTGAAAACAAGTGACAGCGTCGCGCTTTGCCTTCGGGGGATCAGCATTGGCAGGCCTATACGAACCAGTGACAGATGAACAATGCCACGCCGTGCTGGATGCCGTTTGGAATGCTGGCATCAGAGAATTTGATACGGCGCCCCATTATGGCAATGGGGCATCTGAGCGTCGGCTTGGAGACTACTTACGAAGCCGAGATGGTTGGACGCTGACAACAAAAGTGGGTCGGTTGCTTTCCCAACTGAGGCACGACGATGTAGCGGAAGGATTTGCCAGCGGTCTGCCGTTTTCTCAACGGTTTGACTATTCGCACGATGGGGTTTTGCGCTCGGTGGAGGATAGTTTCCAGAGGTTAGGGTTGAACCGGATTGATGCACTTTATGCGCATGATATTGGTGATCGCGGGAATGGTACCAATGCGGAGCATCATATCAATGCGTTCCTCAATGGCGGCGCTGAAGCGCTTTCCAGACTGAAAGCTGAGGGCGTGGTGTCTGAAATCGGCCTTGGCGTGAACTCGGTTGAAACCTGCTTAAGTCTTATCGGGCGTATAGAGATTGATCGGATTTTGATCGCCGGACGGTTGACGCCGCTCGATCCTTCAGCTGCAGAAGAACTGGTGCCACTTTGCGCTGAACAGGGCATTCGACTTATTGTCGGTGGCGTATTTAACTCAGGCATTCTAGCAACCGGGCCAGGCCCTAACGCACGTTATGATTACTTGCCAGCCTCCGATGAGATACAGCGCCGCAGTATGAAGATAAAGCAGATATGCGACGTGCACGGTGTGCCGCTCGCCGCAATGGCTTTGCAGTTTCCTCTCCGGTTTGGTTCGGTTGATAAGGTTCTTATTGGCACCTCCAAGGCGTCATCGCTGGCGCGCAATTTAGCGCAGGCTGTGATGCCACTACCGGATACTATCTGGGATGAGCTGGCGCGTACCGGATATGGAGCAACAGAATGATAGTGCGCTGAATCCACAGATTCCCCCCATTCGAAATGTTCAACGAATGGAATGGGGCATAGGGTTTAAAACCGAGTGCTAAATGCACCTCCCACTGTCCAGCCGCTTCGACCATTGGGTAAATCAGTAAAACTCCCCTTTAAATTTAGATAACTGTCCTGAAATTTCGTATCGTTGAGCGCATCAGTTATGGTCTCAGTCGGAACTTTCAGCTCTGCAAATACAGACCAAGGATCTTCGCCACTTGCAAAGGTGACAGAGCTGCCAAATGACGCCTCAACAGCGTTCATGAACAGGACATCCAAACCGGCAGAAAGTGTCGGACCACCGCCTTCTTCTTGTAAGAAAGATGTATCGGAAGGATTGTTCGTACCATCTGCACGCTGCAAGAATTGGGTGCCTTTCAATCCAATATTTGCGAATATCTGACTGATCCCGCGTATTTCAAATCCACCTGGATTTGAATAGTCATAAATGTTTCCGTTCAGCACGCCACCAAATGTGAGAACCGAAACATCAAAGTCTTCGCTTTCTATGTGATTATTTGCAGAATCAACATAGCTTCCTGTTTTCGTGTGGCTGATTGACCAGGCCAAATGGGGAGTGAAGGTCCATGTATCATGCAGTCGGAACACTTTTTTCAAAGAGGCGGAAAATATATGGCTGTGATAGGAGAAATCTCCGGTATTTCCACCGTTCAGTACGTTGTTGTCGGCTCTTTCAAAAGCGCCGGTGAGTTGCAGTTGAAACTCTGCAGGCAGAAGAACGTCGGTGAACAGTGCAATACCAACCAGATTGCTTTTAACGCTTGTTCCTGTTCCAACGGTTTGGCTGTCTGAGTGAGATATGCGGAGCGCTGATCCAATTGCCAGCCTTTTATTGAGCCGCAGTTTTGCGCCCACAGCTAGTTCGAAAATGTTAGAGTCGCGACCGGTACTAAGACTTCCACTAGAGTTGCTGGAATACTCTCCCCGGATCCAGGCGCTCAATCCCTTGATATTGTTGACATCGCGTTTGATGAAGTGGAACGCTCCCGCAAATTTTCCATACGCAGCAGTCTGAGTAGAAGAATTTGCGAAATAGAAATTCTGATTAATTGCCTTTTGACCAACTGTTCTTTTAGCTTCTGGTACATAGTTCTGTGTGGACAGGCCCAATCGGCTCATATCGACAGACTGCCCTGATTCCAGCTGTTGTTGCGCGGTTTCCAGATTGTTCAATTGCATATCAACATTATGGAGATGGACATCAAAATTACCTGTGCCGCCATTTGCTCGGAACCGCTCTTGTGCCTCATCAACAGCTTCCGCGTGTCGTGCGTTTGCAATTTGATCTTGCACCATAATGACGGAGTGACTGCCATATCCGACCCCAGAAGATCCATTGCCATTTTTAATGTAGTCTACGTCTTCTTCTTTGATATCTGCTTTTTGAAGTAGTTCTCGCCGCCGAGCCCGTAGTTTCTCTATTCTGATCTTGACTGCCGCAATATTCCAGAAAAATGGATTTCCAGAAGCCTCCGCTTCATCCTGATACAATTCCTGTTCTTCAGGTGTAAGTTCATCAAAGTCAGGCAGCAAGTCACCATAGTCGCGCGACCCATCGGGCAATGTGCTGGTGGGAATATTATCGGTTTCGTTTTCTTCATTCTGGTGGTCGGGAGCATCTTCATCTGGTCTGATATTTCTATTGCTTCCAGGACCATTCCGTTCGCGTTCTCTGGATCTGGCACTGCCGCGGGAGTCGCGCTCGTGCTGCTCTGCAATAGATAACTCTTCAGATTGTTCGTCAGGCAAACCGTAATTGCCAAACAAATTCAGCAAGTCAGATGTAACGCTGTCACGCGTAAGTTGTCTCAAATCATCATCAAGTGATCCTGGAAGAGAAACGGGACCGCTGATAGGTGAACAATCAATGATTGCTGTTCGTGCAAATGATTGAGCGCTTACCGGCAAAACGATTGAGGCGCCCGGTGCCAGGGTGATGTTGAACATATTGTCGCTTGAAGTGAGCCCGATCAGATCAAATGTGCCATTGGAGTTGGTGCCGTTGGTCAAAACGATACTGGTGCTTGTATTCGCAGGCACAGCAACATTGGTGCTTGCGGTGCCACATTGACTATAGTTGGTGATTGTTATGGCCGCGGCATACGCCTGGTCAAGATTTGTGATGCTGGTTGCAGCAACCAGACTACTTATGAAGAAAGATCGTCTAATCAGGTTTTTAAAGCGGTTCATATATTTTAGCCAACTCCCATACGGCCGATGCCGTGCCAGTTGGTACTAAATCAATGCTTATTTACGTGCGGTAGCCGGTAAATATACCGGGCACTAACGCCTATTTTCCGAACCGTTGTCATGCACGAATTTTACAATGTCCGGAATGCGTTTGAGGCCTGTTTTTTCGCCAATTCTACGTCGATGAAAATCAACTGTTCGCTCACTGATTCCAAGTTGTCCGGCAATATCCAACGCAGTTCTGCCATCAGCCACCAATAATAGAATTTCTCGCTCGCGAGGCGACAAGATAGCCAGGGTTTCTTGTGAATTGTTTTGGTTTAGGTGCCCGGCGGACATGGCCGGGCTTATAAACCTGTTGCCGTCAGAAACGGAACGAATACCATCTGAAAGAACGTCGAATGGGTCGTGCTTGACAACATATCCGTTTGCACCTGCTTTGAAAGCACGATTCATGATTGCCTGATTGAGATGCATACTCAAACATAATATTGGAAACGTGCAGCCGCCTGATCTAAGTCTCGCAATCGTCTCAATACCATCAATACCCGGCAGCGATATATCCATGACGATCAAGTCCAGCTGCAGGTTTTTGATATTTTCCAGCAGCATTTCTCCGCTTTCGAAGTCGATGATGGACTCAAAGTCTGAATTGGTTGCCATAACGCTTTTCATCAACTGTCGGACGATTGCATGATCGTCTACGAGCGCAATCCGGATCATTTTGATTTAAACTCCAACAATGCTTTTGTTCCGCTTCCCGGATGGCTTTCCATCGAGAAGGTTGCATCAATTAGCTCTGCGCGCTCTTTCATTGAAGCAAGACCAATTCCGGCGGATGTTCTGTCGCTATCAAACCCCACACCATTGTCTTCTATGGAAATAGAGCCATTGTTGGAATTGAGGTGTGCGACAACATGAATATGTTCAGCATCTGCGTGACGCACCGAGTTGTATAGAGCTTCTTGCAGTATTCGGTATATCTGCAACTGTACTTCGCTAGCCAGTTCTATTTCACCATCAATTTCCATTGCAATAGTTGCTCTAGAGACCGGGTTCCAACGATCGACAACCTGCGCAATTATATCTGGCAGGGTCATTGAAACGAGCGTGGCGGGTCGTAAAGTCTCGATAGCACTGGACATGTCCATGCCAACCTCAACTAGATCTTTTATTGGATCAGTCAGGTTGTTTCGATCAAGGTTTTCCTTGCTGTATAAAAGTGCTTCCAACCGCAATCGTGCGGACGCAATTTTATGACTAAAATCATCGTGCAGAGTTTTCGCCAACCGCTCACGCTCTGCATCTTGGGCAACCAATAACTGCCGCGTTACCTGGCTTAACGCCCGCTTGTCCTTGCGGTAGTCATCAGCCATTGCGAAGAGAAGGCAGACTACTATTGCAATAGGGCCAATATATAGAGGGTCTAAACTTGGTGGAGTTTCCTGATTGAAAATGGTGGAGGTAACTAGCATCAATATAGTGATGACAATAATACCAAGAATCCACGGGGATAAAATGCTTCGAACCGTCCTCGCCTTCCACACTTTTACAAAAAGCAAACAGGCGGCCAATACGATAAATGCGTAAGCGATCGAGACCCAGTTTTCCAAGTCACCTATTGGAATATCAAAGATAATGGCAGCAAGTAGAACTCCATAGTAGCAACAAACACAGGCGGCGATTATTCTTCCAAGACGAAGGCGCAAGACTGTGCAAACATGCAAAAATCCGAAAAAAATGTAGGGTAAAAATTCGGCACTCCAAAACCAAACAGGGCCAAAAATATTCATTTGAAATGCGGGCAGGCTTCCCAGAAACGTGGAAGGAATTGCACTTGCTAAGAAGTAGGGCAGCCAGACATTCTTATCAGAACGAGAGGCACCCCGTGTCATAAGGAAGCTGAATCCAGCGCCGACAACTAGGATTGTCAGAAGACTCCAGTCGCGCAGCCAGATTTGCCAAATGTCTTTGTTTGCAGCATCGCTGATTGTAGTAAAGTCGTCGATACGTGACAAATGTAAGTCTGCAAGCGGGTTTGTTGTCACAGACTGCCTTTTGATGTCTATCAAAACATCTTCGTGAGCAGCCATATTGTGAGGTAGAAGATACATGCGACTTGCGTTGATTGAACTGCTGCCGGAGTAGTCGCGTGCAGTTGACGCAAAGCGGCCCTGTTTGCCCAGAACAATGCCACCAACGGAGACCAATTCGGCTTCACTTGCACCAGCCACGTGAAGAGCCCGAGGGCAATCATGCGGTCCGAGACCTTTCGAGACGATCCCTTGCAATTGAACGGTTTGACCGGATCCAATATCCGGTAGGACATTTGGTTCCAATTGTTTCCATGCGCTGTTTTCGGATTCGATCCTGAATTTCCATGTAATACTCTGCGGCGATGCTGTGCCACACTCCGAAGCTAAAGCAATTGAGGGGAAAATAGATAGAAACCCAAGAATTACGGCGAGAAGTCTCAAACAGATTGGCCTTTTGAATGGTTGTCACAAACACACAATACACAGGAAGCCGAAGCTGAACTTCCAACAAGTTGAGGCGAGACGCATTATATCGCAAGACTGTATATTTACCGGGTGCCTGATTGCTTTCGCTAGCAAGAGATCAAATGTGCTTACATTGCTCCGCCGGAGAAAAAGTGCCTATGATGAGACCTTGCGATTAAATGTGACGATCTATCTCAATCAAGACTTTGGAAGACAGCAACAGACCTCAGCTATTCGTTTTGAAGGTGACGATGATGTTGCCGTGGCTAAGCTTTTTGCATCGCCGGAAAATACTAAGGGTAACGGGACGAATTTTAGATGAGCATATGTGGCACATAATTCTCTCAAGTCGCTCTGAAAGGCATTTGAATCCCGTCAGCTTTGGCTTGTTTTTTGACAAAGATGCAGTGTTTTGGCGCACGCAAAGAAAATGATGGTTTTCGCACCGCCAAACTGTCTTCCCGGCTCACCGATAGAATTAAGGATTTGAAATGAAACGATATGCCCATGTAATTGGTATTAGACCAGATACTCTTGAGGAGTATAAGCGCCTGCACGCCGATGTCTGGCCAGATGTTTTGGACCAGATTCGCCGGTCCAATATTGCCAATTACTCAATCTTCTTGCGCGAGCCGGAAAACTTGTTGTTCTCTTATTATGAATATTACGGCACCGACCATGATGCGGATATGGCGGCGATGGCAAATGATCCGCGAACGCAAGAATGGTGGAAGATTTGTATACCGATGCAAAAACCGCTAGAGGTGCGCCAGGATGGTGAGTGGTGGGCCGAAATGCCAAGCGTTTTCCTGATGGAGAAATAGCGATTATGAACCATACGCCCTCTCCCTTATTGTCCATAGATGGAGCATAGCAAATGATAGACGCCACCAAAGGAATACCGGGCGCCCATGTTGGTCACGGGCATTTGATGGTGGCTGATCTTGAGCGGGCCGTTGCTTTTTATCGAGACGTAATTGGTATGCGTGTCATGCATATGTACGGAAGGCAGGCAGCGTTTCTTTCATTTGATGATTACCACCACCATCTCGGTCTGAATACATGGGAAAGCAAAGGCGGTATGCCGCCTCCAAAGGGGCATACCGGGCTTTATCACTTAGCGCTTTTATTCCCCGACCGAAAAACACTCGGGCGCGTGATTGATAGTGTCCAAAGTGCTGGCCACAAGTTAACCGGCGCTGCGGATCACGGTGTAAGCGAAGCGGTTTACCTCAACGATCCAGATGGCAATGGGCTGGAATTATATCGAGACAGACCGCAATCTGAATGGAAATTCAATCAGGATGGTTTGCCCGAATTGATCAATAAGCCACTTGATGTTGCGAGTCTTGTCGAAGAAAGCCGCCTTTAGAACTCCTGCAATTATTGATATGGTCAGAAGATTTTGCGGTAGCCTCAAGCCAGAATAAGGCAACAAGCCATGGAATCAACGTGTCGGTCCAAACGGCACAATCAAACGCATGCCAAGTTCGAATTGGGTGTCGATATCAAAGTCACCAGCGTAATCGAGATTAAAAGTGGAGGTGGTGCGCTCGAAATTATCTTCTGCATCCGGGAACCAGGTCACACGTCCAAATGGCGCAAGTGCGGCGCCGCAGGTTACATCCATGAACGCGCATAGTGGCATTGACAGCGCGGCACCAACCGAGACACCAACATTGGTCTGGTCAAATGTAAAGCTGTTGTGTTGCCCGCCTCCACCGGTCTCATCAGTTACGAAGGTAGTTCGGGTACGTTCAAGCACAACGCCACCATCCAAATCTACAAGGAAGCAGCTTGTTCGAGAGATGCATCCACCCTCAAACGGTATCGTCACACCCAGAGAGACACGGCCGGCCCAAAGTGCACGACCTTCCGCTGTCGTATCATCAACACCTGCGGTTGGATGAAGGTCGACTGAATAAAAACGTCCATCTCCACCGGCAAACACCATACCTTCTGCAGATACATAAATTGGGATGCCGGAGAATGGGTAGGCCATGAGGCCAAACGAGAAAGCTGCTGAACTCACTGCAGCATCGCCAGATGCATCTTGGGAGCCAGACAAATAGTGAAGGTTTGACGACATGATGCTGTTTTTGAATGCCATTCCAGCATACACGGCAAATGCCTGTGACAGCTGGGTGTTGGTTTCCTGCTCTCCAGATGGCACATTCGTTCCATTTATTGCCGTTTCTGGCTCGCTGCATGGTTGCTGATCACACTCCAGCAGCGCAACATCCAACTTGTCGATGTCCGGTTTGAGCCTTGTCATTTCTTCCACTAAAGCGCGAGATCGCGCGAACAACGCGTTTGCTTGACGCAGCAAGCGTGCGTCCTCTCGTTCGCGGTCAGCATTGCGTTGATCGACAGATGCATTTGGGTTTGCAGCTGTTGGAGACGGGATAAGCGCTCGAATTCGCTGAGTTTCATTCGCGCGTGAAATATGCAGCTCCAGCAGTCGCGATCCTTCAATAAAGTCTGCTTCCGCTCTTTCTCTTTTATTATTGTATTCCGCGACCAACGCATTGCGCTGTGCGGCCACTCCCCGGCATTGCGGACATATGACGGATACAAACCGCTCAAGCTTTGGGAATGCGGCAGGGAGGCGTTTTGAAGCGGTGGCGGGCCCTTCAATTACCTGTCTCGTCAAGGATGGATCGAGCTCATACAGATCGGGGGGCAGTTCACCTAACTGATCAGTTGAACGGATGGAAATTACAATTTCATTGTTGAACAAGGTCTCAGCCTTGCGCACCGCACCACCATTTGCTTCCCAGATGGCCGCTGCATCCTCGTTCTTCGGACAACAAATACAAGGGCCTTGAAGCAAGGTGAAATGAATTGCTTTCGCCCGTCCATCAACTAGTTGCGCGCGTGCAATACGCTCACTGTTCGGCGACCATGGTGACTGTATATAGGTTGAGCTGCCACTGTGATTGAAATCATAGCCATCGCCAAGGTCACCAGCCAAGCGCAACAACTCGTTGCCATCAGCGCGGTCGTGAACGGTCACGATGCTCAAACGGCTTGCACGGATACATTCTGCGCAATTGGGGAGGCGGTCAACGAGCACTTGAAGGCGTGGCGGCACCCCCGCGCGAGCCATCTCACGTTTTAATTCGTTCTTTAAGGTATTTGCTTCTTCCAGATCAATACATGTTCCTGGAGGACAATGTGGCACGGAAGCATGAGCTGTCGTCCCAAATGCAAGGAGAGACAATAGTAATAAGCAAACTGCACAGAGAATGGCGTGGTTTAATTTTTTAAATTCGCAATTTTTTTCTGCCGCCCCCCAAAAGGGTGCCTCATCGAAACTCATACCCAAACCTGCACTAAATCCAGAACCCAAACTTTGACTTTTATTGTCCCGCCAAATTAGGCATTTGTTAACCAAATTGTCCAGTTTTATACTTGGTAAAAATTGCCAATCATCAAAACTTGAAAATTAGCTTGCTTTTTTATTTCGATAAAACTAGTTATATGGATATGGAAAGCGTAGTTGATCCAAATGAGCGGGAAGTTCAAGCGGCATTGATGTTGTCAGCCCTTGGCAATGAAAGCCGTTTGCGTATTTATCGGTTGCTGGTTCGTGCTGGACCAGATGGGTTGCCAGTTGGTGATATTCAGGAACGCATTGAGATTCCAGCTTCCACGCTCTCACATCACATAGCTGCATTGCGACAGGCCAATCTCGTCAAACAACACCGTGTGGGTCGCACCATTCTCAGCTGTGCAAACTACGCCAATATGGATGAATTGGTGAACTATCTCACAGAGGAATGTTGCACTGATGCATTGCTAGGAGACAGGCCATGACATCGACGGAGATCAACGGTGAAAATTGGTTCGCAGCTCAAAAGATCGACCGGGTGTGGCTTTTGATTGCGGTAATACTTGGGGTTCTATGGATTTTTGATCCTGCACAATTGTTTCCAACTCTGCGGTTCGCACTGTCAGCTGTTTTTAGCACGGCTCCCTACATGGCTCTGGCAATCGTAGCGATCGGCTTTCTGAAAGCCACAGGTGCTGAGAAAATGGTTGCCGGCGCTTTTCAGGGAAATGAAGCACGGATGATTCTTCTGGCATCTCTTGTGGGAGGTCTCGCGCCATTCTGCTCTTGCGAGATCATACCATTTATTGCGGCATTGCTGGCGGTTGGAACGCCGCTCTCGGCAGTTATGGCTTTGTGGCTTTCGTCGCCCTTAATGGACCCGTCGATATTTCTGATTACTGCGGGTGAGTTGGGAGCGACATTTGCCATTGCAAAGACAGTCGCGGCTGTCGGAATGGGCCTTGCAGGCGGGTTCGTCGTTCGTGCTGCCATGCGAGCCAACCTCTTTCAAAGTGCGTTGTTGAAAACCTCACGAAGCACCTGCGGATGCGGGGCAGATCAACCTTTAGAAGGCAAACCTGTTTGGCGCTTCTGGGAGGAAAATGATCGGGCGAACATATTTTGGTCTCAGGTGCGCACCAACGGGCTGTTTCTGCTAAAGTGGCTGGCTTTGGCCTATGTTTTTGAAAGCCTGATGATCCGGTACATACCCGCTGATACCATTGCCGGTGTGGTGGGTGGAGCCGGCTTGCAGCCCATCTTGGTTAGCGCCCTTGTTGGAGCGCCGGCTTACCTCAATGGCTATGCCGCACCTGCAATCGTTTCAGGACTAATTGAGCAAGGAATGACTGCGGGCGCTGCCATGACATTCATGGTAGCTGGTGGCGTGACATCTATCCCCGCCATGACTGCCGTGTATGCACTTGTCAAACGCTCAGTCTTCATTAGCTACCTATGTCTGGGATTTAGCGGGGCAATCTTGTCGGGTCTGCTCTACAATGGTTTTCTTGCTCTCACATTGTAAGCCCGCGTATCCCGCTCCGACTATCCATGGGGACCGCGCGCTGCTATGAGATCAAAAACTGGTGCGGAAAACTAAGCGGTCAAGGAGCAGGATATGGCAAACACATCTGAATTGAAGTCCGAGTTTTTTATCCAGAATGAGGAAGCTCTGCGAGCTCTGTTCCCGGCCACACATGCTATTGCAGTGGAGAAGTGTCAAAACCATCTGGATCAACACGCCAGGGATTTCATCGCTCGTTCACCATTTTTGTGCATTGGCACACAATCGTCAGGCGGGTTGGGGGACGTCAGCCCGAGGGGTGATCCTTGTGGGTTTGTAAAAATTCTTGACGATAAAACGTTGCTCATACCGGACCGGCCTGGCAACAACCGCCTAGATACACAGTCAAATATTCTAGCGAACTCCGCCGTTGGCCTTCTGTTTATGGTGCCTGGATTTGACGACACTTTACGCGTGAACGGAAACGCACAATTGACCCGTGACCCGGATTTACTGGCCCTGATGGCGGTGAAGGATCGGGCACCAACCATAGCCATTGCTGTCACTGTGGAGGAAGTTTTCCTCCATTGCGCAAAAGCGTTTCGACGGTCAAAATTGTGGGACCCTAAGCAGCATCAAGACCGTAGCGATATGCCATCTCTTGTAAAAATGGTGCTCGATCAAACTTCTGGCGCGCCGGATAATCTGGAAGAAATGAAAAAGCTGGATGCCGATCTGGAGGCCGAATACCAAAAGACAATGTACTAGGGCGCGCAATAGTGGCAGCTAGGCTTTTTCGCCATATAGCGGACCTCTCCCGGACATGGATTGAAAGTTTGTGAGCATCCAAAATCGTTTCAAGTCCTATGTTATTTGTACCGCCCCCCGCAGCGGCAGCACCTTACTTTGCAAAATGCTGCAGCAGACGGGTAGGGCAGGATTCCCCGATTCCCATTTTCACAGACCTGATCTCGAAAGTTGGATGAAGACGTATAAACTGCCCAAGGATAACTATGCTTCAAACCACGAAATGCTAGCAGCTACATTTGCCGCGGCCCGCGCGCGTGGCACCGGTGACACCGGGATGTTTGGCCTGAGATTGCAACGGGGGAGTTTCGATTTCTTTCGGCAAAAAACCGCCGAATTGTTTTCTGCATACGACAGAGACAGTGACCGCATCGAAGCAGCTTTTGGAAAGACGCTGTTTATCCACCTTACGCGTCCCAACAAAATTGATCAGGCTATCTCGCGAGTCAAAGCAGAGCAGTCAGGACTTTGGCACAAGGCAGCAGATGGGAGTGAAATCGAGAGAACCACTCCGCCCCAGGAACTGCATTATGACCGGGTGGAAATCGAACGCCATGTGTTAGAGCTAACCAAATTTGATGAGGATTGGAAAGCTTGGTTCGATGAGCAGAGCATCAAGCCTCATAAAATTTCATATGATAATCTGGCTGGGCATCCTCGCGAGATTCTGGCACAGCTTCTTGATGAACTGGGCTTGGACAGGGCAATTGCAAAAGACATCACGCCGCCCACGGCAAAACTTGCAGATGAAGTCAGCATTGCTTGGGCGGCACGCTATAGAAATGAGATCCCCGACAAACATTAGTTGTTCGACAGGCCGTTATTTTCCGAGATATCCGAAAACTTGGAAACGAGTAACTTTCAAGTGTTTTGAAGCTTGTGTGATTTATGGTTTTGCCCATTTGGCGCGTACAATAAAATGTGCTGAAGGTTCTCATACAAACTGCTAAAAAATAAGGTTTGGAAATACCCTACCCCATCAGAAGAATTTGTTTGTCAAAGCAAAAGACAATCTATGCATTGCGGTTGCACATCCGGAGTCAGGTCTAGTCATCGTGAAATCCGCTACATGACTTAGTCAAGTTTCATATGATCACGCAAATCCGATTGGGGACCATGGGCTACAAGAGATTTCCAGCAGTCATAGATTAGTGCGGTATGATCTTCGCGGATGTGGGCTGTCCGATTTGGAGGCTGTGGCCGAAACGATTGATGAATCAATTACATTGCTTGATATGACTCAAGGTGACGCATTGGTGCTCGAGTTTGCTCGGTGAAACCCGAAAAAGGTTGAACGGCTCGTTTTGATTGGATCTTGGACGAAAAAGAATGGGTGGAGATTAACCGGAGGCATTTCGGATCATTGTGGAATCTCTGGAACGCGTTCTGTGATACTTGAAACCGACGATACTTTCGAACGCTATTTAGAAGACACATTCAGGCTGGCGCGTGCGGCCAAAATAGCTCCGAGCGTGATCAGCATACTGGCCACCAGCAAACTAATTGTGGGTGCAGCAAGACCAGCCAATACCAATGCAATAGTGGAAAGCAGTGGAGCGGCATACGACGCAACACCTAGAAGCTGAATGTCTCCGCGTTTAACACCAATATCCCACACAAAAAAAGCCAATCCAACCGGGCCGATGCCGAGGCCTGCGACTGCCAACCATGTTATACTGTTGCCTGGCCAGACGGTTTCTTCTAATGCCAGATGAGCACCAAAGGATAAAACTGCCGTTGCAAGACAAAACACCGCAACGCTCGCTGTTGACGTGTCGCCCAAGCGGCGAGAAAAAACAGAATATGTGGACCACGTAATGGCACATGCAAATGCCAGCACGTAACCAAACATCGCGCTGGCATCAAAACCATTACCGCCCTGGGTGACAATCAACGCAGCGCCAGAAAAACCAACCAATGCACCAACAATGTGTCCTTTCTTCAAAGTCTCACCGGGCAATAGGCCAGAGAACAACACGATCAAAAGTGGCCAGAGATACGCGATGAGGCCGGCTTCTGCTGCTGGCGCAATACGCAAGGCTGAAAAGTAGAGAAAATGATAGCCAAACAGTCCAGCCGTGCCGAAGACGTAGATCTTCCAATTCGTTTTAATCAGCGAGCCAAGCATGCCTGAAACCGTTACCCAGATCATGCCGAGTACTCCGCCAATGGCAAAACACATCGCGGTCAATTGAAATGCAGGTATTGGTTTTGTTTTTACTGTAAGAAGCGCCAGCAATGCCCAGAGCAGAACCGCAACAAACCCCAAAAGTGTTGCGCGAAATCTCGACATCTGCATCTCTCACTGCTCATCAAAGTGAAGACCGAATATCAATGCGCCGCAGGTTTATCAACCTGTCTTGTTTCGTACTCCGTCATTCACGCACGATAAGCTGGTAGGGGCGCCCTGTCCTGAAACTCTATCAGCTTGTTGAGCATAAGCGCTGTCAGTTCATTTTTGACCGACAATGATGCGGGGTCATCAAACAAGTTCGCCATTTCATGAGGATCTTGTTTGAGATCGTATAATTCACCCCAATCTTCACCATGCCGCAGTGACATGCGATATCTGTCAGTGACGAGTGTTCGCACTCTCTGGGGGCGGTCAAAGCCAATCATTGATCGTTGGCTGTCTTCTTCCACGACAACAGCATTTGGAGCATTTGAATTCATTAGATCGCGGCCCTGAATGCCGTTGTAAGGTTGCACGCCCGCGCGCGCCAAAATCGTGCTGGAAATATCAATGGACGACCCAAGCCCTGGCGCCACCTTCGGGCCATTGCGCTGTGTGGGATCATTCCAGATGAAAGGCACGCGAATAATGCTTTGAAAGTGCAGGAGTAGTTTTAACATCAGTCCGTGATCACCCATGTAGTCGCCGTGATCCGAGGTGAAGATCACCACTGTGTTCTCGTCGAGGCCCAAAGTCTTCATGCGCGTTAGTACACGGCCAATCGCGTCATCAACCATGGTGATGCTGCCATAGGTCAACGCTATCAACTCTCGTGCTTCTTGTTCTGTGACCGCGAAGGGGTTTTGATTGTCACGCTTGTCCGCTCCCTGACGCAGTGCCTCTTTCATAGCCTGTATTGGGGGCAGATGACCGTTTCCAAATGAGGTGGGCAGCTCAATATCTGCGGGATCATACATGTCCCAATATTTACCCGGCGGCGTAAAGGGGTGGTGAGGATCTGGAAAGGACATTTGCAGGAAGAATGGTTGCTCGGAGTTTGCCTGCTCCTCAAGATATTCTTCAGCGCATCCTGCAATCCATGACGTGGAATAAAGCTCCTCTGGAACTGCGGTTCGCCAGGCCTGTGGCGCGTTGATGCGATTGTCTGGAAAAGCATTTTCAGGGCCGACCAACTGATCAAAGTTTTCGTGTTTGGACCGCGCCCATAAAAGGTAATCGCCCGTGGCACTATCACCATGATCAGCAGCGACCTGAACGTGGTCAAACCCATAGAAGTTCCCGTCAACACGGTTGGCAAGCGGTGTCTTCCATTTTGGCACAATTTCCAGATCGTACTCTGTGCCGTGGCGGTTGTTTTTAATGGCGTCCCGAAGGCCATTTGTCGGCGTGTGTTTGCCTGCCTCAGGCTTGAACTTGTTGGTCGCTTCCAGGCCAGTGAAGCTTTGGAGGTGAGATTTACCAATCAGCCCTGTACCGTAACCGGCATCTTTCAGAAGTTCTACAAAAGTCGTGTGATCCTGACTGAGTGGAATACCATTGTGGCGTGCTCCGTGCAGCGAAGACATCCGACCTGTCATAATGGATGCCCGGTTCGGCATGCAGATGGGGTTCGCCACATAAAATCGTTCGTAGCGCGTTCCAGTAGCTGCTAATGCATCAATATTATCAGTCTTGACGATTTTGTTTCCGTAGCAGCCCAGATGGTCGGCCCGGTGCTGATCTGTAATGATAAACAGGAAATTGGGGCGCTTGCTCATCTGCTCAGCCCACCTTTGACCAGATTACTGTTGCGCCTGATGTCCCATGCGATCAACGCAATTCCGACAGCCAATGCAGGTAAATGGAAGATAGGGCTAATCGCCAACAACGTGAATGCCGCAACAAACCGCAATCCCACTTCGAATATCGTCAGCTTGCCCCGGTCATAAGCGCTGAGGGCTGATGAGAACAGCCAGATACAGAACATAGTGCGCAGTACAATCCAGATAAATGGCAGCAGCTGAAATTCCTCAACAATCAAGACTGTTGGATAAAACGCGAAGATGAATGGGATGATGAATTTCGCCATACCAAGTCTGAATGACATGAGAGCTGTTATCAGCGGATTGGAGCCTGCAATAGGTGCCGCTGCGTAGGCCGCAATTGCGACAGGCGGTGTTAATGATGATGCCACCCCGTAGTAAAACACAAACATATGCGCTGTAAGCATAGAGACACCAAGTGCCTGTATAGCCGGCCCCATCACCAATATAATGATCAGGTAGGCTGGCAGTGTTGGCATACCCATTCCTAGTATCAGAGCACCGATCATGGCCACCAGCAATGCGGAAAACAGACTATCCCCACGTATGGCAGCAATCACATTGGCAAGTTTCAGGCCGAGTCCAGTGGAGTCTAGCGACCCAACTAGAATGCCAATAGCTGCAATGGCGATCAGCAAAGTAGCGCCCGATTTACTGCCCGCGATGAATGACCGCCAGACGCGCATTGGATCAGCCCGAACTTCAGGGTTTATGATGGACAATACCAGCAAAACAATCACTGCGTAAAAGCCGGCTGCGGATGTCGACAGGCCGATAAGCAGCGATCCGATAACGGTGAGGATAGGGCCGACAAACAGGACGGAATTGATCCAGTCCACATTTGTAATTTTGTCTTCCACTTTGAGGGAAGTCACCTCAATACCTTGCCGTCTGGCCTCAACCGTTACAGCGCAGAACAGGCTGAAATAGTAAAATAGAGCTGGCAGAAGGGCTGCCACAATAACGGTCAGATAGCCCGCACCGGTAAGGTCCGCCATTACCAGCGCGGCCGCGCCCATAATCGGTGGCATGATCTGTCCACCGGACGAAGCTGTGGCTTCAATACCCGCTGCAAAGGTGGGGGAGAAGCCCCGTTTCTTGATCATGGGAATGGTAAATGTGCCAGTGCCCACAATATTCGCAACAGTGCTGCCAGACATGGTTCCAAATAATGATGAGGCAAGAATGGCTGCGTGGGCTGGGCCGCCGCGGGTGCGCCGTGTTGCGAGAAATGCAAATTTCAAAAGCGTGTCGCCAGCGCCGGTGCCTTCCAGCAAGACGCCGAAAATGATGAAGATGAATACGGTTGAAAGAACGATGTTTGTTACGGATCCAAAGACGCCTTTATTGGTGTTATACCACAATGCTTCAGCAACTTCTGTCAGGCTAAATCCAGAATGCGCTAAAATGCCGGGCATATCCTTGCCGAACAGTAGATACAGCACCGCCAGCGCGCCAACAGAAAACAATCCCCAGCCCCACAGACGGCGACATAGCTCCAGGAATACGACGAGGCCTACCAGCGCGGGCCAAGCATCAGCTGTGGTCACGTCATACAACGCCTCTTCCATTTGTGTCTGAACAAAGAAGAAAGACCAGATTGACCAAAGACCGCCTGCCAACAAAGCGAGATCAATGGCTAAATGTGGAATTGATAATTGCCCGGATTGCTCTGCAGCTTTTTCCCGGCTCAAACGCGATGCTGCGATGCCTACGATCAGGGCCAGCGCAAACCCGCCGGCGCGGTGCATTTTCGGGTCAAGCAGGCCGATGCCCGAGCTGTAAAGCGCGATTACACCAAGTGCAACGCAAGCGGCTGCAGACATCATGGTAACGAACCATGACAACGAGTTTGGAGAATTATCTGTGTTGTCCATTCCTGTTCCAGCCTAACCTGTCGAGGTAAAATGCACGGTCGTGAGCAACCGTGCATATTGCGGTTCAGATTAAAGGGAGTACGCCTTTAATTTGCTGCGCGGAGTCTCTCTGGAATGTCAAAGCCAGCTTCCTCGTAGTAACGAAGCGCGCCTGCATGGAGCGGCACATTTATGGAAGTAAATGCGCTTTCCTTGGTGACTTCCTTGAGAAAAAATGCAGTTGCTTGAACTTCGCTGATGTTTTCCCAGAATGCTTTTGTTGCTTTGTAGACGGCTTCTTCATCCGCACCCTTGTGCGTGCCCACAAACTGGAAAAAGCCGAGAGCGGTAATACTGCCGCTGGTGAGTTGACCCTTGTAAACATCGCCCTCAAAAGTTGCCATTCCACGGCCAGGGCGTCCGAAAAGAGCTTTCATTGCGTCACCGTCACGTGCTTCATCAGGGATGGACAGAACACGGAATTCGCCTGACAGGCCAAATTGTTCGATGTTGGCAGAGCCAATTTCCGCAGGACGCACCATCATATTGATGATGCCATCAGCAAGCGCTGCATAGCCCTCGCCCCAGGATAGACGCACAGCTGTGTAATCTGTGCCGGCTTCGTAGCCTGTAATGATTTTGATGAGCGCTTCTGATGTTGCAGATGCAGAGCCCGCAGGTGGACCAGTGAATACAGTCTTGCCTTTGATATCTTCCCAGCTCTCAATACCAGAGCCAGCAAGAGTAACGGGGTGGTATGCGCCTGCTTTAAAACCAAGAATAGATCGCAGATTTTTGGCCAGTTCTGGTGCTTCAGAAATTTTGGAGTACATCCGTTTCTGACCCGCCATCAAATTGACCAATGAAGGAACGGATGAGAAAAATGCGATGTCTCCCTTGGCACCCTTCAACATGGATTTGGTCAGGGTTTGTCCCGCATTTACCTGTATTTGGACGCCCGCTTTGCCAGCCTGATTAGCAAAGGCTACGAAAACAGTGTGGACCGGATCGCCCACACCTGCTGTTTCACCCTTGTAAATTTGCGCGGATGCAGTGCCACCCACAAGCGCGGAAAGTGACGCGGCCAAAGCGACGTTTTTGAGTGTTGTGAACAGTTTCATTATATCTCCTCCCAAAGAATTCAACGAAAGCCTAGCATTGCAAAAGCATTACAAATAATATCTTTATTAAATTGATTCATCAGGTATTGGTATGAAATTGGACCCGCGGCATCTTGCTCAGCTCTCTACAATCGTAGAAACGGGTTCTTTTCAAAGCGCGGCAGACCGGCTTGGATTGAGCCAGCCGGCACTCAGCAGAAACATGAGTGTTTTGGAAAGCCGTTTGAAAACCCCTGTGTTTCGGCGTTCCGGACGTAAAGCCGTTCCTACGGAGCTTGGGCGACGCTTGGCACGGGCAGGGCTTTCCATCCGTGTGGCGGAAGAAAATGCGGGAACTGTTGCCGATCTGGCAGCTTCCGGTTCGGTGGGAGAGCTGAGATTGGGCGCACCGCCTATTGTGGCAGGTCGCTTTTTGACCGATGTTTTGTCTGACTTCATAAAGATATATCCAGAGTGCCATGTAGAGCTGCGGGTAGGCATTGTCTACGAGTTGCGATCTATGCTGGAGCGTGGCCAGATTGATTTGATCGTGGGGCCGCAAAGCCTGGCAGAAGCCGTATCAGAACTTGTTTTCACGACAGTCGTGGAAGACAGTGTTGGGATCATCTGCCGGTCAGATCATCCGCTGATGCAAAGGGGCCAGATTTCGCCGGAGTTGCTCAGTCAACAAGTCTGGGTGGCTCACTCGCGCGGCAGTACATTGCGACAGCAGACCGAGAGTGCGTTGGTTGCCATGGGACTCAAAGACATCAAGATTGGCTTTGAAACAGATTCCATCGGGTCTGTTTTGGAGATTGTCGGCACGACGGATCTGATTTCTACGATGCCGCGCCTGTCCACGCGTCCCTATCTGCAGGATAAGTTGTCATTCTTAGACATTGATCATGTTCAGTTCAGAAGGCCAATCGGACTGATTAGAAGGAAAGACACCACGGAACATCTGGTGCAAAAGCAGTTTTCAAAGGCATTGATGAACCGGTATCAATAAGGTCTGTGGCTGCGTGTAAACCGGCACGCGCCAACTACTTTCGCAGCCGGTTGAAGCGAAGGGCTGCAGCCAAAAGTCCTAAGACCGACATTGCCCCCAGCCAAAGTGCCAAATCCGGTGTCTGAAACATAATCTCCCGCCAGGTAAGGCCTATCAAAATTGGTAGTGCAAACAAGATTGCGGCCACGATGACAGCATCCGTCGCTGCAGCAATTGCTGGCCGCTTTGCTGAATCACGGCCTGCAAAAATCCGAACAAGGGTCACGATCTGGTGCAGCAAAATAAGCCCCAAACCGCTCCAGTAAATAAGGAGCCAGGTTCTGAAACTGAAGTGAGGAGTGCTGAGCCGTCCACCTGCCAGATAACTTGCGATTTCGTCTGCCAGGCGATGACTGGTCGGACGGATGGAGAATGGAAGCAGTGACGATACGTTTGTCAGAACCACCACGCCGGCATTTAGCTCTGGCAGCAACACCATTTTGCTCCGGTAATTCGGCAAAATGCCGCCGTGATGAACGGCACGGACCCCAGCAATTTCGCTTTCACGCCACCCAAAGCCATATTGGAAGCCATCGCCCTGCGCTGTTCCAGTGTGCATGACAGACATGCTTTCCGAGTTGAGTATCGTTTCTCCGTTCCACGACCCATCGCCGCTTTGAAACAGCAGGAAATTAGCCATATCTCTCACACTTGCCGATAGAGATGCCGTTGCCAGGCGTCCTGGAGCCGGTGACGATTCTGCCGTTCGTGGCCAAAGAAACCAATACTGGTGTCCGGGCGTAGAGGGCTCTTTCTGTTGAACTCCAAGCGGAGTGAGGACTGTTCTTTCCAGAAGGGATGCGTATGACTGTCCGGTCACAGCTTCCAGCACATGCGCCACAACAAGGTAATTTGCGCCGGAATATAAATATTGCTCTCCCGGATTAGTTTCCGGCCGCACATCCGCCAAGGCAGCGATGTGCTCTGCCAGTGAAGCATTCTGCGAAGCGCTTGGCGTTCGAGCAGGCATGCCACTTGTATGCGTTAGCAGGTGGCGCAACGTTACAGTTTGCCAGGCCTTTTGAGCCTCGGTGCCAAATCCTGGCACCAGCTCCGCAGCTGGTTGATCAAGAGAAATTGTGCCAGCCTCAACAAGTCCCAAGACTGTAAGGGCAGTAAAGGCCTTGCTTATGGAGCCCAGACGGAAGGCGGTTTGCGCGGTAACAGTTGTTCCATCGCCGTTTTTTCCAAAGCCGCGCGCCAGAACGATCTTTCTGTCAATTACAATTGCCACGGCCGCACCGGGCACATGGTCATCTACCAACGTGCTCTCCACATGCTCAATGATGACATCCAGATTTATCTCGTCTGCGGTTGATGGATGTAAAGCAGTTCCAATCAAACAAATGGCAAGCAATGTCACACCAAGTAGCTTAATCCATTGGCTTCCAATCCAGACCGATTTTCGAAAGTGAACGCGCATTGTACCTTGGTCTCTAGATTAGAGTTGGTTCCACTGATACCTATCATCAATCAGATCGAGAGCTAGCCTGTGTCACTGAATTCCGTGGATTAATTCATATGTCAGAAAAGATTAAACTGGTGGTGCGGGCAGACGATGCTGGATCGAGTTGGTCATCAAATATGGGATGTTTAGAGGCCTGCAAAAACGGAATTGCTCGCAGCGTGGAGGTGATGATGCCTTGTGCTTGGGTTTCGCATGCAGCAACCCTGTTTAATGATCACCCAGATATCGACATTGGCATTCATCTAACGTTGACAAGCGAATGGGATTCAATCAAATGGCGCCCCCTCACAGCCGCCAAAAGTCTTGTGGATGAGGGCGGGAATTTTTTTCCTCTTCTGGCGCCCAGGCAGGGCGACAATCGTCAGTCTCTTGCGCAGAGTAACTGGTCTTTTGATGATATCCTCAATGAACTTAGGGCGCAGATGACACTGGGCATCGCAATGTTCCCGCGTGCAACACATATCAGCACGCACATGCTTCAGCACATCTTGCTATTTGACGAGCGAGTTGGGGCGGCGGTGGCAGATATGTGTCAGGAGTTTGGGCTTAAGGACGACCCTTTTGGGTTCGAATTACCGCGCTTGGAAGGCTATCCGAAATTTCCGCGCAGTGTCCATCTACGCATTTCTGCCTTTGTTGAGCAGCTTTCAGAACTGTCTCCTGGCACGTATATCTTTATCGATCACCCGGCGGTTGAAAGCGCTGAATTGGCGGCCACCGGTCATACCGGATATGAGGATGTGCAGCAGGATAGATGGACTTGTCTGCAGACGCTCACAAGCTTGGAAGTGCAACAGCAAGTGGAGCATCTTGGTATAGAATTAATCAGCTACAAGGATTTGTAGGCGTGCTATCCCGCGATCAGCGCGCAATATCTGTATCGGTTGATCCACCATCAAGGCGCTTCTTCATGAACCATCTGCTATGGTCGGCAGGAGTATCGCTAGGTTTGTTTTCCAAAACTCCAAAGTCTTCATAGCCAAGACGCAAATAGAAATCTCGTGCCACTCCATTGGATGTGTCGAGCCACGCACTGTGACAATTCAATGCGCGCGCTTCCTGTTCTATGGCGAGCATCAGGTCTTTGCCTATGCCTTGTCCTCTGTGATGATTGCTCACCCAAAGTAATTTGACGAGAAGCCAGCCATAAGATGTCGATCCAGTGACGCCGCCGATCAGTTCATTATTCTCATCTTGAGCAGAAAATATTATGGACTCATTTTTGGACTGAACGTTCAACCCAGCAAGCGAGCGCAGCAGCTTTTCCTCTATCTCGGTCTCCAAAGTGGGACGATGCGAAGAGGTTGCTTTTGAAATCGTGACAGGAGCCATTTTTAATCTCGGCAATTAAATCCGAAACATCGCATTTCGAATAGTAAGCAATGGATCACGTCTCCGATCGTTCAGCCCATCCGGCAAAGATCTTCTCCAGAAACACAACGATGTAGTATAAAATGATGCCCAGGACCGCCAAAGCAATCAGCACAGCAAACATAAGCGGATAGTCAGCACTGATTTTTCCGCTGTCAAACAGGTGGCCTAATCCTTTTCCGTGGGGCTCCACGATCTCCATCAGATTTGTACCAATAAACGCCAGCGTCACGGCAACCTTCAAGGCACCAAAGAATTCTGGAAGCGTTTTGGGCAGTGCAATTTTGCGAAATATCGTGAACTTACTGGCGCCAAGAGAGCGTAGAATGTCGCGGTATTCTGGTTCAAGAGTTGATAGGCCGATAGATATCGAAACAGCTATTGGAAAAAACGAAATCAGAAATGCAATCAGGATCGTGTTCATGTCGTGGGCACCCACAAACATGAGCGCTATCACAGGAACCAGAGTTGCCTTCGGAATGGCATTAAAGCCGACAAGTAGCGGATAAAGTCCCTCCCGCGCAGTGCGGGAAAATCCCATAATCATGCCTATCAGCGTACCAAAGATAACGGCAAGCATCAGGCCCGCGACTGTGCGCCATAGGGTCTCCCAACCATATTGGAAGAATAGCTCACGAAATTTCCAGAAAGCTGGGCCAAGATCGGATGGAGAGGCCATTTTGTAGTTTGGCCAACCATTCACCCAAACCAGCCATTCCCAAAACAAAACAAACAATACAATGGCTGCAACCGGAATCACTATCTTGCGCATGGTGCTCACCCCTCAACTTTCTGGCTGCGGCCTTGTGCAATTTGGATTTGGTGGCGCAGCTCGGCCAGCATCTCTGTTGCTTTGGGTTTGTAAAGATCTTCAAGTTGACGGTCGTCAGCCAGATCAACATTCAGAATGTGCTGCGTGGTAGCCGGCCGTCCTGACAACACAACAACTTCATCAGCAAGAAAAACCGATTCCCGTAAATCATGTGTGATAAGGACACAGGTAAATGCTTCTTGGCGTCGCAACTCATGCATGATTTGCCACAAATCTTCGCGTGTAAACGCATCCAAAGCGCCAAATGGTTCATCGAGGATAAGCACTTCCGGTCTGTGCACAAGGGCCCTACAAAGCGAAGCTCTCTGGCGCATGCCACCAGACAATTCAGACGGTTTTTTGTTCTCAAACCCTTCCAGCCCAACAAGCGTCAGTAGCTCATTGGCGCGGTCTTTGCGTTCGTTCTGGGATAGGTTGTTCGCCACGATTTCCAATGGCAGCAGAACATTGTCCAAAATGCTGCGCCACTCCAACAAAACGGGGTTTTGAAACGCCATGCCGACCGTTGATCGGGGGGATTTTACAACTTGCCCCGCCAGGCGTACTTCGCCTTTATCAGGAAACATCAACCCAGCAATGAGCCGCGTTAGTGTGGACTTGCCACAACCGGACGGTCCAACTACAGCGGTAAATGCGCCCTTTTGAACGTCGATATTCAGATCGTTGAGAACTGGCAAAGGGCCAGCAGCAGTTGAATAGGCATGCGTGACATGACGCAAGGCAATTTGTGGTTCATCGGTCATGTGATTTTATCAGCCCATAAAAAAGGCGGGGAGAGCCCCGCCTTTAAAATATATACTCAAGATTACTTCAAAGCCAAACTGCCGTCAGTTGGCAGGTATTCGCTTGTGAAAATAGTGGCCAGTTCAGGTTGATTTTTGAACTCGTAGTTTTCGGCGATTTGCCCAAAGGATGCAGTCATGCGTGCTTCATCGATCCCGCCAAGACCATTTTCCTTGGTGTAGTCAGTTACCACATTTGCATCAATCGCAAGCCTCAGGCGGCGCTCTTCCAGTGCTGCATCTGCAGCAGGGTTGCGTTTGACCACCATCGCGGCACCAGCAGCGGGATCTGCTATGACATCATTCCAGCCATTAGCAACCGCACGGAGGAATCCGGTAACTGCCTCGGCGTTATCCTTCGCAAAGTCAGTATTCACGATAATGGCGTTGCCATAGAGTGACAGACCATAATCGGCCATCAAGATAACCTTGATGTCGTCCTCGGGAACACCAAGACGAACAAGGTTCAGATAGCTGGAAAATGAGAAGCCGGTGATGGCATCTACGTTGCCTTCAGCGAGCATTGGCTCACGTGTTGGAAAGCCAACTGGTTCCACAGTAATTTTGCTTACATCCAGACCATTTGCTTTAGCAAAGGCTGGAAATTGAGCCCATGCGCCATCAGGCGGCGGAGCACCAAGGCGTTTGCCTTCCAGATCTTTCGGGGCACTGACACCTTGGGAGGCGCGACCAACAACAGCAAATGGTGGCTTGTCGTAAACCATCATGACCGCCTTGACCGGTGCGCCAGGGTTTTGGTCCAAAAATTTGATCAGACTGTTGATGTCGGCAAACCCGACCGGAAATGCGCCTGTTGCTACTTTGGGTATCGCATCCAAGGAGCCTTTGCCTGGTGAGATCTCAACAGAAAGTCCTTCTGTTTCGAAATGGCCATTATCAACTGCAGCAAAATAGGCGGCACTTGGCCCTTCAAACTTCCAATCCAGTGCAAATGGCACATTTGTTTCGGCAGTGGCATGAGTCATCAGCCCCGAAACACAGACGGCTGATAACGCTAACTTTTTCAACATCGGACGCTCCATTATCCATTTGTTTTTTATAGGATTGGTACGTATTTGATCTGATGCACTTAAATTAATCAAGAGATATTTCTGCCTGATAATTGTGCAAGGGGAATTTGGGCGAATTTGAATGTCGTTCGCCCCAGTTGCAGATCACTTAAATCTGCTCATCGTGCCAACAGATAGCGCTGTTCGATCTGGATTTTCCAACCTCGTGAACCGTCTGGGTACTTCCCCTCATATCATCGCCAATGTGGATGACTTGGCCATGGTACGATTGCTGGCGCGTGAAGGCGTTGGTTTGGCAGTCGACCCATCTGTGGTTTTTGCAGATTAAATCTCAGCCGGCACGCTTCAAACAGCGCCATTTGACTTGCAGATTACGGAGCCGTTTTATTCGGACAGAATCGACCGAAAATACTCTCACCCCATGCAGAAAATGCTAATTGGTTCGCAGTTGGCTACTTAAACGGGCCGAGCGCACTTTTTGCATAAGTTCGGGCTCCATTTTCACATCTGCGCAAGATACACCGTCTGTGTGAAATCCTTATTCTGGAGAGGGTTGTGAAAGATGACCAATTCTGCAACTGCAGTGGAAAAAATCTTGTTGAGCCGTTGCGTGAAAGCATCGTCCGGCCGGTCGTTGGACCAAAGCCCGAAAACAGCGCCGGGTTTCATGTGGTCTTTAAGTTTTGTGAGGCCCGCTGGTTGATAAAAAGAACCATTGTTCGGATCAAGCAGGAAGTCTGGCGAATGATCAATATCCACCAGAATGGCATCAAATTTTCTGGTTGGCTGGTTTGGGTCAAAACCATCATGGGAGGCTGCCATTGCAAAGAAATCACCTAATTGAAACGCGCAGCGTCGATCCGCGGTGAGACCAGGGCCAAGGGGCAGTAAGCCCGTTTCATGCCAATCAATCACGGCCTCCATTGCATCCACGACAACAAGCGAGCCCACGGTATCATGCTCCAAAACGGTGCGAGCGGTGTAGCCAAGGCCTAAGCCGCCAACGACCACGTCCAGATTTTTACCTGATAACTTTGCCAAGCCGAGATTCGCCAGAGCAATTTCAGATGCGGTGAACAGATCCGACATCAAAAACTCATCACCTAACTTGATCTCGATCACATCGATGCCAAGCGCGAGCTCGCGTCGGCGTCGCAGGCTCAAATCACCGATTGGCGTTGGGCGGTAGTCCAGCTCTTCAAATGAAAGGCTCATTTCGGATCGCCTTTCTCAAAGCAGGTTAGTATTCAATTCAGCTGAAGTACGCGTTGAGGAACGTGCGGTAGATTTTGGTCAGTTGACCCAAATCATTTACCTCTACGCGCTCATCAACCTGGTGCATGGTTTGTCCCACAAGGCCAAATTCAATCACCGGACAGTAGTCTTTAACAAAGCGAGCATCCGATGTGCCGCCACCCGTAGAGAGTTCTGGCACGCGCCCTGTTGTCGCTTGAACAGCATCAGACAGCGCATCAATCAGCGTATCTGAGCGTGTCAGAAAACTGTCAGACAGATTGCCAATGTAATTGAGTTCGTAATCAATTGGCGCTTTCTCAGTATTGCGGAATCGATTGTCAGCAACAGCTTGTTTCAAACGGCGAGACAGCTCAGCGGAGATCGTGTCGGGCGTCCATTCGTCGTTAAAGCGCACATTGAACAGAGCTGTAATAGATGCCGGTGTGATGTTCGACGTGTCATTGCCGACATCAATACTGGTAACTTCTAAATTGGTGGGCTGAAAGCGCTCATTGCCTTCGTCCAGAGGCGGGTCCATCAGTGCAGCCAACAGGCCGGTCATACTACGCACAGGATTGTCAGAAAGATGCGGATAAGCCACATGGCCTTGCACACCGTTTACAGTCAGGCGACCGGAAATCGATCCTCTCCGACCAATCTTAATAGCATCGCCAAGCGCATCAGGGTTGGTTGGTTCTCCCACGATGCAATGGTCAAACACTTCACCCTGATCTTTGCACCATTGCAGCAGTTTCACGGTGCCGTTAATGGCAGGGCCTTCTTCATCTCCGGTAATCAGGAAGGAAATCTTTCCGGAAAAATCCGGATTTGCTTCCAGGTAATCAAGAGCTGCAGCAGCAAAACATGCGATGCCACCCTTCATATCAACCGCCCCGCGCCCATAAAGAACACCATCAGAAATTTGACCCTCAAACGGGTCGTGTGTCCATGATCCGGCATCGCCGGGCGGAACCACGTCTGTATGACCTGCAAAGACAAAATGAGGCTTACCCGTACCAATGCTGGCGTAGAGGTTCTCAACGTCTGGAGTTCCAGCTTCTGTAAAGAGTGGGCGCGAAACAGCAAAACCTGCTGGCTCCAGAAGCGCTTGAAGCATATCCAGCGCACCGCCTTCTTCGGGTGTCACGGATGGACAACGAATGAGGTCCTGCAGAATTTTAGTTGCGTCGTGTTGGGACATGAAAACCTTCAGTATCAGCTGTGAGAAGCTATTGGGGCCATTGAGCGCCATACTTATTGTCATTTGGCTGACCTTTCAGGAGGCCTAAAAGCACAAATGCCAAAATTCCTATGAATGGAAAAACAAAGACGACCGCCACCAACCCCGGTGCACCCAGATCGTGAAGCCGTTTTACCGAAATGGCAAATGTAACATAGAGCGACGCCAGCATGATCATAAAGAACTGGCTCATGAGATGATCTGGCAACAAAATTTCATTTGTGTCTGACAGCGAAATGTGGCTGCCGAAAATCATGTAGAACGCCACTAGCGTCGACCCGAACAACAAACCGTTTGACCACCAGTATTCTTCGCGGGTCATACGTCCGTTGAACTGAAACATTGCCCAGAGCACAGTATGGGCCGGGTCTGTTTTCCTCCGGTCAGGAATTGGCTCAGCCATTTTATTTCCGCTCTACTGCCTTGAGTTCAATTTAGTGTTTCTGTTCCCGTGACTTTGGGGCTGGGCCGTATGCATTGTCGCTTGGGTTGCCTTCTCGAAACCCAAGAAAGAGCCAAAACACTATTCCCAATATAGGCACAAACAGGAAAACTGCCATCCCGCCTCGCCAACCCAAATCGTGAACGCGTTTCACTGCGACACAAATGCCCAAAAACCACAAGATTTGTGTCACAGCGAACACAGCTAGGAACGCAAATCCAGACATGTCCGGAGTTCCGAACACGCCAGAGCTGTTCAGCAAAGCGATAGCGGACCCGAAAAGGGCAAACAAAAGCAATTGCGCCCACCAGTATTCCCGGCGAGAGGCGCGACCATAGAAGCTGAAAAACATCCAGAACAGATTACGTTGCACCGGTACTTTGCTCACAATTTCTCTTTCCGAACGGATGAAATCTATCCGTTGTTTAGATGAATCAGCTTAAGTTTCGCAAGTAAGTATCGGTCCTATGGCTTCAAATTATGAGCCCTGCATTCTTTACATTCAAAAAAAAGAATGTAATGATATGTTCCATATTTAAGCCGCTGGAGAAGTGGTCGCAGTTGCAGGGGGAGGCATCTGTTTTGAAAAATCAAAAGAACAATAGGAAAATTTTGTCAGCGACTGGAAAACATACATCTAACATTGCCACCTCGCCGTCTCGCCGCAACTTTTTGCGCGCCAGCGCCGCATCAACATTAGCCCTTGGCACAGGAATGCTGGCCAGCCGAAGCGCCGCTGCTTCCGGTGATCCCGCTATACTGGAACTGCAAGATTGGAACCAGTATCTTGGCGAGGGCGTGGACGCGCGCCCATACGGTACGCCCTCGCCATTTGAGGAGCGGGTGGTTCGGCGCAATGTAGCGTGGCTGACGGCAGACCCGGTCTCCTCGGTGAACTTTACTCCGCTCCACGAGCTGGATGGAATTATTACGCCAAATGGCCTGTGTTTTGAACGCCATCACGCCGGCATTGCTGAGGTCGATCCGGCACAACACCGGCTGATGATACATGGCATGGTGGACAAGCCGCTTGTTTTCACAATGGAAGAATTGAAGCGCTTCCCGCGTGAAAACCATGCTTACTTCCTGGAATGCGCTGCCAATTCGGGCATGGAATGGCGCGGGTCTCAATTGAATGGCTGCCAATTCACACACGGCATGGTCCACAATGTCATGTATACGGGCGTCAAGCTCAGCCACTTACTCAATGAGGCTGGAGTAAAGTCCAAAGGTAAATGGATACTGCCCGAAGGTGCAGACAGCTCTCATATGACCCGTTCCATTCCGCTGGAAAAGGCTATGGAAGATTGCATTGTCGCATTCGCCATGAACGGTGAGGCACTACGTCCTGAACAGGGATATCCAGTACGTCTCGTTGTGCCAGGCTGGGAAGGCAATATGTGGGTTAAGTGGTTGCGCCGCATCGAAATTGGCGATGAGCCATGGCAGCACCGTGAAGAAACGTCGAAATACACAGATCTCATGGCAAATGGCGAAGCACGCCGTTTCACATGGGTTATGGATGCAAAGTCTGTCATCACAAATCCCTCTCCTCAGGCACCCTTGATGCACGACAAGGGGCAGACTGTTTTGACAGGCGTCGCATGGTCTGGCCGTGGCACCATCGCGCGCGTGGATGTAAGCCTGGATGGTGGTCGCAATTGGCACAAAGCTCGCATCGATGGACCAAGTCTCGATAAGTCCCTACACCGATTCTATTTCGATTTTGATTGGGACGGACGTCCCCTCCTGCTGCAATCCCGTGCGATTGATTCCACGGGCTACATTCAACCGACAAAATCTGAACTTCGCGCGGTGCGCGGTGAAAATTCCATCTACCACAATAATGGCATCCAGACATGGCATGTGAAGGGTCCGGGCGAGGTTGAAAATGTCGAAGTTTCTTAGATCCGCCACTGCACTGGTTTTTATCGCTACATTAACCGGTCCCGCTTTCGCTGGAGAGTTTGGCTTGGGCCGTGAAGCCACGCCCGATGAAGTTGCGGCTTGGGACATTGATGTGCGTCCTGATGGGCAGGGCTTGCCTGAAGGGGCGGGCACTGTAGCGGAAGGAGATGAGATTTTTGCCGAACGTTGCGCTGCTTGTCATGGTGATTTTGGTGAAGGTGTTGATCGCTGGCCGGTGTTGGCTGGTGGGCAGGGCACGCTGCAGGATGAGCGTCCTGTAAAAACGATTGGTTCTTACTGGCCATATTTGTCTACCGTGTATGATTATGTGAACCGTGCTATGCCGTTTGGTGAATCGCGCTCGCTAACACCAGATGAAGTTTACGCAATTACTGCATATCTACTTTACGTAAATGATATTGTGGACGACGAAGAATTTGAATTGTCCAAGGCAAATTTCACCAGTGTCCGATTGCCAAATGAAGATAATTTCTTTTTTGATCCGCGTCCTGCGACGCCGATTTTTCAAAAGTCAAAAGCTTGCATGGAAAACTGCAAGCCTGCAGTAAAGGTTACAAGCCGGGCACGGATTTTGGATGTGACGCCTGAAGAGGAAAGCACTGGCATCGAATAACGAATACGCTTGATCCGGCATCACGATTGACGGTCTCAATTCTGCTCATTATGCATTTGGGTGGAGGCTGTTGAATGTTAAACCAGACAGAACTGTCGGAACTTGTTGTGTTGCGGCATGCGCTTCACAAAGCGCCAGAAATATCCGGTGAGGAAGCTGAAACCGCCAAAACAATAGCGGCCTATCTCATGGCGCTCTCGCCTGATGGTCTTGTGACACAATTGGGCGGTCATGGTGTTGCTGCAATTTTTGAAGGTGCCGCACCCGGGCCAACAATCCTCATTCGCTGCGAGTTGGATGGTTTGCCCATTCGTGAAATTTCCGAGTTGCGCCATAGATCGCGCATAGATGGCAAGGGCCATTTGTGCGGGCATGATGGACATATGGCTATCGTGTGCGGTCTGGCAAAACCTCTGCAAGCACAAAGACCCAGGTCAGGTCGCGTCGTCTTGTTATTTCAACCAGCCGAAGAAACAGGCGCTGGCGCATATGCGGTGACAACCGACCCAAAATTTGCAGCCATGAAACCCGATTATGCTTTTGCACTCCACAATTTCCCGGGGGCAAAGCTAGGCATGGCATTGATCAAGCAAGGCCCGATCAACTGTGCGTCGCGCGGATTGCGTGTGGTGTTTGAGGGAAAAACATCTCACGCCTCCAACCCTGCAGATGGCATATCGCCGATGGGTGCAATAAGCACGCTCATGCCAGAGTTGACCGAATTCAGCAAAGGCGATGTGAACGATGCCGATTTTGCGTTGGTGACAATTGTGCATGCTGCTTTGGGGGAGGCAGCATTTGGCATTTCGCCTGGCCGTGCCGAAGTGTGGGCAACACTTCGGACAATAGCAGATGATCAAATGGACCGACTTGTTGCAGCGTGTGAACAGAGCGCGGCACGATTGGCGGGAGTGCATGGGCTCAAACACATTGTTTCTTATGATGATGTGTTTGCTGCGTCAGACAATAACCCCGTGGCCACAGCTATGGTCCTTGAGGCTTTGGAATTGGAAAGCGTCAGTCACAAGATCTTGAGTGCACCCGCGCGCTGGTCTGAAGATTTTGGCGTGTTTGGACAGCATTGTAAGTCCGCAATGTTCTTTCTGGGGTCGGGAGAAAATCAACCACAATTGCACAATCCAGATTTTGATTTTCCAGATGAGTTGATTGAGACAGGTGTCAAAATCTTCCATCAAATTATTCGTAGAAAGCTTAAATAGTCGGGCTTTGCGTTTCACTGTCCATTTTGCGGTGGCCTAAGCCGTTGACATGGATTTTCCTTCGGTCATCCTGATCGGCACGTCTGATGTGTCCGGCGAATTAAGACAGAAGATATTTATGCCAAAAAAGTCCGGTGTCACGCGCTTGCGATGAAACGTGTATATTCCACATTTGCTGCAAAAGTGATGCTTTGCAGTGTTGGTGTTCCACACATATGTCCCCAACGCATCTTCACCTGCCAAAAGCCGAAATGAACTTTCGTGCACCTTTGTCATAACAGCGTTTTTTTTGGCGCATAACGAACAATCGCATTGGGTGAATTCTGTAAACTCAGTATCAATTTCGAACTGAACGGTCCCGCAATGGCATGTGCCACGATAAGTTTTGATCATAAAAGGTGTCCCTGTCGTCGGTAAGGCAACCATGAGAAGGCGGCCATGTGCACTGCACAATGAAACGATAAGGATTAAAACTCAATGGGAGCAGTTTAGCTCTTCTTACGGACCCGAACAACAACTTCCACGTTAGTAATTTCCATACCTTCTGGTGGCTCTGGTAGCATACCGAGGGTCAATTTCTGGGATGGGATATCAATTACCTTTTCTTCGTCTTCCACAAAGAAATGATGGTGGTTGGAAACGTTGGTATCGAAATAGGTTTTCGAGCCGTCCACTGGAACAGCGCGCAAAAGGCCTGCGTTCGTGAACTGATGCAGTGTGTTGTAAATGGTTGCCAGAGATACCTTGATCGCTTGACCTTCAGCTTCCTCATGCAGCGCTTCGGCGCTGATGTGGCGATGACCTTTTGAAAACAGCAATTCTGCCAAGGCAACACGTTGTCTCGTTGGGCGCAGATCGTGCTCCCTTAACAGCCCGACAACCGATGCAGGAGATAAGATATCGCTGGTTTGTTGCGTTGTCATTTCAACATCTTCACTTTGAAAATCGGCCATTGGCCGTGGAGCTTGATACTACCGATGCCATGACAATAGGCATTTATACATAAAACCGCAAGGATTTGCTGTCTTTGTGAAATGGCAATCTGGCTCATAATCGCTCTTTTCGCTGGGCCTGCTGTGTGCTAGTGACAGCCCTCAATACTGGTTGATAAGCCAGTCAGATTCCAGGCCGTTAAGGAAAGAACTTAGTGAGCGATCAAACAGCGACAACAGCGCGCCCGACTTTTTACGACAAAGAAGCTCTGCTCAAATGCGCAGCGGGCGACTTATTTGGCGAAGGCAACGCGCAACTGCCCGCACCACCAATGATGATGATGGATCGAATCACCGATATTTCTGATGACGGCGGTGAGCATGGCAAAGGCCACGTCATAGCGGAGTTTGATATTACTCCGGACCTATGGTTCTTTGAGTGTCACTTCCCCGGCAATCCAATTATGCCCGGTTGTCTCGGTCTCGACGGTTTGTGGCAACTCACTGGATTTAATCTTGGCTGGCGTGGCTGGCAGGGGCGTGGTTACGCGCTTGGAGTTGGCGAAGTAAAGCTGACAGGTATGGTGCGCCCGGACCGCAAAATGTTGACCTACCGGATCAATTTCACAAAAGCGATTCAGACACGTCGCCTGACTATGGGTGTGGCAGACGGTATTGTAGAAGCTGATGGAGAAATTATCTATCAGGTGAAAGACATGAAAGTTGCGCTCTCCGAGAGCTGATCTTTACATTTGAATAAGGAGCCGACCATGAAACGCGTCGTCGTGACAGGCATGGGCATTGTGTCCTCCATTGGCAATAACAATGCCGAAGTTTTGGAGAGTCTAAAAAATGCAACTTCGGGCATTACCCGTTCAGACGAGTATGTAGAACATGGTTTTCGTTGCCAGGTATATGGCAAGCCCACGCTTGATCCATTTACTATGGTGGATCGTCGTGCGGCTCGTTTCATGGGTCTTGGTTCCGCATGGAACTGGGTTGCCATGCAGGAAGCGATTGAAGATTCCGGCTTGGAACCAACTGATATATCCAATCCACGCACAGGCATCATCATGGGATCAGGTGGTCCTTCCACCAAAACGGTGATCGAAGCCGCTCAGACGACAATCGACCACAATTCGCCAAAGCGTATCGGACCATTTGCAGTTCCCAAAGCTATGTCTTCAACGGCATCTGCCACCTTGGCAACGCCTTATAAAATCTTGGGAGTGAACTACTCCATCTCATCTGCGTGTGCCACGTCAAACCATTGTATTGGCAACGCATATGAAACCATTCAGCTCGGCAAGCAGGACATTGTCTTTGCTGGTGGTAGTGAAGATCTGCACTGGACCATGTCCAACCTTTTCGACGCCATGGGTGCGATGACTAGTAAGCACAATGATACGCCGACCACTGCATCTCGCGCATACGACGCCACCCGGGATGGATTTGTTATTGCTGGTGGTGCGGGCGTGCTTGTGCTGGAAGAATTGGAGCATGCCAAAGCACGCGGCGCAAAGATTTACGGTGAAGTTGTTGGCTATGGCGCAACGTCTGACGGCCATGATATGGTTGCCCCGTCTGGCGAAGGCGCTGTGCGTTGCATGAACCAAGCTTTGGAAAATGTTGAAGGCAGTGTTGACTACATCAACACACACGGCACATCCACTCCGGTGGGTGACAAGAAGGAAATCGGCGCCATCAAAGAAGTGTTTGGCGAAAATATTCCGTTTATTTCGGCTACGAAATCTTTGACAGGTCACTCTCTGGGTGCAACCGGGGTGCAGGAATCCATTTATTGTCTGATGATGATGGAAAACAGCTTTATGGCTGAAAGCGCACACATCACCGAACTCGATCCAGAGTTTGAAGGCGTACCGATTTTGCGCGAGCGCAAGGATGTGGATGTGAAAATCGCGCTGACCAATTCCTTCGGTTTTGGTGGTACGAATGCGACGCTTGTGTTCCGTCGCGACGTTTAAGGGGCAATACATAAGTGACTGAGATAAAAAAAGAATTGCCACAATCTGCCGTTGGGCTGATGCGGGGCAAGCGTGGATTGGTGATGGGTGTTGCCAATGATCACTCAATTGCCTGGGGTATTGCGAAAGCGCTTCATGCAGAAGGTGCGGAATTGGCTTTCACCTATCAAGGGGAAGCTTTTGGCCGCCGCGTCAAACCGTTGGTGGACAGTGTCGGGTCTGACATGCTCTTGCCATGCGACGTAGAAGATATTTCCAGCGTAGATAGCGTGTTTGACACTTTGAAGAAGCGTTGGGGGAACATCGATTTTCTTGTCCATGCCATAGCGTTTTCAGAAAAGAATGAGCTGAAAGGCAAATATGCAGACACCAGCCGGAAGAATTTCTCCAAGACCATGGTAATTTCCTGCTTCTCTTTCACTGAAATCGCAAAGCGCGCTGCTGAAATCATGCCGAACGGCGGGTCGCTAATCACGCTTACTTATGGTGGTGCTACGCGTGTAATGCCAAACTATAATGTTATGGGCGTCGCTAAGGCAGCTTTGGAAGCGTCTGTACGCTATCTCGCGGGTGATTTTGGTGGGCAGGGTGTGCGCGTCAATGCAATTTCAGCCGGTCCAGTGCGAACACTGGCTGGGGCAGGTATTGCTGATGCACGGTTGATGTTTGATTTTCAAGAAAAGAACTGCCCTTTGCAGCGTAATGTAACCATTGAAGATGTGGGCGGAAGTGCGCTTTATCTGCTTTCGGATCTGTCTCGTGGCGTTACAGGCGAAATTCATTTTACAGACAGCGGCTACAATATTTTGTCCATGCCACGTTTGGAAGAACTGAAAGCAATGAAGAAATAACAGACAAAGTGTTGCTGATATTTCTCCAATGGACGCCGCATTATTAGACTTTCGCCAAGTTGAGTGGGCAAAAGACCCGTCAGTTTGGCCTGCGCCCTTGTGAATCGAGACAAATAGGCTCATATTGCACTGCGGTATGATTGCCGCAGGTCCGCAAACAAGGTTTACCAAAGTGCCCTTTTATCACTGGTATGAAATGAGCCACGCAGCTGTCGCCCCATGGCGCGCCGTGGCAGATGCAACGAAGCTCTACTACAACAATCCACTCAACCCTCTCTCGCACAGTGCTCTTGGAAAGAATGTCGCTGCTGCCTGCGAGCTGTTTGAACGCAGCACCCGCCGTTACGGGAAACCCGAATTTGGTTTGGATTCCACTATCATTGATGGCGTGGAAGTACCAGTACGCGAAAAAATCGTTTGGAAAAAACCATTTTGCAACCTGGTGCGCTTTGAACGGATTAACCCCTCGCGCCGCAATACCTCTGCGCCGGAACCAAAGATGCTCATTGTGGCGCCTATGTCTGGCCACTATGCTACCTTGTTGCGTGGCACGGTAGAAACCATGTTGCCGCATTACGACGTTTACATCACGGACTGGATCGATGCGCGTGCTGTGCCCGCAACAGATGGCAGCTTCGATCTGGATGATTACATCGATTACCTAATCACTATGTTCGGCCATTTGGGCAAGGGCGCTCATGTTATGGCAGTGTGTCAGCCATCTGTCCCGGTTCTGGCGGCCGCAGCACTGATGGATGAATTGGACCATCCAGCATTGCCAGCAACTATGACATTGATGGGCGGTCCTATTGATACCCGCATCAACCCAACGGCTGTTAACAAAATGGCCGAGGAAAAAGACCTTGAGTGGTTTGAAAACAATGTGGTGATGACTGTTCCGTTCCCACATGCGGGCTTTATGCGCCGTGTTTATCCGGGCTTCCTGCAGCTATCGGGTTTCATGTCCATGAACATGGATCGTCATTTGAGTGCTCATAAGGACTTCTTCAACCATCTGGTAGAAGGTGACGGTGACTCGGCGGAAAAACACACTGATTTTTATGATGAGTATATGGCGGTTATGGATTTAACAGCCGAATTCTATCTGCAAACAGTGGATGCGGTATTCATTCGCCATGCATTACCAAACGGCACAATGACCTATCGTGGCCACCCTGTTGATCCATCTGCCATTCGCCGCATTGCTCTGCTTACTATTGAGGGTGAGAACGATGATATTTCCGGTGTAGGCCAGACTGAAGCTGCCCATAAGCTATGTTCAAATTTACCGCGTGACATGCATGCGCACTATATGCAGCCTAAAGTGGGGCACTACGGTGTTTTCAACGGTTCACGATTCCGCTCAGAGATTGCGCCCCGCATTCGGGACTTTACCGCGACCCACAGCGAGCGCCTATCGGGTTTGAAACCGATGCCTACGGACAATATGGGTGCGAAACCGGGTGCAAAACCTGGTTCCGCAAAAAAATCTGCGGCCGCAAGGAAAACGGCTAAAACGGCCAATGCAGCAAAGAAAACGCCTGCTAAAGCAGAGCCGAAAACTGCGGCAAAGTCGGTCACGAATGCAACGTCAGCGACGAAGCCCGCCAAAGCGCCTACAAAGTCTCCTGAAAAAACTGAGACAAAGGCCGACCTTGCGCCGAAAGCGGCATCTGCAAAAGAAACGCCAAAACCATCCACCAGAAAATCACCTTCAAAGCCTGAAGGGGCTAAGACCGCTGTAGCCAAAACCACCAAGGCCAAGCCTGCTTCGGCAAAGTCAGAAGCCAAAAATGACTTGGCCAGTCTTCTGCTGTCCAAGCCGCAAGGGGCAGCGGACGATTTAAAGAAAATCTCCGGCGTTGGACCAAAACTGGAAAACACACTCAACCAAATTGGTGTTTTCCATTTTGCGCAAATCGCGCGCCTCAGCGAAAAGGCAATCAACGAACTGGATGACAAACTGGCATTCAAAGGACGGATCGCACGCGACAAATGGGTTGAACAAGCCACTGTCTTGGCTGAACCCGCCGTGAAAGGAAAAACAGCCGGCTGATTATGCTCTTTGGTGCTGCGAAAAAACAGCAAAGCGGAACACATTTTACTCTAGACTACGGTGAGCAATCCGTCGTGGTCGAGCTAAGACCCAATCCACGAGCCAAACGCTATATCCTGAGACTCGATTCCAAGGCCCGACAGGCTGTTGTCACAGTTCCCAAAGGGGGTACGCGGAAACAGGCAGAACGCTTTGCGCGTGATCAGGTCCGTTGGATTTTTGAACGTCTGGATCGGTTGGAGGAGCCAATTCCTTTCGTTCCCAATGCTGAAATTCCATTGCGTGGTATCTCACACCAACTGGTTGCGACAGGGGCTGCGCGTGGCGGGGTCAAACCAGCAAGTACTGATGTTGGACTGCAGTTGCAGGTGTCGGGTGCACCAGAGCATTTTTCCCGGCGTGTGATGGACTTTCTAAAGAAGCAGGCACTGTCAGATTTTCGCGGGCGCGTTGCAGTGCACGCGGCTGCATTGGAGGTAAAGCCAGGTGCCATTCGTCTGCGCGATGGGAAAAGCCGATGGGGCTCGTGTTCATCGAACGGAACGCTGAATTTCTCCTGGCGGCTTATTCTTGCACCGCCAGATGTGCTGGACTATCTGGCAGCCCATGAAGTCGCGCATTTGCGCGAAATGAACCACAGCGATCGTTTTTGGGCCCACGTCCAAGACATCTGCCCGGCTTACAACACGCACCGCGCATGGCTCCGTCATCAAGGCGGTCAATTGTGGCGCTATGGATAGTAGGTAGCAAGAAGTTGTGGGCAAGTCGTTTCAACTTTCGGTGCTGCCGCCAACAACCAAAGCTGTCTCTTGCTTTTTCCGATTGCTGAATCTGCGCTCTGCTGAAAGGTACGGCCCGTGCCTCCCCCCTCCATAGGGAAAGCAAATGACATGCAGGGTGACAGTCTAGATTGTGTGCTATCCGAGCATTTGCATAAGGAGGGTTTGTGATAACCGCTCTTAATGGAAGGCACTCGCATGAGATTGACTAATCCGATTTATCAACAGAAACGACAAGCAAAATTGCAGGCGCGGCGAGATGGGATTCCGCTTTATAAGGCATTGAATAATGTTGCCAAGACACAAGGTTTTGGAAATTGGAGCCTCTTGGCACGGCAGAACGCGTGTTGCGAGCCAGCTGTTACGATGCTCAACCACTTAGATGCAACAGATCTTGTTTTGCTAGGTGCAAGGCCTGGCCACGGCAAAACAAAAATGTGCCTTAAATTAGTTGTTGAGGCCATCAAGAGTGGTAATCACGCAGCATTCTATTCATTGGAATACACCGACGAAGAAGTTAGAGAACAGATTTCTGCTTTGGATGCCAATATAGCGGTCAGGGACAGTGCCCTTGTGCTGGATACCTCAGACGATATTTGTGCTGACTATATAATTGACCAACTACAACATGCACCCGAAAACACAATTGTGGTCATAGACTATCTACAAGTGTTGGATCAAAACAGACGAAGGCCAGTTGTTGCCGCTCAGATATCAGCATTGAAGTCATTCGCTAAAGCCAACGGACTAATTGTCATTTTAATATCGCAGATTGACCGCTCTTACGATCCGGCAATCAAGCCACTGCCTGATACAAGCGATGTTCGACTCCCAAATGCCTTGGATATGAGTTTGTTCACTAAAACGATTTTTATGAATAGCGGTGCGGCAAAACTAGAAACGGTAGACAGTAGGTAGTTGTGCTGCGCTGTCCATGGATGGCTTATCATTTGACCTTGAGTTCCTTCAGTCGGAACATATGCGCGAAGAACGTTTGGTCGGAAAGACCACGTAGCAGGGCTGCAATGGCCGCCGTTGCCGCTATTGCAAAAACCACTCGACCAACAAGAACGCTGTAAACATCAGCGCCAATTGCCATCACAAGAAGAGTATCCTCAATCACACTATGTGCAAAACCCATCAGCACACATGAAAGAAATATCTGCCGTGGTGAAATTGCGCCCGATTGCGCTTCACGTATCAGAAGGCCTGCGCCGTAGGAAATTCCGAGAAACAGTCCGACGGATGTCAGATAACCGGCCTCACCCTGAACGCCTGCAAGGCGCAATACCGGTGAAATAGCGCTCATCATCCAGTCCAGCAGCCCGGTGGTTTTGAGAAGTTCTAGCCCCCAAAACAGGACCACGAGTATGATTAGCATCCAGAACATTGTTTCTCCGAGACCAAGGAAGAACTCAATCCAATTTGGTGTTGCGCTCATCGGTATCCAGGTGGGATTTACCGGACCTGATAGCCAGCCTGTACTGGCTAGAATATGGTGCAGTATGAATGCGTACAGCAATCCGCCGAATACTCGCAGCGCGGTTGTGGTGATCATGCCAGGTCCTGCTTTCTGAATGATCTTTTGCTCTATGGGTAAGCCATGTGCGAACAGAATGAGTGCAGAGAAAACTGTCACTTCTGCGACAGTTAGTTCAGATACGGGAATCAGGCTGAAAATGAGCGGAAGGGCACCCCAGATGCCAACCAACATTGCAGTCAGCCATGCCAGCCCCAATTCTGATGGTAGTCCAACCAGTTGCATAATCGGTGAGAACATAGGAGCGATGGCTTCGATTACGCCCATCCTAGACAACAGCTCTGTTACGATTGTCACCGGTATCATGATCCGGGCGAGCATCCAGTAGATGTTAAGTGCCTCAGGTGTTTTACGCAGAATCGTGATCAAAAACGACATTTTGAGTTCCTTATCTTTGTGACAAAGCAAAGCCATTCCCGACGCAATATTTGAAGAAATATTGCGAGAAAGGGCAATTTTATTGCACAAAATTTTCAAATTGTTGTTGCTTTGAGCGAAATTTACGGCTTTCATCTCAGTGCTGTATGCTGAATACTGGTGACGAAACTCAGTAAAGTTTCAATTACCTGATGCGCGACATGCGCACTGCGACGATCTTGGGATGTGAAGAATAGCTCTTCATCCATCTGATTTTGATGGGAGTTTTTTCTGAGGGGGCGTTTTTCAATGTGCATTTCTATCATAAGGATAGACATGGAAAGCTCCTTGGTTGCAGTTTCCATTTTTTTTAGACTTAGTAGCTTCGAATTTGTGATCAAAGATTGCTTGCATTTGCAATTTAATTGCAAATGCGCTTGCTGGCTGATAGGTTTCTGAAATGGACCGTATCGATCGAAAGCTTTTGAATCTCTTGCAGCGTGACGCGTCGCGCACGAATGTGGATATGGCCGACGAGGTGGGGCTTTCACCTTCCTCCTGTCTGCGTCGCCTTCAGCGTCTGCGCAAATCTGGCGTGATCGATCGTGTTGTTGCAATTTTGAACCCCGCGAAAGCAAGACGTGCAATCAAGGCCATGGTAACAGTCGAGCTGACACTGCATGGCGAGCAGCATATGCGCCGCTTTCTGGACATTGCGAGTGAAGAAGAGGCTGTTTCCCATGCCTATGCTGTTACAGGAGCAACCGATGTTGTCCTGATGCTTCGCCTCAACGATATGGAAGAATTTGACGCTCTATGCGATCGGCTGTTTCGCGATCAAACCAATGTCGCGCGCTTTTTCACAATGATTGTAATTCGAACTGCAAAAGAAGAGACTGCAATTCGCCTTTAGGCGCATGCTCTGGTGAAACTGGTGGTCATCTGTCGCATCGAGCGATCTACAGAAAATGCCAAAGAGCATGAGCTAAAATTGCATCAGGAAAACCAGATTGTATAGGCAGATAGAATTGGAAGTGCCACCACAACCACACAATAAAAGACAAATAACAGGTGAAAGGAACTCGGACTATCATACTCAATCACTGGCTCGGAAGGTGCATCATCTACAGTGTCAAACGTGTCGCCGCGTTTTGAATAATGTTGCATAAACCTGTGCTTTATGCCCCGGTGAACCTCCCGAAGCGCCAAGAGCCACAACAGAAAAAATATCAAGTATGGCATTACATCTAGAGGCGTCATTTGGTGCCAGTTCTTTGCCTAATGTTAGAACGCATTGCCATCATCAATAAACTTTAGCAACGTCATTGCGGTGAGTTAACTGCTTGTTTGGCTGGTAGTAATCCAATCGAAACACAGGCCAACCCTTATATGGAGCGCACAAAAGTTTAATGCTGCAATTTAATGTCGTGTAGACTACTTTCCATCCAGTGAATTAAAATCTTTGTTTACAGAAAGTGGCATCCATGTCGGCCTTTGTAATTTTTGATGTTGAGATTACTGACATGGATCAATACCAGAAATTTATGCTCGGAGTGAAGCCAGCCCTTGAGGCCGCAGGCGCAAAGTACCTTGCCAGGGGTGGGGACCATAGGGTTTATGAGGGTGATTGGGAACCGCGCAGGATAGTGCTACTGGAGTTCCCCTCAGTCGCTCATTGGGAAGAGTTTTACAATGGCTCCGTGTATCAAGGTCTGAAAGCAATCAGAGACGGATGCAGTTCCGCCCACCTGGTCGCGGTTGAGGGGCTTGAATAGAGGCCTTCTACGAAACGCAGTTAGGTCCGCACGCCCAAACAAAGGGCAACTTAACGAGGCTTTGACACCTCACAATTCTAATTGTTTTAGCGCGGCAACTGTCAGCGCGTGCCTTTTCCTCCAAAAGGTCTGCAGAGTCGAAAAAGCGCCAATACACATTGGTTGTGAAACCGGCTGATGGCACGGAGTGTGCTCGACCAAAAACTGTTGTCGCACTCTGTCTGTTCTGGGCGGGAAGCGGGCTTTCGCTGCACATAGCACCAAGGTGCACTATGCGGACTAAGCAGACTTTGCAAGAATTACACTGAGCGAGTACAAAAACTCATGTGCGAATTTGAAAAATCTAATTGTCCCGGCTGCAAGATTGAGCTGCCCATTGTTGAAGGTCCAATTCACAATTATATGGATGGATCTGCGGCCTGTTTTGAATTGTTCAATCAGATCTTGGCGTGCGAGTACAGTGATCCCGCATTGCTTCCGACCCATCGCATGACTGTCGATACATATGCGGTGCAACATCCGGGAGATGCGTCAACCCGCCAACAAATTCAGTCTGTTGGCCTACGTCTGGCGCGCCTTTTTCTGCAACTCAGTTCCCCGATGCAACCGAAAGAAACCAACAATGTCATGCTTGACCTCGGGAAACATAAGCACACGCTGGACCAGCTTGAACCGCCCAAGCGATTTGCAATAACAGTAGCTGACGTGGCGCCATTTTCAGGATCTGCTCGCCATTCTGAGAAAGTAAGGGAATGGGCGAACGCAACCTGGGAAGAATGGGGCGATCACCACGCATATATACGCATTTGGACCCAAAAATGGCTGTAGAAATGGGCTCCGGTTCATCGCTCAACCACCCATCCCATGCCGCACACCGGCACCGCCGCCAATTTGGGGATGAATTCTATGCCGGCGGTTTCCGGGGCGCGGAGGATGGCGGTTGGGTTGTTGGTTATGAGGGTGTTGCGGCTGGCTTCCATGGATGGAACTAGTGAAGGCAACCGGCCGGCTCTATGTTTTAATAAACGTCAGCAAAGCGGACAAAGGGTGAATTCGCTGCGGCTTCGCAAAAGGCTGCTTTGAGAACACGGGTCAAATCCATTTGGACGCGAAAAACCCATTCAATAGCTTGATGCTCAACCATATCCCCACGCCAAAAACAGTATGATTGATCACACCTTTCATGCGCATTTTCCAGGATTCAGGTGCCTTTGACATTCCAATACCCCACCCGAACAACGGTTGAAAAACAAACCAAGGCACCAAGACGGTAACAAGCCCAAAATTCAGGCCCTGCCAAAGTTGAGGGGTAGAGATTGCCGAAGGGCCGAATACGAAAACGAAGCAGATCCCGTAGATTGCTCCCAGCAAAGCATGAGCACCCCAACCCAACAATGCTTCACCGTTAACGGGCGCAGATGCGCGAATGTCATCGTGAGCCCACCCGGTGTGCTGCAGCGAACCAACCCAACGGCCAACCAAACAGTAGAAGCCGTGTGTAAGAGCCCAACCTTGACGCAAAACAGCAACGAGATCGAAAATAATCGTCGCGCCTAAACCGGCAGCTGCGCCGAAAACTAGCAACCCTACGAAACTCATGTGCTTTCCTTTCTTCAACGAATCTCGCATTGTTTTTGCAACTTGAAGTGAGGTTTAAGTCAACATGTACCGACTTGATATCGCAGAAGTCGCTCAACGCAGCGGTTTGAACCCATCGACTTTGCGCTACTACGAAAAGCGCGGATTGATTGCGTCAGATGGTCGGCGTGGGCTGCGCCGTGAATACGATGACAGTGTGCTCACACGACTAGCGTTGATCGCTCTTGGCCGCCGGGCAGGCTTTAGCCTTGAGGAGATTGGTGTCTTGTTTCGCCCCCAAGGCGGAAAATTGGAGCTCAGCCGTCAAGAATTGCAGAGCCAAGCAGGCAACCTTCGAAGCCAAGCACAAGAACTGATAACAACTGCGGACCTGCTGGATCATATAGCGGCCTGCTCAGCGCCCTCGCACCTCGAATGCCCCAGATTTCAAGCTATCCTAAGGGATGCTCTTACCCCGGAGAATACTGAGTGATTTTTGCTTGCGGAGACGACGAAGGCGTCAACACGAAAGCCGTCATTCGCTGCATCATCGCAATGCTGAAGGTATGGGCTCGAAGCTGCCTTTCGCGAAATTGCAGTCTACTAATCCACCAACTTTGCATGTCGGACACCGGCACCGCCGCCATTTTCGGGGATGAATTCTACGCCGGCGGCTTCCAGGGCGCGGCGGATGGCGGTTAGGTTGTTGGCTATGGGGGTGCTGCGGCCAGCTTCGAAGTTTCTTATTGTGCTGTTGCTGACCTGCGCGCGTTCCGCCAGATCATTCTGAGACCAATTTGCAAGCCCTCGCGCTGCACGCAATAGTGCAGGCGTCAGAACTAGGTTGACGTCATCGTTAATCATAACTATATTCGTCATTATTGCTATAAAACGTTAATTAAAATCATTCATTCGATATAAAATCGTTATACTTGGGAGTCTGCCCATGTCCAAGCTGATTGATGCAGAAGATTTGCTGTCTCATCTGGAAGACTATGCGCGCCTCATCAGCATGGCGGCTGCCAGCCTGCCCCATGAGGGCGACAGGGCGGCCATCGATAGCGGTGCTATGCATTTGGTGACAACCGTGCGGCGCGTTGCGGGTTTGCTGGAAGAGCATCGTGCAGAGTTGGCGTAAGCCGCGAGATGCTTCGCCAATGCAAAACTAACTCTCAGGATAATCCACGCGCGTTAGATAGAGCCCGTCCGGTGGGGCAACCGGGCCGCAGGCCTTGCGGTCTTTGGCGTCCAGCGCTGCTTTGAGGTCATCCGTGCTCCAACGACCCTCACCAACCCATTTGAGTGATCCGGCGAAGGATCGGATTTGATTGTGGAGAAATGACAGGGCTGTGACTGAGATATGTATCTCGGCGCCAACTTCTTCCACGTGGACGACGTCCACCGTTTTAACCGGACTTTTGGACTGGCATTCCGAGGCACGAAATGTCGTAAAATCATGGCGACCGGTCAGCAATTGTGCTGCGGTGTGCATGGCCGCGGGGTCCAGCGGTTTGGGCACCCACCAGGCGCGGCCACGAGTAAGAATGCTCGGCGCGCGTCGACTTTGAATACGGTAGAGATAGTGGCGTTTGACGGCGGAAAAACGCGCGTCAAAATCATCGGGTACCGGCGCGGCGCTGAGGATGGAAATGGCCTGGCCTTTGAGATGAAAATTGAGGGCGTCGCGCACCGTGTCAGCGCTGTGGGCTTTGGATAAATCCAGATGGGCGACCTGACCCAGCGCATGTACGCCCGCGTCCGTCCGCCCTGCCCCACGAATGATGATCGCCTCGCCACAGAATTTTTCCACAGCCTGCTCAATGGTGCCTTGGACCGATGGTCGGTCGGGCTGGCGCTGCCACCCGGAATAGGGCGCGCCATCATACTCGATGGTGATTTTATAGCGCGGCATGCGTTACAGCAGGACCGTGCCCTTACCCACGGGCGCACCGCGCAAAAAATCTTCCGCGCTCATGGGTTTTTTACCGGCGCGCTGGACCTGTTCCAACCGAATAGCACCCTTGCCGCAAGCCACTGTAAGCTGGTCATCCATGATTTCGCCGGGCACGCCTTCAACATCCATCTTCCGGGTGCGCAGAACTTTCAGACGCTCTTTCTGATCGCCCACTTCAAACTCGCACCAAGCACCGGGGAACGGTGAAATACCGCGGATGTGGTTATGAACATCCTTGGCGTTGCGGCCCCACTTGATACGGGTCTCATATTTTGTGATTTTGTTGGCATAGGTAACACCGGTATTCTTTTGCTCAGTGTATTTCAGAGCCTTTGTTTCCAGATGGGCCAAGGCTTCGATAATCAAATCACTGCCAACAATAGCAAGCTGATCGTGCAGATCGCCCGCAGTCATGTTTTCTTCAATTGGAACGATTTCTTCCATGGCAATTGGACCGGTATCCAGGCCCTCATCCATTTTCATCACCGCGACTGCCGTTTCCGCATCGCCTGCCATAAGGGAACGTTGAATGGGTGCCGCGCCGCGCCAGCGCGGCAGCTTTGAAGCGTGCAGATTGAGACAGCCAAATTTTGGCGTGATGAGAATGGGCTTTGGCAGGATGTGCCCATAGGCCACCACAATGGCGACATCCGCCTTGAGGCCCTTGAAGATGGTTTGCTCGATACCGCCTTTCATGGATGGAGGTGTGTAAACGGGAATGTTGAAGGATTCCGCCATGACGTGAACCGGAGATTTTCTTGGCTCCATGCCTCTGTCGGCCGGGCGTGGCGGCTGAGTGTAACACCCCACAACTTCATGCCCTGCACCCACAATCTGCATCAGTGTGGAAACAGCAAAATCCGGGGTGCCCATGAAAACGACGCGCAATGGCATGTGAATAATTCCTTAGCTGTGATTGCCGAACAGACTGTCTGGACCAATCGGGCGGTTTTAAGCGATTTTCTGCTTCAGCGCCTTGGTGAATTTCTTTACCACACGATCACGCTTCAACTTGGAAATATAGTCGATAAACAAAACGCCGTTCAGATGATCCACTTCATGTTGCAAACAAGTGGCTAAAAGGCCATCGGCCTCCAGTTCTTTCTGTTTGCCAGCGCGGTCGTAATACTGGACCTTGCAAGCGGTTGGGCGTGTCACTTCTTCGAAGTATTCCGGGATAGAGAGGCAGCCCTCTTCGTAGACGGACGTTTCTTCAGAGGTCCAGATAATTTCCGGGTTGACCAGAAAGATCGGATCGTTCGGCTCCTCCTCGCGGGTGCAATCAATCGTGACAACCCGCTTGGGAACACCTATTTGAATAGCGGCCAGACCAATGCCCGGTGCGTCATACATGGTTTCAAGCATGTTATCCAAAAGCGATTGCAAACCGTCGCCGAAATCATCCACTTGGGTGGAGATTTTGCGTAGTTGATTGTCTGGTAAAATGACGAGGTCCTGGACCGCCATGCTTATGTCCTTCTTTTATCGGTCAGGAGATAGGAAATTGCGGCTGTGCGGTCAATAAGATTACCGATACAGACGTGAGTGATTAACCACGATGCGCACGAATCAGATATGAAAAGCCATGCTTGAACCACTTTTCCATTTAGGTACTTACACGGTGATAGGACGCGATCTGGCTATTGCCGGGCTGGTGATCCTGGTATTTTTCGCCTGGTTGATGCTGCGTGCCATGAACCAAGGGCGGCAGGAAAGCCAGCGGGTTGTGGAAGAGGCGCAACGCCGTGCACAGGATCTGGAAACCCGGTTGCTGGAAATGAACCGCACCCAAAGTGAGATCACCGGACAGGTTCGCACCATGTCCGATGTGCTATCGAACCGCCAAAGCGAGTTGATGCGTGCTGTCAATGAACGTTTGGACGGAATGGGTCAGCGGCTCAACAGCTCCGTCGGGGAGAGTGCAAAAGGCACACAGGAGAGCCTATCAAAACTTCAGGAGCGACTGGCTGTGATCGACCGCGCGCAAACCAACATTACAGAATTGTCCGGGCAGGTGGTTCAGCTACAACAGGTGCTGGCCAACAAACAGACACGCGGTGCCTTTGGCCAAATGCGCATGGAAACCATTATCGCAGATGGCCTGCCAAATGGGGCCTATTCGTTTCAGGCAACGCTGACCAATGGCACGCGGCCGGACTGCGTTGTGTTCATGCCAAACGACGCGCCAAGCCTTGTGATTGATGCGAAGTTCCCGCTTGAAGCCTACAACATGCTTCAGGAAGCGCCGGATTTAACCGCCCAGAAAGAAGCCACCGCCCGCTTCAAACGCGATGTGGATGTGCACGTGAAGGCAATCTCTGACAAATATTTCATCAAGGGCGAAACGCAGGACACAGCCTTTATGTTTGTACCGTCTGAATCTGTGTTTGCGGCGATCCACGAGCAGTTTGAAGACCTTGTTAAAAAAGCCCAACGCGCGCGCATCGTAATTGTTTCACCATCCCTGCTGATGTTGTCCATCCAGGTCGTACAAGCCATTTTGAAAGATGCAAGAATGCGCGAGCTGGCTCATGTTATTCAGGCTGAGGTCGCTGCCTTGCGCGATGATACTGTGCGGCTGGATGACCGTGTCAACAAATTGCAAACCCATTTCCGGCAGGCCAACAAAGACATTGACGATATTTTGATCTCTACAAACAAGGTGGTACGGCGCAGCCAGCGCATTGAAGACCTGGAGGTGGGAGAGATCGAGGTCGCGCCTGCGGCAGCGCCGGTGCAACCCACTCAAACAACAGCACCTGTCATTCCACTTAGTAAATCTGTCAGAGGCGGTGACTAGGCGTCTATTTTTGGCATTTAGGGCACCAATAAGTGGAGCGGCCGTTTTGGGTGAATTTCTGGATTGAACCTGCGCATTCATCTCTTGGGCATGCGACGTTTTCTCGATCGTACACGGAAAAACGGTGCTGAAAATAACCCAGGCTGCCATCGGTTTGCGCATGATCGCGCAGGGATGAACCACCTGCTTCAATGGCGTCCTGCAACACCGCTTGAATGATCTCGACCAGCGGTTCCAGGCGCTTCGTTGGTTTTCCTGCTTTAGTCACCAAGCTGCCAGCACTGCGTTTGGGAGAGATTTTAGCGCGCCACAATGCCTCGGCCACATAGATGTTTCCAAGGCCAACCACGTTGCGCTGATCCAGCAGGGCCGCTTTCATGCTTGTGGATTTGCCTTTGAATTTCCCAGCCAGATAATCTGCGGTGAGCGCATTGCCGAGGGGTTCAATGCCCATCTTTTCAAATAGTGCATGCTCTACCAATTCTGATCTTGGGATCAGCAGCATAATGCCAAATCGGCGCGGGTCATTATAAGTCACGACGGTTCCGTCCTCCATGTGGAACACCACATGGTCGTGCACACTGAGCTTGGACCGCTCATGATGAAAAGCCCCCGGTGTCTCACGCTCACCTGCTGACTCAATACGGAAAGAGCCGGACATCCCCAGATGCATAACCAGCACATCATCGCTGGAAATATCGGCCAAAAGATATTTGGCACGGCGCGCGATCGATGTGATCACCTGACCTTCCAGCCGTTTCACAAAATGTTCTGAAAACGGAAAGCGTAAATTGGGTCGGCGCTGCTCGACACGCAATATACGCTGCCCTTCCATCGCAGGCTGCAATCCACGGCGAACGGTTTCAACTTCTGGCAATTCTGGCAAGGCAGCCTCTTAAGTTGGTCTCAAATTCAATTTTGCATGGTGAGACGTTGAATTTGCTATATATGAAAGCGAGATGAGATGCACACCCTCCATTTGCATCCCCACCAGTTGCATAGAATGCAGAATTGGAAGCCGTGATGAGTAGTGAAGCGCCAAGGGACGAAACCGCAATCGACCCTGCTGGAATGGAAACGTCCTTTGGCTATGAAGCTGTTGCGCGGGGCCACAAACAGGAACGCGTCAATGACGTGTTTCACAAGGTTGCTTCACGTTATGATCTGATGAATGATTTCATGTCCGCCGGACTTCACAGGGTCTGGAAAGACGCAATGATTTCAATGCTGGCACCACCCAAAGGCAAGACATTCAAGGTATTGGATGTCGCCGGTGGCACAGGTGATATTGCATTTCGGATTGCCAATCGTGCTGGAGACAAAGCCCACATCACCGTTTGCGATATCAACACGTCAATGCTGGGTGTCGGCGAAGAGCGTGCGGTGAAAGCAAACCTGGAGAAGCAGGTAAATTTTCAGGAAGGCAATGCTGAAGAACTGCCATTTGAAGACAACAGCTTTGACGCATACACAATTGCGTTTGGCATCCGCAACGTACCACGTTTGGCCCAAGCAGTTTCCGAAGCGCGCCGAGTGCTAAAACGTGGTGGGCGCTTTCTTTGCCTTGAGTTTTCCAAGGTAGATGTACCGATGATGGACAAAATTTACGAAAGCTATTCTTTCAATGCGATACCCTTGATGGGCGAGGTGGTTGCGAAGGACCGTGACAGCTACCAGTATCTGGTGGAGTCCATTCGCAAGTTCCCAAATCAAGCGAGGTTTGAGCAAATCATTAGAGATGAGGGTTTTTCTCGCGTGATGCACCGAAACCTGACCGGAGGCGTTGCCGCCATTCATTCTGGCTGGAAGCTTTAGGAACCGAACGGCGTGGCAAGTGTATTCGCCTATTTGCGTCTGATAAAAGCTGGTTTTGTACTCGCGCGCGAAGGTATTTTCAGCATCGCACCACGCGAAGATGTTCCACCTCCAGCGCAGGCAGCCCTTTGGGTTGCGGACCTCATTGCCCGCAAAGGCGTTGATGATGTGGGCAAAGGTGATCGGCTCACCAAAGCTCTCAACCGACTTGGACCCTCCTACATAAAATTGGGTCAATTTTTGGCGACAAGACCAGATATTGTCGGGCAAGATATTGCTCAAGGTTTGGGAAGTTTACGGGATAAGGTGCCGCCATTTGACGACGCAATAGCAAGAAAGCTTATACGTGAAAATCTCAATCGAGATGTAGACACGCTCTACACAAATTTTGGTGAGGCTGTTGCCGCCGCTTCCATTGCCCAAGTCCACAAGGCTTACGTTGAGATTGACGGTGTTGTAAAGCCCGTTGCCGTAAAGGTTATGCGCCCCGATGTGCGTGGTCGTTTCCAACGTGATCTGGCAAGTTTTTATGCAGCTGCACATCTTATCGAACGCATGAATCCAGCTAGCCGTCGCTTACGTCCCGTTGCTGTAGTGGATACTTTAGCACGTAGCGTAATGATGGAAATGGACCTTCGCTTGGAAGCGTCCGCACTATCAGAAATGACAGAGCAATGTGAAGGCGACCCCAAGTTTGCCGTCCCCACAATTGATTGGGATCGCACCGGTAGAGACGTTCTGACCATTGACTGGATAGACGGATTGAAGATGACAGAGTTGGATGCTCTGGAAGCTGCCGGCCATGACAAACAGCAACTGGCACAAAACCTCATCCAGACATTTCTGCGTCACGCTCTGAATCATGGATTTTTCCATGCCGATATGCATCAGGGTAATCTTTTTGTTGATGCAGAAGGGCGCATTGTCGCGATAGATTTTGGCATTATGGGCCGCATTGGCCAGAAAGAACGGCGCTTTCTTGCCGAAATTCTCTATGGTTTTGTAAAGCGTGATTATTTGCGCATTGCGGAAGTTCATTTTGAAGCTGGATATGTGCCAAAAACACAACTGGTGGAAGACTTTGCACAGGCCCTTCGCGCTGTTGGAGAACCCATCCATGGACAATCCGCCCAGGATATTTCGATGGCAAAGCTTTTGGGGCTTTTGTTTGAAATCACCGAACTGTTCGAGATGAAAACTCGGACCGAATTGATCATGTTGCAAAAAACCATGGTCGTCGTAGAAGGTGTGGCGCGCTCTCTGGATGAAGATTTTGATATGTGGAGCGCCGCCGAACCGGTGTTGCGCGAATGGCTAACCGATAATCTTGGTCCAGCCGCAAAAATTGAGCAGGCGACGAGTGGTTTGTCCTCAATTGGACGGCTGCTCAACGAACTACCGCTGCTGGCAGAACGCACAGCAAATGCCTCTCAGGCTCTCGATGATTTGACCCACAAAGGCTTGCGTCTGGATGACAAGACTTTAGAACGACTGGCAAAATTCCAAGCCAATGAAAACCGCTCCAGCCGTGTTGCGCTAGGTGTGTTGGCAGCATCAGCGGCGCTTATTGCACTTGCCTATGTGTTCTGATTGACTGACCGCGTTGCAGTAAAGGCCGAATTTTATGCCTGATAAAAAAAATATCCTTTTGATTATTGGCGGCGGTATCGCGGCCTATAAAGTGCTGGAATTCATCAGGCGTGCGCAAGACCGCGGCTACGGCATAACAGCTGTGATGACCAAAGCTGCCGAAGAATTTGTAACACCGCTTAGCGTCTCTACGCTTGCAAAAGGTAAACTCTATTCCAACCTGTTTGATCGACAGGAAGAGATGGATGTTGGACATATTCGCCTGTCTCGCTTGGCTGATATCGTGGTTGTTGCACCTGCGACCGCAAATTTCATGGCAAAATTGGCGCACGGACTAGCCGATGATTTGGCCAGCGCAACACTGCTGGCCAATGACAAACCGATTTTGCTGGCCCCTGGAATGAACCCCAAAATGTGGAACCACCCAGCCACCCAACGGAATGTAACGCAACTCACTGATGACGGCATGCATCTCATTGGGCCAATGTCTGGCGAGATGGCAGAGGACAATGAAGCGGGCACTGGCCGCATGGCAGAACCTTTACAGATATTGGATGCTGTGGATTCCATACTTCAGCAAACGAACATCGAAGACAGAGCGCTTTCCGGGAAGCATGTTCTGATTACTGCGGGCCCTACACACGAACCGATTGACCCGGTGCGCTACATTGCCAACCGGTCGTCCGGCAAACAGGGATTTGCCATTGCCCGCGCGGCGCAACGTGCTGGTGCAAGCGTGACGTTGGTTTCGGGGCCTGTTAAACTTGAGCCCCCTCAGGGCGTGACCCTTGTTCGGGTTGAGACCGCTCGCCAAATGAAGCAGGCGGTTGAAGATGCACTACCCGCCGACATTGCCATAATGAGTGCCGCCGTCGCAGATTGGCGCGTTGCCAACAGCACAGACAAAAAGCAAAAGAAGGATGGAAGCGGCACGCCGCCCGCGCTGGATCTGACTGAAAACCCAGACATTTTGCGATTTGTCTCTCAAGAAACAGAACACCGCCCCATGCTTGTGGTGGGCTTTGCTGCCGAAACCAATGATCTAGTAGAAAACGCCACAAAGAAGCGCAAACGCAAAGGCTGCGATTGGCTGGTAGCCAACGATGTATCACAAGAAGATGTCATGGGAGGCGATACAAACACCGTTCACCTCATTACCGAGGACGGTGTGACCGCATGGCCGAAAGCAAGCAAACAAATTGTCGCTGATCGCCTGATTGCTGAAATTGCAGCATCTGCTCCCCTTCGAAATAATTGAATACACGCCCTAAATGAAAGTGCCTGATAACGATGAGTATTGACGTTAGAATCACGCAACTGCCACACGGCTCAGATCTTGATTTGCCAGCTTATCAATCGGCTGATGCTGCTGGTATCGACTTGATATGTGCAGCCCCTGACGACGCACTCATGGTTCTGGAACCTGGCGCATCTGCGGGCATTCCCACAGGGATTGCCATTGCTCTTCCATCAGGGTTCGAAGCACAGGTGCGGCCACGTTCGGGCCTAGCCGCCAAACATTCTGTAACTGTTCTCAATGCGCCCGGCACAATTGACGCGGACTATCGCGGTGAGATCAAAGTTCTCTTGATCAATCACGGCAAAGTTCCATTTGAGATCATACGCGGGATGCGGATCGCTCAAATGGTCATCGCACCAGTTGTTCAAGCGAATCTGGTGGAAGTAGAAGCGCTGGATGATACTGCGCGGGGCTCTGGCGGCTTTGGAAGTACTGGCACCTAACAGGCTTGTGAAAACCATCCCGGGTACAAGCAGCCGGGATGGAAAAAGGCGTTGAGAAGTGCGTTAAAGGAGGCCCGCTTGCTGAGCTAAATCTTTCAAATTCCGTTGCGGCCTTGGGCCAATATGTCCCAAAACTTCACCGGCTGACAGGTTTCCAAGCGACGCTGACACCTGATTGGACAGACCCAAGGAATGGCCATAGAGGAACCCGGCTGCGAACATGTCACCGGCGCCAGTGGTATCAATCAACCGATCGACGGGCGTTGTTGGCACCGTCAAAACACCATTTGCATCAACAACGTAGCACCCTTGTTCGCCATGGGTCACAGCCGTCAACGGACAATCAGCCTGAATAGACTTTAACGCAGTATCCAGATCAGCGGTTTGGTACAGCGCTTTTATCTCAGCTTCATTAGCCAGCAAAATATCAACTGTGCCGTTTTGAACCAAAGTCAAAAACTCGTCACGGTAGCGATCCACGCAAAAAGAATCTGACAGGGTGATGGAAACCTTACGACCATTGGCGTGAGCAATTTTAGCTGCTTTGCGGAACGCATCCTTCGCCATGGGTGGGTCCCAGAGGTAGCCCTCGAAATAGGAAACTGCGCTCCCAGCGACTATCTTTTCGTCGATATCATCAGGGCCAAGTTCAACACATGCCCCCAAATATGTATTCATGGTACGCTCACCATCCGGGGTAATGAGGATCATTGAGCGTGCTGTGGGGGTGCTGCCTTTTGGTAACGGCGCTGTATCAAACGTCATGTCCATGGCGCGCATATCATGCCGGTAGAACTTGCCCAGCGTGTCGTCGCACACTTTGCCAAAGAACGCGCCATTGCCGCCGAGACTCCCAACTGCTGCGACGGTATTGCCAGCCGACCCGCCAGAGGCTTCAGTTGCCGCCCCCATCTTTGCATAGAGCATTTCGGCACGTTCTGTATCAATCAGGTTCATGCTGCCCTTGGCAAGGCCCTCAGCAACGAGGAATGCATCATCGGTTAGCGATAACACATCCACGATGGCATTACCGATGCCAAGTAGATGGTGTTCAAAGCGATCAGTCATAAAAAATTCCGAGAATTCGACGGTTTTGATTTGTGAATGACGCAGGGCGTGCCTATGTCGGTTTTGTATGTAGCAGGAAATGCTTCAAACACCAGCTATTCCCAACGCTTGGACGTGTAAAATACATGCTTTTTTCTGCCGCAGGCCGCGCTTTTTCGCAAATCTTGTCCCCTCGCTTCAGAAGTGTGTTCTGGAAGTCCCTGGGGCTGACAGTGTTACTGCTGATCGCATTTGTGGTTTTGCTGCAAAATTTGGCCGACACCTTTATCACGGCGAGCTGGCCATGGATGGATACCGCAATTGCAATTCTAACCGGTTTTGGCTTGTTTATCGGAGCCGGATTCCTGATTGCACCGGTGATGAGCGTCTTTGCCGGCCTGTTTCTGGATGAAATTGCGGAGGCCGTTGAAGAACGCGATTATCCTCACGATCAACCGGGACAGGCGATGCCAACGGTCAGATCTCTTGTTCTGTCAGCCCGGTTCTTGCTGCTCGTTGTCGGAGTAAATTTACTTGCGCTCTTTCTGCTGTTGATACCGGGGGTGAATCTGATCGTGTTCTTTTTAGCGAATGGATACTTACTGGGACGAGAGTATTTCCAATTTGTCGCCATGCGGTTTTATCCTGAAGACGACGCGGTGGCTTTGCGCAAACAACATTCCACGACAGTGCTTCTGGCAGGATTGATGATTGCAGGCCTTCTGGCAGTTCCGTTTCTCAACCTGCTAACGCCACTTTTCGCAACCGCGTTTATGGTACATTTGTTCAAGCGGCTGGACCAAACCTATCAGTCTACGGTTTTGTCGCCATAACGGCATAAATCTTCAATCAGGCACTTTGGGCAATCTGGCTTTCGAGCTTTGCAAACATAGCGCCCGTGCAAAATGAGCCAGTGATGTGAGTGCAACAGATGCTCTTTCGGAATGACTTTCTCCAGCAGCAGTTCAACATCCAATGGTGTTTTTCCAGGTGCCAGACCGGTACGGTTTGAAACACGAAACAAATGCGTATCGACTGCAATGGTTGGCTGTCCAAAAGCGATATTCATCACAACATTCGCAGTTTTGCGCCCGACACCGGGCAGTGTCTCCAGCAAATCCCGATTGGCCGGCACTTCACTGTCATGCTCTGCAATGAGCTTTTCGCAAAGGGCGATCACATTCTTTGCCTTGTTGCGATAAAGCCCAATGGTTTTGATAAATTCCCTGACCGTTTCCTCGCCAAGGCCCAGCATCTTTTCCGGCGTATCCGCGACTTTGAAAAGGTCCTTTGTTGCACGATTTACTCCAACATCGGTGGCTTGGGCAGATAAAACGACCGCCACCAAAAGTGTGAAGACATTCACATAGTCCAACTCACCCTTTGGCTCCGGATCCGCTGCTGAGAAGCGATCGAACATATCCTGTCGTTCGGCAACTCTTAGTCGGGATCTCTTTTGGATTTTTTTAGCCTGGGTTTTCACGTTGTGGGTTCTCCTTTGCTGCACCATGCCGTTGTAGGCTGCAATTCTCAAGCCGCCATTGAAGGCCACAAGAGACTGCGACGGCAAGTCCCTTTGTCGTGACACATAATTCGCGCTAACTTCTGGCATAGACGTGAAAGAGCAAGCCACCCGATTTACGACAAGGACCGTAAAAGCAACATGCCTGAAACTGAAGTTACCACTCTTTTTGCTGCAAAATTGACGCCCCATCGCTCCCTTGGGCAAAAAGGATTTTTGATCTTGATGATTTGCATTTCGTTGATTTGCTTCATCGCGGGCGCAGCTTTCTATGCCATCGGTGCATGGCCAGTCTTTGGTTTCCTAGGCCTTGATGTCCTTGTAATTTTCATTGCGTTTAAGCTGAACTATCGCGCCGCACGAGAGTACGAAGTCATTACCTTGTCCAGTGACGCATTGGACATTTGCAAGGTAAGCGCGAAAGGTTCTGAAAGCATGCACAGCTTCAACCCGTTCTGGGTACGCCTTGCGATGGAACGCAGAGAGGATGAAGGGGTTACAGGTCTGACATTGACAAGCCACGGACAGTCATTGAACGTCGGGAATTTCCTCAATCCGGGAGACAGGGAAACCTTTGGCAACGCCCTTCAGGATGCGCTTCGCAAGGCCCGCCAGCCAGCATTTTCCTGACGGGCAACGAAAAGCCCACAAGAATCGGGTGGCGCGCAATGTGACGCTGTGATCCTTTAGGCCTATGACTTGCTATCAACGAGCGGCCTTATGACCATTTTACTCAGTTCTGATGACCTTCAGCGCGCAATGCCGATACCCAGTGCAGACTTAACTGCCGCGCGAGACTACGACGTGGTTCGCAGGGTCATTGAATATATATCTGAACACTACCGCGATCAGCCAAGCCTTGAAACGTTGGCTGATCTTGTAGACCTATCGCCATTTCATCTGCAAAAGCTCTTCACACGCTGGGCAGGATTATCGCCAAAGGGCTTTTTGCAATCTGTGACGCTGGATCACGCCCGCAGGCTTTTGGATGGTCCGGAGAGCATTCTGGATGTGTCCTATGATCTTGGCTTGTCGGGCCCCGGACGTCTGCATGACCTTCTGGTAAATTCTGAAGCTATGTCACCCGGCATCTACAAATCGAAGGGCAAAGGCTTGACGATTTACTATGGATTTCATGACAGCCCTTTTGGTGTAGCACTTGCCATGGCCACGGATCGCGGACTGTCTGGCTTGGCCTTTGCGGATGAGTATGGTGAAGAAGCAGCCTTTTCTGATATGGCTCGGCGCTGGCCCCTGGCAAATTATGTCGCCGACCCGGAAAAGACAGCACCCTTTGTTAGGCAGGCATTCGCACAGGCAGCAGTTGACCAACCACTGCGTGTGGTGTTCATTGGAACAGATTTTGAAGTGCGTGTCTGGGACGCACTTTTGAATATCCCGATGGGCCGCGCAACCACCTACTCCTCAGTGGCACAATCCATCGGCAAGCCCAAAGCCGCGCGCGCTGTCGGAGCGGCAGTTGGAAGAAACCCCATTTCATTTGTTGTGCCCTGCCACCGTGTGGTTGGCAAAAGCGGGGGACTCACTGGATATCACTGGGGGTTAACCCGCAAGCGGGCAATCCTTGGCTGGGAAGCAGGCCACACGGCAAATGCACAAAACTGAAGCCATAAAGTTGTGTCCTCTGGCAAAACCAGAGGACACAATAAGCTTCGGTGACTAGCCAACTAGCATTTCGCTGCTTTCAACCGTGGTGTCTGCACCAAGGCGGAAGATCATTGGCTGTCCAGTTGCAATTTCCCGCTTCAGAATTTGAACTGTATCAAGCTTTTCCAGGATCATCACAAGTGAGCGTAGAGAATTTCCATGAGCTGCCACAAGCACCTTCTCCCCGCGCATCACGCGAGGCAGAATGTCTGTCATATAATAGGGCAACACCCTTGCGCCGGTATCTTTGAGGCTCTCTCCGCCGGGAGGTGGCACATCAAATGAACGACGCCAAATGTGAACCTGTTCATCGCCCCACTTCTTGCGAGCATCGTCCTTGTTGAGACCAGCCAGGTCCCCATAGTCCCGCTCATTCAAAGCTTGATCACGGATTGTAGGCAGATCTGGTTGGCCAAGTTCATCCAGAAGCAATTTGCAGGTGTGCTGCGCTCGAATGAGATCGGATGTGTACGCTACATCAAACTGGATGCCTTTGGCCCTAAGCGCCTTACCGCCAGCTTTGGCTTCTTCAACGCCTTTTTCTGTCAAATCCGGATTTTTCCATCCGGTGAACAGGTTTTTTAGGTTCCACTCACTTTGACCATGGCGAACCAGTACCAACAAACGTTCCATTTCTACTCCTCAGTTTTCGACAGGCCCAGCACATCACGCATGTTGTAGAGGCCCGGTTTTTGCGGAAATGCCCAAAGTGCAGCCTTCACAGCCCCTTGTGCAAAAATATCTCTGTCTTCAGCGATGTGTGCCAATTCAACACGCTCCCCATCGCCAGCAAATATCACGGAATGGCTGCCAACAACTGAGCCGCCACGTAGTGTCGCAAAGCCGATGCTACCCGTCTCGCGCGCACCTGTGATGCCATCGCGGACACGCACTGAATTTTCCTGCAAATCAATGCCACGACCAGTTGCAGCTGCTTCTCCCAAAAGCAGTGCGGTGCCAGACGGTGCATCGACCTTGTTGCGGTGATGCATTTCCAGCACATCAATATCCCAGTCAAGACCAAGCGCGCGAGCGCCCTGCTCCACCAGGACAGACATCAAAATAACACCAAGACTAAAATTTCCTGAGCGGACGACGCGGGCATGGCGAGATGCGGCTTCCACTTTTGCTTCATCCTCGGCACTCATCCCGGTTGTGCCCATCACATGCACGATTCGCGCCTGCGCCGCATATTCAGCGAACGTCAAAGATGCCGCCGGAACTGTAAAATCCAAAACTGCGTCGGCTGCTGCAAATGCGACAAGAGCGTCATCCGTCACCGGCACACCAAGTGGCTCCAAGCCGGCGAGTATTCCTGCATCCTGGCCCAAAAGGTCAGAACCGGGTCGCTCAATGGCCGCAACCAGGCTTGCGCCCGGCACATCATGTATTGCCCGGATTAGGGTGCGCCCCATGCGCCCACCAGCGCCAACAACAACGGTTCTCATGTCTGCCATCTATTAAAAGCCCTGCGTTCGTGTGCGAGCAATCTCGTATCACGAAGGAATACCGAGGCCAATGCGTTTGAATTATTTACGTGCAACCATTTTCAAATAAACAATAGTTACCGAGTTTAAATTCAACACTTTTTACTTGCGTTTTTTAATCAAAAACATTTTAGATTGCACGCATGAAACCCATCTTAAGGTCATATTGTGCGTCACATCTCTTTGGTTCAATCTCTCCCTGGTCTTCGCAAATCTCTTTGTGTTTGTGCCGGACTTATTATTGCAACCAGCGGCCAGATATCAGGTGCCCTTGCGCTTGAGAGTAATTTCGAAGCCATTTGCATTGTCACTGCCGGTGCCACAGGTGGCCACAAGCATGTTACTCTGAAATGCCACAAAGTTGGACGGCCAGGAAATTACCAAGTGCGCTCAACCTATTGGCAATCAAAAGACAAAGACGCCTATACCGGATTAATCCGAATGGCGGGCCGAGAAATGAGATGCGATTTGTCTAAATCCGGCTCAAGCTCCAATCGTGAAGCTATCAATAACTACTATTCGATTGAAAACTGTCGCCGGTAATACTCAAATTTAAGCCAGCGGCTTGATCCATCGCAACGCGCGCAATCTCCAATAGAGATACGAATGGCGTAACAAAATGGAGAGCCACTATGTTTAAAACAATTGTTGTTGCCGTTGACGGGTCTGCGCCATCTGAAAATGCACTGCTCACAGCTTGTGATATCGCCAAAAAATACGATGCCGCAATTCATCTCGTGCATTCGCCTGAATTGGATCCCATTGCGCTTGCAATGGGATCGGGCGCGTTTTCAATTGACCATAGTTCTGCAGAGGTCAAAACTGCCGGAAGGCAAATTATGGTCAAGGCAAAAGAACTGGCCCAGTACTACGGATGTGAACCCGCAGAGTGCCATATCAACAACGGTAGTGCTGCAGAAGACATTCTGAAACATGCAAAAAAGGCAGACGCAGATCTCATCGTGGCCGGTCGCAGAGGGCTTGGAAATCTAACCGGCCTGTTCATGGGTAGTGTCTCACAAAAAATCGCACAAGAAGCTAAATGCGCCTGCATGACTGTGACGTGAGCGCATCTCCACTGATGATAACCACCGCTCAATTGTAAAATTGATATGCAGCGCTGGCCTTGCCCACCATGATCAGGCATATTTATCTGGTCATGAGTGAGGGGATGCGCCTTGAAGAAGGTAGATGTTGTCAAATGGATTGCGACAGCAATTCAGCTGATTGGGTATGGCCTGACTGGGCTCAATATCGTTCCATGGAATATTCTGGCATTCGTGATCGGCATATTTCTATGGTTCATTGTGGGCGTCATGTGGAAAGATAGGGCGATCATGGTTGTTCATGTTGGCGCCTTCATCGCGATCGTGGCTGGGTATTTGAATTCTTAAAATTCAAATATTCCCCTATTTTTCAGTTGAGTAGAATTTCCGTGCCTTGGTGATTTGTACTATGATGCCTTGTGCAACGTCCCTCTGGGTTTGGAGACGCACACCTGAGGTGTTGACGTATCCTTGCGATCTGTGGTTTCCATTTCACCTTCCCCTAAAGCTGCGAGCGTTTTGAGAGCATCCATGCGTGATGCTTCCACGACGGCTTCACCGCTTGGTAACGCCTTGCCATAGATCCATCCCTGCACGGCATCACAACCCAGTTTCTCGATCAAATGCAACTCATCTTTGGTTTCAACGCCCTCGGCGGTAACCTTTAAATCTAGCCCCTTTGCCAAACTGACGACGACGCGGAGCATCTTCTGCTTCTCTGCGTTGCTATGCGCATTTGAGACGAACATACGATCGATTTTCAATATATCAAAAGGAAAGCGGTTCAGATATCCAAGCGATGAATATCCAGTACCAAAATCATCCAGCGCCAATTGGATTCCACGCTCTTTCAAGCGCCTAAATATGCCATCCAATCGCTCTACACTATCTGCTGCAAATACGCTTTCTGTCAGCTCAATGCATAGCAGATGAGGGTCAAGTCCCGACGTATTGAGGGCGCTGTCTATGACCTTCTCAAGATCACCATGTCTTATCTGTGCTGCAGACACGTTGACCGAAACACTTCGTTTTGGCAGTCCGGCATCCACCCAAGACTGAGCGTCAGTACATGCCTTGTGCAAAATAAACGATCCTAAATCCGCGATGAGACGGGAACTCTCCGCAATCGGAATAAACTCGGATGGTGGAATAAAGCCCCCTCCACTCTTGGGCAATCGCAACAGGGCTTCAAAGCCGTCAACCCTACTGGTGCCCACACCGACAATTGGCTGATAATGTGCTTCAAACCGCTTTTCATCTAGCGCGGCCCGAATCTCCGTACTGAGTGAAATTCGGGTACCAAGGGCCTTGCTATAACTGGAATCATAATAACTCGCTCGTCCTCGACCCTGATCCTTTGAAGAATACAGCGCAAGATCGGCAAAACTCAGCAACTCATCGGGTTCGCAAGAATGCAACGGCGCCAGGGCCACTCCAATACTGGCGTTCGTTTGCACGTTTCCCAGCGTTAAGGTAGCAGGCACACAAATGCCCTCAATTATATTGCTGCAAAGTTCATCAAGAGCTGCTGTAGATTCGTAGTTTTCCACCAGAACTGCAAACTCATCACCCCCCAAACGCGCGACAAATCCTAACTCAGGAATTATTCTGGCGAGGCGGTGCGCTACAATCCCAAGGAGCTGATCACCGGCTTGGTGACCCAACGTGTCATTCACTTCCTTGAAATGATCAAGGTCAATAAGAAGCAGAGCCGCTTGCAGATTGCCATGAACTGCGGCACCGCTAACGCGACTTAATTCGCGTGAGAAAAGGGTGCGATTGGCAAGCCCAGTGAGGTCATCAAAATAGGCGAGCTTTTCCAGTTCGCGCGCAGCAGTTTGCTCTTTCGAAATATCCTGGACTGTGCCGAATACTGCAACGGGCTTACCGCTTTCATCCTGTTCAAGCTTGGAGCGAATAAGCAAATCAATCAAGGCTCCGTCACCCCGGCGTGCGCGAACGGAAACTGACTGTTGCTCACCAGTCTCTATGACTTTTCGGTTGAGTGCGCTGATGCGCTCAACACCATCATCAACATAGCAATTCTGTACATTTTTCAAAGATGCATCAAAGGTGGCCGGGTCCAAACCCATGATTTCATGTGTACTCTCATCCCATTCCACTCGCTGGGTATCGAAAGGCCGTCTCCAAGTGCCCAACTTGCCCAGGCGTTGTGCTTCAATCAGATCGTTTGATTTGCGCTCTACAACCTCATAGCTTTCCTTTAGCGCGCGGTCTGCTTGGGTTTCGGCGGTGTGATCCTTTGTCACCCCAACCACACCAACCACTTCGCCTGCATTGTCAAGCTCTGCCTCCATATGGATAAGTATGTCGATGGTCTCGCCACTTGGTTTTTTGAACCGAGACCGCATTGCTGTTTGCTCTCCGGTTTTCCAAGTATGTTGGAAGGTCATTTGTTGGTCGTTCAGCTCTGCTATTTTTTGATCATCTAAAATGGTCGAGCGAGGATGGAATCCTTCCTCCAGATTTATTTCTAGTAGTTCTAGCAGTTCATTAGAAAGCCAAAGCGGGTCTGCGGCCGCATTGACCGCACGCCAGTGGCCCATTTTTGCAATCTTTAGCGACCGAGATAAAAGTTCGGCGCCTTCGTCAAGCTCAGCGCTCATGGTTGCAACCGATTTGGCTGCATTGCGCGCCAGAGGTCGGAACACAAAGAGGATCACCAGGGCGACGAGTGCAAGTGCAATAGAAATCCACACTTTGTGGAGATTAATTGCGCTTGCCATCTTCTCCTCCGACGCTTGGGTGTGCAGTTCAGCTGCTCGGGCCAATGAAACAAAAAGGAAACTTTCAGCATTCACTCGTTCCAAGGTAATCGCTTGTATAGTGGTGTCTGGACTTTCCCAGTAGCGTTCAAATGCTTCTAAGAACCTGCTGACATTGCGACCCAATCGCAGTCCGCCAATCCCGTATAGGTTTTTCAACAAGGGCGACGCCAATGCTGGCGGAGCAATACCTGCACTGCCATTCATCAAAAAATCATGTCCGGCACGCATCTGGTCAATTGCTTCGCGTACAGCGGCAAGGGCACGACTTTGTTTATAGACATTAGTCTCTGCGGCAATGCGATCGGGAAGTAGTACAAGCCGCTGTGCCAATGTGTGTTGTGCGGCGGCAGTTCTAATTACCTCACCCTGCAGCCGATTTACTTTTAGGACCTGACTGATATGGAAGGCGCCAAGGAGTATAGCGGCAGATACCAAACCCATAGCGAGGAGATACTGGAGCGTATAACGCTTTACCAATACAGCTTCGTCCTGTGTGTTTTTATCAACCATGGGACCATCCGTCATATTTCAACGTAAAATAGTGGCGCACAAATCCTGAAGAAGACTAAAGTTAACGCAATCAGCGGGTATGGCCTGACGAAAAACCCTGATGTGGTTAATTTTTGGTTTAGTTTCTAGTTGCTAAAAATACGCACTAAACCAATGCATTGGCGTAAACCCGCCAAAGGTCGCGTTGTGTGCCACAGCGCATGGCAATGTCACAATACTTATTCGCTAAGCTTTTCCAGCTGCTCCGCTACCATGCTTTGCAGTTGCCACAGATGGGGGTCATGAATACGGGCCTGCTCTAATTCTGACACCGTTTTCAAAAGGTATTCCGCCATGCGTCCGATAGAACCCACTGCTGTGGCAAAATTATCGGCGCGGCAAACGAATCAAACCCCGGAGCACTAATTGGTAGATCATTGCCATTGTAGGTCTGGCTCTACGTTTGTCGCTGGAATTCAAAATCAGAAAAGCTAATTTTATCCAAAGCTGAAGTTTACAAGCCTACCAGTAAAAATGCAGATGCTGTAGTTTCAAAACATGGTGTTTTTCAAAGTGCAGTTTTCCTAGCAAACAACTTCAAAGCCGCGTCACTGGCGTGCATTACAACACTCGGTGCCTTGAGGTAAGGCATCTGCACCCAGACTTATCAGTTAAACTTCTTCCTCAAGGTCAAAAACCGGATCAAGAACCAGAACCAAACGCGTCTCGCCGGAACCTTCAATCGGGGGCGAGCGGTGAAGTAGCCCAAGATGTGGCTGTTCTGGCCAAAGCTTGCCGCGTAGCAACATTGCCGACCCGGTTGGAGCAGTGAATATGCGCTTCGGTTCTGAGCCTTCACCAGAAATGCTATATTGAGTACCGGTGCCGCGATAGGTGCAAATTAATCGGGCAACGACAGAATCAACGTGAAATTTGCGACATGCATTGGTGGTCACACGCTCCAGGCGCACGCGCACAAAAGGTGCATCCATCACTCGGCAGAAGACATCTGCCAGATTGGAGATGTCCTTTATGAGAAACCGTCGCTCTGGACCATCGGGCAACCCATTTTCATTGCACAAATTGAAAAGGGCATGTTGCACTGCCTGAGGCTTGAGGATTATCCGCGCTGAAGGAAGGATGCTCCGATCCAGATCGTCAATCCATGCCTGGAATGCTGGTGTCAACTTCCGGTGCCATATTGATGCAGCGCAATCAAGTTTTGCGACGATAGTCAGGTCTTCAAGCTTGTGGGCGACCTCTACACCAACTGCAGCACCCTTTTGAACATCCGGCATCAAAGTCATTTCGTTCACTCCGCCGCACGCCAAAGTGGAAAGGAATCGGTGAATTCAGGTAAAGATTCCGGTGAGAAAGCAAGGTCTTCCGGCACAAGAGCAGCATCCAGCCGCGCCTTTATTTGCGACCAGTCGATGCCTGATCCAATAAAGACGATCTCCTGCCGCCGATCGCCCCATGGTTCCTGCCAATGCGCACTTATATAGTTGTTTACGTTGTCTTGCGCCGGCCACCTTTCTTTTGGCACGGACGCCCACCATTTTCCCATTGGCTTAACTGAAGATAGCGCTCCGGCTAACGAAAATTCCGCGACCCAGTCTGGACGCGTGGATATCCAGAAATGCCCCTTTGCACGAATTACACCCGGTAAATTTCCATTCAACACCGTTTTTATTTTTTCCGGTTCAAACGGCCTACGAGCTCGATAGACAAATGAGGCGACACCATACTCTTCTGTTTCCGGCACATGATCCGCAAAGCCATATAGCTCTTTGGCCCACATGGGATGTTCATGTGCTTTTTCAAAGTCAAAAAGCCCCGTGTTCAAGATTGCGTCAGCCGGAACATCGGAATGGTTCGTCTCTATAATTTGCGCATCAGCATTAAGACTACGGATGATCTGACGTGCGGCTTCTACCTGATGAGGTTCAGCATCCGCAATTTTGTTCAGCACAACAACATCGGCGAATTCAATCTGTTCGACCAGCAAATTTACCAAGGTACGTTCATCATCTTCGCCTAATGTCTCACCTCGGTCTTTAAGGAAATCATGACTGGAGTAGTCTTGTAGAAGATTGACAGCGTCAACGACTGTCACCATCGTATCGAGCTCCGATACATCTGACAGGCTTTCACCATCTTCATTGCGAAATTCGAAGGTCGCAGCGACCGGAAGTGGTTCAGAAATACCCGTAGACTCAATCAACAGATAGTCGAAACGGCCTTCTGCTGCTAATCTGCGTACCTCCGCCAAAAGATCATCGCGCAAAGTGCAGCATATGCACCCGTTTGACATTTCGACCAATGTTTCATCGATACGGCTCAATTCGGTATCTGCTCGGACCAGATCAGCATCGATGTTCACCTCAGACATGTCGTTCACGATGACCGCGACACGGCGACCGTCACGGTTATTCAGAACACGATTTAGGAGTGTTGTCTTACCCGCGCCAAGAAAGCCGGATAGGACGGTGACAGGGAGTTTATTCGACATGATAGGGGGCCTGCGATTGAGGAAGAATATGATTTACTCAAGTTGAGAATTTGTAATGTTATTACATAACAAATATTGCAGTTCAAGATCACTTATTTCTTGTTAGACGGCAGGGCTTTCAATTATTCGCCTTACAGCAAATGCCCTTCTTAAATCAGCCGTGCTCCAGAATGTCAGGACATATCGGCATGCATAGCTCGTGTCGAAACACCTATAAATCTCAGAAAACTCTGGTCTTCTACGATCTCTTTACCAGTTTCCTGATCAACCACTTTCATGGACAGGATCGCCATGCCCCCAAGCGGGTGATCGAGGACCGCTATAAGGCTGGAGATCGACACACAATTGATAAGTGATCTGGCCATCTGCATCGTAGACGACATGCTTTGTTGCAAATACCAGATAGCGGATCGGTTTTTTCGACGTACCAATTTTGCCAACGCCATCAAGGCGATCCCAACCATGATCATCAAAACGTTCACCAACTTGAAGTGGCATGAAAGGACTGTCTGATCGGAATATTGCGATCGGTTTATGCTCGCCAGAAATATCACAGATGACTAACTCGTAAATGCTGGGCATGGGCTCAGTTGCTTTCTTTGAATCCGATGGAAACCTATCTTAGTTTTCGTCAGATTGCGAGAGAACTAGCTCCAAGCTGACGCAATGCTATTGGTGCTAAGATCTCTGCTCAAACAAAAAGGCCGGGCAATTGCCCGGCCTTTTTACAAAATGAATAGATTTATCTATTCGATAGCGCCATTCAACACGCCGCCCCAACGTGCAATATCAGGCGTATCAAGCGAGGCTCCTGCGCGATCCTGCTCGAAAAGGGAACCGGAGTTTCCGCCAAGCCTTGCACGCATACCTAACCGAAAGGTGTAATCTTGTGATCTTTGGCTGTCTTCATAATCTTTGGCATAAATAAACTCGTATCTCGCATACACCGAGAAACGTTCCATATCCCCAAAGCTATGCTGGACCTCTGAGGAGGTTGAGTAAATGCGATAGTCTGAAGGGCTTGAGATTGAACTGAATTCACCCTCTGCCATGATAAACTCAGCTTGCAGTTTGGTATTTGATTTTGCGAAGTAACGTGCGCCAACACGGCCAAAATAGCTGTCCTGAGGAATATCACTGTCTAAATTGCTATTGTGGGTATCGACCGTGTCAAAAAATCCACCTTGGGCATAGAATGTAGCGCGGTGAACATAGATTTGCGCCTCAACGCCGCCGCCAACAACCCAGGCAGTATTGTCATCGCTCAAATCTTTACCGCCATCGAAAAAGCTTGCGCTCCCAAAAACGCCTAGAAGACCCATGTTACGATTGCGCCAAAATAAATGCGCTGCCAAATCTGATCCGAATACATGATTGTCCTGATCCTGGTCTTCACCTTCGGCATTGGTAAATTCGGCTCGCGCGTCTGCCTGAACACCAAAGCCACGAGCTATACGGCCAAAAGCACGCACGCCAACACCCAGCATCTGATAGCTGAGATCTTCATTGGGGCCAGAAGCATTACTATGAATATCGTTTTGCGCGACATTCAAATCAAACACGGCAGCAAACCGAGCCTGCATGGCGTCCTGATAATCCAAATCGCTCATGGAATCATCCACTGCATTTGCAGTGCTGACTAACAAGATCAATGCCAGTCCACCAGCGCACGCTGCAGTAAAAATGGAGTAGAGACGGGTTTGCATGAAATTCGGGTCTTATTAGGTTGTACTAGATATTAAATACACGTATTTTTTTACAACTATCAAGTGTATAAAACCAAGGTTCACAAAAAAGGCCGGGCAAATTGCCCGGCCTTTTTCAAATCAAAACTAGAAGATCTTAGTCTTCTACGATTTCTTTGCCAGTTTCCTGGTCGACAACTTTCATGGACAGGCGAACTTTGCCACGGTCATCAAAGCCCATCAACTTGACCCAGACCTTGTCGCCTTCTTTGACCACATCTGTGGTTTTGGCGACGCGCTCATTCGCAAGTTGAGAGATGTGCACGAGGCCATCCTTAGCGCCAAAGAAGTTGACGAATGCGCCGAAATCGACAGCTTTCACAACAGTACCCTGGTAGATGTGACCGACTTCAGGATCGTCAGTGATTGAGCGGATCCATGAAATGGCAGCTTCGATGGACTTACCATCAGAAGAAGCGATTTTAATGGTGCCATCATCTTCGATATTGACCTTCGCACCAGTCTTCTCAACGATTTCGCGAATAACCTTGCCGCCAGTACCGATAACTTCACGGATTTTGTCGACAGGGATTTTCAGCTGTTCGATGCGTGGTGCAAATTCGCCAAGCTCAGGGCGAGACTCTGTAAGAGCAGTCGCCATTTCACCAAGAATGTGCTCGCGGCCATCTTTGGCCTGTGCCAAAGCGATCTTCATGATCTCTTCGGTAATGCCATCGATCTTGATATCCATCTGCAGCGCAGTAATACCTTCAGAGGATCCAGCAACCTTGAAGTCCATATCGCCAAGGTGATCTTCATCACCAAGGATATCTGACAGAACTGCGAAATCATCGCCTTCTTTGATGAGGCCCATGGCGATACCCGCAACTGGACGACGCAGCGGAACACCTGCATCCATCAGAGCCAGGGATGTACCACAGACGGTTGCCATGGAAGATGAACCGTTGGATTCGGTGATCTCCGAGACAATCCGCAAGGTGTATGGGAACTCGTGATGCGGCGGGCGCACAGGGTTCACAGCACGCCAGGCAAGTTTACCGTGGCCGATTTCGCGACGGCCTGGTGATCCCATGCGGCCAGCTTCACCCACAGAATATGGTGGGAAGTTGTAGTGCAGCATGAACTGTTCTTTATACGTGCCTGTCAGCGCGTCGATGAATTGCTCATCATCTGCTGTGCCGAGTGTGGCGACAACAAGTGCCTGCGTTTCTCCACGTGTGAACAGCGAGGAACCGTGGGCGCGTGGCAATGTGCCAACTTCCGATACGATCTGACGGACAGTTTTCGTATCACGACCATCGATGCGGCTGCCATCTTTCAGGATACGGCCACGAACAATATTGCTTTCCAGTTGTTTAACCTGGTCACCAAGAATGTTCTTGTCATCAGGGCTTGCGCCATCTTCCAAAAGCGTTTCCATGACTTTTGCTTTTGCATCCGCAATCGCATCACGGCGTGGCTCTTTTTCCTTGATGTCGTAAGCAGCGTTGAGATCGGCTTCCACCAGATCTTTCACTTTGCCATACAGCTCAGAGTGATCCGCAACGTCATGTGTGCGTGGTGCTTTAGCGGCTTTTTCAGCGAGCTGAATAATGGCTTCGATGACAGGCTGGAAGCCTTTGTGACCGAACATCACAGCACCGAGCATAACTTCCTCGGACAGTTCTTCAGCTTCGGACTCAACCATCAAAACGGCTTCGTCTGTACCTGCTACAACCAGATCGAGTTTGGTGTCTTCCATCACGTCCAGCGGCGGGTTGAGTACGTATTCGCCGTCAATATAGCCAACGCGCGCACCACCAATTGGACCCATGAATGGCACACCGGAAATAGTCAGTGCAGCAGAAGCGCCAATCAATGCAACGATGTCCGGATCGTTTTCAAGATCGTGAGCGAGAACTGTCAGAACAATCTGTGTCTCATTTTTGTAGCCGTCGGCAAACAAAGGACGGATCGGGCGATCGATCAGACGGGATGTGAGTGTTTCTTTTTCGCTTGGACGGCCTTCGCGTTTGAAGAAGCCACCTGGAATTTTACCAGCGGCGAAAGTCTTTTCCTGGTAGTTCACTGTCAGCGGAAAGAAATCCTGACCCGGCTTGGCTGAGCGCGCTGAAACAGCAGTTGCGAGAATTGTTGTCTCGCCATAAGTGATCATGACGGCACCATCTGCCTGACGAGCAACTTTGCCCGTTTCCATGATCAGGGGGCGTCCGCCCCATTCAATTTCTACACGGTGTGTATCAAACATTTTTGGTTTTTTACCTTCTTGTCAATGGACAGGATGAATGCGGCCTTCCGCAATCATCATTTGTTTGGCGCTTTGAAAGCGCCTTTCGTATTTACCATCGCAAGACAACAAGAGGCTCTCGATCTGGAAGAGCATCTGATAATCCTGCGATGGCATATCGTAAGTTTTTAGCCACTTGGGCTTTTGGCTTTGTAGAAAGGGCGCCGCATTGCGACGCCCAAATTCTTAAAAAGACTAACGGCGCAGGCCGAGTTTTTTAACAATGTCTGTGTAGCGGCTTTCGTCATTGGCTTTTAAATAGTCCAACTGACGGCGACGCTGAGATACCATTTTCAAAAGACCGCGACGGGAGTGATTGTCCTTGCCGTGCTCTCTGAAGTGTTCTGTCAGATTGTTGATACGCTCGCTGAGAATAGCAACCTGCACTTCTGGGGAGCCGGTGTCATTATCTACGCGGGCATGCTCTTTAATAAGCTCCTGCTTACGTTCTGCAGTAATCGACATCGGGTGTCCTTTCTATTTGACGTATACCGGCGCTAACCGGCATTTTTAAACACGCGCTTGGGAATGAACTGTCCTGCTTCCACTGAACCAATGGCCACCAAAATGTTTTTGGCAGTAACATAGGCTTCGGCAAGAGCAAGGGGGGCATCCCGTCCACGCAACAAAATAGCCTGACCGTTATAGAGCCGGGCCGCCTCTGCTTCTGTGACGGCCAGCGCCGGGATGTCGTCCAGCGCGGTCTCAACAGGTTGCAGAACCGAGGCCATCTCTGCCTCAGCGGGGTCTCTATGGCGCATTTCTTCCAATAATTCCAGTGAAATCATCTGGCTTTCTTCAAATGGACCAACATGAAGGCGCCTTAACGCTGTCACATGGCCCTCGGTACCTAGCGCACGAGCCATATCGCGTGCCAGAGACCGAATATATGTGCCTTTGCCACAGGTGGTTTCAAACACCGCGTGGTCATCATCGCTACAGGAAACAAGCTCCAATTCATCGATTTGGATTTCACGCGCCGCAAGTTCTACAGTTTCACCAGCGCGCGCCAGATCGTAGGCGCGTTCTCCGTTGACTTTGAGGGCACTATAGGCCGGCGGCACTTGTGAGATCAGGCCAGTGAACTGTGGAATTACCTCCACAAGGTCAGCCTCCGAAGGGCGATGGCTGGACGTTGCGATCACATCCCCTTCAGTGTCTTCCGTGCTGGTGGCCTCACCCCAACGCACTGTAAATCTATAGATTTTTTTGCCGTCCTGTGCGTAGGGCACAGTTTTGGTGGCATCACCAAGTGCAATGGGAAGCATGCCGGACGCTAGGGGGTCCAGAGTTCCTGCATGACCTGCTTTTTTGGCATCAAATAGCCAGCGAACCTTTGAAACAGCCTGCGTAGACCCCAAACCTTTGGGTTTGTCCAACAGCAACCAGCCATTAATGTTCTGGCCTTTCTTGCGCCGTGCCATCGTCGTTAGGTCTCTGACCCTTCATCATCACTATCGTCGGGCACTGCCAGGTCAGCCAGTACCTTGGGTTGACGCAACAAGTTTTCAATCTTCGTTGCTTCATCGTAGCGATTATCAGCAAAGAATTTGACATCTGGCATGAACTTCAAAGAAAGGTCCTTGGAGATACGCCCACGAATGAACTTGGCATGCGTGTTGAGCATTTTGGCTAGCGCTTCACCATCGCCACCACCTAACGGCGCAACATAGACGCTGGCCAAACGCAAATCTGAGGACATGCGCGCCTCTGGCACGGTCACCATAATGCGCTCCAGCTCTGGCTCACGCACTTCACCGCGGCGCAGACATTCATCTACGGCACGACGCACAATTTCACCCACGCGCAACATGCGTTGCGTTGGCTCTTTGCTTACGCTTTTTTGTCCAGAACGGGCCATTACATTGTCCAGATATATGTTTGTCGTAAATGCAACAGTGCCGCGGCTGACATTGTCAGGCGCGGCACTGCAAATTTAATCCAGTTTAGAGGCTACGTGTGATTGTCTCTACTCGGTAGCACTCAATGACGTCGCCTTTGCGCATGTCCTGATAATTCTCAAACGCCATACCGCATTCCTGGCCGGCATTCACTTCTTTCACTTCATCTTTAAAGCGTTTCAGTGTGGACAGTTTGCCTTCATGGATCACCACGTTATCGCGTATCAGGCGAACGTGCTGACCACGCTCCACTTTGCCATCGGTGATGAGACAACCAGCAACCTTGCCAACCTTAGACACATTGAAGGTATCCAGAATTTCGGCGTTACCCAGCATATGCTCGCGCAGTTCCGGCGATAGCATACCGGACATAGCGGCTTTCACATCATCAATCAGATCATAGATGACGTTGTAGTAGCGAATTTCAATGCCATTTGCTTCAGCCGCTTCACGTGCTTGCTTGTTGGCACGAACATTAAAGCCAACAACCGGCGCATTAGACGCTGCTGCAAGGGTGATATCGGTTTCGGTGATGCCACCGGCACCTGAGTGAATAACCCGCGTCGCAACTTCTTCAGTATTGAGCTTTTCAAGTGCACCAACAATCGCCTCAAGAGAGCCCTGCACATCGGCTTTGATGAGCAATGGCGACTCTTGCGCATTGTCGGTCTGAAGCTGGTTCATCATGGCTTCAAGAGAGCCACGTGCACCGCGCGCCATAACAGCTTCCTGTTTCACACGCTGACGGTATTCCGTGATTTCACGCGCCTGTGCCTCGTTCTCAACAACAGCGAACTGATCGCCCGCTTCAGGTGTGCCCTGAAGACCAAGAACCTCAACCGGCATGGAAGGAGGTGCGGATTTAATCTGCTTGCCGTGGTCATCCACAAGCGCGCGCACCTTACCCCATTCAGATCCAAGAACCAGAATGTCACCCACATTGAGAGTACCGTTTTGAACCAGAACTGTTGCAACCGGACCGCGGCCTTTATCCAACTGCGCTTCCACGACTGTACCACGACCACCGCGATCAGGATCGGCCTTCAATTCCAGCAATTCCGCCTGCAAAAGAATAGCCTCAAGCACTTTATCAAGATTTGTGCCTTTCAGTGCGGAAACTTCCACATCCAGAATGTCACCTCCCATGCCTTCAACCTGCACTTCGTGCTGGAGAAGTTCCGTACGAACACGGTTGGGATCGGCGCCTTCAACGTCAATTTTGTTGATCGCCACAATCATTGGCACACCAGCAGCTTTTGCATGAGCAATTGCTTCCGCAGTCTGTGGCATAACGCCATCATCAGCGGCCACAACCAAAATTACAATATCGGTTGATTTTGCACCACGTGCACGCATGGCCGTAAAGGCGGCGTGGCCCGGTGTATCAATGAAGGTAATTTTCTGACCTTGCTGGGTTACCTGATACGCACCAATATGCTGGGTAATGCCACCGGCCTCACCAGATACGATATTGGTTTTGCGGAAAGCATCCAGCAACGATGTTTTACCGTGGTCAACGTGTCCCATGATAGTGACAACCGGCGGACGCGGCACACCAGCACCATCATCCTCGGTGGAATCAATCTCATCAAACAAGCCACCTTCAACATCCGCTTCGGATACGCGGCGAACCTTGTGGCCCATCTCTTCGGTAATCAACTCGGCAGTATCAGCGTCAATCACGTCGTTGATTTTCAGCATCTGGCCTTGCTGCATCAACAGCTTGATCACATCAACTGCACGCTCAGCCATGCGGTTGGCCAATTCCTGAATAGTAATTGTTTCAGGAATAACCACTTCACGGGCAATTTTCTCACGCGGAGACATTTGCGCTGCGCGTTGTTTTTCACGCTCACGACGACGCTTGATCGATGCTAGGGAACGGGCACGGTCGCCGCCATTGTCTTCCAATGCATTGGAAAGCGTCAGCTTGCCTTTACGACGGTCATCGCCTTTGCGTGCATTTTTGTTTGCGTCCTGCTCTTGCTCACGGCCCGGGCGTTTAACTGCCCGCAGAACTTTCGTATTTTTGTTCTCTGGCTCTCGAGCTTTCGCAGCAGGACGCGCAGTATCAGGATTTTCTTCTGCAGCAGCGAGATTGACAGCTTCTTCACGCATGCGCGCGCGTTCAGCTTCCTCATCCGCAATGCGCTTGGCTTCTGCGGCAGCTTCTTCTTTTGCCTTGGCTTCACGTTTTTCACGATCAGCAGCTTCACGTGCAACGCGCTCGGCCTCTTCAGCCTGGCGGCGTGCGCGATCTTCTTCTTCGCGCGCAACAGCGCCTGCCAAAGCTTGTGCACGTGCATCACGCTCACTGTTGGTCAGTGTCCGCAAAACGGTCTTGTTGGACCGCAAAGCCGGATTGCTCGGCCTATTTTGCTGACGGTTCTGCCGACTGGCCGGCCCTGTTACAGCTGGCTTGGCAGCAGGGGCCGCGGCCTTTGGTGCAGCCACTGCTGGTTTTGGCGCAGCCGTTGCAGCTGGGGCTTCCGGTGACGCCGCAGGTTTTGCGGCAGGGCGCGGCGCTTCAGCAACCGGCGCAGCAGCTGGTGTGCTGCCAGGCATGTTAATCTTGCGTTTGCGTTTTTCCACGACCACCGCTTTGGACCGGCCGTGAGAGAAGCTTTGGCGCACGGTACCTTGTTGCTCCACCCCGCGTTTAAGCGAGAGTGTGGGGCGGCCGCCTTGCTTGTCGTCTGTGTTGTCCGTATCGCTCATTCTTATCCTAGTCCTGCTGCCGCGTTTAAACTGCCGTGCGGCGTGCGAGTCAAATCATCTTCGTATCAGATGGCACATTCGACTTCGAAATAGTGCCAATATTGCCACGCTCTTGCTCAGCGTGCCGTGTCCATTTATAGCGTCGCATCTGGGTTCGCCCGCGCTCCCGTAAAGTTTTGGAGCCGCTCGGCCACCTTTAAAAACCCGCCATCACCCCTGTCTGAGGCTTTTTCGGCTTTTGTCAGCGCGGCATGTATTACATTTGTACGCCCAAATGCCAAATCCAATTCTAATCCCTCAAAGTTACGGAACAGTGGCAATGCATCTGCTGAACCCCAGCGTCGCTTAACCGCCTGTCGTAATTTACGCAAACTGTCGTCCGCGCCATCGCTTGCAGCAATCAGAGCAACCAATTTGTCGCCAGAGATTGCCGATTCTACCTTTGCAAAGCCGGTTATGATGCGCCCGGCCTTTTGTGCCAGAGCAAGCGCACCAACGGCGCGATCACTCAAAAGCTTTTCCACCCGCTCCGCCAAACCCGCTTCAACCGAGATTGGCTGACCGTTCGACTTTGACAAAGACCGACTAAACACTTTCCGTTTCTCAGCCAGAGCAACAATTTCCTTGTTGGCCTGCACCCAGACACCGCGCCCAGGTAGTACGGCCTTCAAGTCTGCTACGATCTGTCCATCGGGATCTGCCACGAATCGAATGAGTTCTGTTCGTGGCAAGACCTTTCGTGTCACAGCACATTGACGGTTTGGTTCTCGCATAGACCGCGGGCTTCCGTCATCCGCCTCTATATGGGTTTCTTTACCATCTACGTCTATGGCGTTCTGTGTGGGTCTGTTCGACATCATTCTAACCGTCGATACCTCCCTCGCACCAACTTACTGTGCCACTTCCTCTTCTGTGCTTTCTTCTACTTCGCCTTCAGCTTCTTCGTCAGATGCAAGATCTTCTTCCGAGATCAACCCTGATTTCAAACGCGCAGCCATAATCAGCGCTTCCGCTTCTGCGCGAGACATATCTGATGGTGGGAAAATACCTTCGAAACGCGTTGTTTCGCCATCTTTGCGCTCTGTCCAGCCGATTAGATCATCAGCGGCACAATAGCCCAAATCTTCGACATTTTTCACATCATTTTTACCGAAAGCCACTAACATTGCAGTGGTCACACCTTCAATTTCGCGCAACTCGTCAGCAACTCCAAGCTTAATGCGCTCGGCATCATTCTCGGATTCCAGTTTTTCAAGGAACTCACGAGCACGGGTTTGAATTTCTGTGGCTGTATCGTCATCAAAGCCTTCGATGAAAGCAATTTCATCCAACTCGACATAGGCAACCTCTTCAACGGAGGTAAAGCCTTCAGTAGACAGAAGCTGACCGACCATTTCGTCCACATCGAGCGCTTTGGTAAACAGCTCTGTGCGTTCAGCGAATTCTTTCTGGCGGCGCAGTGATTCTTCTTCTTCCGTCAGGATATCAATATCCCATCCGGTCAATTGCGAAGCGAGGCGCACATTCTGACCGCGACGGCCAATTGCTAATGATAGCTGTTCATCAGGCACAACAACTTCAATTTTGGCCTGATCTTCATCCAGAACAACTTTTGCAACTTCTGCTGGCTGCAATGCATTCACGATAAAGGTCGCTGCATCCGGTGACCATGGAATGATGTCGATTTTCTCGCCTTGCAATTCGCCAACAACTGCCTGAACACGGCTACCGCGCATACCAACGCAAGCACCGACAGGATCGATTGAGCTGTCATTTGAGATCACAGCAATTTTGGCTCGGGATCCTGGATCACGTGCAACAGAGCGGAGCTCAATGATGCCATCGTAAATTTCGGGCACTTCCATTTCAAACAATTTTGCCATGAATGCCGGATGACTACGGGACAAGAAAATCTGTGGGCCACGCTGTTCGCGGCGCACATCGTGAATGAACGCACGGACACGGTCGCCATAGCGGAATGTTTCACGCGGGATTAATTCATCACGGCGGATAATCGCCTCACCGCGACCAAGGTCAACAATCACATTGCCGTACTCAACACGTTTGACAGTGCCGTTGGCGACAGTACCGATGCGATCCTGATACTCTTCAAACTGGCGATCACGCTCAGCTTCGCGCACCTTTTGAACAATAACCTGCTTAGCTGACTGAGCTGCAATACGTCCAAAATCCATAGGCGGCAGCGGCTCGGACAGCGCATCGCCAACCTTGGCTTCAGGATTGCGGCCTTGGGCCTCGGCCAAGGAAATTTCCGACATGTTATTTTCAACGTCATCCACAACATGCAGCAGACGGGTCAGACGAATTTCGCCTGTTTTATCGTTGATTTCAGCACGGACATCAGTTTCGGAGCCGTAGCGTGCTTTCGCTGCTTTCTGAATTGCATCTTCCATTGCGGAAATCACAATTGTTCGATCAATTACCTTTTCACGGGCAACGGCTTCCGCAATCTGTAGCAGTTCAAGTCGGTTGGCACTCACAGCCATGGTGTATCTCCCTCAACGAAACCATTTGGTCCGGTTGGTTAGTCTTAATCGTTCTCAATTTCAGTTTCGATTTCATCGTCCGTGTCCAATTCCGGCGCAATGCCACCATCAGCTTCGGGGTCAAAATCAGGGTTTTCTGCAACAAGCATCTGGCGAGCTGCATCAATCAATTCATCAGTCATTATCAAATTGGCATCTGCCAAGTCAGCCAGCGGCAACCAAACGTCCGCTTCTGGCGCTGCCAAAGATTTTTCTGCGGCTTTAGCACGAGTTTTTGAGCCGGCTTTCTTACTGCGCTTTTCCATAGGCCGCAGGCCAAATTCCAGCTCACCATCTTGATCACGCAAGCCAAGAAGCTGACCACGAAAACGACGTTGTCCATTTATCGTGACAGCCATTTCCACTTTCGCCAAATGACCAGCCCAAACTTCAAAATCAGAGCGGCGGACCAATGGGCGATCAACGCCAGCCGTCGACACTTCTAAATGATAGGCACCAGATATAGGGTCGTGCACATCCAGTTCCGGCGACAGCGACTTTGAGATTATCTCACAATCGCTGATCATCATCAAACCAGATGGCTTCTCCGCCATAATTTGAACGGTGAGACCATTTTGGCCGCTTACGCGCACGCGCACAAGGCGATAGCCAAGATCTTCAATCACTGGCTCCGCAATGGCTGCGATGCGGGCATCAAGCCCGGTTTCGGTAACAATGCGCGGTTCATCCGCCATGTTTTATTCAGTCCCTATTTGGTTGGCCCACCTGAATTCAGCTGACCATTCAAACGCAATTTCGGCATGCATTTGGCAACAAAAAAGAGCGGGTCCGGTAGGGCCCACTCTCAAACACGTGTTTAAGATTTGAGATGTATATAAATGGCGCCGGACTTATTTGCAAGACATTGCGTAGCACACTCAACAATTTCATGAATTCGTCATATCATACACAAAGAAAAACCGGCACAGGAAGCCTGCGCCGGTTCAAATTATCCAAAGTCAGGCCAAAGCCCTGACTTGGAAAATTGACTACTCGTCGTCTTGACCCTTCAGGGCTGCGCCCAGAATGTCGCCAAGAGAAGCGCCGGAAGCTGTAGAGCCGTATTGTGCCACTGCTTCTTTTTCTTCTGCAATTTCCAGAGCCTTGATCGACAGGGACACTTTACGTGCTTTCTTGTCGAAATTGGTGACGCGTGCGTCGAACTTTTCGCCAACTGCGAAACGATCAGGACGCTGCTCGGAGCGCTCGCGAGACAGATCGGAACGGCGGATGAAAGCAGAAAGATCAGTTTCAGCGATCTTAACTTCCAGGCCATTTTCCTGAACTTCTGTCACTTCACAAGTCACAACACCACCCTTGCGGATGTCACCAGAAGCAGCTGCGTCAGCGAATGGATCGCCATCAAGCTGTTTGATGCCCAAGGAGATACGTTCTTTGTCAGTGTCCACATCAAGCACAATGGCTTTCACCATTTCGCCTTTTTTGAACTCTTCGATCATCTCTTCACCAGAACGGTTCCAATCCAGATCGGACAGGTGAACCATGCCGTCAACATCGCCATCAAGACCAACGAACAGACCGAACTCGGTTTTGTTCTTCACTTCGCCTTCAACGATTGTTCCAATTGGGAACTTATCCGCAAAGGATGTCCATGGGTTGTCCATAGCCTGCTTCAAACCAAGTGAAATACGGCGTTTGGATGGATCGACTTCCAGAACGAGCACTTCTACTTCCTGAGATGTAGAAACGATTTTGCCCGGATGAACGTTCTTTTTGGTCCAAGACATTTCAGAAACGTGGATCAAGCCTTCAATGCCTGGTTCCAGTTCAACAAATGCACCGTAGTCCGTGATGTTTGTTACGCGACCAGTGAACTTGGCTTCCAATGGGTATTTGGCTTCGATGCCTTCCCAAGGGTCGCTTTCCAGCTGCTTCATGCCAAGCGAAATGCGCTGAGTATCGTGGTTCACACGAATGATCTGTACATTTACAGCCTGACCAATTGTCAGAACTTCGCTTGGGTGATTGATGCGGCGCCAAGCCATATCTGTCACGTGGAGCAAGCCATCGATGCCGCCAAGATCAACGAACGCACCGTAATCGGTGATGTTCTTGACCACACCTTCCATGACCTGACCTTCTTTGAGATTCTGGACGATCTCGGAACGCTGTTCGGCACGTGTTTCTTCCAGAATAGCGCGACGGGACACAACGATATTGCCGCGACGCTTGTCCATTTTCAGGATCTGGAATGGTTGTGGGTTATTCATCAACGGACCTACGTCGCGCACTGGACGAATGTCCACCTGACTGCGCGGCAGGAATGCAACAGCACCTTCAAGGTCAACTGTGAAACCACCCTTGACGGAGTTGAAGATTGTACCGGTAACTTTTTCGCCCTTGTCGAAGGAAACTTCCAAACGAACCCAGCTCTCTTCGCGGCGCGCTTTTTCGCGCGACAGAACTGCTTCGCCCAGCGCGTTTTCAATGCGCTCAAGGTAAACTTCGACTTCATCTCCGACGGACAGGCCGCCAGTTTTGTCCTGGTGACCAAATTCCCGAACAGGAATGCGGCCTTCAACTTTCAGACCTACGTCGATAACGGCAAGATCTTTTTCAAAAGCAACAACTGTACCTTTGATAACGCTACCTTCTTGTTGGCTTTCTGAGCCAAAGGTTTCGTCGAGAAGCGCTGCGAAATCTTCGCGGCTTGGTGATTCAATACTCATGTATTCTCCTGAGAGACGGTGTCCTGATTTACTCTGTCAATCATGCACAATCCGCCATGCGCCGGGTTCGTGTTGATGAAAGTCAAATCCCGGCCTGTGACCTGCATTGCAGCTCAACAGAATAAGTGGCGCGACGCCTGAATTTGAACTCTGAATGGTCTTTTGCCAGCCAAGAGGCTGGTCTCTGGACCCCTATTTCCAGCTGATTGCTTGCAAAACCAAGGTTTTCACTGCCAGAAACGCGGACTCTATATCCATTTTGGTGGTATCGATCAAGTGCGCATCGGCAGCTTTCTGCAATGGAGAGCTTGATCGCGAACTATCACGGTGGTCCCGCTCACGAATATCATGCAAAATTTGACCGTAAGTTGTGTCACTGCCTTTGCCCAAAGCCTCTTTAAACCTGCGTTCCGCCCGCGCTTCCGGGCTTGCCGTTACAAAGAACTTCACATTTGCATCCGGGAAGACAACAGTCCCGATGTCACGGCCATCCAAAACAGCACCCGCGCTTGCAAACTCCTTTTGAAGTTTTACCAACTCAGCGCGCAGACCCGGCATGACAGCAACGCGCGAAGCTGCAATCCCAATTTCGTGATCCGATAGAATATCCTTGTCCATGGCGCCGAAATCAATCCGGCCTGCAGCCTCAATGGCTTGCACTTCATCGTCCAGGGGAAGGCCATCAGACATTAATGCCATTGCGACGGCGCGATATGTCAGGCCGGTATCGAGATGCGGCAAATTAAACTCGCGCGCAATGCGACGTGCCAGTGTGCCTTTGCCAGAGGCGGCCGGTCCATCAATAGCAATGATTAGTGGTGCTGGGTCAGACATTTGGATCAAACGGCACAATTTCCGCACCAAGCTCACTCATGAACGCATGAAATGTGGGGAAACTCGTCGCAATATGCCCTGCATCATCGACCGCAACACCGCCTTCTGATGCTAAACCCATCACCAGGAATGCCATGGCAATTCGGTGATCCAGATGGGTTGGCACGACACCGCCACCCGGAACCTTACCGCCAGTTACAGTCAGCGTGTCCTTGCCTTCAATGCATTCAACACCATTAACTTTCAGTCCAAATGCCGTCGCGGATAGCCGGTCACACTCTTTGACACGCAATTCAGCCAAGCCTTCCATATGCGTATCACCTTTTGCAAAGGCGGCAGCGACGGCCAGAACGGGATACTCATCAATCATGGAAGCAGCTCGATCATCAGGCACTGTTACGCCTTTCAGTTCACTGGAACGTATCTGGAGATCTGCGATCGCCTCGCCGCCGGATTCGCGCTCGTTTTTTATGGTAATGTCGGCGCCCATTTCCAGAAGCGTCGTAATCAGACCCGTGCGACTGGCATTCATGAGAACGCCTTCAATTGTCACATCAGAATCTGGCACAATCAGCGCCGCAACCATTGGGAAACCGGTTGAGCTTGGATCACCGGGAACCAGCAGAGATTGCGGTTTAAATTCTGGTTGACCGATCAACGTAATTGTTCTGGTGCCATCAGCGGCGGTTTCAATGTTTAACTCTGCACCGAACCCGACCAACATTTTTTCGGTATGATCGCGCGTGAAAACTTTTTCTACGACCGTGGTTTCACCCGGAGCATTGAGCCCGGCCAGCAGCACTGCAGATTTAACCTGCGCTGATGGCATTGGCACTTCATAACGCATTGGTACCGGCTGTTTTGGGCCACGTACAGCCAGCGGAAGTCGATCTTCATTGCTCTCCAGCACTTCAAGGCCCATTAATTTAAGCGGATTGAGAACACGGCCCATGGGACGGGAACAAAGTGATGCGTCGCCTGTAAAGCGCGTTACGAAATCACCATGGGTCGCCAGGCCCATTGCAAGGCGCACGCCGGTTCCTGCGTTTCCATAGTCGATAATGTCTACTGGCTCCAGAAAGCCGCCAATACCCACACCCTGAATATGCCAAATACCGTCATCGTCTCGTTCAATTGTCGCACCATAAGCGCGCATTGCATTTGCCGTTGCCAAGACATCTTCAGATTCCAGCAGGCCTTCAACACGGCTCTTGCCCACCGCCATGGCAGAAAACATCAGGGAACGATGTGAAATGGATTTATCGCCCGGAACACGCAAGGTGCCTTTCAGATTGCGCGCTGGATGCGCTTTCAAGCCTGATTTGTGGGCCGATATATCCATTTTCTTTTTCTCCACTGAACTCAACGATGAGAATTTTCGCTTACATTTGCGCAGGCGTTAGCATGTTGACAGGCTAGTTTGAAGGCTGAAACAGCACAGTTCTTTTCTTTCTTGGGCGTTTCTATAATGTTTTGCTTTGACAGGTCGGGTCCGGCTCGCTATCTGCAGGTCCAATTTCCGATAACAAATATCAGCGTGTAATAGGCGTGTCGCCTTGCACCAAGAACATACAAGGGCAAAATTCATGGCAAAAGAGGAACTTGGAACCAAGCGGACCTGCGGCAATTGCGCGGCCCGGTTTTATGATCTTAAGCGCGACCCGATCATTTGTCCAAAATGCGCCACACCATTTGTTCTGGCTGCTGTCGCTAAGGCAAAACCAGAAAAAGCCGCGCCAGCAAAGGCAAAGCCTGCAGATGATGAAGATGAAGAAGAAGAGTTGGAGAATGCAGAGCTCGTAACTCTGGAAGATGCCGATGATGAAGACGGTACAACGGGCGCTGTGAAAGCCGCTGGCCTCGATGATGATGACGAAGATGATGATGATGATGATAACATCGACATCGACATTGATATTGACGTCGATGACGACGATGATTCTGAAGATGATGATACATTCCTGGAAGATGACGACGACGATGACGACGTGATCATCGTGCCCACCAGTGGCAAAGACGACGACTAGGAATATTCCGTCAAAACTGCACCGGCCTTTCCAAGCCGGTGCAGCAAATTACTGCTTGATCTTTTGTTTGAGCCTTCCTAAAACCGCGCGGCAATTTGCGGTTCTTAAAACTAAAATTGCATTGGGGCCATAGCTCAGTTGGTAGAGCGCTTGCATGGCATGCAAGAGGTCGCCGGTTCGACTCCGGCTGGCTCCACCATTTTTCCAGTAGAAATGCTCGTAGGGCAAATGCGTGACGAAAATGTTGCGAATGCTTGAGTTCACATCTATAACATTTTTTGTTAAGATAGTAACAAAATGACGCTGCAATGCTCGATCGAAAGTCCAAACGCTTAGCTGCCCTATCAGAAGCCCTGTCGGAACACCGTGTTCTGCATTTGAACGACGCTGCCAAGATGCTCGACGTTTCCCTCATGACGGTCCGGCGCGACATTGCGGATAATCCTGAGATATTTGCTTATCTTGGCGGACATATCGTGCCGGCGGCTAGCATAGAGGGTGATGGTCCCTACGATGTAGCGAAGGCAAAAGACAATCATGCGGCTTCCAAGAAGGCCGCTTGTGTCCATGCAGCGCGCCACATTCAACCCGATGAAACCGTTTTCTTTGATTGTGGTACAACACTCCTGCACTTGATCGATCTGATACCGGACACTTTCCAGATTACCGCTATCTGCTATGCCTTGAATATCGCTGAAAAGCTGACAAAATTACCCAATGTGCGAATGATCATGCTGGGAGGCATTTACCACCCTTCTTCTGAATCATTTGCCAGTGCAGCGGACAAAAATGCTTTTGAAAACTTCGGAGTGAACACCGCTTTCCTGACGGCAGCGGGACTCGATCTGGAACGCGGAGCCAGTTGTGAAAATTTTCATGAAGCACAAGTCAAACGACAAGCAATGTCCGCTGGACAGAAAAGCATACTGGTAACCGACAAGAGTAAATTGGGAAAAGTGAAGCCAGCCTTCTTTTCTCCAACTGACATGTTCCAATCTATTGTGACCGAGGATGGCGAACTGGAGTTTGCTCGGCAAGAAACAGAAGCAATCGAGTAATTTCCGTCCATATTCGCTCACGATCTTGACGACGCATTGAAATGATGGAATTATCACAATTAATTGGTATATTTATAACAAATGTAATACGCACGCTCTAAAAACCCTCTTGCATGAACCTGTTTAGGCAGGGTGCGTCGGGAAACTTCACACCAGAGCGAACGTTTCAATGGAGGCGTGCTTGACCACATCGCCACAAAATATGGCCGGCTCAAACGAACACCCGCGCAACCCAGGCATGGATCTCGATCTTTCCTGGGTCAATAATGTTCGCGTAAATCTATCTGCGACCGAGCGCAGAGTTGCGACACTTCCCGGACGGCGGACTGTCAAAAAAGATGCTCAGGCGGCCTGGTTACTCAAGGCCGTAACTTGCATTGACCTGACAACGCTCAATGGCGATGACACGCCGGGCCGGGTCCGCCGCCTCTGCGCCAAGGCGATTCAGCCGGTGCGCACAGATATTCTCGATGCGCTTGGTATGGGCGATCGGACAATCACCACCGGTGCCATATGCGTTTACGACCGGTACGTCGCTGAGGCCGTCGATGCGTTGGGAAACTCCGGAATTCCCGTGGCTGCTGTCTCAACCGGATTTCCGGCTGGCCTCAGCCCGCACCATCTAAAGGTGAAGGAAATTGAGGCGTCAGTTGCCGAGGGCGCGCGCGAAATTGATATTGTTGTCACGCGCGAACATGTCCTCACCGGCAATTGGAATGCGCTCTACGAAGAAATGCGCGATTACCGAAACGCCTGTGGCGATGCCCATGTGAAGGCCATTCTGGCGACGGGCGATTTGAAAACATTGCGCAATGTCACCAAAGCGTCACTGGTTTGCATGATGGCAGGCACCGATTTCATCAAAACCTCCACAGGCAAAGAAGGTGTGAACGCTACCCTTGCCGTCACGCTGACCATGCTTCGGGCCATTCGAGACTATCAGACCCGCACTGGTTTCAAGGTTGGTTACAAACCGGCGGGCGGCATTTCCAAAGCAAAAGACATTCTCAACTATCAGTTTCTTATGAAAGAGGAATTGGGCCGAGAATGGCTTGAACCAGATCTCTTCAGGATAGGAGCCTCCAGTTTGCTCGCTGATATCGAACGTCAGCTCGAGCATCATCTCACTGGCGCTTATTCATCGTTCGAACGACACCCAATAGGATGAGCAAAATGAGTGTTGCATCATACTTTGACGATATGAGCTATGGACCAGCGCCAGAGTCGGACACAGAGGCTCGGTCTTGGCTGGAAAACCACAAGGCCGATTTTGGCCACTACATCGACGGACAATTTGTTGCGCCGAAAGCTGGCAAGAGCTTCAAAACCATTGAACCAGCCACCGGTGCGCCTTTGGCGAAGCTGGCGCAAGGAACGCAAGCAGATGTTGACCTTGCCGTCGAGGCGGCCAGCAAAGCGCAGGCAAAATGGGCCAAGCTTCCCGGTCATACCCGCGCGCGGCACCTTTATGCACTGGCGCGCATTATTCAACGTCACGCTCGTTTGCTTTCAGTTGTGGAAGCGATTGATAATGGCAAACCAATTCGTGAAACCCGTGATCTAGATATTCAACTCGCTGCGAGACACTTTTACCATCACGCTGGCTTTGCTCAAATTCAGGAAACAGAGTTTCCAGACCATATCCCGGTTGGCGTGGTTGGGCAGATAATTCCATGGAATTTCCCGTTTCTGATGCTGGCCTGGAAGGTTGCGCCAGCACTTGCACTTGGTAATTGTGTTGTTCTGAAACCAGCAGAGTTTACCTCCCTCACCGCCTTGTTGTTTGCCGAACTTGCAAGCGCGGCAGGGCTTCCTGCTGGTGTGCTGAATATTGTCACAGGCGAAGGAAAAACCGGTGAACTGTTGGTCGAGAACCACAAGGTCGACAAGATTGCGTTTACCGGCTCCACAGAAATTGGGCGAATTATTCGGGAAAAAACGGCGGGTTCCGGAAAATCCCTGACATTGGAGTTGGGAGGCAAGTCCCCGTTTATTGTCTTTGATGATGCCGATATTGACGGTGCTGTTGAAGGCGTTGTGGATGCGATCTGGTTTAATCAAGGCCAGGTTTGTTGTGCAGGCTCTCGCTTGCTGGTGCAGGAAAGTATCTCTGCACAATTTCAAGATCGCCTGAAACGCCGCATGGAGACATTGCGCGTTGGTCACCCACTCGACAAATGCATCGATATGGGGGCAATCGTTGATCCTGTTCAGCTTCAACGCATTCGGTCTCTGGTTAAGCGGGGCGTAGATGAAGGAGCGAACCTTCATCAAGCGCAAACGGATCTGCCGGATACCGGTAGCTTTTATCCGCCGACTTTGCTCAGCAATGTTCAACCAACATCTGTTGTCGCCACGGAAGAGATATTTGGGCCGGTCGCCGTCTCAATGACGTTCCGAACACCAGATGAAGCTATCAAACTTGCCAACCATTCGCGCTATGGTCTGGCTGCCAGCGTTTGGAGTGAAACAATTGGGCAAGCGCTCAATGTTGCTGCAAAATTGCAGGCAGGTATTGTCTGGGTCAATGCAACCAATATGTTTGATGCAGCCGTCGGGTTTGGCGGCAAGAAGGAATCCGGGTTTGGCAGAGAGGGTGGTCGCGAAGGTTGTCTGGAATACTTGAAACCGAAAGCTTGGGTAAACCGAAAGCCGCGAGCAGCCACAACCCCCGTTGCAGAGAAAATAGGAAGCGCAAACAGTTTCTCTGCTCCGACCATTGACCGCACCGCAAAGCTTTTTATTGGCGGTAAGCAGGCACGGCCAGATGGCAATTATTCGCGCGCCGTATTGTCACCCAACGGCAAACATATTGCTGATGTTGGTGAGGGTAACCGCAAGGACATTCGCAACGCGGTGGCAGCAGCCAGCGCCGCATCGTCCTGGAGCAGCAAAACGGCGCATAACCGAGCGCAAATTCTCTACTACATGGCAGAAAATCTGGATGGGCGCTCAGCAGAGTTTGCTGCGCGGATTGCCGATATGACCGGTGTTTCTGCAAATGAAGCGAAACGCGAGGTTGAAGCCTCTGTTTCTCGGCTTTTCACTTATGGTGCCTGGGCCGATAAGTACGAAGGTGCCGTTCACAATCCGCCCTTGCGCGGCGTTGCACTTGCTATGCCAGAAGCCTTGGGCGTCGTGGGGGTCATCTGCCCACCTGAAGCACCACTTCTTGGGTTTATCAGCCTTGTCGCTCCCCTCATCGCAATGGGGAATTGTGTGGTGGCGGTTCCCAGCGAGGCGCATCCACTTTCCGCAACAGATTTTTACTCCGTTCTGGAAACGTCTGATGTTCCAGGCGGCGTAATCAATATTATCACCGGCGATGCCGATGATTTGGTAAAAACGCTTGCTGCCCACAACGAAGTTGATGCGCTTTGGGCATTTGGATCAAAGGAACTGTCTACGCAGGTTGAAAAGCTCTCAACCGGAAATCTCAAACGAACATTTGTCGACTACGGGTTGGTTACAAATTGGATGGACATTGGCGCCGCTGAAGGGTCGCTTTATTTGCATAAAGCAGTCGATGTAAAAAATATTTGGATTCCTTGGGGCGAGTAGGGATCACAAATCGACTTTAAATGACAATGGTGGCAAGTTCAGCCTTCAACAATGACAAGGTCGAAACGACCACAAGAATTTCGAATAGGGAGGCATTCTGTGCTCAAAAATATTCATCCTGCTCTCAACGCAGAAGTATTGCATGCGCTGCGGTCAATGGGTCATGGCGATACGCTGGTCGTATCTGACACCAACTTTCCATCCGATTCGGTGGCACGGGAAACAACTGTCGGCAAATTGCTGAGGATGGACAACCTTACGGCTGCCGAAGCCATTGAAGCCATTCTGACTGTGCTCCCGCTGGATACACCTCTTCAGCCATCGGCTGGCCGTATGGAAATTATGGGAGCACCAGATGAAGTGGCTCCCATTCAGCAGGAAGTGCAAGACGTGATTGATGCCGAGGAGGGAAAACCGGCACCAATGTATGGCATCGAACGCTTTGCATTCTATGAAGAAGCAAAGAAAGCTTATTGTGTAATCACAACTGGCGAGCGCCGATTTTATGGCTGTTTTCTGTTCACCAAGGGCGTTGTCGCCCCCGACGCCGACTAAGCGAGGCTGATCTAACCTTGGGGCTGATATGAAATCCGGCGTTTCTATTCTGGGAATTTTTGTAGCTGATACGGCCTATGTCGCCAGTCGTATGCCAGATATTGGGGAAACGATTACCGGCGCAGGTTTTTCTGTGGGGCCCGGCGGCAAAGGCTCCAATCAAGCAGTCGCCGCCGCACGTGCAGGTGGTGAAGTATCATTCATTTCCAAACTTGGGCGTGACACTTTTGGCGACATGGCGCTCAAAACTTACAAAGAATGCGGTGTTATCTCCCAAATTATTCAAATGGACGACATGCCAACCGGCGCAGCATTTATCTACGTGAATGAAAGCAATGGCGACAATGCGATCATCGTTTATCCCGGTGCTGCTGGAACGATCAGCATTGAAGATGTTGAAGCGTCTCGTGAAACCATCGAAAATTCTTCCATTTTCGTCACCCAGCTTGAACAACCTGTCAAAGCTGCTTTGCATGCTCTTCAAATTGCGAAATCCGCCGGTGTAACAACACTTTTTAACCCCGCTCCTGCTGAACCATTCCCAGAATCGTTTTACTCCCTTTCGGACTACATTGTACCCAATGAAACCGAGGCGGCTGCCCTCGTTGGCTTTCCTGTAAATGACGTAGCATCTGCAAAAAATGCTGGAGCCGCGCTGCTAGCGAAAGGGGCGCAAACTGCACTCATTACGCTTGGCGCCCAAGGTGTGCTTTTCCATTCGGAAACACAGTCTATACATGTGCCCGCAATCTCTGCAGGCGACGTCATTGATACTTCCGGCGCCGGCGATGCATTTGTTGGTGGATTTTCAGCAGCCCTATCACGCGGCACGCCGCCCATTGATGCTGTTAAGTTCGGGTGTGCGACAGCCGGAATTGCAGTCACAAGACGCGGGACGGCTCCCGCAATGCCAAATCTGTCAGAAGTAGAAGCCTTGCTGTCTAAGTGAACAAGGAGTGACGTCGTTAGCGAACGGTTGCCGTCACAGTTGCCATTTTAATGCCGGCAAATAACAGTGCTCCACCTGCAACCTTGTTGATGCTGGACACAATCCAGGCCTTTACGCCTCCGCGTGTCAGGCGGTCGCCCATATAGGCATAAGCAGAATAGATGATCACCTGCATGACAAAAGCCGTAAGGCCCATGATCAGAAACTGGGCGGTGATCGGCCTGGAAATATCCAAAAATTGCGGAAGGATCGCCGCAAAGTAGAGCAAAGCTTTTGGATTTGCGAACTCCACGATAAATCCGTGAACATAAAGCGAGCGGCGTTTCTTCTCGGCACCTGCCTTTACTAGCAAGCCACCTGACTTGCTGAAAATCGCCATGCCTCCAAGATAGAAGAGATACGCCACGCCCACCCATTTAATCGTTAGAAACAGTGTGTGTGATGCAACAATGAGCGAAGCAATGCCGGTTGCAGACAAAGCAAAATAAATCATTGTTGCGCATGTGATTCCGAAAATGCCGAAAAGGGCTCGCTTCAAACCATTACCAGCGCCTTGCGATGCCACAAGAATGGCTGTTGCACCGGGCGAAAAAATCACAATTGCAGTCGTGATTGCGAATACGAGGTAGGTATCCAAATCCATTTGATGCGTCCCGGAGCTGTTCTTTCAACCATGATAGCTGAAGGACAATCGGACATCTGTGTCAAGCCTAACAGACCAATATCGCTTTGGTGTATTAGAATGACACGTATGAAGGAATCCTTCCCTTATACGTGTCATTATTTTTACAGATAAAGATGACGTTAGTTACTTTGACAGAACAGGGTCCTGTTGTTCGCACTGAACCGAACGCGTTGCCCATTTACGTTCAGCGTTGCATCACCGTTGGAGTATTTATCTCCGCGCTGTGTTGGCACTTTGATCAAGGCGATATCAGAGCCGCTCTGCGTGCGGATATTTGCTATTGAGACGCCATTTGCATCATTAAATGCAATCGACAATGTAGACCGGTCATTGCATAGGAATTGCTGTCCAAAACTAGGTTGGCTCGGGACACCGGGACCGAAGGAGCTTTGACAATTATTGAGAAATTGGCTGACCGCATTTGCAGCTTCATAAGATGGTGTCCTGTTTTGACCACCGCCATACATGCCGTAGGTAATGTTTTGCGGCTCATCAATCATGGCTTGCCAGACAGGGTCATTGGTTTCAATGAACATGCTCACACCGGCCCATTCACTGCTTTCCTGAAACACACTGCCACGATATTGAAATGTCTGATTGGACGCCTGAACGTAACTCGTCACCGGCGCTCCAACACGCAGACCGCCGTAATCGAGCTGCATGTCAACCTGAACGGACTGGTTTCCAGCGCCAATTTCACAAGATGCATAAAAGCCGAGAGCATCTGTTTCCGGAATGCCAAAACTCAAAGTCGCAAATGATTTACCCGTGCTATTTTCATCATATTGTGAGGCATACCAATAAGCTTCGCTTTGCTGAGGCGTCGAAGGCTGCACTGGAAAGCCGTCCGCAAATTCTGTTCCCACGGGCACGTTGTTCCAGCCACAATGCGCTTTGAAAATATTCAAAGCAGACCGCGAACCTCTTAAGCCGGTGTCGTTCACATTGTTGCCCATCGACATGCGGACGGAATTACCTGCCTGAAGCGCTTCAATTAACGGATCGTTCGGATTGACGAAGAAAGAAGGCCAGTAGCCAACCAGACCAGGCCCATTGATCGTTGCATTATACGCAAAGACCTGTTGGCCAACTGTCAGATAGACGGTTTCCTGTGATCCAGCCCGGCCATTGTCAAAGGATAGGCCCAAAGCGTCCACAGACGCTGGCAGACCATCGCCACGGCAAGCAAACAGCAAAGTCTTATCTTCTTCACAATCCCCATTGCAATCGGCTGCAGCGATTGTGTCGTAGCTCCCCCCAACGCCCCACGTGCGTTGTTGGTAGGATGGTGCTGCAGGTTGTTGAGGTTGAGATGCAGGCTGTTGTGGCTTTTGCGAATTGTCGTTGAAGACTTCCTTTGCAATTTCATTGCCGATAATTGCGGCGCCAATGCCCAAAATTCCAAGAGCGATGCCTTCAGCGACCGACAGGTCATCATCTTTCTGCTTGGCTGGCTGTTGTGCTGGCTGCTGCGGTTGAGGCGCTGCAATCTGCTTGTTCAGCTTTGTTTCAAATTCAGCAAAGGTTCTCTGGTTTGAACAAATTCTCACAAAGCGCTTGATCTTTTGCTTGTCGACATTGCGCAAGACAGAGACGCGGTTTTGACCAATAAGAAACCGGATTTTATTGCTGGAGGCCATGGTGACCCATAGTCTCTTGGCACCAGTCGTTTGCATGTAAATGTTGCGTTCATTCGACAAGGTCTGCACCTGGCCGGAATTTTTTACAGTTCTCTTGTCACCCTCAATTGACACCCGCACTGTGGTATCTCTGGGTACAGAGGACAAATTGCCCAAAATATTTATATTTATGATGCCGCGTTGAGCACGGTCACACCAGGCTACAAACCTATCCTTACCATTTGGGCGCTTTGCACGGAGCACTGCAGAGAATTTTGCGCTTCTGTCAACCGACCACGATAATGGATTGGATTGCGCATGACTTTGAAGTGGCAAGCTGGTCGCCAGCATCACGCCCATTGCACCGAATGTAAGGTATTTCTTTAGCATAGTCGTTGAGGTCCCCAAAAGTGGTCGAGCAAGTGTAAGCGCAAACATTAATTTGCCCGAGCGTTCCTGAACGTAGAATGAACCGGCCCCTCGTGCAAACTAACAAGGGGTTGTGTGCGGGATTGTCGCTTTTAAACGAGACGACAAGAGCCTTTTCTGAATGCAGTAGCATCGCAGATCAATGCAATATTTCCACCTCTGTTTACAATATCAAACAGAGCTCATACGAACCCAAGTATCTGATTTATTATCATAATTTTCTACGATTTAACTGATAGTCCTTGCAAGAACGAAGAAAGAAATGCGCGCCAATATGGACAAGGATTGTGCCATACGTCTTGAGAATACTTGCAAAGCAACTGTGAAAAATTAGCCAACAGTGAACCAGCTGGTCATCTCAATGCACCCTCACTCGCCTTGAAGATGATCATAAAGCGCTAACACAACCGGAAGCGCGGGCCCAGTTGGTACATCGTCCTGCAATGACCAGATCACTGACAGTGCGCAATGAACAAACGCCCACTGCAAAATCCGCTCAATGGGATAGTCTAGGTGATCCGCCAGCAATTGCCCTCTGGACAAAATGCAAGCTTTCTCTGAAACGCTCTCATCACCTAGCGGGTTTTTAAACAGCGCCGCACAATCATAGACAGGATCACCCAGGAAACCTTTTGGGTCTATTGCCAACCATCCACCACTTTCGTCAAGTAGCATGTTTTCATGATGCAAATCACCGTGCAGAACAATTAGATTTTTGGTCGATGCGTTAAGACGCTCAAAGAGAGCTTTTGCGAATTCAATCAAGCGCGGAGCTAAGACCGGCGATGATGTTTGCGGAATTGCAGCGAAAGCACTTCCCAGGATACTGAGTTGCGGCAGATCGGGTAGCTTCGTTGTGCCGGAAACTGAATGCAAGGTTTTGATGACTCCAGCAGCAATACGGGTTGCTTCAGCGTCTCCAGATTTTGCACGAAAATCCACCAGATTCATTCCGGGAACAGCGCGCTGCATTGTGAACGCATCGCCGTCACGTTCAAAAATACGAACAGCCCCTCGTCCGCCATAATGGTTCAACACATCGAAGCCGTGTTGCTCGTCACTATCTCGCTTGGCAATTTTCAGCATTAGTGGAGAACCAGCTCGGACAACCGGATATAGCATTCCCGTTGGCGTTTCTATCTTCGGCCCGCAGCTCTCAAGGCACCATTTCTCTTTGTAAAAATCAGCCGAGTCCGGCTTGCATGCGCTCATTTCAGCACTTTCTCTTGAAGCTAACCGCCCTTCGTACCATATTTATCACCATAGCGATTGCCTTTCGGGATTGCTGATGGCTGCTTTTCAGGGCCAAGATGAGAGGATTACTTATGACGCGCGTATCGGCGTTTTCCAGCCCCTTCATGTTGGGCTTCGATGAAATCGAGCGGGTTTTGGACAGAGTGGCCAAATCCTCGGACGGCTATCCACCCTATAATATAGAGCGCATTCGGGCCGACAAAGGCACCAAAGGCGACGTGTTGCGCATTACGCTGGCAGTCGCAGGCTTCTCGCGCGCAGAATTGGATGTGGCGGTTGAAGAGCGCCAATTGGTCATACGCGGCCGCCAACAGGACGACGATACGCGAGAATATTTGCATCGCGGTATTGCGGCAAGACAGTTTCAACGCGCATTCCTGCTAGCAGATGGTATGGAAATTTTGGGCGCGGATTTAAAAGATGGCTTGCTGAATATCGACTTAGTGCGCCCGCAACCGGAGAGAATCGTCCGCAAAATTGACATTAAAATCCACGATGATCCCATAGCGCAGTCCGAACACAGCAAAACTGTAGACCAACTAAAAGAAATGCCGTCAACAAAGGAAACTGCATCATGATTAAAAATAATAACGCAAAAACAGTTATGAGCGCTCTTGAATTGGCCCAATTGGGCGACGGAGAGGTTGCGTATATTCGGCCAATGACGTCCGATCAATTCCAGGAAGCTTTTCCTGAAGCGGATAAACTCCCATCGGGCATCAAGTTGTGGGCGCTGTTGAATGCAGACGGTGCGCCCATTGTAATTGGTGATAGTCGAGACGCAATCATTGCCAATGCGTGGGAACACGAGTTACAGCCTGTTAGTGTCCACTAACTCGACTTAGGGTCCAGACAACAAGCAGGAAAATTTTGATGGCCGAGCCAGTGAACCCGGATCATTTACTCGACCGTCGCCGACTGCGTCGGAAACTGACATTCTGGCGCGTCGGGGGGCTGATTTTACTTGCTGTTATTTTAATCGCAGGTATTGCCCGCTTAACCGGGTTGGACCCGCTTACCTCAGCACGCGGCCCTCACATTGCAGAAGTCGCAATCGATGGCGTTATTGTTGGCGCAAAGAAACGTTTGGACTTGCTGGCTGAGCTGGCCGACGAAGACAATGTTAAAGCCGTTATCCTGAAAATAAATTCGCCAGGTGGAACCACCTCTGGCGGCGAGGCGTTGTATGAAGCTATTTTGGAATTGGGAGAGAAAAAACCCGTAATTGCAACGATTGATGGCATCGGTACATCTGCAGCCTATATGGCAGCGATAGCGACGGATCATGTCTTTGCTCGCCGTGCCAGCATCACTGGCTCCATAGGTGTCATCTACCAAAGTCCAAATGTCAGCGAACTTTTTGAGAAACTTGGAATTCGTGTGGAGCAGATAAAAAGTGCGCCGTTGAAAGCCTCGCCCAACCCTTTTGAAGCCACTGACCCGGCCGCCAGAGCCGTGATACAGGATTTGATCAACGATTCTTATGATTGGTTTGTGGACCTTGTGAAGGACCGGCGGAATTTCGACGATACAACGGCGCGAAATCTGGCGGATGGACGCGTCTATTCCGGTGATAGAGCCCAGAAGCTTGATCTTGTGGATGCCATTGGCGGTCAGAAAGATGCCAAGCAGTGGCTGGTATCTAACCGCGATATCCCTTCCGACACAAAAATCCGCCGCCGCAAGACTGAAGAGAACGAAACACCTTTGGCACTCGGCGCCAACGCTTTATTTAGTGCCTTTTTCCGCACAATTGGCCTTTCAAATGCAAATTCAGGGATAATTGACGCTGTTTCCGCCCCCTCACAGCTTGACGGCCTGATTTCAGTTTGGCACCCTAGCCTTGATTAGGGAGTAATTCCAATAAGATAGACTCAGCAAGGCCGGTCTGCAGTTTTACGCGCTGCGGCTAAACTGCAGTTTTAAGGGGCGTGCAAGTTGATAAAGTCGGAATTGGTGCAAAAGATAGCGGATCGGAATCCGCATCTTTTTCAACGCGATGTTGAGATGATTGTAAATGCAATCCTCGATGAAATTACAGAAGCTCTTTCCAAAGGAGACCGGGTAGAGCTTCGCGGATTTGGTGCATTTTCAGTGAAAACGCGAAATCCGCGTACTGGTCGAAATCCGCGCACAGGTGAATCTGTTCAAGTCGATTCCAAGGTTGTGCCGTTTTTCAAGACCGGTAAGGAAATGCGAGAGCGGCTTAACGGCAGCTAGGCAGCTAAACACCAGGTGCAGTGCAGATGATGCGATTTATAAAGTATCTCATCCTAATACCGCTCGGCATCGTCGTAGTGGTGCTTTCCATCGCGAATCGTGGCGAGGTTGTTGTTTCGCTAAATCCGTTTGCAGAAGCGGCTGCCGGTACCGATTTGGCGGCGCTCAGCTACTCTGTTCCACTTTATCTTCTCCTGTTCGCATTTCTGCTTTTAGGAATATTGCTTGGTGGCATGGGTTCATGGCTGGCGCAGGGGAAATGGCGACGCAAAGCGCGCGACAATGAGCATCAGGCGGTGAAGCAACAAAAACGTGCTGAGCAAGCCGAAGAAAAAGCTCGAGAACTGGCTCCAGATAACAACAATAACCATCCACTTCTACCTGCGGCCAGCCCTTAGAACGTTTCAACAGTACTGCTCAATCATTTCATCTTCCTGTCATGCGGAATCCCATGGACACACAAGGGTTTTGTGTGTCAGGACAATCTCTCTTTAGTTCATCTTGAATGACCAAACCTGCAGAACGGCTATGACCAAAGAACCTGCCTTTGACATGAAAATTTGCGGCCTCTCTTCTACGGCTGCTGTCTCTGCTTCAGTCGCTTCAGGCGCGACAATGGTCGGCCTTGTGTTCTTCAAGAAAAGTCCACGCAATGTTGAATTGGAAGTTGCCGCATCATTGGCGGCTTGCGCGCGTTCCAATCACACAAGCCAAGTTGATATAGTCGCACTGACCGTCAACCCAACAGACGACGATCTTGAGCGTGTCTGCAATGATGTCGCTCCCGATGTCATCCAGCTCCACGGGTCAGAATCGCCTGAACGTGTTCTGGAAATCCAGCGGCGTGTCAAAACACAAGTAATGAAAGCCATTGGCGTTTCACAATCAGATGATTTTGCAAAGCTCAAGGCTTATGCCTGTGTTGCAGACAGGCTGTTGATTGATGCGAAACCACCAAAGGACAGTCAACTGCCAGGCGGTAACGGTCTGACGTTTGACTGGAATATTCTTGATGCGTTGACCGCTGACATAGCCGGTGGCCTGCCAGTGATGCTGTCAGGTGGGCTGACGACCGGAAATGTCGCGGAAGCTGTGCGCTTATCCGTTGCACATCCTGTTATTTCCGGCATTGATGTCTCATCCGGTGTTGAAACTTCGCCCGGCGTTAAAGATAAAGACCTCATAGAAAAATTTTTGCGCCTTGCAAAAGCGGCGCATTCTTCACAAAAGTCCCAGAAAGGATTTGCTGCATGACCCAGCATCTAAATCCAAATTCCCTGCGAAACGGCCCTGATGATCAAGGTATGTTCGGTATTTTCGGCGGCCAGTTCGTTGCTGAAACTCTTATGCCTCTTATTCTTGAGCTACAGGAAAAGTGGGCGGATGCGAAAGAAGATCCGGAATTTCTGGCTGAAATCCAAAATCTCAACACACATTATACCGGACGCCCGTCGCCCTTGTATTTTGCAGAACGTCTGACCGAGCACCTTGGTGGCGCAAAGATCTATTTCAAACGCGACGAGTTGAATCACACCGGCTCTCATAAGATCAACAATTGTCTTGGTCAGATATTGCTTGCCAAACGCATGGGCAAAACACGCATAATCGCGGAAACCGGGGCTGGCCAGCACGGAGTTGCCACAGCAACTGTGGCGGCCCGTTTTGGCTTTCCATGCGAAGTTTACATGGGCGCAACGGATGTGGAACGACAGGCACCCAACGTGTTCCGCATGAAGTTACTGGACGCAAAAGTGCATCCAGTCAGCGCAGGTCATGGCACATTGAAAGACGCCATGAACGAGGCCCTGCGAGATTGGGTAACGAATGTTGATGATACCTACTATCTCATTGGCACCGCCGCTGGGCCGCACCCTTATCCAGAAATGGTGCGCGACTTCCAATCAGTGATTGGCAAAGAAACCAGAGAGCAGTTCATGCGGACGGAAGGCAAATTGCCGGATGTTTTGGTAGCCGCTGTTGGCGGCGGCTCAAACGCTATTGGCCTGTTCCACCCATTCCTCGATGACAATGACGTTCAGATCATCGGTGTTGAGGCTGGTGGCAAAGGCCTTGATAGTGAAGAGCATTGCGCGTCTCTCACCGCAGGTGGACCGGGGGTGCTACACGGCAATCGCACATATCTGCTGCAAGATGAAGACGGCCAAATCAAAGATGGCCATTCCATCTCAGCCGGTCTCGACTATCCGGGTATCGGGCCAGAACACTCCTGGTTAAAAGATACTGGCCGTGTTGAGTATGTGCCAATCATGGACTCCGAAGCTTTGGAAGCATTCCAGCTTTTGACCCGCATTGAGGGCATTATTCCAGCGTTGGAACCTGCTCACGCGCTAGCTGAAGTAATGAAACGTGCGCCCAAAATGCGCAAAGATCAGACGATTGTTATGAACCTGTGCGGCCGCGGTGACAAAGACGTCTTTACAGTTGGCAAAATCATGGGTGTGGAGCTTTAACTATGACCACGCGGATCGACAAAAAATTTGAACGCCTGAAAGCCGAAGGGCGTCCGGCGCTCGTCACGTATTTTATGGGCGGCGACCCGGATTATGAAACATCCCTTCGAATCATGAAGGCGCTGCCGGGAGCTGGTAGTGATGTCATCGAACTCGGCATGCCCTTTTCCGACCCGATGGCAGATGGTCCGACCATCCAATTGGCAGGACAACGCTCCCTAAAGGCGGGACAAACACTCGTTAAAACACTACAAATGGCGCGCGATTTCCGGGCCGATGATGACACAACGCCGATCGTCATGATGGGTTACTACAATCCTATCTATATCTACGGAGTAGAACGATTTTTAACTGACGCGAAAGCGGCAGGTATTGACGGTTTGATCATCGTTGATCTGCCGCCTGAAATGGATGAAGAACTTTGCATTCCTGCAATGAAAGCTGGCGTGAATTTCATTCGTCTCGCAACGCCGACCACAAATGACAAACGTCTTCCCAAAGTTTTGAGTAACACATCCGGTTTCGTCTACTACGTCTCCATGACTGGTATAACTGGCTCAGCAATTTCCAGCACTGGCCCTGTTACGGACGCGGTTGCACGGATAAAACAACATACAGATTTACCCGTCTGCATTGGGTTTGGTGTGAAAACAGCCGAGCAGGCAAAAATCTTTGGCCAAGCCGCAGATGGAGTGGTTGTTGGTAGTGCAATTGTAGATGCGGTCGCAAAATCACTGGATGCGCAAGGCAAACCTGCCAGCGATCCCGCGAAGGCTGTCGCAGCATTGGTTAGTGAATTGGCGGCAGGTGTGCGCAGTGCGCAACTTGCACAAGCTGACTAAACTGCCCACATTGAAAACGAAGTGTCATCGAAAAGGCTCGCCAAACAGAATGCGAGCAAGGGAAGCCAATGAACTGGATTAACAGCGTCGTCCGTCCCAAAATCCAAAATCTCTGGAACACCAAGCGTGAAGTTCCGGAGAATCTTTGGATCAAGTGCCCGGAATCCGGTGAAATGGTCTTTCACCGTGATTTGGAAGCAAATGATTTTGTTATTCCAAATTCTGGCTTTCATATGCGTATCAGCGCTGAAAAACGCCTCACCAAGCTTTTTGATGATGGCATTTTTGAGAAACTTGATCTGCCGGAAGCGCCTGTTGATCCGTTGAAGTTTCGCGACGAACGCCGGTATACGGACCGCTTGCGTGATGCAAAGGCGAAGACAGGTTACGAAGACGCGATTATGATCGGCAAAGGCAATCTGGAAGACAACCCGGTCATTGCCGCCGTTCAGGACTTCAACTTCATGGGCGGCTCTTTGGGCATGGCTGCCGGCGAAGCGATCGTCGCGGGATTTCAAGCTGCCACAAAGGCAGGCGTGCCTTATATTTTATTTGCCGCTTCTGGCGGTGCACGCATGCAGGAGGGTATTTTGTCCCTGATGCAGCTGCCCCGCACAACAGTTGCCTTACAGGAACATCGTGAGGCCGGCCTTCCCTATATCGTTGTTCTGACCAATCCGACGACCGGCGGCGTCACCGCTTCCTACGCTATGTTGGGCGATATTCACATTGCCGAACCGGGTGCATTGATCGGATTTGCCGGTCAACGCGTTATCGAACAGACTATTCGGGAAAAATTACCGGAAGGATTTCAACGCTCCGAATATCTTTTGGATCACGGCATGGTCGATATGGTCGTTCATCGCCATGAGATGCGTGCAACACTGGCGAACCTTTGTCGCCTATTGATGAAGCAGCCTGCTGTTATTGAAACAGTACCGACAATGGAGCCGTTGGCTGAAGAAGAGAATATTGCTGAGCCGGAAGCAATGGCTGAAGAAGCCGTCATTGAATTAGAGCCGGTTGAAGATGATGACGTCTCTGATCAGGATGCGTCCAAGGAACCCACATCGGCCAAAAGCACGGTTTAGCATAGTTAGCTTCACCTGACTTAAGCTCTACTCTGTCCGCAGCAAGCGAAAATATCTGATGGACCATACAACAGTCATTCTGGAACGGCTTACACAGCTGCACCCCCGCTCAATCGACCTGACACTTGGTCGCCTGGAAGCGCTACTTGAAAAGTTGGGGCACCCTGAACGCCGTTTGCCGCCGACAATTCATATTGCCGGCACGAATGGAAAAGGTTCTACCACAGCATTCATGCGCGCTCTGCTGGAGCGAAGTGGAAAAAAGGTACACGTCTATACATCACCACATCTTGTGCGATTTCATGAGCGTATTCGCCTTGGCCGGGATGGCGGTGGTGAATTGGTGGATGATGAAACGCTGATCTCAGCAATGCTGGAAGTGGAACGTATTAATGACGGCGCGGAGATCACCCAATTTGAGATAACAACTGCAATCGCATTCAAGCTTTTCGCGGAGCATCCTGCCGATGTGTTGCTGCTAGAGGTTGGATTAGGCGGACGCCTTGATGCCACCAACGTCATTGAAGACCCAATTGCTTGCGTGATTACACCGGTTTCCATGGACCATGAGAGCTTTCTTGGCGACAAGCTCGGCGGTATTGCCTATGAGAAAGCCGGTATTCTTAAAGCTGGCATACCTGCTGTGATTGCGCGCCAATCACAAGAGGCCATGTCGGTTATTGCAGAAGTGGCGGGGCGCATCGAAGCGCCTATGCATATTCTGGGGCAGGACTTTGATGCCTTTGTCGAACAAGGGCGCATGATCTATCAAACAGAAAGCCGTGTCATTGATCTGCCCATGCCAAACTTGGTGGGTCAGCACCAGATTGGTAATGCGGCCATGGCGATTGCGACACTGGAAACTGCTGGCCTAATGCCAACTTCTGAGGTGATGGAATATGGCCTTACGCACACAATTTGGCCAGCAAGACTACAGCGCCTTCAAGAAGGCCATATAACAGAATTGACAGGCCCTGAAACAGAGATCTGGCTTGATGGTGGTCACAATCCTGGTGCAGGCGCGGCAGTTGCAAGCGCCATGGCAGCTCTTGAGGAGCGCGTGGAGCGGCCTTTGTTTCTAATTTCTGGCATGTTAACCACCAAAGACCCGATCGGTTTTTTTGAACCGTTTGAGAGCCTTGCAAGGCATGTCTTTACAGTTGCCATTCCTGGAGCCGATGCGTCGAGGGATCCTGAAGAACTTGCCCATTTGGCTACCGCTGCCGGCCTGAGTGCAGAGCCAGCGACATCTGTAGAAGACGCCTTGGCCTCACTGTCGAAAAACTGGCAATATGAACGCACGCCGCGAATTTTGATTTGCGGTTCACTCTATCTAGCCGGGGAAGTTTTGAAGGCCAACGGCACACCGCCGCGCTAAGTAAACCGAGCCATACAGCTCAGTTCGGATCAATAAAAAGCCCCGGTCACCGCCGGGGCCTTTTTGTCTTTTGTCGAAGGTTTATGCTGCGCCCGAAATCCATTTATCAAGATCACCCTTGGGAGCTGCACCAACTTTCATGTCGACTGGTTCGCCGTTTTTAAACATGATCAATGTTGGAATGGACCGCACGCCATATTTGATGGCTGTGTTTTGATTTTCATCAATGTTCAGTTTAACGATCTTCACTTTCTCACCAACGGACTCTGAAATTTCTTCAAGAGCAGGCGCGATCATTTTGCAAGGTCCGCACCATTCTGCCCAAAAATCTACTACAACCGGTGTATCAGCACCCAAAACGGATGTATCGAAATCTGAATCTGTAACTGTATGTGTCGCCATTTTCTCATGGTCTCCAATGGGGCGCGGTAAATAAGTCGATTCGCGCCATGCTATCATGAAGGGAAGGTAGGAACGCTGTGTTACAAGGTCAAGGAATACGGCCACAGCCTTTGATCACAAGGCTTTGATCTGCACAAATTTTCAAATGCGCTATATACACTCCAATAAATCTATATCTGGTAGTCAAGTCGATGGAATCTCCTTTCACATTTTCTGAGGGCGTTGTCAGGCTCTCCGTCTTTCTCGGTGTATTTATCGCTATGGCCTTGTTTGAACTTGTGGCACCAAGACGCCACCTCATTCATGGGCGTGGCCCGCGCTGGCTGACCAATTTCATGATTATCGTTCTGGATTCCGTGATCATCCGTGTTTTGTTTCCCGCCGCTGCTGTCGGCATTGCGGTTTGGGCAACGCAAAACGGCATCGGATTGTTTCCGTGGCTCACGTCTCAAGGTGTCATCATACCCGGATGGTTCTATGGGTTACTGGTGTTCATTTTTATGGATTTTGCGATTTGGGCGCAGCACTTGGCATTTCACAAAATCCCAATTTTTTGGCGTTTCCACAAAGTGCATCATTCAGATCCCGATATTGATGTCACCACTGCAATTCGATTTCACCCAGTTGAGATTGTCCTCAGTATGCTGATCAAAGCAGTCATCATTTTGGTGTTGGGAGCACCTGCATTTGCGGTCTTCTTGTTTGAAGTTGTGCTGAACGGTTGTGCCATGTTCAACCACAGCAACGTAAAGCTACCGCAGTGGTTTGACGCCATGATGCGCAAACTTATTGTAACGCCAGATATGCACCGTGTTCATCACTCCATCCGCCAACGCGAAACAGACAGCAATTACGGTTTCAATTTCTCAATTTGGGATCAACTTTTCAAAACCTATCGCGCGCAACCGGAAGATGGGCATGAAGGCATGACCATTGGCCTGAGTGAGTATCAGGATGGCGAACCTGTTCGCTTTACGTGGAGTATGTGGCTGCCGTTCGCTAAAAAAAACTGATCGGGAAATAGCGCAGATACAATTCTGCGAATTTACCGGTTTTGAAAGACTCGCGAATAGCGTGATCGAACCCTTGCTTCAGTTCAGGACGGGTTTTGGAAAAAGCCATGGCAAGACCCTGACCGAAATAACGCGCTTCCAAGTAGGGGCCGCCGATAAAATGACAACAATCAGCAGATTGTTGTCCGTTCAGCCAGAGCGACAAGGACATTCCATCACCAAATGTGAAGTCCACATCTCCGTCTCTCAATGCACGGCGTGCAGCAAATGCACTATCGTATGGGCGCAGACTTGCAGTAGAAAAGAAATCATTCAGAAAAGCTTCGTGAGCCGTGCCTTCCACAAAGCTGATGCTGCGTCCAACAAGCTCTTCCACACTGGGCCAAATCTCAGTCTCTTTGTTACTGGCAAAACGTCCCGGTGTTGTCAGATATACATCTGATAGCAGCAGCCCCTCTTCCCGGGCTGCGCGAACGGACATGCCAGACAAAATTGCGTCACCTTTGCCATCGTTCAAGGTACCGACCAAATCTATGTAGGGCGTCACCAGAATTTGGCATGAAATGCTCAACTCATTGCAAAGAACACGCGCAAAATCCACATAGAGGCCATCTAATTGACCGTCCCGTGCGCGGTAACTGAAGGGCGGGAAATCATCACTCATCAAGAATCTGACAGAGCCCAGATCCTCTGCAGAAGGCGGATCGCCAACCGTCTTAAAATCCCAAAAATTTGGTGCTGAACCATACGCAGCATCCTTTGGTGAAACATCATCGGCTGGTGCCTCAACCTGCTGAGCCAGAGCTGGTGGTATCAGCAAGGCTACCAATAGCAGGGCAACAAGGCTCTTTAGGTGTAACCTTCTGAAGCATTCATGGCATTTTTGCCAATTGATAGTATTTCGAAATTTGTTCATCTTAAGCGTGTGTTTCTGTTTCGAAAGCTGTTTTGAGTTGTGACTTCATTCAACGATCCGCAAGTATTGGCACAACCACGGCAGATTTGCGATGAGCAATTCTCTACACATGAGCATAGCCCGCTATCAAGAACAGATTTTGCTGAAGCCTACGCAAACATACCATCAGATATTCGGCATTTTTTTGTTGCAGCAGAAATTCCGGAAATGGTTGCAGATCGCGCTGTTGCTCGAAGCCAAAAGTGGCGAAGCAGCCTACATAAATCCATCTCTTTGGAGCGAAATAGCGATGAGGCGCTGCAATACTGGAACCTCGCCAAAGCTCTTGGCGTGCCTTATTGCGCTGATCCGGTCTCATCTCAAACGCTGGAAGCGCACAACCTGCCATCAACCTCCATCACCCAGACCATGCTCTCAAGGCAACGTTGGAACTCATATGTGGATAGAAAAAAACCAACTCGATTTGTTATCGCGCCAGAGGCAGAAACGTGGCATCGCCTGATAGAGCTCATCGGGCAATTCCCAGAGCTACGGGACTGCATTTCCCTGACCTCGCCCGCACATATCAGGCGCGCCGCCACACGACACCACCGAATATCCTTGCTCAAATCTGCACTCAATCATCTAGAAAATATTCTGCCGGGACAATCGGCCAACACAGTTGTGACAAGCCTGCAGGCGGCATTTGCCCTGATGTTTGTTATCGGTTTCCTATTTTGCTACATCGCCCTGCCTGTCGCGACGCATTTCATGGTGACGTTGTTTTTTGCCATATTCTTCTTTGGGTGCGTTTCGCTGCGGGTTCTGGCATGTATCACTTTCTATCACGACCAAAGAGCGGAACCACCGCCACTAGCGAATTGTGATCTGCCCAAATATACCGTTCTGGTCCCGCTATACAAAGAGGCTTCCATTGCACCTCAACTTATCAAAAATCTGCAGGAACTGGATTATCCTCCGGACCTACTGGACATTAAAATCATTCTGGAAGAGGGCGATACGGACACGGTTGCAGCTGTTCAGCGCAATGTGCCAGGCGCACCATTTGACGTTATTCTGGTCCCAGACTCGCGTCCCAAAACTAAACCCAAGGCTCTCAATTATGCCTTAAACTTTGCAGAGGGCGATTTGGTCTGCATTTACGATGCGGAAGATCGGCCAGATGCAGATCAGCTGCGCCGGGCGGCAGCCGTACTTCTACACAACAGCGATGTCGGTGCGGTGCAATGTTCTCTGACAATTAAAAACGGTGATGAAAGCTGGTTCTCCCGCCTGTTTGCCATTGAATATGAAGCTTTATTTGTTGGCCTGTTGCCCGCTCTGGATGTTTTCAGTATGCCCATGCCGCTTGGAGGCACATCTAATCATTTCAGAAAATCAGTGCTGGAAACAACTGGCGCTTGGGACCCCTTCAATGTGACGGAGGACGCCGATCTTGGCATTCGTCTGGCACGGCACGGCTATCGCAGCACAACACTTACTTCGGCCACGACAGAGGAAGCCCCTATTTCCTTTGCGCAATGGCTGCCCCAGCGCACAAGATGGTTTAAAGGATGGATACAATCCTGGCTGGTGCATATGCGCAATCCAGTTCGATTGTATCAGGATCTAGGTGTCACAAACTTTTGCGTTGCTCAGATCATAATGGGGGGCATGTTTCTCTCTGCAGCTTTGCATCCAGTTTTCGCCATCCTGGTTTTTGCAGATCTGATTGGTCTTTTTGACAGCTCACCATCAAACGGACTTCTGGACAACGCGCTTTATTGGCTGACGCTTTTCAACTTTCTAGCCGGCTATACCGCCAGCATGTTGCTTTCAACAGTGGCGCTGATAGCGAGTGGAAAAACCAAATGGTTACCTGGTGTCCTTCACCTGCCGTTTTATTGGTGGTTGATGAGTGTTGCTGCTTGGCGGGCCTTGGCGCAACTATGCTACGATCCCTTTAAATGGGAAAAAACCGACCATGGCATCAGTAAAATATCCAATTGATCAAATTCTCTATTGTTTGAATATAAAAAAACTCCACATCCGTCGGAAAATCGTCTCTACAAGACAGAGCGCTCAATAAACTCTACGGCTGGATTGATGGATCAGAAATTACGCAATTTTTATGAAAGTAAGACAACAGAGTACGTCGTTGCGGCATTGGTAATATTGAATGCCATTACACTCGGCCTGGAAACCAGCAAACAGGCAATGGCAGCGGCGGGGCCTCTTTTGATGCTGGCAGATAAAGTTCTGCTAGGTATTTTCACAATTGAACTGCTTGGACGTATGGTTGCTTATCGAGGATCATTCTTCCGCGATGGGTGGCGAATTTTTGATTTGGTGATTGTAACCATCGCCCTGTTACCATCCAGCGGTGCGCTCTCGGTATTACGTGCATTGCGTATCTTGCGCGTTTTAAGATTGATCAGCCTATTACCTTCGCTCAAACGCGTGGTGGGCGCGATGGTCACCGCAGTTCCCGGAATGGGTTCGGTGCTAATGTTGCTGACGCTCGTGTTTTATGTGGCATCTGTCATCGCCACAAAACTTTATGGCGAAAGCTTCCCAGAATGGTTCGGCACTATCGGAGAATCTGCCTATTCGCTGTTTCAGATCATGACTTTGGAGAGTTGGTCCATGGGCATTGTCCGGCCGGTTATGGAACAATATCCGTTGGCCTGGATTTTCTTTGTGATCTTCATCCTGTTTTCCAGTTTCATGGTGATTAACCTACTTATTGGTATTATCGTGGGTGCCATGCAGGAAGAGCATGAAGCGGCGCTGCAAGAAGAACAGGGTGCAGCGGCAGAACTTAAACAAAGCCGAGAATATAAGGTGGTTCTGGACGAGCTGAAAAAATTGCGAAGCGAAATTGCCGAACTTCGCAGCGAGGTTTCCCCTAAGCCTTAAAGTGTTTTGACAGTTTCAGGCCCTGACCTTGATAGTTTGATTTTAGGTCAATTCCATAAAGTGCATCCGGACGGCTGAGCATTGGCTCGTAAACGAGCCTGCCGATTGTTTGGCCATGTTCAAGGATGAATGGCACCTCGTGGCTCCGAACCTCCAACACTGCACGACTTCCAAGAATTTGGCCGCTTTCATCTTTGGTATGTCCAAAACCCGGATCGAAAAATCCGGCATAGTGAACGCGGAACTCTCCCACCAATGGATCAAATGGTACCATTTCAGCGGCATAATCCGGCGGAACCTGTACAGATTCACGTGAAACCAGAATATAGAACTGATCCGGGTCAAGAATAATTTCAGCAGCGCCGCGCGGATAGATTGGCTCCCAAAAATCCAAAACCTCGTAGGTGTTGGGCTTATCCACATCAACAACTGCGGAGTGCCGCTTGCCACGATAGCCAATTGGTGCACCCTCTCCCTTGCCTTCCAGGTCGATGGAAAAGGCAAGCCCATCGGCAATATGGGCGCTTGTTCCTATGACAAGAGGTGTTTTTTCGTGAAGCGCTGTCAGTTGTGCATCGCTTAATTGCGGATGTCCCTTGCGAAACCGGATTTGCGACAACCGGGACCCGGGCCGCACCACAATCGGAAACGTCCTCGGACTGATTTCCAGATAGAGAGGCCCTTTATATCCGTTTGGTATCTGATCAAACTCGCGGGCCTTATCAACAATCACCCGTGTGAAAATATCCAAGCGACCGGTAGAGCTTTTCGGATTTGCCGAAGCTGATAAATCTTCAGGCAGATCAAGAGTTTCCTGCAACGGCACCAGATAGACGCAGCCGGTTTCTAAAACTGCTCCGGCTGTTAAGTCGATTTCATGGAGCTGATACCGCGAGAGTTTGTCCGCAACCGACAATTCCGGTCCAGGTAAAAAGCTGGCGCGAATGCGGTAGGCTTTATCTCCCAACCTCAGATCAAGGCTCGCCGGTTGAATTTGGCCGGACGCAGGAGGTTGATCAGCAACAATGCGACTGGATGCAAACAATTCGTTGATTTGACGATCTGGCAGAATTCCTCCTGCTTGTTGTGCGCTTTGCACTTTCATCTGATCTGCCACTTCAATACCCCGATACTCATAATCTGTTTCTTCCATAACCGATTGCAGGATTGACGCCAAGCAGGAAGGCGGCTATTTAGAAGTCTCGTGGTCATTTGAGCCGATCGGCTTGCCGCCACGTTAAACAAGGCGCTAAAAGGTCGGAATGCGTGTTAGCCCGCTCCGACATTTTAACGTCGGACCGGGTTTTTTTTTGGTTTTTGATGGAGCCAGCTATGAGTAACGAACAAGCCAAACACTATCGTACAGCAACGCAGCTGGTTCATGGTGGCACCATACGCTCTCAATTTGGAGAGACGTCAGAGGCCATTTATCTCACGCAAGGGTATGTCTACGACAGCGCGGAAGCCGCAGAAGCGCGTTTTGACGGCAGTGATCCTGGATTTGTTTATTCGCGCTACGCCAACCCAACGGTCAACATGTTTGAAGAGCGCATGAAGGAGCTTGAAGGTGCTACTGGCGCAAGAGGTACGGCCAGTGGCATGTCTGCCATCTACGCAGCCATTGTTTGTGATCTCAATGCAGGTGATCATGTGGTTGCCGCAAAAGCACTCTTCGGCTCATGCCTCTACATCATACAGGATATTCTGCCGCGCTACGGTATTGAAACTACTGTGGTGGACGGTACTGACCTGCAAGCGTGGAAGGCCGCCATGCGCCCTAATACAAAAACACTGTTTTTGGAAAGCCCAACCAATCCGCGTCTTGATGTTCTGGACATCGCCGCCATTGCAAACATCGCCCATGCTGGTGGTGCCAGATTGCTGGTAGACAATGTGTTTGCAACGCCTATGTGGCAAAAGCCACTAGCTCTTGGCGCAGACGTTGTTGCTTATTCGGCCACCAAACATATTGATGGCCAGGGCCGATGTTTGGGTGGTGTCGTGTTGTCTGATGAAGAATGGGTAGAAGATAAGTTAGCACCTTTCCTGAAACATACAGGCCCCAGCCTCAGCCCATTTAACGCTTGGACCTTGCTGAAGGGCATGGAAACACTTCCACTGCGCGTGGCTGAACAAACCCGCACCGCGGCGGCACTTGCGGACTTCCTTGCCGACCATTCGGCCATAAAAACATTGCTTTACCCCGGCCGTACTGACCACCCGCAATTCGAAGTGGCTCAGCGCCAGATGGAAAAAGGCGGCACCATGATTGCGTTTGAAGTGAAAGGTGGAAAGGAAACGGCATTCCGCTTTTCAAATGCACTGGAACTGATCCGCTTGTCCAACAATCTAGGTGACGCCAAAAGCCTTATTACACATCCAGCCACAACCACCCATCAGCGCCTGTCAGATGAGGACAAAGTAGAATTGGGCATTGCACCTGGTCTCTTGCGCTTTTCCGTGGGTCTGGAAGATGTTGAAGATCTTAAGGAAGATTTGGATCAAGCCTTGTTGGCCTAAGCTAAATCAAGCGTCCTTTAAGGACACCCAACCAATGATAACCCGGTTCGCAGCGGTTACGAAACAAATCGCTGCAAAGACATAGGCGATGATCGCGAACCATTGCGGAAAGAGACAGAAGGCTACAAACACTCCTATGGTTTCTGTGCCCTCAGCCAAACCACCAATGTAAAAGAGCGACTTGATGCCCTGTGCATTTGTTGTGATTTTCCGTTTTTCAGCCATGATGGCGTAGGCCAGAAAGCTGGAGCCTGTAGCGTAAAAACCAGCCAATAACACGGCGGCGGCCAGTGCATTGGCATCAGGATTGGCAATGGCAAAAGCCAGCGGGATGGCACCGTAGAAGAAAAAATCGAGTGTAATATCCAGAAAACCACCAAGGTCGCTGGTACCGTTTACACGCGCAACCGCTCCATCCAGCCCATCTGCAAGCCTGCTGAGAAGCAAGAGGCAAAGGCCCAGAAGATAAAACTGGAATATGATGGAGGCCGCTGCCAGCATTCCCATAGCAAATCCTGCTAAAGTAACACCGTTTGCCGTGACATTTTTGGAGGCCAACCAGTGGCCGGCCTTGTTCAAAGGCGGATCGATCAATTTTCGCATCTGGCCATCAAGCATGGTTCACCTCGTCTGGTTGCCATCACAATGGTAATTGTTTAGACGAGACCTTGGATTTATCCAATGACCCCCGGGTCAAACCTGCTTCACTCTTCCTTGAGTGTCTCTTCCCCCGACACTTCCTGCATGAGTGCATTTATCACTCGTTCAAGGGATTCATCCGATAAATCAGAAATGTTTACAGCCAGCATATTGGCAAGCTGGGTGGCTTTCGGGCTGAGGCCGGACGTATCTATAACTGGTTTTGGTTCAGAGCTTTGCGCCAATGCCACCATGTCTTCGGCATCGTCCCAAATCAGATTGAAATATGCGATGATCCGTTGCAACGTCATCCAGCCCGGCGTTCCGCGGTGGCCGTGTTCCAATGCGGAAAGATAGGCCGAAGAAACACCTACGTCCTTGGCCATCTGCTTTAAGGTTATGCCCTTTTCTGCTCTCAATTCGCGCATTTTTGTGCCGAAGGGCGTCATCCCGGATAACCTCCGGATCGCTGTCGGCGTAGTCGCACGTAAAGAGCGCCGGAACCACCATGGCTCACATGCGCTTCATCATAGCCGGAGACTAGTGAAGATAGTGACCTGTCTGACAGCCAGTTCGGCACCATGCGACGCAATATTCCGCGCTCCCCAGTATCGGGGTTGGCAGCTTTTCCCTTACCGGTGATCACAAGAACGTAGCGAGCACCTCCAGCTTGCGCCTGGATTAGAAACTGAATGAGCCTTTGGTGAGCTGCTTGCTGGGTCATACCATGCAAATCCAACGTCCCATCAAGCGCATGTTGGCCGCGCTTCAGGCGACGCCTGCTTTTGGCATCTATCGGCGCCAGTAAAAGCGGTTCCGGTTTCTGCAGTTTGGAGACCGGTGGATAGTAGGCAGGCAGCGTCACACGGCGCGCCTTGGGTTTTGCAGGCTTTGCGCTGCTTTTCGGCACAGACGTTTTCGCCAGAGTTTTAAACTCCATAGGTGCAATGGGATGCGATAGCTGTTTTGGTGTCACCGTGTCGGTCACTTTGTTCCAAAGCCGACGCTCTTCTGGAGACAAATCTCGCGATTTACGTCGGCTCATTGCAACGTCTCCAACTGAGTTTTTGGCAACAGCAATGTGAAATGCGCGGCAGCGCAGAACCCACCGGCGTGGGCTCCTGCTATTGTGCCGCTTCCTGCGAAGTAATCCCCACGATGCGGCCCGACAATTGCTGATCCGGTGTCCTGCGCAATCATCAGTCGATGACTTATCTGGTCGTCCTGTTTTGAGCTGACGTAAATTGGCGTATGAAACGAGTGCATCAACCGATCAACGGCCAATGAACGACCCGTTGTGAGCTGGACGCCTGCGGCAGCTCTTGGACCAAGTCCATCTGTCAAACCGGTTTCTTCCCGAAAAAAAATGAAAGAACGATTGGCATGCAAAACGTTAAGTTGTTCATCAGGGTTTGCATGAAGCCAAGCCTTTATGCTCTCCATTGTTATGTTTCCAGACGCTAAGGCTCCACGTTCTTTCAACACTCGACCGATTGGTGTGTAGTCATGTCCTGACTTACCATCATAGCTCACCCGCAATGTTGTACCGTCACGAAGGTTTATGCATGCTGAACCCTGAATATGTACAAAAAAGGCTTCTACCCTGTTTTGCAACCAAACAAGCTCCAAGCCCCGTTCAGCAAGCGCGCCTTGCGAATAGCTCTTCCCTTCAATCTCGGATCGATCAAAATAGGGTTTAATTTTGCCATCTACAGATTTGCCAAAGCGCAAACCCTCTGGCCAGTGCTGCGGCAGTTTTGCTCTGTCAGCATCCGTCTTGATCTCAATCAAGTCTGATGGTCGGCGTAAAAGGGGAACGGAAAATTCAGGACTGCGACTGCGCGACCCTTCCAGCACAGGTTCATAATAAGCTGTTAAAAGACCTGGCCACTCCTCAGGGTACTCTGACGGCGCTGGTACGCTTACTGGAACAAAATGCTTTTCAAAAAAGCCTTTTGCAGCAGCGTCCGACTGGATTTGACGTGAATCTTCCAAAGCGCGCTGAAAGATACCAGAAAGCGCTTTGCCGTCCACGCCGGACAGCTTGGTCTTTGGGTATTTTCCGTCAGTCCGAAATTTTTCCGCGCTGACTAGAAAGCATCGAAAGGCGTCAAGATGTGTATCGTCATCCCAATGTGGCAGGTCTGAATAGGTCAGCAGCTGAAATGCTGGATGCGCCATGGGAACAGACCTGCATCAGTTGTTTATTCTGCAGCTTCCGTTGCCACAAGGTGCCAGTTTGGATCGTTGTTACGCGGATCGCGTGCAAAGGTCCAAATGTCTGTAACTTCGAGCACCTTGCTGGCATTGCCATCAATCACTGCACCGCCCTGATCGCGAGTTGCAGAGATCAATTCACTTACGAAACGAATAGTAATGCGAATCTCTTTACTGTCGCCGTGTGCCTCAACAATATTTGCTTTTTCAATTCCGACAAAGGTGAAGTCTATGGTTTCACCGCGGCTTTCTCTTTCCGCAATTGCCTTGTCAAAACCATCATAAACTTCTTCGGACAACAAAGGTTGGAGCTGATTTCGGTTGCCAGCAGCATAGGCTGTCACAATCATCTCGTAGGCAACCCTACCGCCTGTTAAAAACTCCTTGGCGTCAAAGTGCGGATCAACAGAGTAAACCGAGGCCAGCAGCTTATTAAGAGCAACTGTTTTTGGATCCAGCTCTTCCTCGTCTCTCAACTGCTCATCGGCATCCACATCGCCTGATTTACCATCGGAGCGCTTCGGCAGCGCAACGACATTGTCGTTCGACGATTTCTGCCCGGTTTTTGGTTTTTCCGAATAGGGATCAAAAGGACGCCGCTCATGACCGGTGCGCTTACCCAACACGCCACGCAGCCGCAGAAAGAAAAACACTGCGATGGCAATGAAAACCAGAGTGTAGAAATCAAAAAACTGCATGAATGTATCGCTCGTATTATCTAGGTTCAATTCAGCAAACTAATTTTGCCGGGCACATTAGGGCTTTCATAATCCTGTTTATAAGATAGCGCTAGGGCTGGCGCGCACAAGGTTTGAAAGAGTTTCAAATAAGTTTTGTCACATCTTGAGGCACAAAACTGCTAGAAAGTCTCGCTTTTTTGAACAATTGACACTATCTGCCGAAAAACGGAGACAATTAATGCGCTTTTCGCTCGTACCTTTCGCCCTCTTGATCATTCCTCTTATGGAAATCGCTGCATTTGTCCTGGTTGGCGGCCAAATAGGGCTTTGGGCCACGCTAGGTCTGGTGGTCGTGACCGCTATCATAGGGTCTTTTTTGCTGCGCTGGCAGGGATTGTCCCTTGTCAGTAGAATACAAAACGAACTGGCGGCACAACGGTTGCCGGCAAAGGACATGGTTCGTGGTGTTATGCTACTTTTGGCAGGAGTTATGCTCCTGACACCAGGTTTTGTAACAGATACAATAGGGTTCTTGCTATTTGTGCCGGGCTTACAGGATGTTTTCTGGAAGTTTCTAAAGTCACGCATCCAAGTTGCAGGGGCCAGCACGGCTGCAGGTTTTTCTCAACCGGGCAGTCCTTTTGAAAGTACGAAAACACCTGACAATGACGATTCGGTGGTCGAACTTGATCCAGATGATTTTACCCGGCGTGACGACAACAGCCCTTGGGCAGAGGAAATTTCAGACGATTCCACTCGCAAATAACGGTTTTGCGGGACCCAAGATCGGTTGTTTCCAAGCCCCGCACATGCTAGCCACCCTCCCAACAGTATTGATTAACAGACAGGACCTCTTATGAGCGATACATCCGCTTCAGATCAGCCAGCTGCGGCTGGCAATGGTGACGGTGAACAGAAGCCACCGCAAATTAATATCATTGCGCAATACATCAAGGACCTCTCGTTCGAAAATCCAAAGGCTCCAGATTCACTACGTCCGCGCGAAGGTGGCCCAAACATTTCCATTAATGTGAATGTGAATGCCAATCCAATGTCGGAAACTGACTTCGAAGTCGATCTTAAGCTGGAATCAAAAGCTACACATGAAGATGATGTGCTGTTTAATATCGAACTGGCCTATAGTGGCATCTTCCGTTTGGCCAATGTGCCCAAAGAGCATTTGCATCCACTAATCATGATTGAATGCCCACGTTTACTGTTCCCGTTTGCACGCCAGATTGTGGCATCTGCAACACGTGATGGCGGCTTCCCGCCTTTGCTGATCGACCCAGTAGATTTTGCAGCCCTCTATCGCCAGCGCCTTGAGCAGATACAAGCGCAGCAAAAGGCTGAAGGTCAGCCAAACTAATCAGCTCTGAATTTTTCTAAACCTTTATCAAGCCGGACTTAGTTCGGCTTGATTGCGTTTCTAACCTCCGAACAATCGCTGGAAGAACCCTCTACCCTCATTACGAGGACGTGTTGGCCCTGCATCAATTTGATCACCAGAGCGAGCAAATGGTTGCAGCTCCGACGCTTGCTGCTGGGCCAGAATTTCACGCGATTCAGATGCCCCTACCAGATTTGCAACAGCCACACCCTGATGTGCCGGTTGCATGTAATCGTGCCAGATAGTTGCAGGCAAATTGCCACCGGATGCGCGCTTGGTCGGGCTGTTGTCATCGTTGCCCACCCAAATACCTGTTACCAAGTTTGCAGTATAACCAATAAACCAGGCATCCCGGAAGTCTTGACTTGTCCCGGTTTTGCCGCCCGCAGGCCGTTCCGCAAGACGGGCACGCTTAGCTGTGCCGATTGTGAGCGTTTTCTCCATCATGCTGTTCATAAGTCCCAGCGCGAATGGTGTGATGACAGGAAGTGTACCGCTGGGCTGACGCTCATAAAGCACGTCGCCCTGAGCATTGGTAATACGCTCTATGGCATGTTCAATCACGCTGTACCCACCATTTGCAAACGGAACATAGGCTGCCGTCATTTCCAATGGAGTGGTTTCGCTGGTGCCCAGAGACAGACTTGGAATGCGCTGCAAGTCGCTGTTGACGCCAAGGCGGTTTGCCACTTCGGCAACTGCGTCAATGCCAACCTCATCCCCCAGCTTGGCAGCAACCGTGTTAAGAGATAACGCCAGAGCTTCTTCCAAAGTAACAGGACCGCGATATTTACGATTGTAGTTTTGTGGGCTCCAGCCGCCAATTTCCACCGGTCCATCAATACGAACTGTTTCCGGCGTCAGACCCAGCTCCATGGCTGCCAGATAGACAAAAGGTTTGAATGAGGACCCGGGCTGGCGACGTGCATCTGTTGCTCGGTTAAACTGACTTTCACCGTAGTCCTTGCCTCCCACCAAAGCACGTACCGCACCTGTCGGATCAATAGATATGACAGCGCCCTGGCTTACACCATAGGTGCCACCGTCGCGGTCCAATCCTTCGCGCAAGGCAGCTTCAGCCAGCTTCTGCAACCGCGTATCGATGGTCGTTTCGACAATGACATCCTGTTCAATTGTCCCAAGGAACCCCTTGACCCTGTCGAAAAGCCAGTCGGCCACATAATTCTCTGATCCTGCCAAATGCCGACTACCGGCAGATGCCGGGTTGGCAACAGCATAATCCAATTCGCCTTGTGTAATGTAACCCTCTTCTTCCATCGCATTTAGCACAAGTCTGGCACGCGCTTGCGCAGCTTCCGGGTTGCGGTTAGGCGCCAACCTAGAAGGCGCTTTCAAAAGCCCTGCCAAAACTGCAGATTCTGCAATGGTGAGGTAGCGGGCAGACTTCTGGAAGTAAGTGCGTGCTGCGGCATCAACACCGGTGGCCCCCGCGCCGAGATAGACACGGTTCAAGTACATTTCCATGATTTCTTCTTTGGAAAAATTATACTCAAGCCAAAGTGCAATTGGCACTTCTTTGAGCTTGCGGCGCCAATTACGCTCCGGCCCAAGATATAGATTTTTTGCCAATTGCTGGGTGATAGATGATCCGCCCTGCACCACCCGGCCCGCCTGAAAGTTGGCAACCATTGCACGCGCAACACCAAAGAAATCTACACCTACATGATCATAATATCTGCGATCCTCAATCGCGATTACCGCCTGCGGTAGATAGGGCGGCAACTGCTCGAAGCGCACGGTCTCGCCGCCAGTCTCGCCCCTGTTGGCAATGAGACTTCCATCCCGGGCCACCAATTGAACGTTTGGTGATCTCTCTGGAATTTCCAGCTGTGTGAAATCAGGAAGCTCAGATGAAAAATAAATCAGAATGCCAGCGAGGCCGATAGCGCCCCAGAGCATGAGTACAAAGCTCCAATAGACCAAAAAGCCAAAAAAACCGCGCTTCTTGCGCTTTTTATCCTTAGGCCCTTTGCTACGGCGGTTCTTCTGCGGCGGTTTTGAGCGGAAACCTTGGCCACCCGGCCCATTAGATCGACCGCCACCGCCTGCACCACGTGCAGGCTGTCTTCCATCAGCCCTCTTTCTTGGCTGTGCAGATGCGGCAGCTTTGGTGCGCCTGAATACAGGCTCTTTTCGATCTTGAAGTCTGGAACCGCTCATTAATCTTAGCAATACTTGTCTTATTAAAAATCGCGTTCTGCGACATGGAGTTTAAATGCGGCAATTTAAGGGGTGGTTAAGCATGAAACGAAAGCTGATAGCCCACAGGACGTAAAACAAGGCAACGCCTAAATTATTGCCGTTGCAATAGCGGATTTATTAACTCTAGCAACAAAAAAGGCGACAAATCCAGAAAACTTAACTGCCTTGGAAAAGAGCACTCGTAGAATGCACCAACAAATGAATTTCCAAGGAGTTACCATGACGCAAGATCGCGTTGATTGGGTCGATACCGCCAAAGGTATTTGTATCATTTTTGTTGTTATGATGCATTCCACATTAGGCGTGGAGAAAGCAGCTGGCCAGGAAGGCTGGATGCATTTGGTCGTAGCTTTTGCAGCGCCCTTTCGCATGCCCGACTTCTTTTTGATCTCCGGCTTGTTTCTGGCACGCGTCATTGATCGAAACTGGTTGCGTTATTTTGATCGCAAAGTGGTTCATTTCGCTTATTTCTATGCGCTTTGGGTGACCATTCAGTTTGCGTTCAAGGCTCCCGGCATTGCTGCGGAGATGGGAACTGTTGCAACACTTTCACTGTATTTGATGAGTTTCATCGAGCCGTTTGGTACGTTGTGGTTCATCTACATTCTCCCCATTTTCTTTGTTCTGACCAAACTAGCACATGACTGGCATATCCCGACTTGGATGACCGGCGTCTTCGGCGCTTTGCTCCATTTAGCTGGCATTGAAACCGGCTGGTTGCTGGTGGATGAATTTGCGTCACGATTTGTGTTCTTCTTTGCAGGATATGCATTGGCGCCGTTCATTTTCAAAACGGCAGAATGGATCCGGATTGATCGCATCAAAGCCTTTGCCTTCCTCGTGACTTGGGCTGTTGCCAATGGCACGTTGGTTTGGCTCGGATGGGCAAGCTCCCCGCTCTTTTCTCTAACGCTTGGATTTGCCGGCGCACTGGCCCTCATCTGCACAGCCTCGCTGTTGGCTCAGAGCGATTTGATATCGCCAATCAAGTGGCTGGGTGCTCATTCGATTGTCATCTATTTGGCATTTTTTCTGCCAATGGCGATTTCAAGGATTGTACTTCTCAAAACCGGCATCATCACAGACATTGGTACAATTTCGGCCATCGTGACCGCTGCCGGCGTGATAGGGCCAGCTGTTTTTTACCTCGTTCTAAAATGGCTGAACATTGGCAAATTCCTATTTACAAGGCCAGATTGGGCAATTGTTGATAAATCTGATTCAACAAAGAACAGGTCCGTGGCAATGCAGCCTGGAGAATAGTTTGAACAACATTGTAACTGGATAGTTTTTTCCCTTTTTTATGTGTCTTGCCAGTGGCATAGTCCGCGCATGGCACAAGAAAAAGATTCTCCTTCTGGCGCGGTGAAATCCGGCGACCATCTCATGCTGGTAGACGGCTCGGCATATATTTTCCGCGCCTACCACGCACTTCCACCTCTAACGCGAAAATCTGACGGATTGCCGATCGGCGCTGTCTCCGGGTTTTGCAACATGCTCTGGAAGCTGTTGGCCGTAGCGGAAGATACGTCTTTGGGCGCAAAGCCTTCGCACTTTGCGGTGATTTTTGACGCCAGCAGTAAGACCTTTCGAAACGATATTTACAGCGAGTACAAAGCGAACCGCAGTGAACCGCCAGAAGATTTGAGGCCACAATTCTCGGTCATTCGGGATGCAACACGTGCGTTCAATGTTGCCTGTATTGAAAAACACGGTTTTGAGGCAGATGATCTGATCGCTACCTATGCACGGCAGGCTGAAGAAGCTGGTGCAGATGTCACGATTGTGTCGTCTGACAAAGATCTGATGCAGCTGATCACTGAAAAGATCATCATGTTTGACCAGATGAAAGACAAGATCATTCGCAAGGCTGATGTGGTTGAAAAATTTGGTGTCGGACCTGAGAAGATGATCGATCTGCAGGCATTGGCGGGTGACAGCACTGACAATGTTCCAGGTGTACCCGGAATTGGTGCCAAAACAGCGGCTCAGTTGTTGGAAGAATTTGGTGATTTGGAAACTCTGTTGGCACGCGCTGGAGAGATTAAACAGAATAAACGCCGTGAAAACCTGATTGAATTCGCAGAACAGGCAAGAATTTCCCGGCGGCTGGTTGAGTTGGAACAGCATGTTCCGCTTGATGCTGAATTGGATGAGATGGCGGTGGAGGCTGTTGATGGCCCAAAGCTAGTCTCATTCCTGAAAGCAATGGAGTTTACAACACTCACGCGGCGCGTCGCCGAAGCCACCGAGACAGAGGCAGAGACCATCGAAGCGGAAGCAGTATCTGTCGATCATTGGGAAGGTATTGAAAATACCAGCTCCGATGGCTCTGACGGAGCCATGGCCAACAATACGCCAGGCAGCCATGCAGAGGCCGTAAAAGCCAGCGCTTTTGGATCCACAATTGATCACACGGCTTATGACCGGATCACGGACATTAAAACGCTGGCATTGTGGTGTGATACTGCCCGCGAACAAGGATTTGTCAGCTTTGATACCGAGGCAACATCGCTGGATGCAATGCAAGCAGACCTCGTTGGTATCTCACTGGCACTTGCGCCAGGTAAGGCTGCCTATATTCCGTTACAACACAAAAGCGGTGTTGATGATTTGCTTGGTGGCGGCGTTGTGGAAGGTCAATTGCCACTACGGGATGTGATCGGGCTTGTGAAACCATTGCTGGAAGACCCATCTGTCCTGAAAATTGCACAGAACCTGAAATACGATGCTTTGCTGTTGTCACGCTACGACATTGATGTGGTGAGCTTCGATGATACCATGCTGCTGTCCTATGCTCTTGATACCGGTCGTGGTGGCCATGGCATGGACGAACTTTCCCAACGCTGGCTGGATCACACACCAATTCCGTTCAAATCTGTTGCCGGTTCCGGGAAGAGCATGATCACGTTTGACCAGGTGCCTTTGGACGTAGCGACCAATTACGCAGCTGAAGATGCAGATGTTACCTTGCGATTGTGGCAAGTACTGAAACCGCGATTACCAGCAGATGGCATGACACGCCTGTATGAATCTCTGGAACGCCCCATGGTTCCGGTTTTGATGCGCATGGAAAAGCGTGGCATTTCTGTTGACAGGCAAATGCTATCGCGGCTGTCCGGCGAATTTGCGCAGGGTATGGCTCAATTGGAAGAAGAAATCACGGAACTTGCAGGAGAACGGTTTAACATCGGCTCACCAAAGCAACTGGGTGATATTCTGTTTGGAAAGATGGAACTGCCTGGCGGTAAAAAGACCAAAACGGGCGCGTGGTCTACATCCGCTTCTGTGCTGGAGGAATTGGCAGCAGAGGGGCATGAACTACCCTCGAAAATTGTGAGTTGGCGGCAACTTTCAAAGCTAAAGTCAACATATTCTGACGCCCTGCCAGGCTTTATCAACCCTGATACCAAGCGCGTTCATACATCTTACTCCCTGGCATCGACCACTACGGGCCGCTTGTCCTCGTCAGATCCAAACTTGCAGAATATTCCTATTCGCACCGAAGCAGGGCGGAAAATCAGAAAGGCGTTTGTTGCAGAGCCTGGCAACAAGCTGATTTCCGCCGATTATAGCCAAATCGAACTTCGTGTCTTGGCCCATATCGCAGATATCCCGCAGCTTAAGCAGGCTTTTGCGGACGGCTTGGACATTCATGCCATGACGGCAAGCGAAATGTTTAGCGTTCCGATAGAGGGCATGGACCCTATGGTTCGCCGACAGGCCAAAGCGATTAATTTTGGCATTATCTACGGAATTTCCGCATTTGGTCTGGCAAACCAACTGGGCATTTCTCGCGGCGATGCCAAAACTTACATCGATACATATTTCGAACGCTTCCCCGGCATTCGCACATATATGGAAGACACCAAAACCTTCGCGCGCCAACATGGCTATGTGGAGACCATTTTCGGGAGGCGGGCGCACTACCCGGAAATAAACACCAAGAACCCCAATATGCGCGCCTTTATGGAGCGTGCTGCTATTAACGCGCCCATTCAGGGATCGGCCGCTGACATCATAAGGCGGGCGATGGTCCGCATGGAAGATGCTTTAACGCGATCTGATTTGTCCGCCCAGATGCTGTTGCAGGTACATGATGAGTTAATTTTTGAGGTCCCAGAAGCTGAAGTTGATAAAACCATTCCAGTTGTTCAAGACGTTATGGAAAACGCCTGCATGCCACTTCTCAACCTTTCTGTTCCGTTGCAGGTGGATGCAAGGGCGGCTAATAATTGGGACGAAGCACACTAGCCAGATTTGCCGGTTTTCCCCCCGCCATTGCGATGCAACGAAAAACCGGCGATAAACGGGAAAATTCTGTCTTGGAAATGACTCATTTACGCCTCATTGGCCCTGACAGAAATGATTGTTTGGCTTTGTTGAGTACGTAGATATGATCCTATCACGAGTTTTGTCTGGGGCTTTGGCAGCAATATGTCTGATGTTCTTAGTCAGCACCGGCTTTGCTGTGACCGCTGTTCCAGATGGAAACAGAAATAGCAAACAGCCAGATATTCCACGCGATGCCGTAGTTAGAACACGGCAAACAGGTGACACGTTTGAGGGCAAGTTTGACAAGGTCATGCGCCTTTTCAAAAACGATCCAAAACTCATTCGCAAAATTGAGAAAACCGCCAAGCGGTATGATATTGATCCAGTTCACATGATCGGTGCGATTGTGGGCGAACACACTTACAATGTGGATGCCGTGGATCAGTTGCAGTCATACTATGTGAAAGCGCTCGCCTATGCGGAGACCCGTATTCGGTTCCAGCATGAAGGTGAGAGTGTTTCCAAATTTGTCGAGCGTCCACAATTTGCTGCATGCAAAGGAATCAAAGATAGCTACTCGCTTTGGACCTGCCGTGAGGATGTGTTCAATGCCAGCTTCCGCGGAAAATCCGTCGGTGGGGTTGCATTTCCTAACCAGTCTTTTGGCAAGACGTTTTTTCAACCATTGTTTGCTGGCCAGACATTTGGCCTTGGACAGTTAAATCCACTAACCGCTCTTATGATGAGCGATATGGCGAAGGCCAAGGGACGCCAGCGTAAATTGACTGTGCGCAAGCCAAGCCAAATCTATCAGACAATCATGGACCCTGATAAATCGCTGCACTATATGGCCGCGGTTCTGAAAACAGCCATTGATGATTATCGCGATATTGCTGGATTCGATATTTCAAATAATCCCGGCATTACGGCAACTTTATATAACTTGGGTGGCAGCAAAGCCCGGGCGCGGAAACTAGCTGGCGAGAACAAGCGTCGGCGCGCAAGTGGCAAGCGGGCCAAGATGCCGGAAGAGAACTACTATGGCTGGCTGGTCAACAACCGCATAGATACGCTGCGCGGCTTGCTTAACTGATACTAAGCGGCATTTGAGGCCAAACTACCTGTCAAAACGCTATAAATTGCATCCACGTCTCGCGTATCGCGCAACTTCTCAGTGACACTTCCGTTACGGAATACACGGGCAATACGTGCCAGAGCTTTAAGATGATCTGCACCAGCCCCTTCAGATGCAAGCAGCAGGAAAATCAGGTCAACTGGCTCGTTATCCAGCGCTTCAAACTCGATCGGTGTTTCAAGCCGGGCAAACACACCAATGATGCGGTCGAAAGCAACGAGCTTGCCATGAGGGATTGCAATGCCATGGCCAACGCCGGTAGATCCCAGCCGTTCGCGTTGCAAAAGTGTATCAAACACCTCGCGTTCCGGCACGCCTGTTAAAGAGGCTGCCTTTTCAGCAAGCGCCTGTATTGCTTGTTTCTTCGACTGAACCTTCAGGGAAGGCATTATAGCATCAGGCGACACCAGATCACTCAGATCCATCGCAAATATCCGTAACTCATTGTCATTTGTTTTGGCAATACGCGCCAGGCTACAGAAAATGACTTGATCCGTTGAGAGAAATCACAGGATTTAAATCAACCTCACAAGCGGAAACGCACTTGCGTTTCCAGCATTTTTCTGTGCCTTACACAAGCCCTTCTAATTAGGCACTTGTGCAGTTCTAGCCTTCCAGAGACGGGTCCACCCATCCAATATTGCCATCAGCGCGACGGTAGACCACGTTTACCCCACCATGTCCAGCGTTTCGAAACACGAGAATTGGCGTATCGGTCAAATCCATTTCCATAACCGCATTGCCAACAGTGAAAGTTGGCAGGCTTGCCGCTGTTTCTGCAATAATCACTGGATTGAAGTCTTCAGGCACTTCTTCATCATCGGCAGGTGCCGCCAGAATATAACTGGCTGCCATCATCGCGTTTTCACGATTGGCGCGCTGATGATGGTCTTTTAGTTTGCGTTTATAGCGGCGCAATTGTTTTTCGACACGTTCTGCTGATTTTTCAAAGCTTGCGCGTGCATCTTGCGCCTCACCGGACGCCGCAAGTTTTGCTCCCGTACTTAAGTTCAACACACATTCGGAGGAGAAGCCGCTTGGCTCTTTCGTGAGAGTTACGTGGCCAGAATATGTTCCGGTAAAGTACTTATCTAATGCATCGCCAATCCTGATTTCTATTTCTTCACGCAGACTTGAGCCTACATCCATGTTTTTTCCAGAGACGCGCAGTTCCATAGATAATTCCTTTATGCTGCGGTCAAGTGTCCTGCCTCAGCAGGTCACAGACCATTGCGAAGTCAGAATCAATTGTCATATCTGTGGTGTGACGAAGCACGAAAAGAGATTCAGACAATTGGTGTGGTCAGAATAGCAATCTCTCCTTTCGTTGCATTCGGTGGCTTACTTTGGCCAAATCTTGTTCAGCCAGCCAACGTATCTGGCGCCGCCAGGGCCCGCTTTTCACGTCTGCGTGCGACACTTGACGGGATACCTAACGCCTCGCGATATTTTGCCACGGTTCTGCGTGCAATGTCGATGCCGGAGGCCTTTAACTTTTCCACAAGCGCATCATCGCTGAGGATGGATTTGGGCGTTTCCTGGTCAATGAGCTGACGGATTCTGTGTCTCACGGCCTCTCCGGAATGGGCCTCACCATTTGTACCGGCAATGGAGGATGAGAAGAAGAACTTCATCTCGAAAATTCCACGGGGCGTGGAAACATACTTACTTGTTGTTACACGGCTGACAGTTGATTCGTGCAAATCAATGGCTTCTGCAACCTGCTTAAGCGTCATGGGTTTTAGATGCTCTATGCCATACATGAAGAATGCATCCTGAACCCTGACGATTTCAGTTGCCACTTTCAAAATGCTTCTGGCACGCTGATCAAGAGCTTTCACCAGACCGCTTGCCGACTGCAGACTATTGTTCAAAAAAGATTTTTCTTCTTCTTTGGCTTGGCTTGAGACAGTTTGATAATATTGTTCGTTCACCAGCAATCGCGGCAGCACATCGCTGTTCAGCTCAATATGCCATCCACCATTTACATCACCTGCTGCGCTGGGCTGGATGATGACATCGGGCACCAGGCTTTCCGGCTCCAGCGCATCAAACATTTCACCCGGTTTGGGATTGAGTTTGCGAATAGCGTTGACCTTCACGCCCAGTTGCACTTCGTTTAGCCCTGTTAGGTGCTGTAACTGAGCGAAATTTCGACCGGCCAGCATTTCCAGGTTTTCAAGGAGTATTTGCATCTCCTCATCAAAGTCACCACTGTCCCTCAACTGCAGTGCTAGACATTCCTTTAGACTGCGCGCACCAATACCTGCAGGTTCACAAGCATGAATAAGGGCCAATGCTGCCGCCAGAACATCTTCATCAATGGAAAATTGCTCGCATATTTGAGGCTCGTTGATTTGAAGATACCCAGCGCCATCCAGTTGACTGATCAAATATTGACACAGGGCCCGCAAAACCGGGTCAACTGATAGCAGGAATATCTGGTCTTCCAACCGCTGACGCAGACTGGTTGCTCCGGCCAATGTTGCATCAAACGCCATGTCTTGCGATGCACTTCCGGCGGTCATGCTCGGACCTTCAATCGCTTGCTCATACGGCGAGGTTTGCGAAGGTATCAGAGCGGCCTCGTTGTCATCCTGATACAGATTGCTGTAGTCGGAATCCGGTGGTCCGCTCAAATCTGTATTTAACTCTGTTAGCTCTCTGGTCTCCGCAGCAGGTTCCAACGATTCTGAGGCAGCATCTGTTTCGTCCGGCGTTGCGTCGCTTTCCCGTTCAAGAAGCGGGTTGCGTTCCAATTCTTCGTCCACATGGCTGGAAAGCTCTAAATGAGACATCTGCAGCAGCTTTATGGCCTGCACCAATTGCGGTGTCATAACCAGTGATTGCGACATATTCTGACGCATGCTTGGCGAAAGCTTCTGGCTCATTCCAAATGATGAAGAAAAAGAACCCGGCCCGGCCATTGAAGAATTGTCCCTTTCAGACGCAAAATGCAGGAATTTGGGCCCAATTGGCCCCAAACTTGCTTCTAACCTTGTCAGTATAGACACTAAAGGAGCAACAGTCTGTTTTCAAAGTGTAAATTGATCACCAAGGTAAACGCGCCGTACATCTTCACTTTGAACGATGTCCTCAGGAGTACCTTCCATAAGCACATCGCCGGAATGAATAATGTAAGCGCGATCAATAAGACCCAACGTTTCTCGAACATTGTGATCGGTAATCAGAACGCCGATACCGCGTGCTGTCAATTGGCGCACCAGTTGCTGAATATCCCCTACAGCAATGGGATCAATGCCCGCAAAGGGCTCGTCCAAAAGCATAAATGCGGGTCGGCTGGCAAGCGCACGGGCAATCTCGCATCGGCGTCGCTCACCGCCAGAAAGAGCAATACTTGGCGATTTTCGCAGGTGACCGATGCCAAACTCTTCCAGCAAGCGTTCAAGATCTTCCTTACGCTGACGCCGATCAGGTTCAACAATCTCCAACACAGCTTTGATGTTGTCTTCTACAGACAAGCCACGAAAGATAGATGCTTCCTGAGGAAGATAGCCAATACCCAGCCTAGCCCGGGTATACATCGGCAGGGACGTAACATTGAATCCATCGATGCGAATAGCACCACTATCGGGCCGGATGAGACCGGTAATCATATAAAAAACTGTGGTTTTACCAGCGCCGTTTGGCCCAAGTAATCCAACAGCCTCACCTTGTCGGACAGCTAGTGTTACATCATGCACAACCGAACGACGGCGGAAACTCTTAGCGAGATTTTGGGCTACTAACCAGCCGTCTTCATCCTGAAATTGGGCTGACTTTCTGGAAATGCGTCTCTTTTTCTTTGGAGCAGCATGCACTTTTAGGCCCGGGCCTGCCTCAAGCCCCACTGATTCAGTCACTTCCACCGGGGCGCTTTTGGCCTTGGGTTTCGGCTTTGGCAGTGCAGACTTCAGTGACTTACCAACACCCGATAGAAGGTCACCGAACTTAAACGAACTACCTTCTTCCAATGGATGCCCAGTGTCAGATTGGCCCGCATCATCATCATAAACAGATTTGAGACGTCTGCGTCCGCCATCCATGGGCACATCGATTAGATCGTTCTCATCGTTTAGTGGAAACTCAGGCTCAAACCGATCCACGGCTTGTTGCGGCTTTTCAGGTTTTGCCGGCCAGGAGAGTTTGAGTTTTTTCACAGATAGACGGACCTTGCGGGAATTCAGAAGATGGTATTGAAACTCAATACCCTGCTTCAAATGACCTGTCGAATATTTAAGTCAAGGATACTCTATTGTTTCCCCGGCAGGAAAACTCCACGCACACGACCACCAGACTGGTTTTTCGGTGCATCTATCCGGCTCTCTCCGGTTTTCAGATTGACAACAAGCTTTTGGCCCCGAAGTTCATTGGCACCTTTGGTAAGCACCACATTTCCTGCAAGCGTAAGGACTTGGGAGGCCATCAAAAACGTGGCCCTGTCTCCTCTTGCTGTCTGGTCTTTGCTGGTCACCCGGATTGGGCCCCTTGCTTCAACCTTGGAAATTTGTTGAGTGGATCCTGATGCGCGACCAGAATAGTAGACTGTAATACTGCTTGCCCGTAGTGTTGTCGGACCTTGCACAAGCCGAACGTTCCCGCGGAAAACTGCTGTCTTCTGCCGATCCTGAACTTCCAGTTCATCCGCTTCAATTTCAATCGGATCCTTGGAGGAAGACGAAAGCCCCGAGAATGCTTCTGAGACGTTTTGCGCCATGGCAGGTATATTTTGCGTCGTGAAAAAGAGCCCCAGGCATATGAAAAAGCAAACCAACCAGCGGGTGGAAACTTGGCGAGATATCTGTTCTTTGGCCATCATAGTTTTTCCATCACTCTTGAACGATCAGCTTGCCACCGGACTTCGGAGGCACGATTAAAACGCGGATACCCTTGGTAAATCTGATGCGCTGCCCGCTTTCATCAACAATCAGCCCGTTGGCCTGCATGAACCCGGTTTCACTTTGAACTTCAACCGGGGAGTCGCTGACCAGTGTACCAGCTTTCAGATCGACTTCCGCATTTTGCAAAGTCACCCGATACCCCTCGCTAGAATTGACCTTAATCTCTTCATCGAGCATCAAAGTCGACGCTTTGTTATCGTAAAGCCCCTGTGTTGAGCGCACATCCGCCCAAGTGCCATCTTCAAGGCTTATCTTTGCCAGCAATCCACTGAGATTGATCACTTCTGGATTAAGTATGGATTGGGTCGCACTTTCCGCCTTTATCTCATAAGCCTGCCCATCATCGCCGAAACCGTTGAGCTTTGGGTTGTTCATCATGATGGAACTGCCATTGAATGACAGGGTCATATCTCCAAGATCCAATCCAAGATCACCGATCTTAGGCACGAAAGTGGTGACGAACAACAGACCTGCAATGGTGCCAAAACCGAAAAATGGCAGGCAAATCCGCAAAAAGCGCACCCACAGACTGTGCCGGCGGGCACTTTTAAAGAATTTTTCACGGTCAGATGCGCGCGCGATTTCCGGCGCAGACGACAAACCCATTGCGGGATTTGGCATGCCCATCACGGATGTGCGAACTACATCTGAAATCGTTTCACTCAAAAGCTGCTACCCTGTGCTCACCGCTCCGGCACTGTGTGTGCGAAAGACTACCGCAAATTTAACAGCCAAAAGCCCAACATCACAATATCTTTAAAGATGCGAGATTTGGTGAGAATGTGTCACTTGGCCTGAAACTGCGGAAATTTGCACCAAAGTTGGCTCTTGGTCTTAAGAATGGGCAAATATATCAGTCTCTGGCCATCCAATTAAATCAAGCCGGGCACGAGTCGGCAAAAAATTGAAGCAGCTTTGCGCAATTTCAGCGCGCCCTTCCCGCTCGAGCCGGATATCGAGCTGCTCTTTCAACGCGTGCAGGTACAAGACATCGCTGGCAGCATAAGCCTGCTGTGCATCACTCAATGTGTCCGCGCCCCAATCAGAACTTTGCTGCTGTTTTGAAATATCCACATCAATCAGTTCGCGGCAAAGTTCTTTCAAGCCATGACGGTCTGTATAGGTTCGCACCAGGCGTGACGCGATTTTTGTGCAATATATCGGGGATGTCAGCGCTCCAAATTTGTGCAGCATCACCGCCACATCAAACCGGGCAAAGTGGAACAACTTCAGCACATTGCGATCATTCAGCACCCGAGTAAGATTGGGAGCTGTTTCCTGACCCTGACTGATCTGTACTAGGTCCGCTGTTCCATCGCCTGTCGAAATCTGCACCAGGCACAAGCGATCTCTATGCGGGTTCAAGCCCATGGTTTCGGTATCAATAGCGACGGAATCGCCAGCGTCATAATCGTCGGGCAGATCGTTTTTGTGCAATCTTATGGTCATGATGTTGTCTCTTGGCGTGATAATGCAAACAGCGTGCTAGATGGCCGTAACACGCGCAAGGTAAATTTGATTTTAAAGGAAATTGGTGCCCAGAAGAGGACTCGAACCTCCACACCCTTGCGAGTACCAGCACCTGAAGCTGGCGCGTCTACCAATTCCGCCATCTGGGCATTGGCGTTGCAATAAGGATCAGCGCGGACCCTGTCAATGGTCGTTTTGAGCTGTGGCAAGAGAAATCATGGAAATTTCCCCAATGAGGCTCTTGGACCTTTTCTCATTCTGCTATAGATCAGACAGCATAGCCGGTTGAGTATCGCTCACCCGCTCAGAATCATAAATGGTGGCACAATGCATCAACACAGTGGAATGGAAAAACGCGTAACAGTATTCGGTGGCTCCGGCTTTGTCGGGCGGCATGTGGTGCGTGAGCTGGCGAAACGCGGATATCGCGTGAATGTTGCTGTGCGCAGGCCAGACCTTGCGGGGCATTTGCGGCCACTTGGCGCTGTTGGGCAAATTCAACCCATTCAGGCAAACCTGCGATACCCTGATTCTGTTGCCGCGGCCGTCGCCAACGCAGACTACGTCGTCAATCTCGTCGGTATTCTCTGCGAAACAGGCGCACAGAAATTTGATGCCGTACAAGCGCGCGGCGCGGCCATTGTTGCAAGAGCGGCCAAAGACGCAAGTGTTGAACGCCTTGTTCATATGTCAGCCATTGGTGCAGATGCTGAGTCAGAAGCCGATTATGGCACTTCCAAAGCCGCGGGTGAGGCGGCCGTGCAAAAAGAATTCTCGGGTGCGATCATAGTACGCCCATCTATCATCTTTGGTCAGGACGATGCATTCTTCAATCGCTTTGCATCAATGGCACGGATGTCGCCGGTGTTGCCGCTGATTGGAGGTGGCAAGACCAAATTCCAACCGGTTCACGTGGGCGACGTCGCCGAAGCCATTGCAAAAGGCGTTGCTGGCGAGCTGGAAGCTGGATCGATTTACGAGTTGGGCGGTCCAGATGTGCGGACGTTTAAGGAATGCTTGGAACTTATGCTGAGCATCACGCAGCGCAAACGTATTCTTGCCCCCATCCCTTGGGGCCTTGCTGAATTTAAAGGCCGCGTGCTGGGGATGTTACCAAACCCGATGCTCACCCGTGATCAGGTTTTGATGTTGAAAAACGACAACATGGTCAGTGCTGCAGCAGAAAAAGAAGGCCGGACCCTACCAGGAATCGGCATCAGCCCACGCTCCATGGAAGCGATTCTCCCGACATACCTTATTCAATATCGTGAACGCGGACAGTTTGAGCCAGAATCCAGCCAAGCAACCGACAGCTAGAGCAAGTAAAGGCCTATCAAGCCAAGCGATCCAATGAAGATGCGCCAATAGGCGAAAGGGGCAAAGCCGTGGCGCGTGACAAAATTAAGTAAGCCGCGCACCACAAAAATGGCTGATATAAATGCCACGATGAAACCAACACCGATGATGGCCATATCATCTTGACTCAGCGCATTTCTATTCAGCCAAAGATCATATCCAAACGCACCTGCCATTGTGGGAATGGCTAGAAAAAATGAGAATTCCGCCGCTGACCGCTTATCAGTCCCCATTAGCAGCGATCCGGCGATGGTTGCGCCTGATCGTGACACTCCGGGAATAAAGGCGACGCACTGACAAAGGCCAATTTTAAGCGCTAAAGATAGTGGATAGTCGCGTACATCCGTATAGCGTACGACGGTTTCGCGTCTGTCGACCCAGAGCAACACAAATCCACCTAACACAAGCATGATGCAAATCAGAGTCGGAGCTTCAAACAACACCGTTTTGATAAGCCCGTGCGCAAAAATACCAATTAAAGCGCTTGGCAAAAATGCCAGAGTTACTGCTGCGGTAAAACGACGGCTTTGCTCTGACGTTGGCAGAGTGACCACTATTGTCCAAAGCCTGGTAAAATACACCATCAATATTGCCAGAATCGCGCCGAACTGAATCAGAACTTCAAAGACTTTTCCTTCACTTTCAAAACCAAGGAAGTGACCTGCAAGCAAAATATGTCCCGTGGAAGAAACTGGAAGAAATTCCGTGAAGCCTTCCAGAAGGCCAAGTAGTGCGGCCTCGATAAGTGTCTGTTGGTCCATGAGGTCTATTTCTTGAAATTTGTGAGCGAGGATAGGGTGTGTCAGATTGAGTTGAACTCCTTCTACCAACGCGGCGGTTAAAATTCTGTCTTCATTCATCACGTCCCGATGACAGAACAATGGCAAGCCAGAAGATTGAATTGAACTTACCTGATCCGGCGTGGCATTGCGCCGTATTTTCCCCGCATTGGCGCAGCACACCCTCGCAAATCAATGTTTTGGAAAGCTTTTATCTTTAAGAAAGCGTTCACGAAATAGAGAAAATGCTTGAGGGTCTTTCTTGGAAGTTTACCATCACCCGATGTCATCCGGCTCCCGGATTGTGCGCATGGCCATTGGCGAATATGGCGCCAGCGCCGAATATTTTGTGGAACGCACCTGGGAACGACGCGAAGCCTTTTTGCTTTTGAACCCTGAAGGCACATTACCTGTATTGGTCGATGAAGGTGAAGTGCCAATTTGCGGTGCCATCACCACATGCGAATATCTGGACGAAACACGCGGTTTTACCCTGGAAGATCGCCGATTAATGCCAAGTCACCCTTTGGCGCGGGCGGAAGTTCGCCGACTGATGCACTGGTTCCTGGTGAAAATGGAAGCCGAAGCGACGCAGTACTTCGTCAACGAAAAGGTTACAAAGCGCGAAAAACCGAGGGATGCAGGTGGCGGCGCGCCTGAATCTGCGGTGCTGCGTATCGCGCGCGCTAATTTGCGGAATCATTTGGCATATCTTGAATACCTAGCCTCTGAGCGAAACTGGCTTGGTGGCGATCAGATGTCTTATGCTGACTTTGCTGCAGCGGCAGCAATTTCTGTTATCGACTATTTGAACGAAATGCCATGGTCTGACCATGAAGCTGCGAAAACCTGGTATACACGCATCAAGTGCCGCCCGGCATTCCGAGAAATCCTGGCTGATAAGATGCGTGGAATTCCACCCCCGGCACACTACACAGACCTTGATTTTTAGATCAGTAAGCATGGTTGCATAGACGCGGCGATCATTGACCGCTCGGGCAAAAAATGTCTGTGTGCTCCGCACAACATACATAAATATTGCGTGATCACCGATGACGGATAAAATTCTGTCGCTCTTAAAGCAGGATGCGGCCACCTACGGCTTTGATGTAATATCGATAGCGCCCGCAAAACTGCCCGGCGTTACGCGTGAAAACCTGGAAAAATACGTCGCAAAAGGCCATCACGGTTCTATGGCCTGGATGGCCGAAACACTTGCACGTCGCGCAGAACCCAAAACACTTTGGCCTGATGCCAAGAGTATCGTCATGCTGGCGCTCAATTATGGGCCAGATGAAAATCCGCTGCCGCAGCTTGAACGCACCAGTGAGGGTACGATTTCAGTCTATGCACAAAACCGCGATTATCATGACATTATCAAGGGCAAGCTAAAAACCGTTGCGGGCCGCTTTGCTGCACGGAACCAGACGCAGGTTAAAGTGTTTGTTGATACAGCCCCGGTGATGGAAAAACCGCTAGCTGCTCAAGCCGGGCTTGGCTGGCAGGGAAAACATACCAATCTGGTATCGCGGGCATATGGTTCCTGGCTGTTTTTGGGGTCTATCTTCACAGATATGGCTCTGCCGGCCGATACGCCGGAAATTGACCATTGCGGTTCTTGCCGAGCATGTCTGGATATCTGCCCGACTAATGCGTTCCCAGCGCCTTATCAACTGGATGCAAGGCGCTGCATTTCCTATCTCACAATTGAACACAAAGGCCCAATCCCGGAAGAATTCCGCAAACCAATGGGTAACCGGATTTATGGGTGCGATGATTGCCTGGCTGCCTGCCCCTGGAACAAATTTGCCAGCAAATCAAAAGAAGCAAAACTCCATGCGCGTAATGACCTGAAACACCCAGATCTAAAATTTCTCGCCAGCCTGGATGACGCAGCTTTCAGAAAATTCTTTTCCGGCTCCCCCATAAAACGCATTGGCCGCAATAGATTCCTGCGCAATGTTCTTATAGCAATTGGCAACTCTGGCGATAAAGAGTTGCAAACCGCAGCAAGACCATATCTTACAGACTCAGATCCCGTTGTGCGCGAGACTGCAGAATGGGCGGTGGGTCAATAAAGCTCCCACTACCCAAGTGCTTTCCGCCACGCCAACCCTGTGGAAAGCGATACACGGCCCCAAAAAAATTGAACGATGACCTAACAATACCCTTCCGGCCCGTTCCATTGTGCTTTGGTGTACCGGTCGCCGTGAGCCCAGCCGACCGGTAAAATTCGTTCAACTTCGGCCATGATATTTGATGTCATTTTGAAATCGCTAGCGGCAGCACATTCTTTCAAGTGTTCTGATGTCCGAGTGCCCGGGATGGGCAGGTGATTGTCGCCGCGTGCGAGGCACCATGCCAGTGCAAGCACAATTGAGGTTGTGCCAAGATCCGCGGCATAGGCTTTGAACGGTTTTATCAGCTCTGCATTGTAGCTGTAGTTCGGCTCAACAAAACGTGGATTGCCATTGCGGAAATCATTTGCGCCAAACTCGGCAGGGTTTGGTGTTTTTGTGCCGAACATACCCCGTCCCAGCGGTGAAAACGGAACAAAAGCTACGCCCAGTTCCTGACACGTTTGCAAGAGACCCAAATCCGGATAGCGGGACCACAAGGAGTATTCACTCTGCACTGCGTCTACCGGGCCAACAGCACAAGCGCGGCGCAATGAGGTAGGTGATATTTCTGAAAACCCGATGCCGCCAATTTTTCCTTCGGCCTTCAATGCCATAAGGGTTTCCATAACCGCTTCAATTTCCAAATCCGGATCGCGGCGATGGATGTAGTATAGCGCGACCTGTTCCACACCAAGCCGTTTCAGGGATTTATCCAGCTCAGTACGCAAATGGTCTGGCTTGTTGTTAAAGCCGCGCTTGCCGGTTTTAGGATCCGTCCAGATGGATCCTTTCGTGGCGATAGTAAACTTACTGTCATCGCCCTTCAGGAAGGTGCCAATCGTGCTTTCTGATACGCCCATGCCATAGATGTTTGCGGTATCCAGAAAGTCGATGCCGAGATCCAGCGCCGTCGCCAATGTGGTATGCGCTTCCGCTTCGGTCGTTGCGCCGTAGAAGCCGGCGAAGCTCATACATCCCAGTCCAATTTCAGAGGTTTTAGTTCCATCTTGTAAGATTTGACGCTGCTTCATGAGGCAGTCCCTTTGGAAATTGAGAGAAAGATCAGCGCATACCATATCGGGTGTTTGTGAACAGCATACCGATTTTTCCTGATGATTTTTACGTGTGAACGGAAGCTGAACATACATTTCAAAAAAGGTTCAGATGCACTTCCCTAAACAAAAACTCAACGGTGGCTCAATGGTGAGACGCTGTATTTTAAAAACTGAGAGATATCTATCCTGAACTGCGTTTTCGCTTTTGCAATCTTTTCCGCTGTTGCCATGAATGACGCTGCGGAAGCCAGTAAACTGTCCTACTGTTATGACCTAGTCATCGCCTCCTGCAATCAAGGCAGCCACCCTGTGCCATGTGCAAACTCGGGTATGGATCAGTGTGACGAAGTCTATGGCGCGTCCATCGTTGGCGTGACACCGAAATTCAAAGCACCTACTGCCAAACCGCAGCCGCCCAAAAATCTTGTTCTAAAACGTAGCCTACAAGCCTTGCTTCCTCCCGGACCAGGTTTAACGCACGTCGCAGGGTCGCAATCCGCAGCCCTGCCGCTGTCTTCAACTAAACAGCAATAGCTTCACCAAAGAAAATCAACGTGCAATCCTCGTCAAACACGTGAAATTCGCGCTGATTGTATGGCTGATCAAATGGTGCCCGGACCCTGCCCTCTGGCAAAGTGTCCAGTGCTGGCTTCATATGTGCATACAATCCATCAATGTCTTCGACATCAACGTAAAACGAGCCTTCGCGATCTGGCAGTGATAAATCTATATTGGCGTCTACTTCTACAAGTCGCACCGCGGCCGCATCCCGTTTCAGAAATGCATAATTGTCCGCACGAAACCCAAGTGTGAACCCAAGTATCTTCTCGTAAAAATCAACCTGTTTCTGCAAATTGGTGCAAGGTACGAAAGGAGTAATTTGCGTCAATTTCATTGCGGCACCTCAATTCTCTCAGGAAAGTCCATCATCCAATCCGTTTGGAGGTATTGTTACAGGGTCTCCAAAGCCAAAGTAGCCCAATAGGCTCCAAAAACATCACGGCCAACATTACTGGCACGGAAAAAGCCTATGATTTTCCGAAATGGCCGCCCGCTGCGCGCAATATTGCGCAATTCCTGATCAATATTACTTGTTGTGGAGTTTCGATACAAAGACAAAAGATCTGTAAGATCTTCTAGTGGATGGTCACAAAACTCGGCGCAGGATGACAGTAGCAGCCAGATGTCACGTGCCCGGGCTGCGTCCAGACCCATAACTTTAAGCGGATCTTCCTCCAAATCCAGCAGACAAACGCTGCCGTCATCTTTAAGCGTCATATCTTTCAAATGTGGACGGCCATGGACCAGGCCCTTTGCGTGCACTTCTGCCAGATTACCCGTTGCTCTTTTCAACAGGTCTGCCACCTCTTTCTTATCAGATGTAGTTTTGAGTACATGGCGTAGATGAGGTCCACAGTCTGACAGAATGATACTGTCATCGCTGACATTCAGCACTTCAGGCACAACAACAGACTTGGCCGAGAAATTTTTGAGCCGATCAGCCTCTTCCAGCAGACCAGCCAATCCCCCCGTGGCCAAGGTCGGTTTCAGCACCGTCGGTAAGAAAATACTTACTGACTTGTGCAGGAAAGATACGAAATCGGAACGCTGCTTTTCAGGGCGCTTTATCCAGGCACTCTGTTCATTGTAGAGCGTTCTCTCAGTTCGTGGACCTTCGACAATTGAATGCATGACCTACTCGCTGTATTCCCAACCAATTTACCCCCCTAAACTGTTTAGGCAACTCTTCGTTGTTGTTTTCCAGGGAATCATCAGGTTCGATTCGCGCTTCTGTATTGGCAAATAAGAAGTTTTTACGACAGATTCCACGCTTTAAAAAATAATACTTTCCTGAACAGGCTTTGAACTGGTCGTTCAAAACAGCTTCAGATGCTTTCGTCTAACGATCAGCCAATTCCTTTTTGAAAGGCTGATACAATGAATAAGGTATTTGTTGTCGGTAACAGGGTACGGGTTGCAGCACTGGCACTAACGGTGTTTTGCCTCAATTCGCTTGAAGTATTCGCCTCAACTGCGCCAATTGAGCAGATCGAACTGCGCCCGGCAGATATTGACACTCCTGAGATTAAGGTCGCAGCAATAGCTGGCAGATACACGCACATGACGACCAAAATGCACTTGTTCGGGTTGCGTCTGTTTGCCAAGGCAGGCCCGGGCCGCAGGGTCCGATATGGCAAAATTGCAAATGGTTCATTCGCGATGGGTGACGCTGGTGCTGGCAGATATTGGCATCGCACAATCTACAATAAAAACCGTATGTTGGAGCAAACCATTACGCCAAACCTGCCAACAGAAACCTTAAATTGGTACGGTATGAGCCCAATTGAAGCCTGCAATGAAGCGTTAAAATCAGATAGCGACGTTCTAAAGTATGGGAAAATGACTGATGCAAAAGTCTTCTTCCAATTGGGCGTTGCCTTAAAAGTTCCGTTCAGCGGCGATGTTTCAAATCCGAGCCGTCGCACAACGCTTGTCTACGCGCTTCCGGTTAAATGCCTACCGCTCGAAAATGAAATCAAGATTCAAAAATAATCTGGCGGTGGATGCTTTGCCTTCATTTAAACAGAATGTAGGTCCGAGTAAGTATTGAAGATATTTGGCAACATTCAACATCGATTTTGCTATGCTGCACAAGATATTAAATACGGGTGTACACTGTCGTTATGAAAGCCATTGCAGGACTTTCAAAAATTGGAACGGAAATGTGGGGGATGCTTGCGTCCATTGGCCTCCACGCCTTTGCCGTAGCTGCATTTCTATTTGTCCCCAATGACCGTCATGTCGAAGCACAAGCACCAGAAAGCGTGCTAGTGGAGGTTGTTACACCCCAGGAATTTGAAGATGCACGCAATCAGGAGCGACCAGAAAAACCTGAGCCCGAGCTGGATGAACAGCTCAATATCGACCTTGATGAGTCGAAGACTGCAGAGGAACAACCCCATGCCGAGCGCCAACAGGCAACGTTGCAGCCAAGACAGCCAACATCACAGGCCCGATCAAATCCGCAAACCGAAGGGCAATCTGAGGAGCCAAGAGAAATCATACCAGGCACCCCGGAAGGGGATATCAACGCTCCGCCCATTCCCGGAAAACTTGTCGCTATCCCGCGTGCACGGGTTGCACCAAAGGTTGAAGCCCTCAGCGGTGACAAATTGCGAGAGCAATTGTGTCATGAGGAGGCAATCGCCAGAATTGCCGCCTCCCGCAATGATCTGAAACCGGATTTGGTGGTATCATCGGCTATTGATGAAGCTGTGACGGCCAATCAAATCATCCTTGCCAATGGCGCGGCCTTTCGCAGTAGTAATCGCTGGTACCAACTGAAATTCAGATGCGAAGCGAAAACAGAAGATAGGTCGATTGTTGCGTTTGATTTTCTTGTAGGCCCGGCATTTCCGCAGGAAGAGCTGGAAGTGCGGCCGGCCACCACGGCCAACTAACGCCTGATCTTAGATGTATTGCGGATGTTGGACATCGGAAATTCTTAACGCTCCAAAAAACGCTATGAATATGACAGGAAAATCCTTTGGATATGATCAATCGTAGATTTTGGTTCGGGGCGCCTGCATGTTGTGATTGGGAATTTGGGGTACGGGCTTCATTTCAAATATCGTTGCCGACGGAATGGGAACAGTCTTGCAAAAGCTAAATTCTAGCTATGTAAAGGATTTTCTATGACCGGACCGACTTTAAAGGTTGTGAAAACTGCTTGAAAGCCTGCGCGCTCCGGCGAACATGCCGCAGGGCCGATAAGAATTTCATCCGGCGCTGGGAAATTTGCCAAGCGTAGAAATTGCCAAGCACCGTTCTCGTCCTTGAAATGTATGAGGATCGCCGATCCAACACGCGTTACCCTCACACTTTGTGGACCTGTGACAAGCGGGCGTTGTGTGGCAGACCAATCAGAGTTTTCACGAGTAACCACCGCGCTGAAATTTGTAACGCTGTCTGAAAACTCGATGCCCGTTTTCATCCAGTGTTTGTCATCCACACGCAGCATCAGACCTGCCTGATCGTAAAGCGTTTCATACACGCCCGTAAATGTTAGAACCGCTGTGAAATTACCCGTTACGGGAAGGCCTAGAAAGTGACCATTGTCGCGATAAAAACCATAGTAGGTACCCCGCCAAAAATCGGTTTTGGAACCGGTGCGCAACATCAATTTGTCATCGAATTCCCACAAAGGTGGCTCACAATGCCACTGTGCATTTCTCAGATCTGACAAATTCACTGACATGTATCTATAGGATCTGGCTCAAAAACTCTTTGGTGCGCGGGTCCTTGGCTTCATCAAAGAATGTGTCAGGCTTGCCGTGTTCTACAATCACGCCACGGTCTGTGAAGTAGACATGATCCGCCACCTCACGGGCAAAGCCCATTTCGTGGGTCACCAGAATGCAAGTCATGCCGTCTTCTGCCAAATCCTTGATGGTTACCAGAACCTCATTGACTGTCTCGGGGTCCAAAGCTGCGGTCACTTCATCGAACAACATGACATCGGGTTTCATGGCGAGTGATCGGGCAATCGCGACCCGTTGTTGCTGGCCGCCAGACAGCTCACCGGGGTAGTTATTTTCCTTACCTTCCAGACGCACCTTTTTGATGAGCGCACGGGCCAGCTGCTCCACCTCTGCCTTGTTCTGTTTCAACACGCGAATGGGCGCCATCATGACGTTTTCCAAAGCAGTCTTGTGGGGAAACAGATTATACTGCTGAAAAACCATGCCGACTTTCTTGCGTAATTCCAGCTTGTTGAGATCCTTGTCATTCACCTCAATGCCTTCCACAAGGATTGAGCCTTCCTGGATATCATTGAGCGCATTCACACAGCGAATTAACGTGGATTTACCGGACCCAGATGGCCCGATAATGCAAATCACCTCACCCTTCATCACATCAATGGAAACGCCCTTCAGTACCTCCAGTTCACCAAAGGATTTATGGACGTTTTTGATGGACACCATCGGTTGATCTTCGGTCCAGCTCATAAGTTAATTCCTTTAGCCTTTAACCGCATATTTTTTCTCCAGATGAACGGTCCACCGCGCAATCGGGTAGCAGTAAATGAAGAAGATCAGCAGAACAAATGAGTAAAATGGCGCTAGCAAATCAGTGCGCCCACCTTCAGCGGCCAACGCCTGCCCGGTGAGTGTCATCACCTCCGAAACGCCGACAATGGATGCCAAAACCGTGGCCATGGTCAAGATTGCATAAAGGTTCATCCAGGGTGGCAGCATGCGCTTAATGCACTGGGGCAAGATGACTAGCCATAGGGTTTGGCGCCGCGTATAGGCTAGACTTTCAGCCGCTTCCCATTGGCCGCTTGGCAATGATGTAACGGCCCCGCGCACAATTTCTGACACGTTGGCCATCACTGGCAATGACAGACCAACAATGGCTTTGAGCCAATCCGGCAATGGGATTGTGACGCTGCCGATTTTCAACTGAAACGGCAATAGGAACATGGCGAAAAACAGAAGGACGAGCCAAGGCGCATTGCGAAAAAACTGGGTCACAAACCAGCAGAACCGGCGCAAAATACCATTGGGCGATATCTGCCCAAGACCCAATGCGGCACCGACTGCTGTGCCAACCGCCATAGCACAAACGGAGATAACCAGATTGAAGATGAAGCCCTGCAGCAGCAGCGGCATCCAGCGCCAAAGAACAGTGAAAATACCATCTCGGGTTGCATCAGCCTGTGCAAAACTGATGGAGGATGTCATCAGACAAACGCCAACCAGCAAAAGCCCATGCCATGGTTTGATCTGCGGCATGAAGCCAGCGCCAGATTTCACGCTTGCTGGCAACATGACAGGCAAATCGGTTTTGAACGGTGCTGGTTGATAGGGTTTGTAGGTCATGCGCCATACCCCGGAATTTTCATTGCGCGTTCCCAGCGATTCATGCCCCACACCAAAATGCCAACCAGCGCAAAATAGGCAAACAACAGGAACAGCATCATCTCTGTGACATTCACATTGTCAGACCAGATCTGATTGGCCTCATACAACATTTCGGGCACAGCAATCGCGTAGGCCAATGTAGTAGTTTTTACTAGGTTTACGAGATTGTTATTGAGCGCCGGCAGGCAAACCCGAAAGGCAAGTGGCAGTGTGATGTCTTTGTAAATTTGTATTCTGGAAAAACCTAGTGCTTCGGCGGCTTCTACAGTCGAATCAGGAACGGCTTCGATGCCGGAGCGAAAAATTTCAACATTGAAAGCGCCCGCAAAGAACGACAGCGAGATCGCTGCCCAGGCAAAACTACCCAATAGTGGTGATTGCCCACCATATTCATTGGCGACCTTGGGCAGGATCGAACCAATGGCAAAATAGAAGAAGTAGAGCTGAACCAGAGGCGGCGTATTTCTGAAAATCTGTATGTAACCATTGACGATGCGCCGGGTCCATTTCAGTGATGAGCCCTGAAGCCATGCGCCGATAATGCCGATAATGACTGAAAAGAACAGGCATACGACAGATAACTTGATGGTCATCAAGAATCCGTCAAACATGCGTCCACGGTCATAGCTGTCGTAGAGAAACGGAAGGTTTATTCCAGTTTCCTCATAAAGCACTCTGAACCAGTCATAGAACGATTCCATGCTGTATAACCCCACCTACAAAGTGCCCGCCCGCACTGAACGACAAGTGTGAAAGGGCCCACATCGGCAAGCCCTTTCATATTCAAAATACTAACTTACTTGTATTTCTCGTTCATGGCCTTCGCAAAAGGTGTATTCGCAACACCCCACTTTGTTTCCAGCTCAAGAATGCGGCCCGACTTGTGCCATCCGACGATCATTTCACTCATCATGTCGTGGAATGCTGTTTCTCCAAGTGCAACAGCCAGACCCCATGGCGCATCATCGATAGTTGCTAATGGCATTTCATAGTCAGCAAACTCTGGCTCTACAGTTTTCGCCACAATCGCGGAATCATCATAAACAAACGCAACGCAGTTACCCCCCTGCAGAGCGGCGTAGGCTTCAGCGGTGCCCTTGAATGCAACAATATCTGCACCGAATTCCTGAGAGGTTTTTTTATTGTAGAACGCCCCCTGAATGCCGCAAACAGGTTTGCCGCGCAGGTCTTCCCATTCTTTAAATCCGAAACTCTTTTGAGCCAGAATGTTTGTACCTGAGGAATAGTAGTTTGGATCTGGAATGGACACGACTTTGCGGCGATCAGGCCGATCGGTCATTGTGGCAATCATAAGATCAATCTTGCCTTGTTCCAAAAATTGCATACGGTTAGAGCTGACGACAGGTACGAGTTCAACCTTAACGCCAAGCTTGTCAGCCACATCCTGGGCCAGATCAGGTTCAATACCAATAATCGCACCTGATGGATCACGGAAACCATAAGGTTTGTAGTCAGCTTTCACGCCGACCTTCAGAACGCCTGCTGCTTTCACATCATCTAGCACATCCGCTTGTGCGACTTGTCCCGCAACAGATAAGGCAAGAACAGCGGCAGCGCCGAGTGTAATTTTCATTAGTTTTTTCATCGTCTTCTCCATACACCTGTCATTTACGGGGGCGAGTTCAACATATAAATCTGCATTGTACCAGAGCGCTGTGAACGAGAGCTCCAAATTAAACTACAGATTGAGAACAAACTGATGTCAATGAAAACCATCGGCTTAATTGGCGGTATGAGTTGGGAAAGTACCGTTGTCTACTATCAGCTATTGAATCGCATGGCGCGTGAACGCTTGGGCGGATTGCACTCCGCCAAGCTTTTACTCTGGTCTTTTGATTTTGCTGACATCGAAGCCTTGCAAACCAAAGGTGATTGGAACAGCGCTACCGAGGCCATGATTAGGGCTGCCAGGGCACTTGAAAGTGGCGGTGCGCAGTGCATTGTCATCTGCACAAACACAATGCACAAAATGGCTGAAGACGTTCAGCAGGCGATTGATATCCCCTTGATTCACATTGCAGATGCTACGGCCAAAGCGATCAAGCAAACGACCGCGAAGAAACCGTTATTGTTGGCCACACGCTACACAATGGAGCAGGATTTTTACAAGGGATATTTGCTAGCTCATCACAATTTGGACGTGGCCATTCCGGATGACAATGGTCGAACAATTGTTCACGACATAATCTACGATGAATTGTGCCAAGGCATTGTCAGCGCAACGTCAAAAGCACGGTATCTGGAAGTTGTGCAGCGAGCACGGCAAAAGGGCGCAGATAGCGTCATTTTTGGTTGTACGGAGGTGGGCCTTTTGATCAACCAGGATGACTTTAGCGTGCCAACTTTTGACACCACAGCAATTCATGCAGCCAGTGCACTTGAATTTGCAATTGATGGGCCGGACTAATATGCCATAAGGCTTCACTGTCGAAACTGATTTTGAGAAAATTAATGAGTGTCACCATCCGTTCTGTTACTCAGGCAGACAAAGAAATTTGGCAGCGCCTATTCGACGAGTATGCGGCGTTTTACAACACCGCAATTCCAAATGACGGACATGACGCCGTTTGGAACTGGATTTTTGACACCTCTGAAAAATTCTGGTGTTCAGTAGCAGTTGCCGACGATGATTCACTGATCGGTTTTACACAGTTTCAATTGATGCACCGGTCGCTCGGCGGCACCAAAGTCTGCTACTTAAGTGATCTTTATGTGCGTCCAGAAATTCGTGGAACTGGCGCAGGACGCGCACTGATTGATCATGTGTTTGCATTTGCGAAGGCGCACAAAATTACGAATGTGCGCTGGTTGACGCAGGATTCTAATGCGGAGGCACGCCGTCTCTATGACAGCTACATGCCAAAGTCAGACTTTATTTTGTACAGTATACCAGTTGAGGCATCGTGACCGGATCACTTTTCATCTTTGGGTTAGGTTACTCAGCCAACGCCTTTGCAACTCAGATGCTTGCTCGGGGTTGGCAGGTTTCTGGCTCCACGCGGAGCGAAGCAAAGGCACGCGCTTTGCGCAAAGCCGGTTTCGATCCTGTTATTTATGATGTCAAGGCAAGCGCTACAATCGAAGCTAAACTGAAGCAAGCGGATGCTGTGCTGGTTTCCATTGCACCAGATGTTAACGGCGCAAAGCCTGATGTGGCATTTGGCGGCGATGTTGTGCTTCAGGATTTTGGAGACATCATAACTACGCAACTCCAACACCCATGGATAGGCTATCTTTCGACGGTTGGGGTTTATGGCAATCATGATGGTGCGTGGGTGGATGAAACCACCCAATGCCGACCTGTTTCAAAGCGATCCACAGCACGAGTTGCTGCTGAAAATGCATGGCTTGAGGCTGCGGAAAACGCACAACTTCCCCTTTGTGTATTCCGTCTGTCCGGAATTTATGGACCAGGACGCAACCCGCTTGAAAAAGTCGCGCGCGGAGCGGGACGGCGCATTGACAAGCCGGGACAGGTTTTCAACCGTATTCATGTGAATGATATTGCAACTGCACTGGCATCAGGGATTGAAAAACAAGCGTCCGGGATTTTCAATATTACCGATGATGAACCCGCGCCGCCACAGGACGTCGTCACCTATGCGGCAAAGTTACTGGATGTTGCCGTGCCGCCGCTCATTCCATTTGAGGAAGCAGATTTATCGCCTATGGGCCGCTCATTTTATGGTGAGAATAAGCGTGTCTCCAATCAAAAATCCAAAGATGTGCTGGGCATGCAATACGAAATTCCAGATTATCGTGCAGGCATGAAACGCGCCTTGGCGGATTTGCGGCAGGGCCAATGACCGACTTATCTGCTCCCATCACCATTGATGGCTACGCTATCATTTCTGATGATCATTGTATTGCAGACGCAGATGGCAACATGCCTGACGTGTTGAAAAATGACGCAGACTGGGCATATTTCCAGGCTGCTTTGGATGCCGCGACTCTGACAGTTGTTGGTCGCAAAGGCCATGAAGCAAATCCCAATGTCAAAAAACGCCGTCGGTTAATTCTGTCCCGTTCTCTGCGAGGCTTAGAGCAGCGTGATGATGGTTGGTGGTGGAATCCCGCTGGCTGCGACTGGCAAACCGTATTGAGTCAAACCGCACCCGAGGGCGGCGCTATAGCTGTCCCGGGTGGCCGGGATGTTTTCGATCTGTTTTTGAAACTTGGTTATTCCAGTTTTCATTTGGCCCGAGCAGAAGGTGCTGATGTGCCCGGTGGCACCAAATTATTTTCCGGTTTAAACGGCAGAACCCCGGAGCAATTGCTGGCTGAGCACGGCCTACATGCACTGCCCTCTACTTGGCTCGACGAGGCAGCGCGTGTCAGCATGGCAATTTGGCGCTAGGAACCAACTATCTTTGCGCAAACCCCGCACGTAGATGGTCTGCTGCAGCCTCAACCGGTGTTGATGGATTGTCAGCCATCACCATGCCAAGCGCGTATTCTGGCAATTTTGGCAAGTTTAGACGCGGTTTCGCTTCAATAATTTTTCCGCCAAGCGACGACACCGGAATAGGAGCGACAGCTAAATCAGCGAGGATCGCCGCCTTTTGTCCCGAGATATGCGCGCTCTGAAACGCGACGCGATAAGGCCGACCCTGACTTTCAAGACCTTCAATTCCGGCTCTGCGCCAGATACACCAGTCCTCCCAAACAGAAATTGGGAGCGGAGACTGCTCTGCCGCTACGCCGCCACTAAGCATTGCCCAAGCCAGACGTTCACGATAGAGAATTTCAGCGCCATCAGATCCGTCCAGGCCAGATTCGCAAGTGATGATGGACAGATCCAAACGTCGTTTGCGGACCTCTTCCAGCAGCCTTACTGAATGATCCACCATAACATTCACAACAACACCAGGATGCGTGTCTGCAAATCGCCGGAGCATATCTGTTAAAAATCGCTCCGCTACATCGTCCGGTGCGCCAAGGCGCACTTCGCCAACAATAGTTGGCGTGATGAAACGAGACAGAATTTCCCGATTTAAAGCCAAAACACGGCGACCGTGCTCCAAAAGTAATTCGCCATCAAGCGTAAGCCGAACAGACCGGCTGTCGCGGATAAATACCGGGCGCCCGAGCAGTTCTTCCATCCGCTTAACCTGCATGGAAACGGCAGATGGCGTCCGATGCACAATCTCAGCAGCAGCTGAAAAACTGCCCGTATCCGAGATGGCAACAAGCGTACGCAATAAATCCAGCTCCAGTAACGGTGCCTGAGATAGACTGGTGTCGTTTGAGGATTGGATATTCATAACAGACATTCACCTCAATTAAATTGAAAGATATATTCAAAACTATTCGTTTGATTGAACTTTATTTTTGAAGGATTGTCCAGTCAGAGACCTTCGCGAAGTCTCCTATTGTTTCACAGGAGATAAAAATGACCTTGATAGAAGAGAACCGTTCTGAAGCCCTAAACCAGAGTTCAACAGGCCCTTTTGCTTTGGCGAGGGCAATTGCGACAGCAGCGTTCAACATAGTGAAATACCGCGTCAAGCGTGCCGCCTTTCGGCGGATGCTGACCTTGGATGATCGCATGTTGAAAGATGTTGGAGTAACACGCGGCGATGTTTATTGGGCGTCCGAGTTGCCAATGAATATCAATGCCGGAGAAGCACTGCGCCGCGAAAGCCTGAAAGCGCGCAAGTCCGTAATATGATGCGTCAGGCAGGTAGTTTATCTGTGACGCATTGCTCAAGGTATATAAGCTGCTGATCTGGCGTCACGAAGCCAGGTCAGCCACCACAGCATCCAATACCATTGCGCCTTCTTTAGTTGTCCGCAGCCGGTTTTCGGCATTTGAACCCGGCACGCGGGGTGCCATACGTTCGATCATATTGTGAGCCAGCAAATCTTCTACACGGCGCGGGTCTATTCGGCGGCCTGACAGAGTTTGATAACGGGATAAATCAATGCCTTCGTTCAGGCGCAGCCCCATGACCAGAAACTCGTCACCCTGTTCTTCTGCCGACAATTCATCATCTGTTATGGTGCCATGTTGATGGGTTTCCACAAGCGAAAGCCAACGCTCTGGATTGCGCTCTGTCGCAGTTGCAAATCGAGACGTGCCATTTTCACCGACAAGCCGCCCATGGGCGCCGGGTCCAATACCGACATATTCCCCATAACGCCAATACACCAGGTTATGCTGACTTTCTGCGCCTGGAGCCGCGTGATTGGATGTTTCATAGGAGGGCAGGCCTGCCTGTTCGCAGATTTCCTGTGTCACCTCATAAAGTTCGGCAGCTTCATCCGGCGAGGGGACAATCAATTTTCCTGACTGACGCAATGACCAGAAAGTTGTGTCCGGCTCAATAGTCAGTTGATAGAGCGAGAGATGATCTGCAGCGTAGTCCAAAGCCTGTTTCAGCTCTTCCTTCCATGCATGAACACTCTGGTTCGGCCGTGCATAAATCAGATCGAAAGAAAGACGCGGAAAAGTTTGGCGTGCCAGTTCAATGGCGCTCAGTGCTTCTTCCACATTGTGAAGCCGACCTAGAAACTTCAAATCCGAATCATTCAGCGCCTGCACGCCAAGCGACAAGCGATTCACACCAGCTTTGCGGTACGCTTTGAAACGCTCCGCCTCTACACTTTGTGGATTGGCTTCCATGGAAATTTCAGCGTTTGGCTCAACTGGCCAATGCCAATGGATTGCATCAAGAATACCCGCCAGCGTAGCTGGCTCCATCAAAGAAGGTGTCCCACCACCAAAGAAGATGCTGGACACGCGTCGATCAGGCGTACGCGCCGCGAAGTGTGCGATCTCGGACTTAAAAGCCTCCAGAAACCGCGCCTGATCAATGGGACGATGACGGACATGCGAATTGAAATCACAATACGGGCACTTGGCCGCGCAAAATGGCCAATGAACATAAATGCCAAAGCCCGCATCCTTGGTGGGATGGTTTGGTGCACTGTGTTTCAAATCAACTTGTGTCGCCATGGAGAATTCAGGTCTTAAAGTCCATACTTTTCAAACAAGGCAAATGCGCGAGCTCGGTGGGACAGGCCAGGCTGACCATCCGGTCGAGGGCCATGCTTTTCCTGCGGCGTCATTTCACCGAATGTGATATCATGGTTTTCCGGCAGAAAAATGGGATCGTAACCAAAACCCTGTGTGCCACGCGGGGGCCATACAATCTGCCCACGAATAATGCCTTCGAAAATCGAGGCTTCGCCATCTGGGAACGCAAGGCACAGTGAGCTGACGAATTCTGCGCCGCGCTTTTCAGGCGTTGTTGCACCCTTGGCTTCCATCGCTTCCTGAACATTACGCATAGCTCTTGCAAAGTCTTTGTCAGGGCCTGCCCATCTTGCGGAATAGATCCCCGGATCGCCATCCAGTGCGTCGACAGAGAGACCCGAATCATCGGACAATGCTGGCAACCCGGTTGCTGTCGCAGAGGCCAGGGCTTTCAGTTTTGCATTGGCAGCAAATGTGGTGCCGGTTTCTTCAGGCTCCGGCAAATCCAGATCAGCCGCAGAGACAACCTCAATGCCATGAGGCGCAACCAAATCTCGTATCTCTTTCAGCTTACCGGCATTGTGGCTGGCCAGGACCAGCTTTTTACCCGTGAATTTGCGCACTTCGCCCATGTTTACATAATCGCCATATTTTGAAGGGAGACGAGCTGGCCGATACCGGATTTTGCGAGTTCCAACAATTGTTTCAACTCGTCTTCAGTAAATGGTTCTTGTTCTGCTGTGCCTTGAATTTCGACGATACCGCCAGATCCGGTCATGACAAAATTGGCATCGGTTTCAGCAGAAGAATCCTCATCGTAGTCCAGATCCAGCACGGGCGTTCCCTGATATATGCCGCAAGAGATCGCTGCCACATTATCTTTAAGTACCTTGCCTGTGATCATATTGCGCTGACGCATCCATGCGATACAATCGCTTAACGCGACCCATGCACCGGTAATGGCAGCTGTCCGTGTGCCACCGTCTGCCTGAATAACATCACAATCGAGTGTGATTTGGCGCTCACCCAGTGCTTGCATATCAACAACAGCGCGCAGCGAGCGGCCAATCAGGCGCTGGATTTCCTGAGTCCGACCAGATTGCTTGCCGCTGGCTGCTTCGCGGCGCATGCGGCCACCGGTTGAACGGGGAAGCATACCATACTCCGCCGTAACCCAACCTTTACCGCCACCACGCAACCAGGGCGGCACATTTTCAGCCAGGCTCGCGGTGCAAAGGACATGCGTGTCGCCAAACTTTACCAAGCATGACCCTTCCGCATGTTTTGAAACATTTCGCTCCAGCGAAACTGCACGCAGGGCATCAGGGGTACGATTGGAAGGTCTCATCCGGTTTTCTCATTGGTTCAAGCGATTCATATGCCTTGATAGCCAAGCCTGCGATGAATGCAAAGCTCTGATAATGCCGTTCATATGCGAACTTTAACTTTTCATAAGCAGACGCAGACCCTAAGTTTGTTTGGGCGAGCATGCGGCAGCGCGTGCAATTTGCCACTATTGAGTAGCACTTTGGTATTTTGGTGATGATTGATCCGGGCAATCCATTGATAGATTCTGAGCTTGATGAACGCTCTCGTCAGGTCTTTAGACATATTGTTGATGCCTACATGGAAGATGGCGCGCCAGTGGGTTCACGCAATCTATCTCGCGCTTTGTCGCTTAATCTATCCCCTGCCTCCATTCGCAATGTCATGTCCGATCTGGAACAGATGGGCCTGATTTATGCGCCGCATATAAGTGCTGGTCGTTTGCCAACGGAGCGTGGCCTCAGGTTTTTTGTCGATGCCATGATGGAAGTCGGCGATCTCGACGAAACCTTTCGACAGCAAATTGATGCACAAGTGGGTGCGACTGATCAGGCCAGCGATACACTTTTGTCGGATGCAAGCCGTATGCTTTCCGGTTTGTCGCGTGGCGCAGGCTTGGTGTTAACCGGCAAGCGCGAGGTTCCGCTGAAACACATTGAGTTTGTTCGCATCGAGGATGGTCGCGCCCTTGTGGTCCTGGTCGCGCAGGATGGCAATGTGGAAAACCGGATCATCGATATTCCAAAAGGCATGCCTGCGTCAGCTCTCGTGGAAGCCTCCAACTATTTGAATGCCGGGCTGCATGGCCGAACCATTGACGAGACCCGCAAAGAATTGGAAAACTTACTTGAGACGCAGAGGCAGGAACTTGACGCCCTCACTGCCAAACTTGTCGAAGCTGGTTTGGCAACGTGGGCAGGCGTCAGCGGCGGCGGACGTGGTGCCCAGAACCTGATTGTAAGAGGCCGCGCGAACCTGCTGGACAATGTGCATGAAGGCGAGGAATTAGACCGCATCCGACTTCTGTTTGAAGATCTGGAAAGCAAGTCTGACCTGATTGATCTGCTTGGCTCAGCGGAGGCAGGCGATGGCGTACGCATCTTTATCGGTTCGGAAAACAGCCTCTTCTCCATGTCAGGCTCATCGCTTGTGGTCGCTCCCTATCACGACACTGAAGAGAATGTCGTTGGCGTTCTAGGCGTCATTGGGCCAACGCGGTTAAATTACGGTCGGATCATCCCTGTTGTTGATTATACAGCGCAGCTTTTGGGAAAAATGCTCAGTTGATGCATTTGGTGGTTGATTTTTCTCCGCCAAGCTTCGATATCCCGCCTGACTTCTTTTAGTACCTGATAACGACGGCAATCGATCATGAGCGACGAAACAGCAAAACCTGAAAACCTGGACGACCCATCAGATGCGGATAATACCGCCGCAGACACTCCTGCCGAAGAGGCCGAGGAAGTTTATGAAGGGCAACGTTCACCTGATGAAGTGATTGATGCTCTGTTGAAAGAGAATCAGGAGCTTCGCGACGAAAAAGACGCGCTTAAAGATCAAATGTTACGCGTTGCCGCTGACATGGAGAACTTGCGCCGACGTACGAAGCGTGAGGTAGACGATGCGCGCCAATATGCGATCAGTAATTTCGCTCGGGATGTGTTAAGCATTGGCGATAACCTGGACCGAGCCATTTCTGCTGTTCCTGAGGACGAGAAAGAAAACGGTGGCACGGCTTTGGTATCATTGGTGGAAGGCATGGAAATGACCGGTCGCGAGATGGTCCGTGTCTTTGCCAAACATGGCGTGACCAAGGAAGAGCCGGAAGGTGAGAAATTTGATCCAAACCGTCATCAGGCCATGTTCGAGGTTCCAAACATTTCTGTTGCAAGCGGTACCGTTGTGCAGGTGATGCAGGCTGGGTACATGCTTGGCGAACGTGTTCTGCGCCCGGCAATGGTGGGTGTTTCCAAGGGTGGGCCAAAGCCAGCAGCAAAATCTGCACTCGAGCCGGATGTTGAGCCCGACAACGAAGACTGATAACTTCCAGTGTCTGCAGGCCATATCCCGCAGGCACAAGTTTTTCCAAATGGCCAAACTCTAGCGAGAGATACAGGCACATGAACAAGCGTCACCGGTAATCCGGACAGAAACTGACACCACCGCACCAACCTTTGTTCGTGCGGTCTTAAACTTGTTCAAATTTTGGAAACCTCATGAGAAACATTATCTACGACGTTGCAGCGTCGCTGGACGGCTTCATTGCTGCTCCTGGTGACGACATTTCAGCATTCCCAATGGAAGGCGAACATGTAGCCGCCTATCAGCAAAGGCTTGCCGGCTATGACACAGTCATTATGGGTAGACGAACTTACGAATTCGGCTATACGTTTGGCTTAAAGCCAGGCATGCGGGCCTACCCGCATATGCAACATGTCATATTTTCCAAAGGCATCAAACTGCCACAGAAGTCCGATGTCGAGGTAGCGCCACAGAATTGGCTAAAAACCATAGATTCTCTCAAGGCCGCGACGGGCACTGACATATACTTGTGTGGTGGTGGCGCTTTTGCCGGCTATTTGTTGGCGAACGGATGCATTGATCGGCTCATTGTGAAACTTGCTCCCATTGTGCTTGGGAGCGGCATTCAACTGTTTGGAGATATCGCCAATCAGGCAACATTGGAACCGGTAAAGATCGACAAGTATGATAACGGCGTTATTTTGCTTGAATACCAGTTGAACTCAAGCGGCCGTAACACGTCTTAAAGTCAGATTTATTCGTCCCGGCGCTTTCAGCAAAGTGGAGGTGCCGGGATATATGCGATCCACCCCATGAAAGGCCAGGCGGCTGTCACCCCCCATCATCAACACATCTCCGGAATGCAGTTTGAAGCTTTTTGTTGGCCCACCACGAGTGTTTGCCCCAATTCGGAAACGGCAGTCATCTCCAAGCGAGACAGACACGACCGGAGCCTCAAACATGCTTTCATCCCGATCTTGATGAAGGCCCATCCTGGCATCGGGCGCATAATAGTTGATCAAACAGGCTTCGGGAGCAAAGTCTGATTGGGAAATATCATCCCAAAGTGTCTGCAATCGTTGGGGTATGGGAGGCCAGGGCTTGTTTGTGTCTGGATGGTTTGCCTGATAGCGATATCCTGCTTTGTCGGCGACCCAACCCAATGATCCACAATTGGACATGCGAACAGACAAAGGTTTTCCGGTTTTCGGCATTTTAGGCTGAAACAGTGGTGCACCCTGAACCAGAACGCGGATTTCTTCGCGCAAGGATTCCTGTGCATCCCGGTCGAAATAGCCGCTTAAAAGAAAAAGGCCCGGTTGAAGCTCCATTTCAGGCCCTTTTTAGCGTTGTGAATTGCTTTACCAAGTTGATCGACACCTCGTTAACCTTTTAAAAATGGGTTTCTTCACATAAATCCCCACAATCCGGCGCTTGCAGCCATGGCAACACGCGCTTATATACGCCTCGAAGCGCGGTCATGTTGGGTGGTGATTCACAAAATTGCAAACGGCATCCAACTTATTCAACGCGCAGGAAATGACACAAGTTGAAAAAAGGGGACGTGTTCCTACATCGCGATTTTCTGCCGATGCTTTGAGGTCGGTGCGTTGTTCTGGTTCAGGTCTGCCGCATAAGGAGAGTAAATATGGCGAAAGTCATTGGTATTGATTTGGGAACCACCAATTCCTGTATCGCTGTCATGGACGGCAAAAATCCAAAAGTTGTCGAGAATTCGGAAGGCGCACGTACAACACCTTCCATGGTCGGTTTTGCTGAAGATGGCGAGCGGCTGGTTGGACAGTCTGCAAAACGCCAGGCTGTTACCAACCCAGAAAACACCGTCTTTGCAGTAAAGCGTCTCGTTGGCCGTCGTTTCAACGACCCAATGGTGACAAAAGACAAAAAGCTTGTGCCGTACCAGATTGTCAAAGCAGACAATGGCGATGCATGGGTTAAAGCGCAGGGCGAGAGCTACTCCCCATCTCAAGTCTCAGCGATGATCCTTCAAAAAATGAAGGAAACTGCAGAAGGCTATTTGGGCGAAAGCGTCACACAGGCTGTGATCACAGTTCCTGCTTACTTCAATGATGCGCAGCGTCAAGCCACAAAAGATGCCGGTAAAATTGCAGGCCTTGAAGTACTGCGCATCATCAACGAGCCAACAGCTGCAGCGCTCGCCTATGGTTTGGACAAAAACGACGGCAAAACAATTGCTGTTTACGATTTAGGTGGTGGTACCTTCGATGTATCCATCCTCGAAATCGGCGATGGCGTTTTTGAAGTGAAGTCCACCAATGGTGACACGTTCCTTGGTGGTGAAGACTTTGACATGCGTCTGGTTGGCTATCTTGCTGACGAGTTCAACAAGGATCAGGGCATTGATCTGCGCGGTGATAAACTTGCGCTGCAGCGTCTGAAAGAAGCTGCTGAAAAGGCCAAGATCGAGTTGTCGTCTTCCACTCAGACAGAAGTGAACCTGCCATTCATTACGGCTGATGCATCCGGTCCAAAACACCTGACCATCAAACTGACCCGTGCAAAATTGGAATCACTGGTTGCTGATTTGGTTCAGCGTACAGTTGATCCATGTAAATCCGCGTTGAAAGATGCAGGCTTGTCCGCTGGCGAAATTGACGAGGTTGTTCTGGTCGGTGGCATGACACGCATGCCTAAAATTCAGGAAGTCGTGAAAGAATTCTTTGGCAAAGAGCCTCATAAGGGTGTGAACCCAGATGAAGTCGTGGCCATGGGTGCCGCTATTCAGGCCGGTGTTCTTCAGGGCGATGTCAAAGATGTTCTACTGCTCGATGTGACACCATTGTCTCTGGGTATTGAAACACTTGGTGGCGTATTTGACCGTTTGATCGAACGCAATACCACAATCCCGACCAAGAAACAGAAGGTCTACTCAACAGCTGAAGACAATCAGAACGCTGTGACCATCCGTGTCTTCCAGGGTGAACGTGAGATGGCTGCTGACAACAAGGTCCTTGGCCAGTTTGACCTTGCCGGCATTCCGCCTGCACCCCGTGGCATGCCTCAGATTGAGGTAACATTTGATATTGATGCCAACGGCATCGTGAATGTGTCCGCGAAAGACAAGGGCACAGGCAAGGAAATGCAGATCCAGATCCAGGCATCTGGCGGTCTGTCTGATGACGAGATCGACAGCATGGTTCAGGATGCGGAAGCAAACGCGGATGCCGATGCGAAACGTAAGGAATCTGTTGAAGCCAAAAACCACGCGGAAGCTCTGATCAATACAACAGAGAAATCGCTGGCTGAACATGGCGACAAGCTGGAAGAAGAAGACAAGGAAGCCATCGATATGGGCCTTGCCGATCTGAAAACAGCTGTCGAAGGCGATGATTCTGAAGAGATCATGACCAAAACTCAGGCGCTGGCAACAGTGTCCATGAAACTTGGTGAAGCGATCTACAAAGCATCGCAGGACGAAGAATCTGATGAAGATGAGGAGTCCAGTGTCGACGATGAAGACGTTATCGATGCAGACTTCGAAGAAGTCTCCGATGACGATGCGGACGAACAGAAATCCGCGTAATCTAGGCACGCAGGAGCGTTCCGTGTGACAAATACCCCCGGCGCTGATACCGAAAGTATTGTTCTTTCTGTTCAGGTCGGGGGCTTTCGTTTGAAGCCGCGGCGCGTACTGCAAATTCAACTGCAAAACGACGGGCCGTTTCATGTCTAAACGCGATTTATATGAGGTGCTGGGTGTTGATCGGGGTGCCGATGACAAGACCCTCAAGAGCGCATATCGCAAAAAGGCCATGCAGTACCATCCGGATCGCAATCCTGGTGATGCAGAGGCAGAAGCACAGTTTAAAGAAGTAAATGGTGCCTATGAGGCACTGAAGGACCCGCAAAAGCGGGCAGCCTACGATCGCTTTGGTCATGCAGCGTTTGAGCAGGGCGGCCCCGGTGGACCCGGCGGTGGTATGGGCGGCGGTGATTTTGGCGCATCCATGTCCGATATTTTCGAGGACATTTTCGGCGATTTCATGGGCGGTGGCGGCGGCCGTCGCGGCCGATCAACCAGCAACCGTGGCGCCGATATGCGCTATAATCTGGAAATTACCCTAGAAGAGGCTTTTGCCGGCAAAACCGTTGATGTGGATATTCCAAGCTCTGTCGCTTGCGAAAAATGCTCCGGTAGTGGCTCCAAGCCTGGCTCTACACCCACCACTTGTGGAACATGCGGCGGTGCCGGCAAAGTACGTGCTGCGCAAGGTTTTTTTACTATTGAACGGACCTGCCCCACATGTATGGGTCGCGGCGAAATAATTACCGATCCTTGCGATGCATGCAACGGAGAAGGCCGGGTTCACGAGGACCGCTCCCTGTCAGTTAATATTCCTGCGGGCATTGAAGATGGTACCCGCATTCGCCTGGCTGGTGAAGGGGAAGCAGGGGAAAGAGGAGGCCCAACTGGCGACCTTTATATTTTTGTCTCATTAAAGCCTCATGATTTCTTCCAGCGTGATGGTGCCGATATTTTCTGTCGCGTGCCCATTTCATTGACCACGGCTGCATTGGGTGGTCAATTCGATGTGCCGACTGTGGACGGCGGTAAAACGCGTGTGAAAGTGCCTGATGGTAGCCAATCCGGGAAGCAATTCCGGCTACGCACCAAGGGTATGAGTGTGTTGCGATCCAAGCAGCGCGGTGACATGTATATTCAGATCGCGGTGGAGACACCGAGCAATTTGAGCAAGCGACAAAGGGAACTGCTGCAGGAATTCGAGAAAGAAAGTTCCGCAGACAACAACCCCCAATCTCATGGCTTTTTTGCACGCATGCGCGATTTCTTTGAGAATCTGGGCGGCGAAGCCTCCTGATGAGTGTAAATCTGAACCCGTTTGGGAGGTTTTGTGGGCGGACAAGGCAGACGATTGAAAAGCGCCAAACGCACAGAAAGTGTCGATCAAACGCATGATGAATGTGTCAAGAACGACCGCAAAGACCGCCTGTTACGCGGCCTTAAAGATGATGCCCGATTTCTGAGAAACTGGGCATCAAAACCTTTGACGACTGGGGCCGTATCCCCCTCGGGCAAAGCGCTGGCACAACGCATGGCACGCCCGGTTGATTTAAACTCTGACATTCCGGTTGTAGAGCTGGGCCCTGGGACCGGCGCAGTCACCAAAGCACTACTTGAACATGGCGTGCATCCCAAGCGCCTGTTTGCAGTGGAGTTCAACCCTGATTTTTGCAAATTACTACGCAAGCGTTTCCCGGACTGCAACATATTGCAAGGGGATGCGTACAGCATCGAAAAAACATTAGCCGGCTATGGCGTTAGCGAAGCAAGTAGCTTTGTGTCGAGTTTGCCGCTCTTTACCAGGCCCCTGGCTGACCGTATTTCCCTCATCACGGCAGCTATTTCCTTGATGCCCAAAGGCGGCGAATTTATCCAATTTTCCTATGCACTGGTCCCGCCTGTCAAAGTGGATGAGATGCCATTGTCGTGCGAATTGAACGTTAGTCCCTGGATCATGCTAAATCTACCGCCTGCACGAGTGTGGCGCTACAAGGCAGCCTGATCTGTAACCAGAAAGACATGAAAGGCTACTCCCCTTGAGTGCTCCAAAAATTTTGGTCTTCTCGGGCTCCATCCGCTCGGGATCGGTCAATACGAAACTTGCAAATGCCATCGCCAATGCACTTCCAGATTTTGGCGGAGCCGCAAGTCTCGTATCCTTGGAAAACTTTGAGATGCCCATATACAATGGCGATCTGGAAGCAAAGGATGGTGTACCGAAAGCGGCAAAGCAATTTGCTGAATTAATGGCTGCCCATGATGGGATTGTTATCGTGTCACCGGAATACAATGCTGGCCTGCCAGCCTTGTTGAAAAACACTCTGGATTGGGTCAGCCGAGTGAAACCGGAAGCCGATCAGGACTTACGCCCGTTCAAAAAGCCGGTATTTGCCATTGCAGGCGCAAGCCCGGGCGCCATTGGCACGTTGCGTAATCTCACAGCCATGCGCGCGATGCTAATGCAAGGTTTCGGGGCGCTTGTGATTCCCGAGCAATTAGGTGTTCCAAATTCACATAGCGCCTTTGATGCAGAGGGTAACCTGAATGATGGGCGCCCAAAATCCATCATGGAAGCAATGTTGAAGTCGCTGGTTACCAAGGCTTCTGCTTTACAAGAGGAGCATTAAGATGCCTGTCAGCGAATTATCAGCCCGAGACCGCATTATCGTCCCATTGGATTTTGCCACCCTCAACGAGGCAAGAGCATTGGTGGATACGCTCGGAGACAGCACAAGCTTCTACAAGATCGGCCATCAATTAGCGTTTGCGGGTGGACTGGCTTTGGTACCGGAACTAAAGGCTGCGGGAAAACGCGTCTTTCTGGATTTGAAGCTATTGGATATCGACAACACTATTAAAGGTGGTGTCTCCAGTGTCGCGGCACTGGGGGCAGATATGCTTACGGTGCACGCTTATCCCAAAGCCATGCGTGCGGCGGTGGCTGCCAAAAACGCAATTCCTGCTGCATCTGATTTGATGCTGCTTGGGGTTACTGTGCTGACGAGTATGGATGATGCAGATTTAACCGAAGCCGGCTATGCAATGAGCGCTTCTCAATTGGTTACACATCGCGCACGACAGGCAGAAGAAGCCGGTATGGACGCGCTGGTATGCTCGTCTCTGGAGGTTTCCAACCTTCGCAAGGAGCTTGGCAAGGACACTGTACTTGTTGTTCCTGGAATTCGCCCGGCGGATAGCGCAAAGGGTGATCAAAAGCGTGTTATGACACCCGGCGATGCACGTAAAGCAGGTTCCGACTATTTGGTAATTGGTCGACCCATCAATGCGGCAGATGATCCCAAATCTGCCATGGAGGCAGTGGTTTCTGAATTGGAGGATTTAAATTAGATGACTAAAGGTTATTGGATTGCTCGTGTCGATGTCAGTGATATGGATGCGTATAAAAATTACGTGACTGTAAATGCGAAACCACTTTTAGAATTCGGAGGTCGCTTTTTAACACGTGGGGGGGCATTTGAAGCGGTTGAAGGCGCAGCGCGCCAGCGCAATGTTGTGATAGAATTTCCAAGCTATGAAGCCGCGCTGGCATGCTACAAAAGCGCTGAATATTCCGCCGCCAAAGCTATTCGCAAAGAGGGAAGCGAGGGCGAGCTGGTTATTGTAGAGGGATATGATGGACCTCAGCCTGGAGATGCTGCTTGAGCAGCTACAAGGTAAGGACTGCGGTACAGGATGATCTGTCAGACATCAGCCGCATAGAGCGACAGGCCGCACAAGCGTTTCGAAATATTGGCTACCCGCAACTGGCTGATGGCGCTGCCACCCCAATGGATTGGTTTGAGGAAGGTTTGGACAAGGGCTTTTTATGGGTCTGTGTAGATAAAAGCAATATCCCCTTGGGCTTCGCATTGGCGAACCTTATGGACGGTTTGTTCTATCTGGAAGATATCAGCGTTGATCCGAAGTACCAGCGTCTGGGTATCGGTGATACCATGCTGCGACAGGTCATTGATCACGCCAAGTTCCTGTATTGCTCGTCCGTTGTACTCTCGACTTTGATATCTGCTCCCTGGACAGAGCCTTTCTATCGAAAGCACGGGTTTCTGGAGGCTGATATGGAGCGGTTGCCGGCACCCGTCCTTGAGAAATTTACGGCTGAAACTGAATTTGGCCTGCCGGCAAATGACCAGATGGTCATGGTAAAAACGCTTTAAGATCGTACCACCAAGCGGCGTTGCCTTACCATCAGCTTATGCTCCCGATAGAGCGTGAACAGACCTGACGCAACGACGATAAGGCTGCCAATGATCATTGGCATGTCAGGTATGTCAGCAAAAAATACAAACCCCAGTATCCCCGCCCAAATAAGTGCTGTGTAGCGAAACGGAGATGTGAAGCTAACATCACCAAAGCGCATGGATTGAATGGAAAAGAAATAGGCCGACAACAGGAATATGGCAGAACCAGATAATTGCAACATATTCGCGGCTGATACAGGCTGCCATTCAACAAACAATGTGCCGATACCGCCCATCACCATAACTGCGGCACTGGAAAAGAATGATATGAAACTGGCAGAAAGAGAGCGGTTAATGCGCCGTGTGGACAGATCGCGCAAGACGAGGCAAAACACCGCCGCAAGCACGCTCAACGAATAAATGTTGAACCCTTCACCACCGGGTCGAATGATGATCAGAACACCCAACAGCCCCACGGCAATAGCGGTATAGCGACGCCAGCCAACCGCTTCACGAAATACAATTGCCGCTGCCAGTGTGACCACCAAAGGCATGACCTGCAAAATGGCTGCCGCGTTGGCCAATGGCATGTTGAAGAGTGCGGTGAGGAAAAAAATTGTTCCCAACAGCTCCCCGACTGTGCGCCAAACGAGTGAACGATCAGCAAATGTCGGTAGATTGTCAAAGCCCCCTGTTTTCCAGGTGATCAGGCCCATAACCGCCGTCGCCAAAATTCCGCGCAGGAAAATGGCCTGATACAGACCCACCTCACCATTGGTGAGTTTGATCATGGAGTCATTCAATGTGAAGGCCAACATTGCCAGCGTCATGAAGATTGCACCGCGCATGTTTTGGCTAAGGTTGTTCATGGATGTAAATCCTGATGTGGGTAACACAGCCATATCCGGCAGATTGGGAAAATGACAGGCTTTTTAATCCAAATTCGCATTACCACAAATCTATCCCCGCTGTTTTCAACACTGTCATGCTGCTCTGTTTGCAAGTAGCGAGACACACAACATGACACGACAAACCCGATATATTTTGTGCCTGGATGGTGGTGGCATACGTGGCGTCATCCCCACACTTGTCCTGCAAGAGCTTTGCCATGCTCTGAATCGCTATGGTTGGCACCGCCCAATACATCAAACCTTTGATTTGATTGCGGGAACATCAACGGGCGGTATAGTAGCGGCCGGATTGGCTGCACCGCATCATTTGAATAATTCGGACCGCGCTGCTGCGACCCCGGAAAAACTAACGCGCCTTTATATCCATGATGGACCTGGATTGTTTTCCAGAAGCATTTGGCAACGACTAAAATCTGCCGACGGGCTTCTAAGCCCACGCTATCCCTCCATGAATATGGCGCGCATTTTGAAAACTAATTTGGGCGCACAAACGAAAATCAGCCAAGCCCAAACGCATCTCGTCCTCACTGCCTATGATCTGGAGGCTCGCGCGGCAAGGTTTCTCACCAATTGCGGGTATGATTCCAAGCGCTCTGACGATTTTTTTATTTGGCAGGCCGCGCTGGCCACAGCCTCTGCGCCCACTTTCTTTCCACCTGCTACAATACAAAATCTCAACGGAGATCGAGCCGAGACTCTTGTTGACGGCGGCGTCTTTGCCAACGATCCTGTTCTCGCGGCCCTGGTAGAGGGTTTTAAAATGGGTTGGCATTTGGAAGACATGGTGGTCTTGTCGGTAGGCACCGGCAGTCAAACACACCCAATTCCAGCCAGCCAGGCTGTCGGTTGGGGGCCGCTGTCTTGGATCAGCCCAACCAATGGCAGCCCGCTGATTTCCATTTTTATGCAGGGACAGGCATCAACTGCTTCCTATCAGGCCCAGCATCTGCTGTCTGAAATCAATCGGCATGATGAACCAAAGACAGATCGCTATTTACGAATTGACGCGCCTTTGCAAGGTCCAAGCGACAAGTTGGATGACACCTCGCCAAAAAATTTGCGGGAGCTGATAAAATTCGGCTCTCAGCTAAGTGTTCAATTCTCGGAGCAAATTGACATTTTTGCAAAAATGCGTGCGCGTGGACACATTTCCGGGATAAAAGGAAGAAGGGATGCGCTGCAATCAGGAGCGATAAATGATTAGACTAAAGCACTTCACACAAATTGGCGCGGCTGTTGGCCTTGCTTTCAGTGTGGTCTCGGCAGACATCGCACCGCTTTTTGCCGCTGATCCAGTGCCAGCAAAACAATTATTTGGACGCAGAGATGTACCAGCAGATTTGCGGGCGCGTTCTATCGGCTCCTATGCCAAAGGGTGCTTGGCAGGCGGACGAGCATTGCCTGTTGATGGTCCTTATTGGCAAGCCATGCGCCTTTCCAGAAACCGCAATTGGGGACATCCGGCACTGGTTACTTATTTGGAAAGACTGGCAGAGGTAGCTGCCACCCGTGATGGCTGGCCTGGACTGATGGTAGGAGATCTTGCCCAGCCGCGTGGCGGACCCATGCTGTCGGGCCACGCCTCACACCAAATTGGCCTGGATGCTGATATCTGGCTGCGCCCCATGCCAAACCGACGCCTGACACGGCAGGAGCGTGAAGAGATTTCTGCAATTTCCGTTCTTAAAAACAATACGCTTCATGTGGATGATCGGGTCTGGACAGATGCCCATTTTCGGATTCTCAAACGCGCCGCGTCATATGACGAAGTTGCGCGTATTTTTGTGCATCCTGGTATCAAGCGAAAACTGTGCGACACTGCCGGCAATGATCGAGAGTTCCTGCGCAAAATCCGGCCCTGGTATGGTCACCACTACCATTTTCACGTCAGACTGAAGTGCCCGGCCGGCTCAAATGGCTGCAAGAATCAGGCAGCGCCACCTGCCGGGGATGGTTGTGGGAAGCCATTGGCCTATTGGTTTACGGACAAACCATGGAAACCCAAAGCCACCAAGCCGAAAGATCCGAATGCCAAGCCCGTTAAGCGGCGCTATACAAAATTGTCGGATTTGCCCAATGCCTGCGCGACGGTTCTGGATGCTCCTGCACCGGGCGGAATTGCGGTGCGCAAGCTGGCACTAACATGGCCACCACACCCCTGGAGAAACGCCCCGCCACCAAGGGCGAGACCAATTCGTTAGTCAGCTAAAATTCAGGTCGCTTTACCACCATTTTTTTGGTGAGAAGCGGCCCGCAGCTTTTTCAATCACGTCGCCGACCGAAAAGAGTGTCTCTTCGTCGAAGGCCTTGCCAATCACTTGCAAACCAAGCGGGAGTCCGTCTTTGTTGATACCGGCGGGCACAGAAATACCAGGCAGTCCCGCCATGTTGACCGTCACTGTAAAAATATCATTGAGGTACATTTTAACGGGGTCAGCAATCATGCTTTCATCGCCAATGGCGAAGGCGGCAGAAGGAGTTGCAGGCGTCAGGATGGCATCAACACCGTCGGCATATACTTTTTCAAAGTCCTGCTTGATCAGTGTGCGTACTTTCTGAGCGCGCAAATAGTAGGCGTCATAATATCCGGCTGACAGAACATATGTTCCTATTAAAATACGTCGTTTCACTTCCGAACCGAAGCCTGCAGATCTTGTTTTCTCATACATATCAATGATGTCGTCACCCTCGACACGCAATCCATAGCGCACGCCATCATAGCGTGCCAAGTTGGACGAAGCCTCGGCAGGCGCAACAATATAATAAGCCGGCAAAGCATATTTTGTGTGCGGCAATGAAATCGGTACGATTTCCGCTCCCGCATCCTTAAGCCAGGCTTTGCCCTGCTCCCACAGCGCGGTGATATCGTCCGGCATACCATCCACTACATATTCTGCTGGAATGCCGATTTTCATACCCTTGATGCTTTTCCCAAGGGCTGCTTCGTAGTCTGGAACAGGGATGTTTGCTGACGTCGTGTCTTTTTCATCCACAGACGCCATAGAGTTCAGCATAATGGCACTGTCGCGAACGGTTTTTGTAATAGGGCCTGCCTGATCCAGCGATGAGGCAAAAGCTGCAATGCCCCAGCGAGAACAACGGCCATATGTTGGCTTTATGCCCACTGTGCCGGTAAAGGCTGCAGGTTGGCGAATTGAGCCACCTGTATCCGTCGCCGTTGCAGCAGCACAAAGATCAGCCGCCACTGCAGATGCAGAGCCACCGGAAGAGCCGCCGGGGACAAGCGGCTCATTGCTGCCATTTGCCTGCCAGGGATTCGTTACTGCACCGTAGTAAGACGTTTCATTGGACGAACCCATTGCAAACTCATCCATATTGAGCTTGCCCAGCATGACAGCGCCATCTGCCCAAAGATTGTCCGTAACAGTGCTTTCATAGCGTGGCTTAAAACCATCCAGAATGTGACTGCAAGCCTGACTGTGAACACCTTCGGTGCAAAACAAGTCCTTGATGCCAAGCGGAATACCTTCCAACGGACCAGCCTCACCGGCGGCGATGCGGGCATCAGATGCTTTTGCCATCTTGCGTGCTTTATCGAAAGTGGTAGCTACATAGGCGTTAAGACTATCATTGGCAGCTTCAATTGCGCTGACATAGCTTTCTGTCAGCTCCGCCGATGTAATATCCTTTGTGGTAAGTTTTTCGCGCGCTTCGGAAATCGTAAGTTTGGTGAGTTCGCTCATGATTTATTCCACCACTTTCGGCACGGCAAAGAAGTGATCCTCGCTCAAAGGTGCGTTTGCCACGATGTCATCCGGCTTGCCACCATCTGTCACATTGTCCACACGTTGTTTTGCCGCCATTGGCAAAACAGATGTCATGGTCTCAACACCGTCTATGTTCACTTCGTTCAACTGCTCAACAAAGCCCAAGATCGTGTTCAATTCACCGGTCATGGTAGCAGCTTCCGGGTCGCTTACGGCAATTCGGGCAAGCCGCGCAACGCGTTTTACAGTGTCAGTATCGACGGACATGGAAATCCCTTATGTCTTTGGGGGGCTCTTTTCATATTGCCCCGGCAATAGCAGAGATTTTGCGAGAGATGCAATGGTTTAGGCCCGTTACTGGCATGGTTGTTTGCATGAAAGGCAAAAAAATCTGGTCAAATTGCCATTGCGGTGCTAGCGCCCCGTAAGCGTCCCACTTTACCGAGCTGCCAAAGAGACCAAACATGCTCCTCACGGACCTTAGCGAATTTGCAAAAGCGACCTCTGACCAGCGCTTGATTGGCCTGGACCTTGGTACCAAAACCATTGGCGTTGCCCTGAGCGATGCTGGGCACCGAATTGCAACACCCATGGAAACCATTCGCCGAACCAAATTTACCAAGGACGCTGAACGCTTAATCGAAATCTGCACCGAACATAATGTTGGTGGCATTGCGCTTGGCTTGCCGTTGAATATGGATGGCAGCGAAGGCCCACGCGTTCAGGCAACCCAAGCTTTTGAACGCAACTTATCCCAAAAGATTCAGCTCCCAGTGATTTTCTGGGATGAGCGCCTCACCACTGTGGCAGCGGAGCGTGCCATGCTGGAGGCGGATTTATCGCGCAAGAAACGTGCGGCGCGCATTGATGCCACGGCTGCAGGTCTGATTCTTCAGGGAGTTTTGGACAGGCTTCGCTGTGTTTGAGCCAAAGCGGGAGCCTTAACATGCTAGCGAGTTTTGAGAGCCTGTTGCCAGTCTTTGTGATTATCTTGCTGGGCGTAATCTTAAGGCGTAAATTGGTCAAAGATCCTGCGCTTTGGCTGGGAGCGGAGAAGCTCGGATTTTGGGTGTTATTTCCCTGCCTGTTGGCAAAGACACTCATCAATGCTGATCTGCAAAGTGGGCAGGCCAGCACATTGGCGCTCACATTGTTTGTCGCCACAATTGTCTATAGCGTGCTGATGCTGGCGCTCAAGCCACTACTCGTCCGATTCCTGAACATGAATGCGGCGAGCTACTCCACAATCTATCAGGTTTCAACGCGCTGGAATGGCTTCATTGCCCTAGCTATTGTCGACAAACTGTACGGAGATGTCGGCGTCAGCCTCGTGGCAGTAGCCCTTGCAGCCATGGTGCCCGTTCTAAATGTGCAGAATGTTACTGTGGTAACTGTGCTTTTGTCCGACAAGCGCCCGTCGATCTTTCGATTGGCGCGCTCTGTTTTGACCAATCCGCTCATTTTGGGTTGTGCTGTCGGTTTGGCCGTTAATCTTCTTTCGATACCGATTTACGATCCAATTTTGACGACACTTGATGTATTGGGCCGTGCGGCCCTTGGTGTCGGACTTGTGCTTGTGGGAACAGGATTGCACATCAAAAGCGCGCTCAAGCCATCAATCCCCGCATGGATTGGAACCTTTTTGAAGTTGATTTCCTTCCCGGCATTCGTCGCAGTGATTGCCTTGTCATTTGGCTTATCGGGCCAAGCATTTGCCATTGCTATCATCTGCGCCAGCGTCCCAACAGCCATGAATGGTTATTTGCTGGCGAAAGAGCTTGGTGGAGATGCCCCTCTTTATGCCACCGTAGTAACACTGCAAACAGTGGTCTGCTTTTTCACAATCCCCATTTTTCTTACCCTTGCCTCGTAAGCGGGTTGCACGAATAGAGATTTCCGCTTAAACGTCCGGTTTTAATGAGCACATTGAAAACCACACCTTTCTTTCCACATCGCCACCTGTTGGGCATTGAGGGCTTGTCACCTCAAGACATCGCTGCGTTGTTGGATTTCGCTGAAGAAGAAATCGACGTCAGTCGTCAGGTTGAAAAGAAAAAATCTGTGTTGCGCGGCCGCACACAGATCAATCTTTTCTTCGAGGCATCCACCCGAACCCAATCTTCATTCGAATTGGCTGGCAAACGCCTTGGCGCAGATGTCATGAACATGTCCGTTGCCTCATCATCCGTCAAAAAGGGTGAAACGCTGGTGGATACGGCTATGACGCTCAATGCCATGAACCCAGACATATTGGTGATGCGTCACCATTCTGCAGGCGCCGCCGCGCTGTTGGCGCAGCAGGTAGACTGCTCAGTCATCAATGCGGGGGATGGCGCCCATGAACACCCAACACAGGCTTTGCTGGATGCGCTGACCATACGGCGGCACAAGGGTAAACTGGCCCGACTAACAGTCGCGATTTGCGGTGATGTACTGCACAGCCGCGTTGCCCGCTCCAATATTTTGCTGCTGAACGCCATGGATGCGCGCGTGCGCGTCGTTGCACCATCTACTCTGCTGCCAGCTGGCATTGAGCGCTTAGGCGTAGAAGTCTATCGCGACATGAAAAAAGGTTTGAAAGACGCGGATGTTGTAATGATGCTACGCCTTCAGCGAGAGCGCATGGCCGGTGCCTTCGTTCCGTCCGTCAGAGAGTATTTTCGCTATCATGGCCTGGATGCCGAAAAGCTGGCCTGCGCCAAACCAGACGCTTTGGTGATGCATCCCGGTCCAATGAATCGCGGCGTCGAGATTGATCCAGCCATTGCAGATGGACCCAACAGCGTTATCCGCGAGCAAGTGGAAATGGGTGTGGCCGTACGCATGGCCGTGTTGGAAGCCTTGTCCCAACATTTGCCCAATCGCGGCGGGAGGAGCTAACCATGGCAACTTCCAAAACAAGCGTTCACATCCGCAATGGCCGCCTGATATGTGCCCGGCAAAATCTGGTTGAAACAGGCGATTTACTGGTCATTGATGGTAAAATTGCCGCCATGGGTCCTGCTGGAAAACTAGCGGTATCCAACGATAATATTCCCGCCCTTGATGCGACAGGAAAAGCTGTTTTGCCCGGCATGGTGGACATGCAGGTACATGTGGGTGAGCCTGGCGAAGAGCATAAGGAAACGCTTGCAACCGCCAGTGCAGCGGCAGCGGCAGGTGGCATCACGACCATCATTACCACGCCGGATACTGATCCGGTGATTGACGACCCGGCGCTGGTGGACTTCATGCTGCGCCGTGCACGCGATACCGCCATCGTTAAAGTCCATCCGAGCGCAGCCCTCACCAAAGGACAGGCCGGCAAGGAAATGACTGAGTTTGGGCTTTTGAAAGAAGCGGGTGCGGTTGCGTTTTCAAGCGGACACAGAGCGCTTGAAAACAGCCTTATCTTACGCCGTGCGCTTACCTATGCCCGAGATTTTGACAGCCTTATCATTCATCACGCTGAGGATCCCCATCTGGCAGGGGATGGTGTCATGAATGAGGGGGAGAACGCATCACGCCTTGGCCTGCCAGGCATCCCGCACGAAGCGGAATTGATTATGGTGGACCGGGATATCCGAATGGCGGCGTTGACCCAAAGCCGCTGCCATATTGCGCAAATCTCCACAGCCGCCGGAGTGGATGCCGTCCGCACTGCCAAGGCATCTGGCGTACCTGTGACCGCCGGTGTCTCAATCAATCATCTCTCCCTGAATGAGATTGACATTGGCAGCTACCGAACCTTCTTTAAGCTATCCCCACCGCTGCGGCTCGAAGATGACCGCCAGGCGCTGATTGATGGCGTGGCAGACGGAACGATCGACGTCGTGATTTCCAATCACAATCCGCAAAATGTGGAAGCCAAACGTCACCCGTTTGCAGAAGCGGAAAGTGGTGCCATTGGTCTGGAAACCCTGTTTTCAGCGGCCATGCGCCTGGTACATGATGACCGATTGAGCTTGCTGGATGTTGTGCGCGCAACAAGTGATGTGCCTGCCCGATTGCTGGGTCTTGAGGCTGGTTCTCTGGAGGTCGGCACAGATGCAGACATTGCTATTGCAGATCTGAATGCACCGTGGATTGCAAGCGAAGACGAATTCCGCTCCCGCTCCAAAAATACAGCCTTCGAAGACGCGCGATTCAGCGGACGCATCGTTCAAACACTGGTGAACGGCCGCACTGTCTTTAGAGACGAAGGCTAAATTAGCCCTAGTTCTTTTTGCATTTTTTTGGATAGTTTCTCGCCGATGATGCGATGTGCCTCTGCGATGTAGGCCTTCCGGTCATCATCGCTAAATTCGGCGTCCGCTTCAACGCGCACCCATTTGGCCCGTGCCAAATAGGGCGCAGGGATAATGCCGTTCAGTTCGGTAAGCATGCGGTACGACATATCTCCGCATTTGATTGCCAAAGCTATGGGACTATCCGACGCGGCTTTTGCGGACCCTGAACCAAGATCTGAAATGGCAAACATTTTGCCTCCGACCTTCCAGACATGCGAGCCACCCCACTGAACCACACTAGTGGTTCCGATGAGGCTGCCGCAAAATGCGTTGTATTCATCAAGTGTCATAAATTCGTCTTACGATATTACTGCCGCTGGAATGGGACAACTGACACCCGTCCCACCAATACCGCAATAGCCATTCGGGTTTTTCGCCAAATATTGCTGGTGATAGTCTTCAGCATAGAAAAATTCCGGCGCCTCCATCACCTCACTTGTGATCTGGCTACGACCAGCCGCATTCAAAGCCTCTTGATAGGCAACCTTGCTGGCGCGCGCAGCATCCAGCTGGTCCTCATTGGTCAAATAGGCACCGGAGCGATACTGCGTACCAGTATCGTTGCCCTGTCGCATGCCCTGTGTGGGATCGTGACTTTCCCAAAACACCTGAAGCAGTTTATCAATGGAGATGATTGAGGGGTCATAGACTACCAGCACCGCTTCCGTGTGCCCAGTCTGTCCGCTGCAAACTTCCTGATAGGTCGGATTGGGCGTATAACCGGCCATGTAACCCACAGCCGTTGTGTAAACACCGTCCAGCTTCCAGAAAATGCGTTCTGCACCCCAAAAACAACCCAATGCAAAATAAGCCATTTCCAAATGATTTGAAAAAGGTCCTGTCAGCGGATTTCCATTGACAAAATGAGCGTCAGGCAACGGCATTTTTTCAGACCGGCCGGTTAGAGCATCTTCCTTCGCAACAACGTTTATTTTGTTTTGAAGCTTGTTGAACAAAAACATTGCACTCTCCTTTTGAAAACAGGCTTAACCTTCAACCACACCACGCCGCTTTTTGCCGATGGCAATAAACAACAAGGCTATGACACCAACCACGAGCCACGTGGGCGCTTCGAGGATGGAAATCATGACCGGGTCCCATGCATATGGGTGCACATTGCGTTGAATAACAGCCTGCGCCAGGTTAAGTGACCCCGAATTCAGGGAAAACCACGTGCTGCCCATGGGCGTGATGATCAAATCTCCGCTGGTAATTGAGCGGGCGCCATCCAGCACCAGCGCGACAAAAGCGCCAGCAAACAGCCAAAATCCGAGAATGCGAAAAATAAAGCGTATCATGTCGTGTCCTATTTCGTTTTCTGGCACATAAAGGGCCGCGCTTTTGCCTGCAAATCAACCCTCTTCACGCTTGCGCGAGAAAAAAGACAAATAGAGGCGAAAAGATTGCTTAGCCACCTTGCGCCCGGCTGCGCGATCAGTATACACCTCTCGCGCTGAATATCGCTCTGGTTATATCAGAATGTAGCAGCACGGAGAGGTGGCCGAGTGGTCGAAGGCGCACGCCTGGAAAGTGTGTAGGCGGGGAACCGTCTCCAGGGTTCGAATCCCTGTCTCTCCGCCAGAATTCCCATAATACGCCCATGCTTCCCGAGTTCATGTGGTCCCAAAGTATGAATTTTTCAAATCGTGTTTATACCTATCGCGCCATGTATTGTTGACTCGGCGTCTGAAGGGTTAACTTGAATAGGAACATTCAACGAAGACTGGGCATAACGTTGATTTCAGTCAAATACAATTCTTGGCCCTTTACAGACTCTCAGTCACGCTGGGTATTATGAAACGTATTTAAAGTCATATAATCGTTTAAGTGATACTTTGGAATTGCTGATGTTATAATTAACTGATCGCCGAAGCTTGCGGAGTCACTCAGGGGTTCAATTGATTTGAATCTTAGAAATAGTAAAGTTGTTTGCATCGATTCTGACAATTAATGGAACTACTTCATGCGTCTTTACCTGCTAAATCTTGCGACCATGCAACCAGGTAACATTCCTGTGCCCGGTTATCTTATCCAGGACAATAACGGGACCAATATTCTTATCGACACAGGTTGGCCTCTCTCGTTTATAGATTCTCCTCAAAACCCTCCTGGGATTACCGTCGAGATGAATGAGGAGGATAGCATCTTGGCTCGCTTAGCGTCCATTGGACTAAAACCCTCAGACATAAACTATCTGGTTTGTTCCCATCTAGACGACGACCATTCAGGCAACCACAACTTATTTGGTAATGCGGAATTGATTGTGCAGCGCGAGCATTACGACCTTGCCAAAAGTGGGCATCCACGTTTTGCAGCCAACCGCAAAGCGTGGGATGATCCTGTGTTGCGTTACCGTGTTATTGACGGTGATATGGAATTAATACCGGGCGTAGAGCTGTTAGAGACAAGCGGCCATGTCCCCGGACACCAGTCTATTCTTGTCCGTTTATTGAATGCAGGACCCATACTTCTAGCAGTTGATGCGGTAATGCATCGCTCTATGGCAGACGCCACAACAAGAGAAATTTTTATTACCGATGAAGATGATGAAAGGCGCATTCGAGCAAGTACGCAAAAAATCGTTGACGTTGCCAAGCGCGCAAAAGCGGCCTTGGTAATCTATGGTCATGACGATGAGCAATGGGCTTCGTTGAAACAAGCTCCTGCGTTTTACGACTAGAAGTATCTAGGGCAGTCGAACTTGTGCGTTTATTGAATGTAATTTTATTACTTTGCAAATATCTCGAAAGTGGCACTAATCTGAAGTCTTTTCTATTCTGGCTGACGTCTGCATTTTAGTCTTCGTCGAAACCGGGTAGCGACTTTAACGCCTCTTCCCAATTCTCTAATTCCTCGAAAACATCATCAAAATGGTTCAGATAGTTTCCTCGCAGGTCTGCCATTTTCTAAGAACGACCGAGTTTGCGAACCAGGGAACTGTCCCTTAACACCGCATTCAAATTTCTAGGACAAACTGATTTCAGGATCGATGACCACGATCCGGGATGAAGGTGCAATCCGCTTACTGTTTTCAAACAGTGGCTCCACGTCACTCCAAGAATTTTTCCCTAAACGTAGGCCGAGCTCCTCTTCAGATGATCTAGGAGGGAGCTCAGCACGATAAAGTTGCTTATAGTTTCAGGAACCGCGCAATTGCATCGATGGAGGCAGCGTGGACTGCGGCGCGATCCGAACCCTTTGGGTCATCGCAGATTGGATCCTCGCCCATCTTGACAAGCAACTGCGCCGCATTTTCAGTGCAGATAGGAAGAAACGAATAATGTTGGGCGTTGGGAATCACTGCATGCTCTACGTTTGGTAACATATCGACCAGCCCGCTACCTTCGGTGCGCACATCAACTGCGAACCAGGGGAAGCTGTCGCCCAAAGTTACCAGTTGCACCGGCACGCGGATCTCAGCTGCTGCTTGAGGGAGCGCGGCATAGGTAAATCCGGGATCGACAGCTACGACGCTGGTAAACCGCGTATCCGACATTTCCGCAGAGAACTCAGGTGGCAAATTCTCCAAATCAACCGCACCGCGCGAAAGAAACATGCAGTCTTGCGCCGCCTCTCCGAACCGGTCGCAATAAGCTTTATAAACTTCAGGATCGAAGCGCAGGCCTGCGATGCCAAGAGCGGTTGCCCCACCGAGCGAGAAGCCCAATGCCGCGACCCGTTCAGGATCGATGCGTTCGGAGAAATACGGATCGGCCAGAACATAGTCGAGCGCCGCGCTCAAATCAGATGCGCGTTCTGATAAGCGCACGGTTCGGCGCGGAGAACTGTCGCCCGATGTTGTGCCCGGATGGTTCATCACCAGAACCAAAGCCCCCCGTTCAGCCAAGCCGGCGGCCAACCACGCTGTGCCATCAATGCTGCTGCCTGAGCCATGCGACATAACGATCAAGGGCAGCTTCTGATCTGGCAGTGCCGCACCTAGATATGCGTGTACCGGTTCGAACACGGGGCCTCCTCCGATTGGGACGACATAGGTTTTCCTATCGGCTGGCGACCATATCCCGCCAGCGATGAGGCCACTGCGGTGATCGGCGTGAATGTCCAGCCGGTCGAAGCCAACATTTGGCTCCGCGACAGCGGAGCCGGCAACGGATAGGATAGCAGCGCAAGCTTTTAACACAGATTTCATTTCATGAGCTCCTTGAGTGAATAGATTGTCCTATCCTTAACTGCGCTTGTTAGTCGTGCGTCCTCGAATCGGTTTTAGGTCGCGCAGAACCGGAGATAGGTCTATCTGTCAGTTATGTTGACGCTTCCGATCCCACTTGTAGTCGCCCTTATCCTTGGCTTTTTGGCTCTACGCCATGCTGTTGCTGGAGATCGGTCGATCCTGTTTTTACTCCTTTTAATGGCTTGCGCTATCCAGGCGCTGATCATCTCGTTGACACAGCACTACGGACTGTCCGAATTGCTGCTCATCCAACCCATTACCGCCATCGCCTCCCCACCTCTGGCTTGGCTTACATTCCAATCTGCCGCCCTGCGCCCACTCGAAATTCGACGTGACTGGTTACATGTGCTTGGGCCTATCTTCACGGCCTTCTGTACTCTTTTTGCCCCTTTGACGCTGGATGTCGTGCTACCAGCCATCTTCGCCAGCTACGGGATTGCGATTCTGATCCGATTGCGCCGAGAAGGCACGCTTCCGCTCGCACGTCTGAGTTCGGGACCTCAGCCCGTCCGGATTTGGAAGGCTATTGGCTTGCTCCTGATATTCTCGGCCCTGTCAGATGTCCTAATCGCCGTTGCGCTTGGTCTTGGCCACATTGAATGGAAATCGCTGATCATCAGCCTCTTCACCTCCTTTACGCTCCTCGGCATTGGCCTTCTGAGTCTTTCACGCGATGCGGAAGGTAACGTTGAAGACGCGCCAACCGCAGGTGAGTTAGAGAGTGCTCGTCCCACAGAAAAAGACACGGCCCTCATAGCCCGCCTCGATGCGTTGATGGAGAAAAACCGACCTTATCTTGATCCAGATTTGACACTCAGCCGTCTTGCCCGGCGGCTGCATGTGCCCATCAAACAGCTTTCTGGCGCGATCAATTTGGTAAGAGGCGAAAACATCTCACGCTATGTGAACGGATTTCGCATTCGCTACGCCTGCGTGGGCCTGACCAATGGGGATACTGTGACTGAGGCAATGCTCAACAGCGGGTTCAATACCAAGTCGAACTTTAACCGAGAATTTGCACGCGTCATGGGCCAGTCTCCGTCTATGTTCCTGCGCGCCAATGCGACCGGTGTTTGATACACTTTTGGTTGTCTTTAAGACTTGATTGGGAGCATTCTCAAGCATTGATATTACATTGCCCGAAATGATCATTATCTGATTTGCCATTGCCAGATCTTTATGCGACTTATCACTCGTTTTTTTGATTTTTTTATCCACGTCATCGCCCTATAGATGACCCAATTTTTTTTCAATGACGAAAGAGGCATTCCGTGACTCACAGAAAACGCGTCCTGATTACCGGTGCTGGAGGTTTTATTGGAAGCCATCTTGTAAAAAGGCTCACTCTTGAAAATTGTTGGGTGCGTGGCGTTGATTTGAAGTTTCCAAGCTATTCGGACACAACAGCCGACGACTTTGTGCTTGGCGATCTGCGCGATCGTCACTTTGTGGATCGTGTTGTTGATCAACATTTTGACGAAGTTTATCAGCTGGCGGCAGATATGGGGGGCGCGGGCTATATTTTTACTGGTTCTAACGATGCAAAGGTCATGCATAACTCTGCCTCCATTAACTTGAATGTTCTGGATGCCTGCCAAAAACGTAATATCAAACGTATTTTCTATTCTTCATCGGCATGTATCTACCCGGCCTATAATCAGACAAACCCTGATGATCCGAATTGCGCGGAAGACAGTGCCTATCCAGCAGAACCTGATAGCGACTACGGATGGGAAAAATTGTTTTCCGAAAGGCTTTATCTTGCATATGGACGCAATCACGGCACCGAGCCGCGGATTGCCCGGCTACATAATATATTTGGCCCGGAAGGTAGCTGGAATGATGGACGGGAAAAAGCTCCTGCCGCCATATGCCGGAAAGCATGCCAGGCCCACGATGGCGGAACAATTGAGATATGGGGAGACGGCCAGCAGACCCGATCCTTTTTGTATATAGAAGATTGTATCGAAGGAATTTTGAGGCTTACTCGTTCCGATCATCTCGGGCCTGTTAATATCGGCTCTGACCAGATGGTGACCATCAACCAGCTCGTAGATATGACCTGTGCGCTGGCAGGCAAAACCCTGACAAAAATTCATGTACCGGGGCCGCAGGGTGTTCGCGGCCGCAACAGCGATAATACGCTGATTCATGGACTATTGGGCTGGAAACCCGATGGCTCCCTGCAGAAGGGACTCAAAACCACACTCGACTGGATTTCAGATCAAAACGCCCGTCTCTAGTCAGCCGATGCGAAGTGTTGAAGGTAGTCTTGAGATGCCGTCAACTGCTGCAAAACGGCCTTGCGCGCAAGGCCTGTGTGTTGCTTAAACTGGTCGTAGTTCTGCATGAGTTGAATGATCTTTTCTGCGAACTCGGATGCAGATGCGGCATCCAGCGCGCTACCAAACGCCAGCAGATCAGCCATCCCAAGGCCCCGTGTTGCAACAATCGGTTTTTGCGCCAGGACACCATCTATAATTAGACCAGAACCCCGATGGGCATATGCATCCAGATTGTAGGGTATCAGAAGCAGATCAACGGTTTGTAGGATTTCCTTGAATTGCGCTTCTGAGAGGGTTGCTTCCAGTTTTACGAGTTTTACAGGGTTTCCCTGTCTCCATGCGCTAATTGAAGCTTTCAGCATTTTCAGATCAAAGCGCAGATTGCGAACCCTGAGCCGCCGTTTTCGATGTGTCTGGTAGAGTACGCTGGCGCTGAAGTCCGGGTTTCTTTCTTTCAGGCGCATTGCAAGCTGCGTTACAATTTTTGGAAGTTGATCCTGGCCTTTTTCCGTACGTAGCCCGCCCAGATAGCCAATTTTGAAATGCTGGACTTGTGTGCCATTGCAGGCCCGATCAAATTTCACTTTGTCATCCGGCATAAGTGCGCAGGGCAGCAGCAATATCGCTTCTACAGAAATTTGATAAGCCTGCACCAGTCTCCGACTTAAGCTCGGCGTTTCTGTCAACAATTCTACATTTTTTGCATTTATTTCAGCTTTGAGCTGCGATGTTTCATCCTTTGATAGGGCTGAAATGGCTCCCTCGTACAAGATACGCAGACTAAAGCGCGCTCTGTGCTTGATTGTGCGCAAAAGCAGAAGGCATAGGCGGATGTAGTACGGATCAGCTGATGGGATAAGAAACTTGCAGAGACCGTCAGCATTCTTCGTTCGTATGAACCTTGATAAACACTCCGCATCTGCAGCAAGAGCCGTTGATAAATCGGACTTTTGTTGCTTGCTATTTGTGAGAATAGGCAAACACAATGATGATTGATCCATTTTGTCGGGATCGCCACTACGGGACGTCAAAAAACGAAATGACACCTCCGGAGCCGTATTTGCCAAGCTCCGTAAAAGGGTGTGTTCATGTCCTCCACCGTAGCGAAGGTCCCGTTCAATAACGTTGATAAAATTTGGCATTTTAAAAATTAAAAAAAGAAAAACAGGACGCTTATTGGCAGTTAAATGCATCTATGTCGAGCGTTGAAAGACCGTTTAGAGGTATGCTGCATGGCTTTATTGAACATGGTATGAAATAGTTTGGGTGTGTAAGGAGGAGAGGCCTTTCATGGATGAGCTGAAGTTTGGCAAAATTGATGCGCGCGGCGGTTGGGCGCCTGACAAGCCCATAAGCTACGGTCCTGCTTTTGCATGGCCGCCTCAGCCCAAAGCATTGTTTAAATGGTTCTTTGGATTTCCAGGCTATTTTTTGCCCTGGAACCTGCTGTACGCTTTTGCAGCCATTCTCATCTGGCTTTTTCTCACGCCATCTCTGGAGACCATGAAGAACTTCTCGTTTGAGTGGGTCGGTCTTATTCTTGCGCGAAACTACGCGTTGGCATTGGCGGTCTATGGCGCTTGGCACTTGTGGCTTTATGTTTGGCGCAGGCAAGGCACGACTTTCAAATACAATCGTACCTGGCCTAAGAAAGATTCATCGGTTTTCCTGTTCAACAATCAGACCATGGACAATATGTTCTGGACCCTTGCCAGTGGCCTTCCCATTTGGACGGCCTACGAAGTGCTGTTGCTTTGGGCCTACGCAAATGGGATCGCGCCGCTCATCAACTTCTCTGAAAACCCGGTCAGCTTTATTGCTCTGTTCTTCCTAGTTCCATTCATTCATGAAGTGGGCTTTTACTTTGCGCATCGGCTTCTTCATTGGCCGCCACTATATAAAATTGCCCACAAGCTACACCATCGGAACACCAATCCTGGACCATGGTCCGGGCTTTCCATGCATCCGATTGAACATATCTTGTATTTTTCGACCATCCTGTTGTTCTTCATCATACCCGCACACCCCATTCACATGATCAACCTGGCCTCCCGGTTGGGCGTTTCTCCAGCTCAAGGGCATACTGGCTTTGACCGTGTGGTCGTAGGCGAGGAGACTAGCGTCGATACATCTTACTATGCACACTACCTGCATCATAAATATTTTGAAGTGAACTATGCCGATGGCATGGTACCATTGGATAAATGGTTCGGCTCATTCCATGATGGAACGCCAGAGGCCCATGAGGCCATGAAAGCCAGACGTATCAGGCGTGGCGTCTAATCACTTCAAGAAGCGCCGTGGCCATTTACGACCAAACATGTCTTCCCGAGGCTCGCGACAGATATAAAGTGTGCAAGTGCCGCTTTTCGTTGGCACACGGTGAGCCGTGTGCTCTGTTGAGAATGGGCATTGATAGTGCGGTGCATAGAACTTGCGATAAACTGAAGCATTTTTTGTGTTCATGACCACAGTCCCGCGCTGATCGATGAAATGCCGAACACCTTCGCATGTGTAAGATTGTGTGCTGGGTCGTGCATCAGCACCGCCAAGCCCTAAAAACATACATGCAATGCCAAAAAAAAGGATGCTTGCAAAAGTTCTAACCTGATTTGTCATGATCTGCGTTCCTTTATCAGAAATCTCAGACGCCCCCCCCCCCCCCTTAATTCCTTTAGCATATTCCGGAACTGGTTGCAGTTTCATATGGCAATTGAACAGACGAGATTGCCAGCGTACAGATAGGGCTATGATTACCTTCATGGCAGCCGTCTTCTTTCTGATTATCACACCAGGTCCAGGCGTTTTATCCACCGCCGGTGTTGGATCAGCTTTTGGATATCAGGCGGGTCTACGCTATGTGGCGGGTCTGCTTGTTGGCACCAATCTTGTCTCTCTAGCGGTTGTAACCGGACTGGCAGCTATTGTTCTGTCCGTTCCGATTGTGCGTTCAGTTCTGCTCTACGCATCCGCAGCATATTTATTATATCTGGCGCTACGCATTGCGCTGTCAGGCACTAAAATCGCTTTCATAAAAGCTGAACGCCCTCCGGGCTTTGTCGGTGGCTTGGCACTTCAGGCAATCAACCCCAAGGCCTACGCTGTGAATACGGCATTGTTCACCGGGTTTGCATTCTTGCCTGAGAGCCTACTGATGGAAACCTTACTGAAATTTTTGATCATGAACGCTATCTGGCTTCCCATTCACCTGTTTTGGTTGAGCGCCGGTGTATATCTTCATCGCCTGAACCTGAGCGAACGCGCTCATTTCATTATTAATGCAGCGATGGCGATATCTATGCTGATGGTCGTTGGCTTGGCTGCATTGGCACAAACATAAAAAGCGCCTGAAGACAACTTCAGACGCCTTGATTTTTCAGATCGTCGTCGAGCTTAGCTGCAGCGATGCGTACCCTTGATGGATGCGCCATTCAATGCGGTAACTTTCACCTGAGCGACACCAGACTTGATCATGCCGATCTTACGGGCAGCGCCTTTAGATACGTCTATCACGCGACCTTTGATAAATGGGCCACGGTCATTGATACGAACAACAACGGACTTGCCGTTTTTCATGTTAGTAACACGAACCTTTGTACCAAATGGCAACGACTTATGAGCTGCTGTCAAATGGTTTGGGTTCATCATTTCGCCGCTCGCGGTGCGGCTGTAAAGAGCATACCAGGAAGCTTTACCGCATTGCGCGGCAGCGTCTGCTGGAGATGAAAAAGTCAGGCCGGTCGCGGCCAATGTCAAAAGGCCGAGGCCTGCAAATAGTGATTTATACATATGTCTCTTAACTCGTCTTGGGATTAGGCGAGTGACTGTTTGTGCGGTGCGGCAAAACTAAGGCAGAAAATGCCTAAATGTCCAAATTTGCGACGCTAAGGGCATTTTCCTGGATGAAAAAGCGTCTTGGCTCCACATCATCGCCCATTAGCTTGCTAAAAATATCATCAGCATCATAGGCTTCACCGATTTTTACTTGCAGCAACGTTCTGGCATCCGGGTCCAAAGTGGTTTCCCAAAGCTGATCCGCATTCATTTCTCCCAAGCCCTTGTAGCGTTGCAGGGAGATGCCTTTACGGCCTACCAGAAGTACGGCTTCCAGAAGATCGGCCGGGCCAAAAATCTCAGTTTCCGTTTCTTTGCGTTTCAACCTTCCAACACCTTCAAATGCGTCAGCAAACCGCATGGCAAGAGTATGCAGCCTGCGCGCATCCGCACTATCGAACAAGGCGCCGTCCAGCATTAACGCTTCGCGCACGCCACGCACATCGCGTGACAGGACCAACGTTCCATCACTACGTAGCTCGCTGCGCCATCCACGTTCTGTTTCTTCCGACAAGGCATCCATGCGCGTGATCAGTTTTTCGATCAACGTTTGCGCACCGTCTTCTTCAGTAGCGCCTGCTTCCAAAAGCCCAACGAGGGCTGTTTGTTCCACCAGCTTGCGATCATATCGGCTGTGCAGACCGGCTAATGTCTTTGAGAAAGCACGCACATCATCCAGCAAGCCATTCAAATCTACACCGGTGCGCACTTCACCGCTTTGTAGGGTAAAGCTGGTATCATCGATGCCAGACATGATGAGATAGTCCTGTAGCGCCTCTTCATCCTTCAGATAACTTTCGGAAGATCCGCGCTTCACCTTGTAAAGTGGCGGTTGCGCTATGTAGAGGTGACCACGTTCAATAAGTTCCGGCATTTGACGGAAGAAGAACGTCAAAAGCAGCGTGCGAATATGCGCGCCATCCACATCAGCATCTGTCATAATGATGATCTTGTGATAGCGCAGCTTATCTGGCGTAAACTCTTCCTTGCCGATGCCGGTACCAAGCGCTGTGATGAGTGTTCCAATTTCGGCAGACCCAAGCATGCGGTCAAAACGCGCACGTTCCACATTAAGAATTTTACCACGCAGTGGCAAAATTGCCTGATTAGAACGGCTGCGGCCTTGCTTGGCCGAACCACCAGCAGAATCACCCTCCACCAGGAAGATTTCAGACTTGGCCGGATCACGTTCCTGGCAATCGGCCAATTTTCCGGGAAGGGAAGCAATATCAAGGGCACCCTTGCGGCGTGTTAATTCGCGCGCTTTCTTGGCCGCTTCACGCGCAGCGGCCGCTTCAGCCACTTTGCCAACCAAAATCTTTGCTTCCTGCGGATGTTCCTCCAACCAGGTTTGCAGTGATTCATTCACAGCACTTTCCACAACCGGGCGCACTTCTGACGATACAAGCTTGTCTTTGGTCTGAGATGAGAATTTCGGATCAGGCACCTTTACCGACAGAACACAGGTCAACCCTTCACGACAATCTTCTCCAGTGACATTGACCTTTTCTTTCTTGGTAATACCGGAGCGATCCGCATAGCCAACCATTTGGCGGGTCAGCGCGCCACGGAAACCGGCCAGGTGGGTGCCGCCATCGCGCTGCGGAATATTGTTGGTAAAGCACAGCACATTCTCATGGTAGCTATCGTTCCACCACATGGCCACTTCAACAGTGATTCCATCCTTTTCTGTGACAAGGGAAATTGGCGCGTCAACAAGTGGATGTTTGGCGCGATCCAGATAGGTGACAAAAGCCTCAAGGCCTCCATCATACTGCATCTCTTCCACGCGATCTTCAGTGCCGCGCTTATCGGTCAGAATGATGTGAACTCCGGAATTCAAAAAAGCGAGCTCGCGAAGCCTGTGCTCAAGCGTCCCAAAATCAAATTCTGTCTGCGTGAAAGTTTCTGTGCTGGGCATAAAGGTAACTTGCGTACCCGTCCTATCGCCTGCATCGCCTATGACTTCCAAAGGTGCATCCGATACGCCATGAGAAAAGCTCATCTCGTGGATTTTTCCTGCACGCCAGATTTTCAGCGTCAGCTTTGAGGACAGGGCGTTCACAACAGACACACCCACCCCGTGCAGACCGCCGGAAACCTTGTAGGAATTCTGATCAAATTTACCGCCCGCATGGAGCTGCGTCATAATCACTTCGGCAGCAGAAATACCTTCTTCAGAGTGAATGTCCGTCGGGATGCCACGTCCATTGTCCTCAACGGTTACCGATCCTTCAGCGTTCAATGTGACTTTTACAAAGTCAGCATGATCAGCCAGGGCTTCATCGATGGCGTTATCCACCACCTCATACACCATGTGGTGTAGTCCTGTGCCGTCATCCGTGTCGCCAATATACATGCCCGGGCGCTTACGCACCGCATCAAGTCCACGCAGTACCTTGATAGAATCAGCGCCATATTCGGCGTTTTCAGATCCTGTATCAGCTTCTGCAATTGGCTCGGAATCGGCCATAACGAATCACTTCCTAAAAATTAAATCAGCTTAAGAAACTTATATGGGGATTGCGGTCTGACACAACCACTGAAATGCGCGCAAAACATGCCAGAAATCGCAGTTTTCCGCCAAAAACGTGAATTTCACACCTTAGGTCAACTCTTAAATGCAAGCCCAGCGGCAGCGCCCGCCAAAAGCGCAGCCGCCGTACGGTTCAAACGCTTCAAGGCGGCGGGTTTTGCCAAAGCAGTTCGTGCACGCGCAGCCAGCGCAACATACGACGTAACAACCACACCAAGAACCACAAAGACGATGGCCACCAGTTCCAGATAACTGATCACTGAAAGATGCGTTACATCAACAATTGTCGGTGTTAGAGCCAGATAAAATGTGATGGTTTTCGGATTACCCAGCGTTACTGCCAAGCCGGCTAAAAATGTCTGAAATGGCGATGCTGCTTTAGCGTTGCTGTTGGCAATCAACGCATCACTCTGCGCAGTCCAGAATTTCCATGCAAGATATAAAAGATAGGCAATGCCAGCCCACTTCACGACAAAAAAGAATGTACCCAGACTTTCAGCAATGAAAGCCAATCCCAAAACGGCAATTGTCAAATAGGTCAGATCGCCAGTGATATGCCCAAGAACCATTGGGAGTGTCGGCCGGAAGCCCGTTGCAAGAGAACGTCCCACAAGGGCCGCAACGCCTGGCCCGGGTATAGCGGCAGAGATACCTAGAGCCACGGCAAACGTCACAAGTGTTGTCAGATCCATTATCAGCATCCCGGAATTGCGATAACATGGTTTTAACGCCGCCAGAGCCTGCCATCAATAGCTGACAGGCCCACCGCTATAAAGGCCATACCCACAACATCACTGAATGCCAGATGTTCACCCAAAATGAAAATACCAAGCAATGAGGCCGTGACCGGAACAAGGAATGTTACAAGCAAGAGATTGGTTGACCCAACACTTGCAAGAAGTTTGAAATAGATCACGTAGGCCAGCGCCGTTGACGCAATGGCAAGGCCGAGCATGGACAAGAGCGGCGCTAAATCAAGAGCCCCCAATCCAGCATCTGCGCCATCATATAATAGAGCTAAAGGCCAAAGGATCAGAGACGACGCCGTCAACTGACCTGTCGCCGTTAGAATTGGGTGCACGCCATAGCGACCGAATCTACGACCGAACGCACCAGCAAATGCATAGGACAGCGCGGCGGCCAGGCACGCCAATTGAGCAAAAATGGCTACAAGAGTGGTTCCCAGCATGTCACTGCCGAACAAGTCAGCTCCGATCATTATCACAACACCAATAAATCCAGCGACAACGCCGAGAATCTTTAATGTCGATGGCTTTTCATCACTAAGAAAAATAGCCGCGACCAGCACGGTAAATAGCGGAGTGGTGGCGTTTAGAATGGCTGCCAGAGCGGAAGCAATTTCCTGCTGAGCGGATGCAAACAAGGTGAAAGGAATGGCGTTATTCAAAAGGCCCATTCCTAAAAAGGCCACCCACACGCGGGCGGGAAATCTGATATTCAGCTTCAGGACAACAACCACAGCCCACAAAAATACCGCCGCCAATGACACCCTCAGCGCACCCAAAGTCAGCGGAGGTAAAGACTTCACCGCAATTTCTATGAAGAAAAACGACCCACCCCAGAGAATGGAGAGGCCAATTAGCAACGCCCAATCGACCGGGTTCATGGTGGTGCGGATCATGATAAGTACCTTTTCCCGGCGTCACTTTGAAGGTCAGCAACACCGGTGTAGAACCTTTCCAGGCGAACAACCACCCGTTTCTTGTGTCGGCAAAGTCAGACCTGCAAAGTGACAGATCCACCATCAACTTGGAAATGCTGGGCACGTGAACCAAGCGCTTCAAATAATATCGGATCGGTCCCGGTCATCCAGGCCTGGCCGCCCAAATCCAAGAGCGCATCAAACAAGGCTGCGCGTCGTGCAGGGTCCAAATGTGCCGCAATTTCGTCCAGCAGCAAAACTGGGCTCCGCCCGTCCAGTTCACTTACCAATTTTGCATGAGCCAACACGAGGCCAATCAACAACGCCTTTTGCTCACCTGTGGAAGCAAGGGATGCAGGCATGTCTTTTTCACGGTGTCTTACCGTTAAATCACTGCGATGCGGGCCATCCAATGTGCGCCCGGCTGCCGCATCACGTCGGCGGTTGCTGCGCAGCAGATTGCGGAATTCATTCTCCACATCAACAGCCGGCTTATCTTCACCCGCTATCAACGGCTCAAACGGGCCTTCCAACGACAGAAGCGCGCTTGGAAATGCGCTGTCTTGCCAACTGTCAGAGATAATACGATGCTCCAATCGTTGCACCAACTCCTTACGCGCGAAGCCCACAGCGACACCAAGTTCGGCGACTTGCGTCTCAATGCCGTCCAGCCATGACGCATCCGGGCAGGGCGCATCCAACAGGCGATTGCGCCCGGTCAACGCTTTCTCATAAGCAGCAACACGCTTGCCATGGGCCGGGTCCCCCGCCAGAACCAAACGGTCAAGAAACCGGCGACGGTCTCCGGCAGGTCCAGTAAATAGCCCATCCATGGCCGGTGTGAGCCAAAGCACCCGAATATATTCCAGCAATGCGTCGCTGCTTTGAGCGTTGGCCTGATTGATGCGCAGTTTCTTTGCGCGATCTATGCCATTGGCACCCAATTGCAAGCCCGTGCCGATGCGGGTCTCTTCTTCGCCTTCGCGCAGATTAACCGACATCGCCCAGCAGCCATCGCCGCTCACACACGCCACCTGATCTTGCGCGGCGCGACGTAACCCACGGCCGGGAGACAGATAGGAGACCGCTTCCAGAAGATTGGTCTTACCTGCCCCATTCGCGCCTGTCAGCACAACCGGACGGGCATCCAGTTCCAGAGACAAAGATGGATAGCTGCGGAAATTCGTCAGCGACAAACGGCTGACATAGGGGGCTTGTCCCACTACTGCCTCCGTCTTGCTGTCAAAATTATAGAACCCTGATTTGTTAGCGCTCTAAACGCGCATTGGCATCAAAACGTAGAGCGTTGTTGGATCGGCTTCATCGCACACCAAAGTCGGCATACCCGGATCTGAAAATTTAAACAGAGCACTTTCGCTTTGAAGTTGGCTTGCAATATCCAAAAGATACTTGGCATTAAAACCAATATCCAACTCTTCAGAGGCATATTGAACCGCAACTTCTTCAGTTGCGGTGCCGGAATCTGGATTGGTGACACTTAGGACCAACATATCACTGCTGAGTGACAGCTTCACCGCACGGCCACGTTCACTTGAAATTGTAGACACACGATCAACCGCTTTTTCAAAAGTAGCGCGATCTAACCTCAAATCCCGGTCATTGTTACGTGGAATAACGCGTTCGTAGTCAGGGAACGTGCCATCAATTAGTTTGCTGGTAAGAACAACAGCACCCAAAGAGATGCGAATTTTACTGTCGGATAGTTCAACCTGCACGCGCTCTTCAGCGCCATCCAGGAGTTTTTGAATTTCTCCAACCGCTTTGCGTGGCACAATAATGCCAGGCATATTTTCACACCCTTGAGGTGCTGGAATATCAGCCAATGCCAACCGATGGCCATCTGTTGCCACAGCGCGCATCATCAACTCACCATTCTGCTCTTCGGCGTGCAGATAAATGCCGTTGAGATAGTAGCGCGTCTCTTCTGTAGAAATAGCGAACTGAGTGCGATCTATCAGCTTTTTCAGCTCGGCAGCTTCCAGTGAAAATGTGTGGCTGAATTCGCCAGCGGTAATGTCCGGAAATTCGCTGTCTGGCAGCATCTGTAATGTAAAGCGGGAATTGCCCGCCTTCAGCGCCATAGTGCCGTCGCTACCTACACTGTCGAGGCTGACATCCGCACCATCTGGCAGCTTGCGAATAATATCGTGCAAAATGTGGGCAGGCACTGTGGTTGAACCAGCCTGCTCCACCATAGCCGGCACGCTTTCCACAACTTCCAGATCCAGATCAGTTGCTTTTAGCTGAACAGCGCCACCCTCCGCCTTAATGAGAACATTGGACAGAATTGGAATCGTATTACGCCGTTCTACAACCCGATGCACATGGCCGAGCGATTTTAAAAGATGCGAGCGTTCCAGGGTGGCTTTCATGGGAATAACCAATTTTCAAAAACTAAAGACACGAAAGACCTCCGCTTTTAACGAAGGCCTTTGATTTGATCAAATTTGGCGTGCCTAAAGCAAAAGTGCAAGGGCAAATCCAATCCACATGGCAGGAATGGAAAAGAAAGCGCTTTCGCGTTGCTTCTACTCTTCCACCAGACGGCGGAGGAGTTCAATTTCCTGACCAAGTTTCTTGTCAGTTTGCAAAAGACCTTCAATTTTGCGCACCGCGTGAAGCACGGTTGTATGATCACGATTGCCAAACCGACGACCAATTTCAGGCAAAGAACGCGGGGTAACATTCTTGGCGATATACATGGCAATCTGACGGGGCAACACGATGGTGCGGGTGCGGCGCGCAGATAGCATATCTGACCGCGATACATTGTAGTGCTGAGATACGATTTTCTGAATATCTTCTATACGGACTTTGCGCGGCTCACGGCGACCAACAAGATCGTTCAACGCCTGCTCTGCAACACCGATAGTCACAGGTTCACGACTCATCTGTGCATGGCAAACCAAACGGTTAAGTGCGCCGTCTAAATCGCGACCATTCGTAGTAATCAGATTGGCAACATAGTCCAGAACGGTATCTGTGATGCTGATATCTGGATGGTTTGTGACAATTGTCTCGCAACGGCGTGTGAGGATGTCACGGCGCAATTGTGTATCGGGTGCGCCAATTTGAACTGCAGCGCCACCCTGCAGTCGGGAGCGTACACGTTCCTCTAGAGCATCCAGTTCAGAGGCCGGGCGGTCTGCAGCAACCACAACCTGTTTTCCACCATCAATCAATGCATTGAGCATATGACAAAATTCCTGCTGGATAGCTTTGCCTGTCAAAAACTGCATGTCATCGATCAAAAGCAGATCTATTGCGCGAAGCTGCTCTTTGAATTGGAGCGCACGCTCGCTACGCAGGGCCTGCACAAAATTTGCCATAAATCGCTCGGCAGTCAGGTAGACAACCTGGCGAGCACCTGTGCTGGCTGCCTGATTTGCAATAGCCTGCAAAAGGTGAGTTTTTCCAAGACCAACGCTGCCGTGAAGATAAAGCGGGTTGTACAATACCGGCGCGCCGGGCAATGCCATCGCTACAGAGCGAGCTGCTTCAAATGCCACCTTGTTGGCGGCGCCAGAACAAAAGCTATCAAACACATATCTGCGATCCAGTGCACTGCCCAAAGATTGGACAAGCGACAAGGGCGTGCCTGAGCGGACGGCTGCAACACTGGACATGTTTCCAGACTGTTTGAAAGTGTTGCGAGTGCCCGTCTCATAGGTTGTTCCGCGGGCATCTCCCACATGGGATGGATTATCTCGCATGTCTGCCAAACGCCGCGCAGAAGCTGGCTTGCCATCATTATTAGTGTGGCTATCCGACTTGCCAGCTTGCGCGTTCTGCCCTGCACGAGCGCGCAATGCGCCCCGAACGCGAATATCCAGTCGATGGACGGTTCCAACCTCGTCTTCCCAAAAGCCGGTTAGCTTTTCCTTAAAATGGGACATAATCCAATTGCGTAAAAAGCGTGTGGCTGCAGACAAAGTAACCACCCCACCTGACAGGCTTTCAAGTTCAACCCGCAAAAACCATGATGTAAAAACATCCTCTCCCAACTCCGAGCGCAGCCGAGCTGAGATTCGCTGCCAGATTTCCTGCGGATCTTCTTGCGATGCGTCATCGACAAAGCTCGATGGCGTGGCAGGCGTTGTGACGGGCATTTCTGGCATGTGAGGAGCAGGTGATGTCATTTTGGTCGGGTTCGCCTGTGTTGTCCGGTGTGTGGTCGTCTTTTGGGTTTTGCCTGATGCATCAGAATTTTCTTGTGGGGTTACAAGCTGATTGTCTGACGGTGTGGGTTCATTCTTATCTTGTGCAGTGTGCTCCATTCGAACATTTTGCAGCATGTCTTTGGCAGCTCTATGTCGCTCTGTATCAAAATATTCAAAGTTGCCCGTACCGGCATCGCCCTTCCCCTTCATTTCGCCGCTCACCTATTCCCACCTATTGCGTTCAAAGATCTTCATTTCAGCAAGTCCTACATTGCCAAAACACGTATATTCATTTTGTCTGGACCCATCCGGACGCCCCCCAGCAATCCAGGATGTTCCGCCCGTGGCTACGGGCGTTTTGTCTTAACTAACTCTGGCGCCATGGCAGATCACTCGCCTTCCAACCGTTCACAACACCTCTGTGGCCCTGATGATCAGGAGCACCTTCAAATCCATTTTCGATATTGAAACATTGCGGGAATCCAGCCTCCGTCATGGCAATCGCTGCAGATCGACTGCGCGCACCAGAGCGACAAAGAAAAAATACTTGAGGCGCATCACCTGGCGCGGCAGCACCGCTGCGCGCCATAATTTCCTGTCTGGTTTGCTCTATAAAAGCCGGATTGACTTGCATGTCTGGAAACACCTGCCACTCACACAGCACCAATTTCTCTGGAGCAATGGCTGGAACACCTACAAAACTCCATTCGGCACGGGTCCGCACATCCACAATGATTGCATTGTGCGACAGTGCAACAAATGCATGACGCTCGGATACATCACCAGCGTATCCGAACTGGCTCACATTTGATGCAATCTGGCTGGTTTGAAGAGTGTCATCAGATGAAGTCTCCGTGGGCGTCTCAGAGGCAGCGGGTGTCGCATTCATCGCAGCATCTGATTTTACGTTGCTCATCATAGTCGCCCTAGTCAATCTGCTCGCCACTAAAGACCGCTGACGGCCTCTAAATTATTCTGCTTTCATCACCGCTCCATAGAAGCAGCGTTCGGTCTCTTCTGAAATTGAGCGCTCAATACAAAGCGCCAAAATCAAATGATCGCAAAGAACAACAAAAGTTGCTGCTTGCACAAAAATAAGTTGTTGCCACCAGACACAATTGTGCTGCTTGCGTAAAACTACTTATTAGCAGTTTGCGCATTGCAAATACTTAAATTTGACCATGTTTTAGTCTGGAACTACTCTTTGAAACAGTGAGAGAGCCGCCGTCTGTTGAGAGAAGATACACACTGGGATTTTGCTCTGCAAGGCGACTCTGGCAAGATTCTTTTTCAGTTTTTGCGCGCCACGGACGATTCAGAACACGGCTCACGGGGCAGCCATATGTTAAGGCTCTGCGACTCAATGATTTTTATGTCAAGCGGCACTTTTGACCTTGTATGGTAGACCAGCCAAAAAATATTTTTTGCTGGCATAGTTGACAAGCTGAGAATCTGTTTTTGATCATAAAAATCGATGGGGGAAATATTTAACATATTGAAATATATACATAATTTTTCTATTTAACTGAGCCGGAGAAGATTCTGCGTGACTCTTCAATGACTTAGTTAACCCGCCCTTAAAGTCACCCGAAATGCGACACTGGTGATGTTGCTGAAGACACAAAAAAAGCCCGAAAAAATCGGGCTTTTTTAAAGTTGTAGGGCTATCAATTTCACCAAATGAAAGCTGAGCCTGCAAAAGTCAAATTTTTCGCTTCCGAGTCAGCGTTCTAGCGAAAAATGCTGAGCCTGATAATTTCTGCTAAGCAAAAAGACTTAAGCGCTCAGCGCTTTTACTCTTGCAGCCAAGCGAGATACTTTACGTGATGCAGTGTTCTTTGGAAGAACGCCTTTCCCGGCAGCGCGCATCAGTTCTGGCTGAACATCTTTCAGCGCTGCGGCTGCATCTGCCTGATCACCAGACGCGATAGCTTCTTCAGCTCTGCGCAAATAAGTGCGAATGCGACTGCGGCGTGCTTTGTTAACTTCGGTGCGCGCAAGGATCTTACGAGCAGACTTTTTGGCTGAAGGTGTATTCGCCATGGGCTTGTGCCCCTCTTTTGCAAAAGGCACCCCAAACCAGCCTTTTAGGCAGTACGGCACCTTGTGGATTTAAAAACAAAAACGGCGGCAAATATTTTTGCCACCCTGTGGCGCGCCTTATAGTGGTAAAACCGCGTCTTCGTCAATGGTGTAATCCCTTATTCCGGCCTGTTTTTCTAAACTGGACCTCACTGGGAACTGCTGATCAATTGTTCTCCAGCAGGGTTTCGATACTGGCGGTCAAACGATCCAGATCTTCTGGACGTGACAAACGATGATCACCGTCCGGTATCATGGAAATTACAACGTCATCCAAAGCAAGTTGCGCAGCCAGTTTCAATGTATGCGATGATGGAACGTCAGTGTCTCGTCCGCCCTGCAATATATGAACCGGACAACTAAGCTCTATCACGCCACCGCCAAAAAGATGTGCTTTGCCATCTTCAATCAAATCATGGGTTAAAATGTAGGGCTCATCTGAATATTCGCTTGGCTTTTCAAAGCGTCCTGTCTGGACCATTTCAGCACGTGCCTCTTCCGGCAGTTTATCCCACATGAGATCAGCCGTCATATCAACCGCAGGCGCAATCAGAACAATGCCGTGAACCTTGGGGCCGGTGTTGCTTTTCAGGCGTTTGTTTAGCAAAAGCGCCAACCAGCCACCCATGGAAGAACCAACAAGAATTCTGCGATCATTGTCGTTGCTGGTTGCGCGAATAACCGCCACTGCTTCATCAAGCCATTTGGAAATCGTACCATCTACAAACTCGCCACTGGACAGGCCGTGGCCTGAATAGTCAAAGCGGGTGCAGGATATATTCTTTTTAACGGCGTAGTCATCCAGCGCCAAAGCCTTGGAGCCGTCCATATCTGATTTAAACCCACCCAACCAGAAAAGGCCCGGCATTGAATTTGCGCTGATGGAGCGATGGCGGAATGCAATTTGGCAAGCGCCACTGTCATGATCAACTTGCAGGTATTCGGGGTCTTGCAATGGCGATTGGAGTTGGGTCATATCACTGTCTTGGTTCGCTGGTTTTCATAGGCATTTGATGCCATAGCGGTCTGATAAGAACAAGAATGATCCGTCAATCGCTACGGGCAGCCACAGGCAGCAATGATACAAGTTACAGAAAATGACACTTCGGCCAACCTGTCAGGCAGAACTATATTGCAGATTGTCCCAAGGCTAGAAGCGGGCGGAGCAGAACGCACAACTGTCGATATGACAGCGGCAATCGTGAAGGCTGGCGGAACAGCCCTGGTTGTGGCGGAGCCTGGACGTTTGGTAGGGGAGGTCAAATCGAATGGTGGCGAATTCATTAGCATGAAGGCTGCCAGCAAGAATCCGTTGCAAATGTTGCGCACTGCTTTCGCTTTAAAGCACATCATCAAACATCGCGGTGTCGATGTTGTGCACGCAAGATCACGCGCTCCGGCATGGCCCGCCCTGTGGGCAGCACGCCTCTCCGGCTGCCGGTTTGTGACCACCTATCATGGAATTTACAGCCAGAGAAACCGGTTCAAGGCATTTTACAACTCAGCCATAACCCGCAGTGATATCATTATTGCCAATTCCGGAATGACCGCAGCGCTGGTTGAGGCGCGTGCGCCTGCTGCTAAAGATCGGATCACAACAATTTATCGTGGAACGGACCTTGAGGCCTTTGCCGACGATGCTGTTACGGCCGAAAGGCAGGAAGCCATGCGGACGCAATGGGGTCTTCATGAGGAAGATAAGGGGCGGCCTATCATCCTCAATATTGCGCGAATTTCATCTTGGAAAGGACAGGATGTTCTCACCCGGGCAATGACACAAATCCGACACGCAAATTTGCCGGGCAACCCGCTTCTTGTGCTTGCAGGTGGCGTTCAGGGCGATGACAGCTTTTTAGCACTCGTGCAAAATCTCATCGAAGAACTTGATCTTTCAGATCATGTGCGCCTTGTTGGCCATTGTGATGACGTACCAGCCGCAATGTCCCTGGCGACCTGCGCCGTTGTCGCATCTATCAGAGAAGAGGCCTTTGGCCGTGCCGCAGTTGAAGCCGGTGCTTCACAAATTCCTGCTATCGTCACTGATCACGGCGGTGCTCGTGAAACAGTTTTGGTACCGCCTGCTGTGACTGAGCAGCTACGCACGGGCTGGCGTGTACCACCAGGAGATGTTGGCGCTCTTGCTGACGCCTTGCAAACAGTGTTGACTATGAGTGAACAGGAACGGCGCACCATTGGTAAAAGAGCGAGAGAACATGCGGTCGCAAATTTCTCGCTGGACGCCATGTGCAATCAAACATTGGCGGTCTACAAATCTCTTTTATGACCACACGCGTGAATGAAGGACCTTTCAAGCCTCCATTTGTCTGTTATTTGACACATGCACCGGCAGAGTTCTTGACTTTTCGCCCTCGGCGCGGGATTTTAGGGTAAGTTCGGAACTTTTGATACGATTGTTAGTGTGAAAGGTCTGGACATTGTACCTTCAAATAACAATTTAAGCTGTAAGTGAAACAATCTAGGAGTTAACGACCATTCGCCGTCCACATAGAGCCGCACCGGCAGTGAAAGAAGGCCCACGGGCCAACCAAGAAATTACATCACCCGATGTTCAACTGATTGACGATCAGGGTGAAAACCACGGCACTGTTCCAACAGCACGTGCCTTGGAAATGGCAGCAGAGGCAGGGCTTGATCTTGTCGAGATTGCCGCCAATTCCAAACCGCCTGTTTGTAAAATATTGGACCATGGCAAGTTCAAGTATCAGGCGCAGAAAAAGGCTGCAGAAGCCCGCAAGAAACAGAAAACTGTTGACGTCAAAGAAATCAAAATGCGTCCGAACATCGATACCCATGACTATGAGGTGAAGATGCGCTCGGTGAACCGTTTCTTTGAAGAAGGCGACAAGGTGAAAGTTACCATGCGCTTCCGCGGCCGCGAAATGGCCCACCAGGAATTGGGCATGCAAGTGCTTATGCGCGTAAAAGAGGCAACAAAGGACATTGCCAAAGTGGAAATGCCGCCGAAGCTTGAAGGCCGCCAAATGACAATGGTTCTGGCGCCAGTATAATCATTCATTCAGGCAGATTGAAGTTTCAAACCCGGGTACCATGTGAACCCGGGTTTTTTTACCCCTAATTTCAGACAATAAATCTTGTCTGGTTTAAAGCTCCTGCTTGCTAAGTGTGCGACTGACTGCATCTTTCCACCCGGCATATTTGGCAGAACGCTTGGCGTCATCCATGCCAGGAGTGAAGGTTTTGTCCAACCGCCACTTTGCGGCAAACTCTTCCTGACCTCCCCATACGCCAACTTTATGTCCTGCAAGCCAAGCAGCGCCCAATGCAGTTGTCTCCAGAATTGTGGGCCGGTCAACCGGCGCATCCAGAATGTCAGCAAGGAACTGCATGGTCCAGTCACTGGCCACCATTCCTCCATCTACGCGCAAGACAGTATCCGCCTCACTGGACCAATCCTTGTGCATCGCTTCCAAAAGATCGCGCGTTTGGTAGCAAACCGCTTCCAGGGCAGCGCGTGCCAGCTCATTTGGACCAGAGGCTCGAGTTAATCCAAATATTGCGCCGCGTGCCTCTGCATCCCAATAAGGTGCGCCCAGACCAACAAAGGCTGGCACAAGATAGACTTCTTGATGGGGATCTGCGTCCTCCGCCATAGTTCCGCTCTGGCTGGCATCTTCAAGCATTTTCATACCATCGCGAAGCCATTGTACCGCTGCGCCTGCTATGAAGATTGATCCCTCCAACGCGTAGGTAACTTCGCCATCCAGACGATAGGCAACCGTTGTCAAAAGGCGGTTGTTGGAAGGAACCGGTTTGTCACCAGTGTTCAGAAAGGCGAAACAGCCTGTGCCATAGGTGGATTTGAACATGCCTGGCTCAAAGCAAGCCTGACCAATGGTGGCCGCATGCTGATCTCCGGCAACGCCTGCAATGCGAATGGCAGCGCCGAAAGTATCCGCTTCCACTGTCCCGAAATCTGCGGCGCAATCCAGAACCGTTGGCAGCATGTTGCGCGGTATCTGCAGAAGTTCCAGCAATTCATCATCCCAATCCTGAGTGTGAATGTTGAAAATTAATGTCCGTGCGGCGTTGGTGGCGTCTGTGACGTGAGATTTGCCACCGGTAAGGCGCCAAATCAAGAAAGTATCAATGGTGCCAAAGGCGAGTTTACCCGCATTGGCCCGTTCCCTTGCACCTTCTACATGATCGAGCATCCAGCCGAGTTTGGTCCCTGAGAAATATGGGTCGAGCAGCAATCCGGTTTTGGCTGTGAATGTTGGCTCATGGCCTTCAGCTTTCATGCGCGCACAGAATTTGGCAGTGCGTCGATCTTGCCAGACGATGGCTTTGTGGATCGGCTCCCCGGTCTCCCGATCCCAGACCACTATGGTTTCGCGTTGGTTGGTAATGCCAATCGCTGCCACATCAGCCGCGCCTAGCTTTGCGTTTGCCATGGCTCCTTTTGTGGTTTTCAGCACAGATTGCCATATTTCTTCAGGGTCATGCTCAACCCAGCCTGAATCGGGAAAGAACTGTGTAAATTCCTGCTGATCGGACCCTATGGCTGCCAGCGTATTATCAAAGATAATTGCGCGAGTAGATGTTGTGCCCTGGTCAATTGCAAGGATATTGCCTGTCATGAGATCTCGCTTCGGATGTGGTCGTGAATAATAATGTGTTGTTACTGATCTGATTAAAGCCGTCTTTTACCAGAGCAGATTTCGTCGTAAAGTGCGTCTGTTAGGGTCACGTAGTTTTTGGCCTTGTGATCGATCACAAATAAGGGGTCTGAAACACCCTTGGGATCAAATCCCTGCTTCACAAGTTCAACTTTGCGCTGCTTAAACGTCCCTGTAACATCAATGTTTTTTTGAATACGCAAAAATACAGGCTGTGCATATTCCGGTAAATGCTCTTTCACGTGGGCATAAAATGTCTGTGGATCAAAATCATCTTTCACCACCAGCGCGACCATTCCAGCCCGCCCCTCCATTCCGGTGACAGACACACCATAGGCATTGGCATCAGCAATGCCATCAAATCTGGTAACGCTTTCTGAGACCTCTGATGTGGCGACATTTTCGCCTTTCCAGCGAAAAGTATCTCCAATGCGGTCGATGAAGTAAAAATAGCCAAGCGCATCCTTGCGCATCAGATCACCCGTTCGGAACCATTGATCTCCCGCCTCAAAGACATTTTTCAGGACTTTGCGATGACTCTCTGCCTGGTTTGAATACCCTTCAAACCGCTGACTTGGTCGTTTTGGATCGTTTAGAATTTGCGAAATGACTTCGCCAATTTCGTTCGGTCCACACAGTTCGCAAAAACCTTGGGCATTTCGCTTTGGCGCCTCAGTCTCATAGTCAAAGCGCACAACCTCGGTTACAAACCGGAATTCCGCCCATTTCGGGATACGGCCAATAGCGCCCACTTTGCCGTCGAAGTTAAAGAAAACCGCATTGCTTTCAGTTGCGGCGTACCATTCCAATATATTCGGCAGCTTGAATCGGGATTGAAATTTCTGCCAGATATCAGGACGCAGTCCATTGCCGTTACACAGTCTGATTTTGTGTTGTCTTTCCTTGGGATGTGGTGGGGAATTGACAAGATATCGGCAAAGCTCCCCTATATATTGGAACATGGTGCAATTATTGTCGACAACATCATCCCAAAATCCGGTAGCAGAAAATTTTTCTGCCAAAAACACCGAGCCTCCAGCCATCAACATACTACCGGTAGCAATCAGACCACCGGCGGAATGGTACATAGGCATGCAGCTGTACATGCGGTCATTTCGCGTGGCTTTGGTGGCAGCAGAAAATCCAAACATAATGGCCTGCGTGCGATAGTGGTTAATGTTTGCAGCCTTTGGAAGACCCGTTGTGCCGCTGGTATAGATGTATAGGCACTTATCTTCCGTCGTCATCGCCGGGCGATCAGCCATCGCAATTGGCACTGAGTCCAAATCGTCTAAAATAGGCTTCATTGCATTGGGCGATTGCATAAAATCAATGCTGCACTCACCATATTGCCAAAGGTCCGGCTGATCCTCGGTCGTACCATAGTCGAGGTGTTTTTCAGCTGATTTGAACTGTTCGCCCAAAGCTGCATCGATAATGATGATTTTGGGCGCCGTAATATTGATGCAATGCGCAAGCGGTGCGCCTTTGAGATTTGTATTTAACAGGGCAGTGGTTCCACCAACGCGGGCGATGCCAGTCCAAACGGCCAAAAACTCTGGCGCATTGGGCATCAGCAGAGCAACCACGTCACCTTTTTGAACACCCTGCGACAAGGCCCAGCGTGCATACTGGTTCGAGCGTTCGTAGAATTCAGAATATGTAAAATTTTGCTTGTCACTTAAAAGCGCCGGACGATCGCCATATTTCTCGACAAGCTCTTCCAATACGTCAGGCCATATTCGGTCTGGATTGCTGACAACCGGCTTCAATCGGCGCAACGTGCGAATAGCGCCACTGACATATTGGTATTCACTGCGCATGCGATCTAAAAAGGCCACGCGCCCTCCCAGGCTAAGTAAATTTCCGGCTCACCCCCATAAGCCAGTACAAACACTTTTGCGCGTTTGATTGGATTTGACCAGTGTTCAAACCGCTAGAAAACGACTATGCGGTGTTATAACAGTGACAATAATTGCTTTGCCTATCTTCCGCGAAAAGATGTCTAAATTTACGAAGCATATTCAGGAGCAGAACATGGCTTTGGAAAACTCGTCACAAATTACAACAATCCTGGATGTGACCGGACTGCAGTGCCCCTTGCCAGTCTTAAAGACTCAAAAGGCTTTGAAATCATTGGAAAGCGGCGGGGTTCTGGAGGTCATTAGCACTGACCCAATGGCTGCAATAGACATTCCGCATTTCTGCAAAGAGCATGGCCATACCCTGCTGGAGCAAAAGCCCGAGCAGGATGCCGTTCGGTTTACGGTAAAAAAACGTTAGAAATCTGTCAGGCCAAAGGGTATCCCTTTAGCCATCTGCACCCTCTTCAGCCACTTTCTCATCAACATCATTGCTTTTTGAACCGCCGGTTACCTTGGCAAAAGCGGGTCGTGTCAACGGTATTGGAATCCCTCCAAGGGTTCTTGTTTCACTGATTGTATTCTGATCACCATCGCCATCGCCGGTATCAACAGCATCTGCAGATATTTTGGCTTCCAACGCTTTCGCGTCGTCACCACTTTGCAATGCGGCAGCAATTTGGGCGTTAGGGCGCGGGATTGGTGTTGGCGCATTGCGCAAATTAGCAGCAATCGAACGAACTGCGCCACCAGTCCGCACCACAACAGGCTTCACAGATACCAGCAGGTTTTTGCTGAGCAAAGATTTACCCTCGCCCATTTTATATCCCTTTAGACGCTTTGCTTTGTCGCTACGTGCTTTCTGGCTGCAAATAAGTGGGCGCAGATTCACCGGTTCCACAAAACCACCGCTGGCCTTGATGTCTTTGACGTTTTTGCGCCCTTTAAGTGTGAAGGGCTTAAATCCCTTGTTCAAAAGACCGGCAGCACTCTCTGCGCGCTCCTGAGATGAAGGCGAGCCGAGCACCACAGCGATCAGATGTTTATTTTTGCGCTTTGCAGTCGCGACCAGATTGAAGCCTGATGCACATATAAATCCGGTCTTCATGCCGGTAGCGCCTTTATAACGCGTCAGCAATGGGTTGTATGAACGCAAGGTGCGTTTGCCAGCTTTGATTGCGGTAATTTTGAACAGGTCACGGTGTTGTGGGTAGCGCTTCATGATGGCCTGCGTCAAAACCGCCATATCTCGCGCGTTTGTGGTTTGCCCTTTGGCGGGCAGCCCGTTGGGGTTCTTAAAGCGTGTGCCGGTCATACCGAGCTTTGCGGCGGCTTTATTCATCCGCGCAACAAATTTGCTTTCGCTACCACCAACAGCTTCGCCAAGAGCCACTGCAATATCATTCGCTGATTTTACGATAACCATCTTCAGTGCGTTCTCAACGGTCACTTCCGTACCAACACGAAAGCCCATCTTGCTGGGGGCCTGGCTGAGCGCATTTTTTGACACACGCACTGCAGAGCGCATTGTGATCTCACCGGCGGAAATTGCTTCAAAAGTCACGAATGCTGTCATTAACTTAGTGAGCGATGCTGGATACCAGGGTGTGAGAGCATCTTTCTGATCCAGAATGCGGCCCGTTTCCAGATCGACCAGAATGTGGGGTGCTGCCTGTGCTGGCGCAAGGGTCAAAATAACGGACGTAATGAAGCAGAATGCGACAGCGCGCAACGACTTCAGTTTTGATCTGGCAAAGCTCAATGCCATCTCCCAAATGTTGGTTTCAAAGGTATGCTTTCAGCAACGCAACTTTCACTTGCGGCTCGCCCACGAATGACCGCATGGCTTCCTGCGCCAAGCTGCTTAGGGTCTAACTGATTTGGTGGTTGTTTGGCAAAGGTAACAAACGCCTTTTTTGCCGATTCCGACCCAATGATGGCAAGAAGGCAACAAAAAGTTAATTTTTATGACGTGACCCCAAGGAGCTAAGCGAGTTGATAGTGCTTAACTGAGTAAAACTCTCATTCAAACAGATGAAACGGAGGGGAAGCAGGCTTCAAAGTTTTTCTGTCCTTGCTTTGTAAACATGACAATTCGTGTATCACCATCGCGCCTGGCCCAACCAAAAGTATCGATATGACTCCACAATGCGCGCCCCAAGGCACCGCCCAGATGATAGCGACGAACGCTCCAATCCACACATGTTTTGCACAGCACCTTATTGGCAGATTTCAGCTTGTCGACATCCAGTCCAAGGTCTTGAAGAAACAGACTACCCTTACCTGTGAGCGCAACCGCTTCATGATCCAGCTCAAGAAACCCTCTGGAGGCCATGCTTTCCAACATTTGCACGCCGCAAGTGCCAGCCAGATGGTTATAGCACAGACGCGCATGGCGTAGCGCTGGATCTTTTGGCCCGGTGCGCAGGCGCATATGCCCCTTCTGGGCGGCAAGGCCGGTCAGGCTTTCCAGCATATCGGCGACTTCCGTATCTGCCAGCGCAAAATATCGATGACGCCCCTGCTTTAATGGGCGCAGCAGTCCGCCGGCTTCCAGCTTCGCCAGATGACTGCTGGCGGTTTGCGGCGTGACACCCGCTTCCCGTGCCAGTTCACCTGCCGTCAAGGCTTTGCCATTCATCAGTGCCATCAACATATTTGCGCGTGTCGGTTCACCCAAAAGCGATCCGATAAGTGCAATGTCAGGTCCTTCCCGCATGATCGGTCCTCTTTGATAGCCTATGTCCGTTGAAGAGACAGCATAACCGAAACACAAAAACAATGTTTCGATCCAGCTCGAAACATCAATTCGTTCAAATGAGTTTAAATGGCATCGAACCATTTCAAAGGATACTGCCATGCTGACTTGCATCATCGAATATGAAATAGAACCGTTCAAACGGGATGCGTTTTCCAAATATGCGCAAAGTTGGGGCCAGGCAATTCCGCAATGCGGCGCAGAGTTGATCGGTTATTTTGCACCCCATGAAGGTAACACCTCAAAGGCCTTTGGCATTTACAACGTTGAAAATCTGGCTGCTTATGAAGCGTATCGCAAACGTCTAGCCGGGCACCCTTTAGGTCGTGAGAATTATCGCTTTGCCGCCGACAAAAAGTTCATTCGCAGCGAGACCCGGGCATTTTACAAAATTGCATCCCTGCCACATTCCGGGCAGGTTTTTAACGCGCAGGAGAAGACATGATTGCAGTTATCTTTGAGGTTGAGCCAAGAGAGGGGCACAGGCAGGCTTATCTGGATATTGCAGCCGACTTGAAACCTCTATTGGTTGAAATAGATGGTTTTCTGTCCATTGAACGGTTTCAAAGCCTGACTGATCCCGACAAATTGCTATCACTGTCTTTCTGGCGAGATGAGGCAGCGGTTTCCGCTTGGCGTTCTCTGCAGGTCCACCGCGAAGCACAAGGCGCGGGGCGCGAGATACACTTTGCGGACTATCGATTGCGTGTAGCTATGGTCGACCGGGACTATGGCATGCATGCCCGCGCGCAAGCTCCTACTGACAGCAAGGTCGTTCACGATACTCAATAAACTCAAATTATCAGGAGATATTCATGTTTGAGATCAATCCCTACGTCGCTGGTTTGCTGACTGCCTATGCCGCTTTTTTACTTTCTATTGTTAGCCCTGGCCCGAATTTTTTGGCTATTTTGGGCACTTCAATGGGCGCGGGGCGCAAAGCCGGAATGGCGCTGGCGCTTGGTGTATCACTAGGCTCTGTGTGCTGGGCGACCCTAACCGTGCTCGGCATTTCCGCGATCTTGACGAAGATCGCTGGATTTCTAATTTTCGTGAAAATAGTTGGCGGGTGCTATCTTCTGTTTCTGGCGTTTAAAGCCTTCCGCCAAGCTGCGCGCCGACAGGATATGGAGGCAAAAAAGGTGGATGCAGGAGAAAAAACGCCGTTTGGATATTTTAGGCAAGGGCTACTGGTACAAATGACTAATCCAAAAGCGTTACTGGCATGGATTGCAATTACGTCGCTTGGATTGCAAACAAACGCGCCAGCATGGGTATCTGTTGCTCTCGTTGTCGGTACTGGTACATTGGGTGTTGTTGTTCACCTATTCTACGCACTTGCATTTTCATCAACTCCTGCGCTCAACACCTATAAACGGGCCCGTCGCGGTATTCAGGCGACGCTTGGCCTGTTCTTTACCTTGGCCGGTTTGAAACTGCTCAGTTCCAGATTGTCCTAAACGACCATTGGCAAGACGGTCCGAAACGGACATATAGGGGGCATAACGTACAGGAGATCGCTATGCCCATCGTCAACCGTATTGCTGAATTTCATGATGAGATCACGCAATGGCGCCGAGATCTCCATGAAAACCCGGAACTGATGTATGACCTTCCAGAAACGGCACAAACACTTCAGGATCGTCTGAAATCGTTTGGCTGTGATGATGTGGTGAGCGGGCTTGGTAAAACCGGCGTTGTTGCGGTGATCAAAGGGCGTATTGATACAAAGGGACGCGTCATTGGCCTGCGGTCGGATATGGATGCCTTGCCGATAGAAGAAGAAACCGGCAAAGCCTATGCATCAAAGAATCCAGGTAAAATGCACGCCTGCGGTCACGATGGCCATATGGCTATGCTTTTGGGCGCTGCGAAATATTTAACTGAGACTCGGAATTTCGACGGGACTGCCGTTTTGATATTTCAGCCTGCAGAAGAAGGCGGCGCTGGCGCGAAAGCCATGATTAACGATGGTCTGATGGATCGTTTTGGCATTCAGGAGGTCTATGGCATGCATAATTTCCCAGGCATTCCTCTGGGTGATTTCGCGATCCGTTCCGGGCCGATTACGGCTGCAACGGATGAATTTGCAATCGTAGTCGAAGGATACGGAGCCCACGCGGCCAAGCCAAATTTGGCGACAGACCCAGTATTGATTGGGGCCGCCATGGTTCAAAACCTGCAATCCATTGCGTCGCGCAATGTGGACCCATTGGAGTGCATTGTTGTGTCCACCACCATGTTTCACGCTGGCACCGTATTTAACATCATCCCTCAATCAGCGGAGTTGCGCGGCACGATACGGACGCTTAATCCGGCTGTCCGTGATATCGCAGAAAAGCGGTTTCGCATGATTGTCGACAATACGGCTGCTGCTTTCGGTGCGACAGCCAAAATTGAGTATCATCGCGGCTACCCAATAACAGCCAATCACGCAGAACAAACAGGGTTTGCGGCCAGTGTCGCCAGCCAGATTGTTGGGGAAGATCGTGTTGATCCTGATGTAGCCCCTTTCATGGTGGGTGAAGACTTTTCATTCATGCTCGAACAGCGCCCCGGTGCCTTCATCTTCATGGGCAACGGCCCCACTGCCGGCCTCCATCATGCCAAATATGATTTTGATGATGATGCAATCCCCGTCGGCGTTTCCTATTGGGCTCGCCTGGTTGAAACGGCGCTTGCCGCATAACAAAGGCCGCTTACAGTGGATTTCAGTACCTTTGTCCCTGCGTCAATCGAACCATGGTTCGCTGGCGTTATGATAGTTTCAAGCCTTCTTACATCCGCGATTTCTGCTGCCCTTGGGCTGGGAGGTGGAATTCTTTTGATTGCCATCATGGGACTTGGAATGCCGCTGGCAGCTCTGGTACCAGTTCATGGCGTCGTGCAATTGGGATCCAATGCCGGACGTACCTTTGTTCAATGGCGTCACATCTCCCGCTGGGTGTTGGTTTGGTTTGGTGCTGGCAGTGTCTTGGGTGCGTTGGTTGCCGGCCGCCTGACACTTGAAATACCTGAAAGTCTTTGGCGTTTGAGCCTTGGACTTTTTATATTGATTGTCACGTGGATGCCGAAACCGAAATTTGGAAAAACCGCAAAACCGATTGTATTTTTCAACGGTCTGATTGGCGCGATTCTGACCATGTTTTTTGGTGCCACCGGACCTTTGGTCATGGCAGTTAACGCACCGCATTCCGGCTCACGTCACGGAATTGTCGCGACACATGCGGCAGCAATGACATTGCAACATTGTCTGAAAATACTCGTTTTTGGCTTTTTAGGTTTTGCCTTTGCCACTTGGTTGCCCTTGATTTTTGCCATGATAATTTCTGGTTATGTCGGCACGTTAATTGGCAGCAAATTGCTGGATAAGCTTCCGGAAGCACAATTTAGAAAACTGCTAAAGGTTACTATTACCCTTCTGGCCATGGCATTGATTTCACAGGTGTTTCTGTCATGAGGCAAAAAATGACTGATCGCATTCTTGAGGTCTGCGTTGATACTGCAGATGGGTTGGCCGCCGCGATTGCAGGTGGCGCGGATCGTATTGAATTGTGTGCAGCCCTATCTTTAGGCGGCTTAACACCGACTACCGGCCTTATGAAACAGGCTGCATCGGTGCCTATACCCGTCTATGCCATGATACGCCCACGCAGCGGAAACTTTGTATTTAGCGAAGACGACGTAGAGACAATGCGAGGCGACATAGACACCGCTCGAGAAATTGGGCTTGCCGGAGTGGTGCTCGGTGCTTCCAACGCAGATGACACCCTTGACGCGTCTGTTTTGTCTGACCTGCTGGCGCGCAGCGAAGGCCTTGGCACAACACTTCACCGTGCAATTGACCTTACACCGGATATGGAAGAAGCCGTTGATCGGGCAATTGCGTTGGGCTTTGACAGAATTTTGACATCAGGCGGTGCCCTGACAGCAGAGGCTGGCTGCCAAATGCTGCGAAAAATGCACAATCGTGCTGCCGGGCAATTGTCCATTATGGTAGGTTCTGGAGTCACCACCCAGAACGTGCAAACCATTTTAGAGGTGGCACCGCTTCATGAGTTTCATGCCTCATGTTCATCAGTCGTGACTGATTTGCCTTCGAAGGCGATGCAATTTGGTTTTGCCTCTGAAAATTCAAAGATCACTTCTTCCGAGAATGTCGCAGCCCTGAAAAAGCTCCTGCGGACATGATCACCGCTTTTGATATTGGTGGCTCAAGCATCAAAGCTGCGACAGTATCCGGCTTGAATGACATTTCTGTTCTGCCCAGGCGCGCCACGCCGCTTCAAGATTTTCAACTCTTTGTGGAGATCCTCAGAGAATTCATTGCTGAAAATCCGACACTTGGTCAAGGCGTCGCGATTTCACTCACGGGCATCATTGATACAGAAAACGGGCTGGCGAAATGTGCCAACATTCCCTGTATCAACCAACGTCATCTTTCCGCAGATTTGGAAAATGCACTACAGATGCCAGTTTGGATAGCAAATGACGCGGATTGTTTCACGTTGGCAGAAACGCATTTCGGGGCTGCACAGGAACATGAAAACGTATTTGGCATCATCCTGGGAACCGGAGTTGGCGGCGGCCTGGTTCTTAATGGCAAACTGGTCACCGGAGTGGGAGGTTTTGCAGGCGAATGGGGCCATGGACCAACTTTGCCTAACGAAACGGCTCACTGGCCTGAGCCAATACCGCATTTCAAGTGTGGCTGCGGCCAAAAAGGATGTGTAGATACCATAGGAGGCGCACGGGGGTTGGAGCGCCTGCACAAATATCTGCATGGCAGCGACCTCACCAGCACCTGCATCGTTGAGAACTGGATTAACAATAATACCCATGCTGTCCAGACAGTTCACTGCATGGTTGATCTAATCAGCGGGCCCCTCGCAATGGTATTGAATGTTACAGGAAGCTCCGTTGCACCTGTCGGGGGTGGACTGTCCCAATCCTCCCAACTTATCGAATTACTGAACGAAGTTGTTACAGGAAAACTGCTGCGCAAATCCGGTGAACCGATCATCGTCCCATACCAATGCCAAATTGAGCCGGGCCTGATGGGTGCGGCAGTGATGGGCTTGCAAAACCTGAAACTAGCTTAGTAAGCCTGCTAATCGATTTGTTGTTTTGAACATCACCGCTATCGGGGTGCCTTGCAATTGGGATACCCGATGGCGCTGATAGGTAAGATTGTACTTACTGCCTGATTGCCCGCATAAGACGTGTATATATTGAGTTTTTTAAAACTAATTGATGCCAAAAACCAGTTTTTCTGACGCTATCTCAATCAGTAACAGCATATTGAACGGATCCGGCAAACAATAGTGCGATCAGACTATTGGCAACGAATGCTATTTCTCAGATGATATTGATAAATTTACTTACATTGGCTTGATCGTTTTTGGTCGGGGGAGCCAAAAATGCATGAAAACCGAGTCTCTAAGTTAGCGTCTGTAGCGCAATCAGTATTTGAAGCTGGTGTTGGTGAAACATCCTGGAACAATGCTGTCCGAGATATAATGGGTATTTACAACGCAGCAGGCGGTGCGTTGTTTCAGCTGGATCGCAGCAGCCTGGAGATATCAGAATGGCATTCAGTCAACTTGAATGACAAAGAAGAGTATATCGAAGAGATGAATGCGATTAACCCTCGGATGCATCATTCTCTCAGTCACGAAGCACCTCACATCATTACAGATCTGGATTGTATAAGCAGCGAAGACATGGCACGTCATGAGTTTTATCGCTGGTTGGAAACACGTTGTAATTTGCAGTACTTCATCGGTGCCAGACTGATGGATGAGGGCGACCGTTCCACTTTCATGTCGGTAGAGTTTGAGGCCGGTGAAGCGCCGCCAAACATGCAGTATCTCAATGAATTCAGATCCATCAGTATGCATTGCGCGAATGCAAAACGCTTGGAAACCAACAGAAACAGCGAAATGCGCGCAACAGATCTTGATAGCTTTCTTGCGCAAAAATCTTCAACTGCGCTGTTTTTTCTGGACAACAATTGCCGCTTCTTTTTCGCTAATCCTGCAGGCGAGGCGCTGCTCTCCAGAGGCAATCTGCTCAATTTAATGGGCAGCTTCCTGTCGCTGTCTCACCCGCCGTCGCAGGAAAAGCTAGCTACCTATTATCGCTCAATTCAGGAAGGTATCAGTGGTCTTGTCACGGGGCCACTCCCCCCAATCTTTGTGCCCTCAAACAATCCCAAGCAGCGAATGCTGATTCGACTCATTCACTTGCCACATACGCTAAAAGGTCCGGGCAACAAGTGGAGTTCGATATGTTTGTTCGTGCAAACCGCATCTGACAAATACGATGAAGTAAGCAATTTGTTGACAGCAACGTTTGACCTGACAAGACGTGAAGCCGAACTGGCGATGACGTTACAGGAAAACAAAACGATTGTTGAAGCCGCAGCTATTCTTGGGATTGCCCACAATACGGCCCGAGTTCACCTACAGCGGGTCTTCAAGAAAACCGGGACCAGCACCCAAGCAGATCTAGCCATTATCCTTGAACGATTTTCGGCGTGGGTATGAGATTTTTCAAGGTGGATTAGTGGCAAATTTAAGATTCTATTTTCAACCAATGATGTTGATCTTCGCTGGGTACTGCCTTTTGGAAGGTGGCCTTTGGATGTGGGTTAGCCCGGTACTGATTTTTGGCAGCCTCTCCTGCGTTGATGAGTTGTTTCAGGAGAACGATGATTTTGAAGCAGATCAACCGTCCGATCTGCCGCTATTCATCACGATTGTGCTGTTCATTCTTGTTTGGCTGCTTTTTCTAGTTGTGGTGGGGTATTCGTTCCAAAACTCTGGCGGCTATGTTCCACTGGATCTGACCGCTTTTGCAGGATTGTTAGAACCACAGCCAGTTTGGGCGCTGCTTGGTGGCGTCTGGACCATCGGAATGTTGGGTACTGCCATTTGCAACATAGCACATGAATTTGCCCACCGCCTGACCAGCCCAGTAAGAATGTTTATTGGTCAATGGCTGCTCGGATTTGCCCTGCATACCAGCCTCCCAATTGAACATATTTTTGGACACCATAAGAATGCGGGATTTTACGATGACCCGGTAAGCGCCCACCGAGGTGAAGGCTTTTGGATGTTCTTGGTCAGATCTTTTTCGGGAACCTATCGCAACGCCTTTGCCTATGAGAAGCACCGTCTTCAGCGACAAGGAAAAAGCCATCTGAGCCTGAAAAACAAAGCTTTCATTGGCTATCTCATGCAGCTTTGCCTGTTTGCTATTGGCTATGCATTGAGCGGGGCTGCCGGTGTCATCGCTCTGACCATTGCCGCCATCGTGAGCTCGGTCATCTTGGAACAGTTTCAGTATATCAGTCACTACGGTCTGACCCGCATACAAGGCACCCCAATGAAGGCCTATCATTCTTGGGATTTTTCGCGGTTGGGCTCCAACAGTTTCATGTTCAACCAAACGAGACACAGTGATCACCATTTATCCGCACGGAAAGAGTACGGCGCGTTGGATGCCGTAGACGACACTGTTTCCTACCCTTACAGCCCAATCCTGATGTTGGTTATTGTGTTGATCCCACCGCTGTTCCGGAAAATTACTGCTAGCGAACTGGAGCGTTGGGATCGTGAATACGCCACAGATGAAGAGCGAGCCTTTATCTCAGGCTACATGAATTCCAAAACGTCTGGCATCTCCTTTTCCGATCAGTCTTCCGTGCCGGATTCCAACTGAATGCTTGCAAAAATTCGCCACGCGCATCGTATTGGGCAGTTATCTTTGTCATACCCAAAATCCGTATTCGGGCTCATTTTACTGATCTCAGTACTGTCTCTTGTTGGTATTGACGCGATCAAGTTCGATGATGGCGTTGCCTCGGCCTTTCGCAGCCAAAACGATACCTATCTTGCCTACCGCGAAAATCGAGATCGGTTTACGCCGTCAGAACATGATCAGGCGATAGTTTTCACCTCACCTGGTTTTGATGATGTGCAGCGCCTTGCAGTTGTCCGCGATTTTGCTCTCGAAATTTCACTGGTTGACGGAGTGGAGGATGTCTTTTCCATTTTCTCCCTCCGCCAGGTCACGCCGGATGGGGAGAGATTTGATCCCATATTTCCGCCTGAACTGGCCGGCCTAGATGATGCTCTTCCTCAGCTTTTGGAAACTATTCGATCGCATCCATTGGAACAGGGTCAATTTTTGTCGAGCGACCTTAAAACCACACTTGTGATGTATCATCAGAATTTTGATCGTGACGGGCTGGAGATGTCACGAAGTGTCTTGTCGGAAATTCAGGAAGCAGCAAAGGCTGCTGTAGCAGGAACAGATGTCAGCTTTGAAATTACCGGCCTTGCTTCCATCCGGCAAATTTTGATCGATTCCCTACTTGGTGACTTGTTGAGATTGAACCTTATCGGCATGACGCTCGGATTTGTTATCGCGCTGATAGCCTTGCGTTCGGTTACTTTCGCTTTCCTAACATCCGTTCCGTCAAATATTGCGCTGTTCTGGTCGCTTGGCAGCATGGGACATGTGGGTATCCCAATTGACACACTTACCAACGTTATTCCGGTATTAATTCTGGTTTTGTCATTGGCTGACAGTCTCCACATGACCTTTGAAACGCGCTGCAGAATTGAGCAAACACCTGACAAGGAGCCAATACGAGAATCGTTAGCCAAAATTGGGCCAGCCTGTGTATTGACCTCGATTACAACTGCCATTGCCTTTTCCACCTTGCTCATTTCGGAGTCCGAGCTTGTTCGAAACCTTGGACTGGCCGGTTTGATGAGCACGCTCATAGCTGCATTTGCAGTGTTGTTGGTACACCCGCTTGTGTTTCTCGTTGCGTTGAAGCTCAACATTCTGCCGACAAGCAAAAAGGGAAATTCCAACGCGCCTTTGATGAGTTTCAACGGCATGACCCTTGTACGCTTTAGCATGCGCCACGCAAAATCCGTGACATATATTTCAATTCTGGTTTTGCTCACAGCAGTGAGCTTTCACACCCTTAACCGGTCAAATTACAGTTTTATTTCTCTTGTTGATAAATCCGTGCCGGAACTGTTGACCCTGCGGCATATCGAGACAGAACTTGCTCCGACCATGTCCATCGATGTCCCGATCGAAATCATCTCAGACACACCGTTTTCATCACCTGTGCTGCAAGACATCGGCGCTCTTCAGGCGGCAATTGAGGATGCATTGCCGGACAGTCCTGTCTTTTCGCTCGTTTCGCTAACCAATTGGCTAACCGATGAGAGCAACCTTCAAAATGACTCGGACGCGCTCAGCTCCATATTCAAGCAATTACCACCTGCGAGCCAAAAACGCCTTTTGAGCGATGATGGAGGTATTGCGCTGCTACGCGTTCAGATTGCCGATCACGGCGCGACCCAAACAAACGAAAAAACCCTTTTAATCCAAAATTCTTATGCGGAAATGTCCTTCAACCATATCCTCGTTTTGGAGCCAACGGGTCTGTTGCCGATGTCAGCCACTGTTGGCAGTGGAATGATCAAGCACATGAATATCAGCTTCCTTTTAGCTGTTTTTTTCTCAGGAATACTAATGGCACTTTGGTTTGGGCATTGGCGATATGGTTTTTTTTGCATCGCACCCAATGTCTTGCCCATTGCCGTCGTGGGCGGATGGCTATTTGTCATGGGATGGCCGCTTGAAATGCCGTCTGCAGTAGCCCTGACCATTGCCTTTGGCATTGCGGTTGACGATACAATTCATGTTTTGAACCGGTTGAAATTTGACGCCCCACTGGACAAGCCTCTTCAAATGCAAGGGCTCATGCAGGCATTTGGCGACGTTTCCCCCGTACTTGTGACAACCACTGCCGTTTTGGCGTTTGGAACGCTTGGATCTCAATGGAGCAATACCCCGGCGGTGGCGTATTTTGGTGCTTTGACTATAGCTATTTTCATTCTAGCGCTTGGGGCTGTGCTTGTGGTTCTACCAGCGTGGCTCAACGTATTCAGTTCCATTATTGAACCCTCACACAAAGGAGAACGACCGCAATGAGAAAAATTTGTGCACTTTTTGTGGGCCTTTTTGTGATGGCCTCTCCCATGGGTGCTACCCATGCTAGTGAGCTTCTTGCCAAAGCCGAGGGAACCTGGAAGGGAAAAGGCTGGTTCAAAAACGGTTTGAACGCGCCGAAGGAAGTGGCGCGCTGTCGCTATAAAAATTCAATGAATAGAGCTGGGACTACACTAAAAATAATTGGTAAGTGTTCCACGGCCAACCGCACATTCAGTGCGTCTGGAAACATCACTGAAGGTGGAAACACTGGTAGCTTTTCCGGGGTTTGGGACAACCCTAGGGGCCTGGGCATCATCTCACTGGTCGGCCAACAAAAGGGCAGCCGCATCAATTTCACGTTTCAGGCAATGGAAGAGACTACGTCCAAGAAGCTCCTTCACCGCAGCAATTGGACGATTAGCAAGTCAAAACTAAAACTGGTGGGCAGTGTGAAAGACCCCAAAACAGGTAAATTTTCAAATCTGAGCGTGATGGAGTTTTCCCGGTAAAGATACGGAATACCAACGGCCTAGTAGATAAGGACAAATAACCAATAGACAAAACCGCCAAGAACAGCGCCCGCCGGAATATCCAGAACAAAATGTTGTTTCGTGAACACCGTGCTTGCGCAGATGAGAAGCGCAACCAAAAAAACAAATACAAACCAGATGCCTAAATGGTCTCCCGCGTTTGCCCAAATATGACAGACCGATAAAGACACGATTGCAACATGCATTGAAGGAAAACAATTACCGCCCCGGTCCACCGATTGTAAAATGGATAAGAACTTTTCTGACAGCGAATTTTCGGGATCATATGCGCGCCAGTTATCCGGGGTTTTTACGGGAACAAGAAACGCAATGGCCGTTTGAAGTAACAGCAAGAAGGTAAAACTCAAGATGACATATGCATAGTGCCTAAAGCTATCCAAAGTGAAAATAACAGAGAAGAAGAAGGGATAATAAACCAGCGTGTAAACCCACACCCAAACAGGTTTGAAAGGTATTTTTTCATCAAAAGACAACGACATTTGTCGTGCTTTCCTGTTCGGAAAATTTTGGGGTAATAAATAAATCTGATAGGCGCCCGTTATAACAAATACAGTAATAACAATTAATATTAAACTATCTAAAAATGACATTATTGCTATATCTCTTTATATATCTAATATAACAATATCATAAATTCAAAATATATTACAAATATATTTTATAAGACTTTTTTATTTATTTAACAATATTCATTTTAGATTCCAATGCAGCTGATTGGTGCGCTTTAGTTGCGCTCCAAAAACTCGCGCTTGAGCGTACCTGAAGTTCCAGACAGGGCCATGGTATCGGCTTGTCAAAGGGCGAAAAAACAACCAAAATCTGCACATAGCCAATGGACGTGTTATGGTGAACCTTCTGACGATATCACGAAGAGTTAGCAGTGATCACTATGCCGCAAATCACTGCCTAGCGGCCACGCCTCCTGCAACGTATCTTATCGCCGACATCAGCCTTGACAGCACCGCATGCATGATTGGTTGGGCACGCAAGACACATTTTTAATCATTCCGCTATTGCCGAAAACTCAAATCTTATATTGCTGCACTATGCTTCATCACATCTGTAGCGTCGTGATCATAACTAAGTCTGAACCCTGAGCAGAGATTTTCTGTACTACGATTTACAAGCTAAGCAGTGCGAAAAGATATGATATTTCTTCGTTTTAGCTGACGTACATAGTGTAAACACCAAAGACTGAGGGATGCGATTCCGAAAAACTCCATTAGAAGCTGTTCCGGATATCAGATCAAATAATACCAAAGTTATGGTATGGAGATCTATGAGTATTAAATCAGTATTGCAAAAAATCACGCCCCAGCGCGTGACATCTGAAGTTTTCCCAATCGACGGTTCTCATGATCTCTTTGATACGGAAGAGAGTTGTATTCGTAACGCTGTGCCCCTGCGACAGGATGAATTCGCCGCAGGGCGCGCCGCAGCCCGTGCAGCACTTAAGACATTAGGCATCTCACCGCAGTCGATTCCACGCGCAAAGGATCGATGCCCCATCTGGCCCAAAGGAATCGTAGGAAGTATCAGTCATTCAGAGGGGTTTGCCGCAGCCCTGGTTGGACACAGCGCAGACATTGCGGGGATAGGTCTCGATATTGAGGGGGCCGACGCATTAAAAGACGATCTACATAAATATATCCTTACCCCTCGAGAGATTTATGAGCGAGATGCAAGACCGATGGTTGCTGGTTCACCACGTTGCAAAGTTACTTTTGTGGCCAAGGAGGCACTCTTTAAAGCCGTTTATCCAATAACACGCACGTTTTTTGGTTTCCAAGATGCCCGTGTAGAAATTTATGAGGATGAGTATTGGGACTCCGCTTTCGTCAATTCCGCTTTTGGTTTGCCGTCGGGCCTAACGATTTGTAGGGGCAATTGGTCAGCGGTCGGAAACCTGATCATCGCAACCGTCTGTGTTAAAGGCACACAAGAGAGACGGCCTAACTGATTTCTTCCGTCTTGTGCACAAAGTGTTTGCTCGGACTGCTAGCCTGTCTCCGCCATCAATTGGGCCGCCGATGCCTCATTTTTTGGAAGACTTGATGACTCAACCGTTTCAGCATTGAGTAAGTGAAGATATTTAACCTGGCATCGAGTATGATGGTCGCAACCGGTGAGCCATCAAATCGGAACCACCGAACGTCATTGTCAGACATATCGATTTCTACACGATATCTACCTGGCCTTATTGGGACGGCAATATCCAATGGGATTGTGACACTCTGGCCGGGGGCCAGATCTTCTGTCAGATCCTTTCCAAGCCCGTAGAATACAGGGGGTCGAATTTTCTTCTTTCCATAAACCCAATATCCAACCTTTATTCCTCTTTCTACATTAGCTGGCCAGACTTCTGTGCTTGTATTCGTCACCTTCACATTAATACGAAGCTTATTTTTTCCCCAAACCAAGAATGAGTGCTTTGGAGTCGAAATTTCCGCCTGACGTCCGCCTGGCAATAGGATTGGTGTTGGAGTGGGTAACGCTGCCTCTTCGACACGTTGCTCGTTAATACGAGCATTTTCAATTTCTGCCTGAACCATTCCCGCCAACATTTGAACATGTGGCTCCTGAAAATACTGGCTGTGATTTGAGGTGGTGGTGTTGACTGAACACTCGCTGGAATAGAATGCCTGCCAGCTTTCCTCCGGATTCTCAAAGTAGTATGCCGGATTATGATCGCTTTTATCCCCGAAAAACAATGCTACCCGGCCGAAATATTTCAAAGGAACAACCTGTTCGTGAAGACACAAGAGAGATATTTTCTGCCCTTGTCGTTGCAATTCGCGCGCGATTTGAAAAACGATTTTTGCAGACTGGCACGTGCCGCCAATGATAAAAGGGCCGCTTGGCTGGATTGAAAGGATCTCGTGGGCGTAGTACCTCGCCAAGTTCTCAATATTTGACTGAGATTTCTCCATCACTTCGACACCAGATCTCATACCATAAACCGGCTGATTTGGTCCAAGATGCTTGGCGAGTTGAGAAAATGAACCGAACCTCTGGAAACACCAAAAGATGGGCTGTTTTGAGCCATCCGAATTTAGTCCAAAAATTAGAGAATTACGACAAGAACGCTTCCCTTTCCAAGCCACAGTATGCGCCAACATTGCACGCCAAATTTCAGCTGAAAGTCCAGATTTCTCCAAGTAGTCGGAGATTCCATCGGATTCGGCGCTGTCCTCAAATTCATCGTCGCCACTTGCTTCGAGAACTTTGGCAAGCTTCCGAATGGTGCTAAGGTTCAACAAAGCTTCCTTGGGTAGTTTTCTACCAAGATGGCGTTCTGTTTCCCTTAGCAAAATTACGGAAAGGAGTGAGTAGCCACCAAGCTCGAAAAAATCATCATCTATTCCAGGCGCATGATCCATCATCAGGATTTCTTGCCAAATTTTTACAAGTTCCTCTTCTAGCGAAGAACTGGGATCCGCATGGACATTGGCTGTCTTGGGTATTTTTTGGACCAACGCACTTTGGTCGATAGAACCATCCCCGGTGAGCGGTACGGCGTCTATCGGAACAAACCTCTCAGGCAGCAAATCGATTGGCACTTTTGCTTTGATGTAGGCTCTTAAATCTGGAGGAGGTAGGTTTGAGTCCGGGTTAATAACCACAAAACCAACTAGCCTGTTGCCGCCGTCACTGAATCCGGGAGCTTCGACAACAATCGCGCTTTCAACCCGCTCATGGCTGGATACTAATTTCTCAATTTTGGCGATTGAGACCGGCCGGAAACGGCTATTGGGCACAAGCGCTTCAGACTGCGTTGACTGTCCATTCTTAGATTCGAGGATTGCGTTGTTTGGATATTGAGGATCCTTGACAATTTTTACCCCCAACTTCTGTCCAGTACCCTCGGATATTTCATAAACTGGCGCAAAATTTGCCGACGCAGCGGCATGTTGTTCATATCCTGAGTCGATACTAGTCAGTACAGCTTCAAATTCGCCCTTTAGGTTTTCATCTAGCATGGGCACCGCGTGGCCGCGATCATGCTGCAGCAGGAGCGATTTCTTGCAACGTTCTGAGATTTCCAGCTGTTGCGCGAAGGAATGAAGCTCATCTTGGCGAGACACTAAATGTATCGATGGGCAGCTAATAGTCCAAGCCGATTCTGCTACTGAGGAAGGCAGACGGGTGATGGGACTAGATGAAAAGTTTAGGTATAACTTCAGGTCTGATCGTTGAGACGCTACCAGCGCTGCCACAAGGCCACCGTCGCAGATACCTCCAATTGCATCAATGGGACCCAGTTCATCAAGTGCGGATGTAACTGCGCCGATACTTTCTTCCAATGTTTTGGTATCTGTCGCCCCCCAGCTGCGATATTCCTTCTTTTCATAAAGTCTAGCTTCAACGGCAGTAGCATGAAATTCAGGCTTCGGCGGACATAGATGTGGCGCTTCCATAAAGACAAATTCCACCAATTCCTCGAGGTGGCCTGTCCAATGGGTCGCTTGCAAACTCAGGTCCATAAGATCAGCGTCGGCTCCTTCACCATGCAAAAACAGCACGCGCAAGGGGTTGGCTCTGAATCGTTTGGGCTCGGATAGTTGGACAGGTGCGCGCAATTTCCCTTTCTCGCTTGCAGCTTCAGCCCGCGAGGGTACGGCAGATGTATTGATTAGCTGTGAGAAAATTGCCTGCGGCGTCGGATAATCGCTAATAACCCAGGTTGGCAAATTACTTTTGAACCGATCGTTCAAAAGGCCAGATAGTTCGACCGCCGCAAGCGAGTTAACACCAGCATCATCCAGGCGCGTATCCGGTCCAACTTCAACACTGTGATCCAGATAGTTTCGCACGACCGTCAGAACAGCATCAAGCGTTACATCGGTACCAGTTTCGTACAAATTGTTTTCTGGCAGCTGTGTGTCGGCCTCCTCCAGTAGCCTGGGAACCGCGTTGTAGCTGGTCATGGCGTAGGTTTGTAAAGTTCCAAGATTACCTGACGCTATGTGCGAGTTTACATGTTCTGCAAAACGGGCACGCAGCAGCTTACCAGCATCAGATCGGGGAAGTTCGGACAAAAGCACTAGGGTCTGTGGTAACATGAAGGCTGGCAGATGCTGTTGTGCCCAAGCATTTATCTGAGCAAGGTCTGCTTTGGCTGAACCGACAGCCACAGCTAAAGCAACATCTTCACCTAGAGTTGTATGTTTCCTCGCAAACACCATCACCTGAGCATCTATTTCAGCGCCTTGCCAGCTAGGATAGCTCCGCAGCACCGCCTCAATTTCCCCGGGGGCGATTGTTTCTCCGCCTCGATTGATTGCGTCCTTTATGCGACCGTTGACAAATAACCAGCCAGAACCATCAGCAGCAAGGCTACCAAGATCTCCGGTACGGAAGTAACCGCGTGGAGTGAAATCGTTCGCAGGCGATCTGTCACTGTGTTCATAATACTCCAGTACCGTCGGCCCTTTCACTGTAACCTCTCCAATCAAACCATCAGCAACAGCGGCCATTTGAGATCCGTCGGAATGGTCAACAATTTCGATCGAAACCGTTGGCAATGCACGCCCCACACTGCCTGGGCGATCTAACCGATACGACAACGGCGGGGAAGCAATTGGCATAGCTTCTGTCATGCCATAGGTCGGCAATATGCTTACTGTGTCACCAAAAAGATTAGCCAGTTCACGCGCAAGATTATGGGTTAGTTCGGATCCGGCACTGCGTATCACGCGCAATCGGGGCCAGGGTTTGCTATTTTGCAGTTCTGGGTGCGCTTTGGAGTACTCCAACACCATTTCCCACATCGCTGGGACCATATAACACCAAGTAGCCCCCTGCTTTCCAGTTAATGCGTCAAAGAAAGCTTTGGGATTGAACGCAGTGCAAAAAGACATCGGCGCGCCCGCAAGCGTGGGGGCAATAATGTTACAGGCGATCCCACCGACATGATGAAGCGGGAGCATAGAGATTCCCAAATCAGCGGGTGACAATTGAAGGGACTGGCCAATTATGGCCCCAGATCGCATAAGTTTTGCTAACGTAAAGCTTATACTTTTTGGCTCGCCTGTGGATCCAGATGTACGCAGAACAAGCACATCATCATCGTGTCCTCTCACGGGCGTATCGCCCTGTTTTCCAACGGTATTAGGCTGCGGTGGGAGCGATGCTAGAGGGGAAAATCGATTCCGGCTCAACTCGACAATGACCAGATCGGGAATTTGGCGCGCAGCCTCATGCGCCTTTCGTGCCTCGTCTGTCTGGGCAATGACAACCAACGTCTTCACGCGGCTTTGTTGCAGTTGAGCCGTAATCAAACTAGTAGGTAAAGTACTTCCGATAGGCAACGCGATATATCGGTTCATGGTCGCAAGCAACAACGCGCCAAGTTGCACGCCATTGCTCACAAGTAATGCCACGCGCTCTCCGGCTGTGACTCCCCAAGACGCAAGATCAAAATCAGCTACATATGTGTGCAATGCATCGTAGGATACATTGTCTTGGATAGCCCACAGCGCTTGAGATTGCGATGGCAGTAAATCCTCAAGACTCAACCCTTCAAGCTTCACTTTGTTCAGTTGCTCTTCCGTACGCGCGATCAGATCAGTACCGCTACCATCAATGGCATTGGCGTCCGGTGGGGCGACCCCATCTGGATCTTGCCACGCTGCTTTAACGACATCGTTCGCCCATGAGGTATAGAAAGATCGAGGCTGTAGCATATGAGGAAAAGTCGTTATTTCTCCCATCAAAGGCCCATGCGTTTTATCCGCATACCAGTCAAGCCGAACGAAAATACCCAAATGGTCAGCGAGGCGTTTTGAGTGCTCTAGAATGCCGGACAAGCATTTGGGTTTGCGTGCTGAAGCCATTGTTTGCTCAGTGCACACTAGCGCCCTGTGCGTTCGCCAACATGTGATTGGATCCCATGCCGGTTGTGGCAACAATTCAAAGTCCGCATCAACGAATGCGACCCAATTGTGACCGGATTCCTTAAAGTGAAGCTGGATCCATAAAAGCTCTGACCCAATCATAAATACTTTGTAGTCCGTGGGGGAATGAAAACCCCGCTCGTCAATGACAAGTTCCTCGATAAGAAAGGACGAAAAGTTGAAAGGGAATACATGTTCTTCGTGAATGCAGAATCCCCGCTCTGCCATTTCCAATAGCTCTCCCGCGACTGCAGCCACATCGAATGGCACTCCATTCCGCGTTAGATCAATTCCGTTTCGTACAAGAGTAACGCCAAAAGAGTGTCCGGCTCCCACTGGCTTTATGACAAAGCTATCTGGCAAAGAAGGCGCCAAGTTCAACAACGTATCTTGCAAACCTTCTTTCGGCAGAACATTGAGCAATCGGGGCAAAGGTGCACCAAGGTCCTCAAGAAACCGGCGTTCCCTGAGCTTATCCAACTGCGTGAAAGGAAAAGGATTTGCCGCAGTGCCAATGAATCGATTGTGCTCGTCACGACGAAGCTCATAGCGCTCGTTGTGCTCATACCAACGCTGCTGACGCGCGACAAGTTTGTCGTATATGAATGCATCGCTGGCCTTGTTACTGGATACAAGGGCAGCGGCGTTACGCACCTGCGTCGACGCGAAACTGGCACGGTTCACCACTAGGTCAATTTGTTCCAGAATCGGCAGGTCGCCTATGACTTCCGTGGGTTGGCTTAACAACGTACGCAACAGTTCGACAAAACAATATTGCGCCACATTCGCGAATGCTGGATTTTCAGCAAACGTCTTTATGCGTATTCCATCAGAATTAGTGCCCCGATTTTTTTTAAAATTCGTTCTGTTGCTTTCAGAATGGGGCAATGTGACACGAAGCAGAAGTCCCCACCGAGTTTTTTGTGTGCGGCGCACAGAATGTTCTCGAATACCAAGATCATTGCTCCCAAATTGGTCACCGTGAGGGGTACGAATGATATTAATATGTGGCACTTTCTCAAATAGGGATGCCCACGGGGTTGCGGAAGCTTCGTCTGTCTCTTGGGAAGTCCATCCCCCCCTCGGCAGGTCGGACGCATACTTGTAAGCTTCGGCAAAGGCACGACGGGTACGAGAGCACAAGGAATCGAGCGTCTCCGCTTTAGCCAATCGAACGGCCACCGGAACCGACGTGTCTAAACACCCGACCAAGTTCTTTAACGAAGCATGGCGTTCGCGGTTAGATACGACGTGGCACAACAGCATATCAGTTTCGCCAGAGGCAGCTTGCTCGTTCCCAGTAAGCCGCGTCACAAGAACAGAGAACAACGCATGCAAGAATAGAGGCAATGTTGTCTTGAGTTGAACTGCGAGTTTTTCCAGCGCCTCACTCTCAAACGGACGAAGGCTTGAGGTAGTAGGGAGGTTACCAAGATCGAGCGTAGTCTTGCTAGCAAGATGCGGAATCGGCCGGTTTGGCGATAAATTTGCTCCTGCAAGGAGCGCCTCGAGTTTCTTTTGCGAGTGACGAATTTCAACTCCGTCTGCGAATCTGCTCCGCCATATGGCATAATCGATATAGCCAATCGAAGCCTTCTGCGTGACGCTGAACTCACTTTTTGCAATCATTTCTATGATTTGGCGCGCAAGATTTTGCATGCTGATACGATCAGAAAAAATGTGATGCATGGAGACACACAACCAGTGTCGCCCATCCTCCGTGGCAGATGAAAGGATGAGCGCACGGGTGGACGGTTCAAATGGCGAGGTCTGTTCTCCTTCAAAAGCTTCAATCAAACGCATGGCATCTCGTTCCAGACCTGGAGCTTCGCGCACCTGGACTGGCAACTGAAAGTTTGGAATACTCTTCTGCAGGATGACTGAGTCATCGGACTGCGCCTTTGTGAGGACCATTCGCATTGCATCGTTGGCATCGCAGACAGATTGAGCTATGGCAGGTAAAAAAGCAGCAGAAATCAGTGAAGCGGGCATGGATAAACACAGACTGATGTTTGCCCAAGAGCCCCAGCCTAGCTGTTCCAGATTAGCCCAAACTGCCTGCGGTCCAGTTAAAACTACGGGTTTAGTTGTAAGATTCTCCGGCGCAGGTACCGGCCCCTCCGAAGTTTTCTCACGCAATGCAGATGCAAGCGATTCAATGCTTGCATCACTTAACAGATACTCATAATCCGCCTCATAGCCATGCTCATGGAGCTCCTCCAGCAGATTCACCGCCCCCATGGAGTCAAGACCTTGAGCTATCAATGTAAGTTTCGGGTCAACCGGCGTTTGCAGGATTTCGGCTACGAGACTAACTAGCAGATCATAAACAGCTGAAGTGGCAACACAAAATCCACCCTCAGTGCTTTCCATATTACCCGACACTTGGAGCCCCCAGGTTGAGCGACCGCCATTCACAAAACGGACTTACTAACAACGCAAAATATCCTCCAAACGGATGAAGCATAATAATTGTTCGGTTAATGTGAGGAGCGGTTTCTGTCAAGGTACGGCAATGACCAGTTGAGCATATCCTTTTGAGGTGGCTCGCCTTTTTTACTACGAAAGCGGAGAATCAATTTGAGGTTCTGCGTAAACTTCATATCCTGCACCATGCCGAAAAGACGGAGCATGCAGTGAAGACGGGATGATAAATTGATCGCCTATTCTCGCACAGCACAAAAAAACATCCATTAAGACTGAAGAGTAAGTCCTTCATTCACTAGGAGGTTACAATCCAGGGCGGATCAGCATTGTTTAACATCTGAAGCACTATCATTACATCAAAAGGTTCGATTCTATGGTCTCCAAGCCATTTGCCATAGCTTATATCCAATGGCATTCCCATCATATGAAGCCCACTGGCTAGCACTGTGCGCTATTGACGTAGATGCGGGCTTCATAGCACGCAATTTCGCATCAGTTTGCGGTATTTGTTGGCATCTCTAACTTGAAAAATGGCGGTATTTCGCAATATACTAACAAAGAAACCAACACACCATATCGACGAGTATCGGCCACAAACGAAACCTGCAAATGGCTAATTTTGCGGTCTAGGATAGGTGCTAAGTTTTTCTGGATGCTTTGAAACGAGCCGGTGGTGCCCCCTCCCGGAATCGAACCGGGACTCCCGAAGGAACGGGATTTTGAATCCCGCGCGTCTACCAGTTCCGCCAAAGGGGCACGAAGCATGTCACTGGTGAAGACTGATTAACCGAAATTGCATGCTTTGCACAAGTGTCTTTATTTGGTTGTCGGTGTTTGATACATCCAGCCTATGACAACAACTCCCATATCTCCGCTTCGGCGCCTGTATGACTGGACATTGGACCTGGCCGCAAAGCGGAATGCAACCTGGGTTCTCTCGTTCATTTCCTTCATCGAAAGCTCGGTATTTCCCATACCGCCCGATGTGCTGTTGATTCCCATGGTGTTGGCAAATCGAGCCAAGGCCTGGTGGTACGCATTCTGGTGCACCATCGCTTCGGTTCTGGGCGCATTACTTGGCTACGCCATTGGCGCCTTGCTGTTCGATACTGTGGCCCAGCCCATACTTGCATTTTATGGTTACGCCGAAAAATTTGACGAGTTTGCGATGCGTTACAATGAATGGGGTGTTTGGGTGGTATTGATTGCCGGACTCACACCCTTCCCGTTCAAGGTGATCACCATAGCGTCTGGGGCAACAGGATTGGGCCTACCCGTTTTCATCATAGCGAGCATTGTGGCACGGGGCATCCGGTTCTTTGCGGTGGCAGGTCTGATTTACGTATTCGGACCACCTGTGCGCGCATTTGTCGAAAAGCGCCTTGGTCTTGTTTTTGCCGTATCTCTGGCGATCTTAATCGGTGGATTCGTGATCGCACGATACATGTTCTAAGGACAGCATATGAAACTGACTGATTCTGCTGGCCGGGCACAAATTGTGTTTGGTGGATTGGCACTGTTGCTTGCGCTTGGCGCAATTGGCAGCGCCTGGGGTTTTCAACTGATTGGCGGCTATGTTCCCTGCGCACTGTGTCTGGAACAAAGAGAGCCTTATTACCTGGGCATTCCCATTTTGTTGCTGGCCGTTATTCTCACGATTGCAAAACCACATTTGTGGTTGGTGCGACTGCTTTACGTCGCATTTGCAATTGTCATTGCCTATGGGTTCTATCTAGCGGTTTATCACGCTGGTGCTGAATGGGAATTGTGGCTTGGACCATCAGATTGTGGCGGTACTCCTGCGGTGCTCACGGATACAACCGATCTTCTGGCACAGTTGGAAACAGTCAAAATTATCAGTTGCACGGAAGCTGCCGCGCGTTTCCTCGGTTTATCATTTGCAGGCTGGAATGCAGTTGCAACGCTTGTTCTTGCTGTTCTTGGATTATTGGCGGCCTTTTCATCCGCCAACAAAGAGGCTTAAGGCTCCAGTTCAGCATCCCAATACAAATAATCCATCCAGCTCTCATGCAGATAATTGGGTGGAAAATAGCGCCCATTATTATGCAACTCATGCACCGTTGGCTGAAATGCCTTGCTGAGTGCTGTCATACCCACCTGCTTTAGGGTTTTGTTGGCTTTACGCAAATTACATGGTGCACAAGCCGTGATGACATTTTCCCAGGTCGTTTTGCCGCCTTTGGAACGGGGAACAACGTGATCAAACGTCAAATCTCCAGCATTGCCGCAATACTGGCACTGAAATTTATCCCGCAGAAACACATTGAATCGGGTAAACGCCGGATGGCGTGAAGGTTGAATATATTCTTTCAGGCTGACGACGCTGGGCACACGCATCTTTGTGGATGGGCTGTGCACATACACATCATACTCAGAAACAATATTTACGCGCTCCAGAAAGACAGCTTTTATGGAATCCTGCCAACACCAAAGCGATAGGGGATAATAACTCAGCGGACGGAAATCCGCATTCAGCACCAATGCCGGATGGGCATCGAGTGACACATGTTTCGTCACACTACGCTCCTAAAAACATAGCAATGACACAACGCCATCGCTCTGTAGTTCACTGGCATAATGTATAATCACTATGTCAGTCTTGTGAAGCGCTTTTACGTCACACACCAGATATAGTGTTTGAACACGTCTTTTATCGAAACGTGCATTTACCTAGAGGGCAAAACACTTCTTTATGTGGTCCAAACCCAAGGTCAACCCAGCTCCATCGATTCCATGTCCCATACCCTGCGCCGAATGGCTTGAAACAGGAACCTTTGCCGCTTTTAGCGAGTTTTCCGCAATGGTCATCATCTGATGGGGAACCACCTCATCATGAGTACCGTGCGCCAGAAACACTGGCGGACGGCCTTTGATATCCGCCTCAAGATTTTCAGGGCCGGCCAAAAGACCAGAATAGCCCACAATACCCGCTGGCGAAGCGTCACGACGCAAGCCGACATGAAGCGCCATCATCGTGCCCTGACTGAAACCAACCAATACGAGGTCCTTGTCAGTCAGTTCGAGGCTTTTCAATTCAGCATTGAGAAAGGCATCCAATGACGGTCGTGCTGCGGTTACGCCGCGCCAATATTCTGATGGATCACGCAAGGTAAGGTGAAACCATTGACGCCCAACCGGGGCCATACCGCACGGCTCCGGCGCATGAGGTGATACAAACGCCGCGTCTGGCAAATGAGCAGCCCATTCCCGGCCAATACCGATCAGATCATTGCCATCAGCGCCATAGCCATGAAGAAACACGACAAGTTGCTTGGCAGGGCCACCAGATACTGGCGGCAGACGAGGACCATCGAGAAGAGCTTGAGACATCGTGAAAATTCCTAAATCGGCAATTTGCTGGTTGTGGCGTCATCTTTCGATTTGGCCCGTTGCAGCCCGTAATAAGCCCACAACAACCGTGCCGCAACCGAACGATGAGGCTTCCACCTGCGCGACAGCACAGCAAGGCGCTTTTCCGTGGGGCGTTTGCGAAGCTTCAAAATATCCTGCGCGATGTTTTGCAGAGCAACATCCCCAACTGGAAAAATATCGGGATGTCCGGCGCAAAACATCAAAAAAATATCCGCTGTCCATGGGCCGATGCCATGAATTGCAATCAATTCGCTTCTCGCTTCTTTTGCCGGTGCGTGCGCTAACATCTCCACCTTCAGTCCATCCAGGCATGCCTGCGTCACGGCTCGTATGGTTCTCAGTTTTGGGCGTGATAATCCGGCGCCCAGCAGCACCTCATCTGAGTGCGCGCATATTGTTTCAGGATGAACGGTGCCGACAAGGGTCTCAAACCGTGACCAGATGGCATTGGCACTGGCGACGGATATTTGTTGCGAGTTTATGATTCGCAACAAGCCTTCAAAGCCCGGCTCCCGCAGACGCAATGGAACTGTGCCGACGTCCTTTGCCAAAGGTTCCAAAACGGGATCCAGAGCAATCAGCTGCGGAACAGCGACATCCACATCTTCCTGACAACAAATTGGTTTCATTTAAACGAAGACCTTGGCGTGAGATTGGATTTGAGCCATGTTGGCCGCTTAATTGAGAGAACCAACATTTGTCCCATAATCCAGCGCCGCCGCAACCCGTTTTCCGCTTTGCCCCCAGCCCAAATGGTGAATTGCATATCGGCCATGCCCTTTCGGCACTAATCAACCAGAAAATGGCGCGGACCATGAGCGGGACACTGTTGCTCCGCTTCGATGACACAGATCGCAGTCGTGTCAGACCTCAATTCGAAGAACAAATATTGGATGATTTGGCCTGGCTTGGCATATCCTGGACGGGCGATCCGATACATTTCACGGATATTCGGTCTGAAATCGATGCCTGTCTGAAAACACTGCAAGTGAAAGATCTGACCTATCTTGCACACTTGTCACGCAAACAAATAAAAGACGCCGCCGCCCTACATGAGAAAGAGACCGGCGAAGCTTGGCCGAGAGATCCTGATGGCGCTCCGTTTTATCCATTGGGCCATCCCAAAGACAGCGCTGTAAACGGTGACCCTGCAGAACGCTTGCGCATGACCTCGGCTATCGAGCAGCTTGGCAAGGATATGATTAACTGGAATGAATTTGATGAAACCGGAGCGTTATCACCACAAGAGCGTGCACTATCTGCATGGGGAGATATTATCCTGCGCGCGAAATCCGGAGACGATGTTTATACATTTGCCACTGTCCTGCATGACCAGCTTCTTGGGGTGACACACATTGTGCGTGGCTTGGACATGCAGGAAAACACCACCGTCCAGCGAGCTTTGCAAGACCTCTTGGGTCTCCCTGCGCCGGTTTATCATCACCACCGACTGATTACGGATGATGCAGGCAAAAAACTTTCAAAATCGGATGGGTCAGTATCGCTAAGAACTTTGCGTGCAGACGGCATGACACGCGAGACATTGCTGGAATTGATCGGATTTCAAGACGAAACCCAGTGAGAGGATGACCCTTAGAAGCATTTCCAAAGGTCACCAGGGCGGTGTTTACTTCATGCCCGCATTTGTCAGCATGTCCAGAACCTTGGTCATCATGCCGAGCTGTTTATCAGCCTTGCCGTCCAACTCGAACCGTGCATTCAATTCGGCCGGGTTCAAGTAGCCAATTTTGGTCTGGCCATTATCATTCCACACAAGAATTTTCACCGGCAGTTCAAGGCCGACCATTGGGTTTGCCTGCATGATAGGAGTGCCTACTTTTGGCGCGCCAAGGATCAGCAGAACAGATTCATTCAATTCCAATTCTGCTTTCATGGCATTGGAACCATGGTCAATTTTTGCCATCAATTTGGGAGGCGCAGCTTCAATGGCAGCTTCCAGTTTGGCAACCGTATCGGCAACAGACAAAGTACCTTCCTTGACAATATAAGCACTTGAATGGCCAGCCGCATTGGCACCGGACGCCATGAAAAGGAGGCAAACTAACGTGATAAAAGAGCGCATGAAAAAGTTCCTTTGTTGCATCATGATATGATGCAAAGACCCCAATTGATGGGCTGAATTGTGGCGTAAATTGCTTAAACCACCAATTCCACAATGTAGAGCCACAACGCGACAGTACCCACACCAAGCCCGGTAGATATGGTAATCGTATTGGAGGCCAGCGCCTGACCTGTTTTGAAATGACTGGCAATGAGAAACGTGTTGACGCCTGCGGGACAAGCAGCCGTAATGACCATGGCTTTGACCCAAATATCGGGCAATGGAAACACATAAAGCGCAGCCAGCAAAACTACTGCTGGCATAACACTAAGCTTAATCACAGACAGGACAATTGCCGGCAAAATATTTCCCGAAACCTCGTAGCGCCGCAAAGACATACCCATGGCAAACAGGGCCAACGTGCCTGCCACAGCCGCAAGGCGCTCAATCAGTGTTTCTGCAAGACCGGTCAGGGGCCAATCCAGTAAATACCAGACACCACCGGCCAGAATGCCAACAACGATCGGGTTCTTGGCCAGACTTATGACAAGGTTTTTAAGCGTGTCGACCAGGCTCGACTTTTTATCTGACAGACCATCCAGTCGCATAGCGCGCTGTTGCAACAGAGTGCTTGCCAGCATCATGACAGGCAGGTGAATTGAAATCAGCAGAAAAATAGATGCGGCACCCTCATCGCCATATGCGGTCAAGGTAAGCGGTATGCCAATGAGAACGGTATTGGCAAAAGCTGCGGAAACACCGGCCACCACACCAGCACGGGCATCGCGGAGAAACATTTTCCGGATAGTCAGTGTACCCAGCACCCAAGCCACAAAGATGCCTGAAAAATAACTGGCCCAAAGGCTCCATGGCTGTGCGTCGGTGAAATCAGCCGTCGCAATCGTGCGAAAAATCAACAAGGGAACTGCGATCCGAAACACGAAGTCTACCAGACCGTCACCCGTTTCAAGCTTCAGATATCCGCTATGCGCCGACAGCCAGCCGAGCCCAATCAAGCCGAACACCGGCAAAACTATTGTGACGATAAGTTCCAAGAAATGAACCCGAGGTTGAATTTAAGGCCTCTTTAGCCTTTTCCTCGTATTGCTGACAAGGAACCAAGCTGAAAATCGGAGTATGCACCGGTCTCAGCATTTACGTTGGCCGCTTTTATGAATCAGAACACGGCATTATCCAATACGTTTGCTACCGACGGCGAAAACACGTTTCAACCGGGGACTGCACCACTTGTTCTGATTGTTGATGATCATGAGCCAAGCCAGACGGTATTGCGCATGATCGCACACCAATTCGGGCTCACACCAATTGTCGCTGACACTGCGCAGGATGCCATTCGGGAACTGAATGAGTCGCAAAATGGTTTCGATATTCTGTTGATGGACTTCCTGCTGGGGGCCGACAATGGGCTTGCTGTTGCAGCGACTTTGCACACCCTCGCCAATGCGAGCGGAAAGACGGCTTTGATGCACACATTGCTTGTAACTGGTGCGACCGATCAGGTGACACGAGACAATCCAAGTTGGGTAGCTGCTGAAGTCGCAGGTATTTTACCAAAACCAATCAGCGCCAAAATGTTGTTCGGGCATCTGGAACCTTTTCACCATCACATAAAGTAGTGCGCAGCATGACGTCATCTCACAATTCCGTAGCTACATACGCAACCGCTCGCTTTCACCGGTTTTTCAAGCTAGGCTTGCAAAAAAACAAGCGAATTAATCGTTACTATCGTGCCACACACACCGCCCATATGGATGTTGGCGGTGTGCCGCAGGAACAGCAAAGGGGGGAGCCACAATGACCCTTGCAAAGGATAAAACCCGCGAACGCAGCATTCGTGCTGTCAAAACTGCTCTGACCAGTGCAAAGCAAAAACCTCTAGCCGATTTTGCAGCATTGTTCTTTGAAAACGGCGCTTCCGAAGATCTAGCGGCCTTTTCGACAGACAAACTTGCCGGCATCGCCAAGGATGCGCACAAGCTGCTGGAGAACAGAAAGGCTGACACGGCAAAGGTCTCCCTGAAAAAATCAAATGCGCGTGATGGCGGCCTGGCTGTTCAAGTAAGCAACGACAACATGCCATTCTTGTTCGACAGTGTAATGTCTGAACTGCAAAAGAGTGGCGCACATATCCGCTTGGTCCTGCATCCTGTTCTGTCTGTAACGAGGGATAAAAAGGGTAAGCTCGAAGGTCTCAAAGCCCAACACAAAATCAGCCCTCAGGCGCGCGCCATTCGCGAAAGTCTCATTCACGTTGAAATTGATGACCTTGCAAACGATGAGGCAGTGGCGCAACTGGAAGCCAATCTCCATCTCATGCTCAAGGACGTTCGTCTTGCCGTTACCGACTGGAAGGCCATGTTGCTGCGGCTAGAGGAGACAATCCTCAACTACAAAACCAATCCACCTCCGCTGCCACCAGAAGAAATTGCGGAAGCCGTTGCGTTTCTTGGATGGCTGGTAGATCAGAACTTTACTTTCCTTGGCATGCGTGACTACGCGTTTTCGGGCGGACCAAAGCGTGGCACACTGAAGCGCACGCAGGATGCCGGTTTGGGTATTTTGCAAGATCCCGATGTGCGCGTCCTTCGCCGGGGCCGCGAACTGGTGACCATGACGCCGGAGATCCGCGAATTTTTCATGACTCCAGAACCGCTGATTATCACCAAGGCGAATGTGAAATCGCGCGTTCATCGCCCCACTTATATGGACTATATCGGCGTTAAAACCTTTGATGAAAAAGGGAAACTATCTGGCGAATTGCGCATTGTGGGTTTGTTCACTTCAACGGCCTATACGCGGTCAGTGAAACAGATTCCAATGCTGCGCAAGAAGGTGGAAACCCTCTTGGAACAATCCGAGTTTGATAAGGACAGCCACGCTGGAAAAGCGCTTTTGAATGTCGCAGAGAGCTATCCGCGCGACGAATTATTCCAGATAGATGTCGAGTCCCTTTCGGAATTTGCCGATAAAATCCGACAATTGGATGAACGACCACGACTGCGAGTGCTGTCACGCGTCGACAAATTTGATCGCTTTGTGTCCGTATTGGTCTATGTGCCGCGCGATCGTTACAATTCCAGTGTGCGTACGCGCATCGGCGATTATCTGAAAGACGCTTATCAAGGTCGCTTGTCAGCTTACTATCCGGCCTTCCCTGAGGGCAATATGGCCCGGGTTCACTTCATCATTGGCCGATCTGATGGCGAAACACCGCAACTGTCCCAAAGCGAGATTGAAAAAGAAGTCGCACAAATTGTCCGCACCTGGGATGATGGCCTGAAAGCCGCCCTTGGCACCAACCATATCGGCGATTATGATGGCGCTTTCCCGCTTTCCTATCAGGAAGCTTTCTCTGGTGCCCAAGCCGTTCGGGATATTGAGCGCCTTTCAAATATGAGCGATCAGGAAGATATTTCCATCGCCTTTGACCAGCACAGTGACGGAGCGGCTGATCGGGTCAGTTTGAAAGTCTATTCAGTCGGCCAAGCATTGCCGCTATCCAAACGTGTGCCTCTCCTGGAAAACATGGGTTTTGCCGCGGTTAATGAGCGGACCTACAAAATCAACCCGGAAGGACGCGATGCCGTTTATCTGCATGATATGACCCTCCAGGCAAATTCTGGTGCTGTTGATCTGGATGGAGCCGGACAAAATCTGACCAATTGTTTCCTCGCTATCTGGCAGGGACGAGCAGAGAATGACGGTTATAACGCACTGATCCTGAATGGCGGGATCGCTTGGCGTGACATCGCCATGTTGCGCGCAGTCTCACGATATTTGCGTCAGGCCCGTATTCCATTTTCGCAAGATTACATGTGGTCAACGCTTAACCGATACAGTGCTATCGCGCAGGAATTGGTGGCTCTATTCTCCGCCAGGTTTGATCCAGAACATGCTGACAACAAACTGGAAGACAAGATTTTTGATCGTTTTCTTCAAGCGTTAGACGCCGTGGTCAGTCTGGATGATGACCGTATTCTGCGTCGCTTTGCCAATGTGATCAAAAGTACGCTGCGGACAAATTTCTATCAGGTCGCAGCAGATGGTCAGCCAGAAAAAGTTATTTCTTTGAAAATTGACTCAAGAGCCATTGAAGCACTTCCAGAGCCAAAACCGTACCGCGAAATCTTTGTTTACAGCCCCGAGGTGGAAGGCGTTCACCTGCGCTTTGGTAAAGTTGCCCGTGGTGGATTGCGTTGGTCTGACCGCGCACAGGATTTCCGCACAGAAGTTCTTGGATTGGTAAAAGCACAGCAGGTTAAAAACGCTGTCATTGTTCCCGTTGGTTCAAAGGGCGGTTTTTACCCCAAACAACTGCCTGACCCAGCGGAGGGACGAGATGCCTGGTTCGAGGCTGGGCGCGATGCCTACAAGGTATTCATCGGCAGTCTTTTAGCGATTACGGACAATCTGGCCGGTGATGATGTGGTGCCTCCCAAACAGGTGCTACGCCATGAGGCCGATGACCCTTATCTGGTTGTCGCGGCTGACAAGGGCACAGCGACATTCTCTGATACAGCCAACGGTATTTCCGAAGATCATGGCTTCTGGCTTGGTGACGCGTTCGCATCCGGTGGCTCTGCGGGTTATGATCACAAGAAAATGGGTATTACTGCCCGGGGTGGCTGGGAAGCTGTTAAGCGCCACTTCCGCGAAATGAACCGTGACATTCAAAATGAGCCCTTTACCGCATGCGGTGTGGGTGACATGTCTGGCGATGTATTTGGCAATGGTATGTTGCTATCGAAAGCGACCAAGCTGGTTGCCGCATTTGATCACCGAGATATTTTCATCGATCCGGACCCGGACCCGGCAACCACATGGGAAGAACGCAAACGCCTTTTTGATATGGGCCGCTCTTCCTGGCAGGACTACAATACCAAGCTGATCTCTAAAGGTGGCGGAATATTCCCACGCAGTTCAAAGTCCATCTCGCTGTCTGCAGAAATTAAACAATTGCTGGGCCTTACCGCCGATAAAGCTGCACCAAACGATATTCTGATGGCGATTTTGAAAATGGAAGCAGATCTCCTGTGGTTTGGCGGAATTGGGACTTATATACGCGCGACAACAGAAAGCGATGCGGATGCAGGTGACAAAGCCAATGATGCCATCCGTATCACTGCGCCAGAAGTTGGTGCCAAAGTGATAGGCGAAGGCGCCAATCTGGGCGTGACTCAACTGGCCCGTATCGAGTTCGATAAAACAGGTGGGCGCGTCAACTCCGATGCGATTGACAATTCCGCCGGTGTGAACTCATCCGATATGGAAGTGAACATCAAAATTGCTCTGGGCGCCGCCATTCGCAGTGAAAAGCTGGACCTCAAAAAACGCAACCGTCTGTTGGCATCCATGACAAATGCGGTGGCGGATTTGGTATTGCGCAATAATTATCTGCAAACGCTGTCCCTGTCGCTCACAGAACGTGAGGGCATGAATGATTTTGGATTCCAATCCCGTCTCATGAACCAGCTTGAAGGGCGCGGCTTGCTGGATCGCGAGGTTGAGTTGTTGCCAGATGATATTGCTATGAGCGAGCGACTGAAAGCGGGCGAAACCTTAACACGCCCGGAAATTGCTGTGCTTTTGGCTTATGCAAAGATTGTGCTGTTTGATGATTTGCTGGCCTCCGATGTGCCAGACGATCCTTATCTGGCAAAAGAGTTGTTCCGGTACTTCCCGAAGAAAATGTGTAAGCCTTATGAGGATGAAATTTCGGGCCACCGTCTGCGCCGTGAGATCATTGCGACAATGCTTTGCAACTCTTTGATCAATCGGGGCGGCGCAACTGTTTTGACGCAAGTTATGGATCAGACCGGTGCAACGCCTGCCGACATAACTCGCGCATTTGCGACAGTGAGAGACAGTTTTGGCCTGACAAACCTGAACGCAGAGATCGATGCGCTCGACACCAAAATTGACGGTGATCTCCAGCTGGAGCTTTATGCAAAGGTTCGGGATCTGCTCGTCGGGCGGATGATCTGGTTCTTGAAAAATGCTGATCTATCACATGGTATAGCGTCCGTGATCGATACGTTTGGCAATGGTGTAGACACGCTGCGCGGCAAGTTAACACCGCATCTGCCTGATTATCTGAAAGACAGAGTTTCTGCAGAAGCAGAACGTTTCATTGCTGGCGGTGTGCCAAAAACCTTGGCGAACCGAATTGCTGGTATTCCCCTGGAAGCCATGCTGCCCGATATTGTGCTCATCGCACAGGATAATGGCTGGTCCCTGCAACAAGTGGCACAGGCCTATCTGGAAGTGGCGGGCACGTTCAAACTGGGGCGCCTTGACGCATTGGCGCAGAACATTTCAACGACCGATTACTTTGACGGACTTGCGGTTCAAAGATCACGTCAGATCCTGGGTGAAGCGCACCGTGCACTGACATCCGATGTGCTGCGCGCAAGTCCTGAAGGTAAAGTAGATATTGCTCTTTGGATCACAGGCCATGAAACCAGCATTGATCGTACGACACAGGCTGTTGAAGGCGTTGTGGAAAGCGGTACTCTAACCGTATCTAAATTAGCGGTGGCTGCCGGCCTGCTTTCGGATCTGGCCCAAAACTGATAGAACATTCTATAAGGCCGACAAGTAAGGATTTTTCCAACTTGCCGGCCTTGTGATTCGCTATTTTGGAGACCTGTGTGTCTGATCAAGAAACTCATGTGTCCACCAGTCCAATCCAAAATGTGTCACAGCGTGGTATATTCGGCTGGCTCATGTTTGACTGGGCAACGCAGCCCGTTTTTACACTGATCACCACATTCATTTTTGCACCCTATTTTGTGGGACGTTTCATTGGTGACGCCGTTGCAGGCCAAGCTTACTGGGGCTACGCCACTGCCGTCTCTGGTATTGTTATTGCTATGCTTTCGCCGATTCTAGGATCCATTGCAGATGTCACAGGGCGTCGCAAACCCTGGATTGCCGGGTTTTCGCTTTTGCTTATCTGCGGAGCATTCATGTTGATGGAGGCCACTCCCTATCTGCGAGCACATCCGGAAACCGATCCTGCATCTCCCGCATTTCGCTCTTTGGATTTTCTGGTTTTCTATGTGCTTGCTGGCTATGTGCTCGTCACGATCGGAGCAGAATTTGCAACCGTTTTCACAAATGCGATGATGCCGAGCTTGGTTCCAACAGATCGTTTGGGGCGTTTGTCCGGGACTGGTTGGGCGATTGGCTATGCTGGCGGACTTGTATCTCTGGTTCTGATGCTGGGTTTTCTGGTTGCATCACCGGAAAGTGGTAAAACACTTATTGGGTTCACGCCATTGGGCGGCCTTGATCCGGCACAGGCTGAAGGCACGCGTGCGACAGGGCCGCTCACGGCGATTTGGTATCTGGTTTTCGTGCTCCCATTGTTTTTGTTCACACCAGATGCACCACGACGCATTGGTGTTTCCGTGATTTCGGCAGCGCGTCTCGGTATCAGCAATCTTTTGCAAAGGCTAGCAACTGCGCGGCAAGACAAGCCGCTGTTTCTCTATTTGATCGCCCATATGCTTTATGTGGATGGTCTGATTGCACTCTTTGCTTTCGGTGGCATTTATGCGCAGAGCGTCTTCGGATGGGATACCACCAAGCTTGGCCTGTTTGGTATTTTCCTGACAATAACAGGCGTGGCAGGAGCGATTATTGGCGGTCGTTTGAATGATAGTTTGGGATCTATTGCTGTCATCAAAGGCAGTATTGTTATGCTTGTATTGTCATCCATCGCAATTTTATCGATTGAAAAATCCGCCATACTCTTTGTCATTCCGGTTTCAACCGGGGTAGCAGAGTTGGTGTATTACCTGATTGGAGGCGTTATTGGAGCAGCAGCGGGACCGCTACAATCTGCCAGCCGGACATATCTTGCTGAAGTCACTCACCCGGATGAGCGAACTGGCGCCTATGGCCTCTATGCCATGGTTGGCAAGGTTACCAGTTTTGCCGGGCCATTGGCCGTCGGGCTGTTGACCACAATTTCTCAGTCACAGCGCATTGGAATTAGCGCGCTGATTGTGTTTTTAATTGCCGGGTTTGTGGTTCTGGGCTTTGCTGCAAAAGCTGCTCGGCAGTAAGCCGCAATCCGTTAGTGGCGAAAATGACGAACGCCAGTGAAGACCATTGCCAAACCCGCTTCATTCGCCGCATCGATAACATCCTGATCGCGCATGGAGCCGCCAGGCTGGATAACAGCTGTGGCGCCGGCCTCAGCAGCTGTCAACAATCCATCTGCAAACGGGAAAAAAGCATCAGATGCCACCACAGATCCCTTTGTCAGACCGCCAGTCAGGTTCATAGCAGCTGCTGCATCTTCTGATTTCCGAGCTGCTATTCGCGTTGAATCTACACGGCTCATCTGGCCAGCACCGATCCCAACTGTCGCTCCATCTTTTGCGTAAACTATCGCATTGGATTTGATGTGTTTTGCAATTGTGAACGCAAAGCGCAAATCTAGGAGTTCCTGTTCGCTTGGCGCACGTTTGGTCACCACCTTCAGATCCAGATCAGCAGCGCAGACATTATCCCGGCTTTGGACCAACAAGCCACCAGCCACAGATTTTATTATCTGACCGGATGCGCGCGGATCGGACAATCCACCCGTTGACAAGACGCGGATGTTTGGCTTTTTCGCCAACACCGCTTTGGCCGCGTCATCAATCACCGGCGCAATAATCACTTCGGTAAAGACCTTTAGGATTTCTTCGGCCATTTCAGCGGTCAATGTCTGGTTAAGAGCAACAATCCCTCCAAAAGCAGACACTGGATCACAAGCCAGCGCTTTTTTATAAGCACCGGTTAGCGTGGTTGCGGTCGCCACACCACATGGATTGGCATGCTTTATGATCGCTATGGCGGCGCCATTGGCCGGATCAAACTCGCTCACCAATTCGAAGGCTGCATCTGTGTCATTGATGTTGTTGTAGGACAATTCCTTACCCTGCAAAGTGGTTGCAGTGGCTACGCCCTTGCGCTTTTCATCACTGAGATAAAAAGCGGCCGTTTGATGCGGATTTTCGCCGTAGCGCAGTTGCAGATTCCGTGTGCCACCAAACGCCCGCTCTGTTCCCAGCTCATTGTCCAGCTCACCCGCAAACCATGTGCTGATCGCGGCGTCGTAACGCGCTGTTCTGGCATAGGCTCGCGCGGCAAGCATTTTGCGCGCGTCGTGCGTCAAACCGCCCTTGTCTGCGACCGCATCAGCAACCAGATCATAGTCGGCAGTATCAGTAACGATAGAAACATAACCGTGATTCTTAGCTGCCGCACGAATCATCGCCGGACCACCAATATCGATGTTTTCAACCGAGTTGGCGTAGTCCGCTCCAGCAGCAATTGTCTTTTCAAACGGGTACAGGTTGACCACAACCAGATCGATCGGGGCAATGTCATGTTCATCCATGGCTGCCTTGTGTTCCGGGTCATCGCGTAGACCTAGAAGCGCACCGTGGATAGAAGGATGCAGTGTTTTCACACGGCCATCCATAATTTCAGGGAAATTTGTTACAGAAGACACGTCGCTGACCGGTATGCCTGCATCTGAAATTGCCTTAAACGTGCCACCGGTTGAAATGAGGTTCACTCCATTGGCCTGAAGCTTTTGAGCAAACGGCACCAGACCGGTTTTGTCTGACACAGACAAAAGAGCAGTTTTGATGGGTGCAATATCTGGAAAGGTGATGACTTTAGCTGTGGGCGCAGACATGTGGCAGGCTCTCAATAAGAGTGGCGGGATTTGCGCCCTGCTTAAGCCAGCAAGCCGGCTTTGCCAACCTATTCGTCGCGGTCTTCTGCAGGTTCATCTACATAATTTGGTTCTTGTGCATAATCAACTTCGTCGATCTGGGTTGCTTCTTCCAGATCAGCTTCTGACAAGGGCCTGGAACGAGAGCTTCCAGACTGAACAAATGACCATGTGACAGAGTTCATTGAACGCGCATCGCCATATAAAACGATTTGTTCGCTCCTGCGATGCCCGAATGTCTCGGACATGTAAATGCTTTCTTCTAGGGCGATATCGACGCCCGGCGTTGCTTCAAACTCCCAGGCTTCACCATTTGGCAAAGACAGAAACACACTCTCGCCACTAGAAGTCATGTTGGCAGTAACGCCTGGATGAATATGAAATCGAATTGCATAATCATCATAGCCGTCGATGGCACGACCGGTGAGTGTATCAACACCAAACAGGCTTTTGCCATCCTGCTCTAGAATAAGCGTCCGCTCGTGCATCACACCAAACAGCGTTGCATATCCGTCATGACTCATGACTAACTCGTGGCCGCGCTCATTTTCGTAAATCGAAGAACGTACATCTTCAGGGCCTGATATCACCACAGGCCCCAGCCATTTTTCAGCACTGGATTCGGTCAGAAAACGAGCCGAGGACGTGTCATTCATAACCAAGGTACTATGAGCAGCCGTTGAACGTGTCATCTGTGCCCAATCTGACAGATGAGCAGATGGCGCACCGCAATTGGTAATGATGCGTTGGCGCGAACTGGAGAATTCGAACGACAATGTACCCGCATGCGCTCCATCGCTAAGACGCATTGGCGGGGTCTGGCCTGTATCGGCAATAACAATGGCCGAACCAGCTTCCATACGGCTGTAACCGGTGTGCTTGGCTTCCAAAACCGGCTTCCCACGCGCATCATCGTAAGCCAGAAGCGTTGCGATCAAGTCGGATTTAGTGCCGCCCATGCCGTTGAAATGTGCAAATGCGCCATCCCCATGGCGGAAAAAGCGCAGCATTGGCATCATACGATCAATGGCTGTCATCACTGGCTTGGTCGGCTCCAGACCGCGCGCTGTGAATGCCTGCCGAAGCGGAAGCAGATCAGTCAATATGTCAATGATCACCGCCGGTGAACGGCTGATGTGGCCACCATCGGGTAAAATCTGTGACGTCAGTTCTTCATCCAAACGCCGGGCACTGGTGCGCGTATAACGTTTTTGCCCGGACATGGACAAGGTCGCTGCAGCCAGAGCAATGGACGTTTTGAGCCGAGGCATACCGGGAGGCAATGTGGAGACGATGCGCCGCAAATAACGAACCTGGCGATTCAAGGATTTGAGAAAATCATTATAAAAAGCGTGGTCAGCACCTTGCAAAATCATTGGCGACTGGGCCAGCCATGCAAGCACCCTTGTAGAGGTGACCGCAGGCTCCCAGGCAATGTCATCCCACTTGCCATGGATGTCGATCCAGTCTTCCACCATCTCGCGCGCAACACGTTTTGCAGCTGGATTATCTGTCGCTTTCAAATGCCGCAACCAGGAGAAACCATTGATTTCACGCGCCCACTGCACTGTTGGTGGGATGACTTCAAACGGCGAATAGTCCGGCGCGTCCACCACTTCACCGGCGAATACGAATGTTCCTTCAACCAACTCGGTCGCGATGGTTGGATCAGCGGTGCGCACATCAGGTGGCGCAATCAATAAACGCTCAGGAGCAGCTCCAGAGAAACGCCAACGGTAGGCAGGGCTTGAGTAAAAACTGCGCAAAAATGATTGGAATCCGGCGCGCAAAGCAACCCCGGACAGCTTGAACTGCTCGGAAAATGCACCTGGTATTTTTACTTCAACCATTCTGCGCGCGTCAGCCACCCGCGAAATCCTTTGATTCTAAACGTCTTGCCACACATCCAATTATCCGTGGCCTATAAACTATCTGGCGTTAAGGGCGCATTAACCGTACGGCAAAAAAACCATCCATCCCGCCCGATATGTCTGGCGTGCTTCTAAAGACACCATTGGCAACGGTCAACGGGGCGCTCAATGCAACTTCATTTTGTGCGATGGGATCAATGGTCAATCCAAGGTCAGATTGGATATAGTCCAGATGATCTTCACCTTCTGCTGCCAGCAGCGAGCAGGTACAGTACAACAGCGTTCCGCCGGGTTTTAATAGCTTTGATGCTTTGGCGAGCATTTTGCGTTGCAAAATCACCAACTCACCAATTTGCCTTTCGGTTTTAAGCCAGGGCACATCCGGGTGTCGCCGAATAGTGCCTGTTGCCGAACAAGGTGCGTCCAGCAAAACTCCATTGAATTTTGCTGTTTCATCCAATTCTAACAAATCGGCTGTGATCGATTTGGCACGCAGATCTAGCCGGACAAGGTTTTCTTCCAGGCGTTTCAGGCGTTGCTCAGATATATCCAATGCTGTTACGGTTGCGCCAGCACTTGCAAATTGCGCGGTCTTCCCGCCGGGTGCGGCACACGCATCTAATATGTGCGCATCTTCAACAGCCCCTTTTTTTGCCAGGCCGGTCAGCAACAGCTCCGCTGGGACAGCCGCAGCAGCATCCTGAACCCACCAATCGCCGGTTTTAAATCCCTCTAGCTCAAATATCTTTGCCGGCTTGAACAGGCGCACAGAGGTATGCCCAACAACTTGTCCATCCAGCCGCGCGGCCCAATCTTCAGGATCTTTGCGAACCGTCAGATCCAGAGGAGCTTGGTGCATGTGCGCTTGAATTATCTTTGAGGTTTTCTCGGCACCATACTGAGGCAGCAAGCGCGCGCCTAGCCAGTCAGGTACATTCAACATCGGATCATGCTGAAAGCTGTCTCGCTCGCGTAAAATGTTGCGCAAAACACCGTTCACCAATGGTTTGAAATGTTGCGCCTTGTGGTCGGCACCAGCCGCGTCTACCGCAAGCGAAACCGTCGCGTGGTCAGCGACATCCATGAAATGCATTTGGGCGACAGCGGTATACAAGACACCACGCAAATATTGCGACATTGGTTTCGCCTTCGGGCGCAACTTGCTTTTGACCAGACAATCAATTTCTCCAAAATGACGTAAGGTAGTGGAAACAATGGCCCGGGCTAAGGCTTTGTCTTGTGGATACAGCTCGGAAAACTTACTGAGCTTGGTATTTTCCAATGCGACATCAAGCGATTTTTGATTGCCGATGACCTCGGCAAACAATTGCGCGGCTACTCTGCGCGGTGCTAATCCTGGTTGATTGCGTTTGCCATGCTTGCGTGGACCATTGTTTGGCCTCTTGGCGGACCGGCCGCCACTACCCGAATTACTCACTGAAAAATTCTACCCCCAAGGCCCACCGTCGTGTGGGCTGGTTTCTTCGCCATCATCATCATAGGCACGTTCATAGGGGTCCGACCAATTTTCTTCCAGTGCCTGAAGGGCTGCAATGCGATTTTCTGTGTTTGGATGGGTGGAAAACAAATTGTCCATCCGTGCACCTGACAGTGGATTTATGATAAACATATGAGCCGATGCCGGATTGCGCTCCGCATCCATATTCTCAAACCGCTTCACTCCGCCAGATATTTTGTTAAGTGCTGACGCCAACCACATAGGATGGTCGCAGATTTCGGCACCCCGGCGGTCTGCTGCATACTCACGTGTCCGGCTGATTGCCATCTGAACCAGGCTCGCGGCAAGTGGTGCTAAAATGGCCGCTAAAATAGCACCGACCATGCCAAACGCATTGTTGTTGCGATTACCACCAAAAAACAAACCAAAATTTGCAATCATAGAGATGGCACCCGCAATTGTTGCTGTCATTGTCATAATCAGCGTATCGCGATTTTGAATGTGCGCAAGCTCATGCGCCATAACACCAGCAACTTCCTCCGGCGTTAACAACTCCAGCAAACCTGTTGTCGCCGCGACCGCGGCATTTTCAGGGTTCCGCCCGGTGGCGAAGGCATTGGGCTGGGGATTATCAATAATGTAGACGGCTGGCATCGGAAGATCAGCTGCTTCCGCCAGACCACGCACAATCGCAAAATACTCAGGTGCGTTATCCTCATGGGCTTCAACAGCGCGGTGCATCCGCAGCACCATTTGATCAGATTTCCAATAACTGAAAATATTCATCGCAAGCGCAATGACAAAGGCGATGGTGGCGCCGCCAGTGCCACCCAGCATGTAGCCAATGCCCATAAACAGAGCTGTCAGGCCAGCCAGAAGCATGGCCGTCTTAGTATAATTCATGTCCCAATACCCTTAAGGCAACAATTCAGGCGTTAAGCATTTCTTATGGAAACGCTGGTCTTTGCCCAAATTGGGCACAGAATTGCGGCTTTGCAAGTCTCCCGACCTGCCTTATATCCAAACCATGAGCGAAGAACCTGAAAAAACACCCCAAAAACCGCTAAGCCCAGAGGCCCAACGCGCTCTGGCGGAAGCTGAAGAGAGACGTGCCAAATTGGCTTTACAAGACAATACCGGTCCACCTGAACAAGGCGGCCGCGGCGGCAAAGATCCCGCCCGCTTCGGTGATTGGGAAGTTAACGGCAGAGCGATTGATTTCTAGCAACAAAAAGCCCGCGCATATTTACATGCGCGGGCTTTAAAGTTCTAAGATTTAGCCAGCTTACTTATTTGCGCGGTTTGCGATAAGATCGTCCACCACTGATGGGTCTGCCAAAGTGGAGGTGTCGCCCAACGCACCAGTTTCATTCTCAGCTATTTTACGCAGAATACGGCGCATAATTTTGCCTGACCGGGTTTTAGGCAGGCCTGGTGCCCACTGCAATACATCAGGCTTGGCAATAGGCCCGATTTCCTTGCGTACCCAGTTTTGCAACTCTGTGCGCAGATCATCTGACGGCTCGTCGCCCTCCATCAATGTGACATAGCAATAGATACCCTGGCCTTTGATATCATGCGGATAACCCACAACAGCCGCTTCTGAAACTTTCTCGTGTGCCACCAGAGCCGACTCGATCTCGGCTGTGCCCATGCGGTGACCAGAAACGTTCAGCACATCATCAACACGGCCGGTAATCCAGTAGTATCCGTCTTCATCCCGGCGACAGCCATCGCCAGTGAAATAGTAGCCTTTGAACATTTCAAAATAGGTCGCAACGAACCGGTCATGATCACCCCACACCGTGCGCATCTGACCCGGCCAGGAATCTTTTATGGCCAAGACGCCTTCTGTTGCGCCATCCAGAATTTCGCCCTGATCATTGAGGATGATTGGCTGAACGCCAAAGAAAGGTCGCGTCGCAGAACCTGGCTTGGTATCCGTTGCCCCGGGCAGAGGCGTGATCAGAATGCCACCAGTCTCCGTTTGCCACCAGGTATCAACGATAGGACATCTACCTTTGCCGACAACTTCATCATACCATTTCCAGGCTTCCGGGTTAATCGGCTCGCCAACAGAGCCCAGAAGCTTGAGCGATGACAGATCGCATTTTTCCACAAATTCATTGCCCTTGCCCATGAGGGCACGAATGGCCGTAGGCGCGGTATAAAACTGGTTCACCTTGTGTTTTTCACAAACCTGCCAGAATCGCGATGCATCGGGGTACGTAGGTACACCTTCAAACATGAGTGTTGTGGCACCATTCGCCAGCGGGCCGTAGACGATATAGGAGTGACCCGTAACCCAGCCCACATCCGCTGTGCACCAGTAGATGTCACCTTCCTGATAATCAAAAACATATTCATGGGTCATCGCCGCATAGACAATGTAGCCGCCGGTGGTGTGCACGACACCCTTTGGTTTGCCGGTAGAGCCAGATGTGTAAAGGATAAAGAGTGGATCTTCCGCTGCCATTGGCTCAGGCTCGCACACATCTGATACCAGCTCTTCCATTTGATCAAGACGGTAATCGCGCCCTTCAACCCATGTGGTCTGCTCGCCTGTATGCGTCACCATCAATAGTTTCACATTGTCTGAACAGTGCAGCAAAGCCGCATCAGCGTTGGATTTCAGAGGGGTTGAACGCCCACCGCGAGGCGAATGATCTGCAGTGATTAAAACCTTTGCACCACAATCATTGACGCGATTAGCCAGCGCATCGGGCGAAAAGCCTGCAAATACGATGGAGTGGATGGCACCAATACGAGCGCAGGCCAGCATGGCGTAAGCAGCTTCCGGGATCATTGGCATGTAGATAATGGCACGATCGCCTTTACCAACACCCATTTCCTTCAGCACATTTGCAAATTTGCTGACGCGGGTGTGAAGTTCTTTATAGGTGATGTGCTTGGCCGGTGTGTCGGGGCTGTCTGCCTCCCAAATAATCGCCGTTTGATCTCCACGTGTCGCTAAATGGCGATCTACACAATTGGCAGACACATTCAGAACACCATCTTCAAACCATTTTATCGATACGTTTTCATATGCGTAGGAAGTGTCTTTGACTTTGCTGTAGGGCTTGATCCAGTCAATCCGCTTACCGTGTTCGTCCCAGAAAGCTTCTGGGTCATTGACAGATGCCTGATACATCTCCTGATATTTATCGTTGTTAATATGGGCCGACTTGGCCCAGGCATCAGGAACGGGATGCAGATCAGTATCGCTCATGCGATGTCCTCCCAGACATATTTACAAAGGTGATTATGGTTGGATGCCATTATGCAAAGCTGCGCGCCAGAATCCAGTCACCTGCTCTGAAACTTTGGTAGGGCAACTTTCGTTGGGTTCAAATGCAATGGATTTATTGCGAGAGGCCGCCCATTTTGCAGACTCGCGCCCATTCATCTGCGCGCACGGGCTGAACAGAAAGACGCATCGATTTCACTAAAGCCATATTTTCCAATTCGGCTGTGGCTTTGACTTCGGCCAGGGTTACTGGCTTCGGTAAATCTTCTATGGCTTTGATATCCACGCATTCCCAACGTGGATCATCTGTCGTGCTGTCCGGATGGATTTCCTTGCAAACCTCTACAATGCCAACGATTTCCTTGCCCTCGTTGGAATGATAGAAGAAACCTAGATCACCAATTTTCATCTCACGCATGAAGTTGCGGGCCTGGTAGTTGCGAATGCCATCCCATTCTTCCCCGGCGTCTCCCTTCGCCTTTTGTTGCTCCCAGGACCATTTGAACGGTTCAGATTTGAAAAGCCAGTATGCCATGCGATTCCCTCAGGAGTTTCAGTCGTCTTCACATAGATGGTGCACCAATGGCCCAATTGTAAACATGTAATTCGACAGTTTCGAACAGGCCCGCTTTGGCATATGGATCATTTTTGATGAGCTCCGCCGCTGAAGTCTTGCTGTCTGCTTCCAAAATCAGCATGGACCCAATCATCGTTTCACCATCTTCGCCAAGCAACGGACCGGCAACATGGAAATTATTTGCTTTCAACCACGCTACGTGGTCTGGACGATTTGCAGCCCGGACATCTGTGCTATTTGGTTTGTCTTTGGCATAAATAACGAAATACATGGGTTTCTCTCTTATGGACCTGTGTCAGAATTAGCTATTTTCTACTTTGAGAGGCCGGTCCAGCAGACGACGAATCGCGGCCTCAATCTCGATATGTCCGTGTAGTATATCCGATACAGTTTGAAGGATTGGCAGATCAAGGTTTTTTGACCGCGCAATCTGGGCCGCAATCTGGGCTGTAAAAACACCTTCCGCAAGCGGTACACGACCTTCAAGTGCGTCGTTCAGATGCAAAGTGCCAGCGCCTAGACCATAACCGAAGGAAAAATTCCGCGATTGCTGGCTGGAACAGGTCAGTACAAGATCTCCAAAACCGGAAAGGCCCATAAACGTCTCGGCCCTCGCGTCGTGAGCCACACCATAACGCACTAATTCAGAAAAGCCCCGCGCCATCAAAGCTGCGCCAGCGCTTGCTCCAAGTCCGCGTCCTGCAGCAATACCGCAGCATACGGCTGTTACATTTTTAAGCGCGCCACCAATCTCGACGCCAACCAGATCATCGCTCGCGTAGGGGCGAAACAATGGGCTGGCCAATTGTTCGCATAAGAATTGCGACCGCTCTAGCTTGTCAGATGCCAGTGTTACAGCTGTTGGTTTGCCTGCAACAACGTCCGCAGCAAAGCTGGGACCTGACAGGACTGCGATGACCTGATTGGCTCTAACGCTATGAATAATTTCGGCTGGCAAACGGCCTGTGCTTTGTTCAATGCCCTTGGCACATAAGATTATGGGTTTGTTTTCTGGCCAAGAATAGATCAGGTCCAAATAGACATTTCGCAACTGCTGGGTGGGAATTACCATCATGAGGATATCGCACCTGTCTAAATCGGCCAACGCCTCAACGGCGACAAGCTGCGAGGGCAGTTTTGCGTTAGGCAAGTATCGTGTGTTTTCGTTCTGGTTGTTTATGCTTTTGATGGTTTCAGCATCACGTCCCCAGATTTTGGTTTTGGCACCGGCATTGATTGCAGCCATAGCTAGAGCGGTGCCCCATGCTCCTGCGCCGACTACGCCTATTTTGGTTTCATCCGTCACACTTTCGCTCCGGCTTTCCCGTGACCGATTATGGTTTGTGCGGTTTCATCAAGCGGCCAGCGCGCTCTGGGTGCCAATGAGAAATCATGTGATTCACCTCTGGTCAGTCGCTCCAGGCCAGCCCAAGCTATCATCGCGCCATTGTCACCACACAATCTAAGAGGCGGTGCGGACATGGTGGTACCAAGCCTTCCAGCAATCGTCAGCAGGCGCGTGCGCAAAACTGTATTGGCAGCCACTCCACCAGCAACCACCAAGGGCAGGGGTCTTCCATCCAGCCCTGTCCTCACATCTGCCCGCTTGGCTGCAAGTTCAAAGGCGCGGGTCAAGCGATCCTCCACCACATCAGCCACAGTTTTTTGAAAGCTCGCACAGATGTCCGCAACATCTTGATCTGTCAAACCTTGACCATCCGCCAATGCCTGAGCTTGCTGCCGGACAGCGGTTTTCAAGCCGGAGAACGAAAAGTTTGGCGGCATTTTTCCGCGCAAAGGCATGGGAAAGGAAAACCTATTGGGATCGCCACTTTGCGCCGCGCGTTCCACGGCCGGACCACCAGGGTAGCCCAGACCCAACAGTTTTGCGGTTTTGTCAAAGGCCTCACCAAGGGCATCATCAATAGTGGTACCAAGACGGGTGTAGTCACCAACACCGCGAACGAGAAGTATTTGCGAATGGCCACCCGATACCAGCAACAGCAAATATGGAAATGGCAAACCATCGCTTAAGCGAGCCGTTAGCGCATGTCCTTCCAGATGATTGATGCCAAGGCAGGGCACATTTTGCGCCAGCGACAAAGCCTTTGCGCTCATGAGCCCGACAATCAATCCTCCAATTAGCCCCGGACCGGATGTCACCGCAATTGCATCAATTTCCGAAAAACTGGTATCCGCCTCATTGATTGCTGCCATAATCACGCTATCGATTGCCATCACGTGGGCACGGGCCGCTATCTCTGGTACAACGCCTCCAAACGCAGCATGGTCCGGCTGACTTAGAACAATATTGGACATCACCTCGCCATAAGGCACGCCATCGACGCCAACATGGCCGTCCACAATGGCGGCAGCGGTTTCATCACAACTGGTTTCTATGCCGATAACACGCATCAATAAAATCCGGACGGAACAGTAGGATCAAGATAGGACTTGGGCCAGCTGTCACAATGGTTTATGCAACGAGGTGAATATGTTTTTAAACAATTACGCTGTCACCTAGCACCACGCCATATGACCCTGCAAACAAAAGCTGAAACTGGCCTTGATCACATCCCTTTGCGGCTATCTCCAATCCGTCCCTTGCGTATAGGGACCCGCGGCAGCCCGCTGGCGTTGGCGCAAGCACGGGAATTGCGTGGCAGATTGATGGTTGCACACAATCTGCCGGAAGACTGTTTTGCCATTGACGTCATCAGTACAGCCGGTGACCGCATTCAGGACCGTGCCTTGAGCGAGCTTGGCGGCAAAGGCTTGTTTACACAGGAAATCGAAGATCGACTTTTATCGGGTGATCTCGATATGGCGGTACATTCGTCAAAGGATATGCCAACGGTTTTGCCAGAGGGCCTGGAATTATCAACCTTTATGCCGCGCGAAGATCCTAGTGATGCATTTATCAGCCACAAGGCTGAGCACCTGATGGATTTACCGGAGGGTGCAATAGTTGGCTCCGCCAGCCTACGCCGCCAGGCAATGGTGCGCCGCCTTCGTCCTGACTTGAAATTGGTAAATCTGCGGGGAAATGTTGAAACCCGGCTTCAAAAACTGGCTGACGGGGTGGTGGATGCTACGCTGCTCGCAACAGCAGGGTTAAACCGCCTTGGCTTGGCGCACTACATTACCTCAAAACTTCAACCAGACAGTTTTGTACCAGCCGTGGGCCAAGGTGCCGTGTGCATTGAAGTCTGCAACAGAGCAGTAGACGTGAAAGAATTTCTCGATCCGATTCACCACCGTGAGACAGCTTTGTGCCTCCTGGCCGAGCGCGCCTTTTTGCGAGAACTAGACGGATCATGCCGCACACCCATTGCAGGCCACGCCCACATATCGGATGGCACTATTCACTTGCATGGCATGGTCCTGTCAACTGACGGGAAAGAGGCGCATGAGGTTTCTTCAAATCTGGACGACCCGGATGAAGAAATGGCTTTCACACTTGGAACGCGGGCCGGCAAAGACATCCGAAAGAGGGCAGGCAACCACTTTTTAGCCGAAATACTAAAGAGCCCCACCGCATTGGAAACGCGCTGAATTTCGAAAAAGAATGGTACCAGATCGGTATGAACAGTGGCGACAAATCAACTGGCAAACCCTGCGTATGGGTTACACGGCCTGAGCCAAAGGCGACGGAGCATGCCAAGCATTTGGAGACATGCGGGTTCTCCACCACCATCAGCCCTGTTTTAACTATCGAAGCGCTCCCGTTGATTGGTCAATCACCAGATCAACTGAGCTCATTTGACGCCGTCTTAGCCACAAGTCAGAATGCTTTTGATCATTTACCTTTATCTTGGTTATCCAGCCTGCAAAGAATACCATTGTTTGTCTCTGGCAGCGCGACAGAAACCCGAGCACTTGAATTGGGATTTTCAAATGTCACAGCGTCGGAAGGCAGCGGCAGCCAAGGTATACCTGAATTGCTAATTCAAGCGCCAAATATCTGTGCCGCGCAAGGCGCAACGAATCTTTTATATCTGGCTGGCACACCAAGAACACCATTCTTGGAAGACGTCCTTCCCGAAAAATACTCTCTATCAATCATAGAAGTCTATGAGGCCAAACTGGTGCTCACTTTGAGCAGCGATACGGCGGCCCGGATTGAAAGAGATGATGTTGTGGCAACAACGCTGTTTTCAAGTCGGTCGGCAAAACAGGCCGCAGCACTCCTTCGCAGACTTTCACCAGACAAACAGGAAGCAGCACTGCAAACCATTCTGGCCATTTGCATTTCTCCAATGGTGGAACAAGCAGCTCGGTCCCATGGCTTTGTAAAAACTGAGACTGCAGACCTAGAGACCAGCGAATCCATCGTTGAAAAGTTAGTTACTCAACTTAATATCTAGGACATTCGTCTAAATTTCCAACGAAATGCAAGAATCACAGTATCGCTTCCTTGTGATGCGTAAATTCCCCTGCTTATAGTGTGTCCAACAGACCAGACAGGTCACAGATAGATTTCCGATCCGTCGTGCAAAAGGGAAACAGGTATGGTGAAACCACCGCAACGCCCAGCGTCGAAAACCGGCGCACAAAAGTCCAGCACATCTGGCGGAGGACAAGCCAACAAAAGCACCACTTCAGGTGCCAATACAAAGGCAACACCTGCGGGTACATCTGCAAGTAGGGGCAGAGGTGCTTCCACAAAACGTGCAACAACTGACAACGTTGGCAAAACTGAAACAAAGCTGACTGCTAAGCCAACGACAATAGACCTGAAGGCAAATGAACCAAAGAAACCTGCGGCCTCCAAAGCTGCTGGTTCCAGTACATCGACAACGTTAAAGACCAGCCAAACCCCTACAACGTCGTCATCAGCTTCGTCCGCCGGTGCAAAAAAGACGGAAGCGGTTGAACAGCCCAATGCGTCCGGGGTTAGTACAGACGCGGAAGCAAAGCCAGCAAAAGCCAGCAAAAAGCCAGAGCCATCAGTTTCAAAAACTCAAGCCTCTGTTCCTAATCCATCCACCAGCCCAACTTCTGCTTCGATAACGCAAAAGGGCGGAAGTACCGGTTTTCTCGCGCTGCTACTCGCCGGAATTTTCGGCGGTGTTGTCACGCTCCTTGGCGCATTTGCGCTTCTTGGCTCTGGCGCCATGTCTGGGCTATTGGCCGACAAACCTGAAGAGCAGGTGAACACTACGGAAATACAGGTCAGTAAACTGTCTGAAGATGTCTCTGGGCTGAGCTCAAGAATGAAAGAGCTGCAATCCTCCATTGCCGAGATGTCTGCAGCCTTAAACGAAGAACAACCAGATTTAAGCGTACCGCTGAGCAAAGCCCAAAATGACATCTCTGCTGTTCGAGAAGAATTGGCGGAACTTGCTGCAGCAGCTTACGCGAATAGCGGAGGGGATGACGCAGCGCTTGCAGAGATTAAATCTCAAGTGGCAACAGATGCAGCGGAAAGCGCCCGGAAACTGGAAGAATTGAGCAATCAGATGGCCGAGTTGGTCAACCAGCAAGCGGCACTTGAAGGCTCAGTTTCTGCCGGCAATGCGGGCGAAGCACCTGCGTTAGCTGCTTTGGAGCAACGTTTGACAGGCTTGGCGGATGCGCAGCAGGCCCAAGGCGCTCTGGTGTCACCTGCGGTTCGGGAAGAACTAAGTGCGCTGGAAGAAGAGCTGCAAAAACTCACCATACAAATGAAGGTCATGGAAAATTTGCAATTGCTCGCTGAGGAGCAACAGGCCGAACTCACAGAACTCACATCTGCCGTCCAAACAGTTGCCCAGAAAACAGATCGGCTGGAAGCCTCTTCTGAAGAGGAGCCTGCTGCTGAAAGCAACCTGTTGGTTGGTTCTAAGCTGGATTACTTACAAGGCGCGCTGGAAAGCGCAGCGGCGACTGGTGTCCCTCTTGTTGGTCTTCTTACAGAAGCAAAGGGCTTTTTGGCAAAACACAACAGCGAAATGGACTTGCCTGAAAACCTTTTGGAATCGGCAACAACGGGAATCATGCCCATCAGGGTTATTGCCGCGCAAATCGAAACTGCAGGGGCGGAGTATGAGGCGTCGAAGGCCACACCTTCAGATACTGATGCGACTGATGCACAAGATGATAGTCTGAGCACAGATGGTGTGATGGATGGTCTGCTGAAGGGTGCAAAGAGCCTGATCACCATACGCAGCACGGAGTCACCAGCCGTGCCTGCATCCGCTGACCCTATTGTTGTGCTTCTAACGGAAGCTGAAAAGATGGCAATCAACAATGATTTGAACGCATTGTCAGACAGACTGTCTGCTTTAGCGGCATTGGAAGCAGCACCAGCCTCCTTGAAGGACAACGCAACGGCATGGCAAAACCAAGTGGCACACCATCAGGCACTGGCAGGATTAACCGATCAGATAAAAGCGGTTCAACAAACGATTTGGGCGCAAGCCACTGAAGGAGAACGCCCATGATCCGTGTCTTTTTTATCGTTGGTGTTTTCATGGCATTCGCCGCCGGCTTTGCCTGGTTGGCGGACAATCCGGGCAATGTCCAGTTTACTTGGGGTGGCCGCGAAATTGAAACCAGCCTTATGGTTTTCGCAATTGGTTTTGTTGGTCTGGTGCTTGTGATCGGCATTATCTGGTCGATTTTGCGTGCCATTTGGCGCTCGCCGCACATGCTGATGGGATATTTCGCCTCTCGCCGTCGAGACAAGGGCTATAATGCTTTGTCTACCGGCCTTGTTGCGGTCGGCGAAGGCGATGCAAAACGCGCTCAAAAGGCAGCTAGTGAAGCGAAGAAGTACCTCAAAGATGCGCCCTTAGCCATGTTGTTAAAAGCGCAATCAGCTCAGCTGGCTGGCGAACATGAGACTGCTCGAAAGACATTCCACGCCATGCTCGAAGCACCCGAGACCAAACTGCTGGGTCTGCGCGGTCTGTTTATGGAGGCTGAGCGGATCAACGACCCATCCGCTGCTCTTCAGCTCGCTATGGGCGCCATGGAGGAAGCCACCAAACATCCAGGACGCCCCAATGATGGTGCAACCGTCGCCAGTTGGGCGGGCCCAGCAGTACTGCGCTATCAATCCGCAGCACATGACTGGGATGGTGCTTTAAAAACCATTTCCGCAAATAACTCAGCTGGGCTTATTGACCGCAAGGAGGTCAAGCGAAAGCGCGCAGTGGTGCTTGTTGCCAAAGCCCTGCATATGGAAGACAGCGAACCGCAAGAGGCGAAGCTCGCCGCGCTTGAAGCCCATAAATTGGCGCCTGAACTGATACCGGCTGCGGTTGTATCCGGGCGGGTCTTGTCGCGCCTTGGTGAATTGCGCCGCGCTGTGAAAACACTTGAATCCACATGGAAGCTAAGCCCTCACCCTGATTTGGCAGATGCTTATGCGCATGTCCGTCCGGGCGATTCACCTCGTGATCGTGTGAAGCGAATCAAAACGCTGACACGTCTTTCTCCAGAACATTTGGAAAGCGCTATTGCACTGGCGAAAACCTCCATAGAAGCGCAGGATTGGGAAACCGCGCGAGCAGCGCTTAGACCACATTTGACAACCCCAACTCAGCGAGCCTGCCTGTTAATGGCAGACATTGAAGAAGGTGAACATGGCGATAAGGGCCGTGTTCGCGAATGGCTGGCGAAGGCCGTTCACGCAGCAGCTGATCCTGTTTGGGTTGCGGATGGTGTGGTATCTGATCATTGGGCACCCGTATCTCCCATCTCTGGCTTACTAGATGCCTATGAATGGACCGTACCACGCACCGCGCTTGGCAAGCCTTCGGTGACAATCAGTGAAAATGACGTGTTGCTGGAACCGCTTGAGCTGGAAGCACCTGCCGAGGTGCCCGCGCCTCCCCAGCCCGTAGTGCAAAAGGTCGCGACAAAAGCCGCGCCGGTGGCAACCTCAAAAATAACACCAGACGCTCATCCAGCACCGGTTATCGAATCCAAGCCGGAAGTTGAAGCCAAATCAAATTCCGAGGTAATTGCGGACAAGCCGCACACGGACGTGGCCAATGATACCGATGCAGACGTTTCTACAAAAAACACTAATGCGGAAACCAGTACCGAACAGGTGACAAAAGCAGAAGTCATTGAACACGACAAAGCAATGACGCAACCCGACCCTGAGCCAGACAGCAACAAGGATGACGCGCCGAGCAATGAATCTTCACCGAAAAATCAGGCAGCTACGGAAAACGCCGATGATGATGGTGATGCGAAAGATACGCAAGACGGGCCAAATTTCATAAAACCTGAGAATATGCGGCCTCGCCCGGATGACCCTGGTGCGCCTGAAGCAGATGATAGCAACGACAAGCGCTTCAAGCTGTTTTAAGGTAAACCCCTGATGTCTGGAGATGGGAAAAACCAATCCACGCTGTCGAAGGTAAAAATACCGGCTGACACATTGCTGGATCGGATCGGCCGATGGGTAGCAGGGCGATTGCGCTCGGAATCTTCCGGTTATAAGCCATACACGCCATCAGATACGGACACACTGGAGAGTTTCCTTCAACCGGGAGACATCCTTCTGGTCGAGGGGAACCAAAAGGTCTCGGCGGCCATAAAGTATCTCACACAAAGCACTTGGTCCCATGCCGCGCTTTATGTTGGAGATGCTGTAGAAGCATATCAACCGGATGGAGAACGACATCGTCTGATTGAGGTTAATCTTGGAGAGGGCTGTGTCACAACACCGCTTTCCAAATACAGCGATTTCAACACACGCATCTGTCGACCGGTGGGTTTGGTAGAAACCGATGCTGAAAAGATTGTCGCGTATATGGTGCAGCGCATCGGGCTGAAATACGATCTGAAAAATATCTTCGATATGCTGCGGTACTTCTTTCCAACACCACCAGTACCAGTACGTTGGAGACGGCGCATGTTGGCACTGGGATCTGGTGATCCCACGCGCGCTATTTGTTCTACTCTAATCGCTCAGGCGTTTCAGGAAGTACGATATCCGATTCTACCGCGTGTTGAGCTTGTGACCGATCGAGCCGTAACGCGAGATTGGCGTGGAAAACACATGTATTATACACGCCGCGAAATTTTGCATATCAGACATCATTCACTGTTTGCACCACGTGATTTCGATCTCTCTCCCTATTTTGACATCATCAAGCCCACCATTGAAAAGGGATTCAACTATCAGACCCTCCAATGGGGGGATTCAAGTAAACTGGCTGCGTATGACGAAAAATCTAAGGGCGGAGCCGAACAGTAATCCTGCATGCAATTGCATTGCCTTCACAGACTGCTAGTCTGCTGAAAATTGATACAATCCAGTAGGGAGAGTTTTATGACCAAACCCGTTTCACGCCGAAAATTTCTGGCAGGAAGCGCCGCTGTTGGTGCATCTGCATCCGCGCTTGCTACTCCAGCACTTTCGCAAAACAGTGGTCGCACATGGAAGATGGCAACAAGCTGGCCCAAAAATGCACCCGGAGTTGGTGTAAACGCACAGCGCTTGGCAGATAAAATTACCAAGATGTCCAACGGCGAAATTACCGTTGAGTTGTTTGCTGCTGGTGAACTGGTCCCTCCTTTTGAAGTGTTTGATGCGGTCTCATCGGGAACAGCGCAATTGGGTCATGCCACACCATACTATTGGCAGGGAAAAGACCAGTCATTTCACTTCTTTACCGGTGTCCCATTTGGCTTGTTGGCTCATGAACATGCAGCATGGGTTAGATTTGGTGACGGACAGACACTTTGGGAAAAGGCCTATGAGCCATTTGGCGTTATGCCATTTTATGCCGGTTCCTCTGGGCCACAGGCAGGCGGTTGGTTCTCCAAGGAGTTAAATTCGCTGGAAGATTTCAAAGGCATCAAAATGCGCATTGCCGGCCTGGGCGGCGAAGTAATGCGCCGCATCGGTGTGAATACCGTTTTGCTGCCACCAGGTGAAATTTTCCCAGCTATGCAATCTGGTGCCATTGACGCAGCAGAGTGGATTGGCCCTTGGAATGATCTTGCATTTGGCCTCTACAAGGTTGCGAAATACTACTATATGCCGGCTTTCCACGAGTTGGGTCCGGCGCTTGAAATGCTTGTTAACAAACAAGAATTCATGGACTTACCTGAACATCTGCAAGAAATTATGCGCAATGCAGCTATGGCCAGCTCGTATGAATCTCTTGCAGATTTTACCTTCCACAACATCACCTCCTATAAACCCTTGCTGGAAAAGGAAGGCGTGGAAGTGAAGTTTTTACCCGATGATGTTGTCGATGCATTGGGACGTGAATCGGAAGTGGTCTTGCAGGAATTGGGTGACAGCAGCCCCCTGGCTGGTGAGATTTACAAGTCATTCACAGCATTTCGAGCTGAAGCCAATACCTATGCCGGCGTTTCGGATCAAAAAGCCATGGCCATGCGGGCACAGGTATTAGGATAATTATGACACAGAAAATTACACCCTTTCACCTTGCCTTTCCGGTAACTGATTTGGCCGCCGCCGCTGAGTTTTTTGAATTCACGCTTGGCTGTAAACGTGGTCGCTCAGCTGAAACCTGGGTAGATTTTGATCTCTATGGTCATCAATTGTCCCTTCATAAAGGCCGATCCATGATGGCTGACGGCGGCACTGGGGCCGTCGACAATAAGGCCGTTCCAATGCCGCATTTTGGCGTCGTACTCGCTTGGGATGATTGGCACATTTTAGTGGATCGGCTTAGGGAAGCCAGCGCCATTTTCCGTTTGGAGCCACAGATTCGATTCGAAGGTGAACCGGGTGAACAAGGCACATTCTTTGTAGATGCACCCGGTGACATAGCACTCGAATTCAAGACCTTCAAAGATCTTGAAAAAGTGTTTGATAGCTAGGGCGCAGTTAAAAGACTGAGCCTAGAATCCACGACTGTTGATGGTGGAAGGTGCAGGGCTTACCACGCGTGTGCTGTTGTTCTGCACTTCATAGACCGCCATGGCGCGCGTGTTTGTTCCATCTGCATTAAAGCGGAATACGCCATCTACGCCCGCAAACCCATCAGTATTTGTGAGAACTCTGGAGCTAAATTTTTCGTTGCCAAATCTGGCGGTCAGACCTGCTGCCAAAATGGTTGCATCATAGGCTAGAGACGCATTGCGTGGTGGCTGAGATCCATAGGCTTGCTGATACTTTGCCGCAAACTGACTGAACCTGTTATTTGGGGCAGAAGCGTAGATGGCACCGCGCAGAGCCTGCTCGCGATGAATTTTCGGATCATCCCATTGGCCCGATCCAACGAATAGCACACGCGGCGCGCGGATGCCGCCTGCAGTCAGCAATTGAGCCATATAAGTAACCGCATCGGCACTGTCCGGCATAAAGACGCCGTCAATACTAGTCGAAAGCTTCGTGACCTCCCCAACCTTTTGTTGCATGGAGGTGCGATCAAGCGCGTAACGTTCGATTGTGGCAACGCGAATTCCGAAGTTGGCCGCCGCTTCGCGGAAGAGGCCCTCGTAAATAAGTCCCGTTTGCGTGTTCGGTACCAGAACCGCGAACGATTTTTTGCCCTTTTGAGCCGCATACGCCGCCGCGCGATAGACCTGATCACGTGGCAGGAAGCCCATTAAATAAGCACCCCGTGTTGCAATCTCTGTGCGGGTCGAAAATGAAATAACCGGAACAGAACGCGGTGCAGCAAGAGCCGTAACCGGACGCACTGCATCGCCAAACACAGGGCCAAGTATGAGTTCAGCACCTTGGGAAAGCGCAGAATTAGCCGCTGCTTGTGCACCTTGTGGTGTTCCTTGGGTATCTTTGACAAGAACTTGAATGTTAGCGTTTGGAAAATCCCGGATAGCCAGTGCAGCTGCATTTTTGAAGGATGTGCCAATTGTTCCTGCGTTGCCCGTGGCAGTTTGCGGCACCAGCAAGGCCACACGAACTGAGCCAGTACCAATCACTTCTCCGCTTGGATTTTGTGTCGGGCCACCAAATTGCTGTCCCTGCCGCTGAAAACCGGGAAAACCACCTCCACTGAAATTACTTGGCACACAGGCGCTCAGAAAAGCGGCAGCAGCCGTTATTGCTCCAATACGCAAAGTGCGACGGCGAGTTATTTCAAAAAGGGCCATTGGCAACACCATACTTCTTCCGCGGCCTGCATCCGCCCCGACACTCCTTGTGAGATCGGTAACGTGATACAAATGAGGACCTGCGCTTGTCTTTTACGGCAAAAACACAGCAAAAGTGAACACAGCAAGGCAAATCGACTAATATTATTGTCGGCAAGCTCGATTTCTATCCGTGAATAATGAGCAAACTTTTGTAACTTTAGCAAATATCTCTTAACCAAGCATTGCCAATTAGGCAGCCGGTACGGCACTAATCAGCATCCGCAAGGCACCTAAACTGCAGGCTTTCAAGGAATTATATGTCGCACCACACAACGGATACGACACCTTCAAGTAGCTTCTCCATCGATGGCTACTCCTTACGCGCGCCGCGTCTCGAGCCCGGCTTGTATTTGGTGTCCACTCCTATTGGCCACCTGAAAGATATCACTCTGCGTGCACTGGAAACACTCGCTGCCAGCAGTCTTGTTGCTTGCGAAGATACACGCGTTAGCCGAGTGCTCCTTTCGCACTATGGCATCTCAGTCCCATTGATGGCGTATCACGAGCACAATGCAGATGAAGCCAGCACGAAGATTTTGCAGGCTTTGGATGCCGGTCCCGTCTCTTTGATTAGCGACGCTGGGACGCCGTTGATTTCTGATCCAGGCAGTCGGCTGGTATCCAAGGTTCTTGAGAACAATCACAAAGTGATCCCGATACCCGGCGCTTCTGCCGTGCTTGCTGGACTGGTAACTGCAGGATTGGGCGATGCACAGTTTTACTTTGCCGGCTTTCTTCCAGTAAAAGAAAAGGCACGCGCAGATGCACTTCAATCTCTTAAAAAGACCAATGGCACATTGGTTTTTTATGAAAGTCCGAAACGCATTGCCGCAACGCTTGCGACCACCGCCCAAGTTCTCGGCCCCGATCGACGGGCCGTCATTGGCCGTGAGTTAACGAAACGGTTTGAGACCTTTTATCGCGGCACCCTCCATGACTTGGCACAGGAGTTTGCAAATTCTGCAACACCAAAGGGTGAAATTGTTTTGTTGGTTGAACGGACAACCGATCAGGAAGAAGCAATTGATTTGGACAGCGCGTTGAAGACACGTCTTGCCAAAGTGAGCCTCAAACAGGCGGTCCAGGATGTGGGAGAAATCAGCGGTTTGCCCCGCCGGAAAATTTACCAGCGCGCCTTGCAAATCAGAGATGCAGAGTGAGCGGAACCGGCACCAGACAGCAAGCGGAGCTTCGAGGCCGCCGCGCTGAGCGACTGGCTGCGCTATACCTGAGAACCAAAGGCTTTGGCATTGTTAAAACGCGCTATAAAACACCTGTCGGAGAAATAGATCTCATTGCCCGCCGCGGAAAACTGATCGTTTTTATAGAAGTTAAATGGCGCTCCAAAATAGATGATGCTTTGGACGCCGTTCATTGGCAAACCCAAAGCAGAATTGCCAAGGCTGCAGGTCATTTCACTGCAATTCACCCTGAATTTTCATCTTATTATCAAAGGTTTGATGTTATTGCCCTTGCACCGTGGCGTTGGCCGGTCCATTTGAAACAGGCTTTTGACGCCCCTGATACATTCTGAGGTATTTTTATGTCACTTCGTGTTGCTGTCCAAATGGACCATATTTCCACCATTCAGATTGGTGGCGATTCCACCTTCGCCATGTTGTTGGAAGCCGCGAAACGGGGACATGAGCTCTTTCACTATGTTCCCAACCAGCTCATGATGCTGGATGGGAAGGTATTGACTCGGCTGGCGCCGCTTACAGTACAGGATGTAGAGGACAACTATTTCACGCTCGGCAATGAAGAAACTATTCCCTTGAGTGATATGGATGTAGTGTTGCTACGTCAGGATCCACCCTTTGACATGAACTACATCACATCAACTCACTTGCTGGAGCGCATTCACCCGAAAACACTGGTCGTGAATGATCCGGCACATGTCAGAAATGCGCCCGAAAAGATCTTTGTCACAGAGTTTCCAGACCTGATGCCCAGGACGCTGATTTCCAGGAATGCCGATGATATTCGTGCGTTCCGCGAAGATGTCGGCGATATCATTTTAAAACCGCTTTATGGCAATGGCGGTGCCGGAGTATTTCGTTTGAGATCGGATGATCAGAACCTCGCCTCATTGCTGGAAATGTTTGAGCAAGCATTTCCGGAGCCCTTCATGGTTCAACAATATTTGCCGGATGTCCGCGCAGGCGACAAACGCATCATCCTTGTCGATGGAGAAGCTGTGGGCGCGATCAACCGCGTTCCTGCCGAAGGGGAAGCGCGGTCAAACATGCATGTGGGTGGCCGAGCAGAAGCGATTGGAATGACGGCCCGCGAACACGAAATATGCGAGCGGATCGGACCCTCCTTGAAGGAACGCGGATTTATCTTTGTCGGGATTGATGTGATAGGCGACTGCATGACCGAAATTAATGTGACGTCACCAACGGGCATTCGAGAAGTGAAAAAATTCGGTGGCGCTGATATTTCCGCTCATATCTGGGACGCTATCGAGGCTAAACGCTAAAGGTTTCTGCTGCGATATAGGTAATTCTACTAGCTTTCGAATTTCTACTATTCCTGCAAACATAAGTTGCTAGATAGAGAGAAATTCTGGTTATGGTTGCTCATATCACGACGGTTAGTTTTCAAGGTATTGAAGCCGTTCCAGTAGATGTACAGGTGCTTTTGGCACCGGGCCTACCAAATTTTACCATTGTTGGACTACCAGACAAAGCGGTTGCTGAAAGCCGTGAACGCGTACGCGCGGCGTTGCATGCATCCGGTCTATCGCTGCCACCACGTCGAATCACGGTAAATCTTGCGCCTGCTGATTTGCCCAAAGAAGGTAGCCACTACGATCTTCCGATTGCATTGGGTCTTATGGCGGCTATTGGCGCAATGCCAGCAGAGTTTCTTAGCCGATTTGTTGTTTTGGGAGAATTGGCACTGGATGGCAGTATTGCGGCGGTAACCGGAGCGCTTCCGGCCGCTATCGCCGCCAATGCGCTCGATAAGGGTCTGATTTGCCCCGCCTCAAGTGGCCGAGAAGCTGCCTGGGCCAGCCAGGAACTGGAAATTTTAGCGCCTAAAAACCTCTTACAATTGGCGAACCACTTTAAGGGAACGCAAGTTCTATCCAATCCTGAGCCAGCGGTGCACGAAGAGGCTGGTGATTTACCGGATTTGCACGACATTATCGGACAGGAAACAGCCAGACGCGCTTTGGAGGTTGCAGCCGCCGGCGGCCATAATATGCTCATGGTTGGCCCACCAGGTGCGGGCAAATCCATGTTGGCCGCTAGGTTGCCTTCCATCTTGCCTGCATTGGCTCCAAGCGAACTTCTTGAAGTGTCTATGATCAATTCAATCGCTGGAAACCTGTCCTCAGGTGGGCTGTCCGATCGACGGCCTTTCCGTGAACCCCATCATTCCGCATCTATGGCGTCCATGGTGGGTGGCGGCTTCCGCGCCAGGCCGGGAGAAGTGTCTCTCGCTCACAATGGAATTTTGTTCCTTGATGAGTTACCCGAATTTACCCCGCAAGTGCTGGACAGTTTGCGCCAGCCTTTGGAGCGTGGCGAAACATCTATTGCACGCGTGAACTACCGATTGACATATCCTTCACGTTTTCAGCTTATTGCAGCCATGAATCCGTGTCGCTGCGGTAAAGCTGGCGAACCTGGCTTTAAATGCGCAAGAGGGCCACGCTGTGCGAGCGACTATCAGGCGCGGGTGTCCGGACCTCTGCTAGATCGAATAGATATCCGTATTTCTGTGCCGGCGGTTACCGCCGTTGATCTCATTGCACCAAAGCCCAGTGAACCAAGTGCTGAAGTGGCAGAGCGTGTGTTGCAAGTCCGAGAATTACAAGCAGCCAGATTTGCAGCTCTTGGCCATCCCAATATCCGAACTGTAGCTCAGGCATCCGCTGATCTCATGCAGCACATCGCAACTCCAGATACCGCCGCCATGAAACTCCTGAAGGATGCTGCTGAAGCCATGAGGCTTAGTGCACGTGGCTATCACCGGGTGCTGAAAATTGCACGCACATTGGCCGATCTGGATGGTTCAGAAAGTTTAAGCCGAATTCATTTGGCCGAAGCCCTGAGCTACCGCATGGTTGGCGACACCAACGCAGAAATAGCGTAGGAGCTGAAATTGCTTGGAAATCAGAGCTAAACTCTCTCGGTGCATCGTTTGGCTTGATCGTTGCATCGTTTGGATTGTCATCGAAATGTTCAAAAACTGTGTTCAAAGCTGATTGAGCAATACAGATTCGTTCCTATATATTTACTACTGAGCTTGCTAATTAATCCGCTTTCGCATTTGGAAGTTTGGGGAGGTTCACGAAAACCAATGCCACAGACATTGCATCGATCCTTGACCGTATGGCAAAAACTGCGGTCGAACTCCAAAACCCAATCTGATGGTCGTAACGGCCACGCTGCGAGTTCCACTGTACTGCCAGAGGAAACTATCGGCGGGCGCGTGGGCAACTTGGAAGTACGTTTGGCCAGAACCCCAAGAGAGCTTCGCAAAGCCCAATCTTTGCGATACAAGGTCTTTTATCGTGAAATGGCAGCGCGCGCTGATACCAAAACGCGCTTGTTTCGGCGAGATGAAGATCAGTTCGACCGGATTTGCGACCATTTAGTGGTTTTAGATCACGATGTACTCACCGCACGCAAGAAACCCAAGATTGTTGGCACGTATCGCCTACTGCGTCAGGAAATTGCTGAAAAACATGACGGGTTTTACACTGCCAATGAATTTGATATTGCGCCTCTTATTAGACGTCATGCACATCAGAACTTTCTGGAGCTGGGTCGCTCCTGCGTTCTTCCCGCCTATCGCGGCAGTCGCACGGTAGAGCTGCTTTGGCACGGTATCTGGTCTTATGTTCTGGCCCATAAAATTGACGTGATGTTTGGCTGTGCCTCTTTTCCAGGAACAAACCCTGATGACAACGCAATCGCGCTTTCATTCCTCCACCACCATTCCATTGCTGAAAACAACTGGGCGGTCAAAGCCCTGCCGTCACGACGCACATCAATGGATATTTTGCCCAAAGCCGAATTTTCAGCAAGACAGGCGCTCAAACATCTTCCACCACTTGTAAAAGGATATCTGCGGCTTGGCGCAAAAATCGGAAATGGCGCTGTAATAGATCATCAATTTGGCACTACAGATGTCCTAATTGTGTTGCCAGTTGCTGAGATAGATCCACGCTACATCAAACACTACGGAGCGGAAGCAGACCGATTTGCAGCCTAGCGGCTGGTTGATTGGGTACCGTTTCATACAGCAAGCATCAACATTCGGGGATGCTGGGCAAACTGTATGTGAATGCGCGACAAATGAGTTGGAACCGGTTAAAAGGGGTTTAGCCGCCCCGAAAGAGATCACCAAAGAGCCGCATGGCACAGCAGCCAACTTCAAAAACACTGACAGCTAACTCGCGCAAACCGGATATTATTGGGAGACGCGTAGAGAACAGAGTTGGACAAACATTTGCCTCCGACACGCTTGCGCCTGCTCAGTCAGCGCTTGATTTGCGCCCGGTGTTGTTGGTCATTGGCATATTGACCGTCATACTGGGCGTCACAATGATGGCACCTGCAATTGTTGATGCAGCGCTTGGAAACGCCGATTGGAAGAGCTTTTTCGTTGCCTCGATTATCACGACTTTAATTGGCCTTGGTTTGTGGCTCGCCACGCGAGGGACAGTAAAAGGTCTGGGCATCCGTCAGGCTTTTCTGATGACCGTCGCAGCCTGGATAGCGCTCACCACATTCGGAGCACTGCCAATTTATCTGTCGGGTGTCGTTCCAAGTTTCACTGATGCTTTTTTTGAAGCCATGTCGGGGCTGACGACCACGGGCGCCACTGTCATTACCCATTTGGATTCCACACCACCTGGAATCTTGTTCTGGCGCGCTATTTTACAATGGCTTGGCGGTCTTGGGATTATTGTGATGGCCGTTGCCATTTTGCCCATGTTGCAAATCGGCGGCATGCAGATTTTTAAGGCAGAAGCGTTTGATACGACCGATGCAATTCTACCCCGCGTTACGCAGATTTCCGGCGCTATGTCTTTGATCTACATCGGGCTGACAGTGCTGTGCTCTTTCTCATACTTCTTTGCTGGTATGAACCTGTCCGATGCCATTTTCCATGCAATGACGACAGTTGCAACCGGCGGTTTCTCCACCAAAGATGCCTCTCTTGGTCACTTCAACAGCGTCACAATCGACACGATCTGCATTGTTTTCATGGTGGCCGGCAGTCTGCCATTCTTGCTTTGGATCCAGGCTTTTCGCGGCCAGATGAGGCCGATGCTGACAGATCAGCAAGTCAGAGCTTTCTTCGGCATCCTGCTCATGTTTGTTTTGACAATTTGGATTTATGAAACTTTGCGCGGTGTGCATTTCGGACTGGATGGTTTGCGCTATGCAGCGTTTAATGTTGTCTCTGTAATGACCGGAACCGGCTATGCAAATGATGACTATGGTGCCTGGGGCCCATTCTCTGTTGCTCTGTTTTTCGGGATTACTTTTATCGGCGGCTGTGCAGGCTCCACGTCCTGCGGGATGAAAGTCTTTCGCATTCAGGTGCTGTTCATGGATTTGCGCCAGCACCTAAACCGGCTGGCGTTTCCCAATGGCATTTTCATCCGTCGCTTTAACGGACGGCCAATCCCTTCCAGTGTGTCACTGGCGGTTATGGCCTTTTTCTTTCTATATCTGTTGAGTTTCGCCGTTCTTTCGGTCCTCCTGACACTGACAGGTCTCGATACATTGACAGCCATTTCCGGAGCAGCAACATCGTTGTCAAATGTGGGGCCAGGATTGGGCGAAATTATTGGGCCCTCTGGTAATTTTGAACCTTTAAATACCACAGCCAAATGGCTCTTGATTTTGGGTATGCTAGTGGGCCGGCTTGAATTCTTTACAATGCTCGTTCTTATTCTGCCACGGTTTTGGCGGTCCTGAAGTCACCGTAAATGGACCGTTTCAGTCGGCCCAGATCTTCACCAATTCCAATTAAAGCGGGCACCAGAAACAACACCAGTAGGGTCGCAAATGCCAATCCAAACACCATTGTAATTGCCATGGGCATCAAAAATTGTGCCTGCAAGCTTGTTTCAAACAAAAGCGGAGTTAGCCCACCCACGGTGCTCAGCGACGTCAACAAGACAGCTCTCAACCGATCTCGGCTTGCTCCTGTCGCCGCTGCGCGTGGCGTATCTCCATTTGAAAGGCGTTCATCAAGACGGCTGACTAGAATAATCGAGTCGTTCACCAGAATACCCGACAGGCCCAACAGGCCGATAATGGACAATACCGTCAAATCAAACCCGAGAACCCAATGTCCGAAAACAGTTCCGACAAAACCAAACGGGATGATCATCATCACAACCAGCGGACGGGTATAGCTGGCAAAGACCCAGGCGAGGATTATGTATATCACTAACATGGCTAGGGTTGTTCCAAAACGCAATTCGCTGAATGAGCGTCCCTGCTCTTCCGCTCTACCTGACAACTTGTAATCAACGCCGTAACGAGTTGCTATTTCTTCCAACCCATTGGCTTCCAGCTCTTCCAAAATAGCGTTGGCGTTCGTCGCCTTGTCATCCACGTCTGCAGTCACTGAAATTGTCGTGCGACCGTCTCGCCGCTGAATAGCTGAAAACCCCTGACGCTCAGTGAGATTGACAATTTCGCTAAGAGGAACATATCGGCCATCAGGCGCCCGCAATTCCATTTGGCGCAGCGCCGCAGTGCCTTCAAGCGCTCGTTTTTCGCTAATGCGAATTGCTATTTCTTCCTCACCATCTGCGAACCTGCGCGCGATTGTTCCCTCAAACGAGTTACGGATTTGCTCCCCAACTCGATCAACCGTGAAACCCAGTGAAGCACCGCGGTCTTTCAGTTGCATGACTAGCTCGGGCTTGCCGTACGGCAGATCATCTTCTGCGCCGCTTACACCGGGAAATGAATTTACCAACGTAATAACTTCGGCAGCCGCTGTTTTCAGTGTTTGCGGATCATGTCCATTTAGTCGAACGTCGATATCCCGTCCCGGAGGCCCTGCTCTGTTACGCGATATGGAAAAGCGCTTAAGACCCGGCATTTTGGGTGCCATGGCGCGCCACTGTGAAATAATTTCAGAGGTGCGAACGTCCCGTGCTTCCGACGCTGTCAGCTGGATGCGGAAACTGGCAATGTTGTCACCCCTGTTGCGACCTGAACTGCCAAGGGTGAGAAAACTGGATCTGATAAGAGCACCTGGCGCTGCCAGTTTATTTTCAACATTAAATAATGCCATTTCCAGAAGGCGCAGGTTTTCTAACGCCTCTGCTTCAGAAATACCGGCATTAAACTCAACCCCTGCACGGATCGATTCAGCTTCCGGAGATGGGAAAAATGTGAAACGAACCTTACCGGATTGCACAAAGCCAAGTGCTATGACCATGCAGGCGATAGTAATCGCAACTGTTATATAGCGACCGGCGTAAGCAGCTTCTGCCAACGCAGAGAAGGGCCCTTCTCTTAGTCGATCAAACCCGCTATCGATAGCGTTTCGAACGCGATTGCCAAGTCCTGGCCGACCGGATGCATTCGGTCTCGACATACGCAGTATGACAAATTCGATCAAAGCTGAAAGACACAGCGCCACAGCAGAAAGCAATGCAATTCTTACTGAATCGGGCCAGTCACCCAGCGCCCCTTGAACGCTTGCCATAGCGCCATCTTGGGGCAGGCTATCGATGATGACAAAGATAGAAAGCACCGAAAGCGCGATAAAGATCATACGCCAGTGCGACCATCTTGGAGTACCTTTGTACGACATGGCATGCGCTAAATGACCCGGCAGAATGAGAAAACATTCAATAAGACTTGCAATCAGAACGGCAATCACAACCAGAGGCAATACACCCATAAAGGCGCCGATGGTTCCACCAAGAAGTAAAATGGGTGCAAAGGCGGCAATAGTTGTCAGGGCTGCTGCGAAGACGGGTGTCAGCATCCGACCAGCGCCGTTTTCAGCGGCCTGAAATGCCGTATCACCATTTTTGAAACGGGTCTCTGTATGTTCTGCCACAACAATTGCATCATCAACAATGATGCCGAGCATCATGATCAGCCCGAACAGAGACAGCATATTGATGGTCTCACCCATCAAATACAACGCACCGATGGTGATCAGCATGGCAACTGGAATGCCGGCAGCTACCCAAAAGGCCGTGCGCGCATTGAGGAATACAAACAGAATTACCAACACCAGCGCCAGACCAGTTGAACCATTTTTGACAAGCAACATAATTCGGTCGTTCAACCGCTCAGACCGTAAATCATAAAGTTGCAGCTTGAGATTTTCCGGCAGGCTTGGGCTGATCTCATTCAGGTAATTCTGCAAAATCGCCGCAGTTTCTAACGTATCTTTGCCAGATCCAGTTTGCACAGTCATCTGGATGGCAGCTTCACCATTCGCCAGACCACGAATATCTGTGCTGTTGAAGCCTGCGGAAACCTCACCAATATCTTGAAGCCGGATTGTTTCACCATTTGCAGAAGATTTTAGCGGCAAGTTTCGCAGCATGGAGACATCAGCTGTATCTGCTGTGACACGCAACTGACGTTCGACATTACCATCGAGTGTACCTGAAGGACGATCACGAGTGTTCTGACGAACGCTTTCGGCCACATCAGCGACCGTCAAACCCACCCTTCGTAGGTCACGCTCATGCAGAGAAACACTGATCTCCGCATCTCGGAAACCAGTAAAATTGACCTTATCAATGCCGAGTTCCAGCAAATCGTCGCGAATGCGCTTGGCATAGACTTTAAGGGAGCTCTCTGGGAACGGACCGGAAATCGAAATGCGTCCCAAATTGTCGAAAAAGCGAGGCACTGACAGCGTGGGCGCTTCCGCCTCATCTGGCAGAGTTGTGATAGCGTTTAGCGCCTGCTCTACCTTGTCCTGAGTGTCCTGCATGTCGGTGCTAGGTTCCAACTCCAAACGGATGGAGGCTGCTCCTTCCCGCGCATAAGACGTGATGTCTTCAACGCCTTCCAGAAAGCGCAGAGAAGGCTCTACATTAGCCAAAATATTCTCAACGACATCTTCCGCGCTTGCTCCTGGCCAGCTGATGCTTACGGTCACCGAGTTGATTTCGATGGAAGGAAACACCTGCGTGTTGATTTTCGTGATTGCTGCAAGCCCACCCAAAATCATCAGGATCATCAAGAGATTGGCGGCGTTCTTATGGCGCACGAATGTGCCAATCAACCCGGAGCGTTGCCGGGAAAAATCAAATGATGGACCCCTTGTCGCGTTACTACGAGGAACGGGTGTGTCGTCTGATCCAGAAGGTGCTACGGGCGGCTTCATGATTTTGGCGCCTCACCCTGTGCAGACTTACTGTCATCATCCGGAGTTACTTCCGCACTATTTGCAGCAGCGGGTTTTTTTTGAGAGCCATTTTCTCTGCGCAGTCCATCAGGCCGTATCTCGGGGGGAGCAGCTGAATCGCGGACACGCAACCCATCACCCACTTCGGCAATTCTGGTCGTTAAAACCTTTGCTTCAGTTGGAAGGTTACCGGTTAGAATCACCTCGGACCCAGTAAACGCCAGAACTTCAACAGCCACGGATTTCAAACGCCCTTCATCTACGACATAGATGCGGTTTTCTTCATAGATAGCAGCTTCGGGCAGTTGAAAAGTATTTCGATAGATACGATCTGGCAGACGGATTTCAACAAAAGCTCCGGGCCTTAAATCGGTCTCCTTGGCGAGATTATTCAACTTGGCGTAAAGTGTAACACCACCAAGGTCTGTGGAAATCGATGACCCTACCCGGCTGACAGTTCCAGACAATTCGACGGCACGCTGCCCTGTTTTCCAAAGCACATCAATTGGCATGCCGGAAATTGAAGCGGACTGTCCAGTGAGCCTGCCATATTGCTCGTCAGACAGGTTAAACTTCGCCTCAAATGCAGATAAATCCATCAACTGCGCAATGGTCTGATTGGCCGTCACAATCTGACCTAAGGTGATGGCTTCACTTTCCACAACAGCATCCACCGGAGCAATAAGTGTAGTCAGCGAAAGATCGCGCTCGGCACGTTTCTTTTGCAACAGAAACCGATCGATGAGGGTCTTTTGCTGCAAAAGCTTTGTCTCTTCAATCTGAAGCGTTGCGGTGGCTGAATCAACGGAAGCTTTTTGTTGCAGAAGTGATTGTTGACGTTGATCAACAGTTTGTTGTGTTACGGATCCGCGCTTAACCAAAGCTTCGGCACGTTCCAGATCTTTCTCGGCCAGTGCCAATTGTGCCTTAGCGTTGGCAAGATCGGCTGTCTCGGAAGCTAGGCGAGCCTCTGCTTCCATAAGCTGGGCATTGGCATCCAACAAATCGTTTTCTGCTTCCGCCAGCGCTGTTTCATAGTCAAAAGGATCTATTCTCGCCAACACCGTTCCAGCAGAAACAACCGCCCCGCTGCGAACAGCAGGGTTTACTTCGATCAATGGGCCGGCCAACTCAGTCCGCAGATCAAGAACATTGCCAGCTACCACATTGCCAAATACTGAAATATTGGGACGATGGTCTCCGCGAGTGGCAACAATGGTATCAACCGTAAAGACTTGCTCGCGAACGGGTCTTTGGTTGGGCGGCGATTTGTCAGCTAGCAGGCTTTGCATATACAAACCTGATGCAAAAACGATAGCCGCCGCAATGAGCCCTTGTAGAACAAGAAACGCTGGTCGGATTCGTGCCTTGCTTGAAGTTGTCATGTTCTGCTGTTTTGCAGCAGAAATTTGCTCGGGTAAATTAGTATCCATTCAGGCCGTCTCCTCGGGCCACCCAATCAAGCGCAAATTCGTAGTCCAGTCTGGTGGGGCAAAACGCTCCGTCAAATTGGCTGTCGAAGTTCACACGGTCTGGATATTATGTGGCGCATGAACGCCTGAAATCAAAATGAAATTCCGGTCAGGTATTGAAAAATGTGTAAGCAATTGTCGCAGATTGCTGGTGCCTAACCGGCATCTTTTTTGGGAAGTTCAATAAAGTCCTTCCAAAGCGGCTCGGATGAAAACGTCGCAACAAATGTTGCATGAGCTGCTTTTTCTTCATCAGTCAATCTTGGTTTCAGAGGAACTGCTCTCGGTTTTGGACGCCATGCATTGCCGAATTCATCGAGTTGTTCGTCCAATTCATGTGCGTTTAGACCTAGATCCGCCTGTGCACCGCCAAGCAATTCCAAATAAACCTTGGCCAGCAATTCAGCATCCAAAAGCGCACCGTGAAACGTACGGTGATCATTGTTGATGTTGTAACGAGAGCACAAGGCATCCAGCGAATTTGGGCCAGCGGGGTGCTTTCGTCTGGCCAGCATCAGCGTGTCATAAACACGATTTTCAGCGTAGGCTGGACGACCAATTGCTTCCAACTCTGTGTTGATAAAGCCCATGTCAAAGCTGGCATTATGTGCAACGAGAATTCCGTCATCGCCGACAAATGCCAAAAAATCCTCGGCGACATCAGCAAACACCGGTTTATCTTTTAACGCGTCCCAGGACAGACCATGCACATCAAACGCTCCCTGGCTGACAGCGCGTTCTGGATTTATATATTGATGATAAGTTCTACCCGTTGGAAATCGGTTCACCAATTCCAGGCACCCAATCTCGATGAGCTTGTCGCCCTTCTTTGCATCAAGTCCTGTTGTCTCTGTATCAAAAACGATTTCGCGCATGGAATCAAAAGCCAATTTGTTTGCTATGAAATATCGATTCTACAGTCGTCTTGTCCAGAGTTAGACAAATTGTTTCACGTGAATCATTCACGTCAATGCATGCAGAATATCTCGAACTTGCTGTCTCGCTGCGTTCATTCCTTTGTCGGTAAAAATCAGAAAATCAGCACGGTCTCGCTTGTCCGCATCACTCATTTGTCTGCTTAACATCTGTTCAAATTTTTCATCGGTCATTCCAGGTCGCGCCATAACACGCAGCCTTTGAACCGCTTTTGGCGCGGTGACCACCGCCACCTTATCGCACAACTCATCACCACCAGATTCAAATAAAAGTGGAATATCAAGCACAACAACGCTTGCTCCATGCCGTTTGTGCCCATCAATGAAGTCTAGCTCTGCCTGTCGCACCAGTGGATGAATGATTCGTTCCAGATCGGAAAAGCTGGAAGGGTCTCTCATGAGGGCCGTGGCCAGAGCTTGCCGATCAATCCGGCCATCTATTGCAGTTCCCGGAAATCGTCGCTCGACATGTGCAACGGCCTTCCCCTGATACAAATCATGAACTGTGGCATCCGCGTCAAAAACCGGAACACTTTCCTGCCTGAAAAAATCAGCCGTCGTTGATTTGCCCATTCCGATTGATCCTGTGAGGCCCAGGACAATCATTTATCTGTCAGCCGTGTTGTCGTTGCTCAAAATATATTGTCGCAACTCGTCGGTTACCTTCGGACGTACGCCAAACCACTTTTCAAAACCAGGTACTGCCTGATGCAACAACATGCCCAAACCATCGACGGTTTTTAAACCGCGCGCGCTTGCTGCCTTCAACAAGCCTGTCTCCAATGGTGTGTAAACAATGTCAGTGACAACAGAAGAATCTGGTAGTTGGTCAACCGGGAAATCCAACTCAGCCTGACCGACCATTCCAAGGCTTGTTGTGTTGATCAATATGTCGGTGTCTGTCTGATGTGGTTCCGCATCTGCCGGCGACATGGGTATGATGATACAGGCATTGGATCTTGCTGCGTCTAAAAAATGATCCGCCAGAGCTTGAGCACGTGAAACAGTGCGGTTCGCCAATATTATCGTTTTGAAGCCGCGCTGAATAAGCCCAAAGATTATAGCTCGAGCCGCTCCGCCAGCGCCCAGCACAATTGCTTTATTAGCGGCTATTGATTTCGCTTTGTCCCAACCTGCCGCGCCATCATCAAGATTAGCAAGAAATCCGTACACGTCAGTATTGGTAACATGGAGCAAACCTTTGTCTATCCAGAATGTATTTGCCGCTCCTAGGGCGGTTGCGGTTTCATCCGCTTGATCAGCCTGCGCCAGCAATTGTTCTTTATGTGGGATAGTTGCATTGCCGCCCAGAAAAGGAACCGCGCCAACCCTGACGTCTTTCAAAAAGCTCGACAAATTATCAGGTGAGATAGATTCGGCAACGTAATGAGCCTTCAAATTATATTGCTTTACCCAATAATTGTGAAGACTCGGAGATTTGGAATGTTTGATTGGAAACCCGACTACACAGGCCTTTTTCGTATCATTTTCAAGCATGGATTCGGACCCGCAACACTTAGCTTATGAGAATTTTTTCAGCGCGCAGCCAGGCCAGCAACGGCAAAAGTGGAAGACCAAGAACGGTGAAGTAATCACCTTCAATACGCTCAAACAATTGCGCACCCGCCCCTTCCAGATGGTAACCACCGACACTTTGAAGCGTTTCCGGCAATGTGTGCGCAACATAGCGACCAACATATTGCGGGCTGAGCGGTCGCATTTTCAAATGAGCCTGTGCACTTGTTCTCCAAAGTGTTTCACCATTTCGTGCAATTGTGACTGCAGAACTGAGTGTGTGTGTCTTTCCACTGAGATAAAGTAGCTTTTTGCGTAGGTCTTCATCATCAGATGCCTTGTGTAGAATAGTCCCTTCACAGGACAAGGTTTGATCTGCTCCAATCACAAGTGTATCTGGATAATTTTCAGCAACATCCAGCGCCTTGGCTTCCGCAAGGACGAGCGCGACATCATCAGCTTCCAGCTCATTTCCCAGCGCATCTTCAACACTGCGTTCATCGATATCCGCAGCCGCAGTTGCAATCTTCAATCCAGCGTTTCTGAGTAAAGCCGCACGCACAGGGCTTTTTGAAGCTAGGATGATGGCTTCTGACTGAAACTCTCCGTAATCACCCATCTGAATTTTCCAACCGCGCCTTATGATTACTATAAAGGGTCAGGATTGCTGCTGCAGTTTCCTCAATGGACCGACGAGTTACATCAATGATGGGCCAACCCATACGCGCGCACAGGCGTCTTGTATATGCTATTTCCTCCGCAACTAAATGCTTGTCAATATAGCTTGTATCTCTGGTATCGGCATTTATAGAGAGCAAACGGTGCTGCCTGATTTGAACAATTCTATCCGGACTTGCGATCAAACCAACAACAAAGGCGTGGCCGGCTTTGCTCAAATGCTCGGGGATCGGGACATCGGGTATCAACGGAATGTTCGCTGCCTTCACCCCTCTGTTTGCCAAATAAATAGATGTGGGTGTTTTGGAGGTGCGACTGATGCCAATAATCACAACGTCAGCATCACTAATATCATCGCTGAGCTGGCCATCATCATGAGATAATGTGTAGTTCAGTGCATCTATGCGCCTAAAGTACTCCGTATCAAGCGCGTGCTGTGCTCCTACTTTTTGAGATGATTTCGCGCCGAGATATGTTTGAAACAAGCTCAATATAGGGTCCAGCACCGAAAGAGCGGGGACACCAAGTTCCCTGCAGCGCTCTTCCAAAATAGCTGCATGAGCCGGTTCGATCAAAGTGTATAGAACAATTCCTGGGGCAGCTTCTATGTCCGCAACAACCCGTGCTATGTCAGTTTCGCTGCGCACCATTGTGTAGATGTGTTCTTTGGCTTGAGATGAGTCATATTGGGCTGCAGCTGCACGTCCGACGTTTATCAGAGTTTCGCCGGTCGCATCCGATACAAGATGAAGATGGAAATACGTGGATTTTTTCATATGTGATATCCACAAATTGTGGGCAAACCCTGTTGAACAGACTTGAGTCAGTTTTGGAGAATATTGAGTTGTATGTCCAGTCGCATCGCTTCTAGTGCATGGTTAAGAATTGGTTAACACATGTTGAAACTGTGCATTTCATATGGTGGAATTTGAGGATTGTAAGGATAAGTTATTTGTTAAATTGAATACAGAACTATTCAACAAATTCACGAAATGACCAACTTTTCAAATTCCTAGTTTCAAATGTGAATTTGGCTTATCCCCGTTGTTAAGTAGATAATTTTGAATTTTTCCTGACTGTTTGTTGATCTTCTCGCTGTTGAGAATGAACTTGCAAATTGTGCAACAAAAATAATCCTCATTACACACAGACAAAAAGAAGAAGAAATAAGATATTAAGAAATTATTAACGAATTTTTGAGGAACGAAATCGCTGCGCTTCGTGCTAGATAAAAAGCGGTTCATCGACTCGCTACGTGGCGAGTTTTCAGCCAGAGAATTACCCGCCCGATACACCCTATGGAAGATTTTATGACAAAGCGTCTGCTTCAAGTTCTAAAGAGCAAGGCTACAGATGAACCGCAATGGCCGCCCCCAATATGGATGATGAGGCAAGCTGGACGTTACTTACCAGAATATAAGGCCACACGAGCAGAAGCTGGCTCATTCCTTGATCTTTGTTATTCACCAAAATTTGCGACTGAGGTAACACTGCAACCGATACGCAGATTTGGATTTGATGCCTCAATTTTATTTTCAGATATTTTAGTCGTACCTGATGCTTTGGGACGTCGTGTGAGCTTTGAGAGTGGTGTGGGCCCAAGGCTCGATCCAATATCCTCCGATGAGATTTTTTCATTATCATCAAGTGGGGCTATCAGACATTTGGCACCAGTGTTTGAGGCCGTTGCACAGATCCGCGCGGACCTGCCGAAAGAGACAACACTTCTCGGTTTTTGCGGAGCACCTTGGACCGTTTCTACTTACATGGTGGCTGGCCGTGGAACGACTGATCAGGCGCCAACAAGGTTGTTTGCTCATCGAAACAGAGATGCATTTTTACATTTGATTGATCTGTTAACCGAGACATCTATAGAATATCTTTGTGCGCAAATTGATGCCGGAGCCGACGCTGTTCAGGTCTTTGACAGCTGGTCTGGTATTCTTGGTGAGACTGATTTCGTCGATTTTTCGCTTGGTCCAATGAAGCGGATTGTAGCAGGCGTAAAGGCAAAGCATCCTGATACGCCAGTTATAGGTTTCCCAAAAGGTTCATCGTTGCACTATGAGCGATATGTGCATGAAACCGGTGTTGATTGTGTGAGCTTGGACTGGACCTTTCCGATGGAGCTTGCGAAGAAAAAGCTCGCAAATGATGTTGTTTTGCAAGGTAATCTTGACCCAACAAGGCTTGTTGCGGGAGGCCAAGCTCTTAAAGATGGAGTTGCGGAGATTATGAATGCGGCGAAAGGTTCCCGCTTCATATTTAATCTGGGACACGGAATTACACCGGAAACGCCCATCGCGCATGTATCTGCAATGATAGATCAAGTGAGAGCAGGTTAGCAGGGCGTTTTGAAATGTTGTATCTTTGGATCAAGGCTTTCCACATTCTTGCGGTGATATCATGGATGGCAATGCTTTTATATTTGCCGCGACTGATGGTTTATCATTGTAATTCGGTTAAGGGCGATGTGCAGTCAGAGACATTTAAAATCATGCAGCGTCGTTTGCTTAGAGGCATAGGTACACCCGCAATGTTGGTCAGTTGGGCGTTGGGTATATTTCTCATTGTTGACGGCGGACATTTTTCAGACGGGACTTATTGGGCGCATGTGAAAGTCTTGTTGGTGATTGTCATGTCAGCATGTCATATGAGGCTGGCTTGGCATGTCAAACAATTTGCAGCAGACAGGAATGAGCATTCAGAGCGTTATTTTCGTATAATCAATGAGGTACCAGCAGTGATTATGGTTGCTATTGTGATTTTGGTTGTAGTGCGTCCATTTTGATAATTGCCAGATTTTTTACGGAATGATTTGCTGTAACGCATAAAATCCTTGTGAATCTGTAACAATGTCGCTATGTAGCGAGAAATCCAGCCTTTTACTAATTGCTTGATTTGAGCAATTGGTATTTCAAAACACAGAAATCATTCAGCAGAGCAGAAATAGGCTTCGCGAACAAAAAAGTGTCGTAATCAGGCAGGATAGGCTTGGTTGGAACATTCCTCCACATCCCTGATTTCATCGACATGATCTAAAATTTGACAGCAATCACCCACAAAATAACAAGCGAAGCTTCGGCAGGAATAGAATAAACACATGGCAGAAATGAAACTTTCAGATCTCAAACTCAAAAGCCCGACGGAGTTATTACTCCTTGCGGAGGAGCACGATATCGAAAATGCCAGCACGATGCGCAAGCAAGAGCTGATGTTTGCGATCCTCAAGCAATTGGCTGAGGAAGAGGTTGAGATTATTGGTGAGGGTGTTGTTGAGCTGTTGCAGGATGGTTTCGGTTTTCTGCGTTCTCCCCAGTCAAATTATTTGCCTGGACCAGACGATATTTACATTTCACCTTCCCAAATTCGTAGATTCTCTTTGCGGACTGGCGACACTGTCGAAGGGCACATTCGCAGCCCCAAAGATGGCGAGCGCTATTTTGCGCTTTTGCGCGTCAATACGATTAATTTTGCCGATCCCGACCAAGCACGGCACAAGACGCATTTTGACAACTTGACACCGCTCTACCCTGATGAGCGTCTACGGATGGAGATCGATGATCCGACGCGCAAGGATTTGTCCGGTCGTGTGATTGATCTCGTGGCACCCTTGGGCAAAGGCCAACGTGCGCTGATTGTTGCCCCTCCCAGAACTGGTAAAACAGTTCTGCTGCAAAATATTGCTAACTCAATCGCCGCGAACCATCCTGAGTGTTATCTTATCGTTCTGCTGATTGATGAGAGGCCTGAAGAGGTCACAGATATGCAGCGTTCAGTGGATGGCGAGGTAATCTCTTCAACGTTCGATGAGCCGGCTTCGCGACATGTTCAAGTGGCTGAGATGGTTATTGAGAAGGCGAAACGTCTTGTAGAACATGGTCGGGATGTCGTTATCCTTTTGGACTCGATCACTCGGTTGGGGCGAGCTTATAACACAGTTGTTCCAAGTTCCGGTAAAGTTTTGACGGGCGGTGTTGATGCAAATGCATTGCAACGACCAAAGCGTTTCTTTGGTGCTGCAAGAAATATCGAAGAAGGTGGTTCATTGAGCATTATTGCGACTGCTCTAATTGATACCGGCAGCCGTATGGATGAAGTTATCTTTGAGGAATTCAAAGGGACAGGCAACTCTGAATTGGTTCTCGATCGCAAAGTTGCCGATAAGCGAACGTTCCCGTCGATGGACATTCTTAAGTCCGGTACGCGGAAGGAAGATCTGCTTATGGAAAAAGCGGAGCTGCAGAAGGTCTTTGTATTGCGTCGTATCTTGTCCTCCATGGGTACTGTAGATGCGATTGAATTCTTGTTGGATAAACTGAAACAGACGAAATCGAATGATGACTTCTTTGACTCAATGAATACCTAACCACCGGCTGAGAGACGTTTGATTCGCATCCGTTACATTTATTCACTGCAGTAAATTTGATATTGGCCTAGTTTGGTTCGATGAACAAATCCTTGCCCGTTCGTGATACGATATTTGCTGTGGCAACTGGCTCTGTGCCCAGTGGGGTGGCAGTTGTCCGCATCAGTGGCCGTGATGCAAAATCGGTGTTTGATTTGTTTCACGTGAAACAACCTGCTCCGCGAGTTGCTCAGCTATCCACGCTCACAGATAATTCTGGCCAACCAATAGACCAGGCACTAGCTCTATGGTTTCCAAATCCAAATAGCTTTACTGGCGAAGATGTGGTCGAGCTTCATCTTCATGGAAGCTCCGCTATTGTTCAATTTGTGTTTGAGCAGCTCACGACACTTGGAAATTTTCGTATGGCGGAAGCTGGCGAATTCACCAGACGTGCGTTTGAAAATGGACGTATGGATTTAACAGAGGTCGAAGGGCTTGGTGATTTGCTGGCTGCTCAAACAGAAGCTCAGCGGCGTCAGGCATTGAATCAGTATAGTGGTGCTCTCCGTGCACTTTACGATACTTGGAGACAATCAATTCTTGAGCTACGTGCCGCAGTTGAAGCAGACCTTGATTTTTCCGACGAGGAAGATGTACCAGGGTCTGTAGCCGACTATGTATCTTCTGATGCAGTGTCCCTGTCAGCGCAAATACAGGATCATCTAAACGATGGTCGGCGTGGTGAAATCATTCGCGACGGCTTGAAGGTTGTTCTCACGGGCCCGCCTAATGCCGGCAAAAGCAGCCTTTTAAATGCACTGGCACAAAGTGACGTTGCAATTGTCACAGAAATTCCAGGAACCACACGTGACGTGTTGACCGTCTCTCTCAATATCAATGATCAGTTGTTGCTTGTATCAGATACGGCGGGGTTGCGCGATACTGATGATGTTGTTGAGTCAGAGGGCATTTTTCGTGCAACCAAAGCAGCGGCGGAAGCAGACCTTGTTTTGTGGCTTGATCCTTGTGATAAGCCAGCGTGGCCTCCACAATTTCCAGGTATGCAGGATGCAGACATGCCGGAAACGATTCGCATCCGAACCAAAAGCGATTTACTGGACTGTACCATTGGTAGAGAGGGTCAGGATGGGAATGACATATTTGTGTCGGCCCAATCCGGAAACGGCATGGATGGCTTATTGCGCACTCTAGATCGATTCGGATCCGTGTCAAAAAAAATCGATGACATTTCAGAAAGCCCTTTGATTACAAGAATAAGGCACCGCACCGCCTTGGAAGAGTGTGTTACATTTTTAACAGGTTGTGGTGACGAAACTCTGCCTTTGGAAATAAGGGTTGAATATTTGCGCAGCGCTTCCGACGCCATTGGCCGCATTCTTGGTCGCATTGACGTGGAAGATATTCTCGGCCATATCTTCAGTGAATTTTGTATAGGCAAGTAACTGGTTGAATGAAGCGCGGATTGCGTGTTCCCAGATTACGAAGCTTTGCAACCCTACCCGGCATGAAAATGAAAGACAGAGGTGCGAGATGCGCTTTGATGTGATTGTAATTGGTGGTGGCCATGCAGGTTGCGAAGCTGCCGCAGCCGCAGCCAGGTTCGGTGCGAAAACGGCCCTTGTTACGCACAAGTTTGATACTATTGGTGCAATGTCGTGTAACCCTGCGATCGGCGGGCTTGGGAAAGGCCACCTGGTGCGTGAGATCGATGCGCTTGATGGATTGATGGGCCGTATTGCTGATGAGGCAGGTATTCAATTTCGGATGTTGAACCGTCGTAAGGGCCCGGCGGTACAAGGTCCCCGTGCGCAAATCGACCGGAAGCGTTACAAGGAAGGCATGCAGCGAGAGATATCTGCGCAAGAAAATCTGGAAGTTGTTGAAGCGTCCGCGAATGAAATTCTAACTGATGCTAATAAAGTAGCCGGCTTACTACTTGATGACGGTCGCACTCTTTACTCAAAATCGCTCGTTATAACGACTGGGACATTTTTACGAGGTGTCATCCATATCGGGGATCAACGGGTTGATGCCGGCCGGATGGGAGAAGCGCCAGCAAAACGACTTGCAGATTCTTTTCTATCCCATGGTTTTAAACTCGGGCGATTAAAGACCGGAACTCCACCTCGGCTGGACGGTCGGAGCATTGATTGGGATCAGTTGCAGGCTCAACCAGGCGATGATGATCCGGCACCGTTTTCATTCTTGACTGAAGCTATCACAACACCACAAGTCGACTGCCATCTCACCAGGACAACTAAGGTGACCCATAAGATTATTGCTGACAACTTGCAAAAGTCTGCAATGTACTCTGGGAATATATCTGGAGTTGGTCCGCGGTATTGTCCATCTATCGAGGATAAGGTTGTCAGGTTTGCGGAACGGGATAACCATCAGATTTTTCTGGAACCTGAGGGTCTGGACGACCATACGATTTATCCAAACGGTATTTCGACAAGCTTGCCTGCAGACGTACAAGATCAATTTGTTCGCAGTATTCCAGGACTGAAAGATGTCAAAATTCTTCAACCCGGCTACGCGATTGAGTATGATCACATTGATCCTCGTGAGCTTAAGCCGACGCTAGAAACCATTGCTCTACCAGGATTATATCTGGCGGGACAGATCAACGGAACAACAGGCTATGAAGAGGCCGGTGGCCAGGGCCTTTTGGCAGGTATGAATGCGGCACGCATGGCAGCTGGTTCCTCAGAGGTCGTTATTGATCGTTCTCAAGCCTACCTTGGAGTGATGATGGATGATCTCACCACCAGGGGAGTGACTGAACCTTATCGAATGTTCACCTCGCGCGCAGAGTATCGACTATCACTTAGAGCGGACAATGCAGATCTCAGGCTGACAGAGCTTGGGTACAACAATGGTGTTGTCAGCACATCCCGTTGGGATGCATTTTCAAAGTGGAAGGTGGAGTTTGCAACAGCTGTACTGCAGGCAGAATCTATTGAAATCAAACCGGCTGATGCGGCCGGACTTGGAATAAAGGTAAATCAAGACGGGCGCAAACGGACATTCTTTGAGCTTTTGTCTTATCCATCGGTGAATACAAAAGCGCTGATGAAGCTTTGGCCCGAGCTACCTGGCCAATCAAAGCGATTGAAGGACCAACTGACTACAGAGGCACTTTATTCGGTCTATCTTAAACGTCAGCAAGCAGATATACTCGCATTTAAACATAATGAGCATATTGCACTGCCTCTAGATATGGATTTTTCTGCACTACCGGGCATTTCAAACGAAATTAGCGCCAAATTGGCGGCGGCCAAACCGGCAACGTTGGGGCAGGCGTCACGAATTGAGGGAGTCACGCCCGCTGCGCTTACTTTATTGATGGCTTATGCGAAGCGTATTGCAGCTGCGGCATAGCCAATCGCTGGATTGAGAAGGTGTATGTCTTTGAATCGCGACCAAGCCCAGTTCCAACAAGATTTCAAGGTTCCAGCAGATCAAATGGAACGGCTCGCACGCTATGCAGATTTGCTTAGGGATTGGCAGAAGGCCAAAAACCTCGTTTCACAGACAACACTTCAATCCTTGTGGCACCGTCATATATCTGATTCCTATCAGTTATTGGCGTTTGGCCGCGAGGAAGCCCATTGGCTCGACATTGGCAGCGGTGCTGGATTGCCAGGTATTATTGTTGCGTTGGCAATTCTCAAGCCTGTTGAAAGCCCAAATAGGGCAAGGAGTGTGACCCTCCTGGAAGCAAATGGCCGGAAATGCATGTTTTTGAAAGCTGTTTCACGTGAAACACAAATTCCAGCCAATATCATAAATGCTAGAATTGAACAGTTTTCTTTGGAAAAACTCCCTGAAACGCCAGATTATATCACTGCACGTGCTCTAGCCCCTTTACCAAAGTTATGTGGGCTGATATCCCGATTCATGGGTTCTGAAACAGTCGCGCTCATCCACAAGGGACAAGATTTTGCGTCTGAAATTGAAGAGGCCACTAAATATTGGGATTTTGATGTGTTACAACATCCGAGTCGCATTGAGGATGGAAGTGTGATTTTGGCAATTTCAAACCTGAAAAGCAGGTTGAAGCCAAATTAAGCGCTGCAAGCCAAATGCTGGCTCGATTGAGATCAATTGGCACGTTGCTTTGGATAATCAAATGTCTTCATCTATTTCGAACATATCTGACAATCCCCCGTCCAAACCCACTTCCGAGGATGAACACGCTGCTTTGGCTACGAAGCAGGTAAAAAAACCTCGTGTGTTGGCGTTAGCAAACCAAAAAGGTGGTGTTGGCAAAACAACGACAGCTATAAATCTTGGTACAGCCCTTGCTGCGATTGGCGAGAAGGTTCTAATTGTGGACCTCGACCCCCAAGGCAATGCCAGTACAGGTTTGGGTATTGATCGAAAAACACGCAAAATTTCTACTTATGATGTTTTGTATGGAGATTCATCCCTGCAGGAGGTTGCATTGCCAACTGCTGTTCCAAGATTGCATGTTGCGCCTTCAACGTTGGATTTGTTGGGTCTTGAATTGGAGATTGCCCAAACAAAAGATCGTACACATCGCCTGCGGGCGGCGGTTATCGAGCTTGCCAGTACAATAAGCGCGCAGGAGGATGCCTACACTTATGTTTTGGTTGATTGTCCGCCGTCTTTGAACTTGTTGACACTGAATGCGATGACTGCGGCGGACGCAATCCTCGTACCATTGCAATGTGAATTTTTTGCATTGGAAGGGCTTACCCAGCTCCTTTCTACGGTCGAACAAGTTCGTCGCACATTGAACCCGAATTTGAGCATTCACGGTGTTGTCCTGACCATGGTTGATGATCGCAACAATCTGTCAAATCAGGTAGCTCGGGATGTTCGCGCGCACATGGGTTCCAAAGTTTACGAAACCGTTATTCCCCGAAACGTTCGCGTATCGGAGGCGCCCTCCTTTGGCAAGCCGGTGTTGCTCTACGATTTGAAGTGCCGTGGAAGCCAAGCCTATATGAAGCTGGCGTCAGAAATTATACAGCGAGAGCGCACCCTTCGTGCGGCCTAAGAGTAAGAGAGCCTTGATCATGGCAGATGACAAATCCCGAAAACGCCTGGGCCGTGGCTTGGCCGCGCTGTTGGGTGATATGGATACTGATGCGGAAGCTGTGGAGCGTGCTCGCTCACAGCGACGGGTTCCAATTGAGTTTGTGTCCGCAAATCCAAATAATCCACGGCGCAGTTTTTCTGCAGATGAACTTGAGGACCTGACTCGCTCTGTTCGTGAAAAAGGAATAGTCCAACCCATTCTGGTTCGTCCTCAACCTGGTATGCCCTTGGAAGAGAACCGCTATGAAATCATTGCCGGCGAACGCCGTTGGCGAGCGGCGCAACAAGCCGGACTGCATGAAATCCCTGTTTTAATTCAGGCAGTTAATGACAAGGAAGCGCTTGAACTTGCAATTGTCGAAAATGTACAGCGCTCGGATTTAAACCCTATTGAAGAGGCGCATGGCTATCAACAATTGCTGGATGGCTTCGACTATACCCAACAGGACTTGGCCTCGGTTATCGGAAAAAGCCGGAGCCACGTCGCAAATACCTTACGCCTGCTAAAGCTGCCAGAAAAGGTCCAATCATCACTCCAAGCTGGTGATTTGACCGCCGGACACGCCAAAATTCTTGTTACAGCTGAAGATCCAGCTGCGTTGGCTGATCATATTATCGAAGGTAATATGAGTGTGCGCGCGGCTGAAGATCTGGTCCGTGACACGACTGGAAATAAATCCAAAGTAAAATCAGCGCCGGTGCATGTCAAAGATGCAGATACCCAGGCACTTGAAAACAGTTTGTCAGAGGTGCTGGGTCTTCTGGTGGACCTCCGCCACAAGCCAAACGGAAATGGTGAGTTGAGGATAAAATATAAAACTCTTGATCAACTAGATCACGTTACTGCCAAATTGCGACGCTGAACGGATCAGGCTGCACAGCAAAAGGTTTTTATTCGTCGTTCGGCACTCCCATTTTGGCGCAACTTGACTACCAATTTGCAATGCAACGGGCGCTCTTTTGCGCGCGCGCTTAAATAATGCGCAATCCTCTTGTTCTCCGGGCTAAATGCACCCATATTGTCGTAGAGTTTTAACCGGGGTTGCTCATCCCATCTCTTGAAAGTTTATAAGAGGTATTAATGGTTGATCTAAATCGCCGTACCATTGGGCAAGCTGGTGTCCAGGCGCAAGCCGACATCGATGAGGGCCTGCGAGCCTACATGCTCAAAGTTTACAATTACATGGCTATTGGCCTTGCACTTACAGGTGTTGCAGCTCTGTTGTTTGCCAATTTAGCTACGACGGGTGATGCGTCTGCAGCGGCTGCGCAATTACCCAACGGGAAATTGCTCACCGATTTTGGTGTGATGCTCTTTACGTCCCCGTTACGTTGGGTTGTGATGTTAGCCCCACTTGGATTGGTTTTTTTCCTATCGTTCAAAGTACAGACTATGAGCGTAGCAGCTGCCCAAACTACATTTTGGGTTTATGCCGCCTTGGTTGGTGTTTCACTATCGTCGATATTTGTGATTTACACGCCGGAAAGCATCACGCAGGTGTTCTTCGTGACTTCAGCCTCCTTCCTTGGTCTTAGTCTTTTTGGATATACAACCAAGAAAGATTTGTCAGGCTGGGGTTCATTCTTGTTTATGGGTCTGATCGGCGTCATTATTGCGTCGATCGTGAATATTTTCCTGGCATCAAGTGCTCTGCAGTTCGCAATCTCTGTAATTGGTGTGCTTGTGTTTGCTGGCCTCACAGCCTACGATACACAACAGATCAAGCAGATGTATAATGTAAATGATGATGGAACAGTTGCAGGCCGCAAAGCCATTATGGGTGCCCTGCGCCTGTATCTGGACTTCATCAACCTGTTCATCATGTTGTTGCAGCTCTTCGGAAATCGAGAATAGCATTTCCAAAACAAGGACTAAAAAATTGGAGGCGCGGTCGTAAGGTCCGCGCCTTTTCCTTATTGATGCCTTAAGATTCGGCTCCGTTATGTGTCCCCAAAAACCGGCTTATAAAATTATAACTCCTGACATTGGGGATCTGGCGCAAATACAGTCAATTTACGCACATGCAGTTCTTCATGGAACGGCATCTTTCGAATTAACGCCGCCTGATATTCATGAAATGAAGGCGCGATTTCTTGCATTGATTGACAATGGTTTTCCATATTTTGTTGCCAAAACACCCAATGAAGAGCTGTTGGGCTACGCTTATGCTGGAGCATATCGTCCTCGACCGGCGTATCGCTTTACGCTGGAAGATTCCGTTTATATCGCGCCGGGTGCACAGGGTCTTGGTCTTGGTAAGGCCCTTTTGAAACATGTCATTCAGGACGCAGTTGATAAAAACTTCAGGCAAATGATCGCTGTCATTGGAGATTCCAAACATGTAGCTTCCATCAAGTTGCACGAGCGCCTAGGTTTTAAGCACACTGGCACGTTCCACAATGTAGGTTGGAAAAAAGAGCGTTGGCTGGATAGTATATTGATGCAGCGCGCTTTGGGCATTGGTGCTGACAAAGAGCCCATTTAAGCATGGAGTTATCAAGCCGGCTTATCTTTATGGATATTGCAAATTTTGTGATCTTACTTCCCTACATAACGTAAAGTGGAGCTGACAGGAGGAAGAGAACATTGAGCTCAGGTCTGCCAAATAGACACAAATGGGATGCCTCATCTATGCATTTTGTGAGAATGGTGCTTTTCACCTCCCTCTGTTGTCTTGCCGTATTTACAACTGTCGGATCCACAATGGCAAACCCACTAAATAACTACGCATGGAAAAAGAGGCCGATTATTGTTTTCGCGCCATCCGAAGATGATAAGTTTCTCTTGAAACAAAGGGCAAACCTTTGGCCTCACTTGGAGGCTCTTGAAGAGCGAGATATCGTAATAATAGAAATTCGCCGAGGCACGGTACACTTTGTACTTGGTGAGAGTGTAACGTTGAGGGCCGGAGAGCTAAGACGCCACGTGGCTTTGATGGAAAATCGATTCGGTATCGTTCTAATTGGTAAAGACACAAGTGTTAAACTTCGAAGAGCCAAGCCTGTGACCGCGCGCGCGTTGTTTGATTTGATAGATTCAATGCCGATGCGGCAGCAGGAAATGGCCAATTAGCGAATTCTATGTACGTCCAATGATGCGGCCACCTAACGCAATGCCAGCTAGTCGCGGTACTAATTGTCCAGCAAGCTTGGTAAAGCCAATGATGAGTGAAGCGATGACCAATGGTGCGATGATCCACCACATAGCACCCAACTTGCTGGCTTGAGCCCCTAGGTTCGCAATGAGCAATGCAAAGATTATTGGTGCATGCATTAGATAAATCGGGAATGCGTATTTGGCATAAGCGCTTGCCCGGCGAAGGACGTTGCTTTCCAACATGAACCCAATTACTGGCCAGAATGCCAGACCACCAGCAACACGAAAGAGGAGGCGCTGTTCTGGAAACAAGAAGTGGAATGCAAAACATATAGCCGGCAAAATAATTATTGAAATTGCCCAGCCATACTTATCCAAGACGGAGATATTTACCTGGCTAATTGCCAAATATCCGCCAAGAAAAAAGCATAGCAACACGTCATCGCGAATGATCAGGAAACCGTCAAGATTACCGTAGGCGACAATGGCGATGGTAAGCAATGTGGGCAGTGCAAAACGCACATGCAGGCGACCGATCAATAACCCCAACATGGCCACCACAAATAAGTCACGCAGGAAATAAAGCGGGTAGTTCACTGGCTGTTCTGTAATTGCAAACAGCGCTTCTAACCATTGCCGTAAACCTGCTCCTACCAAAACAATGCGGTTGTCGAGTGCCATGCCGTTAAATTGGGCCACGTATACAGCCAGAACCAAAGGCGTGTTAAATATTAAAAATGGTATTATGAGGCTTCGCATCTTCGCTGATAAGGTTTTTCCAACTGTCTCATAGGCGCCTGACGCAAAGAAAATATAGCCGGACATAATTGACAGCAGCGGTACCGGTAGGCGCAAAAACGTCTCACGTATGAATTCGTGAACGGATGAAATTGCGTTACTGGTATCTACTGGCTCCATGCGGAAATGCAACATCACAATGATGAGTATCAAAAAGAGGCGCGCAAAATGGATACGTAGAGAATTCGCTTTGATGTGCTTCTTTGCAACTGTGCGCCAGTTATCGGTATCATCGGTCTGGTCTTGTATGTTTACAGTCAGGTTCATTGTTAAAACTTGCAGGCAACTGAGGTGGGGAACTGGCATGGTTCACCGGGTGCGGTGTAGGCAACCCAGTCCAGTGACATAGTCAGTGGTCGTCCGGGATCTGAAAATGGGCCCATCCAGTCGACAAATGTATCGCTGCCCCAATGGCTAAAATAGATCTTTTGCGGGTTTATAGGGCGCGGAATGTCACCTTGCGCGGTGTGCACCAGATTGCCGTTGACATACCAGCGAATGCTATCTTCAAGCCACACAAAGGCGTAGGTATTGTATTCTGTGGTTGCCATTGGAACTGGCGCAACAGATCCATTTTTAGCCTTGCCAGATACATAGGTGTTGAGGCTGACCTTCGACGTGTCTTTGGTAAGGACTTCAAAGTCTATCTCATCATGCGGCGCACCATGGGCAGGACCAATATAGGTAAAAAACGCTGCGTTTATGCCTGAGCCAACGTCGGTTTTGAAACGGGCTTCATAAGTACCATAGCCAAAGCGTTTCCGGGTTTGTATTGCACCACAACTGTAGTCGCGCTGCCCGTAAGGTTTTTTGGAGAACGTTAGCGTTACATTGCCATCCTGAAGCCCGATTTGCTGCCTGGACCAGGTGCAGTTCTGCCAGGCACCATTGTTCCAACCATCTGAAACATACCAGAAACCTAGGTCAAAACGATCGAAATCATCCCGAAATGAGGTGGTTTGCGCTTGGCCTAGTTTTGGGATCATAAACACAGCCAGGCCAAAGCACAGAGCTAATGTGGATAGTCTGAGCCGATGGAAATTATCGATTGATAGCCTTGAGTACATGAATTCAAATTCCTCTTGGGGGCGAAGAAAATACGATTCACAGCATTTGGTGCGTCGCACCCAAACCTTGTCAGATCATACAACTACAGGTCTAGTAACGATTGGTGTCAGGCGAAAACATCAAATGTTCTGATAGGCTGAATTCATAGAATCTTGGCGCCAACCAGCAAAGCGTGGTTGGGAAACAGCTAGGCACCGAAGTTGAACATGGGTCTTGAAATAGTAAAAGTGGATAGGTCTGGATCATCACCGGATCACGCGAACCGTTCAACGTGTCTGCCAGCATGCAGAGATAGGAAAAAATGGTTTTGGTGAACCCGAAAGAGAGGTAGCTCGGTCTTTCCGTGAGAATATTCTGTTTCTTGCTTGATGAAATACAGGCGGTAATTAACCGCCTGCCATTTTGAAGAAGTGTTGCGGTCTAGTAGTGATTAGACCGCTGCACATTGCCGTGCCAATCATTCGTAACCAACGATTTTTCGCCAGGCTCGGCAGGAACGGATACGTAAGACGGTCCATGATTGATGTTGGAAATTGCATATCCGATTGCAAAGCCAATCAATAGCAAGGCTGCTATCGGAATGAGACCCGATTTGTTTGCAAAAGGGGATGCATTCGCCAAGGATGATGAAGTCTGTAATTTTGCATGTGCAGTCATGAGACTCTCCAAATAGTTTTTGGCCCTTTCGGGCTGCTGTGTCTATTTAGGAGGTAATCAAAAATTAGAAAAACGAATAAATCTTATGTCATCTTTCAATTTTGTTGATAGTTTTCCGACATTCCCTATCGAAGCTCTTTTCGTATCATGAGTTTTAAGCCAGACCATGTATCATCAACCGCACATACCTTTACATCAACCAGTCCAAGAGGCAGGCATTCAGCTCTAATGGTATCTTCCACAATGTCCGTAGGAACTTTGGATGCCTTCTTTGGCCACGAAATCCAGACCATACCGTCTCGATCCATATGTTTCAGGAAAAGAAGTAATGTCTGTTTTAACTCAACGCTGGATTTTGTGAACAGATGTAAGAAATTGATGCCGCTGCTAATTGTCTTTTGCCATTGAACTTCGGGTGTATCCGACCCCAGCAATTCAAGGTAATTATCGGGCGGGTTGGCGCAATAAGCCCGCATTCCAGGCTTCAAACCGAGTTTTCTAAACAAGGGTGTTTTTGAATATCCAGCCATTTTGCTCTCTTTACGCAGTGGCCTGTGTGCATCAAATGCGATGATCAATCAGAATCGCGCTGCCTGAACTTTTTCAACCATGTTTGAAAGTAAGGATATTGCTTTCCTACATGCCCGAAACAGGCCAATCATGCGGAGGGGTATTGCCTGAAATCTGTTAATTTTGTGAGGCATCGCCGACAGTTTGGAAGACCCTAAATTCTTTGGAATGATTTTGATGTAGTCAAGTCTTTGACTCTAAAACTTGTTGAAAATGAGCCAAATTTTCTCTTTACAGCTCCGTACCGCTTGCCTGCAAGGAGGTAGGTAGAATTTTCTTCATCTTACAAAATCACAATGCATTTTCTTCGGATTTGAGTTTCCCCAAAGCGAGGAAAACACATCATGATTTTATTGATTTTCAGAAGCCCTATTATGCCGCTGCAACACTTCCAAGGAATTCTTCGATTTCTTCCCCAAGCTCTTTGGCTCGGCTTGCCACATCTGCAGATGCACTGCGGACTTGGCCGGCTGATTGAGAAGTTTCACCAACCGAGGCAGTGACACCGGAGATGCTTTGAGCCACCTCTGATGTTCCCATAGCTGCTTGCTGTACATTCCGGGAAATCTCAGATGTAGCAGATCCTTGCTCTTCAACAGCGGTGGAAATGGCAGCTGTGTAAGCATTCACATCTTCCATGATGTCCGAGATGCTCTTGATGGAGTCCACAGCTGCGTCTGTCTCTGTTTGAATGGAAGAAATCTGTTGTGAAATATCCTCTGTAGCTTTGGCTGTTTGATTTGCCAGGCTTTTCACTTCAGAGGCAACGACCGCAAATCCTTTGCCCATCTCGCCGGCTCGGGCGGCTTCGATGGTGGCATTCAATGCCAGCAAGTTGGTTTGCTCCGCAATGTCCTGAATGAGGGATACAACATCTCCAATTTTGGTTGCTGCCTTAGACAACGCACCGACCTTCTCGTTTGACGATGAAGCAGCATGAGTCGCATTTTGAACCACTTGGGTAGTCTGGTTCACTTGACGCATAATTTCATCAACGGAAGATGCAAGCTCTTCAGCCGCCGCCGCCACCGTTTGAACATTTCCGGAGGCTTGTTCCGAAGCTGTTGCGGCAGTCGCAGCCTGACCGGCAGTGTTTTCAGCTACATTTGTCAATGCTGAAGCAGTGCCCTCCATGGCTTGAGTGTTTTCCGAAACAGAGGACAAAAGTGCCTGAACATTTTCGCGGAAACCAGAAATCAAACTTTCGATCCGTTCCTGGCGACGTGCTTCTGCCAAGCGTTCTTCTTCGCTCTTACCTTCCAGTCTCTGTCTCTCTTGCGCATTATCCCGGAATATGGCGACCGCTTTGTACATTTCGCCAATTTCATCTGAACGGTTCATACCTTGTAGTTCAACTTCCAAATTTCCGTCAGCCAAGTCGCTCATTTCACTAACCAACTTATTGATTGGCATGGTGATAGTTTTAGCAGCCAGATAGCCAACCAATGCCATTATGCCAACAGCACCTAAGATAATAAGCATGACTTCATTGCGCAGAACCTTGAGTGGCGCCTCTAACTCTGCGAGAGCTTCTACTGCAATAACTAGCCAGGTGACGCCACCAAATTTTACTGGGGCTGCGTCGAAATCCATCTCAATTCCACGATAGACATCCGTTAGGCCAAATACAGTCGGTTGACTGCCATCCAAAACAGGCGTCAACAGCTCAGTTTCGAAAGTGGTCGACAGAATATCATTTTCTTCGGAGAATGAAGAGTCATTACGTAGCTTTAGATCCTCACCAACAATGATGGTTTCGCCTGTTTCGCCAAGGCCTCTGGTGTCCGACATAAGGCTGTTGAGCGTGTCCACAGGCATCTGGAATGCCAAAACACCCAAAACTTTGTCACCTGACATGATGGGTGTCGATATGAAGCTCGCTGGTGCATCAGCGCTGGGTGCATATGGTGCAAAATCAAAGAACTTGTATTCACCAGGTTTGATGCTGAGCGCCGCTGAAAATGCATTGCCAAGATCTGTTTTGCTCCATTCGCCTGTTACCAAATTGGTCGCAAAATCAGCTTCCTTGAAAACCGAGTAGACAAGATTGCCATCCGGATCGATCAAGAAAATGTCGTAGTAGCCGCGTGCTTCCATGAGATCACGGAAAAATCCGTGATAGCTTTTATGCACCTGATTGTAGGTATTGAAACCTGGCGCAACATCCAGCTTGTGCTTTTCACCAGTAGGATTTGGGTTATTGGTGATGTAGTCAGACTGGAGCGTTTCAGCTGGCGTTACCAAGGTATTCCAGGCAGATGTGAACTTACTCATTGCCTGCGCTGTAGATGGGCTTTTCGCCGTCACAAGTAAGTCTTTTTCGATCGATTTAAGGTAATTCTCAAGCTCATGAGCGCGGTTTAAAGTCAGCGCTTCCAGCTTTGATTTTGTATCTGCATGAATTCGATCCGCTGTGAAAAAGTAGCTCGAAGTGCCTACTGCAATAGCAGCCAAAGCTGCACATGTTGCTACCAGCAGCGGGACTTTAGCCGCCAGACTAATGGAAGAGATTTTTTTGAACATGATGTACCCAGTTGCGTCAGATAAAATTTTGGCAGTCATTACGACGCACCATTAACCACCGCTATATTACCTATTTGATAATTAACGCCCGGTTTACGGCCAATCAGCAATAAGGGCGTTATCTGATCAATCTGGAATTTTGCCATGTCGATACAACTCGCCCCCATGCCCTCGAATGTGACATTGTCGAAGGTTCAGAATGGAACGAAAACCAGAGAACCAATTGATAAAATTGATATAATTCCTGTGAATGCGCTTGATGGCGGTACCAGGATCGCGATCGATAGGCTTGCTTTAGAGAATGAGACCAAACATCTCAAAAACGCTTTTTTCAATCGCGATTCAGTTGAAGCATCCGCCGATTTTTCCCGAAAGGCTGTCTTTTGGCTGCTGCTTTACAGCGCCAATAGCCTGACTTTCGCGGCTCCAGTTGTACAATTGGGCATTCCAGGAGTGCGCTGCCTGAAAATCCAGACGCATAATTATGCGCCCTTGGGTACACCACTGATGTCTGATGGTTTTGATCCAGCTGTCTTTCAACAACGGCTTTACAGAATGGGATATCAGGCGCTGATATGCCCCGTTCTGGAGAGGAAGAGCAAATTCGCTCAAAAATTTAATGATCCGCTAAGTGTCTTTTGGTCTTCGCATATTTCACGAGCTTGGCTACGTCCCGGGTGGTCAGAAGAACAGATACTGTCTTCCAAACGCCGCAAAGAACTGCGCCGCCTCGCTAAGAAAGTGCCTTTGGATCATAATGTACTACGCGGTGCAGCTGCTCGTGATGAAGGTTTCAAGGAATTTTGCCGACTGGAAGCGCTGGGTTGGAAGGGGGACTTTGGCACAGCGATAAAGCAGGAAGAACATGTGTTTTCCTATGCTAACGCTCTTGTGGGTCGTCATGCTGAAGAGGGCACACTTACACTTGATTGCCTGCGAGATGGCGACCGGACCGTAGCTATGCTGATCACATTTCAAAGTGGCGGACGGGGCGCAATTTGGAAAGTTGCACATGACCCGGAATATGATCATGTTTCTCCGGGGCGTCAGGTTATCTTGGCAGCCACGAAGCGGTTTCTTGAAGAAAACCCAAATGTTTCCATGGATTCACTTGCAGATGAAAACCATCCTCTCATAAATAAAATTTGGCCAGATCGGCTGGATCTGGGTACGATGGCGTTAGCTCTGGGTCGTTCAAATTTGCCGGCAAAGATATTGAGTGGTTTGGATGAGTTGGAAACACGCTTGCGCGCTAAAGCACGGATTGTTCGAAAGCGGCTTCGCGGCTAGCTTCATCTCGTAGTGCGCGCCGGATTATTTTTCCAGATGTCGTGAGAGGCAACTGAGCTCTGAAGGCGATTTCACGTGGATAGGCATGTGCTGAAAGGCGTTCACGGACATAGTGTTGTATCTCAGTTCGCAACTCTTCTTCGGGGAGTTCTTCGTCCGCAAGCACGATATAGGCTTTGACAATCTCTGTGCGCAGTCGATCCGGTTTTCCCACGACGGCCGCCAGAGAAACTGAAGGATGGCTCAGCAGACAGTCTTCAACTTCTGTAGGGCCAATGCGATAACCAGCTGATGTAATAATATCGTCGTCACGCCCGATGAACGATACAAAACCATCTTCATCAATACTGGCCTGGTCACCTGTTGTGAACCAGTCTTTATTTGGACCGATAAACTTCGCAGCAGTTTCCTGTGGCATTTGCCAGTAACTCAACATCATCACTGGATCCGGGGCATGGATCGCAATTTCACCCTGTGCGCCAGTTGGTAAGATTTCTCCATCTGGGCCTATGATTGCAACTCTGTGTCCTGGAACTGCGCGCCCAATTGAGCCTGCTCGGTTCATGCCGAGCGCCGCTGAAGATCCCAAGACGAGATTACACTCGGTTTGCCCATAGGCATCGTTTATCTTGATGCCAAGTGTCTCCACACCCCAATTATATGTGTCAGCACCAAGTGCTTCTCCGGCAGATGCGATATCGCGCAGCTTAAGTTTGAATTGTTCTGCAGGGTTTGAAACCGTGCGCAGCATCTTCAAGGCGGTGGGCGGAATGAACGCATTGACGATGTTGAGATCCTGCATCAGCGTGAAAGCCCACTCCGGCTCAAATTTTTGCTGACTGCTGGATATTACCGGCACACCTAGCATCAGTGATGGGAGCAGAACATTTAACAGCCCTCCAGCCCATGCCCAATCTGCAGGTGTCCAAATACGATCACCTTGCTGAGGTAGGAAATCATGAGACAGCTGCATACCTGGTAGGTGCCCAAGTAACACTCTGTGGCCATGCAGTGCGCCTTTGGGAGGTCCTGTTGTCCCTGATGTGTAGATCATAAGCGCGGGATCATCAGGCCCGGTATCTACGCATGTGAACTCATCTTTACTTTGCGCCAAAAGCCAATCAAGAGAATAAGTTTGCTCCGGCAGGGGTTCATTATCTAAAGCATCGCAGACAATGATGCCCTTCAGCTCTGGTATGTACTCACGGAGCGGTCGCAGTTTTTCAAAACCTTGTTTGTTGGTGATCAGGCAAGCAACACCGGCATTATTTAATCGGTATGAGAGGGCATCTTCACCGAACAGCAACGCTAGTGGCACTGCTATTGCTCCGCTCTTATAAATTGCAAGGTGCGAGATGAGTGTTTCCGGCCCTTGAGGTAATAAAACGCCAATACGATCGCGTCGCCGTAAGCCTAGCTGAACCAAACTATTAGCCAGCTTATTACTTAATTTATTAAGTCGGCTAAAGGAAAATTGTTCAACTTTACCGTCGTTATGAACGTGGTGAAGGGCCGGACGCGCTGGCTCGTACTTGGCCCAATCGGAGCAACATACACTGGCTATGTTCAAACGTGACGGAATGTTCCATTTGAAAGAACGGTAAAGTGTGTCGTAGCTATCTGCAAATTGAAGAGCATTGTCGTGTCGCATGGGTTTTATGAAACCTCTGAATTTCCTCAGGCGCGATCCTCAATGGCGATAACCATGGCCCAATAGGTTTTCAAGCGCGCAGTAGGGTTTCTGGCCACACCTATGCCAATTTCATTGATTGTCGGTTTCAGCATGTTTTTCCGATGGCCCGGAGAATCCTTCCAACCCTGCATAGCCTCCTCAATAGTGTCGAAGCCGCCGGCAATATTTTCGCCAGCAACAAGGGCGTCGTATCCAGAAGCGTGCAGGCGGCGGGCGAAGCTATCGCCAAAGCCAATGGCATGTTGCACCTTGCCGGTTTTTGCCATGACCAGTGCATGACCTTCGGCCATGCGGCGCAACTTACTGTTTGGGCGCACAGGCCCAAGCCCGCGCCCAGCACGAAATGCGCTGGTGAGCGCTGCACCCTGAGACACGTGGTGTCCATTGGTGATGATCCGCGCTTTAGATGCATCAAGTGCTTGTGATTTGGATTTAGAATTAGGCTTGGAGCTTGCACCTACACCGATGCCACCCACACCAAGCCCTGCGCTGCCAACGCATCCACTCAAAGTGATGCCGCCAGCTCCCATACCTCCAATTATCAAAATACGATTTAAAAGCTGCCTGCGGTCTAGATGAGCCATTTATGGCAACCTTCTTCCAACATTTCTAAACTGGCCTGGTGATCCCGACAGGATTCGAACCTGTGACCCTCAGATTAGGAATCTGATGCTCTATCCTGCTGAGCTACGGGACCTTGCCGCTGTGCGAACAGCCCTTGTTAGCAAAGCGCGCCACTGAATTAAATAGAGAAGGCGCCAGGAATTTGTCATTGCCGTGTTTTCCTCTTGGCGTCTGGGTTCAAAAAGCGACTTTTCGATAAAATATGCACCGCCGAAGCTGTTAAGTAAATTGCAAATACTCTTTAAGGAATGAAAGGGCTGATACATTATGGCTGCCAATCAGACGTGGGAAACCATAGACTGTAACGGGGCGCCCAATGCACGCCATGAAAATGGCTTTGCTGAAATTGACGGCAAATTTTATGTGTTTGGCGGTCGCCGAATACAACCGGTTGATATTTTTGATCCAGCAACCAGAACCTGGACACATGCCAGCCCGCCTCCTATGGAAATCCACCATTTTCAGCCTGTTATCATTGGTAGCGAGCTGTGGTTACTCGGCACTATGACGGGTCAGTTTCCCCGTGAAACGCCGTTGGAAACGGTTTTTATCTATGAGCCAAAGACAGACAGCTGGAAAACGGGCCCTGCTATTCCAGAAGGGCGTCGGCGGGGCGGCGCAGGTTGTGTGTTGCATTCTGATGGCTGGATTTACGTTGTCGGTGGTATCATTGATGGCCACTATTCTGGAACCCAGGCATGGTTTGATCGGCTAGATCCAAAAACAGGTGAATGGCAAATACTCCCGGATGCGCCACATAAGCGTGACCACGCACCAGCAGCAATTGTTGGCGACAAACTATATTTCTTTGGTGGTCGGGAAACAGGGCGTCACAACGGACAGGACTTGAACCAGCTCTTTTTTGATACAATCGGCGGTGTTGACGTTTATGATATTACTGCAGGAACCTGGTCTACGTTGGCACACGAGATACCCATACAAACGGCGGCTGGCGGTGCGGGCGTGATTGACGGTAAAATTCACTATGTGGCTGGCGAAGCAGGTCGGATGGAAGCTTTTACAGATTTGCAGATATTTGACCCTGTAGCTGAGACCTGGTCGGTGGGCCCAAGCCTCAATCGTGCACGACATGGCACAAATGCGCTCGTATTTGATGGTGCCATGTGGATTGCTGTTGGCAGCGGCGCACGTGGCGGTGAACCGGAATTGACATCTTTGGAATGCTATCGGCCTTAAAATTCAAACCCTGTCATATGCGCCAGTAATTCTGTTACGTTTTTGGCTTGGAATTTTTTCAACAATCTACTCCGCACATCTTCAATTGTACGCGGAGACAGAGATAATTCGCGGCCAATTTCTTTGCTGGAAAGGCCCCTGCTAAGCTGCATGACAATTTGGCGCTCACGTTGTGTCAGGTGAACGCTTGGAACCGTCTCGGAAATGAGCGCAAAGCTTAGAACTGTACGGCTAAGGGGATTGTCACGATTCAGTGTATGTGCCCTGAAACGGCACCAGAATGGTGTCCCATCTCGTCGGCGCATAAGACGTTCATCGGAATAAATACCTTTTTCCTGCAATGGTTTAATGCCGATATCTCGAAAGCTCTCAAACTCCTTTCGGGTAGAATACAGCATACGGAAGGACTGGCCCAACAATTCGGATCTTTCATAGCCGAACAAGGTGGCAAAAGTTTCGTTGCAACTTTTGATGATGCGCTCTTCCGTCAGCACAATTCCAATTGGTGCTTCTTCATATGCCACCAAGTCCAGAGCATTGTTCATATCTGTGTCCCCATATCCGTGGTTCTACGGTATTGAGACCGTAGATGAAAGTGGGAATACTGATGTGATTGAACCAGGAGGCATCAATCATATGACAAACAGTGATTCAGCAGAGGCGGGTAAAACAAGCCAATTGGCGGAAAAGCTGATGGACCTGATTGATGCGCGCCGGGAAGAGTTGATCGTGCTGACGCAGGATCTTATAAAAATTCCAACGTTGAATCCCCCTGGCGAAAACTATCTGGAAATTTGCGAATTTCTTGAACGTCGACTGAAAGTCAGGGGATTTGATGTTCAGCTTGTTAGAGCTGAAGGCGCGGTGGGCGACAGTGATCAGTATCCGCGCTGGAATTTGGTGGCACGCTATGAAGGCGGCCACAGTGGGGCTTGTGTCCACTTCAATTCTCATACAGATGTGGTGGAAGTTGGCCGGGGGTGGACCTATGACCCTTTCGGCGGTGAGTTGAAAGACGGCAAAATATTCGGACGCGGTGCTTGTGATATGAAAGGTGGTCTTGCTGCTTCCGTCATTGCAGTTGAAGCATTTTTGGACTTGTGCCCAAGCTTTGCAGGGGCGGTCGAAATTTCTGGAACTGCTGATGAGGAGACCGGCGGCTATGGGGGTGTCGCACATCTGGCTGAGAAAGGCTTCTTTGCCCCAGAGCGCGTGCAGCATGTCATTATCCCTGAACCGTTGAACAAGGACCGCATCTGCCTTGGTCACCGGGGTGTCTGGTGGGCGGAAATTGAAACCCACGGCGAGATCGCACATGGCTCTATGCCATTTCTTGGTGATTGTGCTGTGCGCCATATGGGTGCTGTGATGGAAGAGATGGAAACCACCTTGTTTCCAGCTCTTCAGTCGAAACGAACCAATATGCCTGTTGTGCCGGAAGGTGCAAAACAGTCAACTCTTAATATCAATTCGTTGCATGGCGGGCAGACGGAATTGCCAGAGGACTTCACCGGGTGGCCATCTGCCTGCGTGCCAGACAGTTGCCGAATGATTATTGATCGCCGGTTCTTGCTGGAGGAAGACATTTCAGATGTAAAACAGGAAGTCGGCGATATCCTTGAAACAGTGAAAGCGAAACGCGATAAATTTTCCTATGAAATTCGCGATATGCACCAGGTTTTACCAACGATGACCGACAAGACCGCGCCTATTGTGGAAACGGTATCGCAAGCAATTGAAGATGTTCTGGGCGTGGCCCCGCAGTATGTGGTCTCGCCCGGAACTTACGATCAAAAACATATAGACAGGATTGGGCGCTTAAAAAACTGTATTGCCTATGGTCCCGGCATTCTCGATCTGGCACATAAGCCGGATGAATATGTTGGGGTCGAAGATATGATTGACTCAGCGAAAGTTATGGGGCGCACTCTCATCAAGCTTTTGCCAGTGAGTTGCTGATACACGGTTTGAATTTGACGATCAGGAGAGGGAAATACACATGAGAGCCATAAAAAACACATTTGCTGCGGCAGCTGCGCTTGCGCTAGCCATCAGCAGTGGGGCAGCTTTTGCCGCCAAGACCGATATTACAGTCGGACTTCAACTGGAACCGCCGCACTTGGACCCAACTGGAGCCGCCGCTGGCGCGATTGATCAAGTAACTTATTCCAACATTTTTGAAGGTCTGACGCGTTTTGCATCTGATGGTTCCATTGTTGCCGGTCTTGCCAAAAGCTGGGACATTTCTGACGATGGGCTCACATACACATTTACTTTGAATGCCGGTGTAAAATTCCACGATGGCACCGATATGAATGCGGAAGATGTAAAGTTCTCGCTTGATCGTGCCCGTGCGGAAGATAGCACAAACGCACAAAAGGCGCTGTTTGCAGATATTGCTTCTGTTGAAGTGGTGGATCCGACGACAGTAAAGGTAACTCTGTCAAAGCAGAACGGCAGTTTCCTGTTCAATATGGCATGGGGTGACGCCGTTATTGTTGCCTCAGAAAGCATCGCGGACATTAAAACCAAACCTGTAGGTACTGGACCTTTCATATTGTCCAACTGGGTACAGGGTGACCGTATTGAGTTGGCTAAGAATCCGAATTACTGGGGCCAGGATATTGCGTTGGAAAAGGCCACGTTTAAGTTTATCAATGATCCAACAGCTGCTTTTGCCGCTGTGATGGCGGAAGATGTGAATGCCTTTATGGCCTTTCCTGCGCCGGAAAACCTGCCTCAATTTGGTGCAGATCCACGTTTCAAGGTTCTTGTGGGATCAACGGAAGGTGAAACCATCCTTTCAACCAATAACAAGATGCCACCTTTTGACAACGTGAAAGTCCGCGAAGCCGTTGCCCATGCGATTGATCGTCAGGCGATCATAGATGGGGCCATGTTCGGATATGGCACACCAATCGGCACACATTTTGCGCCTCACAATCCGGCTTATGTAGATTTGACGGCAAACTCGTCTTACGATCCTGAAAAAGCCAAAGCTCTGCTTGCTGAGGCGGGATTTGCAGACGGGTTTACCACAACACTGAAACTGCCACCGCCTTCCTATGCTCGTCGCGGCGGTGAAATCATTGCCTCACAGCTCAAAGCTGTTGGCATTACGGTAGAGATTTCCAATCTGGAATGGGCGCAATGGTTGGAGCAAGTTTTCCGGGGTAAGGATTTCGGCCTCTCAATCGTGTCACATACAGAACCTATGGACATCGGTATTTATGCCCGTCCAGACTATTACTTCCAATACGACAATCCGGCCTTCCAGAAGCTTATAGAAGATCTGAATGCTTCCACAGACCCGGCAGAGCGGACTGGTATTTTGCAGATGGCTCAAAAAATGATTTCTGAGGATTACGTGAATGGATATCTGTTCCAGTTGGCCAATACCGGTGTTGCCAATGCTAAAATTGAAGGTCTATGGGCCAATGCACCAACGCAAGCTGTTGACCTGACCGGTGTCTCATGGACTGACTAAAATCAACTGTGCCCCGGTAATTACGAGCCGGGGCATTTAATATGGATTGACCCTTTAATGCTGCGGTACACGCTCAAACGATTGCTGTCTTTAAGCATCAGTCTGTTGGTAGCCAGCGTGGTCATTTTCCTCGCGATTGAGGTCGTTCCTGGTGACCCGGCATCCTATATGCTGGGCATCAGTGCCCAAGAAGATACGATCGCGGCCTTGAGAGAAGAGTTGGGCCTCAACGTCTCCCTGTTTCAGCGTTATATCAACTGGGTTGGTGGAATGTTGGTGGGAGATTTTGGGACCTCTTACACCTACCGTACACCAGTTGCAGATATGATTGGCGACCGGATGTGGATTTCGCTACCGCTGGCGCTGTTTGCTCTCATTCTTTCAACACTAATTGCATTTCCAGCTGGAATTCTGGCTGCGACTAAACGCGGGTCGGCTTCAGACCTTATTGTAATGGGCACCACACAGCTGGGTGTAGCAATTCCCAATTTCTGGTTCGCGATGCTGATGGTGCTGGTGTTTGCGATCAATTTGCGTTGGTTTTCTGCAGGTGGCTTTCCCGGTTGGGATGGCGGGTTCTGGCTCGGTATGAAGGCTTTAACCCTGCCTGCAATTTCTCTGGCATTGCCACAAGCCTCCATCCTGGCGCGCGTCATGCGCTCAGCCTTATTGGATACACTGGGGGAAGACTTTGTCCGCACTGCCCGTGCGAAAGGCCTCACCAAGCGACAAGCCTTGTGGCGCCATGCACTACGCAATGCCATGATTCCTGTATTGACGATTATTGGCTTGCAGTTCTCTTTTTTGCTGGCCGGCGCCATTATTATAGAAAATGTGTTTTTCCTGCCCGGATTGGGACGTCTGGTGTTTCAGAGCATCTCGCAGCGTGATTTAATCGTTGTGGAGAGCGTTGTCATGCTGCTTGTGTTTGCGGTGGTGATGGTGAATTTCACAGTAGATATTGCCTATGCTGCCGTTGATCCGAGACTTCGGAGGCGCAGCTGATGCCGCCATTGGAAACTACAAAGCCAGAGACAAGTCTTGTGCGGCAGGCTCTACAGTCACGTAATCTGATAATTGGGTTTGTGCTGACAATGCTCTTCGTTGGAGTCGCTCTGGTCTCCTATATCTGGACACCGTTTGATGTTGAGACGCTCAACATTCCTAACAAGCTGAAAACACCGACGTTGACTCATTGGTTTGGTACGGATCATTTTGGCCGAGATATTTTTTCCATGATCATGGTGGGAGCTCGCACATCCATTGCGGTAGCCTTGATTGCTGTTGGTATTGGCATTGTGCTTGGTGTTCCACTTGGTCTTGCAGCCGCCGCTCGGCGCGGCAGTTGGCTAGATGAAATTATTATGCGCGGCAATGATCTTGTCTTTGCGTTTCCCGCATTGTTAATCGCGATCATGATAACGGCCGTATTCGGACCAAGTGCAGTAAACGCCATTATCGCTATTGGTATTTTCAATATACCTGTCTTTGCGAGGCTTTCACGAGGTGCCGCGCTTTCGCTCTGGACGCGGGACTACGTGCTGTCTGCCCGTGTTGTCGGCAAGGGCGCGGTGCGCATTTCGGCAGAGCACATTCTTCCCAATATTATGAATTTGCTGATTGTTCAGGGCACTATTCAATTCTCACTGGGAATTTTAGCGGAAGCAGGTCTGAGTTATGTGGGCCTTGGGGCACAGCCTCCGATTCCAAGCTGGGGTCGTATGTTGGCGGATAGCCAAACGCTTATCACATTAGCGCCGCATATGGCTCTTTTCCCTGGTTTTGCTATCCTGTTGACAGTGCTTGGGCTGAACTTGATGGGAGACGGTCTGCGCGACTTGTTCGATCCTAAATTGCGAAACGAACGTCGATGAGTTTGCTATCCATAAATCGGCTCAATTTGGATATACACAGCAAACCGATCTTGCGGGATGTATCGCTGTCAATTGATGCGGGGCAAATTCTTGGCGTCATCGGAGAATCCGGATCAGGCAAGTCAATGACAGCCTATTCGGTGATGCAGCTTTTGCCTGATGGAGCGACGACCAGCGGGTCCATTTCACTGAACGACGTCAAACTTCTCGATGCCACCGAGGAACACATGTGTTCCCTGCGCGGTGACGAGCTGGGCATGGTGTTTCAGGAACCGATGACTGCGCTGAACCCGGTTCAGACCATTGGTGATCAAGTGGCTGAGACAGTGCGCATTCACCGCGCAGCCTCCAGGTCCGAAGCCAGTCAAATCGCGCGGGAAACGCTGGATCGTGTTGAGTTGCCAGCAGACCGCTTTCCGCTGTCCCGATATCCTCATGAGCTGTCTGGTGGTCAGCGTCAGCGCGTTGTCATCGCAATGGCTATTGCGCTGCGCCCCAAATTACTCATTGCAGATGAACCCACCACTGCATTGGATGTCACCACCCAGGCACAGATTTTACGATTGCTGAAACGTTTGGTGCGTGAAGATGATATGGGCCTGATGATGATCACTCATGATCTGGCTGTGGTCTCCGAACTCGCGGATGACATCGTGATTATGAAATCTGGTGAGATTGTTGAAACCGGCCCAGCAAAAACGCTCTTCCGCAATATGAACCACCCTTATACGAAAACCTTGTTTGAAGCGTCGTCCCATGTGCCGAATCGACCAGTTGATTCACAGAAGGCCGAGGTGCCGCTGCTAAGTGTTGAAAACGTCTCCAGAGACTATTCATTACCACGCACCAGACTGTTTGGTGCGCCGGCAAAATTCCGTGCTGTGAACCGTGTCAGTTTTACAATTGCGCAAGGTGAAAGTCTGGGTCTTGTGGGTGAAAGCGGCTGTGGAAAATCGACGCTGACCCGGGCCATTCTTGGTCTTGAGGAAGTTCAGGAAGGAAGGATTCAGATTGACGGCACAGCGGTTTTCTCGGGGCATCGGGTCAACCGCGATGTCCGGCGTAAAATGCAAGTGGTTTTTCAGGATCCTTACGGATCTTTCAACCCGCGTCACAAGGTATCGCGACTGGTAGCGGAACCTTTTCATCTACTGGACGATCCGCTGCGCAGTATGGCGCGCAAAACGGCCATTTCAGAGGCGTTGGAAAGTGTCGGTTTACACGCATCTGATGCAAACAAGTACATTCATGAGTTTTCCGGTGGACAACGTCAACGAATAGCAATAGCACGCGCCCTAATCATTAAACCCAAGCTCATTGTCTTGGACGAAGCGGTCTCCGCTTTGGACGTGTCTATCAGAGCTCAAATTTTGGATTTGCTGGCGGATCTGTCAGATCGCTTCAGCCTGACTTACCTTTTCATTTCCCATGATCTGTCGGTTGTTCGCTCTATTACCGACCGTGTGCTTGTCATGAAGTCCGGCGAGATTGTTGAAGCAGGGGATACCGAGATCGTCTTTGGAAACCCACAGCATGCGTATACGAGATCATTGATCGCCGCCGCGCCCAAACTGCCTGAATAAACTGGCAGACCAACGATGCTTCGCCTCTCGATCCAATTTGATCGCAGCGCTAGGCGGCCAATTCACTGCCCTGAGCCATGTCAGCAATACGAGCTGCCCCAATACGCTCTGCCGTGGCACCGGTGTTACCATCGACGGCATCCGCTTGCTCAAAGATCATGGTCAATGTGTCACCAAGCGCGTTGACCTTTGCGCGCGCCCAAGCTTCGTTCTGCCGATTGTACTCCATTGCCAGAACGATTAGCCCGCCCGCATTGGCGATGTAATCGGGAGCGTAAAGAATGTTTCGCCCCGATAGCTCTGCTGCATCATCCAGATTTGTAAATTGATTGTTGGCGGCACCTGCCACAATTGCGCAGTTCAACTCCGGAATAGTCATCGGGTTCAAAATACCGCCGAGCGCACAGGGCGCAAAGATATCGCACGGCATCTTGTGCGCGTCATCAACCGAGACCGGTGTGACACCGAGTTCGATGGCTGAATTAAGCGTAGCGGGATTGATATCGGCCCCCAAAACGCTGGCACCATCTGCCAATGCCATTTCTGCAAGCTGAAAGCCTACTTTGCCCAAACCCAGAATTGATATTGTAAGGCCATTCAAGCTGTCTGCGCGCAGCCTATGTTTTGCTGATGCTTTTAGTGCGGTATAGACGCCTGCTGCTGTCATTTTTTCAGGAGGCAGAGCGCCGGTGCCGGCGGTGTATTTTGTATGTTTGCTCATAAAAGCAACATCGTCAGCGGATACGCCAACATCGATACCAGTGATGTAGCGTCCACCCAACCGATTCAGAAAATTGGCCATTGATGCCAAAACAGCTCCGCGCGCTGCTGGCTTTGGTGCGCCAATGATAACTGACTTGGCACCGCCAAAATCCAGCCCTGCCATGACTGATTTATAGCTCATGCCGCGAGACAAGCGCAGAACATCGCGAAGGGCGCTTTCATCATTGCTGTAGTTTCGCATCCGACATCCGCCCATGGATGGCTTATCCCAGGCACGGTGAATGGCAATAATTGCTTTCAGTCCTGTTGTGGGATCATCATGGAAGTGCAGCTCGTGGTGGCGGTCAAATTCCGGATGATTATAGATCATGGCTATGCTGCTTTCTTTTCAGATGACTGTACTGCATTTTGATGGGCGCTCAGTTTTTGACGATAAGCTGCAAGCGCTGCTGCTTTTACCGGGCCATAACCGCGGACCGTGTCAATGAGGCCAGCGGTTTCAATGGATTTCTCAAGGGTTTGCGCGGTCAGATTGGTTAATAGACCGTCGATCAACGCTTTGTATTGGGAGATCAACTCCGCTTCGGTGCGTCGTTCCTGCGACCAACCAAATACATTGAAGGGCGTACCACGCAAAGGGCGCATACGGCGGAGAAATTTGAGCACCGGCAGAACAACAGAACCAGGCAGGGCAAATTTTCGAGGACGCCCATCCGGATCTTTCATGAAAGATAAAAGTGGCGGAGCCAGATGGAACGTCAGTTTGCTGCCATTTTTGTAGCGCGCTTTCATATCCTTTATATGATTGCCATGCAGATGTAGCCGGGCTACTTCGAATTCATCCTTATACGCCATTAATCGTGACAGCTGCCTGGCACTTGTCAGCGATAGTTGTTCCGAACCGAGCGGTTTTTCCGCTGCTATCACGCGATCCATAAATGTTCTGAATGTCTCAGCGTATCGGGCATCTTGATAGTCGGTGAGAAATGCCACACGATTTGCGATAAGGGCATCAAGTGTTTGAGGTTCAAGGCTCGTGTCTGCGTTTTGCTGAAACACTGTATTATCATGGATAAGCAAACGACCCAGCTCAAATGCCTCGACATTCAAATTAACGGAACGACCGTTTTTCTCAATGGCGGCAAGGATTGACTTCCTCGAAATCGGGATGCGCCCTTTCTGCCAAGCCATTCCCGTCAGGATCATGTTGGAAAAAACGCTGTCACCAAACAATTGCACAGCAATATCTGAGGCATTAGCGATATCAAGCTTCCTTGCACGTTCGGACAAGTGCTTAACGCGCCGCATTTCCTCAAAATCCGCAATACCGCGCAGCACGAAATCAGCAGTTGGCTGAACGGCCGAATTGGCGATGATATGACAATGTTCTGAGCTTAAGGTCTTTAGTGGATCAGACATTGTGGCAACCACAAGATCGCATCCAATCATGGTATCGGCTCCATTATGGTCGATCCGGACCGGGCCTTCTTCATTTGGATTGGCACGTATCTTTAAATGGCTAACAACTGCGCCGCCCTTTTGCGCAAGGCCCATGAAATCCAAGACCGAAGCAGTTTTGCCATCCTCATTTGCAGCATGTGCCAGCACCGCACCAATGGTGACGACACCGGTTCCGCCGATGCCGGCAATCAGGATTTTTCCTTCTGTACCAATATCCGGTTCAGCTAGATCTCTGGCTTGAGACATAAGGATGTGACGCTTCTGGTCGTCACCCGTTGGTCTTTCTTCTTCTCCGCCAATGGTTACAAAGCTTGGGCAAAATCCCTTAACGCAAGAGAAATCCTTGTTGCACGAGGACTGATCAATCGTGCGCTTTACGCCCCACTCAGTTTTCGTTGGAATTACGGACATGCAGTTGGATTGTACGGAACAATCGCCGCAACCTTCACACACAGCCTGGTTGATAAATACGCGTTTCTTTGGGTCTTCCAAAAGCCCGCGTTTGCGTTTTCGCCGTTTTTCAGCTGCGCAACCCTGATCGTAAATCAGGACGGTTACACCTGTGATTTTGCATAGTGTGCGCTGGATCGTATCGAGGTTGTCACGGTGGTCAATGGTGATGCCAGCAACGCGTTTGATGCTCTTTGCAAAACGGTTTGGATTGTCTGACACAATTGCAATACGAGAGATGCCTTCCGCGCGCACTTGCGCCACGATGTCTTCTACCGTCATTGGGCCATCAAAGGCCTGACCGCCTGTCATGGCGACGGCGTCATTGAATAGAATTTTATATGTTATGGAGGTTTTGGCTGCGACTGCCTGGCGGATCGCAAGAAGCCCGGAATGGTAGTAGGTGCCATCACCCAAATTCTGGAACATGTGTGGTTTTTTTGTAAAAGGCGCATTGCCGAGCCAATTAACGCCCTCACCGCCCATCTGTGTCAGACCACCTGTGTTTCTGTCCATCCAGCTGGCCATAATATGGCAACCGATACCTGCATTGGCTTCGCTGCCCTCGGGCAATTTGGTGGATCGATTGTGTGGGCAACCAGAACAGAAATGTGGCGTGCGGTTTGGCACCTTGAATACAGGACGTTTCCGCGGGGTGATTGTGTCAGGTCTGCTATTGGGCGCGATATCAAGCGCTTTGCACAATAAGGGCGCAATCATGGCAGGACGCAGTTCCAGCCCTTCCGGGATAAGCGATTCTCCTGCTTCATCCCGCTTGCCCAAAATGATAGGGCGTTCTTCCTGTGGTAAATTAAAGAATAGTTCTTTCAGCTGTGCCTCGACAAAACTACGTTTTTCTTCAACCACTACTACTCGGTCTGCGTTCTTGAGGAATTGTCGATAGCCATCAGATTCAATAGGCCAAACAAGGCCCACCTTGTAAATACCTATGCCTTGTGCCAATGCGGTCTCTTCATCAATACCCAGCATTTTCAGTGCCGCTAGGGCGTCCATATACGCTTTGCCGACACCAATAATCGCAATACTTGGTTGTTTGGCACCGAAGGTTGGGCGATCAATGGGATTTGCCTTTGCGAATGCGTCAAAGGCTCTAAGTCGTGCCAGCATACGCTCTTCTAGCGGAATGCCAAAAGCCTTTGTCATGTCATTGTGCAGACCACCATGGGGAAAGTTGTAGTCTGGCATGTTGAATGAGATTTGCTGATTGGTAGAAACTGTGGCGCCGCTTTCCAGAACCTCAGAGATGGTTTTCATGCCCAGCCACACACCGCTGAAGCGGGAAGCGGCGAAGCCATAAAGACCGAATGGAATATAGTCTGAAACGCTGGCAGGATGCAGCAGTGGCATCATGAAGTGAGCCAGAGCCTGATCAGATTGATGGGGCATTGTGGAAGAGACACAGCCGTGATCATCTCCGACAAGCGCCAAAACGCCACCTTTAGATGATGCGCCAAGTGCATTGCCGTGTTTTAGGGCATCGCCCGCTTGGTCGATTCCTGGTCCCTTGCCATACCAGATACCAAAAACACCATCGACAGTGCGTTTGGGATCTTGTTCAACCTGTTGAGTGCCGTAGAGTGCTGTGGCGGCCAGCGCTTCATTAATTGCTGGCTGTATCTTAATCCTTGCAGCAGTCAGAGTTTTCTCGGATTTGAACAACGCGGCATCGTAGGCCGCAAGAGGAGAGCCGCGATAACCTGTGATAAAGCCTGCCGTATTCAGACCATTGGCGGCATCAAGTTTGGCTTGTTCTTGTGGCAGTCGCACCAGCGCATCTGTTCCGCTTAGAAAGAGCGTATCTGGCCGTTTTGAGGCCCTGGAAATTGCCGACGCGTGCTGACCATTTCCTGTTTTGGACGACCACTCTCTTGGCGATGGTTGATGCGTCATAGCGTTCCTCTTTACCAGCCCCAAGTCCATTCAAATTGAGCTTTTATGGTAAATCGAAAACCTTGACATGTGTGGTCAAAATAGATCCATTATAGTTATGAAATAAAATATCCATTCGAAAATGATGTAGAAAATGAATGAAATAACCAATTTACAAGCATTGGATATCAAAATTCTCGATGCGCTGAAGGAAGATTGCCGATTGAGCAACCAGGAGGTTGCGGAGCAGGTGGGCAGTTCTCCTTCCTCTGTTTGGCGTCGCATTAAAACCATGGAAGAGGCAGGTGTCATATCTGGATTTCGTCTGGAGTTGAAACCGGAAAAACTCGGATTTATGGAGACGATTCTGGTTCAGGTCAGTCTCAATCATCACACAGATGAGAATCTTCAGAACTTTACTGATTTGATGAGCAACACGGCGGAAGTTCTGGAGTGTTACGCCACAACCGGTGAGCATGACTTCATGATAAAAGTTCTTGCAATTGACGTGCGATCTTACCACCGCTTTTTACGCAATACGATTCTAAGTAAGTCTTATGTGGAAAAGGCACAGTCCATTGTGGTCATGGAAAAACTGAAAGACCGAAAGGTAGTACCAAGCGCATTGGTTCAGGCTAGCTGAATGATATCTTCAGCTAGCCAATTGGTTTAATTCAAAATGGTTTCCGGACCCATTAACGTGGTTGGCAACCATGTGGAAATTGCCGGAACGTAGGTCACCAGAATCAGGAATACGAATAGGACTGCCAGGAATGGTAGCGCTGCTCGGACAACGGCCATCATGGGCATTTTTGCGACTCCCGAAGTTACAAACAGGTTCAGCCCGACAGGTGGTGTAATCATGCCGATTTCCATGTTCACAACCATGATAATGCCAAGATGGATCGGGTCTATGCCAAGCTCCATGGCAATCGGGAACACCAGCGGTGCAACGATTACCAAAAGACCCGAAGGTTCCATAAATTGACCGCCGATCAGCAAAATTAGGTTCACAACAATTAAAAATGTGATCGGTCCAAGACCCGCGCCGAGCATAGCGCTGGCAATGTGCTGTGGCACCTGCTCATCGGTTAATACATGTTTCAAAATTAGCGCATTGGCGATGACGAACATCAATGTGATAGTTAATTTGCCGGCTTCAAACAGTGTTGTCTGTGTGTCCTTGTGGAAAAACGCCGTAACCAGAGCGGTTGGCATTTGCAGCAGGCTTTTCTTTTGCTGGCCATTTTTGGCTGCCAGCGGTCCCATATCCCGATAGATGAAAACCGCGACAATAAACGCGTAGACCGACGCGACAGCTGCCGCTTCAGTCGGCGTGAAAATTGCTGGTGTCAGGCCGGGAATACCGTAAATTCCAACCATAATAATAACGATCAGCATTAAGCCCCATATGGCATCCTTGAAAGACGCGCCAATTTCACCCCAACCAGCCCAATCGCCCTTCGGCATATTTTTGATGCGCGCGATGACGTAGATAGTCACCATGAGAAACAGACCTGCTAAAATACCCGGAATGACACCGGCCAGGAACATGCGGCCCACTGACACGTCAACTGCGGCTGCGTACACAACCATCACGATGGATGGAGGTATAAGAATCCCAAGCGTGCCTGCATTGCAAATGACACCTGCTGCAAACTCCTTTGTATATCCCGCTTGACGCATCGCGGCGATGACTATTGAACCAATGGCCACCACCGTTGCTGGAGAGGAACCAGACAAAGCTGCAAACATCATGCAGGCAAACACGCCAGCAATGGCAAGGCCGCCTCTGAAGTGCCCGACGCAGGCTATGGAAAAGCGGATAATACGCTGAGCTACACCACCGGTAGACATGAAAGAAGACGCCAGAATGAAGAACGGGATCGCCAGGAGCGTGAAGTGCCCTTCAAATGCCGAAAACAGGGTTTGGGCGACCGATGCCAGAGAGCTGTCTGAGAAAAACAACAGAAATAGAATGGAAGACAAGCCAAGAGAAATGGCGATAGGAACACCGATCATCAAAAACCCGATGATCAGAACAAAAAGTAGAAGAACATCCATTATACTGACCCTTCCGCGCGGGCCGCAGCCTCGTCAATCTCGTCTTCAGCTTCATGCGAAGCCACCAGCCGGTCAATGTCACCGCGCCAGAGCTTCAGAGCTGCTTGAAAAAAACGGTACAGCATGAGCGCCATGGACAAGGGCAAAACAAGATAAGGCAGCATGCGCGGGATCTTTTCATAGGCGTCGCCATCGTTAAAACTGGCTTCCATCCAGCGCAAAATGTCAGGCATTGGGATGTCGTTTACTTCGTACCAGCCTTTGCCGCGAAACTTGTCTTCAAAACCGGTTGGAAACCAACGTCCTTCGGTCGCAGGTAGGTTGGCGAAGTTCGCCCAGTAATCCCAAGATCCTTTGAGAAGCAATGCGGTGAAAATGATGCACAATGTGACAGAGACTAATCCGAGCGCGCGCCGAATATGGTGCGGCAGCAAAACGATCACAGCATCCACACCCAGATGGACATTCTTCTTCACTGCGTAGGATGCCCCTAAAAGGACAAGCCAACCAAACAGAAACACAGTGAGTTCCAACGCCCATAAAATGTTGGAATTGAAGGCATAACGCGCAACAACATTTGCAAAGGTGATGATTGTCATCAGCCCTAGCAACAGCGCAATCAGAGCCTCTTCAATTCTGTCAAAAAAACTTTGTGCACCTGCCATGCCCGTGCCTCCCCAAATTTTGGAAAAACGGGCAGAGCCCATAAGGCTCCGCCCGCAATTTCTTCAAGCAGATATGCTGCTTAGGCCTGTCTAGAAGCCGGCATTGATAGCCTGTGCTGTGGCGATGTTTTCTTTGCCGACGTCGCCTTCAAACTTGTCCCAGACTGGCTTCATTGTATCCACCCACGCTTGACGCTGGGCATCGTCCAGCTCGCGCACAACACCACCGGCGTCAATGATCGCCTGACGTGCGGTCTGGTTTACTTTGAAAGATTCCGAATTTCGTGTTTCTGTGACTTCTTTCAAAATCGTCAGAAACTGATCGCGAACCGCTGGCTCCAGACCATCAAGCCAATCGACCGATGTCACCACCAAATAGTCGAGAATGCCGTGGTTGGTTTCAGTTACACCGTCCTGCACTTCAAAGAACTTTTTACCAAAAATATTGGACCAGGTGTTTTCCTGACCATCCACAACGCCTTGCTGTAACGCGCCATAAACTTCAGAAAATGCCATTTTCTGTGGGCTGCCGCCGATCGCTTCCATCTGCGCGACAAGCACGTCGGAAGATTGCACGCGGAACTTTAGGCCATTGGCATCTGTTGGTTTGATAAGCGGCTTACTGGCAGACATCTGCTTCATGCCATTGTGCCAGAAAGCAAGGCCCTGAAGGCCACGTTTCTGCATGCTGTCTTTCATTGCCTGACCGGTTTCGGAAGCCTGAAAAGCATCCACTGCGGCAACACTTTTGAACATGAATGGCAGATCAAAAATGCGGAATTTCTTAGTGAATTTTTCAAATTTTGACAGAGAAGGTGCGGCCAGTTGCACATCGCCTTGCAACATGGCTTCCAGGACTTTGTCATCATTATAAAGTGTCGAGTTGCCAAACACTTCCATGCAGGCTGTGCCATTCATTTCTTCGTTGACGCGTTTTTGCAAAAGCGTGGCTGCAATGCCTTTTGGATGTTTGTCGGTGTTGGTTACGTGGCTGAATTTAATGACCATTTCACCGTCATCGCAATTTGCAAATGCACCGGTTGTGGCGGCAGTCATCAAACTAGCGGCGATAGCCGCTGTTGTAAGAAAACGCATGATATCTCTCCCTGGCGTTTTGGTACTAGCTAAACGCATTCCTCAACTGGATCAGATCTGTGAGCACACAATTAGCTTTTATGCTTTAGCGTTGGCAGCCATTGGAATGCGTGCTGTTCGGGTTGCACTGCTTTTACCCGTCGGGTTCAAGCCAAAAAATGAGAAAATAGCCCAAGTTTTACAGGGGACGTGTGCAGATGGGTGGATTTGGTAACAACGACATTTAAATCATATCCGTATTTCCACCCACTAAGGGTCAATATCTGAATTTGCCTCCGCCTGCTCTGAAAAATTATCTCGGTTGAGCTCGTATTTCTGCATTTTCTCATAGAGTGTTTTGCGCGATAGTCCGAGCGCTTCATAGGTCTCTTTCAGTCGCCCGTCATGAGACGTCAGGGCGGCTGCAATAGCGTTGCGTTCGAATGTTGAAACCTGTTCGGCCAAAGACGCGCCTTGGTCGTTCACATTTGTTGGCGCGAAATCCAAATCCAACCCCAACGCATATCGATCTGCTGCATTTCGCAGTTCCCGCACATTGCCGGGCCATTCGCGCGCTGCAATTGAGGTGAGTACAGAGGCTGGGATGGGTGGCGGTTCACACTTGTAACGCGCAGCCGCCTCGCTCACCAAATGTGTGAACAGGCGCGGAGCATCTTCTTTGCGTTTCGCCAAGGTTGGCATGTGCAGGGTTACAACATTTAGCCGATAAAGTAAGTCGCTCCTGAAGCGACCTGCTTCCGCTTCCTGTTTCAAATCCAGTTTGCTAGCAGCAATAAAGCGCACATTGAGCGCAATCGGATCGTTCGAGCCAAGCCGCATAATGCTGCGATCTTGCACAACGCGCAACAACTTGACTTGTAGTGCCATGGGCATGCTTTCAATCTCATCGAGGAAGACTGTGCCGCCACGTGCATGTTCAAATTTGCCGTAGCGCGCGCGCGTCGCGCCCGAAAACGCGCCTGCTTCGTGACCGAATAATTCGCTCTCAGTAAGATCAACAGGCAAAGCGCCACAATTTATGGCCACGAAGGGCGCATCGTGTCTGCTGCTGATGGCATGAAGGGCGCGTGCCGCCACTTCTTTTCCGGTTCCTGTTTTGCCGATGATCAGAATATCAGCATCAGTTTCTGCAACGGCCCGGATTTGCTGACGCAGGGTGATCATGGCCTGTGCCCGGCCCATGAGACGTGCCTCCAGACGGTCGCGCCCGCCCACCGCAGATCGCAAGCGCCGGTTTTCCAGCGTGAGGCGTCGCTTGTCCAGAGCCCTGCGAACAACATCCACCAAGTGTTCTGTAGCAAATGGTTTTTCTATAAAGTCATAGGCACCGCTGCGCATACTTTCTACGGCAAGCGGTACATCACCATGTCCGGTGACCAGAACGATGGGCAGTTCCGGATCAATCTCCAAGGCACGTTGCATAAAGATCATACCATCCATGCCGGACATGCGAATGTCGGAAATGACGATGCCGGGGAAGCTTCGTCCCAGCAGATCAAGTGCACGGCCAGCATCGGACAGACATTTTACGTCAATGTTTGCCAGCTCGAGTGCTTGACTGGCTGCAATGCGCACATGTTCTTCATCATCAATGAACAAAACTGTCTGATCATTCATTCAGCCGCCGCTCCCATCTGTTTTTCCGCAACGGCCAGATCAATCGTGAAAACTGCTCCGCCGTCAGCATGATTTTCCGCAAGCAGATGCCCGCCGAAATCCTTTATGATGTTGTAGGAGATGGACAAACCAAGGCCAAGACCATTGCCCGGTTCCTTTGTTGTGAAGAATGGATCAAATACGAGACCAATGACATCTTCGCTAAGACCTGGTCCGAAATCCCTGATCTGTATCCTTACTCTGCTACCGATAGCCTCGACAGATACAGCAATTGAAGGCTGAGTTGCTTCATTCTGAGTCGCATCCAGAGCATTGCTGATAAGGTTTACCAGAACTTGCTGGAGCCTGATCTGACCACCCTTGACCCAGATATCCGGTCGGTCATCCTGCAATATGATCTTGGCGTCGGTGCTGCGTAGTTTCCCTGACAGAATTTCAAGGGCATCATCTATCACAGCCCAGACCGGCACCGGTCCGAGTTTTTCCTGTGGTCGACGCGCGAAATTTCGCAAATGTCTGCTGATTGCCGCCATGCGGTCCGCCATCTGCGAAATTCGACTTACATTTTCGCGGGCATCTGTCGGGCGGTCTCGATCAAGATACGTCGCTGCGTTGTCAGCGTAGGTTTTAACCGCCGTCAAAGGCTGATTGAACTCATGAGACAGTGCCGCCGACATTTGCCCCAGGGCTGCCAACTTGCCAGCCTGTACCAGATCAGTCTGCGTTTTACGCAATTGACGTTCAGCCAGTTTGCGCTCCTCTACTTCCTGCTTTAACTGTGTGTTGGCTTCATTAAGATCAGCTGTTCGTTCCTGCACGCGCCGCTCTAGAAGCTCTTGTGCGTTTCTCTGTGCTTCAATGCGGTCAAACAAGCGTGCCCTGCGTTGCAACAGGAACGCGACGATTGCGCTTATGGAAAGTAGCAACAGCACCGCAATTGTAATTGCGATGTATGTTTGCTGGTATGCATTCTTGGTTGGGGCAAGGACATGAAATGTCCAACCAACTTCCGGGACTTCAACTGCATTTGCGACAAAGGTTTCTGTTTGCTGCGGTTTGGAGATTTTAAATAATTCTGCACCGTCATCACCAATGGGCTGACGCTCGAGATTGAGCAACCCAAGCTGATTGAGCGGGTATTGACGAGAGGTCTCAATTTGGGCAATTGCCTCGGTGTCCAAGGCGTTCAGGGTTTTGAAATGCCACTCGGGCCTGCTGGACATGAACGTGATGCCAAATGTGTCGGTTACCAGCAACTCACTGTCATTGCCTTGCCAATCCGATTCGAAACTGTCGACTGCCAGTTTTACGGTGACCACGCCCACGATTTTGTCGAAGAATGTCACGGGTGCGGCGAAATAATAGCCTCGTTTCAGTGAAGCGGTGCCAAGCGCAAAAAAGCGCCCCAAACCACCTTCCCGCGCTTGCTGGAAGTAGGGTCGATAGGCGTAACTTCGCCCCATAAATGAGTGCGGTTGATCGAAGTTGCTTGCAGCAACCGTGTTACCTGAGCCGTCGATAACATATACATCAGACGCACCTACATCTTGGGCAATCCGTTTTAGTTCCAAATTCACAGCGTCGGTTAGCTCTGGCTCAGATGATTTGCTGAGAAGCAATTTGATAGATGGCTTCTCGGCGATCAGTGCCGGCAAAGGCTCAAAGCGCCGTAAAGCCCCTCGTAAACCTGCGACTGCCAAACGCAAAGTGCTTTGGCTTTGCTGTGCAGATTGAACTAGAAAATATCGCTCCGCCGTGTGAAAACCAAAGACACTCAATAAGATGATGGCACCCAAGGCTATCAGCACCCAAAGGCTGGTTTTTGCGCTCATTTGTGGACGCAAAGTGGTGTTGATATTGCGATTGGTCATGGGTAGATGTTCGCTCTTTTGGCAGCTCGGCGCAAATTAAACGCTTTGCAATTTGACGTCCACCAAAAGCCCGTGGTCCATATGACCCATTTTTAGGGAGATTTGACCATGAAAAAGCTGGGCGATTTCAGCAACAATTGACAATCCAAGACCACTGTTTAAGCCCCTTATTTTTCCATTCTCATACCCGGAGAAGCGCTGGAAAACCTCTTCCTTTAGCTCTTGATTAATGCCCGCTCCATTGTCTTCCACCTGAAGCACAGGTTTGCCGCCTTGTTCAAGAACGCGTACTGTAATCTGGTCTCCGTGCGTTCCATGTTTTATGGCGTTGTCGACCAGATTGCTGATCAACTCATGAAGTAAGACTTCATCTCCTCGGCAAGCCACGCCATCAACGCCTTCAAAACCAAGATCAAACCCGGCATCCGTTGCTCGGATGATGTTTGTTTCGACGACATCCTTGGCGATACTTGAAAGATCTGCGCGCTGTTCCGCCAGCGCTTGAGAGGATGCTTCGTCAATTCGGGCCAGAAGTAGCAATTGCGATAGTGTGCGCTCTGCATCAACAATCGCGCGGTCGCACGCTTCCAGTGCCGATTTTGTGTCTTCGGGTGTGTTGGCCCGTTGGGCAAGCGCCAGATGTGTGCGCATGATCGCGAGAGGTGTTCGGATTTGATGACTAGCGTTTGCCGTGAATTGCCGTAGGGCCGACAAGGCGTAGTCCAGCCGGTGCATGAAGCTGTTAATCGTACCAACCAGTCCTGACACTTCGGCTGGAACATGATGCAATATGGGCCGCAGATCATCTTGGCTGCGCCGGTCAATGGCCTCACCAAGGCGCCGGAAAGGGATCAGAGCGCGTGTTACAGCTATCCAGACGATGATGGCGGCAGCACCAATAAGCAAAGCTTGACGGATGGCAGTGCGAACCAGCAATTCTGTGGTTAATCTGTTGCGGGCATTTGTCGTTTCGGCCACTGCAATTCGAAAGGAAATCGGGGCGTCACTGGTTGACGCTATTCCATTGAACAATGCGATACGAATTGGGGTTCCGCGAAACACGCCGTCGGAATAGGAAAATCGATCAGAACCTTGTTGTGTGCTATCTGGCAGGATGAGTTTTTCGTAGCCCGTAACAAAACGCCCCTTCGCGCCTTCTAGCCGATAAAACACACGATCCTGTGCGGCTGAGGTCAGCATATCAAGCGCCACATAGGGGATGTCGACATCCAAATCTCCGTCTTCATTTACGAAGACGCGCTCAGCTATGGCCAATGCTGACCCGGTCAGTACCCGATCAAAAATCTCATTGGATGTTTGACGGGCAGATCGATATGCATCTGCCAGAGCAACAATGCCAATTGTACATAGCGGGATCAACAACCATAGAAGTAGTCGCCGCCTCAAAGAGTATGCATTTTGGGTGCGCTCAGTCATCAGCTTGGTTGGTGATGAAGGTGTGTTCAACCGGTTTCGTCCTCCGATGCAAACAGATAGTATCCCAGGCCACGGGCAGTTCTAATTCCGATCTCATGCTGCGCTAATCTTTTACGAAGTCGGCTAATTGATTGTTCAACGGCGTTGTCGCTCATATCTGTTTGAAATGTTGAAAGCGATTCTGCCAATTGGTTTTTGGGAACGATACGTCCTTGTGCCATCAGGAGTGCACGTAGGACGCTGAGCTCCCTTGGCGAAACATCAACCAGCGTATCGCCGCTGCTGAGTTGGTTTTGAGCAATATCGAGGACAAGGCCCGAAAACTCAATGCGTGAGCTGGCTTTCCCGGCGCTGCGTCGAATGAGCGCCCGCATACGCGCTTCAAGTTCGGTAACCTCAAAAGGTTTGGTCAAATAGTCGTCGGCGCCAAGATCCAGCCCGCGAACCCTGTCATTCAGGTTTCCACGTGCGGTCAAAATGATGATCGGAACATCGGTCCCTCGGTCTCGCACATTCTTAAGTACGGTCAATCCATCGCCATCAGGTAGGGTCAAATCCAAGATGACGAGATCAAACTTGTTTGCAGCAATCGCCGCCTCGCCGTCTTCTGCACTTGCGACCAAATCAACCTGAAACCCGCTGAGTGCGAGCACTTTGATCAGCCCATTGGCTAATTCAGAATTGTCTTCGACCAAAAGAATGCGCATGGATATCTCCCGACACAATCCCTATCGGTATGTGCCACACTTGTGAAGAGTGCAGCAAAGACGGGCTTGTGGAGCGCAGAACGATTGTGCAACGGTTATCGGCATGACTATGCGTGTTTTGACAGTTCTGATTTTCTTGTTGGTAGGCAGCTCACCGCTGCTGGCCAATGACAAGCTCTATCCGTCCGGTTCGGAATCCACCAGTGATACGCTGACCATATATTCGTCTTTGGATATCAGTGCGGCTGAACCGTTGATTATGGATTTTCAGCGCACCAACGCCGATGTCTCCATTCACTACTATGAAATGCAAACCATTGAGATCTATGAACGTGTTCTTCGAGAAACCGAGGATGACGTCAGCACAGCTGATTTGATCATTTCATCGGCTATGGATTTGCAAATGAAGCTTGCCAATGACGGCTATGCCCAAGCGCTTAGTCTGCCGGGTGCGCCTGACTGGCCAAACTGGGCAAGCTGGCGGGATACGGCATTTGCCTTGACTTATGAGCCGTCGGTTTTTGTTTATCACAAGCCAAGCTTTGAAGGGCGCAAAGTTCCTAAAACCCGCGCTGCATTGCAGGCGCTGCTCAACGAACCGTCTGACCCTTTCTATGGTCGTGTGGCGACGTATGATATAGAGCGTGCCGGGGTGGGCTTCCTTTTTCTGGCCCGCGATGCTGAGCATGCTCGGGATATCTGGAGCCTCGTCAAAGCCATGGGTGCTGCCGGGGTTAAACTGTATTCCAGCTCATCCGCAATTCTTGAGCGGGTGTCAGATGGGCGCTTTGCTATTGGCTACAATATTCTTGGGTCTTATGCGAAAAGCTGGGTTCGTAATCACCCGGATCTTGGAATCATTCTGCCGTCAGATTTCACAGTGGTTATGTCGCGGATTGCTCTCGTTCCGGAAGCGGCGGCCAGGCCGCGCCTTGGGGTCCGGTTTTTGGAATATCTGATGTCCGAGGCCGGTCAGCGTATTCTGGCGACAAAATCCGGCATTCCTGCGCTCCATCCCAATGTTACTGGTGAAAATACAGCCAGCGCACTACGCCTGGAATCAGGTGCCCAACTGCGACCAATTTCCGTCAGTCCCGGCCTTTTGGTCTATCTTGATCAGGTGAAACGCGCGCGCTTCGTGCAAAAATGGAATAAGGCATTGCGCGAAAAATAGGCAATTTTTCAAATTCAACTGGACTTGTCAGTTTTCTGTCAGCTTCATGTGTTTTTCTCCGCGCAAGCTGGGACGAAACCCGGCTCATGATCACTTGGGAGGTACTCATGTTGAAATCTTTTAAAGTAGCCTTGGCGGCTACTGTTTTTTCTGTTGCAGCCATTGGCGGCGTACAGGGAGCGGGCCACAAGGCTCTCGATAAACTTCATTTCATTATTCCAGGCGGCGCTGGCGGCGGCTGGGACGGTACTGCACGTGGCACAGGCGAAGCTCTGACTAAATCTGGTATTGTTGGCAATGCGACTTATGAAAATATGTCCGGTGGCGGTGGTGGTAAAGCCATTGCGCACATCATTGAGACAAAGGCAGCCGATACACTGATGGTGAACTCTACACCAATCGTTATCCGGTCTTTGCAGGGTGTATTCCCGCAGTCATTCCGCGATCTCACACCAATTGCAGGCACCATCGGTGACTACGCAGCATTTGTTGTGAACAAGGATTCTGACATTCAGGATTTTGCGGGCCTTTTGAAAGCCTATAAAATGGATCCCAAAGCTGTTGCGATCGGCGGTGGATCTGTTGCTGGTGGCATGGATCACCTGGTAGCAGCACTGGTTATGAAAAGTGCTGGCAATGATCCTAAGGATGTAAAATATATTCCTTATGACGCAGGTGGCAAAGCGATGGCCGGTCTTCTGTCCGGTGAGATCAAAGCGCTGTCAACTGGATTCGGTGAAGCTATTGAACTAGCGCGTCAGGGCGAAGTACGGATCCTTTGCGTAACTTCGAAAGATCGTCTTCCAGCTGCAACTGACACCCCTACATGTGACGAAGCAGGTGCTGCTGGCGCTGAATTCGTTAACTGGCGTGGTTTCTTTGCGGCTCCTGGCATTTCTGATGATCAGGCTGCAGCCTATGGGAATGCCTTGGCTGCAATGTATGACACAGACGATTGGGCCACTGTGCGTGACCGCAATGGTTGGGTCGACATCTTCAATCAAGGCGACGATTTTGTGACTTTCCTGGAATCCCAGGAAAAGCAGATCGGTGATCTGATGAAAGAACTCGGCTTCCTGTAAGCCTTTAATCCACAAGCCACCCCGAGTGCATGCATTCGGGGTGGTTTTTTATATCTGAAATGGCAACTTTGGGAGGAGAACGCCATGCTGTTTTCTAAAGACCGAATTGGCGGTGTTCTACTGCTGATATTTTGCATTATCTACGGGCTTTTGAGCCAGCAGATTAAGCTTTTGCCATTTCAGGCCAATGTAGCGTTTCACGCTCGTACCATGCCGGAAGTATTGTCGGTTATAGGTATAGGTCTGGCGCTTCTCATTATAATTTTCCCCGGATCACACGATAAACCGCAACTGCGTGGATACAATTGGATTGTTGGTGCAGTGTTCCTGGCGCTTATGTCCATCTACGGTCTGACCATACGCCCGTTCGGTTTCATTTTATCAACCTCATTATTTCTGATGATTGGTTTTGCATTGCTCGGTGAGCGCAAGCCGCTCACACTCATCTTGGTGGCAGTGCCATTGGTTGTGGCGTTTTGGGTTCTTATGACACAAGGGTTGGACGTGTTCATTGAGCCGCTGCCTGCCTTCATGAAAAGCGGGACTTAGACCATGATTGACGGAATTATCATTGGTCTCTCTACGGCCCTGACTTTCACAAACCTTTTGTTTGTCATTATGGGGTGCCTGGTTGGCACCTTCATTGGCATGTTGCCGGGCCTTGGGCCTATGTCCGCTATTGCTTTGATGATTCCGGTTGCGGCAAGTCTTGATCCCTCCGCTGGTATTATTCTGATGGCGGCTGTTTATTACGGTGCGATTTTTGGCGGCTCGACATCATCTATCCTGATCAATGCGCCAGGTGTCGCCAGTACGGTTGCCACCTCTTTCGATGGCTATCCTATGGCGAAACAGGGCAAAGCCGGCAAAGCACTTGCCATCGCGGCCTATTCGTCGTTCTCCGGTGGTGTGATCGCGGCTCTGTTTTTGCTCTTGGCGGCGCCGGTTCTCGCAAGCGTATCGCTCGCCTTTCAATCCACTGACTATTTTGCCCTCATGGTTCTTGGTTTGATGGCAGTTGCTGCATTTGCGGGTAAAGGCGATATGCTGAAAGCGCTGTTGATGACTGTGGTGGGCCTTATGTTATCCACTGTGGGAACCGACCAGACACAAGGCGTGCCGCGCTTTACTCTTGGCATGATAGACTTGATCGATGGCATTTCATTCCTGCTTCTGGTGATGGCCACTTTCGCACTGTCTGAAGCTTTGATAGCGATCCTGAAACCACGTGATGACGCCAGTCGGCTGAAAGAAAAAGAAGCCTCACAAAACCTTGGCTCCATGAAAATCAGCAAAGAAGAAGTAAAGGAGATGGTCCCGGTCATTGGTCGATCATCTGTTCTTGGTTTCATCATTGGTGTTTTACCTGGTGCGGGTGCAACGATCGCGAGTTTCCTGGCCTATGGCACGGAGCAACGTCTAGCAGGCCCAAAGAAGGGCAAGGAATTTGGGAAAGGTTCCGTCCGCGGGCTTTCAGCTCCAGAAACCGCAAACAATGCCGCTGCAACTGGCTCGTTTGTGCCTCTTCTGACGCTTGGTATTCCCGGTTCGGGTACAACAGCAATCATGCTTGGCGCACTGATTGGCTACGGTATTCAGCCGGGGCCTCGGCTCTATATCGACGAGCCAGCCGTGTTCTGGTCAGTTATTGTGTCCATGTGGATCGGTAATATTATTCTGCTGATCCTCAACCTTCCACTTATCCCTTACATTGCCAAAGTGCTTGCAATTCCGGGGCGTTTCCTGCTTCCGCTTATCCTGTTTTTCTCATTAATCGGTGTCTACTTCGTCAGCTTCAACACCTTTGATATTCAGCTCATGGTGATCTTTGCCATTGTTGCTGTGATATTGAGGTTCTTGGATTTTCCGATGGCACCTATGATTCTTGGATTTATTCTGGGAGGTATGATGGAAGAAAATCTGCGGCGGGCATTGCTCATCAACGATGATAGCTGGTCATTCCTTTGGGACCGTCCATTGACTCTTTCCATTTTGCTGATGGCGGCGGCATGTCTGGTCATTCCGATGCTGACCCCACATATGAAAAAGCTGAAAGATTATGTCTATAATCGTGCGGGTGAAGGTGGTTAGATACAGCAGATTTTAGTCTACAAGACAGGTGCAGATCGAAAGATTTGTGCCTGTTTTGTATAAGCCACTGTTTAGGATTCTAATGCCAACATATCGGCGTAAGCGCCTTCAACGAGATCTTGAGATTGAATGCCAAGTTTGGCCATAAGCTCCAGAGCTTCCCGCTCTCCGCCTGCTGGATCATCTGAGTCGTCCAAAACTACTTCAAGCTCAAGAAATTCACCTAAACCTGTGACAACATCAATGTGAATTCTGGTTCGGCCAATCAGAAACAAGTGCCGCTGTTTGCGGACAATAATTTTCTCGCCATAGGCAGCAGACAACAATGCCCTTAGTTCGTTTGGTTGATCTGTTTCAACGACGTGATAAGTACTGGTCTTTGGCCCAGAAATATTATCTCTTTGATAGAAGATTAATTCACCACGCGAGGCTGAGAGAAAGCGCAACTTAAGGCGCCCATTTTCTGAATGAAAGAAAATGTCTTTCTGCTCAATCAGTATCGGAATATTTCCAACCAAGACTTGTGCCTTCTCCAGCACAGTCTCCAACTGCGATATTTTTGCTTTGATTTCTATGTTTCTTGGCACTTTCGACCTCACTCAGATGCCAAACTCAGCCATTAGTCTAGTCGAAGATTGTGTCAGGCATTATTCAGCCAGAAGTCCGTTGCACATCAGATCAAAACTCAAACGCTTTGCTTGGCCTGAAGCTTGCCGATGGTTCGCAATGCGAACTTTGCAGCTGACTGCAGGTGCTGGCTCGACTTAACCAAATTCTTTACAACTCTTTTGGAGTTGCAAAGCTGAAACGCTATCTGCCCCTTTAATGTCAGCGGTCTAAACACGTTATATAGCGATTTACTCTGTGTAGCGAAGCGACGTTTGTAGGGTTCATTACCCCAGCCAAAATCAAATGTCTTCACATTCTGTCGGCAGGCTCTTTCCATAACGTTTAGCAAGAGATGGTAGCCGGGAGAGTATTTGCCAGGCTCTTCGGCAGTGTAGGACATCTGATAAAGAAACCAGTAATCTTCCAAACACAAAGCATATATGAGAGCGATTGGTTCATTGTTGATATTCATCGAAAACAAACGAACCATCCCACTGTCATCATTACATATAGTCGCTTTCAGAAAATTGCAGAAGCCAGTGTTTTCGTAAACGCTTGCGGCACCAAGGTCTTTTAGTTGACGCGCCTTCCACTGAATGAGTTTGTCACCTGCATAGCGGCGGCGCGTGGGTTCCATGACATCTTCAAATGTGACGGTGCCGAAAGTCTCCAGCTTTCTCAATTTCTTTCGGAGCTTTTTGCTCGTTGATTTCCCTATGAATTGAGACAAATCATGATCCCAATCACCGGTGAGGCCGCAATGATGGGTTCGTTCAGGGTCTTCCTGCCACAGTGTGACTTCTTTTTTGGATGCGGCGTGCTCCAGAAATACTTTGCGGAAATCCACGCAATCTGCGTTAGGGAACATATGCGCAATCTGCTGAATTATTGCGTCAAACAATTCCTGCGACAGATGCGGTTCCAGGTGTTTGTGGACCACAGGTACATTATAGTCGCTGACAGTCTGACCAGCGAACTCAATGCGTGTCACAAAGGTTCCGGGAACAATCATCAAAGGTATTGCAACAATCGTTTGACCGCCGATCCGCCCCGTTGCAAAGCGAATGGATTTTTTTTCGCATTTACCGAGAGTTTTCGACCAGCTTTCCATCCAAATGCGTGAATGGAAACATGCCCCCGGCCCTTTGGCATCATCATCGATGAACAGGTCGTCAGGGTTATCCGACAATGTCCACGACAGTTGCTTAATAAAATTTTCTGGCTGGCTTTTCGCCAGCTTGAAAATAATGCCAGAGACAATGCCCTTGTCGTCTTCGGAGATTTCCTCAAACTGTTTTTGATCATAGTCGACGGCTAGAAGAATTCCCATTTCGGGTCCACTTTCAGTTTGCACACTCTCATTGCCCGAAAACAACGATTGGTTTCTGACTATCTCCAATCTGTAAACAAACAAGGTGCGTGTTTAGGTAGAAAAAGTCTTTACGTGTTCCAAACAATTCTAAGTTTGTTGCGGTGAAGTTCATTTCAAAGAGAGTGTGATGCCTTGCAATTCCAGTGTTTTTCAGGCGTTTCCTGCAATAAGGCATTGCAACCCCTGTATTGATGCATATGTGAAAGAAGCTCTGGGGAGAGATCTGATATTGTAATTTATGAGGACTCACATGGACCCTAGTCACCTTCTTAACCAGTTTCTTGGCTCCTTTGGCCAAAGCAATCCCAACGCACCTGCTGGTGACGGGACTCAGCAAAACGAGACGCAGGCTTCTTCAGGCGGCTTGAACCTTGGAACGTTGGCTTCAGGCGCAGCGCTTGGTGGTGTGGCGGGACTGTTGCTGAATTCAAAAGCCGCTCGGAAAATTGGCAAGAAAACCATGAAAGTTGGGCAAGGTGTTGCCGGGATTGGCGGTTTGGCGCTGGTCGGCGGCTTGGCTTACACGGCTTATCGGTCTTACAAAAACAATCAGTCTGCCGCAGGTTCACAATCTGGCGCGCAAGCTCCACGGCCTGTTTTACCAGCTCCTACTGGTTCTGGATTTGAACCAGAAGCCGCCCCTATAGGCGAAAGCTCCATGGCTCTGCTTGTGATGCGTTCCATGATTGCTGCGGCGAAGGCCGATGGCCATATAGACGCAGACGAACAGGCCAAGATATTTGACCGCCTCGATGATTTGGACTTGGATGCGCAAGACAAAGCATTTCTGCTGAGTGAGATGCGTAATCCAGCCTCCATAGACCAACTGGCAAATGAAGCGAAAACACCTGAAATGGCGCTTGAGGTTTATGCCGCATCTGTATTGGCGATCGATCCTGATACGGCTGATGAAAAAGCTTACTTAGCTATGCTCGCACGGGTCCTCAATATTGAGCCTGAGTTAGCGCAAGAGGTGGAGCAGGCGATCGCGCAAATGAATGCAGGCTAACGGAGGAACCGCGCCGGCGAGAATGGTGCCATATCAATCGCTGGATTCTCACCCGTGATCATTTCCGCAATAAGTTGGCCCGTGATCGGACCAAGTGTCAAACCTTGGTGACCATGGCCAAAGGCGCACCAGAGATTCTTTTCCGTAGGAGTCTGTCCGATCACTGGCAGCATGTCTGGCATACATGGTCGAATTCCCATCCAGGGCCTATCCTCGAGTTGATCGCCTAGAGGGTAGATCTTTTTCGCTATGGGGATAATTTGCTCCAATTGCCGTGGTGTCGGGTGTGCATCAATCTTTGCGAACTCGGCACCGGTGGTTAATCGAATTCCAGCCGCTTTTGGTGTCAGCACAAAACCGTATGCCGCATCGGCAAAGGTTGTGGTGAGTTCCACACCCGGGACCTGTGCGAAATGCAGGTGGTAGCCTCGCTTCAGACCCATCGGGACCGCTAAACCAAACTTGCGCGCCAGCAGTGCTGCGTGAGCACCCAGAGCGTTCACCGCATGCTTGGCGTCCACAACCAAGTGATTGGCTGCATCCTTCAATTCAAAGCGCCCAGCGGATCTGGTCAGCGACATGGCGTCTGCAATTTCAAACCGACCACCAAGAGTTTTAAACTTGTTAAAAAGTTCCATCACCATTGCACAGGGATCGTTTATTGTGAGCGGATCGTGATAGTGAATAGCGGCTTCGTACCCGTCTCGAATATGAGGAATGGCTTGTCTGATTGAAGCAACATTTTGTAGGTGGGAAATCGACAATCCATACGTGTTTGCTTCAAGCTCAGTATCAGTTTGCGCCTTGCTAAACCATTTCTTTGATCGAAATCCAACCACAATACCTTGCTGAGTCAGAAGTCTTCTGGCGTTTGTATCAGCCATTATCTCTTCATAGGATTCGACGCACTTCTCAATCAAAGTTGCATAAGATTTTGCAATTTTGCGATGCCGGTCCGGTTGAGAGTGCCACCAGTATCTGGTCAAAAATGGCAAGAGACCTGGTATTGCGGACAGATGAACCCGCGCAGCCATATTTTTGCCAAGTATGGTGCGAAAGAGTGTTTTAGCGTCTCGCGGCATGGCATAGGGCAATACCGCTTCACGCTGTATAACGCCGCTGTTTCCAAATGACGCACCAAGACCTGGCTGCTGGCAATCCACCAACACTGTGCAAAAACCGCGCTCTTGCAGTGCAAGAGCTGTTGAGACGCCCACGATGCCAGCGCCAAGGACAACTGCATCAGTGCGTTCCATGGAGTTACCCGGAGGTTGTTTCAGAAGGCGTGTAGCCAAGTGAGCTTTTCAGCAAATGTTGCGTGTAAGCGTGATTTGCTTTTTGCGCACGCATGTCTTCAACTGAAAGCAGCTCGACAATATTGCCATTTTGCATAACGGCCATTCGGCTGCACATATGGCTAACCACAGATAGATCGTGGCTCACCATGAGAAATGTGAGCCCACGTTTAGCGCGAAGGTCCGTCAGAAGGTTCAGAATCTCAGCTTGAACAGACACGTCTAATGCTGAAGTTGGTTCATCCAGTAGCAAGATTTGAGGTTCTGGTGCGAGTGCGCGCGCAATTGCAACCCGTTGTCGTTGTCCGCCGGACAGCTGATGCGGGTAGCGGAACCGGAACGCAGGCCCAAGACCAACATCCTGCAACAGTTTCTCTATCCTAGCTTCAATGTCGCTGAATCCATGCAGTGAAAGTGTTTCACTTAAGACCTGATCAATTGTATGGCGTGGATGCAATGAAGCATATGGGTCCTGAAACACCATTTGAACAGTTTTGTAAAACTGTTCATCGCGCTTTCTACCAAGTGAATTGCCATCGATTTCAATGAATCCACTCCAGGTTTCTGCAAGCCCGGTAATCGCCCGCAAAATGGTGGATTTGCCAGAACCACTTTCACCAACAAGGCCAAAGCTTTCGCCTAATGGTACAGAAAAACTGGCATTTTTGACTGCGTCCACACGTGCCAGCCCGTTGCCAAACCAAACGTTCAAATCTTTCAAAACGATACCGCTCATAGTGCACCACTTACGCTGGGTTCATCGCGCCACGCCGGGTCTCGTGTCAGCACATCAAGTTTAGGACGCGGTTCATCCAGTCTTGGCAAAGAATTCAAAAGTCCGCGCGTGTAAGGGTGCTTAGCATCGTGAAGTTTATCGGCATCGCACACTTCTACAATGCGCCCGCCATACATAATTAGCACCCGATCACAAAAGGATGCGACAAGATTGAGATCATGGCTGACAAAGATCAACCCCATACCGCGATCACGTACCAGCTTGTCCATTATATCCAGCACCTGTGTTTGCACTGATACGTCCAAAGCGGATGTCGGTTCATCTGCAATCAGGATTTTCGGGTCCGGGATCATCATCATGGCAATCATGACGCGCTGTCCCATGCCACCTGACATTTCGTGCGGATATGCATCAAATACGCGCTCCGGATCACGAATGGCCACCGCCTCCAGCATATCCAAGGTCTTTTGGCGTGCTTCCTTCGCGCTGCCTTTGGTGTGGATCTGATAGGCTTCCATAATTTGGTCGCCAACTTTCAACACCGGGTTCAGCGAAAATTTCGGGTCCTGCATAATCATCGAAATTTGATAGCCGCGCACGGCGCGCATTTCTTTTTCCGACAGCGTCATCAGGTCACGGCCTTCAAGTGCGATGCGGGTTGCTTCCACTTGTCCGGGGCGGCGAATAAGGCGCAAAATTGCGCGGCCAGTCATGGATTTACCGGAACCACTTTCGCCCACAATGCCAAGGCGTTCCTTCCCAAGTGAGAATGAAACGCCGCGCACCGCGTCAAACATACCGCTGCGGGTCGGGAAGCGAACCCAAAGATCTTCAACATCAAGGAGATTTGTCATTGGCCACTCTCCTTGGGATCGAGCACGTCGCGCAAACCATCACCCAGCAGATTAAACGCAAGGCTTACAATGAAAATCGCGATGCCGGGAATAGTTGCCACCCACCAATGGTCCAGAATAAATTTCCGGCCATCAGATACCATGGCACCCCATTCAGGTGAGGGTGGTTGCGCACCCAACCCAAGGAAGCCAAGACCTGCTGCGGCCAGAATGATCCCCGCCATATCAAGCGTGACGCGGATGATCAGCGATGAGATACACAGAGGCCAGATATGCTTGGTGATAATACGCATGGCACCGGCGCCCTGCAGACGCACGGCATGGATATAGTCTGAATTGCGAATGGTAAGGGTTTCTGCGCGTGCGATGCGGGCATAGGGTGGCCACGCCGTTAAAGAGATAGCTAGAACCGCATTTTCAATCCCCGCTCCAAGCGCCGCAACAAATGCCAAGGCCAGGACCAGACGTGGAAACGCAAGAAAAATATCGGTGATCCGCATGAGAATTACATCAATGAATCCCCCTGCAAACCCCGCGACCGTTCCGACAAAAAGTCCCACCAATGGGGCAATAATGGCAACAAGCGTAACAATGTAAAGGGTGATCCGAGCGCCATAAATAAGCCGACTTAATACATCACGCCCAAGAGAATCCGTACCAAGTATGTGCCCTTCAACACCTGGCGGCTTCAACCGGTTTCCAAGTTCCTGAACAAAAGGATCATAGGGTGAAATTAGGGGTGCAAAGGCTGCAATGAGTACCAGCGCAAGCAATATCAGAAAGCCAAACATGGCCATAGGGTTGCTTTGGAATTGCAGCCAGTTCTGATAGAGCGATGCCATTTTCGCATGGCGTCTGGATGTGGGCGTATCGGTAAGAAGCCAGGCGCGCCATCCGGGCAGGTTTTGATGAGACGCTATTGGGGAATCTGACATGAAAAGCGTCCGTTATTTCGCGCGTGGGTCGAAGAACTGATAGAGCAGATCTGACAGCACATTGAAGAGTACAAACACCAGACCGACAACAACAGTTCCGCCTAGCACAGCGTTCATATCTGCCGAGAGCAGGGCAGTGGTGATGTAGGAGCCAATGCCAGGCCAAGAGAAGATAATTTCCGTGAGGACCGAACCTTCCAGAAGTCCTGCATAGGACAAGGCAATCACAGTGATGAGCTGAACACGGATGTTCTTGAAGGCGTGCCCCCAGATGACTTGTCGCTCAGACATGCCTTTTACTCGGGCCGTAGTGACGTATTCCGCTGACAGTTGCTCTAGCATAAAGCTGCGGGTCATGCGGCTGATGTAGGCCATGGAGTAATAACCGAGCAGTGAAGCAGGCAAAATGATATGCGAAACGGCATTCCAGAATATAGACATATCGCCAGCAATCAGGCTGTCGACAAGAATCATCCCAGTTATGGTTGGCACCATACCATCGTAGAAAAAATCCAAACGGCCGGGGCCACCAACCCAATTTAAGATTCCGTAGAAAATAAGAAGACCCATAAGGCCGAGCCAGAAAATGGGCATTGAATAGCCTACAAGGGCTACCACGCGCGCAATCTGGTCAATCCAAGTACCGCGTTTCACGGCAGCAACAACGCCGAGAGGCACGCCAAGAACAACACCCAGAATGGTGCCAATGGTTGCAAGCTCAAGAGTTGCGGGGAAAACGCGCTTGATGTCTTCAACAACAGGGCGTGCTGTCAAAAGAGAATCGCCGAAATCACCTGTGAAAACATCCCTGACATAATACCAGAATTGGTACAGCAGGGGTTCATCCAGCCTGAGAGAGGCCCGCGCTGCTTCATAGGTGGCTTTGGATGCAGCCTCACCGACAATAGCCAACACCGGATCAACCGGCATGACGCGTCCTATAACGAATGTGATGAACATCAAACCAAGCATCGTGACGAGAATCGTCAGCAGAATTTTGGCCGTTTTGGTGATGATGGTAGGAAGGGGCGCCGACTGGCGCCCCTTCCCTGAATCACTCATTGCCATGTTGGCAGGTCCTTACTTGGTAACGTTCCAATAGGCTGCAGCCGTTGTAGCGGCACCAATTGAGAAGCCTTTGACATTGTCTTGACGAGCAGTCTGTTCAATTTTCTGGAACATGACGCCAAATGGTGATGTTTTTTGATGCTCGCGCTGAATTTCGCGATACATTTCTGCACGCTTTTCGCGATCATTTTCCACTACGGCTGCTGCTGTTTTTTCGGTTAAAGCTGGGATATCCCAAGCATTACGCCAAGCCAGGAAACCTGTGTTGCCAGCCTCGTCAGCATTATCCGGATTCATAGCAAATGTTGCAGCATTTGTGTGCGGATCTGGATAGTCCGGACCCCATGCACCGAGATACATATCAAGTTCACGTGCACGGTAGCGGGCAAGTATCTGCTTGGCCGTACCAACGGTGATGTTCATCTTGATACCAGCTTGTGCAAAGTTGCTCTGCATGGCTTGAGCAATTTCGATACGCTCTTGCGCTTCACGAACACCCACTTCAATTTCGATCCCGTCGCCATAGCCGGCTTCCATGATCAAAGCTTTCGCTTTTTCAACATCCAAGCTGTAAGGCGTTTCGTCGATGGACCCAAGATATGTCTGTGGCAGGAATGCCTGCTGAATAGTCCACTGACCTTTCAGGAAGCTGTCACGCATGCCTTCATAGTCAACCAGATATTTTGTAGCTTCAATGACTTTCGGGTTGGAAAGCGCTTCATTTTTCTGATTGAGTGAGAAATACATCAACCGGCCGCGCAACTCGCTGTCAATGGTGATGCCGTCAGCTTCAGAAGCACCGGCCACATCTTCAGGGTTCAAATTGCGAGCAACATCGATATCGCCGCGTTCCAGCAACAGGCGCTGGGTTGCACTTTCCTGAACGTGACGCACGATAACACGCTGCATCGCAGGTGCGCCGCCATAGTAGTCAGTGTTGGCTGTCATTGTGACAGATTCATTGGCTTTCCAAATCACGTCCTTGTAAGGACCAGAACCAGCTGTGTTGGTTTTAAGCCACTGGTTGCCCAGATCGCCATCGACTTCATTTTCCATGGCTACTTTACTGTCCACAATACCGCCAATCGTGGCAGTCAGGCAGTTAAGCACAAAAGATGTCGCATAGCGCTTATCCGTAGTGATGCTCAGCGTCATGTCGTCTGATGCAACAATCGTCTCGCCAACGTTTTCAGCTGTGAAGCCAAACTGGGTGAGAATGAAGCTTGGAGTTTTGTTCAAGGTAACCGCTCGGCGCAGGCTGAATTCAGCGTCTTTAGCCGTTACCGGGTTGCCGGAGTGAAATTTTACTCCCTCACGCATTTTGAACGTGATGGTCATGCCGTCTTCCGACACTTCCCAGCTTTCGGCAAGATCAGGTGTGTATCCAGCGCTTAAATCGGCTGGGTCCAGATTGACCAACTTGCCATAAACATTGCGAATGACGTCAGAGCCCGCAAATTCAAAACTTTCTTGTGGATCAAGGGTCGTGATGTCATCGATTCGGTTGGCGATGATCAGCATATTTGGCGGTGTATCCGCAAATGCTGGCAGGACTGCTGTAGACGCAACCGCGCCCAAAGCCACACCCGCTACCAGGGTTTTAATTAAGTTCATAAGTGCCTCCTGAAAGAATTGGCTCGGATGGATTATGTCCATCCATATTAATATCCCACGCTACTTTGGACTAATATGCAAGAGTAATTTGGAAACTGTTTTGCTCTATCAATCCAAGCGGTTGGAGAAACCGCTTTTCAAGACACATCTTGCAGCCTTTTCTTGCACGTGTTGCCGAAAATATCGTCAAGATGCCTGAAAATATAGCGCCGTGTTCAACAAGCCCTACGCGCCCCAGGTTTTTTCCAATACGCGTAACCAGTTTTTATAACAGAGCTTTTCCATCAGCGCTTCATTGTAACCGTGATCACGCATCGCTTTTCGTAATACTGGCAAGCCCGCGACATCGCTTATAGGCTTTGGAACAACCGCTCCGTCAAAATCAGAGCCAAAACCTACATGATCTTCCCCCAAAATGGAGATGAGATGATCAATATGACGCATCATAAATTCTATGGAGGTATCTGCAGTCATGCGCCCATCTTCGCGCAGAAATGCGACCGCAAAGTTCAGGCCAACCATACCTTCACTGTCTCGAATTGCCTCCAATTGCTTGTCGGTCAGATTGCGGGCGGTCGGGCAAATACTGTGTGCGTTTGAATGAGTTGCCACCAAAGGCGAATCACTAAGCTTGGCGATATCCCAAAACCCTCTTTCGTTAATATGGGACAGGTCCAGCATGATACGACGCTGGTTGCAGGCGCGCACCAGTTCCTTGCCAATATCGGTCAATCCTTCGCCGGTGTCGGGACTGCTGGGATAGCGAAAGGGAACGCCATTCGCAAAAATGGTTGGACGGCTCCAAACCGGCCCCAAAGAGCGCAGGCCTGCTGCATAAAACAAATCCAATGCTTCGAAATCCGGATCAATCGCTTCGGCGCCCTCAATATGGAAAATCGCAGCAATCTCCCCAGCTTCAATTGTTGTTTTCAATTGTGCTGCTGTAGTGCAAATGGTCAGCGCGCCCTCACGCTCAAGACGCAGCAGACATGCAGATTGTGAAATGGCTATTTTTAAAGCATCTGCCTGCGCCACGGGTGGTGGCAATGCGATGTCATATCTGGCCTTATCCATATCCTCGTAGCTGAATGAACTGCTTGCAGGTGAAGGTATCCAAACGGCAAAAAAGCCACCGGCAAATCCGCCGAGTTTTGAACGTGGAAGATCGATGTGGCCGCTGTCACCATTGAGAAAATAAGTTTCCGGTTTCGGATTTTTTTTGCTGGTTAGCTTCGTGAGAACATCGTTGTGACCATCAAAAATTGGGGGATTTGTCTGGTCAATCATGCAGCTTCTGTCTCCGGGAGTTTAAGAATTGATCGTGCTTGTGACACATTTGCCGGCCTTCTGCCATGGGCTTCACATATATCCGCCAGCCGCGTAACCAGAGCAGCATTCGAAGGCGCTAAAGTCTGTTTATCGAGACGGACATTGTCTTCCAGGCCGGTGCGTGCGTGACCTCCAGCAGCCACACACCACTCATTGAGTGTCTTCTGATGAGGACCAATTCCTGCACCGCACCATGTTACATCGGGCATCAAGCGCTGTGTGGTTTGCAGATAGAAATCGAAAACCTCTTTGTCCACTGGCATTGCATTTTTCACGCCCATGACAAATTGCACGTGGGGCGGGCCGTTGAACTGACCGGCATGATACATCTCTGCCGCTTTGAAAATATGGGATAGATCAAACACTTCAATTTCTGGCCGCACATCATGTGACAACATCTCGTTGCTGAGCCAGTTCACCAGATCCGGGCTGTTTTCATAAATTCTTGTAGGAAAATTGTTAGAACCAACCGTGAGTGATGCCATGTCTGGAGCCAGCGATAGCATGCCCCCACGTGCCTTGCCGGCGCCAGAGCGACCTCCCGTGGAAAACTGGATAATCATGCCGGGGCAGTGGGTCTTCAGGCCTTCCTTAAGCATAGCGAACTTTTCAGGGTCTGAACTCGGTGTTTCATCATCATTGCGCACATGGCAATGAGCAATTGTTGCGCCGGCTTCAAAAGCTGCATGTGTGCTTTCCACTTGTTCGGTGACAGTAATCGGCACTGCTGGATTATGAGCTTTGGTTGAAACAGAGCCTGTTATAGCCACGCATATTATGCAGGGATTTGATGAAGAGGAGTTTGTCATTTGATTCCTGAGCGCGAAAAAAATTTGGAGTTATGTTGAAATCAGCCGGGAACAAAAGTCCAGACAATACCTTCGCTCTTTGTGCTTTCTCAATTTTAAAATGAAAGTTTATCGCTGCAGGGGCCCATGTAAAATTGTCGCACTGACCTGCATGCGGCATTCGATCATAGGACGTGCTTGCTAGCGTGAACTCCGCACTGCGACTGACGTGAAGCCGCCGCATTCAAAGCGTGGAACAGAAGAAAGAGCGCGATTTGCAAAGCAATAAATCAAAATTTGGTCTTTTATTTTTTCTGATGTTTACCAAAATTCATAGCTTGGTGTTAGGGTCAGGCATTGTGTCAGTTAATGTATTGGGTGAACCGTGCGTATAGTCACTCTGTTTTGTCTCTTTGTGCTTGGTTCTGTCTCTGGACTGGCTGCCCAATCCAGGGAAACCGTTGCTTATGTTCAGGAGGCGCTTCAGGGGCTTGGGCATGATCCAGGAACAGCAGATGGTGCCTGGGGTCCGCGATCCCGAAAAGCGCTGAACGAGTATCGCGCAACGCTGGATTTGCCAGAACACCAAGACATTATGGGCTCAACGCTCTATTTTCTGCACCGAAATGCCCCTGCAGAACCAAGTTTACCCTATCCAGGCCGTATTTTGGAGGGCTTTGAGGATCGCCAGCGCTATCTAGAACAGTATCCCGATATACGGGACCGGCATTGCAACAATAATTTGCAATTAAACCCTGTCGAGCCGGACTGGGAGCCGGTTTTGCGTTTCACAGAAGGCAATGCCTCTTTCGCTAAAGGTTATATTTCCAATCAGAATGATTGGTTTTCCAGTATCTCAGAGGGCATCGCCATTTCTAGTGGAAGTTGTGTTGCTGGTGACGATGCTCAATGCGATATTCTGTGGGACTACGTTAAAAAATGGTCTGCAGAGAATGCTTTGACGACGCCTGTAAAGAAACGTCCAAATTCGGAGAATTTCGATGGAGCAGCTTGGATAGCAAATTCTGTTCTTCAGCCGCTTATATTTGCGACAGCGCTGGTAATTGAAACAAAAAATCCACCTGCCGAAGAAATTGCGCCGGTTTTGGACTGGCTCTATGACCGGGTGAACCATTTTAATTTTGTGTCGACAAAAAATACGCGCGTGGGAGCTCTAAACAGCACCATTGCTCGCAATCACGCATTGGCGGCGGTTTTACCAAGCATGACCCTTGGTGCGCTTTTGGGAGATGCAATCCTGTTTGAACGTGGTTTGCCTCAGTTTGAAGCGGCCATGTTGAGCCAGCGTGGTGATGGCAGTTTCCCTACGGAAACACGACGTGGGTCAAGGGCACTACACTATACAGGGCTGCAATTGTCTTACCTGTTTGCCATGGCAGAAGTGGCTAAATCTCAAGACTTTGACCTCTACGATGTGCGTTGGCCGAAAGGGGAAAGTCTCCACAAGGGGGTCAGCTACGCTCTATCTGGTTGGTCTAACTGGGGTAAACACGTGCTTAAATATGCCAAGGTCAACCATGCTGCGCCAAAAACTCCTATCAGCCCAATGGCCACTTACTTTGAAGGCAATATGGGCTGGCTCCCGATATATGTGCGCCGGTTTGGCGATCATCCTAACGTGGACCGCATGCGCGATCTGGTCTTGGACCCGGTCATTTGCTCACCGCGACATATTGCCGATGGACGTTCAGACAAATCATGGTGTGAAAAAGCTGGTGTTCCTCCCCTGTCGTTGAGTGCAATGTTGCTAGACAGAAGCGTGAAGATGCCGGTTTTCAACCACTCAATGGGTTTTAATGGTGCCTGCTTCCTGTCGGAAACCAATGGCCTTTTTTAACCGCGTATTTGACCACTCGATGTTCTCCAAAAGAATGAATTGAATCCTGCTGATCATGCATTAGTCTGATACAAAAAATTGTGGGAGGACATGTGAAAACACAGATCGTCATTATTGGCGGCGGACCATCAGGCTTGCTTCTATCCCAATTACTGCATTGTGCTGGTATTGAGAACATTGTTCTTGAACGTAAAAGTCGTGACTATGTACTGTCGCGCATACGTGCTGGCGTCCTAGAGCAGGGTCTTACAGACATGCTACGTCAGGCTGGTGTTGGCGAACGGCTGGACAGGGAAGGTAAGGTTCACAGCGGGTTTTGCTTTGCTTTTGATGATGATCTTTTGCGTATCAATCTGAAAAACCTGACCGGTGGCAAAACTGTAACCGTCTATGGACAGACCGAAGTTACCCGAGATCTGTATAATGCGCGTGATGCAATGGGCGGCGTGATTCTGCATGAGGTGGATGACGTCGTGCTGAATGATATTGATACGGAGAGCCCCTTTGTAACATTTCACCACAACGGGATTTCTCAACGCATCGATTGTGATTACATCGCCGGGTGTGATGGGTTTCACGGCGTCAGCCGTGGTTCCATTCCAGAAGATGTGCGCCGCGACTATGAGCGGGTTTTTCCTTTTGGTTGGCTTGGTATTTTGTCCCGTACGCCGCCGGCAGATCGTGAGTTGATTTATTCCAGACACCAGGATGGGTTTTCATTGTGTTCCATGCGGTCGGAAACTCTGAGCCGGTATTATGTGCAATGCCCGATAACTGATTGCGTAGAAGATTGGTCGGATGATCGTTTTTGGAACACTCTAAACGACAGACTGCCGTCACATATCGCGCAAGGGCTGCAAACTGGCCCGTCAATTGAAAAATCAATTGCACCATTGAGGTCCTTCATCTCGGAACCCATGAGCTATGGTCGACTGTTTTTGGCGGGTGATGCGGCCCATATCGTTCCGCCTACCGGGGCGAAAGGTCTCAATCTTGCAGCTTCTGATGTGCATTACCTCAGCGAAGGGTTCATCGAAAAATATAATTCCGGCTCCGAAGAAGGCCTTGCATCTTACTCGCAAAAAGCGTTGTCCCGCGTGTGGAAAGCATCACGATTTTCGTGGTTCATGACGCGTCTTTTGCACAACTTTGACGATGAGAATGATTTTGACCGGCGCATTCAGGATGCGCATTTGGACTATTTGAGGGGTTCCAAAGCGCAACAAACATCGATCGCAGAGAACTATGTTGGTCTGCCATACTAGTTTGATTCTAAACGAAAATTGATTAAAACGGCACAAACCCTAAGGTTTGCTGCATGACGTATTTCTGGGGTGCGCAAAAAAACTGTTAACAAATAGTAAAAACAACCCATGCGATAAATAACTAGGTATTAAGTGGTTGTTAACCTTTGATCGCTACCTTAAAGTGTATTCGGTTCATCCGAATCTTCAGGTGGTTACTCCCCCACTTGAATGGACGCCTCCCTGTTAGACTAAGAGCCGCTCCCTCCCGCGGCTCTTTTTTTATGCTTGAGGCCCGATATTCTCAGCCTCAATGTGGATATTAACGAAGAATTTACTTAAGTTGTCAGCCACCTTGCCTGACAATCTCGCGCGCTCCATAGTGATTTTTAACAATTTCCGGCTATTGTATTTACGTTCCATTTGAACGGTTTTACGGCCATGTTTGAGCGATGAGATAATGAATCGAAACGACCAGCCATCACAGTCACCCAAGTCAACAATTGCCCTGGCCAGCCATTTGGCTGAGACCGAAGGGTTTCTGGCACTGTTCAACAGCGGTATGCGGTTGATCGAGGACACGGCCTCTTATCTGGATGGGCCGGGCCGGGATGCCTCAAAGGAATTGTCGCGTTTGGGTTCCGTTGCTTATGCGAGTGAATCCATGCGCCTGACAACGCGGTTGATGCAAGTTGCCTCTTGGTTGCTGTTGCAGCGCGCGGTCAATGAAGGGGAAATGACAACAAGTCAGGGTAGTGATGAAAAGGCCAAAGTCCGACTTGGTGGTCTACAACCAGCAACTACTGGAGCTGGATGGGACGAGTTGCCGGAAGAACTGAAGGATCTGATCGAACAATCCGGGCGCTTGGAAGAGCGGGTGCGACACCTGGATGTCGGAATGGGCGGGCAATCATTTGCAGAAACTGTTCCATCGGACGAACCAAAAGGCCCAGGGGCAGTTGCGGACCAAATGGCGCGTTTGAGCGCAGCCTTCACCCCTTCAGATTAGGCTCTCAGTGATCTTTTCATGAATTTTTGAACAACAAAAACCCCGCCAAGCGAATGCTTTGGCGGGGTTTTTAAATGCGTATCCGCGTTTCTTACTTGCCGATAAATCCGGCAAATTTGCTGTTAAAGCGTGACAGACGGCCGCCACGATCAAGCAATTGCGCGCCGCCACCTGTCCAAGCCGGATGAGATGTCGGGTCAATGTCGAGGTTCATTGTGTCGCCATCGGCGCCCCAAGTGGAGCGTGTTGTGTATTCTGTACCGTCTGTCATCACCACTTTGATGGTGTGATAGTCTGGGTGGATATCCGCTTTCATGAGCGTAAAACTCCAATTGTTCTTTTGGTTTCGAAACAGAGTAAGCCGCTTCACCAACAAAAAATCGGGCTTACCACCCGACAAAACTCACTTCTTGCCGTTGCTATAATGCAAAGGAGGGGTTCTTCGCAAGCCAAAAGACAATAGATTCTGTAGTCAAATGCGGATCAAGTGTATTGTAGTTGCTAAGGTTGAGATTATGTTTGGCATTGTAGCTGCTTGCTTTTGTCGGTAATTCATTGGAAAAAGCACCACGTATTCGATAATTTGAATGGGTTTTTATGGCAAACCGACAAGTCACTTCCTCTCAGGCCACAACTCTAAAAATGCCTGAGCGTGCAGGAGACAACACTGCCAGTGCAAAAGGCCGCGTCGGGTCACTAGCTATGGTACTGCCCTATCTTAAGACCTACCGCAAACGTGTTGCACTTGCGATTGTGGCGTTGATTGGGGCTGCCGCAGCAACACTTGCTGTACCAATGGCAGTACGCAGAATGATTGACTTTGGATTCAGTGCGGAAAACAACGCATTGATCGATCAGTATTTTGGTATGCTGGTTGTACTGGTTGGTTTTTTGGCCACTGCCAGTGCTGCACGCTACTACTTTGTTACATGGATTGGCGAGCGCGTCGTCAGTGATATCAGGCGAGATGTGTTTGCACATGTTATGCAGTTGCACGCGGCATTTTTCGATACTGCCAAATCTGGTGAAATCGTTTCACGTCTCACAGCTGATACGACGCAGATAAAGGCCGTAGTTGGCTCAAGTATATCTGTTGCGCTGCGTAATTTCTTTTTGGTTATTGGTGCAATGATCATGATGGTGATCACTAGCCCAAAGCTGTCGTTGCTGGTTTTGGCAGCAATTCCGCTGGTTGTGCTGCCCATGGTGGCGTTTGGGCGCAATGTGCGCAAACGGTCCCGTGCTGCGCAAGACACGCTTGCAGATGCAACGGCCTATGCAGCAGAAGCGATTGGCGCTGTACGCACTTTGCAGAGTTATACTTCAGAAGAGCGTGCATCCAATCGGTTTGGTACTGCTGTAGATGCTGCATTTGAGGCGGCACGTTCTGCTGTTGGCGCAAGGGCTGCACTCACTGCTTTTGCAATCTTCATGGTGTTTGCCAGCGTCGTTGCAGTGCTTTGGTACGGGTCTCAGGATTTACTTGCCGGAAATATTACGCCAGGCGCATTGTCGCAATTTGTTCTGTATTCCGTTTTTGCAGCTGGCGCTCTAGGTGCGTTGTCTCAGGTATGGGGCGAAGTTGCGCAGGCAGCCGGCGCTGCAGAGCGCTTGGGAGAATTGCTGGCCATTGAGCCTGAAATTGCCGCTCCTGCCAATCCGCATACCTTGTCCGGCGTGACTGGAGCTGTGTCGTTTTCGAAGGTGGCCTTTACCTATCCTGGCGCGCCTGAAAGCAGCATTCTGGATGATATATCGTTTGAGGTGTCCCCTGGTGAGACCATTGCGATCGTCGGGCCTTCTGGCGCTGGCAAATCTACCCTGTTTTCGTTGCTGACACGTGCCTATGATTCAACCGGTGGCGCTGTGACCCTGGATGAGACCAATATTCGTGATCTGGTGCCGGTGGAGCTACGTCGCCATTTGGCCATTGTACCTCAGGAAACCATGATCTTCGGCGCATCAATTGCCGAGAATATCGCTTTGGGTAATCCAAGTGCCGATGACAAGGCGATTGTTGAGGCAGCCAAAGCTGCCAGAGCAGATGAATTTATATCGAAGATGGCGCGTGGCTACGATACTGTTGTGGGGGAACGCGGTGTGACCTTGTCCGGTGGACAACGGCAGAGGATTGCCATCGCGAGAGCCATTTTGAAGGATGCACCCGTTTTGCTGCTGGATGAGGCGACAAGCGCACTTGATGCGGAAAGTGAAACGTTAGTTCAGCAGGCGCTTGAACGATTGATGGAGGGGCGTACCACACTGGTTATCGCGCACCGTCTGGCTACGATTTTGAAAGCAGATCGAATTCTGGTGATGGATGGCGGGCGGATTGTCGAAGCTGGAACACATGCGTCTTTGCAAAAGCAAGACGGCTTATATGCGCGGCTTGCTCACCTACAATTTCAGGACGGTATAGCAGCTGAGTAAATCAGACGATTGGAAGGTCTTCGTTAAATGTGCGACTTGGTGAACAAGAGGCTTCTACACGCAGAGCCTGGCGTTCGCCCTCGGTAATCAATTGCCATCCAAACTGCGTCCATGACCAATGCCAAAGGTTTGCGTTTTCCTTGCCATCGACTACCAGCACACCATGGAAAGCAAACTGGAAACTGTCTGATCCGCCGAGGCTTTGATAACGCGTATGCATCGCCAGAATTGTGAGTTGCCAGAGCGAACGCACGGGTTTGTATTGGCCAACGGAACTCTGGGTTGCGACCTGCACACAAAATGGCGCGCCATTAGCGGTTTGGCTTGCTTTATAAAGCACAAAATTAGCCGTGCCGAAAATTGCCGCTGGGCTAAGTACCGCCAGCAGCAAGAAAAGACGTAGCAGGAAAGGCCCTACCCGAAGCACAGTCAGGCCCGCCTCAGATAGTTTGATGTGCGCAAATCAGCGCTCCGTCAGCTTTAGTTCTATACGGCGGTTGCGTGCCAACGCTTCAGCGCTGTCTCCAGAATCAATCGGCTGAAATTCACCGAATCCTGCAGCAACCAACCTGTTTGGCGGCACCCCTTGCGACGCAAGATACTCCACCACTGAAATGGCACGTGCTGATGACAATTCCCAGTTGCTTGCAAACCTTTCGCCAGATGTTGGCCGCGCATCAGTATGACCGTCTACACGCAGCACCCAGTTGATCTCATCAGGGATTTGCCCAAGTAGTTCCAAAATAGCGTTTGCAAGCTTGTTCATTTCCTGGATGCCAGCGCTTGTAAGTTCTTCCGCGCCCGAAGCGAATAGCACTTCCGACTGGAACACAAATCGGTCACCGACAACCCGGATGTCGGAACGATTGCTCAATATCTCACGTAGGCGCCCAAAGAAATCGGAACGATAGCGAGATAGTTCCTGAACTTTTTGTGCCAGTGCTACATTCAATCGGCTGCCCAGATCAGCAATGCGTGTCTGGCTTTCGCGATCCCGATCTTCCGACGCATCAAGCGCAGTTTCAAGTGAAGCAATCTGGCGGCGCAGAGCTGCGAGTTGCTGGTTTAACAAGTCCACCTGGGATTGCGCCCGTGCGCTCAGTTTACGTTCTTCATCCAGTTCCGCATTGATTTGAGATAGTGCAGAATCGCGTTCAGCAGTTGTGCCGGATTCGTTGGCCAAGAGGCGCGCCAGACGCGCTTTCTCTTCTTCTGCTTTAGATAGAGTTGATTCAATCAAAGCCAGATTCTCTTTCAGCTCACCTTGTCCCGCACGTTCCAATGCAAGCAGTTCGGTAAGTTCCGCAATTTGAGAGTTGAGACGGTTTAAAACTGCATCGCGGCCGGAAATTTCCTGACTGAGAAAGAACTGCGCCAACATGAATAAAGACAACAGGAAAATCATGACAAGCAATAGCGACGCCATGGCATCAACAAAGCCAGGCCAGTAGTCCCCGCGCGTTTCGCGCCGTCTTAATTTGCCGAGGGCCATTTCGGTTTAACCCTATTCGCCGTCGCGTTGGCGGTTAATCTGCACCAGAGCTTCCAACAGGCGTTTCACTTGTGTTTGTTGTTCAGATTGGGATTCCACCCAACTGCGTACCACCTGTTGCTCAGAACGCATATGTTGAACCAGGCCTTGAATACCTTCCGCAAGACTGGACATGGCAACGCCGGTGGATTGAGCGCCTCCGGCGTTGTCCTGCGCCATGGCTCGGGTTAGCTTATCAATGGCGATCCGCAGATCTTCAGCGGCGAGCGCGCCATGGCCATTGCCTTCCATGGATGGCTCTTCAAGATCGGCAACGGTTGACAGCCAATCTTCTAGATCAGTGTAGAAGCGGTTTTGTGCTTGTCCGGCCTGCAAATCCAGAAAGCCCAGTATAAGCGAGCCAGCCAGACCAAACAGAGATGAAGAAAACGCTGTTCCCATGCCTGATAGGGGGGCTTCAAGGCCGGTTTTTAGGTCCTCAAAAATAACACCTGCATCACCAGAACCAACATTAAGAGATTGGATGGTATCTCCAACGGAGCCAACCGTTCTCAAAAGGCCCCAAAATGTTCCAAGCAGGCCCAAAAAGACTAGCAGACCGGTAAGGTAGCGCAGAATTTCGCGCGACTCGTCCAAACGAACGCCGATCGATTCCAACACGGAGCGCATGGTTTGCTGGCTGATTGCCATCGCACCAAGCCGGTCACCGAGCATTGCCGCCATCGGCGCCAGCAATATTGGTGGCTTCGCATATTCGATGTTTGGATCTGATCGGCGGAAGCCATTAACCCAGCGTACTTCGCGGAACAGCAACAGGACTTGCCTCAGCGACAGCAGCACACCAACTATCAAAACCAGTATGATAACGCCGTTTAGACCAGGGTTGCTGGCGAACGCCGTGATGATTTGTTGATAGAGGATCAGCGCCAGAAAACCGGTGATGATAAGGAAGATGATCATTCGCCAGAGGAAAACCTGCGGCGAAGAGAGCCGATACGGATCGTAGTCACGCGCCATAGATTGATAATACTCCGTCAGACAGATCCAATTCCAGCCAACCTTGCCCCAGATGGTTTGGAATCTCACATGCTTTGTTTCTTATTAAGGAATAGCGCGATTTTGTGGCCATGCAAAAGGACAATTCGCAATTGAGGTGATTTAGCGATGCATTCTGCCACCATAGCCTGTGGGAATTACTGATAGATCGTACAGAATCGCGTCTTTTCAGGCTCAGGAAAAAACCTACTTGCAAATCATTCTTAATTGCAATAGGCCTGTTTGGAAAATTTCGAGGTATTTGGAAAGGGTCTGAAATGTCGGTCGTAAAGTTTTTTGGCGTTGCTGGAATTGCATTGATGACCTTGATGGGTGTCGCAAATGCGAAGTCATTCAAGGTTGTGACAACATTCACCATTATTGCGGATATGGCGCGCAATGTTGCTGGTGAGGCCGCTGTCGTGGAGTCCGTCACAAAGGCAGGTGCCGAAATTCACAATTATCAACCGACACCGCGCGATATTCTAAAAGCACAAGATGCTGATCTGGTTCTGTGGAACGGGTTTGGCTTAGAGCTTTGGTTTGAAAAATTCTTCCAGAATCTGAGGGATGTCCCAAGCGCTGTTGTTAGCGAAAATATTGAGCCAATTGGTATTGGCAGCGGCCCATATGAAGGGCGCCCAAATCCACATGCCTGGATGTCCCCTATTTCGGCGCAAATCTATGTAGAAAACATTCGCAAGGCTTTTGTGAAGCATGACCCGGAGAATGCAGAAACATATAATGCAAATGCGGCGACCTATAGCGAAAAGCTGGACGCAGCGTTGGAACCCTTGCGTGCGCAACTGTCTTCAATCCCTGAAAACCAACGTTGGCTTGTTACAAGTGAAGGTGCGTTTTCCTACCTTGCCCGCGACCTTGGTTTTAAGGAATTGTTCCTTTGGCCGATCAACGCCGATGCGCAGGGAACGCCGCAGCAGGTGAAAGCTGTCATCGATACTGTGCGCGCAGAAAGCATCCCGGTAATTTTCAGCGAGAGCACAGTGTCTGATAAGCCGGCGAGGCAGGTTACTTCAGAAACCGATGCCAGATATGGTGGTGTCTTATATGTGGATTCTCTATCTGCTCCCGATGGTGCAGTCCCGACATACCTAGACTTGTTAAGGGTGACTGTGGAGACAATCGCTAGCGGATTTGCAAATGAGTAGGGTTTTAGAGAACCGCAAGATTAACTTGACGAAAGAACCCGCGGAGCAAACTGCGGGTCTTTCAGTATCCAATGTTAGCGTGGCCTACCGCAATGGCCATACAGCGCTGCGTGATGCCAGTTTTGACATTCCACCTGGCAGCATAACTGCACTGGTTGGTATCAACGGCAGCGGTAAATCCACTTTGTTCAAGGCGATTATGGGTTTTGTGCCCTTGATGCAGGGTCATGTGAATATTCTTGGAGAATCTGCTGGGCGGGCGCTGAAGCGAAATGTGGTCGCATATGTCCCTCAAAATGAAGAAGTAGACTGGAACTTTCCAGTGCTCGTGGAAGATGTTGTCATGATGGGCCGCTACGGCCACATGAATTTTCTGCGCATGGCGCGCGCGCGCGATAGACAAAAAGTCACTGAAGCATTGGTCCGTGTTGGTATGGAAGATTTTTCCAAACGCCAGATTGGTGAATTGTCCGGGGGCCAGAAAAAGCGTGTTTTTCTGGCGCGTGCATTGGCGCAAGAGGCGCAGGTTATTTTGCTGGATGAACCCTTCACTGGCGTTGATGTAACGACGGAAGACGCGATTATTGACCTGATGCGCGAACTACGCACGGAAGGGCGTATGATGCTGGTGGCGACGCACAATCTTGGTTCGGTACCAGAGTTTTGTGACCGTGTAGTGTTGATCCGCGAAACAATTCTTGCAGCGGGACCCACTGAACATATTTTCACGCAGGATAATTTGCAGCAGACCTTTGGAGGTGTGCTGCGCCATCACATTCTCAGTGGCTCTGAATTGCATGACGATGATGATGCTCGCCAGGTGACTGTGATCACAGACGATGAGCGTCCATTTGTGCTCTATGGCGAATCCGAAAATATCATCGAGAAAGATGTTGAGGCGGCATTGGAAAAGGCAAAAGCGCATGATTGAGCTGCTGTTTGAGCCGTTTCAGTACAGCTTTATGCTGAAAGCCATGTTTGTCAGCGCATTGGTTGGTGCCATGTGTGCTTTCCTCTCGGCGTTTTTGATGCTCAAGGGTTGGTCGCTCATAGGCGACGCTTTGTCCCATGCAATCGTTCCCGGAGTTGCCGGCGCCTATATGCTTGGCCTGCCGTTTGCGCTTGGTGCTTTTTTTGCTGGAGGCTTGGCGGCGGGTGCTATGCTTTTCCTTAATCAACGCACCAAATTGCGTGAAGATGCCATCATTGGATTGATCTTCACCAGCTTCTTTGGGCTGGGCCTGTTCATGGTGTCTCTGTCGCCATCTGCTGTGAACATTCAGACTATTATTCTTGGAAATGTCCTCGCCATCAGCAATTTTGACATGGTTCAATTGGTTTTGATTGGCAGCGTAACATTGGCGATCCTGATGGTGAAATGGAAAGACCTGATGGTAACATTTTTTGACGAAAGTCACGCACGATCCATTGGTCTCAACCCAACCGCGCTCAAAGTTCTGTTCTTTACCCTTTTAAGCGCATCCACTGTCGCGGCGCTTCAAACTGTCGGTGCGTTTTTGGTGATTGCGATGGTCGTGACGCCAGGTGCAACAGCCTATTTACTTACTGACAGGTTTACACGCCTGATCACAGTTGCAGTAGCTATTGGCACTGTTTCGAGCTTTTTAGGAGCCTATGGCAGTTACTACATCAACGGTGCTACGGGCGGGATCATAGTGGTGCTGCAAACACTGGTATTTCTGGCTGCTTTTTTCTTTGCACCCAAGCATGGTCGGTTCGCGGCACGTAGACGTATTGCTGCGTTGAAGGAGGCGTAGACCGTGGAGCAGATTTTAGAATTCTTCTGGTTACCCTTTGCGTTTCCCTTCATGCAAAAAGCGTTCCTGATAACTATGCTGATTGGTGCCGCGGCCGCCGCACTATCTTGCTTCCTGATTTTGAAGGGCTGGGCGCTTATGGGTGATGCGGTTGCACACGCTGTGCTACCTGGTGTTGTTCTGGCCTATGTTATTGGTATCCCTGTAGCCATTGGTGCATTTTTTGCGGGCATGATCTGTGCTTTAGGTGCCGGATATGTTCAGGAAAACAGCCGCGTTAAACAAGACACTGTTCTGGGTGTGGTGTTTTCCGGCATGTTTGGTCTGGGTCTGGTGATGTATTTGAAGGTGGAGACCAATGTTCATCTAGATCATATCCTGTTTGGTGACATGCTGGGCCTGTCCGTTCAGGATACGCTGATCACAGCAGCAATCGCCGTGTTTGCTCTCGCCGTCATAGTTGCGAAACGCCGTGATTTACTTTTGTTTTCTTTCGATCCTAAACATGCCGGTGCGATTGGACTGCCAGTGCGTGCGTTGCACTACGGTCTGCTTGCCCTGATATCACTCACCATTGTAGGGGCGCTGTCAGCCGTTGGTATTATCCTGTCTATTGCTTTGCTGATTGCGCCCGGAGCGATTGCGTTTCTTTTAACCAACCGGTTCGACCGCATGCTGATCTACTCGGTGTTAATCGCCGTTGGTTCATCGTTCCTTGGCATCTTCGCCAGTTTTCACATCAACAGCGCGCCGGCACCAACAATTGTATTGGTGATGGCTATCTTGTTTGTGATCGTTTTTTTGTGGAACCAGAAACAGGCCCTGCGCCAAACCAAATTAACGCAAGACGTATCCTAGTTGTGATCTTCCGGCAGGATTGGTAGAGGAGCGCATTCAACGCCTTCTTCAAGAAGTTCTTGAACTTCTTCAGAGCTTGCCTCGCCGTAAATTGGGCGCTCTTCTGCTTCCTTGAAGTGTATTTTCCTGGCTTCCTCGGCAAACTTTGGGCCGACATGTTCCGACTTGGACACAATTGTGTCGCGCCACTCTTTCATTGCGCCTATTACTTTTTTCCGCAGCGCCGGTGGCATTTTTGCAAGCGGATTTTCAGGCGCCTGCACCACCGGAACAGGAGCGGCGGCAGGACTTGGCGGTGTAGGCGCCGGTGTTTCCATAGCAATGTCTGCCGGTTCAACCGTTGGTACTTGATTGCCCTTTTTGGGGACTGACGGCGTCATCAAAGCTTTTTCAACCACCGTAGAGCCGCAGTTCGGGCAGGCAAGCAGGCCCCGTTTCTGTTGGGTCTTGAAATCATCCCCTGAGCGGAACCAACCCTCAAAATCATGTGATGCATCACATTTCAGAGAAAACCGTATCATGCTGCTGTATCCCCACGGGATGCGAAGGACATTTCATACGGGCGGCTATTGGTAAGTGCAGGGATTTTTGCGCGCGCATCCTTGGCTTGATCCGGAACAATTTTCGCAATGATATAACCCTCGTTCTGACCGTCCGCTTCCGCAAGAACTGTACCCCATGGATCGACCACAATGGAGTGACCATAGGTCTCTCTGCCATCTTCATGCCGGCCAACTTGCGCGGCAGAAATCATAAATGCGCCGTTTTCAATGGCACGAGCGCGTTGCAAAACACCCCAATGCGCTTCACCCGTCTGCCTCGTGAAGGCAGCTGGCGCACATAGGATATCTGCTCCTTGTTGGGCGTAGCTTTTGAACAGAGGCGGGAACCGGACGTCATAGCAAATTGCAAACCCGAGCTTCGCGGGTGCAGAATTTGGATAAATGTCAGTCAGAACCGCTTTACCGCCCGGACGGTAGGCTTTCGACTCGCGCCAACTTTCACCATTGTCCAAATCTACGTCAAACATGTGGATTTTGTCGTATTGCGCGGCTAGCGTCCCATCCGATCGAAACAACACGGCTCTGTTCGCTATAGCAGGCCCGGTTTTTTCGCCTTCCACAGCGATGGCCAAGGAGCCGATATGCAGCCAGATTTTAAGTTCCTGCGCCAGCGCTGAAAATTCTGCGATGGATGGATTGCCGTCCTGCGGATGAATAGCTGCTTCCAGAGCCATGCGGTTCTGTTCGACAATTGTGGTCATTTCCGGAGTTTGCACGTAGTGCGCGCCCGCAGTTGCCGCCTCGCGTATCAGACGGGTCGCATCGACCACGTTCTGGCGCACATCAGTGCCAGAATTCATCTGTATGCAGGCTGCAATGAAAGATTGATTACTCATGAATTGAGCCTACGCGGCCTGCAGCAACGCATCAAGCTTTCCGGTACGTTCCAAAGCGTTCATATCGTCAAAACCTCCGATATGCATGTCACCAATAAAAATCTGCGGGAAGGTTGAAGCCCCATTGGCACGTTGCATCATCTCTTTGCGCAGAGATTGATCAAAGGTGGCATCATTTTCTGTGAAATCGATGCCTTTGCGCTTCAATAGTGTTTTTGCTGCGGAGCAATAGCCACACATAGCGCGGGTATAGATGATAACGTCGCTCATTGCGGTCCTTTGATGTTGTTAGTTGCCTTATATAGGACTTGTGAGAGTTTTTTCACAAGATGCTATCAAAATGCAGGCGAATCCAGACTAAAGATCAATCACTTCCATATCCGACAAGGTTCCCTCCGCAGCCGAACCTAATGGGTCCGCCACAAGCGCAAATGTAAGCACATTCACCGATAGGGCACCAGCTCGCAAGCAGGCACGGCTGGCTGCTTCAAGCGTAGCACCAGTGGTCAAAACATCATCAACCAACAGTACCTTTCTGCCAGTTATTCGCATCATGCCTTGGGATGTGGCTCGGAATGCACCGCGCACATTTTCCGCACGCTCCCTTCTTGTAAGACCAACTTGCTGTTTTGTCTTCCGCACGCGCTCCAGAGCCAGTGGTTGATGTTCCAGCAAGGAATCTCGGCACAGGAAACGGGATAGTAGAGCAGATTGGTTGTAGCGCCGTTCAAATTGCCGCCAATGATGAAGTGGAACAGGCACCACGACCGGTTTGTCCTGTGTCAGATCGGCGGCGGCCAATCCCATCCAACGAGCCATGATAGGCGCAAGATCCGGTCGATCTTCATATTTCAAGCGAGCTACAAGACTGCGTGCAATGTCATCATAGAGCACCGCGGCGCGCGCTTTTTGAAATGGTGGTGGGTTGGCAATGGCTTGTGCGCAGACAATTCCCGGCCCTAGGTCATAAGAAAAAGGTGTTCCTAGAATTTCACATTTGGGCTCGGTTATGAATCGTAGTTCACGCCAACAAATGGGGCACAAGGTACCAGGCTCCATAGTCGCATCGTCACAGGCAATGCATGACGGAGGAATCGCGAGATCCAAAGCCAATCGACCGGCCCTTAGGCACAAAGAACGCGTATTTGTTTTTAAAGTGGACAGCGTTTGAAATATATATCTGGAAAAATTCATATGGAATGCAAATAGCAACCTTAACGCGAATTCATGACGAAGAACAGTTAGCAATATTGTGCAGAATTGTGGTGTAGTTTTCTGAGGTGATGCGCGCGGGCTTTATCTTGGCGGTCATCACGCCTATATAGCATCAGAAGCTGCGCTTCTCGTGACTGCACGACTTATCCCCGGGGCCTTAACAATCCATATGGGAGCTGTTCCTGACCTGGCTCGTGGGCCAGGACATACGGCGCCCACCTACGTAGTAGGTTCCCGGGATTGTTCATCGCTTCACGGTCGCCGCGGCTTCGCTATTATTAGGACGAATGACTTGACGAGTTCTCAGGCTATTGAAAAAGAAGCAGTTCGCCAGGCTTGTTTAGATCGGCGGAACCAGATTTCACCCGGTGAACGTAAAGAAGCTTCGCTTCAGATTTGTAAGCATGCGCTACAATATCTCAATATCCATAATCTGGTGAAAGATACGCAAGTTTCAGCCTATCTTCCTATCCGCTCTGAAGTAGATCTTGGATGGCTTTTGCCAAAATTGCACATTGCCGGTGCGCAGCTTTCATTGCCGGTTGTTTTGGACAAAACGACTATAATCTTTAGAGCCTATGCACCAGGTGAACCATTGCAAATTGCCGGGTTTGGTACCAGCGGTCCTTCCGAAAAGTCTGCAATTATTGATCCAGTAGTCCTGCTCATGCCATTGGCAGGTTTCGACCGGAATGGCGCGCGTATCGGATATGGCGCTGGTCATTATGATCGCGCAATCCAACGGCTTTTGAACAAGAATATTGTGCCAATTCCAATTGGGATTGCATTCAGCGCTCAGGAAGTTTCGGCGGTGCCCAGCGAGCCTCATGACATGCCGCTGTCAGCGATCATCACCGAGGTCGGCATTCATGAACCAGAGGAATTAAATTCGTGAAACTGCTTTTTGTGGGCGATGTCGTGGGAAGGGCAGGGCGCAATGTGGTGCAAGAGCGTCTACCAGGCCTCATTGCGGACTACGCATTGGACTTTGTGGTGGTAAACGGTGAAAACGCTGCTGGTGGCTTTGGCATTACAGAAGACATATTCATGGATCTTCTGGACGCTGGCGCGGATGTGGTCACGACTGGAAATCATGTTTGGGATCAGCGTGAAGCACTGGTGTTTTGTTCAAGGCATGACAATTTTCTGCGCCCGTTGAATTATCCTGTGGGGACACCGGGTCATGGTGCCGGACTTTTCAGCGCTCGCAATGGTGCTCGTGTTCTGGTGATGAATGCCATGGGTCGTATTTTCATGAATCCTCTTGATGATCCGTTTCAATCAGTTCAGCGCGAGCTTGACGCTGCGCCTCTTGGCGCTGTTTCCGATGCCGTCATGATTGATTTTCATGCAGAGGCCACGAGCGAGAAGCAAATTATGGGTCATTTTGTGGACGGTCATGCAAGTCTTGTGGTTGGAACGCACACCCACGCGCCAACCGCTGATCATCAGATTCTCGATGGCGGTACAGCCTTCATGAGCGATGCCGGCATGTCCGGTGACTATAATTCCGTTATTGGTATGGACAGTGCGGAACCCGTGCAGCGCATGACAAGCGCCATTTCCTCCGGCCGGTTTCAACCAGCACTCGGAGAGCCGACATTAAGCGGTGTTTCAGTTCTGACAGATGACGCGACCGGCTTGGCGCTGTCAGTTGAACCTGTCCGTCTTGGTGGGCGGTTGCAAGAGCATATTCCAAGTTTTTGGGTTGCCCAAGATTAGCCATCGCTGGATTTTCAATTCAAGCAGGCTTATAAGCCCCGGCAAGCAATAAATTCACGCGACGTTTTTCAGACAATCCCAATCCAGGTATTACGATGGCAGGCCATTCCAAATTCAAAAATATCCAGCATCGCAAGGGTGCACAGGATAAAAAACGCTCCAAAGTATTTTCAAAATTATCAAAAGAAATCACGGTAGCTGCTAAAATGGGTGGTGGTGACCCAGATGGCAATCCGCGTTTGAGGCTTGCTATTCAAAATGCGCGCGCGCTGTCCATGCCAAAGGACAACATCGAACGTGCTGTTAAAAAAGCTGAAGGCGGCGATGCTGAAAATTATGATGAAATCCGTTACGAGGGCTATGGCCCTGGCGGTGTTGCCATTATCGTGGAAGCGCTGACGGATAATCGCAACCGTACTGCCAGCAGCGTGCGGGCCGCGTTTACGAAGTTTGGCGGGTCTTTGGGAGAAACCGGATCTGTCGGCTTCATGTTTGACCGCGTTGGAGAAATCATTTTTCCAGTAGAAGTGGGTGATGCGGATACGGTTATGGATGCTGCCATTGAGGCTGGCGCTGAAGATGTGCAGTCTGATGAAGATGGCCACACCATTACTTGCAGCTTTGAAGACATGAATGACGTCTCCAATGCCCTGACAGAAAGCCTGGGAGAGGGCGCGTCGGTCAACCCAACATTTAAACCGCAAAACGGAACACCTGTGGAAGAAGACAAGGCAGGTACCTTGATGAAGCTAATCGGCGTTTTGGAAGACGATGATGATGTCCAAAATGTCTATTCCAACTTTGAGATAGACGATGCCACAATGGAAAAACTGGCTGCCGAGTAGTGGCTGAAGCAGCAACCGGGATCAATTGCTGAAATGTTTTTCGTGTCAGCATCTGCATTTGATTCTGCAATGTCTGTCACCATTCCTTGTATTGGAAGCTTTGTTATCGGGCGGGTAAAATGAGACAGCATTCCGTTCGAATTCTTGGCATTGATCCCGGCCTTCGGCGGACCGGATGGGGTGTTATTGAGAGCGAAGGCAGCGCCCTGCGTTTTATCGCGTCTGGAACCGTAAAATCAGTCGACAAAGCACCGTTAGCCATTCGCTTGACCCAGCTTTATCATGGTCTGGATGAAATTCTTCGATCATTTAATCCCGAAGAAGCCGCTGTCGAAGCCACTTTTGTGAACAAGGATGCTAAGGCCACGCTTAAACTGGGCCAGGCGCGCGGTATAGCAATGGTTGTGCCATCGCTCGCCGGAATTGAGGTTGCTGAATATGCACCCAATCAAGTGAAAAAAACGGTTGCCGGCGCTGGTCATGGTGACAAGGAGCAAATTCGCACAATGGTCAAAATTCTCATGCCGCGCGCAGTATTTGATACGGATGACGCCGCGGATGCATTGGCAATTGCTATTTGTCACGCGCACCAAAGGGGTGCACTGAGACGCATTCCATCTGCTTGAAGTCCAATAAACCCGCGACTACAAAGAGCGGCCAATCTCCAGGAATTTTTGCCGGCGTGCTTTGCGCAGCGCGTCTGCGTCCTGTCCTGCCATATCTGTGAAAGCCGCATCAATTCGTTCACCTGTCAAGGAAATCACATCATCGGCGGCACGGTGTGCACCGCCCATTGGCTCCTTAATTATGCCGTCAATGACTTTAAATTTCAGCAAATCCTGGGCAGTTATCTTCATGGCTGTGGCAGCGTCTTTAGCTCTTGTGGAATCGCGCCAAAGAATGGATGCAGCACCTTCTGGAGAAATTACGCTGTAGATCGCATGTTCCAGCATAAAGACCTTGTTGGCCGCCGCAATGGCTATGGCTCCTCCGGAGCCACCCTCACCAATCACAACGGATACCGTTGGAACACCTACACCAAGACAGGCATCGGTTGACCGCGCAATCGCCTCAGCTTGCCCGCGTTCTTCTGCGCCAATGCCGGGATAGGCACCTGCTGTATCCACAAGGCTGATAATGGGAAGGCCAAACCGGTCAGCCATTTCGATGATGCGAACCGCTTTGCGGTAGCCTTCAGGTCGAGCCATTCCGAAATTTCGCTTGATCCGATCTTGCGTATCCTGGCCTTTCTCCTGCCCGAGAACAGCTACCGCTTGCCCTTTGAAACGGCCAAGGCCTGCAATAATTGCATGATCTTCACCGAAAGAGCGGTCGCCGGCCAAGGGCGTGAAATCGCTAATCAACTTGTCAATGTAGTCGAGGCAATGTGGGCGATCTGGATGGCGGGCCACCTGAGTTTTCTGCCACGGTGTAAGGTTGGCGTAAATATCGCGAAGGGCATCTACCGCACGTGTTTCTAGCCTCGAAACTTCGTCATTTATCGAGACGCCATCTTCTTCAGACGACATCGCCCGCAATTCCTGGATCTTACCCTCCAGGTCCGCAACCGGCTTTTCAAATTCCAGATAGCTGTACATCAGTGCCTCTATGTTTCGCGCCAGTTTATTTCATCGCGCGCAACGGTTTGCAAGCAGCCTCGTACACTTTTCTACGTCTTGGTTGCTGCGTGCTTTTTATTTGCCAGTGGGTGAAGTGTTTCAAGCGTTTCCCGCAGATGATCGGTTTGTATGTGGGTATAAATTTGCGTCGTTGAAATATCACTGTGCCCAAGCAGAGTTTGCAGAGCACGCAAATCGGCTCCGTTTTGCAACAGGTGGCTGGCAAAAGCATGCCGGAGTATATGTGGAGAGACTGTGTTCTTCAAACCGGCGGCCTTTGCAAGTTCTTTCAAGTCCCGTCCGAAATTCTGCCGGTTCATATACCCAGTATCGCTGTTGGCTGGAAACAGAAAGGGACTCAGTTGTTTGCGCGCCATTTCAGCATTGTAGTCAGATAATCTGTCGAGATAGATGAGCATACTTTCCTTCGCCTGAGGCGTCAGAGGTACCAGGCGCTCCTTGTCACCTTTGCCGCGCACCATAATAAAGGGCCCTTTGGCTTTGGCGGCTGACTTGGGCAAGGACACCAGCTCGGATACCCTTAGACCGGTTGCGTATAATATCTCCAGCATTGCATAGAAGCGCCAACGAACCATGGGTGCGTCCCGTCTGGACCTTGTTTGATTGTCTCTAGTTTCAAGAGCATCTGAATCTGCCTTTTCCGCACGGTTTTTGGCAGTGGTCAGCAGCATATCCACTTCATAACCCTCTAGGCTCTTTGGCAGCGGTTTTCGCGATTTTGGACCCTCAATGATCGAAGTTGGATTGTCTTCGCGAATGCTCTCTGTGTTCAAAAACCGGTAAAACTGTTTGAGTGCGGATAATCGCCGCGATACAGAGCTGCCTGCAAGGCCTTCCGCATTCAACCCTTCCAGATAAGCTTCAATGTCGGCAGAATTCGCAACTACCAGATTGCGTTTCTTGGCGCGCAAGGCGGCGGCGGCGTTTTCGAGATCACGCCGATAGGATAAAATCGTGTTTTCCGCTGCATTTCGCTCGCTGACCATCATTTCTAAAAAGAATTCAATCAGAACGGGATCTTTCTGCATCCTTGACTTCACCCTTTGCTATTGAGTGAACAATTCAGGATCAACTGGCTCTTCAATGATGCGCGTTCTTGGCTCCAGGTGAGACAGGTAATAAAGGACACCATACCCCGTTGCACCAATGACGCCCAGTACCATCAGCAGTATAATCAGGCTGCGCATATGCTTTTAAAGCTCCCAAACGTCAGACTTTTGCTGGATACGCCGTTGCGTTGGCCAGACAAACAGGTTTATTCATCACTCAAACCCGGTTTGGCAAGCGCTTGTCAGGGTTCAATCACATGTTTTTGGTATTGGATGTTTGCCGCATATGGCCGTTTCCCAAGTTTCACTCCCTTTCGACCGTGCTCAATTTTCGAAATATCTTGGCACCAGAAGCCTGGTTCTGGTTGGTATGATGGGTGTTGGAAAAAGCAGCGTCGGGCGGCGGTTGGCGCAGGCACTGAACCTGCCATTTGTTGATGCAGACAAGGCCATTGAGGAAGCCGCTAACCGAACCATCGTTGAAATTTTCGATACTTATGGGGAGGCCCATTTTCGTGATGGCGAGAAACGTGTAATTCAGCGCCTTCTGACCGAAGGCCCGCAGGTCCTGGCGACGGGTGGTGGCGCGTTTATGAGCGAGGAAACGCGGAGCGAAATTACTGAAAACGGGATTTCAATCTGGCTCAGCGCAGAGTTGGATATTTTATTTAACCGTGTGAGACGGAAGCCCACACGGCCTCTGCTACAACAGCCAAACCCGGAAAAAGTGCTGGCTGATTTGCTGGAAGTCCGTAACCCTGTTTACGCGCTGGCAGATGTAACAGTGACTTCGCGTGATGTGCCGCATGAAGTTGTTGTGAGCGATATTCTGGAAGCGTTGAAACACCATATGCCTGGCGAACATGTGGATGCAAATCAGCACAACACCAAAGATCAGACAGGTCCAGAAGCATGAGCGTTCATCCATCAAAACCCACAACTGTACGTGTGGATCTGGGCGCGAGATCTTATGACATCGTGATTGGATCAGGTCTGATTGACCAGCTGGGGAAATCTGTGGCCGATCGCTATGGCAAAGTGCGTGCTGGCATTGTGTCTGACAGTCATGTGGGGCCGATTTATCTGGCAAGACTTGAAGCCTCTCTTCGCGATAATGGCATTGAACCAGTGTCATTCGAAATTGAGGCTGGTGAGGCATCCAAGCGTTTGCCGGTTTTCGAGACATTAGTTGAAGACGTCGTTGGCTCCCGGCTGGAACGTGGTGATGTATTGATTGCGCTTGGTGGCGGTGTGGTTGGTGATTTAACCGGTTATGTCGCGGCGTCAGTTAGACGCGGTATTGGCTTTGTTCAGGCGCCAACATCACTTTTGGCTCAAGTCGACAGCTCTGTCGGCGGTAAGACCGGCATCAATTCCGCACATGGCAAGAACCTGATTGGTGCATTTTATCAGCCCGGTCTTGTTTTAGCCGACACGGACACCTTAACCACATTGTCTCCACGAGAATTGCGGGCTGGTTATGCGGAAGTGGTCAAATATGGCCTGATTGATGACCCGGTGTTTTTTACCTGGCTGGAACAGAATTACGAAGCCTTGCTGGAAGGTGCCGACCCAGCGGCGCGGACGCATGCTATTGCCATGTCCTGCCGTGCAAAAGCGCGTATTGTCAGTGAAGATGAGCAAGAACACGGCAAACGAGCCCTTCTTAACCTTGGCCATACGTTTGGACACGCGCTTGAAGGTGCAACCGGATATTCTGAACGTCTGGTTCACGGCGAAGGTGTCGCCATTGGGATGGTTATGGCGCATGATTTCTCTGCCCATATGAATTTATGCTCTCGCGATGACGGTGCGCGAGTGCGCGCTCATCTTCAGGCAGTCGGGTTACCTACGCAAGTTAGTGATATTCCGGGCGAGCCATTGAATGCAGAAATGCTTTTGGAGTTCATTGCTCAGGACAAGAAAGTGCAACGTGGTGCTTTGACCTTTATTCTGACGAAAGGAATCGGCGAAGCATTTGTGTCGAACGATGTACCTCCTTCAGCCGTGCAGGATTTTCTTGAGCAGTCTCTCATGTGATATCCGACAAGGAAATTCTATGGTTTGCGACGGCTGAAAGAAGGTCTATATGTTGACGGAATTATCCAAAACCGTTCGGGATCTTTAGCCTGATGACCAGCACACTTTGGTTCACAGCCATAGCAGTTTTGACACTTGTAGTTCTTTCCGCGTTTTTTTCCGGATCGGAAACCGCGCTGACAGCTGCTTCCAAAGCGCGCATGCACGCGCTGGAAAAGGCTGGAGATCGCCGTGCTGCTATCGTGCAGCGGCTCATTCAGAACCGTGAGCGACTGATTGGGGCGCTTTTGCTTGGCAATAATATGGTCAACATTCTTGCCTCGGCACTGGCAACCAGCCTTTTTATCACCTTGTTTGGCGAATCCGGCGTTGTGTACGCCACTTTGGTTATGACCCTTTTGGTGTTGGTATTTGCCGAGGTGCTACCCAAAACTCTCGCCATCAGCAACCCGGATAGGTTTGGTCTGGTTGTATCGCCGGTTGTGCGGGTTCTAGTGGCTGTGTTCAGCCCGATTGTGATCGCGATTGAGGCTTTTGTTCGGCTTTTGCTGAACAAATTTGGTGCCAATATTGGAGAGGGAAACATATTATCTGCCCATGATGAATTGCGCGGGGCGGTGAACTTACAACACCACGAAGGTTCACTCTTCAAAGATGACCGTGACCGCTTGGGTGGCGTTTTGGATCTGAATGAACTGGAAGTCTCTGATATTATGGTCCACAGAACCGGAATGTTGGCCTTAAACGCAGATGCAACGCCAACTGAGTTGGTTGATATGGTGCTGGCAAGCCCATATACGCGCATTCCCATGTGGCGCGATGATCCGGATAATATTGTTGGTGTTCTTCATGCCAAGGATTTGCTGCGCTCTTTGCGTGCTGTTGAGGGTAATGTCGAAAAACTGGACATCAACGAGATCGCGTCCAAGCCATGGTTTGTTCCAGATACCACTAGTCTGAAAGCACAGCTAAACGCATTTCTAAAACGTAAAATCCACTTTGCTCTGGTGGTAGATGAATATGGTGAAGTACAAGGCCTGGTAACACTTGAAGATATTCTGGAAGAAATCGTTGGTGAAATCGCTGATGAGCACGATGTAGAAATCCAGGGTGTGGTGCCTCAGCCAGACGGGTCCGTGAATGTTGAGGGAACCGTTCCGATTCGTGACCTAAACAGGGTATTGGACTGGTCACTGCCAGATGAGGAAGCAACCACGATTGCCGGTTTGGTCATTCATGCTGTGCAGACAATCCCGGAGCCGGGTCAAAGTTTTACATTTTATGGATTCCGATTCCGTATTTTACGTCGGCAACGTAACCGCATTACCTCATTGAAAATCACGCCTTTGTCGAAAGATGTTGGCGCACTGAAACCAGCTGTATGACAAAAAATGCTGATTATGATCTGGCCATTGTAGGCGCAAGTTTTGCTGGCTTGGTGGCTGCACGCTCCGCAGCGCTGCGTGGCCTCAAAGTTCTGGTGATAGAAGCTAAAAAAGACCCAGGAGCGCGCATTCACACCACAGGTATTGTGGTGCGGGAAGCCGCAGAGACGGTTGATATCCCACATCATGTTACTAAGCGCATACGTGGTATCCGGCTCTATGCGCCTTCCGGCCGCCATATGGATTTATTTGCGCCAGGTTATGCGTTTCTTACAACTGACACGGCCGCTTTGATGCGTTGGCTGGCAGATGAAGCGACACGTGTGGGCGTGCAGATTATGTGTGATACGCGTTTCACATCTGCGCGCTATGAAAACGGCCTTGTGCATCTGGATACGCCGGCAACTACAGCGCGCTATCTGCTGGGCTGTGATGGCGCAAAGTCACAAGTTGCGGAGGCGTTTAATCTTGGTAAAAACAAGAAATTACTGATTGGTCTTGAGGCTGAGTACAAAGGCCTGGACAGGTTTGATCCACGCTTCCTGCATTGCTTTTTAGATTCCAACATTGCGCCTGGTTACATTGCATGGGCAGCACCCGGCCCATCTGTGACTCAGATTGGATTGGCAACAAAGGGCGACGCAAAACCCGCGCTACAGAAATTTATCGACAACACGGAAGCACAATTCAAATATTCCCAAGCAGAAATTGTGGAACGCCGGTCCGGTGTTATTCCGTGCGGTGGGCTGGTGCGTCCCTATGCAACCGATGGGGTTATGCTCATGGGCGATTCCGCAGGTCTCGTCTCGCCCTTAACGGCGGGCGGCATAAAGCTGTCATTTGAGTTTGGCCGCCGTGCGGCGCATGCAGTTGCAGATCATCTGTTGAATGCTGGTCCGCCGCCAGAGCAAGTGATTGATGGCGACCTGCCGCGTTTTCACATCAAGTCCCGTTTGCGCAGCGCTCTCAGTTTTGGCCCGCCAAACTGGATGTATGAGTTGATGATTGGCACGCCGCCTTTGCGCGCGCTGGCGCAACGGCTGTATTTTCACCGCAAGGGCAGCGGTGGTTCTTTTGACGATTTCGCTGAAAAGTTCAGGGATTAGGAGCTGACCCAGTTTACGGGCAAGGGTTGCCGTGAAGCTGGTGTAGCGCATTGATCCGTTCTTCAAGTTCGTCACTGATACCAATGTCGCCGGCGCCGATCGCTAAATCTAGCTGTTCCATTGTTGTCGCGCCAATGATGGTCGAGGTTGTAAATGGTCTGGTTGTGGCAAATGCCAGCGCCATTTGCGAGGGGTCCATGCCGAATTCCTGAGCCAGGTCCAGATATGCGGAAAATGCTTCATCAGCCCCCGGTCCTTCGTAGCGACCCAAACGGTTAAACAGGGTCCTGCGCGCACGAGCGGGTTGTGCACCGTTTTGATATTTGCCGGTGTGAAATCCCTGTGCCAACGCTGAATAGGCCAGCAATCCCAAATCTTCTCTCATGGCCAGTTCAGCCAGATTGACCTCAAAAGTCCGGTTTACAAGATTGTAGGTGTTTTGAATAGAATGTACTCTGGCTAAGCCTTGATGCCGGTGTGCTTCCAGATACTTCATGGCACCCCAGGAACTTTCATTGGACAGTCCAATGGCTCGCACCTTGCCGTCCTTAACAAGACTATCCATGGTTTCCAGCGTTTCTTCAATCGCCACTTCGTCTTTCAAAGGCTTTGGGTGTCGGTATTGCATTGGATTGCTGCCAAAGCCAGAAACAGCGCGGTCTGGCCAGTGGATCTGATAAAGATCAATGTAATCGGTCTTCAATCGTTTGAGACTGCCTTCAACGGCCTCCAAGATATTGCGCTTGTCCAGCTTTGGCAGTGATCCGTCAGAGCGGAACCAGTTCATGCCATCGCTGCGCCCAACCACTTTGGTTGCTAATACAACTTGATCCCGGTTGCTACGGGTCTCAAACCAGTCACCAATGATTTCTTCAGTACGTCCGACTGTCGCGGCTTTTGGCGGTATGGCGTAGAGCTCAGCTGTATCAAAGAAATTCACGCCTTTTTCCAGCGCGCGGTCCATTTGAGCAAACCCTTCCGCTTTGGTGTTCTGCTCGCCAAACGTCATGGTGCCAAGGCAGATTGAAGAAACCGAAATATCTGTGCGGCCAAGCCTGCGCATGTCCATAAGTTAAGTCCTGAATTTTAAAATTGAATCCGGCGGATGGGATTTGTATCAGGCAGAACTCTAAGAGGCCTCATCAATCCTGTCTAGCAGGGCCTCTACTTTGGGTAAGATTCCCTCGACGATCACAGCCACGCCTTCTTCAGTCGGATGCAAACGATCTGGCAGGTTCAATTCCGGATTGGTAGCCACGCCTTCCAAAAAGAATGGGTAAAGATCCACTTCGTATTTCGCGGCAAGATCAGGATAAATGCTGTTAAACGCCTTTCCGAAGTCGTTACCAAGGTTGGGCGGTGCCACCATGCCGGCAAGCAAAACTTCAATGCCGCGTTCTTTAAAGCGCGCGATCATATCATCTATCGCTTTGCGTGTGATCTTAGGGTCGATTCCACGAAGCGCATCATTGGCGCCAAGCTCCAGGATAACACCTTCAACTTCGGGACCAATTGACCAGTCGAGCCGCGACAAGCCGCCGCTGGCGGTGTCGCCTGAAACAGCGGCATTTTGAACTTCAACTTGGATTCCCTTGTCGGCCAATGCCTTCTGTAATTGATTTGGAAAAGCGGCTGCTGGTGGCAATTGGTAACCGGCTGAAAGACTGTCTCCGAAGGCGGCGATAATTATTTTGTTCTGCGCCAAAGTGGGAGCGGTCCAAAAGGCGCTGACCCACGTAAACAACAACAAAACCGGTAAAACTTTGTATTGCATAAAAACGTTCCCATATGAAAGCTCATTGCTCGCGCCATTCTTTTGGCCTCGCACCTCAAGAACTGCCACTTCAACCTATATAGGTCTTTAGCTCGTGAACGAAATACCTGCGACTGCTGCAACGACATCCGCCATCCGTTTGAAAGACGTGCAGCTGAGCCTTGGCTCAGGCGCGGCACGTGTTCATATCCTGAAAGGTTTCAGTTTTGATGTGGCGCAGGGTACGTCTCTTGGTTTGATTGGTCCCAGTGGGTCGGGCAAGTCCACATTGCTCATGGTAATTGGTGGTTTGGAACGGGCCGATAGTGGTCTTGTCGAGATTGCCGGCCAATCATTTGATGCTTTGTCCGAAGATCAACTCGCGACGTTTCGTGGCGCAAATATTGGCATCGTGTTTCAGTCGTTCCATTTGATCAGCAATATGACGGCACTTGAAAACGTGGCAGTGCCGCTGGAACTGGCAGGTGTAAAGGATGCCTTTGCGCGAGCACGTGCAGAGCTTGAAAGTGTCGGACTTGGCAATCGAGCGGACCATTATCCAACCGAATTGTCTGGAGGTGAGCAGCAACGCGTCGCAATAGCAAGAGCATTGGCGCCGCGGCCCAAAATTCTAATCGCTGACGAACCTACAGGCAATCTGGATGCTGAAACCGGGAAAGACATTTCCGACCTGATGTTCCGCATTCAAAAGGAACGCGGCATGACCCTGGTTCTGGTGACCCATGACGGTGGACTTGCCAATGCCTGCGAACGGGTGGTCGCCATTCGGTCCGGTGAAATATTTGAAGACCGCTCGGCGGGTGAAGCCGTCCTTCAAAGCGCTTGAGGCTGGACATGTCTGATACCCCTGCAAATCACAGCAGTGCTACACCCTTTGGATTGTCCGTACGTTTTGCGCTGCGTGAACTACGTGGCGGTCTGAGTGGTTTTTACATCTTTTTGGCCTGTCTGGCTCTTGGCGTAACGGCCATTGCTGGCGTTGGCTCTGTGTCGCGATCTCTCAGCGAAGGTATTTCGCAGGGTGGCTCAACCATTCTGGGCGGTGATATTTCCTTTGAGCTGGTGCACCGTGAAGCGACACAGGAAGAGCGGGCTTTCATTGATACTTTGGGCAAGGTTTCGCAGATCAATACCACGCGTGCCATGGCACGGAGAGATGATGGAAGTGATCAAACACTTGTCGAATTGAAGGCAGTTGATGGGTTGTACCCCTTGGCAGGGACTTTGACGACGACGTCCGGTGAGGAACTGTCTGGTTTGTTGGGGAAACAGTCAGACCCCGATAATAGATGGGGCGCGTTGGTCGCCCCCGAGTTGCTGGCGCGCCTTAACCTTTCGGTTGGCGACGATGTGCAAATTGGCAATCTTCTGGTGCAGATTACAGATACGATCACATCGGAGCCTGATCGCCTTTCGACAGGGTTCGGTTTTGGGCCCCGCCTGATGATTTCAGAACAGGCTTTGCTGGAAAGCGGTATTATTCAGCCGGGAAGTCTCATGGATTGGGTCTACCGTGTGCAATTGCCTGTCGGACAAAATTCGGATGGCGATCTGGAGCGTATTGAAGAGTTGGCTGAAGAGCAGTTTCCGCTTGCCGGCTGGGATATTGATACCCGCAACAATGCATCACCGGGATTACGCCGAAACATCGAACGTTTTGCTCAGTTTCTGACACTGGTCGGTCTAACAGCGCTGATTGTTGGTGGTGTGGGCGTGGCAAACGCTGTGCGCGCGTATCTAGATACCAAGCAAAAAGTTATTGCGACCTTCAAATCTGTTGGTGCGTCCGGTGGGTTTGTATTCCGCGTTTACTTGACGCAAATCATGGTGCTGGCCGTTATTGGCATCGCAATCGGGTTACTTGCTGGTGCCGCGATACCGTTTTTTGCCGGTGGTTTTTTACGGAATATTCTGCCGGTGGATAGTGCTGTGGGCGTGTATCCGCAGGAGCTTGCTCTCGCCGTTCTCTATGGAATTTTGACTACGCTAGTATTTGCCTTGTGGCCGCTGGGTAAGGTTCAGGAAATATCGCCAACGGCATTATTTCGGGACGGCGGTGCATCTTCGTCCGGTTTGCCAAGACTCCCCTACCTCATTGCATTTTTGGTGGCCGTTATTGCATTGGCGGCTTCTGCAATATTGCTGTCTTATGACCCCTTCATTGCGAGTGTTTTTGTCGGCGCATGTGCTGCAGCATTTGTGCTTTTGCGGTTGGTCGCAACCGGGATTATGGCGATTGCACGTAGGTTACCACGCGCGCAATCGACGCCTTGGCGGCTCGCTGTCGGCAATCTTCATCGCAAGGGTGCATTGACGCCAAGTGTTGTCCTGTCCCTTGGCCTCGGGCTTGCCCTTTTGGTGTCTTTGACACTGATTGACGCAAATTTACGGCGTCAGCTCAGCTCCACCATTGCAGATCAAGCACCGAGTTTCTTCTTTGTCGATATCCAAAACAATGATCTGGACCGATTTAAGTCTGCTTTGGTAGAGGCCGCGCCGGATGGTGATGTGCAAAGTGTTCCGATGCTACGTGGCCGGATGATTTCCCTTGCCGGTGTCCCGGTATCGGAAATTGAGGCACCTCCGGGCTCAGCGTGGGCGTTAAACGGTGATCGTGGCATTACCTATTCCGCGACGCTTCCGGATAATTCTTCACTGGTCGAGGGTGAATGGTGGCCTGAGGACTATCAGGGGAAGCCGTTGGTTTCATACGATGCAGAGCTGGCTAAAGAATTTGGCTTGGAACTGGGTGATGAAGTTTCTGTCAACGTCTTGGGCCGCGAGATAAAAGCAGAAATCGGAAATTTGCGTGAGGTAGAGTGGGAATCACTTGCGATCAACTTCGTTTTGGTGTTCTCGCCGAATACGTTTGCCGGCGCGCCACATACACATCTTGCGACGCTCACTTATCCTGATGGCTCTACGGCTGATGAAGAATTTGCTGTTTTGAAGGCAATGACCAATACATTCCCGGCAGTTACGAGTGTGCGTGTGAAAGACGCTCTGGATCAGGCAAATGAGGTGATTGGTCAGCTGGCTTTGGCCGTGCGTTTGGCGGCAGGCATCGCGTTGGTTGCCAGTATTCTCGTGTTGGGTGGTGCTTTGGCTGCTGGACAGAGGCACCGGGTATACGACGCTGTTGTGCTTAAAACACTTGGCGCGACCCGGCATAAGCTGGTTCAGGCATTTGGTCTTGAATATATGCTGCTTGGGATAGTCACGGCCGTGTTTGGAATGATTGCAGGCTCGGCCGCTGCCTGGTTCGTTCTGGAGAAAATAATGGGAGCAGATTTCACGTTCCTACCGTCAGTGGCGGCTTCATCGCTGATAACGGCTCTAGTTCTAACCGTAGGGTTTGGTCTGGCAGGTACGTGGCGGTTGCTTGGACAAAAGGCAGCGCCGGTTCTACGTGAGTTATAGAACCAGCGTTGCATACCTTAAACGAAGGCAGTGTCGCCGGGTTGGCTTTCCACCAGAGCAACTTTGAGTTTTTCAAGTGCTCGACACTCTATCTGTCGTACTCGCTCTTTCGAAATCCCGAGACGTTTACCCAAGGCTTCCAGGGTTGCGCCATCTTCGCTGAGACGACGCTCGCGTACAATGCGTAATTCTCTCTCTGATAACACGGACATCGCTGATTTAAGCCATTCAGAGCGGCGCTCCTGGTCTAGTGCCTCAGAGACGGTTTCGCCCTGATTAGGCCTGTCATCTACCAGGAAGTCCTGTCGGTCTGCGCTTTCTCCGTCACCTTCCATTAGCGGTGCATTCAAGGATTGATCTGGACCTGAAAGTCGGGAATTCATGGTCGCAACATCTTTTACCGACACGCCAATTGCTGATGCTATTTCAAGAAAGGTTTCCTGTGTTGGTGTTCCGCCATTTGCTTGCGTCAGCTTTGCACGCAGACGTCTTAGGTTGAAAAACAGGGACTTTTGAGCCGAACTGGTTCCGCCGCGTACGATGGACCAGTTGCGCAAAATGTGATCTTGAATAGATGCACGTATCCACCATGTAGCATATGTGGAGAATCTGACTTCGCGGCTGGGGTCAAATCGAGCTGCAGCTTCTAGCAATCCGACATGACCTTCCTGAATAAGATCGCTCATGGAAAGGCCATAAAAGCGGAACTTGGCGGCCACAGAGATCACAAGGCGCATATGTGCTGATGTCAGCTTGTGAAGAGCTTCCTGATCGTCAGCTTCTTTCCAACGTACCGCGAGATCGTGTTCCTCTTCGCGCTCCAGGTATGGAGCCTTCATGGCCTTGCGAACAAAATTGATACGGGCGCTGTTGTCATCACTCATGACTATTCTCCGCTGTCGTTCCCCGACTATGAACGTGGGGACTCTGTTTAGTTTACGGAAAGGCGGCCATGTTGGATCATAGGCGGTCAGTAATTCTTATCACCATGCGATATAAAAAAACCGGAATTGCCCAAACGGCGATCCCGGTTTCACTAACAACACGAGTTGCTGAAATATACTATGCAGCTGCGGCGCTGGATTCAGAATCGCTTTCACCGTTAGAAGCAGTCGCTTCCTCTTCTGTTGGCTTCGGACCGCGACGCGGGCTCTTAGCCAGATGCGATTCAATGAGACGAACCGTCTCTGTTTCTGTCTGTTTGTTGACAGCAGACAGTTCACGGGACATCCGCTCCAGCGCTGCTTCGTAAAGCTGACGCTCGCTGTAAGACTGTTCTGGTTGATTTTCAGAACGGAATAGATCCCGGACCACTTCAGAGATGGAAATCAGATCGCCCGAATTGATCTTTGCTTCATACTCCTGGGCACGGCGGCTCCACATGGTGCGTTTGATGCGTGCACGGCCTTCAACGGTTTTCAAAGCTTTTGCGACCGTTGCTTCGTCAGCCAGCTTGCGCATGCCAACGCTTTCGATCTTTGCAACGGGAACGCGCAAAGTCATTTTATCATTGAGGAAATCGACAACAATGAGCTCAAGCTCCATGCCTGCGATTTCCTGCTTCTCAATTGCGGTGATCTGACCAACGCCATGCGCTGGATAAACGATGTATTCGCTAACTTTAAAACCGTGACGCTGTGTTGTTTTCTTGGCTGCCATACGCTTTTCACTCCTAAAGCCCGGTCTGTTCCCTGGGCGAGGTTAACCGGACAAATTTAAGCGCCAGACAATAATTCGGTCCGCTAGGACCGTATAAATTGTTGGCGCGTTGCCTGATTTTTAGTTTTTTATGACTGAATTATGTATGTGGCCTGAGGTGTTGTGGTTCAAGACGTCGGCATATTTGTTTGCCATTGCATTGAATTCCCAATTTTTTGCCATCAACAAATTCATAGTATCGAAAGGTCCCTAAATACCCACGTGACCGTAATAAGGCCAATTCTGAACATCATTCCAAAGTGGAACGATTGGCCTCAAATCAAAATCTGCTCGCTCAAAACCGGCCAAATATCCCGTTTCGCCGGGAGAAGTGACAAGAATTTTAAAGGATGATTCGAGAAATCGTCCTTTGAACTGCGTCATAAAATTTGGTGTCAATCTCTATATAGCAAAAAAAACCGGGAAAATCAACGGTTTCTGGCACTGCACAATATTTGGCAGACTGAAACTGCGTCGTTCGTGACGCATACCGGGCTTTGATCCGCGCGTTTAGGCGGCTTAACGTCTGTTAAGGATAGATTAAGATTTGAGATTGAGAAGGCCTGCCTGACCGCCTAGTCGCCTTCTCCTGGCGCTTCAGAGAAGTATTTTTCAAACTTGCCTGTCTCGCCATCATGCTTCTTCGCATCTGAAGGCGCATCACGTTTGATTGTAATGTTCGGCCATTTATCCGCATATTCGGTGTTGATTTTCAGCCAGTTCTCCAATCCCGGCTCGGTGTCTGGCTTAATGGCTTCCGCTGGGCACTCCGGTTCGCAAACACCACAATCAATGCACTCGTCAGGGTGAATAACGAGCATGTTGTCGCCCTCATAAAAACAGTCGACCGGACACACTTCCACGCAATCCATGTATTTGCATTTGATGCAATTGTCGGTGACGATGTAGGTCAAGGCGCAACTCCTGAGGCGGCAATAATTTCAGCGGTTTACTATGGCAGTTTGCTATCCCGTTTTCAGACAAAGCTCAAGCAAAAGCAGTGCGGTAGATCGACGGTTATTAGTCATCTGTTCCCTTTAAACGGATAAGATCGCGACGGGCGCGTTTGTCCGGCCGTTTTTCTGGGGCGGGTGCTTTGCCCTTGGTTGCACGCTCTTCCGGTGTCAGAGGGATCGGAGGCGGAGTCAGGTCCTCATATAAAAGGGCAGCTTCCGGTGCTGGGCCACGCCGCTCTCCAGCACCAAGAAATTTCAATATGCGAACGCCTCGTGGCAACGCAATCGTCAGCACGTCACCCGTTTTGGCGTTGTAGCTGGGTGACGTGATGCGCTCACGGTTTACGCGAATGCCACCGCTTTTGATCAGTTTTTGCGCCAGGCTGCGTGTTTTAACCGCGCGGGCATACCACAACCACTTGTCGAGGCGTTGGCGTTCTTCCTCAGCCAAATTGCAGTCTAGTCCGATTTGCCAAGGTTTTGCTTTAACGCCGCAAGTGCCGCAAACGGAGAATCTGGATCGATTTTCTTTTCAGGACGCGGGGCTCGCGGAGCTTGTTTCTGTTTTCCGCCACCCTTTTGATCACCTTGTTTTTTCCCGCTGTTGCGTTGCCCCTTGAACTTGTTGTTCTTGGGTCCACCCTTTGCATCTCGTTTTGGTGCATTTCGATTCCCACCATAACGCGGTGCCGGGCGCCAAATTTCAATGAATTGTGGTTCTTCGGGGTCTGTCGTAACAGGCTCTGAGGGTGCTGCATCTGACGGTTGCTGTGATGTGACTACTGCTTCAGCCGGCTCCGTGGAGGTGTCAGTCGAGCTGGCGTCGGCGACGGTTGCATCTTCGGAAGTTTTTTCAGGTGCAACGTCTTCGGATTTTTCTGAACCTTCAGGCGCATTTTCAGCTGATACGTTTCCGGTATCTGTTGCCTCTACGCTTTCTTTTTCAATGGGTTTGCGATCAACTTTGTATCCAAGTGAGCGCAATACTTCACTGAAGTCTTCACCGGCACAACCAAGCAAAGATGTCATGTCCACTGTAACGGTGAAACCGGGACCATCAACCGCGCCCACTGGCTTTTCCGCAGCGCCGTTGGGTTTCCACGCCATCAACGGTCGGATGAGATCGGCAAGGCGTTCCAGAATGTCGATCCTGACAGCGCGTTTTCCGCAGACCTTGAAACCGACTAGACGATAAATGTCAGCGAAAAATGCTGGATCAACTGGCACCGATGTACGGCCAGCTGCCGACATAGCAGGAATTTCCTCGCGACCAGGCAGATCTGTTTCATTCTTGTGCAGGGCAAATAAGTCGACCAGCAATTTGCTAGGTGCTGGTTTCAGCAGTTGCGGAACAAATACATGAAACGCGCCAAAGCGGACACCAAGCTGACGTAGACCGGCACGGGTGTCCTGATCCAAAGAACGCACATCTTCCGCAATTTCTGATCTTGCTACAATTCCAGAGTTTTCGGATATGCGAAAGGCGAGGCCTCGGGCGATGCCAGTTAAGTTTTCTGCATCCTTGAGATCAAATAAAGGCTTAAGGAGTGTTTTGATGTGTGTATCAAGCCACAAGTCAAGCCGCGCTTGTATCTGATCGCGGGGTGCGCCGTTCAATTGCTCGTCTGCCAACAACAACGTTCGCGGTTGCAATACTTCTTCACCGGCAACAGCCCTGGCGATGATTTCGCCGCGCCAACGGATGGAGGCATCCATTGCAAGCGTAAAATCCTCATTTGGAGATTGCGCCGCCTTGGAGGCTTTTTTGTTGATTGCATCCGCAAGGGCTTTATCTGCCGCTCCCCGTACTGCCTTTGCATCAACGCCTTCTGCGGTGGGATCAGGCTGGAACCTAAAACCGGACAATTGGCCCACATGGTGCCCTTCTACAAGCACATCGCCATCTGAGTTAATCTCGGCATCTAGCATAGTCTTCTCTTTCAATTGACGCATCAGTACGCTGGTGCGGCGGTCGACAAATCTTTGGGTTAACTGATCGTGGAGCGCGTCGGATAACCGATCCTCCACAGCGCGTGTGGCTTCCTGCCATGTCCAGGCGTCCTCAAGCCAATCAGCGCGGTTTGCAACGAAAGTCCAAGTACGGATTTCCGCAATTCTACCTGCCAGCGTATCAATATCACCGGTGGGTTTATCAGCGCGTTCAACTTGTTTTCCAAACCAATCTTCGTCGATCTTACCATTTGTGGCAAGAAATCGGAAAATTCGGTTTATGAGATCTGAATGCTGCGCTGGAGAAATGTTCTGATAATCAGGTATCCGGCAAGCATTCCAAAGCAATTCAACGCGATCCGGGCTTGTGACCAGATCGACAATCTCTGCATCACGCGAAAGACGGTCCAAAGCTTCCCAGTCATCAGAAGGGGGTGCGCGAGTTAAGCCTGGCTCGTTCGGGGTGATTTCCAAACTGCGGCGTAGGGCGTCTATGGAATTAAAGTCGAGTTCTCGATTGCGCCACTGGAGAATTTTTACAGGTTGAAAGCGGTGACTCTCAATCGCTTCCACCAATTCTTCATTAAAAGGAGATACCGCATGAGACACACCAAAAGTGCCGTCTCTTAAGTGACGGCCAGCGCGTCCGGCAATCTGCCCGATTTCTGCTGCGTTCAAATTGCGAAACTGAAATCCGTCATATTTGCTGTCAGCAGCGAAGGCCACATGATCGACATCCAGATTAAGACCCATGCCGATCGCATCGGTGGCAATCAGAAAATCCACATCGCCATTTTGGTACAGCTCAACCTGCTTGTTGCGTGTTCGTGGACTGAGTGAGCCCAACACGACTGCGGCTCCACCGCGTTGTCTGCGAATGAGCTCCGCGATTGCGTATACTTCGTTTGCTGAGAAGGTGACGATGGCGGACCGGTTTGGCAGGCGTGTCAGTTTCTTTGACCCGGTATAAGCCAGAATGGACATTCTTGGCCGGGTGATGATGTTAACACCGGGCAAGAGACGCTCAACGATTGGCCGCATGGTTTCGGCGCCAAGCAGGAGCGTTTCCTGTGTGCCGCGCAGATTCAGCAAACGGTCGGTGAATATATGCCCGCGGTCCAGATCAGAAGCCAATTGGATTTCATCAATGGCAGCGAATGCGCAATTTGTGTGGTTTGGCAGTGCTTCTACCGTGCAAACAAAGTAACGCGCGTTTTTCGGGAATATTTTTTCTTCGCCGGTTACCAGTGCAACATTTTCAACGCCCGCCCGGTCTGCCAGCTTGTTATAAACTTCACGCGCCAACAGGCGCAATGGTAAACCAATAATACCTGTTTCATGACCAAGCATGCGCTCAATCGCGAGGTATGTTTTACCGGTGTTTGTTGGCCCCAGAACAGCGGTTACGTTCCTGTTGTGCAAACGCGCGGGTGCTTGTGGGGATTTTGTGGTCTGGGGGAGGGCGTCAAACAGAGCCAATTGCGCGCCGCTTTCTTCTATGCAGGGTGAACGCACTCGGTTTGCAGATTGAAGTAGCGCGTTCGACCGGTTTGTAAGATTTCGCCGCAATTCTTCGCAGCATCCGGCGGGTTGATAGCACCCGCTCGTTTGTATTGAAAGCAGATTGGTGCGGAATTACACAAACCAGAGGAGATTCTTCCCATTGGGATAAATTTGCCGCAGTGGTTTTCCTTGAATATGGCTCTGGATTAACAAATAGAACTATAGCGGAACAAACCATGCCCGAATCGCTTCTGATTGAGAGTTCCTGTTATGTTCACCACAACAGGTGGTGTTTTTCGTCGGATTAGCCCACAAGTGCACTGTTTTTAAACGACATTTTCGGCTAAAAGTCTTTGAGCTGTTAATCAATCTGTTTCAAAATGGAACATTCCCAACCCTTAAACCGGTCTCGAATGGACGAAATTCTAGCGAGAATTAACTTGTAGATCGGATGGAGAACAGAATAGCGACGAATCGTTGACTCATTCCAGTTCGTGATATGTTCTTGCTTTATTTCGTGTTTGGTTAGATTTTTATCACTATATGTAGAATGTGTAATTTGGCAGCTTATTGACAATCTAAGGGTTTGCTGTGTGTTGTTAACTTGTTTGTTTCAAATTGAAACAGATGTCGGTTTTGCTTGATATTCCAGAATAATGCGTGCTGGCTGTTTTTCAAACGGCCCTGTTGTCCCGCGGCAATGGCTGTGTTGACACTTACAGAATATTGAAATTGTGCGTCATTGACTGGTAAGTGTGATGAATCCAGAATTCGCTAAGGAAATCCTTGACGTCAAGCTGGATTTTGCCCTATGACCGCAGCGAATTATCCCATTCGGCGGTTTGACATTCTATGCGCCGGGGCTTCCAAGTCAGCTCCGCCTTTGAATTCGCTTTTGCGCTGCATTGGGAAAACAATGAATTAAACAGTATTTCGAAAGGTGAGTGCTATGGCACGACGCTGCGAATTGACCGGCAAAGCGGTTCTGACCGGAAACAATGTAAGCCACGCGAAAAACCGTTCGCGTCGGCGCTTTCTGCCAAACTTGTGTGACGTATCTTTGACAAGCGAAACGCTTGGTCAGCAGATTAAACTGCGTGTTTCAGCCGCAGCTCTGCGCACTGTTGAACACCGTGGCGGTCTTGATGCATTTCTGGCAAAAGCGAAAGACGAAGAGCTGTCATCTGAAGCACTGCGAGTGAAAAAGCTGGTGGCCAAAAAGCAGGTTGCAGCCTCCGCGGCTTAACTGCTCTGGTCTGATAGACCGCTATATTTTTCGAAACGCGCTCCATCAATTGATGCGGCGCGTTTTTCCGTTTGTCCAGTTTTGAAAGAATTTGAAGTGACCAACCAGTCCGTATTTCAACCCAAATTGATCTTGGCCATTGTGGCGATGGTCGCAGTTGTCCTTGCCTCCAATTTCCTGGTCCAGCATCCAGTGAACATTGTGGTAGGCGGATTTAACCTAGCCGATTTGCTCACTTGGGGCGCATTTACATACCCGCTTGCCTTTCTTGTGACCGACTTGACCAATCGCCGTTTTGGCCCAGCACGTGCCCGTATAGTGGTGTTTGCCGGTTTTGCTTTGGCTGTTGTCTTGTCTTTGTGGCTTGCCACACCGCGTATCGCAATCGCCTCTGGAACGGCTTTCCTCATTGCTCAATTGCTTGATGTGTCCCTGTTCAACCGTTTGCGCAATGGCAAGACATGGTGGAAAGCGCCGCTTGTCTCTTCTGTCACCGCGTCTGTTCTGGATACGGCTTTGTTTTTTACCCTTGCGTTTGCAGCTAGTCTGTCGGTTCTTGGTCCAAATGATGATTTTGCAATCGAAGCCGCGCCGTTATTCGCCTTGGGAATTGAGTCGCCACGCTGGATGTCTTGGGCAATTGGTGATCTGGCGGTCAAGTTGCTGGCAGTTGCGCTGCTGCTGTTGCCTTACCGACTTATGATGGGCTTTATCCGCGAGGCAGGTCGGCAGCAGCCGGGCGAGGCAACGGCTTAACGCCAAACTCTTCCGGTCTGAGAGCAAATTCCAACAATAAGGTGCGTTGGAAAAAGTTCTTATTGTCATCTGAGATCAACAGAATAATCGGCATGCCGTTTGCATCAGTGCGAACGGCCATGCCTTCCATATTGTCGATTTGATGGGTGAGATCAGCGGTCATAAGATCGATCCCATCCAAAACTCTGCCGGGTAGTCGGTCCGGCTTTAGATCAAACGCTGAAAGGCGGCGCAGTCGCACAGCACTACCGAGTGTTAAAGAGAAGCGACGCTCCAGTATAATTAGATCGCCATTTGGCAGGAAATCTGCTGCTGTGATGTCGAAATCATCACGTCTGCGTATGAAAAACCGCGTGAACTCATTACCCTTGAGAACCCATCCTGTATGGTTGCCACCGTTGAGCACACGCTCGCCAATTGCGACTAATGAGCCCTCCAAAGCTGTACCTTTCGGGGCAACGGAAATGGCTTCGATGCCTCTATTGCCGCGAATGCTGTTGAGCATTTTGCTTTCCGGCAGGACGCGCGCAGGGGCGTGAAAGCCTTCTCTGCCAAGATTGGCGATGCGCAACTTCCCTTGTTGTCGCTCAAAGGAAATCAGGGCATTTCCTTCAAACCAAGTTAGGCCTTCAGCATCAGCATTCCACTTACGGCCTTTATTGAGAATAGAACCGTCCTGGCCGTGGATGGGAGAGGTTTGCGTGTTAGAAAGCGCCGTCAGTTTGCCGTTGGTGCGTTCGATATCGGCGTGAAACCATTGTCCCGTGTCACTGACTGCCAGAAGAGATGATCCATCTTCGCTGACGACCAGTCCAGAAAAGGCGCCAAACTCTTCATCGCTAGAAATTGCAATTCCGCCGAGAAATTTCAATGCACCAAAATTTTCCTTGTCGCTTCCAACAACGAAACTTTCAAGGGGGGTGGTTTTTACATCTAGTGGGGTGCCGCCACTGAGAGACCATGGATGTGATTCAGCAAAGCTTTCAAATGCAATCAAAGCAACAAAGCTGCATATGAGAGGCAATAAGACGCCTCTTACAGGTTTTGGATATGCGGCCCTTTTACCTGTGTTTGTTTGAGCCGTTCTTTTTTGCATCTTCGTCAAAAAGTTCCACCAATTTATCAGTCATTGCGCCTGCCAGTTCTTCCGCATCCACAATTGTCACTGCACGCTTATAGTAGCGCGTAACATCATGACCAATACCAATCGCCACCAGTTGCACCGGTGAGCGGGTTTCAATCTCTTCAATAACCTGTCTGAGATGTTTTTCCAGATAGTTGCCAGGATTTACTGAAAGTGTGGTGTCATCTACTGGCGCCCCATCAGAAATCATCATGAGAATGCGGCGGCTTTCAGGCCGAGCTAGCAAACGTTTATGAGCCCAATCCAGCGCTTCACCATCGATGTTCTCTTTCAGCAAGCCCTCGCGCATCATCAAGCCCAGATTGCGCCTTGCACGTCGCCACGGCGCATCCGCTGCCTTGTAGATGATATGGCGCAAATCATTGAGGCGGCCGGGCATTGCAGGCTTGCCATCCTGTAGCCATTTCTCGCGAATTTGGCCACCTTTCCAGGCGCGTGTTGTAAAGCCAAGGATTTCCACTTTTACACCGCAACGCTCCAGCGTGCGGGCCAGAATGTCCGCACTTGTGGCAGCCACAGTAATCGGTCGCCCACGCATGGAGCCAGAATTATCCAGCAGTAACGTTACAACAGTGTCGCGGAAGTCCGTATCTAATTCATGCTTGAATGACAGTGGCGAAGTTGGATCAATGACGATGCGCGTCAGACGTGAACTGTCTAGCACACCTTCTTCCAGATCAAATTCCCATGAGCGGTTTTGTTGTGCCATCAGCTTGCGCTGAAGTCGGTTGGCTAAACGCGCAACAACGCCCTGTAAACTGCTCAATTGCTTGTCTAGGAAAGCTCGTAGCCGCTCCAGTTCAGCGGTATCACAAAGATCTTCAGCTGCGATGGTTTCATCAAAATCAGTGGAATAAACCTTGTACGCATTTTCGTCATCGCGCATATGGCGCGGCATATTCGGCCGTGTGGTCTCTCCGGAATCATCCATTTCAGCAGAAGAATCATCATCACTTTCGTCAAAATCTGCTTCTCCGGCTTCAGACTCGCCGGTTTCCTGTTCGTCCCCGGCTTCGCTTTGGCTTTCAGTATCGGCACTGTCGCCTTCGTTCTCTTCAGCCTCACCTTGCGCAGCATCACTACCGCTATCTCCGTCGTCGCCCTCATCTTCGTTTTCATCGTCACTGTCAGATGGGCCCGTTGTGTCATCGGCCATGCCAAAGTCGGCCAGAACATCACGTACAATATCGGCAAAGGCGGTTTGGTCTTCCAGCACGTCCCCAAGCGTGTCCAGTCTATCGCCCGTTTTCTCGTCAATGATACTGCGCCAAACTTCCACAAGGTCAGTCGCGCTTTCAGGTGGTTTTTCACCGGTAATTTTCTCGCGCATCAACAGGGCAAGAGCGTGCTCCAGCGGCGCGTCCTGGGTGTTTTCAATGGTGCCAAAATTTGCTTTGGCAAATTTATCTTCCAACATGGCTGACAGATTTCGAGCGACACCAGACATACGTGTTGCACCAAGCGACTCACATCGTGCCTGTTCTAGAGTGTCAAAGATCACGCGGGCCGTATCTGTTCCGGGTGCACGACTGGCATGGAGCGCAGGGTCATGGGCTGCAATACGAAGCGCCATGCTGTCAGCCATGCCTCGTGCGGTGGCCAAATCTTCAGCATTGGCACCGCGCGGCGGTTCCGGCAGGCGGGCACGGCCCGGCGCGAGGCTGGGGCGGTTGGCCGCAAACGTGATTTCAAGCTCGCTTTCACCCGCCATGGCACGCATGGTGGTTGCAAGACTGCGCTTGAATGTCTCACTTGCGTTGGCCGCATCGGTCACTGCGGTGGATTTGTGCCCGCTCTTTGGCGATGGATTTGCCATGGAATCCCTAGCTGGTGCTTAAAACCAGATTAGCCGCCGATTCAGCAAGCTCTTCACCAAAACAACGCTGATAGAACTCAGCGACCAAAGGACGTTCCAGCTCATCGCATTTATTCAGGAATGTTACCTGGAATGCGAAAGCAAGATCACCAAAGATATGAGCATTTTCCGCCCAGGTGATGACAGTTCTGGGGCTCATAACGGTGGATAGATCACCATTCATAAACGCACTACGCGTCAGGTCAGCAAGGCGTACCATGTTGGAAACTGTTTCGCGGCCTTCCTCAGTTTTATACTGGGGAGATTTCGCAATAATGATGTTCGTTTCCTGATCATGCGGTAGGTAGTTCAGTGTGGTCACGATAGACCAGCGATCCATCTGTCCCTGATTGATCTGCTGCGTGCCATGATAGAGGCCAGATGTGTCACCAAGACCGATGGTGTTGGTGGTGGAAAACATGCGGAAACATGGGTGTGGACGGATAACCTGATTCTGATCCAGCAATGTGAGTTTGCCCTGCAATTCCAGAACACGCTGGATTACAAACATCACGTCCGGGCGACCCGCATCGTATTCGTCGAATACCAGCGCTACATTGTGCTTCAAGGCCCACGGTAGAATGCCATCACGGAATTCGGTGACCTGTTGTCCCTCACGGATCACGATTGCGTCTTTACCAATCAGATCGATACGGCTGACGTGACTGTCAAGGTTTACGCGAACCGTTGGCCAGTTGATACGTGCGGCCACTTGCTCGATATGGGTGGATTTGCCTGTCCCGTGATATCCGGTCACCATAACGCGCCGGTTGTGGGCAAATCCCGCCAGAATTGCCAGGGTGGTGTTTTTGTCGAACAAATAGTCTGGATCGAGGTCCGGAACATATTCATTTGGTTGACTGTAGGCAGGGACCATCAGGTCACTATCAATACCAAATGTCTCGCGCACTGATACCTGAATATCAGGCATGCCTGATTCAGTTGCAGCGGGTGTTGTCGAAAATGCGGCTTCAGTCATGGAGATCTCCAGCGCGGCGGAAGCCGGCCAAGGTGTTAGATTTTTCCTGGTTTCCTAGCAGAAGCCAGCAGCTTTGAGGTAATTATAGGCCTGAATAATTTCGCGCAAGCGATCTTCCGACCCTTTGTCGCCGCCATTCACATCAGGATGGTGCTTCTTGGCAAGCTCCTTGAAGCGTTTTTTGATGTCATCTTTTGTCGCGGTGCCATCCAATTCCAACGTTTCGAGCGATTTCTTCTCGACATTCAGGAGTTTCCGACCACGTTGGTTCGGTGATTCCTGCTCGGCTTGCTTCGCTTTTTGGCGCGCGCGATGAGCCATAAATGCGTAGGGGTCGTGGTTTTTTGCTTTGTTCGGACCATCTTTGCCGTTGACGCCCATTTTCCAGGTTGGTCGATGACCAAAGGAGGCATCCTTCTGGTACTTAGCGATATCGCCATCATCCATGCCTTGAAAGTAGTTATAGGTTTTGTTGTATTCTCGCACGTGAGTCACACAGAACCACAAAAATTCATTGTCTCGGCCACGGCCCTTTGGCGCCTTGTGAGTTGCAATTTCCGAACAGTCTGGATGTGCGCAAAGAGTATTCTTGGCCGGCTTTTCTTCAGCCGCCATTTTCTTGCGTGCACGGGCCTTGGTTGGCGTGATGCGAATTTTATCGAACAGGTTGTTATCTGCGCTCATGTGTCTCTACGAATCGAGTAAGTTGCGTTGCTTCAAAAAAACCGACGCAATGTTGTGCCGCTTTGCGGCTTGTGTTTCAAGAGCCGAAGCCAAGGAACTCACATAGGAGAGCATTATATGTCCGTCAAATTGCGGATTGAGGAAAAATTGACACAGGTTTTTGCGCCTGCGTCTTTGACAGTGACGGATGAATCTCATTTGCATGCCGGACATTCTGGCTGGAAAGAGGGCGGTGAAACGCATTTTCGTGTTGAAATTACGGCGTCAAAATTTTCAGAAATGAGCCGGCTTGCACGCCACAGAGCGATCAACGATTGCCTGGCGGACGAGTTGGCGACCAGCGTTCACGCCTTGGCCATTCGTGCTGAAGCGGAATAAAAAGCCCGCATACGGGATGCGAGCCTTTTTGTAATCGGAAGATTTGCAGCAACTGTACAATAGCTGCTCGGCAGCTACTCGGCGCGTTTCACTTCATAAGTGTTGCGCAATGAACTGAGTTTTTCAGAAAAACGTTCGCTGACAACCATGTTGCGGACCTGCTCTTCAACCTGTTCAAACGCAGGAAGTGGTGCACTACCCTTGTCGTAAACCTGAATAATGTGCCATCCGAATTGAGTGCGCACGGGCTCCTCTGTGATGGCGCCCTTTTCCAAAGCATAGGCTGCTGCTTCAAATGCTGGTACCATTTGCCCGCGACCAAATTGACCAAGATCACCACCCTGGGGGCCGCTTGGACCGGTAGAGCGTTCTTTGGCCAGTGTTTCGAAATCCGCACCACCTTGAAGCTCTTCAATGATTTTCTTGGCTTCATCTTCTTCCTTTACAAGGATGTGCCGCGCGCTGACATTTTCTTCTGGAGTGATTTTTCCAATTTCAACTTGATATCGGGCTTTTACTTGTTCTTCTGTTACGCCTGACAGAATTTCCTGTTCAAAGAATGCATTGCGCAGAGCGCGTGCCTCCATCAACTTCGTGCGGCGCGCGAACTCTTCGCTGTTTCCAAGGCCTTTCTTTTTTGCTTCCTGGGCAAAAACATGCATGTCGATCAGGAGCTCAATGAGCTTTTCACGCTTTTCTGCTTCCGGGACTTCGGAGAGAATTTCGGCAAAATCTTCGCCAGCAACCGCAAGATCCAATTCGGTTACTTCGGTTTCGCCAACGGTGAGGACTACGCTTTTCGGATCTGGCTCAGCATCCTGAGCAATGCCGCCCTGCGTCGTCGCAAGACCGAGCGCTGCGGCAAATCCAAGCGCGTAGAGGGAACGATAAAAGGCTCGCATAAGTTTTTCCTTTAGGTCGAATACAGAAATTTTCTATCTCATTTGCAGGGACCCATATCCCAAATTCAATCCTTATGCATCCTTATCATTTGGTCATTTTTGGGCTGATCACAGTGAATTGCACAAAAAGAGATCAGATTTGCGTAATATCAGCCTCTTAGGTGGCCTCAACACCCCTTCGCGCGTTGACATGCCAGAGACCCCCTCTTATCTGTCAGCGGTTATTACAGCATGCTGGTCACCTGCTTGCTGTCCTACATTGTAAACAGATACAGAATTTAAGGATTGGCACATGGTTGGCCTCGGCGCCCTTGCCCGTAAGTTTTTTGGTTCCGCCAACGATCGGCGTGTTGCATCATTTCAGCCCCGGGTGGATGCGATCAATGCGCTTGAGCCTGAGTTGATCGCGCTGAGCGATGAGCAGTTGCGCGCGCGCACCGACGAGTTCCGTCAACAGCTGAAAGATGGTGCAAAACTGGATGATCTTTTGGTGCCAGCTTTTGCCACTGTTCGCGAAGCAGCGAAGAGGACACTTGGCCAGCGCCACTTCGACGTTCAGCTCATTGGTGGCATGGTGCTCCATGAGAACTCTATCGCTGAAATGAAAACAGGCGAAGGTAAAACGCTTGTCGGAACCCTGCCGGTATATCTGAATGCCCTTACCGAGCGCGGCGTGCATGTGGTCACCGTGAATGACTATCTTGCTTCTCGCGATGCGGGCTGGATGGGTGAAGTCTACGAATTCCTAGGTCTCACAACAGGTGTGATCGTTCACGGTGTCGATGATGCCGGGCGCAAGGCTGCTTATGAGGCAGATGTAACCTACGGAACCAACAATGAATTTGGCTTTGATTATCTGCGCGATAATATGAAGTCGAATATCGATCATATGGTGCAGCGCGGGCATTATTTTGCCATCGTCGATGAGGTCGATTCCATCCTGATCGATGAGGCGCGTACACCGCTCATCATCTCTGGTCCTTTGGAAGACAAGTCTGAGATGTATGTGCAGATGGACGCCTATATCCCAGACCTTGAAGATGAAGATTTTGAGGTTGATGAAAAAGCCCGAAGCGCAATCTTTACTGAAGCGGGTACGGAAAAACTTGAGAAAATTCTGACAGAAGCCGGCATCATGAAGGGGGATTCCCTCTATGATGTTGAGAATGTAACCGTTGTTCATCATCTCAATCAGGCTTTGAAAGCGCACAAACTATTCCAGCGCGATAAAGACTACATTGTTCGTGGTGATGAAGTTGTCATTATTGATGAGTTTACCGGGCGTATGATGCCTGGCCGTCGTTTTTCTGAAGGTCTGCATCAAGCGCTTGAAGCCAAGGAAAACGTTCAAATTCAACCGGAAAACCAGACTCTGGCATCGATCACATTCCAGAACTATTTCCGTGGATATGAAAAACTTGCCGGCATGACAGGTACGGCCTCCACCGAGGCAGAAGAATTCGGCGATATTTATGGTCTTGGCGTGGTTGATATGCCAACGAACAAAGAAATTTCGCGTATCGATGAAGACGATGAAGTTTATCGTACTATAGAAGAAAAACATCGTGCCATTGTCCGTGATATCATGCAGGCGCGTGACAAGGGCCAACCCGTGTTGGTTGGTACCACCTCAATTGAGAAATCAGAGCTACTTGCCGATTTCCTGAAAAAGGAAAAGGTGAAGGACGTGCAGGTTCTAAATGCGCGTTATCATGAGCAGGAAGCGTCTATTGTGTCGCAGGCAGGTGTCCCTGGCGCAATCACTATCGCCACAAATATGGCCGGACGTGGTACTGATATCCAGCTTGGCGGCAATCTGGACATGCGGATTGACGAAGAGTTGGGCGATATGCCGGAAGGCGATGAGCGCGACAAAGCGATTGCCAAAATTGAAGCGGAAGTTGCAGAGGGAAAACAGGCTGCATTGGCAGCTGGTGGCCTTTACGTTATTGGAACTGAGCGCCACGAGAGCCGCCGAATTGATAACCAGCTGCGCGGTCGTTCTGGCCGTCAGGGTGACCCGGGTCGCTCAAAGTTCTTCCTGTCTTTGCAGGATGATTTGATGCGGATCTTCGGTTCTGACCGCATGGACGGCATGCTTCAAAAGCTTGGCTTGAAAGAGGATGAAAGTATCGTTCATCCGTGGATCAATCGCGCTTTGGAAAAAGCGCAGCAAAAGGTCGAGGCCCGCAACTTTGATATTCGTAAGAATATTTTGAAGTTCGATGATGTGATGAATGATCAGCGCAGGGTTATCTTTGAACAGCGCATGGAGTTGATGCGCGATGAAGACTTGTCGGAAGCTGCAGCCGATATGCGCCACGATGTCGTGGAAGCTATGGTATCGAAGCATATTCCAGAAAAAGCCTATGCTGAACAGTGGGACGGTCCGGGCCTTCAGGAAGACGTCAAAACCAAGTTGAATCTTGATTTGCCAATTCTTGAGTGGGTGAATGAAGATGGTATTGCCGACGAAGAAATCCGTGAACGTCTGATCCGTAAGACGGATGAGTTTTTTGCTGCAAAGGCGATGCGCTTTACACCAGATGTTATGCGTCAGGTGGAAAAAGCGGTTCTGTTGCAAACGCTTGATCATTTATGGCGCGAGCACCTCGTTCAACTTGACCATCTGCGTCAGGTTGTTGGCTTCCGTGGGTACGGTCAGCGTGACCCGCTCAACGAGTATAAAGCGGAAAGCTTCGAGCTGTTTGAGAGTTTGCTACTTGGCTTGCGCGAATCTGTGACAATGCAGTTGGCGCATATTGAACTGTCCCGCGATCTGCCGGAAATGCCGGAAGATATGGATGAGGATGACATGTTTGAATCCCGCCCTGATCCTGTCACCGGCGAAAATGTTGCGGCGGCAGCCGAGGACCGCGATCCTGAGAACCCCGAAAGTTGGGGTAAAGTTGGTCGTAATGAAGCTTGTCCGTGTGGTTCTGGCAAGAAGTATAAGCACTGTCATGGGCGGTTCGCTTAAGGTAGGAAGCCAACGAAGCAACGGGTTTCGACTTTTGTGAAGGAGCCCGTCATGTGCGATCAGTGGACGTTGCCGCATTCATGTCTTTGCAAATCCGTAGGCACGCGGCATTTCCCAGTTTGGAAATTCCGTCGATTCTTGGATAGACATGCAGTATGATATTTGCGTTGTATCTACCAAAACGGGTGATCATTCCGCCGAAAAATTATTTTCCGCTGCAATGCCCACCGCTAATTTTTGAAGATATCCAATGAAACTACCGGTTCAACCGCAGAAACTACGAACGTTTTCTGGTTGGAAAGTCAATTAATACAACAAAGCCAGACAACTTGCCCGGCTTTGCTTGTGGCCTAAGCCCATCAGAAGGTTCTTACCAAACGTATGCTTCCATAGAAATGCTGTTGGCTTTCGATGTCGAAATTCACATCTGCTTCTGCAGTTGGGCTGTTGTTGTCATTTAGTGTAGTAAAATTAGAATCCGCACCGAATTGATATTGGTATCCAACAGCTGCGTTTAGCTGAAAACCGGTGTTCCCAATTTTTCCAGATCTAGCTTTGATTTCGAGGCCAATCAGTGGCGATACGTATGTTTCTGTGTCAGAAGCAGAACCGTTTCCACCGCCCGTTTCGTAGTAGCTATCAAGCTTGATTTGCCCCACTCGCAAACCCGCATATGGTGACAACAAGACCTGTTTCGGTCCCATGAAACAATCGCAGTAGGAATAGTAAATTGGGATTCCAATACCGGCATACCCTGTAAGTATATTGTTGACGGAGTATGTGAGAGCAAGATTATGATTGGAAGAACCGTTGCCGGTTTCTAGATGTATAGTCTGTTCATTGTGTAGGCCACCATCACCTCCAACATTTCCAAAACTCCAGCCGCCTGCAAATAGTTCTATCCCGCCTTGAATTGGCACATTTACGCGAACATCAATGCCAAAGCGTGCGCTTGTGCCGCTTGCATCCCCAGTGTCGACACCATCCGAACCGGTGTAGAACGAGTCTTTGTACGTAACTCCTGCTTTCAAGCGTGTCACACCAATGTCTGGCGCTATCTCGATATAAGGACGGTTGAGATCCTGGGTTGAGACATATTGAGTGGTATCTTCCGGCTTCATGCTAACCTTCATGCGCTCATGCAATTGGCGCCATTCCGACACTTCTTCAGCTGTCTTGTCGCTCTTAAAGAGAAGCTCGGAATATCGTGCTTTTTCCTCACTTGTCAGAGGTATATTGTTCAAGCTTTGTGCAAATGCAGACGTCCCATTAAATTCTGTTGCCGCCAGACAACCTGCTAATGCAATAGCGAAATATTTTCCCTTAGAATTTTTCATTGACCCCAACCCAACACGTTAATTTTCATTAACATATAGACAATTTAAACAAGTCACAAGTAACAGTGCGATGTGGTCGGTTACGACATTGGGCGTCTAAATTAAAGTTGAGCGATCTTGCTTTTATTACTTACATTCAAGACTCCACGCCTGATCTGATCTTCTTCAATTGACTCAAACAGTGCTCTAAAGTTCCCCTCACCAAAACCCTCGTCGCCTTTGCGTTGGATAAATTCGAAGAAGATGGGGCCGATGACTGTTTTTGAGAATATCTGCAGTAGAATCTTTGTCATTCCACCATCAACAACTCCCTCTCCATCGATCAGAATGCCGTGTGCTGCCATACGGTCGATTGGTTCTGAGTGACCCTCAACGCGATTTGTTGATTGGGTATAATATGTTGCAGGTGGCTTTGGCATAAAACGCAGACCATTTGCGTCTAACTTGTCCGTCGCATCATAAATTCTTTCGGTGCCGACGGCGATGTGTTGAATGCCTTCTCCATTGTATTTGCGCAGATATTCTTCGATCTGACTTTTATCATCGGTGGATTCATTCAAGGGAATACGGATTTTTCCGCAAGGTGAAGTGATTGCCCGCGAGACAAGCCCGGTCAGTTTTCCCTCAATATCGAAAAAGTGTATTTGCTTGAAATTAAACAGATTGCGATAAAAGTCCCACCACTTGTCCATATTGCCGCGGAACACATTGTGCGTGAGGTGGTCCAAATAATAAAACCCCACCCCTTCAGGCTTAGGGTCACGTTCTCCAATCCAATTGAACTCAGCATCATAAGCTGACCCTTTAGGCCCGAAAGTGTCTATGAAATAAAGCAGGGAACCACCAATGCCAATAATGGCTGGTGCATCAATTACCTTGTCAGTCCCAACATACTCCTCGGCTCCACACTTTATTGCATGGGCCAATGCGTGCGCTGCATCAACCACGCGCCACGCCATTGAGGGTGCACAAGGACCGTGTTGGCTAACAAATCTTCTTCCAAATGAACCTGACTCGCCATTGATGAGATAATTGATATCGCCTTGCCGCCACAGACTGATGGATTTGGTCTTGTGTTTTGCAACTTCAGAATAACCCATCTGCGAAAAGAGCAATTCCAGCGCCGTTGGGTCCTCATGGGCAAATTCAACGAATTCGAACCCATCGGTGCCAGCAGGGTTGTCTTCGCATATTTCCACAGGTTCTGCATTGTGGGGGAAAGGACCCATAGTGTTTTCCTTGTCTAGATGTTTCTGAGATATTGATGCATAAAGTCCGCGTATTTCTTGCAAATCTGGCATCAATTATCCAAAATATGGCGTGAATCACGCAGAAAATGAGAGATTATGCGAGAAATAAGCACAGATGCGTTTGATCGAAAGCTGTTGGCGGCTTTACAATATGATGGTCGATTGACCAATTCTGAATTGTCGGAACAAATAAACCTGTCTGCCTCGCAATGTGCACGTCGGCGCATCCGGCTCGAGGACGCGGGGTTTATCGCCGGATATCATGCAAAACTGGACCGCGAGAAACTGGGCTTTGGTCTTGTCAACCTAATCTCGGTGACCCTTGCCAATCACAACAGGGACAGCGCCAAGCAATTTGCTGATCTGCTTTCACGCTTGCCAGAAGTTATGGAGGCACACGCTCTTACAGGTGAAATGGACTATATGCTAAAAGTTGTGACCACGGATCTGAAAAGCCTGTCCACCTTTGTGAACGATTATCTGCTGCCTCATGAAGCTGTTCAAAATGTAAAAACGGCAATCGTACTGGACACAATAAAGGAGGGTGGTGGCTTACCCATTTGAATGCCAGCGGGGCAATAGGGCCTAGAAAGTTACAAAAACAACTGCCATGGTGCAGAACAGCAGGTCTGCACATTTTTTTGATATGATGCAGAACTTACTGTTTGGGAAAAGCTGAGGAGGAAATTCATGCTCAACCGTCGTTTCGTAGTCAATACTCTGGGTTCTGTAGCTTTGGCTGTATCTGGGGCCCTATCTGGTCTTGCCGTTACCACATCTACCAGTTTCGCGCAGGAAGTTACGCTGCGGTTGCATCAGTTTTTGCCACCACAAGCAAACGTGCCGAAGCGTATCTTGATCCCTTGGGCCGAGAAAATCGGGGAGGCATCGGATGGGCGCATAAAAGTTGATGTTTTTTCCGCAATGGCACTCGGCGGCAAGCCACCGCAACTGATTGACCAGGCGCGTGACGGCGTGGTTGATATTGTTTGGACACTTCCTGGCTATTCACCAGGCCGTTTTCCGCGTGCAGAAGTGTTCGAGCTGCCTTTCATGATGACAAATGCCGAGGCTATGTCTCGGGCCTATTGGCAGCTCCATGAAGAGCAGATGAAAGATGCTGACTTCAAAGATTTCCAGATTTTGGGTGCATGGGTGCACGGTCCGGGCGTTATTCATGCCAAGGGCGACGGTGTTCGCTCCCTTGCGGATATGAGCGGTAAGAAACTGCGCGGACCAACGCGCGTGATTAATGATATGCTGAAAGAAGCTGGTGCCACGCCAATTGGTATGCCTGTTCCGGCCATTCCGGAAGCGCTCTCCAAGGGAGTTATTGATGGCACAGTTATTCCTTGGGAAGTGACGCCTGCCTTGAAAATTGCAGAGTTGGTAGACACCCACACCGAGTTTGGTGGGGATCGGGCGCTTTATACAGCCACATTCGTCTTGGCCATGAACAAACAGCGTTATGACGCCATGCCGGATGATTTGCGCAAAATTCTTGACGACAACACTGGTCTGGAATTTTCTGCTTCCGCAGGTCGTATCATGCAGGAAAATGACGCGCCGGGCCGCGATATTGCGAGCAAGACGGACAACACCATCATAACTGTTGAAGGCGCTGATCTTGATGAGTGGAAAGCCGTAGCGAAATCCGTGACCGACCGATGGGTTGCTGAAATGGATGGCAAGGGTATTGATGGACAGGCTCTTTTGGATCAGGCCAAAGCTCTCATTGATAAAAACTCAATGAAGTAAGCTGCAATTTGATTTGGCTTTGGGCGTTTGCGCCCAAAGCTTCTCAACGCAAGTGAATATGCCATGACAGTTATAATCGCGGGTGCGGGCATTGCAGGGTTAACTCTGGCATTGACGTGCCATCAGCTTGGCATTCCCGCGCGCGTTTTTGAACGCAATACATCCATCAAACCTCTCGGAGTTGGTATCAATCTACAGCCGAATTGTGTGCGTGAACTATTTGAACTTGGTCTTGCTGATGATCTGGATAAAATTGGGCTTCGGACCAGCAAAGTTGCGTACTTCTCCAAGTACGGGAAACAGATTTGGGTGGAACCTCGCGGATTGGAAGCTGGTAATAACTGGCCGCAATATTCCATACACCGTGGTCATCTACAGCAACTGCTTTTTGAAACCGTATTAAACCGACTTGGGTCGGATGCGGTTGCAACAGATGCGGCCTTGGTGTCTCACTCCAGCGGGTCGAATGCCGTGTGCGCAAGTTTTCGCTCGGCATCTGGCGAAGTGTTCTCTGTGTCTGGTGATGTATTGATTGGTGCAGATGGTATTCATTCTTCACTGCGTTCGGGTTTTTATCCTGATGAAGGATCGCCGGAATGGGGTGGAGCTGTACTCTGGCGTGGAACCAGCCTTGCAAAGCCCTTTCTGGATGGTGCCAGCATGGCCATGATTGGTCATGAGTATCAAAAATTTGTCTGCTACCCTCTCAGTGCCTCTGACCCTGAGACGGGAAAAGCGATTGTCAATTGGATTGCGGAGTTAAAATTCAAACCGGATGCTGCCTGGCGAACGGAGGACTGGAACCGGACCGGTCAATTGGATGATTTTCTGCCAGAATTTGAATCCTGGAATTTTGATTGGTTGAATGTTCCGGACATGATCACTAGTGCGCAAGAAATTCTGGAATATCCAATGGTGGACCGGAACCCATTGCCGAAATGGACCTTTGATCGTGCGACCCTGATTGGCGATGCCGCTCATGCCATGTATCCCATTGGGTCCAATGGTGCCTCGCAAGCGATTATTGATGCGCGTGTATTAGGACTTAAGCTTCGACAAGCAGGTCTTGGCGCTCAGGCATTGAAAGCTTATGAAGCAGAGCGCCTCGAAAAAACAAACGCCATCGTTTTGGCCAATCGTGGGAACGGGCCCGATCAAATCATGGAAATTGTCGAACAACGCAGCAAAGGCAATGCGGTGGAACCAACACAGGTGATTTCAAAGGACGAGCTTATAGAACATGCAGCGTATTATAAGTCCCTTGTCGGGCTCAGTATTGCTGATTTGAATGCGCGTCCACCTATCATCGATCCTGCTCTTCTGGCAGATCGGATGTAGCGGCTAGCCCTTTATGTATCTTACTCTGGAACGCATAGCGTCTTTCATAAGCTTTTTATTCGCATTGTTGGGCGGGTTTGTACTGATTGCACTTACAATGCTGACTGTTTCAAGCGTAAGCGGTCGTGCTCTCATTCCATTTGGCCTGGGGCCAATTCCAGGAGACTTTGAGTTGGTTGAGGCCGGTGTTGCGTTTGCCGTATTCGCCTTTTTGCCTTGGTGTCAGTTTAACCGTGGACACGCCAGTGTGGAAGTTTTCACGCAATTTCTGCCCGAGGGTATCAATCTAATATTGGATGTGTTGATTGATGTTCTTATGCTGATGGTCGCTATTTTACTCTGTCGTCAGCATGCTTTGGGAACCTTGGACAAGACGTCTTATGGTGAGACGACTTTTATCCTGCAGTTTCCGATCTGGTGGGCCTATGCGGCTGCACTTTCTGGCGCATTGGTTTTTGTATTGGTGGCGAGCTTTTGCCTTTGGCGCAGTGTGCGGACGCTTTTTGTGACGGAGCCTAGTTCGTGAGTAATCTTGAAATTGGGCTCTGGTCGTTCCCTGTTCTATTGGTGTTGATTTTCTTGCGGGTGCCAATCGGCCTGTCCATGCTACTCGTTGGTCTTGGTGGCAATTATGCCATTAACGGCACAACGCTGATGAGTTTCGCGCAACTGAAAAACCAGACCTATGGGACGTTTTCCAGCTACTCACTGTCTATTGTGCCATTATTCTTGTTGATGGGCCAGTTCGCGACACTTGGTGGCTTGTCGACTGCGCTGTTTAAGGCAGCTGAAGCGTGGCTTGGTCACAGAAAGGGCGGTGTCGCTATGGCGGCGATTGGCGCTTGTGCTGGGTTTGGCGCTATCTGTGGATCGTCACTGGCGACGGCCGCCACTATGGGTCAGGTCGCGCTTCCTGAGTTGAAACGCTATGGGTACTCGCCTGCATTATCAACGGGTGCTTTGGCGGCGGGCGGCACATTGGGCATCCTCATTCCGCCATCAGTTATCTTGGTGATTTACGCTATTCTCACAGAGCAGAATATTGCAAAGCTGTTTGTCGCTGCGCTTATTCCAGGAATTTTGGCTGCACTAGGCTACATGATTGCCATCGCAATTTACGTTCGTCTTAACCCGGATTCTGGCGGTGTTCGAGAAAGAATGGCGTATGGTGCAAGGTTCAGGGCTCTCATTCCAGTTTGGCCAGCCCTCATTGTATTTGCAGCTGTTGTTGGTGGGATTTACGCTGGCGTATTTACACCGACCGAAGCTGCGGCGATTGGTGCCTTTGGGACCGGTTTGATAGCACTGTTCAATAGAGGTCTGACACCAAAGAGCCTTAAGGGCGCTATTCTGGCGACGGCCTCTTCCACTGGAATGATCTTCTTCATTGTGCTGGGCGCTGCCATCTTCAACAGTTTTTTGGCCTTGTCACAATTACCTCAGCATCTGGCGAGTTTGGTGGCAGAGCAAGACATCAATGCCTGGGTCATTTTGCTGGGCATTTTGATGCTGTATCTGCTGTTTGGCTGCGTCATGGATTCCTTGTCCATGATATTGCTGACCGTTCCGATTTTCTTTCCAATCGTTTCAGTATTGGAATTCGGCATGAGCACAGAAGAGTTTGCACTCTGGTTTGGTATTCTTGTGCTGATTGTTGTGGAGGTGGGGCTTATAACGCCACCGGTGGGCATGAACCTGTTTGTGATCAATTCGATGGATAAATCCACACCGATTTCTGCAACTTATCTCGGCGTCATGCCGTTTGTCTTAACCGATATTGTTCGTGTGGGAGTATTGCTCTGTTTCCCATTCATCACACTCTCTTTGGTTAGGCTGCTTTACTAAACTGCCTGCGATCAAAGCATAAAAAAAGCCCACCGATTTTTGATCGGGAGGCTTTTTGAGTTGGAGCATTTGTCTGATTTCCGGGCCATATTTTGTTGTTGTTTTTAGCGGCCTCTTGATCGGACGTTGAGCTCAGATCCCGCTGCAGGGCTTAGGGGCGAA